>CAWGNG010000026.1:0-576062 GCA_963823895.1 uncultured Planctomycetaceae bacterium
AGAAGCGGGCCGTCGTGCAGCGGCGGAAAAGCAGCGAGTTGCCGAAGAAGAGAAGCAAAAACTTGCAGCAGCAGCGGCTCAGAGAATCGCCGAAGAGAGACAGCGAGTCGCAAAAAAGCGTCAGGAGGAAGAGGCAACTCACAGGAAGGTCGCTTTACCATCCCAGGCCAAGCCTTCTGATCCCGTTGCGTTGTTCGAGGAGTTGTTGCATAGGGTTAAGCGTGATGGCACAAAGGCACGGGCAACGGACTTCACAGCGCCTGGCCGCTGGGCAAAGAAGAAGGGCCTGGCCGAAGACGTAAAGTACGATGTCAGGAAAACTGACTCGCTTGTTTCGCCCATAGTTGCGTCTGTCACGTGGAAGAGCCATGTATACATGTCGGACGACTTTTCTACGCGCGAGGCTGCCGAAGCCGCACCGCTGCAAGACAGGGGTATAATGCCGGGTAGTGACTGGGCGACGTTCACATTTCAGGAGGGACGATGGGTCATTCAGGACACTGGTTGGGATGATGAACCAGAAGCAGGGCCAATTAACTTTCACAACAAACACTCGGAAGAGAACAATACGCGCGATTGGGTGTACGATTGGTGGTGGGCATTCGGTGGAAAATAGGAATGGATCATGCCAGCTATTCCATCCCAACAAAGGGCGGCTATCATCACTGCCCTGCAGGAACTTCGGCATTTCTTATCCGAGGCCCCGAACAAGACTTCCCCGAAGGCGTCTTCGCGGTCGCCAACGATCCGAAGTTTGCGAAGGACAAACGATGGCAGCGGGCGGTTGAGTTTCGGCTAGCGGCTAAGGCTGTCCAAGATGCACTGAACTTGGTTGGACCAGTGCAATATGCACCTGTTGAATTGCAGGGCCCTTGGAGAATCTTAAACGCGGACCTTTATCACCTCGACCACCTTCCGGCATCAGGGGTAACGCTACGCGCATTGCAGCAGTCGATTGAAGACTCGGGGGGACGGAAGCAGGTAACAACCAGAGTACCCCTCACTATCGAAGACATGACGATCTTGGAGGCTCTGGCCGAAGAATATCCGATGGCTGTTACTCAGCCCGACTTGGAATGCGCGACCAAAATACGCCGTCAGAAGATCAGCGAACGGTTGAAATGGCTGGAAGCCAAACCCCGGCGATTCGTGGAACGCCCCAAGGGGACGCAACGGAAGGGACACGCCATAACACAACGCGGGCTTCTCGCCATTGGCCGGCTCGTCGAACACCGGCGTTAGCCGTGCCTTATTCGGCCTTACCGTTTTGATTGCCCCTGTTAGAACGGGGGTATGCTTACGCAATCAAAACTTCTGCCCATTGGACCGATGGCCCGACGCCTTCGTGTGCCCGTTCGGTGGTTACGTACGGAGGCCGAATCGGGCCGCATACCACACGTAAAGGCCGAGCGGGTCTACTTGTTCGACCCCGATACGGTAGAGCACGTTCTATTAGAGCGCGCTCGGATAACGCTACAACAAGGGGTCCGGGCATGATCTTTCGCGCCGATCCCGGCGCTGACTTAGTTGTCGAGTACGGCGTGGATGCCAACGCCGCACCCGGCAACACGCTCCCCAGTTTGGCCCGGTTGCTGATTGACCTGGCACAACGACAAAACGAAACGAGCGGCCCGGCAATGGCCGCCCGTCTCGAAGATTTGGTTCCCCCTGACCTTCCAGTCCACGAGGATACAACGTGCCTATTATAACACACCACGTTTGGCGTCTGCGCTGTCGCGTTGACCTGGCGCGGCCGTGGCCTTTTCCAATTCCCGAACGTTGCGAACGCTGCGGCCGTAGGCTGCGCTACGTTGACGTTCTTGAGTCTGACGGCGAGCGAATACACGTCGGAAAGCAATGCTCCCGGCGGCTGCAACGGAGGGAATCATGCCGCTAGTCGGCCAGAACGACGTGAAGGCCCTCAAACAGCAGGCGGTGGGACGCTGGCGGGAAATCCTCTCAACATTGGGACGTTGCCCGGCAGAAGCCTTAGACGGTAAGAAACATCCCTGCCCAAAATGCGGCGGCAAGGATCGGTTCCGTTTCACCAATGTGGACGGCAACGGGTCTTGCTACTGCAACCAATGCGCCAAGAGCATTGGCGACGGCATCGCGGCGCTCGTGTGGTTGCGGGGCTGGGACTTCAAGATGGCCCTGGCAGAACTGGCGAAGCACCTTCGTGGGCCAGCGGCGGTAGCTCATGCCAAGGGCACCATCGAACCGCAAATCATCGCCAGCTATGATTACTGCAACGAAGCCGGCGACGTGATTTTCCAAGTGGTACGTTACGAGCCGAAGGATTTTCGCCAGCGGCAGCCCAAGCCGAGCGGCGGTTGGGAATGGTCCGTCAAGGGGCTGCCCACCATTCCCTATCGCTTGCCGGAACTGTTGGCCGATCCGGTGCAGCCGGTGGTCATTGTCGAAGGCGAAAAGGATGTAGACAACTTGGCCCACATCGGTGTGTTGGCCACCTGCAACGCCGGCGGCGCGAAGAAGTGGCGCAAAGAGCATTCGCAGTACCTTGCCGGCCGCAAGGTTGCAATCCTACCCGACAACGATGATGCAGGGCAAAAGCACGCCGACCGGGTCGCCCAATCGCTCCAAGGCATCGCTGAAACGATTCGGATTGTCGAACTGCCCGACTTGCCCCCTAAAGGCGACGTGAGTGATTGGCTTGCAGCCGGCGGCACGAAAGCGGAGTTAGAACGACTGATTGACGCAACGCCTATTTGGACGCCGACGGCCGACAGCACCACCAAGGTGCCGCGATACACTCCGTTTCCTACGGACGTGTTGCCGAACGTTGTGGCCAGTTTCATCCGCGAAGGCGCGGCGGCCCTTGGCTGTGATGAGTCCTACGTCGCCTTGCCACTGTCGGCCATGTTGGCGTCGGCGGTGGGCAATTCACGGCGCATCCGGTTGAAACGTACCTGGTCCGAGCCGGGCACGATTTGGGCAGTGACCGTGGGCGAGAGCGGCACGCTCAAGAGCCCTGCCCACGACTTGGCGATGAAGCCCCTCCGCAGCGTCCAGGAGGCGGCGTTGAAAGAGCACGGCGACCGGATGAGAGAATACGCCCGTGGGAAGGCGTTGTATGCCTCAAAGCTGGATGAGTGGCGGAAGTCCGGCCAGAAGAAAGGCGAGCCACAACCCGATCCACCAACGGAGCCGGTGGCAGTGCGGTACGTCGTCAGCGATTGCACGGTCGAAGCGCTCGCCGTCTTGCTGGAACGACAACCGCGAGGTTTGCTCGTCGCACGCGATGAGCTATCCGGCTGGCTCAACGGCTTCGACGCTTACAAGAGTTCCCACGGGGCCGACGTGGCCCATTGGCTCTCGATGCACCGCGCCGGCCCGCTGACGGTCGATCGAAAGGGCAACCCGCACCCAATTCACGTTCCCAGAGCCGCCGTGTGCATCGCGGGTGGTGCCCAGCCTAGAGCACTAATGGCGGCCTTGGGCGGCAGGGGCGAGAGGGAGCATTTTGACAATGGGCTGGCGGCGCGTCTGCTGGTCGCTATGCCGCCACCGCGTCCCAGACGATGGACGGAAAACGAACTGTCCGAAGACACGGAAATAGCCTTGGAAACGATTGTTGGTCGGCTGCTGATTCTCGATATGCCCGAAGATGAGAACGGCCAGCCTCAGGCCCGAGACATTCCCCTGAGTCCCCAGGGCAAACAGGCGTGGATCGACTTCTACAACGCCCATGCGCGCGAACAGTCGGCAATGACCGGGGATCTGGCCGCGGTATGGTCCAAGCTGGAGGGCTATGCGGCGCGGCTCGCCCTATTGATCCACTTGATTCGGGCGGAGTCCAACGATCCGACCTTGGCCAACGCCGGCGCTGTCGATGAGCGGAGTATCGCGGCGGGTGTGGCGTTATCACGGTGGTTTGGTGACGAGGCGGCCCGTGTGTACGCCGTCACCGGCGGTGACGCAGAGAGCCCCGAGGCCCGAGAACAGCGGGAGTTGCTGCGGATCATCCGGGACCGTGGCGGCGAGATAACCGTGCGGGACTTGATGCACGCCAGCCGGCGCTACCGTGGCAGCGCGGAGCAAGCGGAGAAATTGCTTCACCAATTGGTGACGACGGGAATCGCCGAAGCGCGGGAGAAGAGGCACGAAGCCGGCGGCCGTCCCGCAGTCGTTTACGCCCTGACAGAGGGCGGTAACGGTAACGGAACCTGCAAAATCCCCGAGAAAAAGAGGGTTGCGTTACCGTTACCGCATGTGGAGAAGGACAAAGCCAAGCCTGCGGTGCAGACAAGTTTGGGCGCTAAAATTAAGGAAGCTGGGCTCAGGATTGTAGGTGGGCGCATAATTAGGGGGTAGACGTATGAACAAGTTACCGTCACCAAACGGTACACAAACGGGGCGGGATGCGCGAGGGCGATTCGGCAAAGGCAACCCCGGCGGCCCCGGCAATCCCTTCGCGTCCGAAGTCGGTAAGCGACGCGCCCGGCTGATGAAAGCGATCAAGGACCGGGACATCGACCGGGCCGTCAAGGTCATGCGCGAGGTGATGAGCACCGGCAAAGCATCCGATCGGCTGGCGGCGGCCAAGCTGCTACTCGATCGTGCTCTTGGCCCTGCAATCGAGGTGGATTTGATCGAACGTCTGGAACAACTGGAGGCGGCCGTAGCAGGCCGGCGGCAATGAGCCTTAAGAGTCGAGTCGTCAGGTTGGAACAGACCGTCAATGCCGCAGCGGACGCGGAACCAGCATCAATGGGCGACGATCCTCGCTTTATAGCTGCCTTGTGTGGGGCTTTGCCTGAAAAGGAACTGGAGGCGTTTGCCGCGCGGTGGCCTGAATTCGCCCGGCTGCTTGAACCGCCCGATCCCAATGAGGTGGACCCTATCGAAGCGGCGATTCGGGCGGTTGAGGATGAAGGCCAAGCACGGCTGGCAGGATTACAGGATTGAATTGAAACGAACGCGGGGGGCTTTACGTGTGGCCGATCATCCGGTAAAATGTCGGTATCAAAAGTCCATCGGATGCTTGTAGGTTCTCTCCCATGCTGACTCTGTACAGCATATCGCAAAGCCCCATTGGCCCGAGCCGAGTGGTAACACCGGCCGCGTGGTCTACAAGCCGCGTTGATAGGACCAATGGGGTCTTGCCATTTCTTGGGAATTCACAATCATGGCGGACGTTCTAAAGTTGATTCGGGCAGCGGCATACATCAGAATGAGCGGGCGGCAGCAGGACAAAAGCCCTGCCGAACAGCGTGCCGAGATTTCCAAACTGGCCGCCCGTGAAGGGTGCCAAGTGGTCCAGTGGTACACCGATGAGGCAATCACCGGCGATAGCTCCACCTCCAGTCGGCCCGGCTTGGCCGCCCTGCTCCAAGGCGCTGGGGCCGGCACGTTCAAGGTGGTGTTGGCGTGGCACACAAATCGCATTAGCCGCGAAGACCCGATGGATGCCATTGTCTTCTACAACCAGTTGCGGAAAGCCGGCGTGGGGCTTCACACTTGTTGCGAGGGTGCCATCGACCTGGAAGACTTCGCCAAGCAACTTCTCCTATTCATCAACCAAAAGGCCAACAACGACTTCCTCATCGAAATGTCGGCCAAGACGCTGCGGGGCCGCATTGCCAATGCCAAGGCGGGCGGTCACAACGGCGGCCCGGCGATCTACGGCATGGACCGGGGGCTATTCGACTCAGCGGGTAATCTTGTGCGCCGCCTCCACCGCGGCGAGTACGTCAGGCAAGCAGGGCACCGGGTACATCTTCTGCCTTCCACCGATCAAGAGAAAATCGACGCTGTTCGTTTCGCCTTCGCGCGGTTTGACCGTGCGGACCTTGGCGTCCGAGACTTGGCGCGAGAGTTGGAGGCGAAGGGCTACCCCAGCCCGACCGGCAAGGGTTGGACACACCACAACGTGCGCCGGCTGCTGAGAACGACAGCTTATGTCGGCACGGCCCGATGGGGTGCAACGGCGTGGGGCAAGTATCACAGCGCCCGTGGTGAAGACATCGTTTCGACCAACGGCAACGGCAAGCACCGTGGAAGGCGACAGAAGCCCTTGGAAGATGCCATAGCCGTTGAGGGTGCCCACAAGGGCATTATTCCCGTTGCCCTGTTCAATCGTGTGCAACGCAAGCTACCGCAATGTGAAAAGGCGTACCGGCCGTCTCGCCGCGCCGACTATCCGTTGGCCGGCTTGATCTTCTGCGGGAGTTGTGGGCAACCGATGTACGGCAACTCGCTCCACGCCAAGGATCGGCAGGGCAGCAAGCGGTACGAATACTCTCAGTATGTTTGCAGCACCTACGTCAACCACGGCCGTGGCGGTGAGCACAACCCAACTTGCGGCCGGAACCCCATCGACGCCCAACGGGTTCTCGGCTGGCTGGTTCACAAACTCCGGCAAGTCTACCTGGGGCCGGGTCGGGATGCACTGGTCCAAGAGATCAAGAAGCAACTCAACGCCGAACCCAAGGCCAACAGCGGCGACGTGGAGCGGTTGCAGAAGAAGGCTGCGGACTTGGAGCGGGAAGTATCTCGGCTGGTCAAGGCGATTCGCACCCTTGATGCTGCGGAACTGGTCGAGGAATTGGCCCTCGTGCAAGCAGAACGTGACCGTGTGAAGGCGGAGATTGCCCAGGCCGGCAGATTCACCGATCCGGTAGACCTGGACAGCGAAGCAGAGCGGATTGCAGACGGCCTATGGGAGATCGGCCAGCACTTGAACGATTCCGACCCCGCCGTCCTGCGCGAAGTGCTGCGTCAGTTCGTATCGCGGATCACTTGCCGGTGGGAAACCCGCAAGAACAAGAGCCGCACCCGTAGCCGGCTTGTCGGGGGCACGGTGGAACTGCGTGAGCAAACGCCGTTTTCCGTTTTAGGGGTAGCGGCGTTAGCTACTTGACGCTCGCGCGTCGTTCAGATTGTTTTCTCGGCGGCCGTTACTTGGCCGCACGGTTCATCGGTTCACCTCATCATCGTTGCTGTTACGAGAATGGGATACAACTGCCACCACAGCAGGAATACCGCCAATGTCAACAAGCGATATAGCAGATTTGGCGGGCTTTTCTGGGGTGTGGCTGAGGTTGCACACGTTGGCAGAGACCCCGTCCACCTCGCGTGGACGGTGAACCAGTTTGGCCAGCTACTGCGTCCGGCCCCTCCACGGACCCGACCCCTGCCGGCTCGCCCGGCAGGTGAAGCAGTTCGGGAAGCTAACGTCGGGCAACCGCTCCCATAGCCTTGCAGACCTCTTCACCCGTGGGATGAACCCATGGGGGTCGCTCGGCTGCCAAGCAATCCGCCGTAGCCCCGCAGACTCCTTCACCCGTGGGATGAACGCACGGGGGTCGGCTGGAAAGGGAGGAATGCCGCATCGTAGCCGTCCAAACTCATCCACCTGCCGGACAAGCCGGCAGGGGTTTGGGCGGGGGCGACCGGCAGGGGTTTGGGCCTGGGACGAGCCGGCTGGGGTTTGAACGATCGCGTCTGCAACGCGTTGCCGCGGCAGGAACATCCTCGTCCGCGGCTTACGTCCGATGTCGAACCGCCTGCATATTGTATTCACCGAAGGTCCCCACATAGTACGTGTACCGCCACACGCGAACTTGCCCTAAGGCGTAGGCCAAGTTGTTCTGGAACGCTAGGGCAATCTCGTGCGGCGAGTGTTCGACGTTCCCTCGGAGGGCGATGTGCAAGTGATCGGGCATAACCGAAAGGCAGGAGACCGCATAACCTTTCCTTTGCGCAATCTTGAGCGACTGCTCGCGAATTCGTCCCAGCCACGACTCGTCGCCACGCTGATATCGCTCTTCCGTCACCAAAACGACGTGAAGGTTGTACCAATATCTTCCGCTCTTTGTCTCCGTTGGCTCGGAGAGGACGACGCCTGGGTTCGTGACGGTGAACTTGCGAAGCCGCTCTGCAAAGTCGCCATCCGCAAACGCCGCATTGGCGACTTGATCGCGGATATATTGTTCCACGTCTTTCGTGCGATTGTCGCCGATCGATCGCATCGCCAGTTTGCGGCTGAAGTGGACAGGCAGCCCAGCTTTTCGCAAGGCATGTTGCAGGCGGCCCTTCACGCGAGAAGCTGCCAACACGGGTGCGACTTCCGGCTTGGCGCTGAGAGTCAACTGAGCCAGTTCATTGGAGCAGCGTGACTCTAACAATCGCAGACCGTCCTTCTCCCATAACTCGCCCACCTGCTTCGCGACACCGCCCAATCCAGCCGGAAACGACGTGCCGAGGGCTGGCCAACCAGTCCACCCATAGCGCAACTGGCAAGCCGGGTAGACGTTTTGACCAGTGTATAGCGGTTGAGGGGCCATCGTCGTCAATCCGAGACACGCAGTATACGAGCTATTGCACAAACCGTGCAACTCCCACAAGAACGACCCCTGCCGGCTTGTCCGGCAAGTGAAGGAGTTTGAGCACCTACCGCATGGCACCCACCAAACGACGACCCCTGCCGGCTTGTCCGGCAAGTGAAGGAGTTTCGGAAGCTAACGTCGGGCGATCGCTCCTGTCGCCCGCCGAACTTCTTCACCCGTGGGATAAACCCACAGGGGTCGGCTGGAAGGTGGAACGACCTGTTGTAGCCGTCCAAACTCGCCCACCTGCCGGACAAGCCGGCAGGGGTCTGGGGGATAAGCCTATCGGGCTCTCGCAGGCGTGCAACAACGAGGGTTGTTAGAAAACGCCCTTGCGGGCTCGCCAAACTTCCACCCTCGTCTATAATCCATTGTGGCCTGAAGCTATGAATTTGACTCAAACCCAACTCGATTACGCTCGATTGCAGGCACCGCGGGAGGACCGCACGGCGCTGGTCGAGCCGCCGTTGGAAGATGTGGCGGAACTGGTCGGCGAGAACGTCCGCGACCGGGAGCGGCTGCACGACTACGACTTGCAGGGTCGCTGGCTTTCCGATATTTCGCTTCAGGCCCGCGCCGAACTGCTCATGGCGGCGCGGCGATGGACCGGCAAGTATCGAAACGTGTCGGCAGAGCCACCCGATCCAAACGGCCTGATCTACCTGGCCGGCCATCAGCCGCAGATGTTTCATCCGGGCGTGTGGTTCAAAAATTTCGTGCTCGGCGAGTTGGCCCGGCGCAACGGCGCGACGGCGATCAACCTGATCATCGACGGCGACACCCTCTCCGACGCCGCGCTCCGCGTGCCGGGCGGATCGGTCGATCGGCCGCGTTTCGTGCAGGTCCCTTTCGACTCGCCCGATGCCGGCATCCCTTACGAAGAGCGAAGGATAGAGGACCGCGAGTTGTTCGCCTCGTTTGGCCGTCGGGCGATCGAGCAGATGTCGCCGCTGGTGGCCGATCCGCTGCTTGGGCAATATTGGCCGATGGTTCTGGCGCGATCGCGGGACTGCGACAATCTCGGCGCGTGTCTGGTGCAGGCTCGCCACCAGTTGGAGGCGTCTTGGGGCTTGGAAACAATGGAAGTTCCGCAAAGTTGGATGTGCCGGGGCGAGGCATTCCAGTGGTTCGTGGCTCATTTGCTGGTTTCGCTGCCGGAGTTCCGCAAGATTTACAACGAATCGCTGCATGAATACCGGCAGCGGCATCACATGCGGAGCCGCCACCATCCAGCGCCCGATCTGATCGAAGAGGGGGCTTGGAACGAGGCCCCGTTCTGGGTGTGGACGGCCGAGAACCCGCGGCGCCGCCGGTTGTTCATCCAGGCCACGGCCGACGAAACGCTGTTGTCCGATCGGCAAGCGTGGCAAGCCCGGTTGTCGCTTTCGCCGGAAGGGGACGCCGCCAAGGCGGTCGAGCAACTCATCAGTTTGCAGCGCGGCGGCGTGCGCATCCGTCCGCGGGCGCTGATTACGACGCTTTGGGCACGGTTGGCCCTGGGCGACCTGTTCATCCACGGCATCGGCGGGGCGAAGTACGATTGCGTGACCGATCGGCTGATTGAGCGGTTCTTCGGGCTGGCCGCCCAACGTTTCCTGGTCGTGTCGGCCACGTTGCACCTGCCCATCCCGCGCCGCCGCGTTACGCCCGATGACGTTCGCGCGATCCAACACGAACTGCGAGCGATGACGTATCAGCCCGAGCGGTATCTGGGTGGGACAGACATTCCTGTCTGTCCTGTCGGCGCCGTTTCGGCCGGCAGACAAGAATGTCTGCCCCACTCCTTACTTGGCAGACAAGAATGTCCGCCCCACTGCGAGGACCTCATTGCCGAAAAGCGGCGCTGGGTTGCGACGCCGCAAACTGCGCAGAATGCGCGGGAACGCTGCCAAGCGATTCGCCGCATCAACGCCGCACTGCAACCGTGGCTCGACTGTCGCCGCGAACAACTCGCCGCTCGTTTGCCGCAAACGTCGCGCAGTCTGCAAGCCGAAAGCGTCTTGGCGTGGCGCGAGTATGCATTTTGTCTCTATCCCGAGTCCGCCTTGCGAGGATTTTTGTCAGCACTACTTCACAGAACGGTCTGAACATGGTCTGATGACGTCGGCGCTCGTTGAAAGGATTCTCTCGGATGAGCCAAGAAGACGCTTCATCCCCATCGGCGGATGCGACCTTGCCGAAGACAATTCACCGCCGCGTGCGGTTGCCGCTGGTCTCGGCCAAGGCGTGCGACCATGCGGCGATTCAGTGTTTCCTGCACTCGGTGTTTCAAGCGCCCTCGCCCGCTGAGTTCCAGGCTGTGCTCGACGATCCTTTCTACGAGCCGCGCGATCGGCTGTTGTTGCGGCACTGGCGGCAAATCGTCGCTCACGTGCAGATCGCCCACCGCACGATGCTTTTTGGCCCGGCGCGGCTTGCGGTGGCGAGTTTGGGCTGGCTCGGCGTCGCGGCGGAGCATCGCGGGCACGGGCTGGGAACGCACCTGCTTCGCGAAGCCGAGAGCCAAATGCGCAGAACGGGGCCTTGCTGGGGATGATTCGAACTTCCATACCCCGCTTCTTTCGTCAGCGCGGCTGGACCACCTGCGGACAACCCAGTTATCGCCGGGCGAATGCCTGCGCGATCCGCGCCCGGCTCTTGGAGAGCGGCATGATTCCCCGCCCCAAACGGCGCTTGCACATTCGGCCCTGGTTGCAGTGGGAACAGGGGGCGCTGGCGCGAATCTACGCAAGTCACGATGCCTACGGACCGCTGGAACGCACCGACGCCTATTGGCAATGGCTGCTGGCTCGGCACGGGTACGATGAGGTGTACGTGGCCTTGCAGGGCCCGGAGTTGCTAGAATTGGGCGAGGTCAGTACCCACGTGGTCGGTTACGCGGCAACCCGGGGGGAGCAAATCGTCGAGCTGATGACCGCCCCCGACCGGCCGCGGGCAGCGGCCGAGTTGCTGGCGCGTTGCTGTGGCGATGCTATCGAGAACGACCGTCATTGCGTGTTGCTGCACGCCGAGCCGTCGCACGCCTTGTTTCGCATCTTCGACGAAGCGGCCGGCCCGACTTCGGCACAGACACCCGAGCAGGGCGAGGTCTGCATGGTGCGGTTGCTCGACCCGTTGGAATTGCTGCGGCGGCTGGCCGACCAGTTCGATCGCCGCGCCACCGAGGCGGGGCTGCGGCGTCCCAGCGATCTTGGGCTGATGGTCGACGGGCGGAAGTATCGGCTGGAGTTCAACCGCCGCGGCGTGGCCGTGGAATCGCAACACGTTGGCCGCAGCTACTTGGGGCTCAACACCGCCGATCTCACCCGCTTGCTGTTGGGCCAACTCGATTTTGACGCCGCGGTGGCGGACGGTCGAATCGAGTGTTCGAGCGCCCTGGCCCGCGAGGCGGGCAGCATTCTCTTCCCGCCGCTCCCCTTCTGGCGTCCGCTCTGGGACGATTTGCCCGCGTCGTAAAGCATTCGCAGTCGAGCCTTTACGCGGAAGAACCTGTCACGGCAGGGGCTTCAAACACAAAACTCCGCAAATATCTTGACCCTCCCGCAGAGATGTAACTCTTGCAGTCGCCGACCGCTCTGCTATGCTCTCGGCACGCGATACCCACCCGGAGAGTTTCCGCAGGATGCCCAGTTTGCCGCAAGAGGCGCGTTCCCTAATGGGTTTTGACAGCCAAAATCGGTAGTGAATTCAAGGTATTGTGCTAGCACACCACTGCTAGCAGGCGCATTTTGTGGTTGCCTTTGGCGGCGTTGCTTGAGAGTAATTGAAAGGAGGGTCCATGAAGTAACTTCGCAAAGGAGGATGAATCGTCATGTACCAGCGAACTTTGAAACTTTCACAGGCTCAGCGCAGGACGTTGGTCGAGTATCGGAACCATGATCGGCGTCCGGACGTGCGGGAACGGTGTGCGGCGATCTTGAAGGTCGCCGACGGCCAATCGCCTCATGCGGTAGCGACTCAGGGACTACTGAGACCGCGAGATCCTGACACCGTGTACCATTGGTTGGATTGCTATGAACAACACGGGATCGAAGGACTGTTGCGGCGGCGGCAGGGAGGCAGCCGTCGCCGTCCCTTTCGAGCAGCGGGAACAGGTGTTGGAGCGGCTGCGGCAAGGCCCCGGCGAGGAAGCTCGCCGCGAGGCGATGCCGACAGCCGCTGGTCCGCCGCCCAGCCGCTGGACGTTGCGGACCATTCGCGCCAGCATTAAGACGATCCAGAATTACACGCTCAGTGGCGTGTGGCGGTGGCTCCGTCGCAAACTGGGAGTGAAATTGCGTTCGGGTCGGGTCCAGCATTTTAGCCCGGATCCGCAGTATCGAAGCAAGGTAGCCAAACTGAAACGATGCCTGCGAGCAGCGGCGCAACCCCCAGGAAACGACATTGCTGTTCATCGACGAAATGGGGTACGCCGTCTGGCCCGAGCCGGCGCCGAGTTGGGCTGCCGCCCCGCCCGCGGCTCCACCGCAAGCGGATCGGCAACAGTCCAACAATGGGCTGTGGCGTGTGATCGGCGGCCTGAACGCCTGCAGCGGAAAAGTGACCTACGTGGACAACTACATTATCGGTCGAGCCAAGGTCATCGAGATGTATGAACGGATCGCGAAAACTTACTCTCGCGCCAAGACGATCTACGTCGTTCAAGACAATTGGTCGATCCATACTCATCCCGACGTACTCACGGCCGTGGGGGCATATCCTCAAATCAAGCCAATCTGGTTGCCGACTTACGCCCCCTGGCTGAACCCGATCGAAAAATTATGGCGATGGCTGAAGGAGACAATCCTCAAAATGCACCGTTTGGCCAACGACTGGCCCGCCTTGCACCAGCGCGTCACCGACTTCCTGGAGCAATTCGCCCGCGGCTCGAAACAGCTTCTGCGGTACGTAGGGTTGCTCGGCAACGGTCAACTGGCCCAATCGCTGCATTTTACGTGATTACTACCGAATCTGTTTGTCAAAACCCATCAGGATACTTTTGCCGTAAATCAGTCAAGTTGTTCTGACGTGGCACCTAAGAAAACGAGGAAGATCAGATGTTGATTGTCAAGATGTTGCTCTGCGCGTCGGCACTTACGCTGGGCCAATCCCAGGCGACCGAATCAAAGTCTCAACCGAAGGCCATACAGAAAGTCGAAAAGAAGGCCACACCAAAGACGGAAAAATACGCCCGGCCGAAGGGCGAACAGAAATCCGATCGCAAGGCCGATCGGGCGGCGCAAGCGAAGTCGCCGGCCGGGGTCGAAACGACGGAGAAGGTCGTCGACGGCGTGCGGCTCTCCGACGTTGAGGCGAATGTCGTCTCCTATACGAACCAGGAACGTGCCCGCTACGGCCTGCCGCCGCTGGAGATCGACAAAGAACTGATGGCCACCGCGCGGGAGCAGGCCGCATGGATGACCCGCAGCGGCAACTTGTTTCACACCCGCCGGCTGTTGGCCGAAAACATCGCCATGGGCCAGTCGCACAGCAGCGAGGCGGTGCAATCCTGGATGAACTCCGCCGGCCACCGCGCCAATATCCTCAACCCCAGCCATCGACGCATCGGCGTGGCCGCCTATCACACCGCCGACGGTGTGATCTTCTGGTGCCAGCAATTTCGACAGTAACCGGCCCACATGTCACACCAAGGTGGGGCAGACATTCCTGTCTGCCACGAGAAAGGACGGCACATCTGGCAGACAAGAATGTCTGCCCCACCGGACACAATTTCGCCCGTTTTCCCCGTGCGGTGAAAAATGCGGGCTAGTGGTCAGGATTCCGGCGGCGCCTTCGAGTTTCGGCCGGCCAACTGCGGCTGAAAGTCGTTGTCGCCCGCCAGTTGCGCAATCGCTTTGAGAAAGCGGATCGTAAGCTCGTCGAACAGTTCGCGGTCGCCCGTGCGATCGAAATAGGCCGACAGATCGATCGGCTCGCCGATTTTCAGCCGCACGGCCGCCGGCATCAGCAAGCAGCCGAGCGGCGTACCGTCGTACGGCGCACCGCGGATGTAGCAGGGAACCACCGGCGCGGGCCTTCAGCGCGATCATCGCCACGCCGGGATAGCCGGGCAACAACGTCCGCTCGGTCAAATTGATCCGCCCCTCGGGAAAGAGCCCCACCAATCCCCCCTCCTCGACGATGCGAATCGCCGCTTTCGTGGCGGCAGTGTCGTTTCCGCCACGATTGGTCGGGATCGAGCCGCAAAGTCGAAGAAGCCTTCGGAAGAGAAAGAACTCGCAGTACTCACGGGCCACCAACCAGTGGACGACTCGCGGCACGCTCAGGGCGATAAAAGAGGGGTCCAGCGAGCTGCGATGATTGCAGATGATCACCGCGCCCCGGTCGGGCGGAATCGAAAAGCGGCTCGGGACGCTCGCCCGCCAAAGGATGCGAGCCACTGCATAGTTCAGGGCATAAATGACTGATTGTACCGGCGAAAACGGCGACCGCCACAACATCATTACTACCCAACCTGCGAGGGACAAGCCGAGCACGGCCAGCGCGCAAATTGCAAGGATATCGCTTGCCTCGGCCGATAACATGGGTAATTCTCCTGAAGGCTCCCCAACAATCTACCCGGCTGCGACCGTTTCTGCGAGACCGACAACGACGAATTAGCCACTTTGGACCTGGATGATGAAGATCGGCGTGATGAGCGACACCCACGGCGACGTCCGCCTGACCCGCCGCGCGATCGAAGTTCTCGATGCCTTTCAAGTCGATTTGGTCCTTCATTGCGGCGACGTGGGCAGCGAAGTGTTGCCGCTGTTCGGCAGCCGAAAGGTCCACCTGGTCGCCGGCAACATCGACGATCCCGATCGCTTGCGGGCGGCGATCGCCGCTCCGGAACAGACGTTCCACGGTCAGATGGGCACGCTGGAGATCGAAGGTTGCCGCATCGCCCTTTTGCACGGCCACGACGTGAAGCTGTTGCGGCACACCGTCCACTCGGGCCACTGGGACCTGGTCTGTCACGGGCACACCCACGTCTTTTCCCGCAGCCGCGAGGGCTCGACGGTGGTGCTCAATCCGGGGGCGGTGTCGCGGACCTCGTTTCCCTCGCTGGCCGTCGTGCAACTGCCGTCGCTGGAAGTGACGGAGATCCCGCTGTAGGGGGCGACTCCTGCAAGAACTCATCCGCGGTGGGGCAGACATTCTTGTCTGCCGCGACAAAGGGCGGCACATCTGGCAGACAAGAATGTCTGCCCCACCGGACACTATGTCGCGCATTTTCCCCAAATGGTGAGAAAATGCGGGCGCATGCCTCGCCGCGTGCCGCTTACTCGTAGCGGAGCGATTCGATCGGATCGAGCCGGCTGGCCTTGCGGGCGGGATAATAGCCGAAGAACATCCCCACCGACGCGGAGAAGGCCAAGGCGATCAGTACGGCGGTAAGCGAGATTGTCATCGGACATTCGATGCCGCCCAGCAACATGCTGACAAGCCGCGTGGCCCCGATCGCCGCCACGATGCCCAGGCCGACGCCGATCGCCCCGCCCGCCAGGGAGAGCACGACCGCCTCGACCAGGAACTGCCGCAGGATGTCGCGCGAGCGGGCGCCGACGGCCAAGCGAATCCCGATTTCCCGCGTTCGCTCGGTCACCGAGACGAGCATGATGTTCATGATGCCCACCCCGCCCACGACCAGCGACACGCTGGCGACCGAGCCGAGCAGCACGGTCATCACCAGCGTAATCACCCCCAGCACCTTCATGACTTCCGAGCTGTTGAACACGTCGAAATCGTCCGGGTCACCGTCGGCCAGCCGATGCCGTTGCCGCATCAGCAGCCTGATTTCCTCCTCCATCTGCTGCATCTGATCGGGCGAATGGGCCACGACGTGGATGCCGTGTACGTTGTTGAAGGGCATCCCGTAGATGCGCTTGGCGATCGTGGTGCAGGGGGCCAACACGACGTCGTCCTGATCCTGGCCGAAGAGATTCGCCCCCTTCGCTTCCAGAACGCCGATGACCGTGAAGGGAATGCTCTTAATGCGAATTGTCGCGCCGACGCACTGGGAGTTCTGAAAGAGGTTCTTCGCCACGGTCTTGCCGATCACACAGACCTTGGCCGCGCCGCGAACGTCGGCGGCGGTAAAGAAGTCGCCGGCGGCGACTTGCGAGTTCGACACCGTCAGGTAGTTTCCGTTGACGCCGAGAATGCGGTCCGGCGACCAATTCTGATTTCCCGCGATCACCTGGCCGCTGGCGAAGAGCATCGGAGAGGCCGACAGAACCGTCGGGCACTCTTCGATCATCGCGTCGGCATCGGCCGGCGTCAGCGTGATGACGCTCTTCGCTCCCTTTGCTACGCCTCCTGAATGCCGGCTGCCCGAGAACACGATGACCAGATTGGTGCCCATGTTCTGAAACTGGTCCTGAATCATCCGCCCGGCCGATTGGCTGATCGAAACCAACAAGATCACCGCGGCCACGCCGATGACGATGCCGAGCACGGTCAGCCCGGCTCGCATCTTGTTCTTCGCCAAGGCCCGAAAGGCGACTCGCAGAATCAGCAGGAGATTCATAAGGCTCAAATGGTCGGTGCGTCAGCCTTCGTTGGTGCGGCAGTACAACTGCGGCCCCAACGATGTGAAATCAGCAGGAGATTCATCGCATTCTCACTGATGGAGCTTCATCCCCGTAACCACCAATTGCCCCTCGCTGAGATCGCCGGAGACGACTTCCGTGCAGTTCTTGTCGCTCAGGCCGGTGGCGATCTTCACGGCCTTGAGCAGATCGCCGTCGATGACCCACACGTAGCGCTGTTTCCGCAGGCGTTCCTTCGCCGCCGGATCGTCCCCGGCTTCGGCCGCCGCGGCTTCGCGGGCCTCCTGGTTGTCGGGCGCGGCGCCGTCGAGAATCGGCACGTCGCTGGGGCGAACCTGGTTGGGCTTGGGGAAGAACCGCAATGCCGCGTTGGGGACTTTCAGCTTTCCCTCGTGCTTTTCGATCTGAAACGTCAAGTTGGCCGTCATGCCCGGCAGCAGTTTCAATTCCAGGTTCGGCGCCTCGACGACCACCGTGTACGTTACAACGTTCTGGACGGTCGTCGGCGTTAGCCGTACTTGGAAGATCTTCCCGTGGAAGGAGTCCTTCGGATAGGCGTCGACGGTGAAGGTGACCGGCTCTTTCCGCGCCTGGGCCTCGCGAATCATGCCGATGTCGGCCTCGTCGACGGCGGCCTGCACGTAGACCCGCTTCTCCAGATCGGGAGCGATCACGAACAACACGGGCGTCTGGAACTGCGAGGCGACGGTCTGGCCCGGATCGATCTTCCGGTCGGTGACAATCCCGTCGCGCGGCGACTCGATGACGGTATAGTCGAGATTGGCCTTGGCCAGCTTCAACGCGCCCTCGTTCTGCTCGATGGTCGCCTTGCAGACCTCGACGTTGGCCTTGGCCGTTTCGTAAGTCGCTTCGGCCAAGTCGTAATCGGTGTCGGCGATCGCCTTCTTGGGCAAAAGGACTTTCGCTCGCTTCCAATCCCGCTCCGACTCTTTGAGCTTGGCGTTGGCTTGCAACAAATTGGCCTTGGCGCATTCGAGCGAAGCCTTGGCTTGGTCGAGCTGGGCCTTCGGGATCAGCTTATCGACCAAGGCGAGAACCTGATGTTTCTTCACCTTGTCGTTGAAATCGACCTTGACGTCCGTGATCGGCCCGGAAACGAAGGCGCCGATTTGAACGCTCAGCACCGGCTGCACCGTGCCGCTGGAGGTGACGATGCTCTTGATCTCGCCGCGGCTGACCTTCATGGTTCGATACAGGTCGGCGGCGTCCTGTTTCCCCCCGTGCAACTTGCTGTAGCCGGCGGCGCTGGCGGCGACAACGATCCCCGCAACGATCATCCAAAAGAAGAAACGCTTCATGATTGCTCTCCTTCTCGCCGGTGCAGGGCCGCGATGGCCCGCGCGAAGTCGGTCGTGTCGCAAATCACCTGCCCGTCGTGCAGGACGACGGTCCGCCGGGCGTGCCGCGCGACCTCCTGATCGTGGGTCACCAGGATAATCGTAATGCCGTCTTCCTGGTTGAGCTGGCGAAACAGGTCCATTACCTCCTGGCTGGTATGCGAGTCGATGTTGCCGGTCGGCTCGTCGGCCAGCAGGATCGGCGGCTCGTTGGCCATCGCCCGTGCGATCGCCACCCGCTGCTGCTGCCCGCCGGAAAGCTGCGAGGGATGGTGGTCCAGCCGCGATTCCAGCCCCACCTTGCTCAACAACTGCCGAGCCCGCTGCCGCCGCTGGCGGGCGCGGAAGCGGCCGGAATACAACAGCGGCAGCTCAACGTTCTCCATCGCCGTGGTCCGCGAGAGCAAATTGAAGTTCTGGAAGACGAAGCCGATCTTGCGATTTCGCAGCCGGGCCCGCGCATCGCCCGACATCTCCACCACCTCCTCCCCTTCGAGCAGATAGCTGCCGTCGCTGGGGCGATCGAGGCAGCCGAGCGTGTTCATCAACGTCGTCTTGCCCGAGCCGGATGGACCCATCAGCGCCACGTACTCGCCGCGATCGATGTCCAACGAGACGCCTTGCAGCGCACGAACCTCGACTTCGCCGACGGCGTATATCTTGCCGATGTCGCGCAACTGGATCAACTGCATCGGATTGCCCGTTCTGATGGATTTTGACAAACAAAACCGGTAATGTGTCTGTAGGGAACGCCCTCCGTGGCGTTCCAGGCGGCGGAATGGGACGGAGCCCGTTCCCTACAGCGCCCGGCACGGCGCCACCGGTTTTGTTTGTCAAAATCCATTAGGATGCACCTCCTACAACTCCGTTTCGCTGGCCAACGCGACCAACGTTTCCGCGTTGTAGTGGCGACGAATCGCCTCTTCCGTCAGCCCCATGCCGCGCAAGCAGAACCACACGGCCTGCTCGACCAACTGCTGCCGCGGCACGCCAAAGTCGATCACCGGCTCGGACGGCAGCAGGTGAATCATGACCATCGCCGCGATCTGATGAACGAACCAACCGGCCAGCGCCGGGCGAACCTGCCCATCAACCGCGTCCCCCGCGTCGATCGCCGCCCGCAGACACTCTTCCGCTTTGCGAACCCAACGCGACGGCCCGCCTTGCACGGCCAACCGCGCAAACTCCCCCTCGTCGATCAAACTGCGGAGCACCAGCCGCGTGAACGCTTGCTGGTTCTCGTCCGCCAGGCCGCTCTCCAGCAGCCGCGAAATCAGATGATGGACCAAGAACACCAAGGAGGACGTCGATGGCGCTAAAGCGTCGATCCCCTCGGCGCTTCTCGATCCCTCCTCCTCGAAACACGATACCTGGATGGCGGCATAAAGGGCCTCCTTGCTGGGGAAATGCTTGAACAGCAGCGCCTCGGAAACGCCCGCCGCCTCGGCCAGTTCGCGGGTCGTAGTTCCGTGGAAGCCCTTTTCGACGAAGACCCTCTGCACGGCCTTGATAATGGCCGCCCGCCGCTCTTGGCCGGAGAGTTTTGCAGCTAATCTCATGGGGCCCCAGGCTCGACTTCGCAGTTGTGAGTGTATACTAACTCACCGTTAATGTCAATCATGCCCAGGACCGGTCGGTGCGTCGCTGTAGGACGCGACTCCTGTCGCCGATTGCCTCAAAACCGCCGCAAATTCGGCGACGGGAGTCGCCTCCTACAATCCTGCTGCCCTTGGCAGCCGCGGCGGCAAGGTTTACAACGGGAGCATCAACCTCCGAGCAACGGAAACCCATTATGAATTTCGTCGTCGCCCTGTCTGTATTGGCCTCGTTGGTCGCCGCTCCCGTCGGCGAGCATTCCGCCGCCGAGAACCCCGTCTTCAAGCAGTTGCTGGCGGAAGGGATCAAAATGTCGGACGGCAAATCGTACAAACTTCGGCCGCCGATCATGGCCGACGGGCTCGACGCGACCGCACAGCTTGCCGCAATCGAGGAGGTCGCCGGGGACCGCTATCCGGTGCGAGATGTCCTGAGCAACGATTATTACGCCCCGGTGGTGACCAGGGTTCGCGATGCGAAGCCGCGGAAGGGGGAAAAGCCCGCCATCCGCACCGTCGACGTCTGGTTCGTCGCCCACGGCGATTGGAGCACACTGGTCTCGAAAGACTTCCTCGAATCGACGACCGCCGCAGAGAACGGGAAGAGCCGCGTCGTCTTGAAGTCGGGCGGCTTGACCGAGCAAGAGTTGCAGAAACGCAATCTGACCGCAACGGTGACCGCCGACTTCGAGCAGCGATTTCTCTACACCACGTTTTGGCTCTTCGACCGGGTGCAAGTCAGCGCGACGCGGTTTTCCGTGCTCACCCGGGGCAAGGACCTGGTCCTGGCGGCCGGCCGCATCGAGCCGCGCTTCGACAACGACGCCGACTATCCGAACCAATGGCGGCCGCTGTTGCGCGACGCGGAGGCGAACATCAAACCCGGCCCGCCCCATCCGTTCACTCGTGCCGGCGGCTACGCCAAGATCACCCGGCTCAAGCAGCCCGCCGGCGCCGCGTTTATCGAGTGCCACCTGATCTACGAGGAGCCCTACGGCTGGTTCGACGGCATCAATCTCGTCAAGCAAAAGGTTCCGGCGATGGTTCAGGAGAAGGTCCGCACCTTCCGCCGCAAATTGCACGTCGCCAGCGAAAAGAAGAGCGAGAAGAAGGCAAGTCCGTGAGCATTTCCCCTCTCCCTTTGGGAGAGGGGCCGGGGGTGAGGGCGGCAGAAGGTTCAAGGTTCAAGACGGGGCGTTCACGCCTCCGAATGCTCCATCCCTCACCCCTTATCCCTCATCTCTCATCCCCGAAATCCCCAAATCGCCTTCCCTCACGACGTCTCCATCCCCAGTTGCCGCATCTTGCGGTAGAGATTCGAGCGGTGCAGGCCCAGCCGGCTGGCCGCCAGACTCATGTTGCCGCCGCTCTGCTCGATCTGCCGGCGAATGTAATCGATCTGGAATTGGGCGGTGGCGTCGACGAACGACCGGCTCAAATCGGCTGCCGAGGGCGTCTGCCCGCGCGGCGAGAGAATGAACGCTAGATCGGCCGCTTCGATGCGGTCCTCCGTCGAGAGATACGCCAGCCGCTCCATCAGGTTTCGCAGTTCGCGGATGTTGCCCGGCCAGGGGTGCTCCATCAGCCGTTTGCGGGCCGCGGCGCTGAGTTCCGGCGTCTTCCGCCGCGCCCGCCGGCAGAAGTCGTTTAAGAAATACTCGGCCAGCAGCAACACGTCGCCCTGCCGCTCCCGCAGCGGCGGCAAGTCGAGCGTGACCACGTTCAAGCGGAAATAGAGGTCCTCGCGGAACCGCTTCGCCCGCACCATCTCGGCCAGATTCTGATTCGTGGCGGCCAGCAACCGGGCGTCGGTATGGATCGGCGTCGATCCGCCCACGCGGACCAGCACCTTCTCCTCGATCACCCGCAGCAGCTTGGCCTGGCCGCTAAGGCTCAGATCGCCGATTTCGTCGAGGAACAACGTCCCTCCGGCGGCCAATTCGAACTTGCCCTGCCGTGCCTCGTGGGCATCGGTGAACGCCCCTTTCTCGTGGCCGAACAGTTCGCTCTCGGCCAGCGTCTCCGGAATGGCCGCGCAGTTAACGGCCACGAACGGCTGGTCGCGGCGGCGGCTGAGATAGTGAATCGACTGGGCCACGACCTCTTTGCCCGTGCCGTTTTCGCCCAGGATCAGCACGGCCAGATCGGTGTCGGCCACGCGGCGGATGATCGAACGCAGCGCCTCGACGACGGGACTCTCGCCGATCAGCCGCACCTTCTCCGCCGCCTGCTCGGCCATCTGCCGGTTGGCCGTGAGCAACTGCCGGCGATCCTGGGCGTTCTCCAACGCCACCGCGGCATGGGCTGCAAGTTCAGTCAGGGCCTCTTCGTCCTCCTTGCTGAACGTCCCGCTGAGTTTGTTGATCAATTCGAACGCGCCGAACAGTTCGCCCGAGCGCCCCGCAGCGGAACGCATAACAGCGTGCGCGTCTGGTAGCGAAGTTGGGCATCGACGTTGCGATCGACGGCCGCCGGCTCGACCGCCGCATCGACGCGGCGCGGCTCGCCGCCGCGAATCACCTCGCCCACCACGCCGCGATCGTCGCGGATTCGCAATTCCCCATCCGGCAAGCCGAGCGCCGGCCGGCCGACCAACGTGTGGTTCGGCCGATCCCAGAGAAAGATGCTGGCCCGATCGGCTTCCAACAGCCGGGAAGCCGCCTCTGCCATCTGAACCAGGAGCGGTTCCAGTTCGTTGGTCTGGTTCCACTGGCTGACGATCTCCAACACGGCTTCCAGGCGGCGGAGCCGACGCTGCTGACGCGAGCGACGCCGGACGTTGTCGAGCGATTGGTGCAAGACCGGGGCGATCTGCACGATTGCCGCCAACTCTTTCCCGTCCGTCTTCGTCGCCGAAAGATTCGACGGCGTGAGCCCCGCTGCAAGATGAACGGCGAGCACTTCCCCCTCCTCCGTCCGCGACGCCAGCGGCGCGGCAATCCAGTCTTCGTCGGCCAGGGCGTTTTCGCGGTCGAGCGCATTGGCCAGCAGTTCCGTGGGCAGTTGCCGTGCGGTGCCGGACGAGGCCAACGTCAACCAACGCCCCGCCACGGGGCCGGCCAGGACAACGTGATCGGCGGCCAACAGCGCCCCGATCGCCGGCAGCGCCCACCCCAGCAACGATTCCTCCGTCTCCGCCTGCGTCGCTTGCCAGAGCAAGTCCGCCCCCAGCGACAATAAGGCAGGATCGGCGGTTGCCCCTTGAGCATAAACCGGCCGAGGTTGCAGGGAGTGTCGCGTTCTTGATTGCATAATGAAACGCCTCCGCAACGGCATAGATCATTCTGACAACGCCAGCGCAACAATGATACATTATGCTCGTCAAACTGACAACAGGTTGCAGACGGACAACTGTCGCCGTTTATTGAGTGTCGGATTGAGAATGTCGGGAATAGCCGGGAGCCAACGGCTCCCGGATTGTGGCAATTGGGCGGAAAAAACACCGGGAGCTGTTAGTACTACAGCGCTAGATCGGCAGTCGAAAATGGGGACTGGCTCCGTCGCCTCGAACAAGCGTCGCCCCGCAAAACAGCCGCTCTGGCGACGGTGCCTGTCCCCTTTTTCGACGGATTCGGCTCGCAACCCCGGCGGAAAAAGGGGACAGGCACCGTGGCGGCAACGTTTCTCATAGTGTCATACCGACTTGCGCCACGGAGCCAGTCCCCATTTTCCGCGAACCTAGCGCTGTCGTATTAGCTCCCGGCAATTTTCACACGGCATGATCCACGTGACACCCTATAGCCGCCAGCAGCAGGGCGACGATCATGAGGGCCACGGTTCCATCGGCCGCTAAACGGCCATAGTCTTTTCGCATCTCTCCCAGCTTACACCTTCGCCAAAACTGGCCGCAGGCTGCCAGTCCGTTTTGACCGATAAGTGGAATGAGAACGAATGCGCAAGAACGCGGAGCGCGTTCGAGTCGGGTCGTTCAGTTTAGGTGGAATTTACCATGAGATTAGCCTTATCGTTCGGGCTTGTGGGGACGCTGATCGTGGCCGGCATGGCGGTCGGCACGTCGGCGCGGGCAGAAAGCATACCGCAGTTCCCCTCTAGCAAAGTCATCCAGTTGGCGCCGATCAACTCGGCGGAAACGCTCCCCGTCGTGTCGAGCGTGGCGCTCGACCCCGCCGGAAAACTGCTGGCCGCCGTCGGCGACGATCACCTCGTGCGGGTGTTCGATCTAGCGAGCGGCAAACTCGTTCATCGCTGGGCGTCGCACGTCGATTGGGTGCGAGCGTCGGTCTTCCGGCCCAACGGTTTGGTGCTGGCCACCTCGGGGGCAGATCGGCGAATCTGCTTTTGGCGCGTCGCGACGGACGGCAAGACGCAGAGCGTCTCCGACCCGTTGCCGGCCGTGATCCACACGTTGGCCTACAGTCCTAACGGGCGATTGCTGGCGGCAGGGGGCTTTGCCGACAGCGTCTGGCTGTTCGACGCCGAGCAGGGAAAGCTGATTCGCGAATTGCCCGCGCCGGGCGTCGATATCCGCACGATCGTCTTCTCGCCTAACGGCACGCGCATGGCCGCCGCCGGGCGAGCTGGGCTCGTTCGCATCTGGGATGCAACCAGCGGACAGCAGATTTCCGACGTGCAGGTCTCCTCGCGGCGGATTTTCGCCTTGGCCTATTCGCCCGATGGAAAACTTCTGGCGGCCGGCGGCCACCAGCGAATCGTGCGACTGTTGGACCCCGCCTCGGGCAGAGTGGTTGCCGATCTGCCCGGGCGGCCGGGCGATGTCATGGCGCTCTGCTTCTGCGGCCCCGGCGCCTTGGCCTCGGCCGGCAGCGGCAACGTGATCCACGTTTGGGACATCCCTTCGCAAAAGGAGCGCTGCCAATTGGTCGGCCACACCGGCTCGATCACCACGTTGGCGTTCGCCCGCTCCGAAGAGACGCTGATTTCGGGCGGCTACGATACCACAGTTCGCTTGTGGGACGTGAAGCGTCGCAGTGAGGAGAGAGTTACGCAACGGCGGTAATTGAAGCATCAAGGACAACGATTTCGACACGGAGGTTGACGTGAGCCTGTTTCGGAAAGCGCATCGCAAGCATGTTGTCCCCGCCCCGCACCGCAAGAAGTCGCGCGGCGCCGATTCTCGATTCCGCATCTGCCGCTTCGAGCAGATGGAATCGCGGATCTCTTGTCGGTCGTGGTTCCTTCGCTCAACGTCGGCGCCACGTACTACCAGCCATACGACGGCACCGATTCGATCGGCAGTTTGCTGTACATTAGCTGGAACGGCGGCGCCGCAGGCACGCATTTGACCGACCTCTATATCGACACGCATAAGGTGGCCGGCGCGACTCCCGACTTCAGCGTGACGAGCCCCGTGCCGGGCGACGTGTTCTTCCACACCGCTCCGAGCAGCATCGGCGGAACGATGGACGGCGTGCCCCCCTCGGTGCTCGAATGGTCGGGAAGCGTGCAGCCGACGATCACGGTAATCAACGACTCGACCCTGATGGACATTCATTTTGCCGACACCGATTTCTCGGCGAGCGGCCGGCTGGTGCTAAAAGTCAACGTCGACATCATGGAATCGTGGGCGAGCGGAGACGCCAAGCGGGTCGTCGAGGGCGCCGACTTCGACGGCACCTCTTTCGAGGCCGTCTTCAGTGCAGATCACTATCAGACCTCGACGTTCACCGGTTTCTTCCGCAACGTCTATAACAACCCGCAGACGACCTACGGGCTGAATCTTCCCGACGACAACTACGACAACACGTCGGCGATCTTCACAACCGGCCTGCCGCCCGCCGATCCGCCCGACCCGGTGTTTACCGCGGGCGTGCTGGGATCGATCACGCAAACGCCGCTGCCGATCACGCTCTCCGGCACCGTCTACGAAGATTACAACGTCAACAACGTCCGCGATTCGGGCGAGCCGGGCATCCCCGGCGTCACCTTGACGCTGCTGCAATTGGACAACGGCGCGTACGTCTCGACCGGCCTGACCGCCACCACCGACGCCAACGGAAATTACAGCTTCAACAACCTCCTCCCCGACACGTATCAGATCGTCGAGACGCAACCCGACGGATACCTGAGCGTCGGCGATACGCCGGGCACGGTCAACGGCGCCACCCGCGGCGTGGTCACGACCGTCGATATCCTCAGCGGCATCAACCTCGACGGCGGCGACAACAGCATCAACAATGATTTCGCCGAAGTGAAACCGGCGAGCGTCAGCGGCTACGTCTACGTCGATGCCAACGACAACGGCCATTACGACGCGGGCGAAACGCCGATTGCCGGCGTGACCCTCACCCTGCTGGACGCCAACGGCAACTCGACCGGAAAGACGGCCACGACCGACTCGAACGGCTACTACCACTTCGACAATCTCATGCCCGGCACCTACGGCGTGAGCGAAACACAGCCCGCCGGATACCTCGACGGTCTCGACTCGGCCGGCACCGCCGGCGGCACTGCCCACAACCCCGGCGATCTGATCGACGGCATTACGTTGATCCACGACGAAGCGGGATTGAATTACGATTTCGGCGAGCTGTTGCCGGCGAACCTGAGCGGCTACGTCTACGTTGACGCAAACGACAACGGCCATTTCGACTCGGGTGAAGCGCCGATACCGGGCGTATTGCTCACCTTGCTCGACAGCAACGGCAATCCGACCGGAAAGACTGCCACCACCGACGCCAACGGCTACTACCACTTCGATAACCTCATGCCCGGCACTTACGGCGTGAGCGAAACGCAGCCGGCCGGCTACCTCGACGGCCTCGATTCGGCAGGCTCGACCGGCGGAACCGCCCATAACCCCGGTGATCTGATCAATGGCATTCCGCTGGCCAGCGGGGTTTCTTCGACGGACAACGATTTCGGCGAACTCCTGCCCGCCAGCATCAGCGGCCAAGTCTTTGTCGACAATAATCAGAACAACACCTACGATCCCGGCGAGCCACTGCTGAGCGGCGTGACGATTTGGCTGCTGGATGGCTCCGGCAATCGCATCACCTCGACCACGACCAACAGCAGCGGCAAATACTCGTTCACCAACCTGACGCCCGGCACCTACGGCGTCGAAGAGATTCAGCCCTCCGGCTACCTCGAAGGCGGCGATCAGGTCGGCTCGGCCGGCGGCCAACTCAGCGGTCCCGACGAGATTCTCAATGCCCAACTGGGGTGCGGGATCAACGGCGTCAGCTACGATTTCTGGGAAGTCACCCCGGCGACGATCTCCGGCTACGTCTTCCAGGACGGTCCGACGATCGTGCTCCAGCAAAACGATCCGGCCCCGAACATCCCCTCGATCCGCGACGGCATACTCACGTCGACGGACGCGCGGCTCTCGGGCGTGACGCTGCAACTCTGCGACGGCAGCGGCTATCCGTTGAAGGACGCCAATGGCAACTACATCACGACGAAGACCGACGCCAACGGCTATTATCAATTCACCATGCTGCAGCCCGGCGAGTACTCGGTCGTCGAAACCCAGCCCAGCGGCTATCAAACCGGCATCGACACCGCCGGCAGCAAGGGCGGCCTGGTCGTCAACAAGTATTCGACCGTGGATGCGATGACGCTGAGCACGTTGGCGGTCAATCCGTCGGGCAACGCGATCGTGCGAATCACGGTCGATCCGGGCGATTCGGCGGTGCAGAACAATTTCAGCGAGGTGCTGATCACGCGGCAGACGACCCCGCCGCCGCCGATCTTGCCGCCGGTTTATCCCACTCCGATCACGCCGCCGCCCCTGGGGCTGCCCTTCGTGCAATCCCCGCCGATGGGATCGTCCTACACGTACGCCCCGACGGTCAACAACGAGGTCGGCTTCGGCGGCGCGACCGTGCCGGACGACTACGATTGGCACCTGAGCATCATCGACGCCGGCCAGCCCCGCAGCGAAAACTCGGGCAGCGAGTACGTCGATGCCCCGCAAAGCACGGTCTTCGATCCGGTCTCCTGGAGCGGCCCCGACTTGACGCAGTCGCAGTGGATTCTGGCCGACGGCGACGGCACGCCGATTAAGACGATCCGTTACGGCATGGCCCACGCCACGCCCGTCACCGGCGACTGGGACGGCAGCGGCACGACCAAGGTCGGCGTCTTCCTCGACGGCCTCTGGTTCCTCGACCTCAACGGCAACGGCGTTTGGGACGCGGGCGACTTGTGGGTGAAACTGGGCACCAAGGGCGATCAGCCGGTCACCGGCGACTGGAACGGCGACGGCAAGACCGACATCGGAATCTTCGGTCCGATGTGGAGTGGCGACTACCGGCCGATCTCGGTCGAGCCGGGCCTGCCCGATTCCTCGAACCCGCCGTCCGTGGCCCGGCCAAAGAACGTGCCGCCGCAGCCGGCCGACGCCGCCGTCGGCTACCGCACGCTCAAGAAGGGGCACGACGGCCGATTGCGCTCCGATCTGATCGACCACGTCTTCGAGTACGGCGAGAAGGGCGACATCGCCGTCATCGGCGACTGGAACGGCGACGGCATCTTCAACATCGGCATCTTCCGCAACGGCACCTGGTTCCTCGACATGGACGGCGACGGCCGCTGGAGTGCGGGGGATCTGGTCGTCGAGTTCGGCCAGCCGGGCGACCTGCCCGTGGTCGGCGATTGGACCGGCGACGGCATCTCGAAACTCGGCGTCTATCGCAACGGCCAGTTCATCCTCGACACCAACAACAATCACCGCATCGACGCCGGCGACAAGGTGATTACCCTCGGCCGCCCCGGCGACAAACCGGTGGTCGGCGACTGGACCGGCGACGGCGTCGACAAGGTCGGCGTCTACGAAGACGCCGCCCCGGCCAACGTGCCGTTGCAGGCGTCGCGGCAATAGTCGCAACGGAGCATCAAAGCCCTCTCGCTTGCTGGTCAGCGAGGCTTCGATTTTCCGATTTCGCGCTCTCGGATGTCGGGTTGGATGGGACAGGCAAGAGCGGCGACGAGTTCGCGCGGTCGGCAAAAGTTCTCGTTACGCAGTACCCGAATTCGGTGGATAATTGGAATTCTCGGAAAACGGTTGACTTGATGCGATAGTCCCGCGCTAAGGAGACGGCAATCAGGAGTTGACTGAGACTGCTGACCAGCAACAGGGGGCCGAACACAAGGAGATACCCCAAACGACACTCAGTCCATTTCTGTCGCGTCGTCGGAAGCCGCGGCCAGAGTAGATTGGATCAACTTGGCCCGCTCCAAATCAACGTTGGTCTTTAGCACCGTCCCGCCCAGCCCTCGGATCGCGTGCAGGATCATCTCCATGTCTCCTTCTTTGTCCAGGACGAACAGCGCAGAAGTCCCTGGTTTCATCAGCACCTCCACCTCTCGGACGAAGCCGTCGTCGATCCCGGCAAGCGCGGCCGAGGCGGCGGTGCCTGCTCCGCCCACGAGTGCGCCGATGATCGCGCCGGTTAGCGGCGCGGCCAGCGCCAGGCCCGCGAGGAAGCCGACAGCCGTGCAACTCAGGATGTTGGTGACGCCCGGAAACGGTTCATGATCGAACGTGAACGATCCATCGAGATGCCGCACGACGACCGCTATGTCCTGGAGGATTAGGTACTTCCCGGCATGACCGGCACCCCACCCGAGCTTGGAGATCACATCGCGGACATGGTCGGCCCGCCCCATGTCGTCGTACCCGATGGCCCATAAATGCGCGGCTGTAGTCATGGTCGGTCCTCCGGTAGGACATCTTGTGCCTGAACAACCTTCATGTGTGTGTTACGCCTCGACCTCCGGCCGGTGGACGTCGAAGCACGATGTCACGGCGTCGGCAATCACGTGCGCGGTGCGTTCCGGCCCGAGCTTCTCGACGTTGATCACCAAGTCGAATAGGTGCGGATCGGCAATGTCGTGATGGAAGTATTGCCGGGCGCACTCTTGCCGGCCGGCGTCCGTCTTCTCCACGTAGTCACGGGCCTCCTCGAAACCCAGATGCCGACGTTCCATGATCTGTTGCACCCGGTACTTCTGCGCGGCGACGATACGAACGCTAAGACCGCGCTCGTGGGGCAACACGAATTCGCGCCGCGGCCAACGTAGATGACTTTCCCCGCCTGCGCGGCCATGAGGATCACGCGACTGAGCCGACATACGTACTGCATTTGCGAAACGGAGGCCGGATCGAACCAGTTGCCGAACATTTCCGTGAGCCAGTTGGTGGTGGTTTCATCCACGAGTTCCAAAACGGCGGGAGAGGTGTCGTATCTCTCCGCCACGTATTCGAGGAGTTTTCGGTCGAGAACCTCCCAGCCGATGGCCTCGCCGACCAGCCGTGCGATTCGGCTGCCCCCAGCCCCGGCTTCCCGAGAGATAGTCAGATAAGGGCCGATGCCCGCAAGTTTCCCTGTGCTCGGCGCTGGGGCAGCATTATCCCGAGCTTTTTTCATGCGCAGCCACTGCTGCATCTGCCGCTCCGCGGCCTCGATAACGCTGGGATCCCTCTCCATCCGGGGCAACCGCTTGACCGCATCAAGGAGTTTCGCATCGTTGCGTTCTTGCGTGTTCATAACCGGCCTCACACTTCTTCCACCTGGTAGTCAACCCCCCGCAACATCCGGCAAACGGTCTGCGGCGGTATCCCTCTGGGAGTTCCACAGCGCCCGACCCGCCAGCGTGCCTCAGCCATACTCGGCTCTTCCGGGAATAAGTGCGGCCACCGCACTTTTCCGAAGAGCATCACCTTGCTCAGATTACACTGAACTGCTGCTGCCTTCAACCGCCTCAATCGTGAATCTCGGCATATCTGCCCCCATACGAATAGTGTCTGGAGGCACCTTGCTCTTGGAACTGGCTTGTCAGAAACGCGTTTTGTGATTTGGCCTGCGGCTTGCTCTTCGGCTCTGTCGGATGTACGATGATTGGCAGCCGTGGCGCCGGCAAGTAAACCGCGTTGGCGAGCAAACCCGATTGCCGATGACACTCAGACTAGAGAACGCAAACGGCCAAGCGATCCGCTCCTTCGGAGACTGGCTGCCGTTAGCCCATCCCCCCGATGCCCCAGGGGAATGGAAGGACTTCCGCAGTGCCAAGGAGTTGGCGCGCGCCTACTTCCGAACCGATTCCCCCTCGATTCCAGAGGAAATGGCTGCCCTGCTGAACAGCCGCCCCGAGACGCAAGGGTTTCAGATCGGCGCCGCAGTGGCCGGCAAGAGCATCGTCGCCTATTCCCACACGGCGAAGAAACGATACAGCGATCTCCTGCTCTATGGACAACGGGGTCAAGACAAGATCGTGATCGCTATCGAGGCGGTTGCCGACCAGCCCTTCGGTGACACCATTGAGGATGCGCTGATGCAGGGGGTCAACCCCGATAACCCGCGTCCGTCGCTGATCTACGACCTATCGCGCGCCGTTTTCGGGCGTGCCATCGACTCGCAGCTACAACGCTTGCGATACCAACTCCTGCACGGGCTTGCCGCAACCATCGTCGAAGCGGGAAATCAGCACGCAAGCTTTGCGGTCTTCGTCGTGCATGAGTTCCTGTCTTTGCCTCTCGATTTTGACGGCGTGATGCGCAACCACGACGATTTGATCGACTTCATCCATGCCGTCCCTAGTTGGCATGAAGAGCGGCTGAGTTGCGGCACGTTGCTGCCGCCTACGACCATCCAAGGGGAAATGGGAGTGCCGAACGAGATCCCCTTTTCGCTCGGCAGGATCAGGACACTCTTGCCGCTGGATAGCGGTGGTCGCAGGCACCTCGCTGCCGGGATGCAGGCCAATCGGCAATACCTGGATGGCTGAAGCCGCGCGAACTTTGTAGCGCAGGTTTTTCACCGCTAAAGCGATGCCTTTCTGGTCTCCGGCTGGCCGGTGCTGACCGCCGTCTTCGCCCTGTTCGCGGTCGTGCTGATCGTCTGAAGTTCAAGGGCGTAGCGATCATCTTCACTTGGCCGTCGCAGGAGGGACTGCCCAGCTACGCCGTCGCTGAGACCGCCCAGCGCTTGTGAACTGCGGATTGACAAGCGGCGTTTGGTTGCTTATAACACGTCACGTCGTATCACGATGTGAAACGACGCCCTCCGCTTGCCAGTCCCGCCCTATCGCCTCGTGGAACGGTCGCCGACGATCGCCCTGGCCGCCGGCCAACGGCGTCCCGCCCACGACGGACCCGCCACGCCTTATGCTACGGCTACTGCGGCCAACGCGACAACCCGCACTTCAAATCATGGGAGATACGAACATGAGACACTGCAAAGCCACATCGAGAGTCATCCGCCGTTTCGCCCTGCTGGCCCTGGCGGTCCTCGGCTTCTGCTGGCCGGCATTGGCGGCCGCCGATCCTTCGGCCAAATGGACGCTGGAGCAAGCCAGAAAGTGCTGGAAGCCGATGAGCCGCGCGGTCCAGCATGTCGGCGTGCCCGGCTATGAATTTCAGACCGGCGTGATGTGGGACGGGGCGCTGGTCTTCGGCCCGCTCGACTTTCGCGGGCTGAAGGTGATGCAGCAGGAGATCGCCCCGCTGGGAAATCACTACCTGCACGTCTCGTTCGGTTACGGCGAGCCGATGCGGCTAGTCGATCGCCAAGGAACGAACAGCCCTGCGATCCGCCGCAGCATCGCCGAGGGCCGGCTGCCGATCCCCAGCATCGAAACCCGCGACGGCGATCTGGACTGGACGGAAACTGTCTTCGCCCATCTCCTCGGCCGGCCCGCCGAGCAGTGGCTCGGTGCAAAGCCGGAAGACACGCTCGTAACCCACGCGGTTTTTCGCGTCACAAACGCGGGCTATGCCCGGCGCACCGGCCATCTCTGGATGCACTTCGGCGACACCGGCCAGGTGCAGTTCGGCTACAAGTGCCAGCAGTCGCCCGAGATCGGCAAGCAGATTCCCTTCCAATTTGACGCCCCCTTCGGCCGCCTGGGCGACGGCGTTCGCTTCGTGATCCCCAAACCGAGCGCCGGCGAGTTGGTCGTTCATGCAGAAGTCAAAGGCGTGCAAGGCACCGGCGGGACGCCCAAGAATGTCGTCGAGTGGAAGGTCTCGCTCGCGCCGGGCGAAACCGCCGAACTGCGGCTGATTATCCCTTACGGCGTCGTCCGCCCCGAAGTTGCCCAAGCGCTGGCCGAGTTGCAGAGTGGCAAGCAACTCGCCGAGGCGAGAGGATTCTGGAAGAAATTGCAGTACGGCCCCGGCCAGATTCACACGCCCGACCCGTTTGTCAACGACTATCTCGTCGCCGTGGCCGGCCAGATGGCCCAGCAGGTGGCCTGGCGCTGCCGCTCGACCGGCTTATGGATGTACAAGACCAGCCCGAACCACTACGAAGGCTATTGGCCCTGCAATGCCGCCAAGGCCCTGCCGGTGTTCGATTATCGCGGACTGACCGAGTTGAATCGCCACGTCTTGCAGGGTTTCATCGCGTCGTCGACCAAGGACGTCGGCGGGCTGAATCGCTCCGGCATGGGGCACGGCAATGTGCTCGAAGGCGAAGGCTACGCCGCCATCCCCGGCTTCCTGGGCAATTTCGGCGAATGGACCGCCAATCCGCTCTTGGGCAGCCACGGCCTGGGGCTCTGGGCGCTCGCCGCCCATTACCGCGCCACCCGCGACGACAAGTGGCTCAGCAGCGGGCCCGGAAGTAGCACAGGCTTCCAGCCTGTGGAGGAACACGGCCAAGATGGCCGTGCTACGCAGACACAAGATTCCGCACGGCTCCGATCCCCTTTGCAGACGATGATCGACAGTTTCGATTGGGTCGCCAAGCAACGCAAGCGGACGATGCGCGAGGTCGGCGGCAAGAAAGTTCCCTACTGGGGGCTGCTGCCGGCGGCCTCGGCCCACGATTGGCTCGCCGGCAACACGATCTTCAACGACGCCTTCTGCATCTACGGCATGACCGAGGTCGTCCGTCTGCTCCGCGAGATCGGCCATCCCCGCGCCGCGGAGATGGCGGCGGAACTGAACGACTACCGCCGCTGTCTGCACGATCGTTACGCCGAGGCCCGCGACCGCGCCCGCCGCCTGCCGCTGGCCGATGGCACGGCGATCCCGTTTGTGCCGCGGATGGTTCAAGAGCTCGACTGGATCAAGCCCGACTGGACCTACAGCGGCTACAGCGCCACCCGGGCCGGCGCCTGGGGAGCGCTCGATCCGCACGACAAGCTGGTCGATGAAGTGCTGGCATTCATGGATGCCGGCATGCCCAGGGGCGAAGGCTACTACCTTTCGCTGGCGGCCAATACCGCGGACATGAACCTCGCCGACAGCAACGATCCGAGAGCCGAGCGGCACTACCTCTGGCGTCACTACGTCGAGTACGAGACGATGTGGCCGGTTTGCGCCCCGCTGTTTCTCGCCCGCGACGACCTGCCGCGGTTCTTCGAGTGGTTCGCCCACAATTTTGCCTTCGTGATTCACCAGGACTTTCGCGTCGGCGTCGAGTCGTTCGACGGCGTCCCCTCCTGCGCTCTCCGGCGACGGCGAGCGCTGGCTGGCCGTGCGCGACATGTTTCTCAACGAGTTCGGCGGGTACGACGGCTCCGAGCAATCGCTCTGGCTCTTGCAGGCCATTCCCCGCGAGTGGCTGCGGCCGGGCAATCGCATGTCGGTCGAGCGGATGGGCACGCTCTTCGGCGGCACGGTCGATCTCGCCGTTCAAGTGGCCGAGGATGGAAACTCGCTGACCGTCGATGCCAAACTCGACAAACTGGCCGTCAAGCCACAAAAAATCCGCATCCGCCTCCGCTCTGGCGACAGCCGCCCGTTGGCCTCCGCCACCGTCAACGGCCAAGCGGCGGCGGTGCAGCCCGGCGACGTTGTGACGCTGCCCGTTCAGAGCGACGCAACGCTTCGAATCGTCGGTCGCTATTGAGAGGCTCTAACAAATCGTACTCCTCACACTCCGTGTGAGGGAAAACACGGGTCGAACTTGCCTCACACGGAGTGTGAGGAGTACAGCGGGTAGCACCGGTTCTTGAACCGGTGCGGCATGTCGCAGGAGGTCTTTGGGGGCTTCTAAAATCGTGCGAATAGGGAAGAAATCCAAGTTTTTCCCCGTACCTCTTTGGCCTTCGGCCCACCGGTTCAAGAACCGGTGCTGTCCGGCCAGAACCATCGTCAGCGCTGTGATTTTGGGTGTGTCATTTTTTTGAGACCGTGTTTGGAGACAATCCCCTTGAAGACACCATCCTCGATAACAATTTTTATCGAATTCTCCGGATACCGCTCTAGGAAGGTCTTCTGCACCCTTAAAAACCTCCTGACGCCAGCTTCCGATACATGCGTGCCAAGCAGGTCAAAGTCCTTTAGCCCCTTCAATTGCCCGAGATAAACCAGTCCCTCGTCATTCAACTGTGTGAGTTCCAGGGAACATAACTCCAGATGCGACAATCCACTTAGAAATCTCAGGCCAGTGCCCGTAATCCTCGTATAGTCGAGGTACAACTCCTTCAGTTGCGTTAGCGTTTTCAGGTTTTCCAACCCAGCATCGGTGATTTTTGTATGACCTAGTGCCTCAACCGATCTGACTTGACAGGTTTTGGTGGAGATGGTATTTCGCTTTCCGGGGCAACAACCTGTCAGGAGAGCGAACATGGGCAAGGAAGCCAAGTACGTGGTTCGGCTATCGAACGAGGAACGAGGTCAATTGGAGGATCTTGTGGCGCGAGGACGGGTGGCGAAGGCGACTCGTCAGCGGGCACAGGTGTTGCTACGTGCCGATCAGGGGCAGGGAGGTTCCTGCGCCGTGGACGAAGCGATTGCGGATTTGGTGGGCGTCAGCTTATCGACGGTCCACCGAGTTCGGCAACAGTTCGTCGAAGAAGGTTGGGAGGCATCGTTGTACCGTAAGCCGGCCACAAATCGACAATATCGCAAACTGGACGGTGTGCAAGAGGCCCACTTGGTGGCTTTGGCCTGTTCGTCACCGCCAACGGGCCGGGTGTGTTGGACGATGCAACTGCTGGCCGACAAATTGGTGGAATTGGAGATCGTCGAATCGATTGGGCGCGAGGCCGTTCGCACCACGCTGAAAAAAACGTTCTTCAGCCCTGGCGCAAAGAGCAATGGGTATTGCCGCCGGAGCAAAACGCCGATTTTGTCTGCGCGATGGAAGACGTGCTTGAAGTCTACCAACGGCCCTACGATCCGCAGCGACCGGTCGTGTGTTTTGACGAGCAAAGCAGGCAATTGACCAAAGAAACACGTCGGGCGATTCCCGCCGCGCCTGGGCGTCCGGCGCGGGTGGATTACGAATATGAGCGTAACGGAACGGCCAATCTGTTTATGATCTTTGAGCCGCTGGCGGGCAAGCGTCGCGTGAAGGTGACCGACCGACGTACCGCGTTGGATTTCGCCGAGGTGATTCGGGAGTTGGTGGACAGCTATCCGATGGCGGAGAAAATCGTGTTGGTGATGGACAACTTGAACACGCACAAGATGGCTTCGCTCTACGAGGCGTTTGCCCCCGACGAGGCTCGCCGACTGATCGAACGGCTGGAGGTTCACTACACGCCGAAACACGGCAGTTGGCTGGACATGGCCGAGACGGAGTTAAGCGTGATGACCAAACAGTGCCTTCGGCGGCGGATTCCCGATAAACCCACACTGGTCCGCGAGGTTGCCGCTTGGGAATCCACACGAAACACCGCTCGATGCCGCATCGACTGGCGTTTCACTACAGCCAACGCCCGAATCAAACTCAAACGCCTCTACCCGTCAATTCAGGTCGGTTGAGGCACTAGCCGCAAGGTCTGCAATTTGGTCATACCCCTGAGATGTTTGAGGCCGCGATCCGTCACGACTGCGTATGAAAGGTCCAGTTCTTGCAGGCTTGACAGCCCCGCAAGCTGGCCCAGGAATCTATCGGTCACATGTGACGGCGGTGTATCCGGCTCCGGATCCCCGCGTCCAACATTTAGGCTTTCCAACGCCGTCATGTTCTTGAGAGTACCCAAGCCGGCGTAGGTCACGGTGTCCGGGAGCCATAGTTCCTTCAATTGTGTCAGACCCTTCAGATGCTCAAGCCCGGCATCGGTGATCTGAGTATGAAACAAACCCAACCGTCTCAGACCTGGCAGCATTTCAAGCCACGACAGGTCGGAATCGTGGACCGGACAGTGATCGAGAGAAACATAGTCCACCTCAAGAAAGATATCTTCCCCAAGAAGACTGCCAAGCCATGTTGGCTTAGGCAGCGAGAAATGACTGTCAGACTTGTCAGTATAGCATACGAATCCATCTAGCTTTACAATTGCCTCAACCGCCTCGCGTTGCCTCCTTGCCCTCTGTATCTTGACCGCGAGCCAGCTACAGACGATTGCGCAGACCAGCACGAACAGCATGAGCGTCCGCAGGCTGAACTGAAACCAACGGAGCCTTGCGGGACATGAAGCGGGTTGGCGTTCGGTCATGCGAATCGGATAAGAATGCTGGGCCATTGTTCGCGCCAAAACTCGCGCGGGCGCCACTGCTGGCTTGCCAGCAGTGCCGTTCGCGCCGCCAATCACCTCCGTCCAGCCGTTGGGCGGGAAACGAAGAAACTCCCGAACCCGTGACTCCCCGCAGTCGCAATTAACGCCGCGCCCACGTGTTAATTAACGTGGGGTCCCCGCGTTAATCAACCAGGCGTTAATCCGCACTTACTGCTTCAACGCCCCTCGCCGCGATCATCGCAACTGCTCTGACATCAATCGCTTGCGTCGCTCTCACCCGAGCCTCGCCGCAGCGCAACTCGTTTGTGTCGACTTTCGGACAAATCCGGCACACGTTCCGCTCGGATAATTCTCCCGTAATCGTTGCCGCACTTCACCTTACGCGCACGCCGCCAAAATCAACTGTCGCATCGCGGAAAAAGGCCCCTTCCAAACCGCTCGAATTCTACCAGCCGCAACTCCTTGCCTCAAGCCAGTTTATTGGCCACCCGCCGCTGACGTCACCCTTGGGTCGCCCACCCGACGTTGCGTCAGAAACACACGTTTCAGCGTGTCGGACTACCGGAACTCGAACACCGCTTCGATCTCGACCGGCACGCCTAGCGGCAGGGTGTTCGTGCCGATGGCGCTGCGGGCGCCGACGCCGGCCTCGGGGCCGAAGACGTCGGCGAACAGTTGGCTGCAACCGTTGACCACCGCCGGCTGCTGCGTGAAATCGGGCGTGCAGTTGACCACGCCGAGAATCTTGACGAGCCGCACAATCCGGTCGAGGCTGCCGAATTCCTTGCGCAGCGACGCGAGGATATTCAGCCCCGCCAGTTGCGCCGCCCGGCAGCCGGCGTCGGCGTCGAGTTCCGCCCCGACCCGCCCGGTCATCAAACGCCCTTCGGCGTCGACCGGCAGATGGCCCGAGGTGTAGGCGAGATTCCCCACAACAATGATCGACTTGTACAGCCCCTTCGGCGCGGGTGCCGGTGGGAGTTGGAGGCCGAGTTTGGCAAGCGCTTCGGTGAGGCGGGATTCGGCAGACATGGCGACTGGAAGAGCACCACGGAGACACGGAGACACGGAGGCGATGAGCGATGAAGGATGAGGGATGAAGGATGAGGGAAGTCGCGATGTGAGACGCCATCAAGAGACACACAATTGCACTATCGTGCCCGCAATTGACCCTCCCCTGTCACGCATTCCGTTTGCATGCGTCTCCTGCCGATATTCATCATCTCTCATCCCTCCTCTCTCACCCCTCATCCCCTCCTCCGTGCCCTCCGCGTCTCCGTGGTGCTCTTCTTCTCCTTTCTCAATCGATGACCTTATTCAACGGATACTCCACAATTCCCCTTGCCCCGGCGGCCTTCAGCCGGGGGATGATGTGACGCACGATCGACTCGTCGAGGATCGTATTCACGTCGGCCCAATCGCTGTCGGCCAGGCTGGAGACCGTCGGCTTCTGCAACGCCGGCAGCAATGCCAGCACGCTGTCGAGCCGGTCGCGCGGCACGTTCATCATTAGACCGACCTTCCCCTCGGCCGCCATCGCGCCTTGCAGCATCAGCACGATGTCGTCGATTTTCTGCCGCTTCCAGGCGTCGGCGTAGGCGGCGTGATTGGCGATCAGCCGCGTCGTGCTCTGCAAGACTTCATCGACGATCCGCAGGTTGTTCGCCCGCAGCGAACTGCCCGTCTCGGTGACTTCGACGATGGCATCGACCAGCTTGGGCGGCTTCACTTCCGTGGCGCCCCAACTGAATTCCACCTTGGCCTTTACGCCGTGCTCGGCAAGGTAACGCGTCGTCAGTCCCACGGCCTCGGTGGCGATGCGCTTCCCTTCGAGATCGCGGACGCTCTTGACCGGCGAGTCCTCCGGCACGCAGAGCACCCAGCGCACCGGCCGGCGGCTTACTTTCGAGAAGACCAGTTCCGCCACCTCGTGTACGTCGGCCCCGTTCTCCATGATCCAATCGTGGCCCGTCAAGCCGGCGTCCAACACGCCGTCCTCCACGTAGCGGGCCATCTCCTGGGCCCGGATCAGCAGGCACTCGATCTCGTCGTCGTCGATCGCCGGGTAGTAGCTCCGCGAGCTGAAGGTGATCTTGTAGCCGGCGCGGCGGAACAACTCGGCGGTCGCGTCCTGGAGACTGCCGGCGGGAATCCCGAGTTTCAAAATGTTCATAATCGTGATGTTGATGAGCGGGTGCGAAACCGCAAGGCCCTACTTCTTCTTGTAGACTTCCGCCGGGTCGAATACCCGCTGGGCGACAACGTTGAGCCCCTCGGGCGTGACTTGGCGAAAGAAACAGCTCTTGTAGCCCTCGTGGCAGGCCGCCCCGCCCAACTGCTCGACCTGGAGCAGGATCGTGTCGCGGTCGCAATCGACGTAGATTGCCCGGACAAGCTGGACGTTGCCGCTTTCCTCCCCCTTCCGCCACAGCTTCTTCCGGCTTCGGCTATAGTAAACGGCCCGGCCGGTGGAAAGGGTCTCGGCGTAACTCTCGGCATTCATATAGGCCAGCATCAAGACTTCGCCGCTGTCGGCGTCTTGGGCGATGGCGGGCAGCAGGCCGCCGTCGGGGGGGAATTCAGGGCCTTCGGCCGTTCTATCGGACATTTCCACAGTTTTTTCTCGATTTCTTCCGATCAGTAAGGAACTTCAGCATAATCGCGCCGCGCGGAGATCGCCAGTGGGTCTCTCGATTGCTGGGGGGCGAATCCTCTCGCCGGTATTTCGCTGGGGCGGCAACTGCACTTATAGGAGCCTGTTGGGGTGGCAGTTATACTGCCCCCCCTGAACTGACAGCGTTTTCCGGGGGCGGCAGTACAACTGCCACCCCAACGACGTATTAAATAGGAGTGGCAGCGCAACTGCCACCACAACGGCATAGTATCGGCCATCGCAGTCGCCCCATTACATCGGGCAAAAAACCTATAGGGCGACGAATGCCAGCTTCTCTATTGTGGGCTTGGAGTTACGGCCGAAGATAAAATCGTTGCGAAGCCCCTTTTGTCCCCCCGAAAGGAACCTTTTCGTGTCACGCTCGCTCTCGGTCTTGCTGCCTGTCAAAAATGCCCAGGCCACGCTCAACACTGCCGTTCAGGATATCCTCGACGTGATGACCGATTCCGGCGATCGGTTTGAGGTGCTGATCATCGACAACGGCTCGACCGACGCCACGAGCGAAGTTGCCCACGAGTTGACTCGGCATTATCCCCAAATCCGGCTGGTCCGTCACGGGATCTCGCGTGGCCGCGACGCCGCCATTCGTACCGGCTTGGAGCGAAGCCAGGGGGAAGTGGTGATGCTCCGCGACGACCAATCAGGCTTCTCGCTCCTCGAACGCCCCTCGCGGGTTGCCAGCCCCGTTTCCAGCCGCCCCGCCCGGCCCAATTACCTCAATCGGGTGAAGGCTTTCGCACTGGGCGAGTGACGGCGCTCTTGTCTTGTGGTGCAGGCGTCCCGCCTGCGCTTCCCGCAGCCGGCAAAACGCCGCCTTCCAAGGAGAGTCTGCAAAAAAACGCCCCGTTGCGGCACGTTGCGGAATTGCATCCTAGAGTTGTCGTAACCGTGCATCATCCCGCCGGCGGAAGTCCGACCGCCGACGAAACGATTCGCACAATCGACAAAACCGGGCCGGCAGTCCATGCGACGTGCTCTGACCATCATCCTGGCGTTGCTCGCCGTCGCCCTGTCCGCGACCAATGGTCGCGGCTTTACATCGGCAGCGGAAACCGCTTGCGGTTTCGCGGCGCACGGCCAAAACGCCCTGGAAAAACGCCTCTTTGCCGATGCCGCCGACGGCCGGCTCGATGAATTCTCGCCGCTGGGGGCCGCCCTGGTCGCCGGCGGCGTCGATAACGCCGATGAACTCCGCCGGTATGAAGAGAAGGCCAAAGCGCTGGCCGAAGAACTGCGGCGCGGCCTTGAAGGGGACAGTCCCATTTTCGCTGACGCGAAAATCGGGACAGTCCCCGGGCGCGAGCAGGTCGAGATCGTCTTCGACTTCATGCACCGCCGGGTGCTGCGCGGCGGCTACGATCTGGCGGCGACCGATCTCCGCGTGGTGCTCGACGAGGGGCGCTTCAATTGCGTCAGCGCCACGGTGCTGTTCAACTTCTTCGGCGGCGAACTTGGGCTGCCATGTCGCGGCCTGGAGATGCCCAGCCACGCCATGAGCCGCGTGCTCCTGCCCGATGGGGCAATCGACGTCGAAACCACCTGCCCCCGCTGGTTTCACCTGGCCGGCGATCCTCGACAGCAGACGGCCGCGGCGTCCGAGAACGATTCCAGACCTTTGTGGTGCAGCCGTCTCGGCTGCCAGGGCAGGCGAGACGCCTGCACCACAAACTCTTCGGCGCCTCATAAGGCCCGCGAGGTTTCGCCGATCCAGTTGGCGGCGATGATCTACTACAACCGCGGCGTCGACCTGCTGGCGGAAAAGCGATTCGCCGAAGCCGCCGCCGCCAACGCCAAGTCGCTGCGGCTCGATCCGAACAACCTCACCGCCCGCGGAAATCTGCTGGCCACGATCAACAACTGGTCGATCCACCTGGGCGACAGCGGGCATTTTGCCGAGGCGGTCGCTCTGCTGCGGCAAGGACTGGCGATCGACCGCAAGTTCGACCCCTTCGCCCAGAACTACCTCCACGTCCATCACCAATGGGTCGAACATCTCTGCCGCGAGGGCCGCTTCGAGGAAGCCGTCGATATTCTCTCCCGGGCGACGGCTGAAATGCCCGACCGCGAGTATCTTCGTCGCGCGGAAGCCGACATCCAGCGGCGCTGGGCAAGGGCGACGGATTCCACCCCGCAGGATGGTCCGCTTCTCGAATGGCCGTGTGTCCAGACCACAAGACCGGCCAATTGAAGTAAAATTGGCAAAGGAGGGCAATCTGGGCAGAGAAAATCTGCCGCTTTATCGACGAGAGCGAAGTTCTTTCTTGAGATTCCGGGAGGCCTGACTAGAATATAGGGATAACTCTGATGGAGAAAGCCCGTATGAAACCGATCGCCTCCCGCTTCGCCCTGGTTCTGGCCGGCATGATTCTAATTGCCATGACAGTTACGCTGGCAACAAGCCAGCCGGAAGATTGCGGGCTGCTCGACAGTCCGCGGCCACACGTTAGCGCGGCCGCCGTCGCGGGCGCGCCGACTCCGACGCCGGCCCCGCCGCAGAACCTCGTCTTCGTCCACGTCGAGAGCGACAAACCGGACATTCAGGTGAGTTGGTCGAACAAGTAGGTTCACTTCAACTCTCTAAGCACATCCCGGCGAACCGGCCGAACACCTCGGCGGCGAATCGCTGCATATGCGGAAGAAAAAGGGGTGTCAGTTCGCGTATCGCCCGTGGGGTCATCCCCGATGCAGCCACCTCGTTCTCGTCCCCCTTCTCCAGCCACTCTTCGATCATCGCGGCGGTCATCTCAATGTGAAATTGCAGTCCGTAGGCGTTGGTGCCCCATCGAAACGCCTGATTCTGGCACGATGAGCCCCTCGCGAGTAAAATCGCCCCAGGCGGCAGGTCGAAGGTATCGCCATGCCACTGGAAAACCGACCTGATGCCGGAGGGACGTACGTGTGACGTAATGGCGACAGCCGGCGGCAGCAAGTCGCGCGGATACCAACTGCTACTGCTGGAGAATAACGGATCATCGGTGGCCGCGGGCAGCCATTCCAGCATATACCAGCCGATCTCCTTCACCTTGTTTCTGTAGACTCTCGCCCCTAGGGCTTTGGCCATCAACTGCGAGCCGAGGCAAATCCCCATCAGCGGCAGTTTGGCTTCGATCGCCTGTTGAATCCATTGCACGTCGAGCTTGAGGAAGGGATACCGATCGACCTCGTCGGCGTTCATCGGCCCACCGAGGACAACGAGTCCCGACGCCTCGTCGAGCGGCAGCCTCTCTGGCACTTCGGCGAAAAGGTCTATATAGCGAATCTCCAAGCCCGCGCCAGTCAAGGCGGTTTCGAGCGTGCCCGCCGTCTCCTCAGGCGTGTGGCGGAGAATAAGGAGCGTGCGATTCATTTTTTCCTCGGGGAAGGGCTTCACCGTTATTCCGTCTTTCTCACTTTGGTGGGGCAGACATTCCTGATGGTGGGGCAGACATTCCTGTCTGCCTTGAAGAAGGCGGCACATCTGGCAGACAGGAATGTCTGCCCCACCTCACAGTAATGATACTGGGCGACGCGGCTGGACGGCACCCCCTTTCCCCAGCCATCCCCGTTTGTTACGCTGGGGTGTCAGCAAACAGATGAGCAATTGGAGCGATTCCTATGCCTGCCTACGCCCAGCCGACGATGGCCCGGCCCCCATGCCGGCCAAGGGTACGCCGCGAAGACCTTCGGCCGGGCGAAGTCCTCTGCTCGCATTGTCCGGCCAAGTGCTGCCGCTACTTCGCACTGCCGATCGACACGCCGAAGGATTGGCAGGACTTCGACTATCTCCGCTGGTACTTGCTGCACGAAGCCGCGGCCATCTTCACCGAAGAGGGCTGCTGGTATCTGCTGGTCCACAACCGCTGCAAGCACCTCCGCGACGAGCAGCTTTGCGACATCTACGACTCCCGCCCGCAAATCTGCCGCAACTACACCACCGCCGATTGCGAATATGACGACGATTGGGTCTACGACCATTATTGGGAGACGCCGGAGCAGATCGAGCAGTACGCCGAGGTTGTGCTCGGGCCGCGCCAAGGCGCGAGCATCCGCAGCCCAAGGCCCCAAGCGGCATTAGTGGGCGGTGAACCGCCACCCCTCGTGCCTGACTTCCTGACCCCTAACCCCTGACCCCTGGCTTCTGACCCCTAGCCCCTTCCTTGACCGAACCCGCACGCATCACCCCCCGCACGTTGAAGGGCTTCCGCGATTACCCGCCGGAGATCATGATTCCGCGCGAGCGGCTGATCGACACGGCCCGGCGGGTTTATCGCTCCTACGGTTTCAGCCCGATCGACACGCCGGCGCTCGAATACCTGGAAATCCTCGCCGGCAAGGGGAGCGAAGAGACCGACAAGCAGCTCTACAAGTTCGAGGACCACGGCGGGCGTTGGGTCGGCTTGCGGTTCGACCTGACGGTGCCGCTGGCTCGCTTCGTCGCCCAGCACGCGAACGAACTGGGCATTCCCTTCAAGCGATACCACATCGCCGCGGTGTGGCGCGGTGAAAACACCCAGCGCGGCCGTTACCGCGAGTTCATGCAGTGCGATTTCGACACCATCGGCACCCGCTCGATCGCCGCCGACATCGAAACCACGCTGGTCATCCACGATCTATTCCGGGCGATCGGCTTCAGCGACTTCACCATCCGCATCAACAACCGCATGGTGCTCTCCGGCCTGCTCGAACGGCTCGGCCTGTCCGATCGCTCGACGGCCATTCTCCGTGCGCTCGACAAGCTCGGTAAGATCGCCCCGACGGCCGTGGCCGAGGAGATGATCTCCGTGGCCGGTGCGAAGGAGGAACAGGCCCGGCAGGTGCTGCAACTCTCCGAAATCGCCGGCGGCAATGACGAAATGCTGCGGCAGGTCGAACCATTGGTGGCCGGCAGCGAAATCGGACTGTCCGGCGTGGCGAAGCTCAAGGAGGTGCTCGACGCAGTGGCCGCCGCCGGAGTGCCCGGCCAGCGTGTGCGGCTCGATCTGTCGATCGCCCGCGGGCTCGATTATTACACCGGCACGATCTTCGAGACCTTCCTCGACGCCCTGCCCGGCATCGGCAGCGTCTGCTCCGGCGGCCGTTACGACAATCTGGCCGGTCTGTTCACTTCGCAAGAATTGCCGGGCATCGGCGCCTCGCTCGGGCTCGACCGGCTGCTGGCGGCGATGGAAGAACTCGGCATGGTCGAAAAGATTTCGACCCCCGCCCCGGTTCTCATTCCGTTTTTCGACAAAGACCGCCTGCACGACTATCTCCGTCTGGCGGCCGCGCTGCGTGCCGCGGGCATCGGCGTCGAGGTCTTTCCCGACGCGAAAAAACTCGGCCAGCAGCTAAAATACGCCGACCGCCGCGGCTTCCGCATCGCCCTGATCGCCGGTGGCGACGAGTTCCAAAGCGGTGTCTGCCAGGTCAAAGATTTGCAGACCGGCGAGAAGCACGACGCCCCGCTAGCCGACAACGCGGCCGGCGTGGTTGCAGCGGTTAAGAGAATACTGGGAGCATCCGTTTAGCCGGCGTACTTGGGCGCCGCAGCTCGACATGCGGAGGATGGCAATGACTGCCCCGCTAACGGCCTACGACCGAAGGCATCACGCGGCGGCGCATACCTCCGAATTTGTCTTCAACCAACTGATCCCCTACATCGGCAACAAGCGGAAACTGCTGAAGCTGATCGAGCAGGCGATCCAGCGCACCTCGGCAAAAGATGGTACGTTCCTCGATCTCTTCGCCGGCAGCGGCGTCGTGTCGCGGATGGCCAAACTGTTGGGCTATCGTGTCCTCTCGAACGATTGGGAGCCCTACGCCCAGGCGATCAACCGCTGCTACATCGCCTGCAACCAGCCGCCGCAGTTCGCCGCGCTGGGCGGCTACGAAAAAGTGATTGAGCAACTGAACCGCCTGCCGGCGAAGGTCGGCTGGGTGACGGAGCATCTTTGTCCCCGCGATGATGCGAATTACGACATCCGCGCCGACCGCATGTTCTACATGCGCAAGAACGGGATGCGAATCGACGCCATCCGCGAGCAAATCGCCGCCTGGAAAGACGCCGGGCGGCTCAGCGACGCCGAAGAGGCGTGCCTGTTGGCCCCGTTGGTCTATCAGGCGTGCTACCGCAGCAACACCAGCGGCGTCTTCAAGGGTTTTCATAACGGCTGGGGCGGACAGACAAAGACCGCGCTGTATCGCATCGCCACCGATTTGCGTCTCGACGTGCCGGTCTTCCACGACAACGGCCGCGAGAATCTTGTCTTCCGCGAGGACGCCCAGTCGCTGGCCCAACGGCTTGCGGCGGAAGAGATCGAGATCGCCTACCTCGATCCGCCCTACAATCAGCATCCTTACGGCAGCAACTATCACGTCTTAAACAGCGTCGTCCTCTGGGACAAGCCCGCCTTGAGCAGGCAGATCACCCGCGGAACGAAGGCGGCCATCCGGCTCGATTGGCGCACCGAGCGCCGCAGCACCTACAACTATCGCGAGGAAGCCAGCGCGGCCTATCGACGGCTGCTCGACGCCCTGAGGGCCCGATACATCCTCACCAGTTACAGCACCGACGGCACGATCCCCTTGAATGCCATGTTGCAGGCGAACGTCGCCCGCGGGCAAGTCTCGCTGGTGATGCAGGGCTACAAGCGTTATCGCGTCAGTTCGCAGCGATTCTCGAAGAAGCCGATGAACGTCGAGTTCGTGCTGGTGCTCGACACCCACGGCAAGAGCAAAACTTCGGCCGAAGAGTTGCGAGCGATGATCGAAGAATGTGAAGAAAGGGTGCTTTGTGCCCATTCCGAGTGCCAAGTGGTGGATTAGCGGCCCACCTTGTTCTAACATGTTTTGGGAGAATGCCTCATGCGATACGTCATCGCAATCGCCGTTTCTGTTTTCTTGATTGTTTCCATGTTCGTGTTTATGCACTGGATGCTCGGGTGTGCGAAAGAGTGGCAGGCGCAGAACGCCGAGTTGCCGGACATCACGGAAACGGCGGTCAACGCGGCATTCTTCATTCGTAGTTATTGGCCCTTGCCCGTCGCGTTGTTTGTGGCCGTTCCAATTGCTATTGCTGCCTTATGGCCGAGACGAACGATTCCTCGTTGATGTTCGGTGGTTTTGCCGTTGCGAAGCCGCAAGCGGCTCTGTCATCCCTGGCCCCTGACCCCTGCCCCCTTCCTCATGGCCAATCGCGACAACCATTACGAAGCGGCATTCGAGGCATTCCTCCGCCGCCGCGGCGTGCCGTACGTGGCGGTCGATGAGGCCAAGCGGAGCCTGATGAGCAACGGGGCCTCGATCAAGAGCCTCGACTTCATCGTCTCCGCGCCCGGGCAGAAGACCTGGCTGGTCGACGTGAAAGGGCGGCGGTTTCCCTCGGGCGACGTGCAAAAACAATACTGGAAGAATCTCTCACAAACCCACACGGCTGCTTGATGGAGATAACCCCTTTCGCCAGCCGACGATACCGCTCTCCATCCTGCTCCCAAAACAGGGAAACATCGGCAACCATTTCCTTGACGGCTGCCCGAACAAGAGACGGATCGGCGGTATTCAGCTTCTCCCGTAGCCTCTTGATGTTGGCCAGTGCCCTCTTGGCTGTCTTGGTCGAATCGTTCCCATTGGGGCACTTGGCCGCGGCTTCCAAGTCGGCTTGCATCCGATCCCGCTCCTTCCGCCACCTGCCCAACAAGTCTGATAGTTCCGGTACGTTAGCTGGATCGGCCAGCAAGAGGTTCTCTGACCCTTTGGCTATCTTTCGGTCGAGGGCGGTGATCTTCGTCTGTAGGCCCTTTGTGGCCCCTTGAAAGCCACGCGTGGACTTTTCCAGCCGGTAAATTGCCGCCTTGATCTTTTGGACGTTCTCGGGAGACTGTAACCACCGATCGACGAAACCGAGAACGTAGCCCTCGATCTGCTCTTTCCGAATTGAGTAGACCTTGCATCGGCCATCGTTTGCGCCCGGGCAACGGTAGTATCGGCGGCTCGACCCCTTGGCGGGCTTCTGCCCGCACATTGCGCGGCCGCAGTGCCCACAACGCAACACGCCCCGCAAGACGTAATCGCTGGTTCGCGGCTTGGCGCTGGTGGTCGCCCGCTCTGCCAGCTTGGCCTGAATCCGCTTGAATGTAGCCGCGTCAACGAGGGCCTCGTGGGTGACGTCGGCCACGATGGGCGCGCGGCGGTTCGCCGTGCCGTTGGCGGCCTGTATCTCGCCATCATCGCCGATCTGATGATACTTACCGCCGCGGCGCTCGCCAAATGCTTTTTGTCCAAGGTAGACCCGATGGGCCAGAATGTAGCGGACGGTGTTCGCGTTCCAACCACGGCCACGTGGCGCGGGTACTCCGCGCTCGTTCAGGCTTTTGGCAATCCAGCGGATGCTACAATCGCCGTCGGCAAAGGTTTGCATGATCCACTTGACGGTGGCGACTTTCTCCCCGTCGTCCGATGGCTCTATCTTGACCGTCCAGCCCTTCGGCCTGTTGAACTTCTCCCCATAGGGAACACGTCGGGCAAGGCGTCCAGCGTCATCATAGAACACTCGATCATAGCCGTAGGCCGGTTGGACGATCAATTGCCCCTTCCGTGCCGACGCAATGCGACCGCGCAGCACGTTGCGGGATAGGTCGAGCAAATACTGATGCTTGCCCTCTTGGATGATGGAATACATCATCCGGCCGGTGAACGTATTCCAATCGACCACACCTTGGGCCTTGGTTATCAGCCACACCCCGGCCTCACGTAGCGGGTCAATGTACTTGCCAGCCTTGATCGAGTCGAACCGGGCGAAGCGGTCTTGGTCCCAACAGATAATAGCGGCGAAGTCGCGTTTCTCTACGGCGTCGCGTAGCATTTGCTGGAAGCCTGGCCGCTTCGCATTGTCGCCGCTGATTCCTTCGTCGGCATACTCCCGGATGATGCGGCACTTATTGGTGGCGGCCAGCTTGTCGGCTTCCTGCCGTTGTTGCTCTGGCGAGGCATCCTGCTTGAGACTGCTCATTCGGATGTAGGCAACCGCGGGCGTCAATGCGGTCTGAGTCTTCGCAACCATTTTTCCATCCTTTCGCGTTCTGCCGTTTGCAATCGGCGTTCCCAGAACCCCGGCTGCGAACCAGGGTGAGCCTACGCCGCCAACCTGTTTCGATCCAGTTCGCAGACTCTCACCTTGATTTCGTCAGTCATGTTGTCACCCAGCCTTCTCCGCCGAACATCAAGCCATCGCGGTATCCACGCCCACGAGAGGCGCTCAAATGATCGTCGTCACTCGCAAGAGACAACCACAACTCATGTTGGCGGGCGGTTCCAAACCGTTCTCCAAGAAACGCGCGACGCAACCCGCGCTGATATCCGGCCCAATAGTCGGCCTCGACCGGCTCTTTGACAGTGCGCTGCATTGCCTTGGCGCGGTCTAGTTCGGCCTGAAATGTCTGCTCGTCCATCGCGTTCCGCTCTTTCGGGTCAGTGCCGTTTGCAACCGGCTTTCGTTTAGTCTCCGTTCAACGGAAAATGCGACAGTTCGGCAACGCTTTCTGCAACTCTGCAACACCTTGGTCAGTGATCTTCGTTCCGCTCAGGCATAGCGTCTTGAGATGGGTCAATCGTTTGACGTGTTGCAACCCGGCATTCGTAATTCGATCTGAGGAAAGAACCAGTATTCGCAGATTGCGCAAACAATCGATGCCGTTTAGGGCTTCATCGGACGGCACTTGTGCCTCGACAATGTTGCTTCCAAGGTCATCGCTATCCATCCAGGGCTTCAGCCATGCTGAACCGTGGGACCTGGCTTCAGCGATTGGATTGCCGGACTCGTCGATCTTCATGTCCAACCGTACTCTTCCGCCCGCATTGACTATGGTCTCCATCATCGCAGTTCGCTGGGCCCATGCTTGCATCGTGCGACCGATCCAAGTCGCAGCAATGCCCACAACCACTACCACCGCCAGCAGCGCTATCAGGCTGTAGCGAAGCCAACGGCGTTGGCGTTTGGGATGCTCTGTCTCGACACTGTGCAGGGAATCGTTTTCCATCTCTCGCTTCCGTCTCTTGCCGCGGGTGAGTAGGGCGTCACGTCGGGCTGACCTTTCTTGGCTTTGTTAACTTCATGCCGAAGTATGCCGCCAGCTTGTCGGCCGCGTCCATCTTGATTTGTCGCTCGCCGTTGACGAACCGTTGAACGACCGCGTAGGCGACCCCACTATCCTTGGAAACACGATATAAGGAAACCCCGGAGTTCTTGATGGCGCTGCGGAGTTGTGTAGTCAAGCTCATCGGTAGTCCCTTCAAGATTTCCCAATTATACCCATTTGCGATTATGCGTCAATATGGGTGTTCCCGTGAACTAAGCTGCCTTCCGCTTTCGCGGTTTCTTCTCGGCAGCGTTAACATTTCAATGAGCCCGACTGCTTCCACTCTCCCGCATACGCCAAGTTGTACCCCTGCTTCCAGTAGCCGCTTGTCGAATCGGTGCAGTGTGCTTCCCGGTGTCCCTCGGCGGCTCCATGCTGATGCCATGTCTTGCAGTATTTGCACCACACGATCCAATGCGTGACGCCTTCGATGACGGCTTCGTAGGCCGGAAGCACCGGGGCATCCAGATCGATCAGAGCGTAGTCGGAGAAGGGGACTTTCACGGTTTCGTAGCCCCCATCGCCGCCAACTGCTCTTTGGTTGGAAACTCGCTGACCCGAAATCGTTGGGGGTAGATGTCAAGCGGCTCCATCAAGTCGCCCATGACCTCAACCGCCCGATCCCATTCAGCCATCAGTGGGCCTTTTCCTTCTTGCATGAAGGCGATTGTGTCGGTGTGAGGCAGAAGAGTCAGCGTGTCCTTCGGCCAGACGCAGTACGTCATGAAATCCCCAGTCTCGGGATGCTGGGCAATGGAGAACGAAGCCACGAAGGTATCCTTGTCCGTTGTCCCATCAAGACTTTCTTTTTGCTCAGCATAGTCCCGACCGAGGGAATGCAACTGCAATCCCCGGAACTCGTTAAAAAGGGCGTGGGATGAATCGGGTAGCCACGGCACCCAGTCGTCGCCATCAAGCCGAACTGCAATGCCCGAGATGATACGAGGTTGCTGCAATGCGTCCTTTGCCAATGCCAACATCCCCGTCAAGCCATCCATGTCTTCCGATCCGGTCACGATCAGCGTGTCGGGGTTCGGCACCGTCGCCACGAAGTCCCCGGCTACCCGAAGCCGCCGTATCAAATCGAGAAGAATCAGTCGGGATGAATCGTAACCGTCCCTGACAGTAGAAAGATAGACTCCCTCTCCCTGAGTGGGGCCAATGAATGCGTGTTCCAACTGGGTCAGGTTGTGGAGAGCAGCTTCCATCGCTTCATAGAAAGTCACGCCCCAACCATCCAGATTCTCCTGAGTAATCGAACGCATTGCCTGGGGCAGGTCGTAAACCAGGCCGATTCCCAAGTGTTCGCCCAAGACTTGATGGGGCAACACCGCACTCTGCCCGGTGTTCATTCGGGCCAAGTCGAAGTAGGACCGCGCCCGCACGATAGGAAGCACATCGGGGTGTAGGTCATCGAAACTGTCGGGCAGTGTCATCGCCCCAATGAACCAACTCCGCACATATTTCTGAAACACTTTGGGCCGCATCGGCTCGGGAACAGAGCAATACTCGTTGTAGGCATTCGTCAGAAACAGCACGGTGCCGTCCTTGCCGCCTTCGGAGAGACAGAATCGCTCACGATCATAAACAATGTCGGCAGTCGCCCCGGCCTTGCGAATGCCGTCCGTCAACCATTCGGCGAACTTATCCTTGGTGGGTGGCTCAGACGGCTTGTTGGGACTCCCTTTCGTCATGGCTGGCACTCCGCACACGGTTTCTTCCCCGCCTGAATCGCCTCTTCCCTGGTGCTGTAATGTACGAGGTTTTTCTCCGAAATCTTCGCAGCCGATTTGCAGTCGGCTTTGTGGAACACCGCCGAGTTCTTGGATGCCACATAGCCGGTTGTCACCGCGTCGGCAGTTCTGGGACGGGACTCGGCTGGACCCACCTTCTCCGCATGATGGCGTTCCGAATACCCCGTTGTCTTCCCCTCGTACTTCTCGGAATGTTCCAAATGGGCTTTCCAGTTGGATGTGTATTTGGTCGCTAGTTCGGAGGAGCGGATCACCAACAGGTTTTCGGCGTTGTGCTCCTCGGCGGCCGTCGTGAAATTGAAACTGCCGGTCAATATCGTTTCGCCATCAATCACCATGATCTTGTTGTGTGCGATGGCGTGCTTGGCGTCGATCCACGTCGGGATTCCCATGTTGACCAGGAAGTCGGCTTCGCTGTACTTCTCCGTCCGCTGGCTCCTGTCGAGGATCACACGAACGTCAACGCCGCGCTTGTGGGCGTCAACCAGGGCCTTGGCGATTCGGACGCTGGTGAACGAATATGCTTGCACCAGGACCATGGACTTGGCGGCGTCCAGTTCCTTGACGATGGCCTCGGTGCAACCACCCTTGGGGGAAAAGTAGACTTCGATGGGCGGTGCGGGCGCCGGCGGGCCGCTGGCAGCTTGTTGGCAGCCGGCAAGACAGCAGGCGAATATCAAGAGCAGGATCGAGCAACCGTATCTCATGGGTATTCCTTTCTGTGAAGGCTCGCTATCAGCAGAGGCCCAGTTTACCCCATTCCCTGAGGGTGGGAAGGGCGGCCTGTCCCTGTTACCACTCCGGCAGTTGCACGCGGAACCAAGGCGGCAAGCATCTTGCCGCGCCGGTGTCATTTGCGTTCATGGGATTTCCTCCTGCAATTCATCCGCGCGAAGTTTCATGGCATCATCGGAAACCGGGGTGGTTCGCGGCTTCGCGGGTTGCAGGGTGGGCAGCGTTGTCGGAACCTGGACGCCGCGGATTGCCCGATAGAGGTCAACTCCGGCCTTTTGGCATTCGTCCCGCAGCACCACGTGAAAGTACCGAATGGGACTTCTCGGCTGAATCTGGCGGACGGCCTCTAAGGCACTCCAGACGCACCACGGCGGAAGATTCCATTGGGAAGCGGCCAGCACGCGGTAGACAAAGATGCGGTCGGCGTCCTTGTGGCACTTGAAGACGGCCCGGAACTTCCTTGCCTCCTGGATGACCTTCTCCCAGTCAAAATGAAAATGGTCACACCCGCGTCTGTGCCGCCGTTTCGCGGCACGGACGTTGGTAACCAAATTCTTCAAGATAAGCTTGTTTGAGATCATCCGAATTCAAGATCAATACTTATAGATCATTGCGATGCCCAGTTTTCGCGTACCCCTTGCCCGGATTTCGCGTACCCCCGATGCCCAGTTTTCGCCTGGGGTATTGTCCAGATTTCGCGTAGGGTATTGCCCAGATTTCGCGTATCTATTGCCCACTTTTCGCCCCCCTCCAAAAGTCGAGGAAGTAACGGCCTGCCGATGCCGGAGTTATCACGATGCGGAAGTCCCAACGAGGAGTTAGGAGGTCGGTTGCCATGCCGCCGTCTTCGCGGCTGCCGCCTGCCCAGTCCACGATGCCGAGCTCGTGAAGATGCCGCTTGGCCGATGTTACCGAATCGTGCGTCAATCCCGTCTGTCTTACCAACCAAGTCAGCGAGAACCGGAAGCGGTCCTCGTCGCCCATGTTGGCGATGGCCCCGATGAGGTCGTCGTCGCCGGCGCAGTTGCCTTCACGCTCGGCCGCGGCCTTCAAGCTCATCAGTCGCGCCATCACCACCGACAGCACCGCCTTCGCCGACCACGGCAGCTTGCCGACCTTGCGAATGGAGCAACAGGCCCACCAGGGCAGCACGCCGTACTCAGCGGCGGCGGTCGTCGCCTTGGAGGTCAACACGATGGTCGCCGTGCGCCGCGGCGCACCGCGGCGAGTATGTTCCCGCCCTCGGTTCTTGATCCAGCCGTTTGCGGCCAATCTGAGAAGATGCTTGCGGGCGGTGGCCATCGGCAACCATACCCTGTGGGCGATCTTCGTCACCGACGAATACGTTTCGCGGTTTGTCATTTTCAGGATGCCGCCCATCGTCTGCGCCGCTGGCCCCACGTCCCGCATGATCTTCAACGGCAACTTGATCCATTCACCTTCGAGCGATTCGAGAAGGGAGATTTCTTGCACGCCGTTTTCGCTTATGCTACAATCCATGCGTCGAATGTTTCTCTACCCCGCTCGGCTCGCGACAGTCGGCGGGGTTTTTCGTTTGACGGTCGTAACCGGTCACGGTGCTTGCGCATCCATTTTTCGCCGGTCGTTTGCGTCTAAGCTATCCGTTGCTATGTTCCTCCATGCCGCCGAGAGTGGTCCTTTGATGTTCGCTGTCGTCCTCTGCCGCATCCCATAGCAGCCGCGCGATCGCCTCGGCCGCCTCGTCGCTGATCGGGCCGGCCGGGATCGGCGTTTCGGCGAACACCTCCGGAAGTAGGGCGGGAGCGCAGATCATCCGGGCAGTACCTCGTGGGCGATGATGCAACCGAAATCGGGGCGGACGGCGGGGGCATCGGGGCGGGGCTTCATGGCTTGGCCCTCTTCGCCCTGGCCTTCACCCGGAGTGTTTCAACCTCGTCGCGCTGGCGAGCAATTTTCAAGAGGCGGCGCAGATACTTGGATTCCGCAACCGTAGCGGCCAGCTTTGCTCGTAGCGTCGGGGTCGGGGGGATGTTTACAAGATCTTGCATGAAAATGGGCTCCGCTGGACGAGGGAACCGCCCGGACCATCCGGGATACCCTGACCCAGGAGGTCCAGGAGAAGGCCGCCAAGCTCCTCGACGATGTGTCGAAGGGGACGCTCAACGACGCCCAACTCCAGAGCCGCGCCAAGGAGGCGCAAGCGCTGGTGGACCGCGTGACCCTCTACAGTTCGATCCTCAACGAGGGGCTGGAGGGGCTGAAGAATGGGTGAACAAACTGCCCGCCAAGTTGGTCGTGTAGATTTGATAGCCGTCCTGGTAGACCTTGATCGTGGTAGTGCCGCTGCCATCGAAGGGATTGCTGTCGCTCGGGTCGGTGCAGACGATGTCGAAATGATGCATCTGCGAGGTGGAGGCCGTTCCGCCCAACGTCGTAGGCGTCGTGGGCGACCCGGTGATATCCGAACCGTTCGAGAAGACCTGGATCTGCCCGCTGCCGCGGAAGAGAATTCCGAACGGCGGAGTCGTGACCCAGGCGTTGCTCGTATTCGACCAGCCGGGAATCGTCGCCAGCACTGCCGCCATCGCATTCTTCGCTTGCCGCTTTTCGATCTCCAACTCCAACCTTGCAAGCTGATCGTCCCACAACTTCCATTGCGCCAGCAGCAAGTCCTTTTCCAGGCGGTCGATTGGTTCCAGCGGCAACGTCGCCAGCCATTTCCGCGTCCGTTGCGTATCCAGCCCCTTGGCCGGCTGCTGTTGTTCGAGGTTGTGTTTCCGCAGCAGATGTTTGATCTTGTTGATCGTCCGCGTCCGCTGGCGGCCCATTCGTTGCCGCACCGCCGTCAGTTGCCTGTCTTCGGCCTCGCGGTCGGTCGGCAACTGGATGCGGCGAATCCCCTGGACCTTCTTGCCCGCCAACAGCCGCTGACGATTGACCCACAAGAGTTCGCCCAACGCATAGGCGTCTCGACGGTCCGTCTTCTTCTTCGATCGCTTCTCGGGCTGGATCAGAATCGTCTCTCGGCAGCCGTACTCGGCCAGGAGTTTCAGCAGCCAGTCATTGAAGCCGCAAACCTCCAGGATCGCTATAAATCCTCCTTCCGACACGCTCATTTCGCGCACTTCATCCAGAAAACTCCGTACTCGCGGCCATTCCGTGCTGACCTGACGTTTCACGAGCACGTCGCCCTGTTCATTGCGAAGATTCACGGTCAACTGCTTGCGATGTTGGTCGATTGCGAGGTATAACATCTCTCGGTCCTCCTGGCTGTGCTTTGGGTGAGTAAAAACGACTACTACACCGTGTATAGCACCAGGAGGGCCGCTCTTTCATAGAATCAGTGAAAGTATTCCACGTGAATCCGCCGGGACTGGCGCCGACCGGCATGATACCTCCCATCGGGTCGTTTCCTTCCGCTCCCGCAGAATCCAGCGAAGAAAACGGGCTTGCGCCCGCAAGCGGCAGACTAGAGACGGGGGCGCCAACGGCGTAGCTCGCAGGGCTGGCAGACGTACGTGAAAAAACGGATAAGACAACGAAGTTCGGAAGCTCTCCAAACCGGAAGAGAACGCTCTTCGCGCGAAGACTTTGCTTGCGGCACAGCCCTTGCCGACAACGGCTCAAGCGCCGTTGCGTCCACGCGCGACTCGACCCCCCGGCCGGTCAATGTTTCAGTCAGCCAATCTCGGTGTACAAATCACAAGAATTGACGAAAACTATCGCGGCAATGCGCAGTAATTTCTGTCCGAACCCTCGGGATAGACCATCCTCGAGGTGTAAGGACGACCGCTATCCTACACCGTGCATGTTTCTTGTCAACAATTCGCACTGTTTTTCTGCGTATCCCCCCGGTATTACCAGGGTGTTGTCTCTCTTGGACAACAATATCTGCGAGCGCATCCTGAAAAAAGCCATTCTGCACCGCAAGAACGCCCTGTTCTACAAGACCAACCGCGGGGCCCATGTAGGAGACATTCTCATGAGCCTAATCCATACCGCCGAACTCTGCGAGGCCGATGCTTTCGGCTACCTAACCGAACTTGAGCGTCACGCCAAAGACGTCGCGGTGAATCCCCAGGACTGGATGCCGTGGAGTTACTGCCAGACGTTGGCCGCCGCCACGCCTGCCATCGCCCCCTGATCATCGACCGTCCCTGACCATCACCACCGCCCGGCGATCAAAGATCTTTCGCGGCTGCCGCAAGGACACCAATTTCTTGCGCCTCATGCCGACGGTCGAATGGCACGTAGCTTGGGATAAGTTCTTGGCGCAAACCGACATAGGCAAGAAGGCCTCGCTTGCTGCCGGCCCTTAATCCTGTCAGCTTGCGAGGAGAGGCCCGCCTCCAAAGCGATCCTGGTTGTTACCGATGGCTACCCCGGCTGGCCGCGTGGCGGGTAGTGGCCTGTCTCCCGCAAGCCGGGACGGCCGACATGCCAAAGTGGATCAATGCCGTCGTGCTGAACCCGGCGGACTCAACGCGACGCCTTCGCCAGGCGTAGGCCAACAGGCTGACGCCCTGATGCCCGTACATGTTCACGGGTGCCTTGGGGTGACTGACGGTTCTAGTGCCCCGACCAACCTGAAATGACGAGGCGTGCGTAGGTTATGCTTCAGCATAACACGTTTACCAGCAACGCCTTCTACGGAGGACGCTTCTCTGACGATCAATTGAGTCCCTTCACATCGATCACCATCTCATCGTGGCGGTTGCACAGACAGCGAAACGTCTCGGGAGCTATCAAATAGGACAACGGCTGCACCGCACCGTCGCAAAACGCCATGTTGAAACTGACGCTGTGGGCGCTGCCGAAAGAGATCCAGTTGGTGGCGCCCGGCGTGTCCTGTTGTGGCGGCACAATTGACGTCGACGAATACCCGCTCCAACGCTCGACGTCGGCATTTCCGCCGATCATCGCGCCCTCGTTGTCGCCGGGATCCTGACCCGTTGAGTAGTAATCAGGATTGATGTATTTCTCGCCCACCAGACAGGTGTTTGTCGTCCCGTCCGTCACGTCGGCCGTCCTGATCATACTGCCGTAGAAGACAATGCCATTGTCATGGGTGGCGAAGTTGGCAAACGTGGCCCGCGCGTTGGCGGTCATCTGTCCCGGAGGGTTCTCGACGTCGGTGACGCTGGAGGGACCGCCTGAGGCATTCCCGTAAACCGGCCAAAGCACGGCGATGTTGACACCCGTAGGATCGTCGTAACTGTCTCCACCGTTGGCGGCGTAGTCGCTCCTCGCCCTGGTCGCCGGCGGAGTCTGGTTTGCGCATCCGTACCCGGCCACGTATGGGTAGTCAAGGGGTGGCCTTCGCGACGGGCAATAATAAACGTTCAACGCGATAGTCAACCGTTGTCCGTTGGCGTCATTCTTCGCCGTGCCCGTCAGCCCCATGCCCATGTCGTGCAGGGCCTGCTGTTCGAGGTAGGGCAAAATGTTGTATATCCAACCGCCGGGCTGGCGCCAGTTATCGCCCCGGTCGGCATCGCCCACCCAGGCCCATCCCCAGCCGCCGGTCGGATAACGTCGAGTGGCCTGCTCATGGTTCAAGCAGCCGAGGGCGAGTTGCTTGATGTTGTTTGCGCATTGCGCTCGCCGCGCGGCTTCGCGAGCCGCTTGCACCGCTGGCAGCAACAGCGCGATCAGAATGCCGATGATCGTAATCACCACCAATAACTCGACCAACGTAAAGCCGCGCGTTCGCCCTGCTCGCTTCATGGGATTATCCTCTTAGTTCTTCAATTCCTTCAGTTTCTGTTTTGTACCCGGCGTTTTTGCCGAAGGTTCCGGCCAGGCCGACATGGCCGACACGTCCAATTCCACCAGCAGACCCATCGGACTCGACGGCGTACGCGAAACGTCCAGCCCCGGCTTACCGTTTTCCACATCGACTTCCAACACGTTGATCCCCTCGACAAAACCGCGGTCGCTGGAGAACCCGTGAAAGAAACCGAACTCCTCATAATCGTGCTTGGGCACCGGAATCTCGCGGCCGCTGAGGCGAATCGCTCGCACGTGGTTGTCAACGACAAATCGCCCGTGCAACACGGCCGTCGATGCCCGCATCCCTTTCAGATCGAACGTGGTGCGGAACGTATAGAACACGCCGTTGGGCAGCGGCGACAGATCGCTGACCGCCGATATCCACTGTGAGCGGTCGGCCTGGTTGAACAGATAGGGGGTGTTGCTGGTGTTGACTACTACCGCCGGCCGCGGCTTGAATTTGGGGTCGTCGCTGCGGGCCACAAGCTGCCAATGCGGGTCCGGCTTCCCCTCCTTCAAATTCACCCCCGTGTTGAACGCCTTGATTCGCACTCGTTTCGGCATCTGACGGACGAACGTGCCCGGCTGCCCCGACTGGCGAACCACTCGGGCGACGCGGTCCTTGCCGACTTCCACCCGAGCCGACTCGTCTTTCTCCAACCGGATCGCGTCGGCGCCATCCGCGTTACCGCCGACCGCCAGCAATTCGACTTTCCCCTCATAAACGTGCGCCGTACTCATGCCGGACGGATCGACCTCGACGCCGAACTCTGTTCCCAGGTCGGCGACTTTCGCGGTGGGAGTGCGAACGGTGAAAAGGGGAGAGGGGAGAGGGGAGAGAGGAGAGAGGAGAGGGAAGAGGGAAAGCGCGAGAGGAATCTTGGTGATTGCCGAGTGTGGAGTGCTGATTCGTGGAATGCTGATTAACGGCGACTTTCTCGTGTCCACCGCCCTCTTCCCTCTCCTCTCTCCTCTCTCCTCTCTCCCCTACTCTCGCCGTCAGCCGGCCCTGCGACAGGTAGCCGCCGGCGCGAGAATCCACTCGATAGGTACACGGCCCTTGAAGGATCACTTTGGCGCCGCTGTCGTAGGTGATTTCCATCAGTCCTGAAGCCAATGCGTACTTTCCACCCAGGGGGACATACGCGTAATTGACAGTTCCCCGCTTAGGATCGGCCCAGCGGCACTCGACCATGTCGGTCACGCGGCCGACAAAGACCGGTTTGGGCTCCGGTCGCAAGTCTGCCGGCCTCGGCTGTGGGGCGAGATGAACGGATTCCCGCCAATCGGGTCGGGGAGTTGACACCTGGTACGCCCAGCCGATCAGCAGTCCGATCCCCACGATCACCACGGCCGCCGCATAGGAGAATACGAAGCTGCCAAACGGATAGAGCGTCGAAGCCGGGGCGGGTAGAGCGGGCGAAGCCTCGATAATCGCCGGCAGCGGGGCGGCAACTGGGGCGTCGAACTGTGAGGGCGCCGGACGACCGGCCCCGCGCCAGGCCAACTCCACGTCCAGGGCAATAAACCGCCGATACAAATCCTGCGCCGCCGCATCGTCCAACAACAGCGTCTCCAACCGCTCCCGCTCCGCTGGCTCGATCTCGCCGTCGCACAGCCGCAACAGCAGTTCGGTCAATTCGCTCCGCTTGGCGTCGAAAGGCATTATCCCCTCCTCGCTTCGGCTGCGGCCCGCTCGACGCACTCCAGCAACCAGGTGCGGATGCGTCCCAGGGCGTTGTAAACCGCCTTGGTCGATCGCCCGATCTGCCGCGCGATCACCTCGACGGTCGCCCCCGGCTCGTAACGCAGCTCGAGCAACTCCCGATCGTCCACGCTGAGCTTCTCCATGCACAGGTCGAGGGCTTCGGCCTCGTCGTTCGCCCGGGCAAGGCGCTCGACCGCCCCGTCGGCCAACTGCTCGACCAACGCATCGCTGAAGCAGAGCCGGCTGCGCGATTGCCGCTTGCGAAACGTCAGCACCTGGTAGTAGGCGATCTTGCACGCCCAGGCGGCGAAGTTCGTCCCCAACTCGAACTCGTCGGCATGTCGCCAGACGAACAGGTTCGTCTCTTGCAGCACCTCCTCGGCGTCGCTGCGGTTGGGCACCAGCGTGCGGACATAGCGCGTCAACTGCTGCTGCACGTTGGTCAACAACTGCACGATCTGATCGGTACTCTGGCGACTCGCCTCGTTCATCCGATGCCCACGAAAAGACGCGTTATCGGGATAGAATGCCCCTCTATGTCTTTTATGGCGCAGACCACCGATAATTCCAAGGGGAAACGGGACGACCCACCAGGAAGACGGGCCTTCTGCCGTCAAATAGGCGTCACGAACAGAGATCGCAAGGGGCGGCTTTGCCATTCGGTAAAGACGTCTCGGGGCCGAACTACGGCTTGCGGGTCTCGCCGACCCGCCGCCAGCGTATCCTCATCGCCTGTTCGGGTGTAGTGGTATAGCAGGCAGAGAGTGATCTCGCTCAAATCGACCCCGTTGGGGTGCCCCAACCAGTGTTCTTGCTCCAGACCGGTGCGAGTGTTGCCGGCGACATGGACTTTCCCATCGGCTCCGATGCGGCCCAATTCCCAGCAAATCGCCCAAGTGACGGCCGCCTCCAGCTTTTTGTCGGGAAAGTAAAGCGTCCAGACTTGCAGCCTCATGCAAGCCGGGACGGCCGACAGCGTGCCGAAGTGGATTGATACCGTAGTGCTGAACCCTGCGGACTAAACGCGACGCCTTCGCCGGGTGTAAGCAAGCCCATCGAGCCGGACGACCCAGCAACGCACTGTTGACCCACTACGAGGGAACGGCGGCGCAGCCGTTCTTTTTTGGCCGCTCAGCGCTGTCTGACCGCTTTGTGGTGTTGGCCCCTATCTGGTGGTTGACCGGGAATCGCCAGCATCAATAATATCTTTGCCCCTTAGCTCCGGCCAAACGACGGCTTCCCTGGAGGCTGTCCGAGCCGAACAAGGGCCTCTTACACCATAGGCTGCGCCCCCCAACATCCACTAGACCCTATCTGGGGGGCGCAGCCGCTTTCTCAGTCGAGCGGGCAAAACGGAGGGAAGATTGCCCGCTATCATGTTGTCGCTGGAATAGCTGCCAGAATTACTGAATTGCAGCGGGAAATCACGTCCTACAGCGCTGCCGCTTCCGGGTTTAACACAATCGTCAGGCAGTACCCGCTGCCGGAACGTCGGTTTGCCGTGGAGCCCGTGGAGCCGGGCGAGCCAGTAAAGCAAGAACCTTACGCCTTTGGTCGCCCCACAGGGAGACTGGTCCGATCTACCGGCTCAGAGTTCTGACAAAGCGAAAGATTGCCTTTACACGGCAAACCTGCACGATTATTGGGGGAAACCGGACACTTCTCCCCGATGATGAGACACCAGCCCGCCCCAAACGTTCGCCCTTGGTCAATCTCCCGCGCTATCTCCTGGAGATGATCCGAAACGTGATTCGCAGCCGTGAAATGTAGGATGATCCGCACTGCCTTGTCCCCAAAATCAGTACGCGAACTCTGCTCTTGGCGGCAACCCCCCTCATGGAAGTCTAAATCGGCCGGCAGCCCAGCAACACAGAGCTAGGACACTACCAATGCTTACTGGTGTCCTCGTTGCCAGGCGCTGCATTGTGCCGCGCTGCCGGAAGCGGTCGAGAAGGCGGGGCTTTTGGGGCCGCAACTGACGGCGCTGGTGGCCTACTTGAAGGGCGTCTGCCACGCCTCGTTTTCTACCATCCGCAAGTTCCTCCGTGACGTGGTAGGTGTGAGTGTTTCGCGCGGCTACCTGGCCAAGTTGACCGCCAAAGTGAGTCAGTCGTTGGCCGGGGCGTACGGCGAATTGTGTGATCGCCTGCCGAGCGAAGCCGCGGTGAACGTGGACGAGACCGGGCACGCGGAGAACCGCCAGAAATACTGGACGTGGTGTTTTCGCGCAACTCTACACCTTGTTCCGCATCGACAAGTCGCGCGGCTCGCAGGTTCTGGTCGAAGTGTTGGGCACGGAGTTCAACGGCGTGCTGGGCTGCGATTACTTCAGTGCCTACCGCAAGTACATGCGGAAGTTCGACGTGCGGGTGCAATTCTGCATGGCCCACCTGATCCGCAACGTGAAGTTCCTGCTGACGCTGCCCGGCCGAGATGACCAGGCTTACGGCCAGCGGCTGCGGGACGCGCTGCGGGAGCTGTTTGCCGTGATCCATCGCCGCGCGCAGATGACGGCGGCGGGCTTTCAGAAGGCGTTGGAAGCGGCACGGAAGCAGGTGCTCCGGGCGGGCACGACCGGCGTGCCCGACACGAAACATGCCCGCAATCTGGCCAAACGCTTTCGCCAACATGGTGCGGCGTACTTCCGCTTTGTCACCACGCCGGGGATCGAGCCGACCAACAACCTGGCCGAACAGGCGATTCGCTTTGTGGTGATCGACCGACGAATTACCCAGGGGACGCGGAGTGAGAAAGGCCGCCGCTGGTGCGAGCGCATCTGGACGGTGATTGCCACCTGCGCCCAGCAGGGTCGCGCGGCCTTTCAGTTTTTGTTGGATTCTGTCCAAGCCTATCTCTCCGGCACTTCGCCGCCTTCACTTCTGCCGTCCGGTCCCTGACGACATTCTTACCGCTGCTCTTTCTCCGTTACGTCTGCCATGTGCGATCACACCCTATTAGCCCGTGAACGGCTACTTTTTTTTGATACAGCGGGGGACAAATTGAGATTCCGATGCTGATGCACCGTCGGCGTGCATCGCGTCCGGCTCTGGACGGCTCGTAAGAGGTATGGCCTTTCAGCGGGGGCTGATAAAATTGGCATAGCGATGGGGAATATGCCTGATCGCTGACGGTCTTAAAGGTGTCTGCCTCGAAAGCAAATGTAAACACCATGCCGGAACATCTCCTGCTGGTCGAAGACAACGCCAGCGATGCGCTATTGTTGCAGACGATGTTGGACAGCCGTCGTCCGGGGCAGTATGCGACGGTCAGTGTGGCGACGCTCGAAGAAGCCAAAGCCGCAGTCTGGCAGCAGACCTTTGACGCAGCCTTGCTCGATCTGTCGTTGCCCGACTCACAGGGACTGGAGACCATTGGCCAGCTTGCCGCCGCTGCTCCGAACTTACCGATCGTGGTGCTCACCGGTGTAGCCGATGAAGCCGTAGCACGGGAGGCGGTGCGCTGCGGCGCGCAAGATTATCTGGTCAAAGGCCAAGCCGACGCCACCACCATCGACCAGGCAATCCACTACGCCGTCGATCGCAAGCAGGTGGAGGAGACCCTGCACGCACAGCAGCGAGAACTGGAGGCGAAGAACAGGGAACTGCTGGAGGCTCAACGACGGCTGGAAGCCTACCGCGATCGCTACGTCGATCTCTACGATTCCGCCCCGCTAGGTTACGTCACTCTGGATGAGGAGGGCTACGTCCAGGAAATCAATCTGGCCGGAGCCCAGTTGTTGAACGCCGACCGAGACGCACTGACCGGGTATCCATTCAGCCAGAATGTGACAAAGGAAGACATGCCTGTCTTCTTAGACCATCTGCGGAAATGTGTGGACGAGCATTGCAAAACGACTTCCGAGCTGCGGTTGGTGGCCAGAGGCGGCCGGTTGATCACCGTGCAACTCCACAGCATTCCCGTCAAAGGCTCGGCGGAGGACGTCACTTTTTACAAGACGGCCATCACCGACATCACCCAGCGCAAGCAAGTCGAGGAAGCGATCCGGCAGTCGGGGGCGTTTTTGCAGACGGTTATTGACGCCATTCCCGACGTCATGCTGGTCGTTGGCACCGATTACCGCATCGTCCTGGCCAATCGTGCCGCCCGCGAGATGGCCGAAGGAATCGACCCAACGACTGGCCTGACCTGTCATCAACTCTCGCACCATCGCGACCTGCCCTGCACAGGGAAGGACGAGCCGTGCCCGCTCCGTCAGGCGATCGCCGCCAAGTCCCCCGTGACCGTGCTGCACACGCACTACGACTCCCACGGCAAGGAGTTCTTCGTCGAGGTCACCGCGGCGCCGGTTCTGAATGAAATGGGCGAAGTAAGCTACGTCATCGAAGCCTGCCGCAACGTCAGCGAGCGAAAGCGAGCAGAGGAGTTGCTGCGCCGGGAAAAGGCTTTCGCAGACGTCGTCATCGACAGCATTCCCGCAGTGTTTTACGTGCTTGACAGCCAAGGGCGGTTCGTCCGCTGCAATCGGCTCTTGCAGGAGTTAACCGGCCTTACCGCCGAAATGTTGCGCGGAACCGATGCCCTTCGTACAATCTTCGCCGACGACCGACAACGCGTGGCCGCAAAAATCAGGGAGGTTTTTGAGAAAGGGCAGGCCGAGGTGGAAGCCCGGTTTCTTGGCAAGGACGAGGTACGAGAGTTCTTGTTCACCGGCAGACGAATGGATGTCGGTTCGACGTCCTGCCTTGTCGGCAGCGGGGTAGATATCACCGATCGCAAGCATGCGGAGGAAATGCTGCGTCTGACCCAATTCTCGGTGGATCACGCTGCGGATCCCGCGTTCTGGGTGGGGCCGGATGCGCGCATCGCCTACGCCAACTCAAGCGCCTGTAAGCAACTGGGGTACTCCCGCGAGGAGTTGCTCTCGCTGACGGTGCATCACATCGATCCAGATTTTCCGGCAGAGGTGTGGCCGGAGCATTGGGAGGAATTGAAGCGGCGCGGCTGCTTGACCTTCGAGTCCCGACATCGCAGCAAGGATGGCAAGCTGTTTCCCGTCGAGGTCACGGCAAGCTATCTGGCGTTTGCCGGAAAGGAGTACAACTGTGCCTCGGTGCGAGACATTAGCGACCGGAAGCGGTCCGAGGAGTCGCTGCGGCGGGCCGCCCAGGAACTCGAGCGTTCCAACAAAGATCTGGAACAATTCGCCTCGGTGGCCTCGCACGACCTCCAGGAGCCGCTGCGGACCGTCAGCGGCTTCGTGCAACTGCTTCAGAGCAAGTATGCCGGCCAACTGGACGCCGAGGCCGACACCTTCATCAAGTACGCCGTGGATGGCGCCAAACGAATGGAGACTTTGATAAGGGACCTGCTGGCTTACGCACGAGTGACCAGTCGTAGCGGGGAAATGGTATCGACCGACGCAGGCGCCGCGCTCCGGCAGGCCCTTGACAACCTCCAGGCGAGCATTCAGGAGAAAGGAGCCGAAATCGTACATGGTGAGCTGCCGATCGTGCGGGCCGACGCCGCACAACTGGCTCAGTTGTTTCAGAATCTTATCGGCAATGCGCTGAAGTTCCGCAGCGAAGCGCCGCCAGAGATTCACGTGGACGCCTGCCGCGAGGCAGACTATTGGCGGTTCTCGGTGCGCGACAATGGTATTGGTATCGACGCCAGGTTTCAGGACCATATCTTTGAGATGTTCCATCGCCTGCACTCCCGCCAGCAGTATGACGGCTCGGGCATCGGTCTGGCGATCTGCAAGAAAATCGTGGACCGCCACGGCGGGCGAATCTGGGTCGAATCGGAACCGGGCCAGGGAGCCACCTTCCACTTTACGATTGCGATATGAGGACACACCGTCAATGGAACGCCAATTCAAACCCTTCTGGTCGAGGACAATGAAGCCGATGCTCGTCTGGCGACGGAGGCGCTGAAGGCGGCCAAAGTCGCACACTGCACCCACGTCGTCCATGATGGTGTGGAAGCCCTTGAGTACCTCGCGGTCGACGGCGACGAACGCTGCTGTCCGATGTCGAGGCAGCCCTTCGTGGTGATCCGGCTGCTGCCCGCCGTCTAACAAAAGCGAACGCCGCCTGGGAGAAACGTGACGAACGGGAGCGAAACAGAAGAAGCTGACGTTAGCATCTTCGGGGTGGCGACTATACCGCTGCTCATACTTCACGATGGTTCTGCCCGAGACGGCGATCGAGGAAGACACGCACCAATCGGTCTGCTGAGCCCGTTAATCCGTACGCGGATGTGCCTCCGCACCAAACACAGCAAACCACGCGGTGTAGCGGCTTCGAGCGCCTTGTCCTCTCGATTTTGCGCCTGGCAAAACAGTGCTAATCCAGGCAAGGGCTTGGCCCATTTGGTACAATGTCCGGGTGGCGCGATCGTCGAGCAAAAGGACCATGGGCTAGGAGAATACTATGAAACAACGGCGTCTTGGTGGCAAAGGACATGATCTATGAACCAGCCAAAGGGAGTCAAGCCCCAGGATGATCCGCATCTCGGCAAGGAAGTCGATCAGTTGCTGAACAAATACGTCAGCAATCCTCAATCTCCCCGTCCCGAGGAAGTCCAGCAAATGCTGAGGGAACTCCTATCGCGCCAGCGCGAATGGCCGGCGGTAAAGGCTCGCGAATGCGAGCGCACTTTCTGCAAAACCACCATCAATGACGTCACCCGTCGCGGCGAAATGGAGGAGACGATCCGGCAGTCGGGGGCCTTCTTGCAGACAGTTATTGACGCCATTCCTGATGTCATGCTGGTCATTGGCACCGATTACCGCATCGCACTGGCCAATCGCGCCGCCCGCGAGATGGCCGGAGGAATCGACCCAACGATCGGCCTGACCTGTCACCAACTCTCACACCATCGTGACCTGCCGTGCACAGGGAAGGACGAGCCGTGTCCGCTCCATCAGGCATTCGCCACCAAGGCACCCGTGACAGTGACACACACGCACTACGACGCCGACGGCAAAGAGTGCTTCGTCGAGGTCAGCGCGGCGCCGGTTCTCAATGAAGCGGGCGAGGTGAACTACATCATCGAAGCCTGCCGTGACGTCACGGAGCGCGTGCGGCTGGAGCGGGAGCTTCGCCTGACCCAATTCTCGGTCGATCGTGCCGGAGACGCCGTGTTCTGGTTGGGGTCGGATGCGCGGTTCTTCTATGCCAACGCCCGCGCCTGCCGGCACCTGGGTTATTCGCGAGAGGAACTGCTGTCGATGACCGTACACGATGTGGACCCAAACTTCCAAGCTGAGGTCTGGCCGAAGCACTGGGAGGAAACCAAGCGACGAGGTTCTTTCACCTTTGAATCCCAGCATCGCACCAGGGACGGGGGACTCGTGCCCGTCGAAATCACCGTGAACTACCTGGAGTTTGAGGGGAAAGAGTACAACTGCACCTTTGTTCGAGACATTACCGATCGCAAGCGGGCGGAAGAGACGCTGCAAAACGCGCATGACGAACTTGAAGATAAGGTCCAGCGGCGCACTGCCGAACTGGTAAAGGCCAATGAGGATCTGCGGGACAAGGAGGCGACGGCACAGCACCTGTTGAGCAAGTTGATTTCCGCCCATGAAGAGGAGCGCGCTCGGATCGCACGCGAACTCCACGACGAGGCGGGCCAAAGCCTGGCGGCACTGCTGTTGCGATTGGGCAGCCTGGAGGCGTCGCTCCCCGCCGGCGCTAAGGAGGCAAAACGGCAAGTGCTGGAATTACAGCTCTCAACTTCCTCGATCGTGGAAGAGGTCCGGCGATTGATGCGGGATCTGCGGCCTTCGCTGTTGGACGACCTCGGGCTGACCGCCGCCGTCAGCTCGTTTGCCGAGACGCAACTGGCGCAGGCGGACGTGAAATTCACCATTGACATCCAAGGGAAGAAGAGGAAACTTGCTCCTTCCCTGGAAACGGCGCTCTTTCGCATTTTCCAAGAGGCGATCACCAATATCGCCAAACATTCCGCGGCGAACAACGGCCGAATCGAGCTGCGGTTCAAGGATTCTTCCATCGCGGCCCGAATCACCGACAACGGCCACGGATTCAATCCCGTCACCTCCCACGCCACTTGGCAGACCTTCGGTCTGCTTGGTATAGAAGAGCGTGTGGCCATCTTGGGCGGCACGCTGCGGATCGAATCCCAAGAGGGCCGGGGCACGCAAATCCATTTTGAGGTTCCCGCTCCGCCTGTGTAAAGGTAAAATACGATGAAGAAGATTCGCATCCTGCTGGCCGACGATCATACGCTGCTGCGAGCCGGCATCCGGGCCTTGCTCGAAAAACAGCACGACATGGAAGTTGTCGGCGAGGCGGCCGATGGCCGGGAGGCCCTGCAAAACGTCGCTGAGCTGCGGCCGGACGTGGTGCTGATGGACATTGCCATGCCGGGCATGGACGGCATGGAGGCGACAAAACGAATCAAGAGCCAGTATCCCGACGTCCAAATCCTCGCCCTGACGATGCTCGAGGACGATCGCTACTTCTTCCAGATGGTCCGGGCGGGCACCTCAGGGTTTCTTATCAAGGGCGCTCTGCCCGATGAACTGCTATCGGCCCTGCGGACGGTCGCCGCAGGCAACGTCTATCTCTACCCTGCAATGGCCAAGAACTTGCTCCACGAGTCTGCCAGCCAAACTGACACGGACGGCGCGAGCCTGGCCGCCGACGGCCTGACCAAACGGGAGCAAGAGGTTTTGCGATTGATTTCTCAAGAGCGGACCGGCAAAGAGATTGCCAAGCTGCTTCAGATCAGCGTCCGCACCGTCGATCGTCACCGCGAGAACCTGATGGCGAAACTGAACCTTCACAGCCGCACCGCACTGGTGAAGTATGCCATCCGCAAGGGTTTCGTCGCCGGCGACACTTGATGCTTCCGTCCCCTCGCCCGTTGGAAGATTGTCGTGGTGCGGGCTTGCTGCGTCCCCGCGCCCTTTGGGAGAGGGTCAAAGCGAGTGCGTCGCGCGCGCACTCGGCTCTTCTCTCTTTCCGCTTCCCCCTTTTCCCCTGTCCCCCGACCTCAAATCTCCGCCCACTTGCGCGCCGCGATGACAAACACGCGCCGTCGTCAATGGGTATTTTACGCCGCGCAAATGGCGTGTTTTGCGCATTGATTCTTTTGTGGCGATACTCGAAGTTTAAGGGGGTTTGCCGGGGACTGTCCCAATTTTCGTGTCGGCGAAAATGGGACTGCCCCCCTTTATCGCTAACGTTTGTCGTTGTTCGGCGCGGAGCGTGTCGTGTCAGTCGTGCGCTGCCAGTGTCGCCAAACGTGGTTTCTTGTTTCTCTATTCCAGGGCGTCAAGTCGCCCACAACTTCAAGGGAGGTGTGAGATGAGAAATGTGAAGCAAGTGGTTTTGTGTCTGGCTGTGGTGATCGTCGCCTTGGCTTCTGCGTCGGCACCGGTCTACGCCGACACAATTTACAACGCACCCCCGACAAATGACTGGGGTTACGGCTCGGCGATGACCGACGGCATCCTCATTGGTTTCGCGGGCACGGCCCGTGTACTCAACGACATCACTGTCCAGGTGTGTGTGAGCGATCCCGGCCCTCCGCCAGGATACAATGGACCAGCCCAATTATGGGCGGATATAGGGTTGACCCTTTTCTCCGTGGGGGCAAATGATACGGTCGGTGACACGTTATACACGACTTCAGCAGGTTTCTCTTTGGCCACGGGGCAAGGGCCGTACACGCCGCAGCCCGTCGATTTTCCCCAGATCGGCATCACCGCGCCCGAAACGATGATCGTTGCCGTCACGGTGCTTGGGACAGACGACAACTGGGGCCCCTCGGGACCGGGTTCGGTCACGTTGGCGGGATCGAACGGGGCGACAGTGGGATCGGATGGTGGGGAGGTCTACTTCGGCCCCGGCGAGCAGGGCGGCATCCCATTTCCGCTCACTCCTGGCATGGCACCCACTGAGCAGGGATCACCCTTCGCCCTGACGGTGGCAGCCGTCCCCGAACCCTCCACCCTCGTCCTGCTCGGCATCGCCGCCCTCGGCCTGCTCGCCTATGCGCGGCGGCGGAGAGGTTAGATTCCGCGTTGAAATTACTCGATCAAGCTTTCAAAAATCCCAAGCCAACGGAAAAACGCTGATGTTCGCTAATCTTCGCTGATTGTTTTCATAAACGCCGTGGCGAAAGCCCTCGTCACAAGAACCGGCAGATCCGGAGTCTTGCAAACGTCCTGAGCATCGCGGAGGTGCAACATGTATGCGATCCTTGGTAATTCTTCCTGGGCGTGTGAAATTCGTCGATCGATCGAACGGGCCGCCAATGTCCAGTCCACGGTCTTGATCGTGGGCCCGAGCGGGACGGGCAAGGAGTTAATCGCGCGGGCCATCCACCAGCAGAGCCGTCGATCGGCCGGCCCATCGGTTGCCATCGACTGCACTTCCGTTCCCGCGGGCCTGTTCGCCAGCCAACTCTTTGGGCACGTCAAGGGGGCATTTTCGGGGGCCAGTTGCGATACGTTGGGCAGCTTCCGCGCAGCGGACGGCGGAACCATCTTCCTCGACGAAATCGGCGAGTTGGGCCTGGACTTGCAGGCCCAATTGTTGCGCGTGATCCAGGAACGGGCCGTGACTCCGGTGGGACACCACCGCAGCCTTCCCGTCGACGTGCGGATCATTGCCGCCACGAACCGAGACCTTAACGGCGACGTGGCGGCCGGCCGTTTCCGCCTCGACCTCTATTATCGTCTCAACGTCGTGAAGCTGACGACGACCCCCTTGAGCTCACGTCCCGAGGACATCGAACCGCTGTGCCACGGCTTCCTGGAGCGGTGGTCGATCGAGAACGGACTGCCGTACAGGCGGCTCTCAGCGGCATCGCTGCAAATGTTGATGGATTACGATTGGCCCGGCAACGTGCGGCAGTTGCAGAACGTGCTGGAACGGGCCACCGTCTTCAGCGACGGCAAGGAGATCGCTGCGGAAGACGTGATGGCAGCCCTCGAGTCGGACCTGGCGCCGGCGACGGCTGGGCACGCCGCTGGCCTTGACGACTTGCCTTCCGCGACCTCACACCTTTGCCAAGAGTGCGGCCTGGCGGGGGCCGCGTGCTGCAGTTCGCGGCCAGGCCCCTGGCCGACGCTGGCGGAGTGCGAGGGGCGGCTGATCCGCGAGACGCTGGAAAAGACGTCTCAGAAGCAGAGGGCCGCTGCGCGATTGCTCGGCATCGACTGGCGTCTGCTGTCTCGCAAGATGCAGAAATACGGCATCTCGGCGCCCTGTCGTACCCGCAGCGTGTGATCTTCCTCTTCTCCGTCCTTCCTTCCCGCGGCGGATCGTCGCCGCCGCCACGCCCACGCATGTCGCGCATCGCGGCGCTACCATTTCGGCAGCGGTCCGCTACCAAAACAGCAGTGATCGCTTCCATTCTAGTATCCTTCCTTTGGGCGATGCCGAGCGATGGATGCGGCGGTCACGCGGCGCGGAAATTTTGCGGCCGCCGAGACTTACGAACATCTCCATGCCGAAAACTCGCCTTCGGCACGCCGCGTGCTCAATGGAGAGGCCAAGTTGATGGCCCTGAGCGGTCATGGCTGCAGCATGACGCAGCCCTGGCAATCAGCTTTTTCACGACCCAAACGTAACTCAAAACGAGGAGAACTCAAATGAACCGTCGCATCTTACAGCTCGTCCTGGCGATCGTTTCGCCCGTCATGTTCGGTTGGTTTGCCGACCTATCGTGGGCCCAGGGAGGCCCGATAACTCAGGGTCCGGTTACGGACCTGTGGAATACGGGCATTAGTACCAGCGGAGTTGTCTTGCCCAACGGGATCGTTCCCGATCCGCACTATACGCTCGTTTTGTTTCCTGGGGCGGGCAGCAACACGGTCACGGCAACGTCGGCGGCCGGCTCCCCCCCGGTCCCACCCTGGCTCCCAGACGACAGCCAATCGGACTGGATCGGTGCGGGTCTTAGCTATAATGGCGCCACTTGGCAGCTTCAATCCCCGGCAGCCACTGGAAACTACGACTACGAAACGACCTTCACGCTTTCCACTGCCGGGTCCTACACCATTACCGGGCAATGGTTTGCGGACAGCCACGGCTACGACATCCTCTTGGACGGCGGTGCGACGGGCAATTCCACTACGGGGTCTCCGGATTGTTCGTACTGGACCCCTTTCTCGATCAGCGGGACTGGAGCAGCGGGATCCCACACCTTGGACTTCCTCGTCGACAAAAACACGGCGGGGACCACCCTGATGACCGGCCTGCGCGTAGAGTTCACTCCCACTCCGGAACCCTCGACCCTCGTGCTGCTGAACGTCGGCGCCGTCGGGCTGCTTAGCTACGTCTGGCGGCGGCGGAGGGGCAAAGGCAAAAACATGAAACCGCGCACGAACTTCATTATCGCCTCCGCGGGCCTGCTGCTCGTCCTAGCATGCATGACGCCGTCGGCGGAGGCCAACCTGCTCGCTAATCCCGGTTTCGAGAGTGGTCCCGGCTCGCTAACTACCTCGGCCGTCGTACTGAACAGCCCCTTCGTAACGAACCAATGGGGCGCAGATAACGGCATCATAGAACCGGGCCCCGACAACGGTGTCACGCCAAACTCCGGCGCCTACATGCTCGCGGAGCGCCATAGCAGCGGTCCGTACTCGTCAACATACCAGGTCACGAATGTGCCCTATTTTCCCGGCGAGCAGGTTACTCTGTCCGCCTGGTTCGACGCGCCGGCGGGAATATCGGGCGTGGCCGAGGCCGACGTCTTTTTGAGATGCTATGCGACCGTGAACTCTTGGCCCACTCCACTGGCGCCGCCCGTCGGGCAAAGCCTCATCTTATCTGCCGCCCCCGTCTGGCAACAGATGTCGCCACTTACGATCGCCGTGCCCGCCGGCACCAATTATATTGTGGCGGACGTGGGCTTTCTCAATGCCTCGCTGCAAGACATGAATACGGGAGTAACCTACCCCGGCTTTGTCGACGATGCGTCGCTCACCGTCACGCCTGAACCTAGTTCCCTCGTCCTGCTCCTGGGCGCCGGCGCCATTGGGCTGCTTAGCTACGCCTGGCGTCGGCGGAAGCCGATTGGTCGCCCTGAGCGGTTATCGCTGCAGCAGGCCGCATCCTTGGCAATCACCTTTTTTCCGACCCAAACACTACTCAAAACGAGGAGATCACAAGTGAATCGTCGCATCTTGCTCTTGCTCCTGGCGATCGTTTCGCCCGTCATGTTCGGTTGGTTTGCCGACGTATCGTGGGCCCAGATAAATCAGGGCTCGGTTACGGGCCTGTGGAATACAGGCCTTTGTAGCAGCGGATCTCTCTTGCCCAACGGGACCGTTCTGGATCCGCACTATTCGCTCGTTTCAGCTCCTTCCGGGAGCAGCATCGTGCTCGTCACGGCAACGTCGGTGGGCGGCCCGCCGGTCAGTCCATACGGTCCTTGGCTCCCGGACGACAACCAGTCGGACTGGATCGGGCCGAGCCAGCATGTTGCTTCTCCTAGTTCACTTCAATACCCATCCATGATTGGAAACTACGACTTCCAAACAAGCTTCTTTCTTGCCGCCGCCAGCACCGTCACCATTACCGGGCAATGGTCTGCGGACGGCCTCGGCTATGACATCCTCCTGGATGGCCAGTCCACGGGCGCTTTCACCCTGCCGGGAACGACTCCTTATCCTACGGATTCTTCGTACTGGACCCCTTTCTCGATCACTGGGGTTGGAGTAGCGGGAACCAACAGTTTGGACTTCCTCGTGGACCAGCCCTACGCCCCGAACGGCGTCGCGGCGTATACCGGCCTGCGTGTGGAGTTCATTCCCGCTCCGGAACCCTCCAGCCTCGTCCTGCTCGGTGTCGGCGCCATCGGTTTGCTGGGCTGCGCCTGGCGTCGGCGGAAGCGGATGAATCGTCGCGTCCTGCCCTTGGTCCTGGCGATTGTCTCGCCCGTCATGTTCGGCTGGCTCGCCGACCTATCGTGGGCCCAGGGAGGCCCGATTAGCCAGGACCAGGGCCTGGTTACGAACTTGTATAACACGGGCGTTAGCAGCGGTGGAATTGTCTTGCCCAACGGGACCATCGGAGATCCGCACTATATCGTTCCAGTTCCTGCCGGGACCTTCCCCGTAGTGGCGACGTCGGTGGGCGGCTACCCGATCCCGCCTTGGCTCCCAGACGACAGCCAGTCGGCCTGGATCGGCCCGGGGACCAGCACCGGGACGCTTCAATCCCCGGCGCCTACTGGACTTTACGACTACCAAACGACCTTCACGCTTTCCGCCGCCGCTACCGTCACCATTACCGGGGAATGGGCCGCGGACGGCCACGGCTATGACATCCTCTTCGACAGCCAATCCACGGGCGCTTCCACGCAGCCGCCTGCTGATTATTCGTACTGGACTCCTTTCTCGATCAGTGGGTAGGGAGTAGCGGGAACCAACACCTTGGACTTCCTGGTTGACAAGAACACGACGGGGACCCTTATGAGCGGCCTGCGCGTGGAGTTCACTCCCGCTCCGGAACCCTCCACACTTGTCCTGTTAGGTGTCGGCGCCATCGGGCTGCTTAGCTACGCCTGGCGTCGGCGGAAGCAGATCGGCGTCTGACTCATGGCAGAGAAATCTAGGTGATTGTCATGCGATGCTCCTATCTCAACACTTTTGAAACCCGCGGCCTTACGGTCGGGATTGTCGATTCACGCTTGTCCGACTATGCCGCATTGCCCCAGGCCGTAGACCGGCCGGAGATCAACTGGCGCTTCGCCACCAGCGGCTGCAGCGCCCTGCGGTTGGCGCAGAGCCAAAAGGTCGATCTGTGGGTGATCAACGCCGTCCTGGCCGACATGTCGGGCACGGATTTGTGCTGGATGCTCAAGAGCCGGTCTCCGCCCCCGGCAATCTACATCGTGACCGATGCCTACCGTGTCGAGGATGAACGGGCGGCCCGCTGTTGTGGAGTTTCGCTGTTCGGTTGCAAGCCGGTCCGGGCGAGTTGGTTCAAGTCTTGATTCCGGGTTTCCATACTCGAAGTACCCCTACTGCACTTTCTGAACAGTCAATTATTTCAAGTGGCCAATGTGATGAGGTGTTGGGCCAAACGGAGAATTTTCGTCGGGAGGAACCAGTTTTTGCTGATCGCTGATAATTCGGTTTGCATAACTTGCTGACGCAAGGCTTCTGTGAAACAATGGCACACGACCACAGCGCAAATTCTGAGCCCTCCGCCACCTGCAAATAGCCAAGCCATGACCGCCGATAGGCCGCCGGGCTGCAGAGGCCACGCGACTTACGGCGCGGCTAACGTGTCGCCCTCGGTCGCTGGCTCGACAATATCCGGAGCGGATTCGCCGAAGCCGTTCGGGGGAGTCTCTGGGGCCCCTCGTTGGCTCCGAAGGAACCCCAGTGCAATCACGGCGTACACTGTGACCAAGCCCTCGGTGGCAATCCCGGCCCGCAGCGGTCCAAGATAATTCGCGCCCACCTTGAGAGCGGCGACGGACGTGAAATCGACCAGCGTGTGGGTCAGCAGGGCGAGCCACCACCACCGCGGACCGCGGCGGAAGGCGTTGAGTACCATAACGCTCAACCCGATTTGGATCGCCATGGCGCAGACACGCTCCCAGGCCCCCAACAACGGCTCCCAGCCGTGGAGGCCAGCATACTGCGCCTTGGCCTGAGCTACTTGTGGGCCTGCGGCGGCGATCGAATCGGCTGGCATCAGCGTCAGCGCGACGTAGCTTATCAAGGCGATCAGTTGCAGCAAGCCGACGCCAAGCACTTCCAAGCCGCCGTGTCCAGCCCCGAGCATCAGCCCGGTCGACAATCGCCGCTCGGCCGGCGGCACGATGAATCGCAGCGCCAGCCACCGGCCGCCTTCCTCGAACAACCCCGCCGTGAACGCCGCTATCGCCAGAAAGCTCCAAAAGGGCACTGGTTCCGCAAGCCATTCTTTAACCGCCGGCAGGCGCTGGATTACCACCATCACCGGAATGCGCGTGAGTACCTGAAAGACCAGGAACACACCGACGCCAAGAAACCACCAGCGCCACCGTGCTTTATAGCGTCGGGCCAAGAAGGTCGCCACGACAAACGGCAGCGCCATGTTGGTCAGGATGCTAAGAGCGAAGCCCGCCACGAGATCCCATCGAAGCTCGGTCATGGTCACGTCCTTTCGTCGGCTCGTGGGTGAAATTGGGAGGCACCCCCGCGGACTACCGCATCCCACAAAGGTTCCCAAGCACCATCGCAACACGGTCCCAGACGCTCCAGCGTGTAGAGTGTAGCCGCCGCTGCGCCGGGGAGCAATAGCTAGAGCGCGAGGCACCGGCCGCCAAGAACTAGGCTTGAGGTTCGCCGCCCGCCTGCTACAATATGGCCTTATGTATACTATAGCGATGCTGCCGGCCGGGGGCGACCGTGACACTGGCCATTCCGGACAAACGAGCGTCAGGAAGCGAGGGCACTGGGGTTTCGCAACACGACTCTTCCAAGAGAGGGGAAAACGACGAAAAGACGCGCGGACGCAAAATCAGAAACGGCAATGAGTTGCGTCGAGGCAACTTCACGACGCTCGGGCAAGAAATGAAAGGGTGTTGCGAAACCTACCGGCGATTCGCCCGAATTATTGCGGCTTGTCGGCGAAAACCTTCACTTCGCGCGGCGTGACGTAGACCGTGCTGCCGTTGACGATTTTTAGCGCGCGGTAGCGATCCTGGCTAAGCTCGGCATGGAGCCGCTCGCCCGACTCGGCCGTCAACTCCAGCCGCACGTTCGGACCGGCCGAATGGATGCGGGTCACCACCGCCGTCAGCGCCGGATGGCCGTTGCGGGTGACATCGACGTCCAACTGGTGCGGGCGGATGAAGACGCTGGCCGACTGCGTGGGCGTGCCGGCGTGCTCCGGCGATTCCAGCGCCAGCGTGGAGAAATGCACCTTGCCCCCCTCCAACCGCGCACGGAAGAAGTTCACCTCGCCCAGAAATTTTACCACGAACTCGGTGGCCGGCTTGTGAAACACCTCGTCAGGCGTGCCGATCTGCTCGATCCGCCCCTCGTTCATCACCAGCACGCGGTCGGCCAGTTCGAGCGCCTCCTCCTGGTCATGCGTCACGAAAACGCTCGTCAGGTGAATCTCGTCGTGCAGCCGCCGCAACCACTGCCGCAGTTCTTTCCGCACCTTCGCGTCGAGCGCCCCGAACGGCTCGTCCAACAACAGCACCTTCGGCTCGATCGCCAGCGCCCGGGCCAACGCCACACGCTGCCGCTGGCCGCCGGAGAGTTGGTGCGGATAGCGATGGGCCATGCTCTCCAACTGCACCAGCTTCAGCAGCCGCATCACCTTGTACTTGATCAGGTTTCGTCCCGGCCGGAGTTTCTTGGGACGCACGCGCAGCCCGAAGGCGACGTTCTCGAACACGTTCATGTGGCGGAACAGGGCATAGTGCTGGAAGACGAAGCCCACCTGCCGCTTGCCCACGTTTCGGCGGGCGACGTCCTCCTCGTGGAAGAGGATCGCGCCGCTGCCTGCATCCGGCTCTTCCAATCCGGCGATGATCCGCAGCAGCGTCGTCTTGCCCGAGCCCGACGGCCCCAGCAGCGCGACCAGTTCGCCGGTGGCGACGCTCAGGGTAACGTCCCGAAGCGCGGTGAATGCGCCGAAGGTTTTCGTGATGTTGCGGACGTCGATGCCCATACGAACTCCGCTACGCCCGTTTACTGGCGTGCAAAATGTCATCTCCGACGATCTGATCACCGCTGTAACGAATCACCACGTCGTCGTCGGTCAACTCGCTGTCGGTCGCCGCGGTTATGGCGATGACACCGTCCTCCGTTCAACTATGGAAAGGGAATGCCCAAGTCTTTGCATATCTTTCGAGCCAGTTGATCTTGGATTTCCGTATGCCTTGGAATGGAAGAACGCTTGTTTTGCGCGGGATTCAGCCACCACGAATGGCGACCACCCTCGCGGAGAAAAACGCACTTATGGTCCCGAAGGTGCTTAAGGAGTTCCGTTCGTTTCATACCGTAAGTTGCACCTCGGTATACCCCGGAGTGGCCGCTTGAATCGCTTCTTCGCGGTTGAAGTCGAGCGCCTCGCGCAATGTGTCTCGAAGGCTTCCCAGCAATTCTTCCCGCGTTCGTTCTTGACAATTGACGCCCGGCACTTCTTCGATCCAGCCAATCCACCAATCGCCGTCTTGTTTCGTAATCGCCGTGTAGGTGTTCGCCATTGGATGCCTCCGTTGTTTACCCCTCATCTCGACGCGATCCAGGATTTCCACCGTACCTAAAGCCTACGGCTTTTCCGCCGAAAGGTCAATCTCCCATATACCCCAGTTCCTCGGCCGACAACTGCTCCGACGTTTTCCACTGCAACAGCGATTTTAGCACCAGCGTAATCAGCGCCAGCATCGCCAACAGCGAGGCGACGGCGAAGGCGGCGGCGAGATCGCCGGACGACAGGCCCTTGTACAATCGCTCGACGTGCAACGGCATCGTGTTGGTGCTGGCGATGTTGCCGACCACGACCGACACGGCCCCGAATTCGCCCATCGCGCGGGCGTTGCAGAGGATCACGCCGTAGAGCAGACCCCATTTGATGTTCGGCAGCGTCACCCGCCGGAACAGTTGCAGCCCGCTGGCGCCCAACACGCGGGCCGCCTCTTCCTCCTCGGTCCCCTGCCCCTGCATCAGCGGGATCAGTTCGCGGGCGACGAAGGGGAAGGTGACGAACATCGTCGCCAGAATGATCCCGCAGGGGGCGTAGACGATGTGCAGGTCGTAGCGGTCCAACCACGGCCAGAACCAGCCCTGCCGCCCGAAGAGCAGCACGAAAACCATGCCCGCAATCACCGGCGATACGCTGTACGGCAGATCGATCAGCGTAATCAGCACGCTCTTGCCGACGAATTCGAACTTGGCGATCGCCCAGGCGGCGAGGATGCCGAACAACGTGTTGATCGGCACGGCGACGGCCGCGGCCAGCAAGGTCATGCGAATCGCCGAGAGCGTATCGGGGTCTTTCAGCGCGTCGAGGTACGCCATCCAACCGGCCGAGAGCGCCTCGCTGAACACCAGCACCAGCGGCATGAACAGGAACAGACCGAGGAACGCCAAGGTGGCGCCGATCAGCAGCGTCCGCACCCACAGGGGTTCGGTCACCGCGTCGGTCGCCCGCTGCCGAGCGCCGGATGTCAGTCGTAGCGCAACGGTTCCCGCCATTGTGTGACCTGCGATTATCTCTCAGCCCCGGCGTCCACGCCGCGTTGTTGCAATCTGAAACGCCGCGTGGACGCGGCGGCTAAACGAACATGCGAAGCCGCAAGCGGCTTCTCCAATCCCTAATCTCTAATCCCTAATCCCTTGCTCACGTCGCATACTGCCGGTTCCACCACTGTGTCAAATTGATGAACAACAAAATGATGAACGACGCTACGAGCATCACCACCGCGATCGCCGCCGCCTCGCCGAACTCGAATTGCTCGAGCTTGGTGAAAATCAGCATGGGGACCACTTTTTCCCACTTGCTGGAGATGAAAATCACCGAGCCATACTCGCCCAGCGCAGGGCGAAGGCCAGGGCGAAACCGGTCAGCAGCGCGGGCAGGATGCTGGGGAGAATCACCCGCCGCAGCGTCTGCCAGCGCGTGGCCCCCAGGCTGGCCGCCGCCTCTTCGACCTCCATGTCCATGTCCTCCAGCGCCGGCTGCAAGGTGCGGACGACGAACGGCAGGCCGATGAACGTCAGCGCCACGATGACGCCCCAGCGGCTGTAGGCGATTTCGATTCCGTAGGGGGCCAGCAGGCGGCCGACCCAGCCGTCGCGCGAATACAATTGGGCCAAGGCGATGCCCGAGACGGCCGTGGGCATGGCAAAGGGCAAATCGACCACCGCGTCGATGAACTTCTTGCCCACGAACGAATAGCGCACCAACGTCCAGGCGACGATCAGCCCGAAAAAAGCGTTGATCGCCGCGGCGACAAAGGAAGCGCCGAACGAGAGCTTGTAGGCGTCGATCGCCTCGGGATCGGTCACGGCCGCCGAGAAATCGGCCCAAGTGACACTGGCCGATTTCAGAAACAGCGCGGCCAAGGGAATCAGCACCAACAAGCTCAGATAACTGAGCGTGCAGCCCATCGTCAGGCCAAACCCCGGCAAAACGCTACGCTGTTTCAGGCTCATCGTGTACTCCCCTCTCCCTTTGGGAGAGGGGCCGGGGGTGAGGGCTTGGCGGCCTTTGGCTGTCGCCTCCGAAGCCCTCACCCTAACCCTCTCCCAAAGGGAGAGGGGACTTTCGGCTGCAGCCCTTTTGCAATTACAGCTTCTCTTTCGACATTTTCCCGTAGAAGCCGCCCTTGGCGAAGTGATCGCGGTTGGCCTTCGTCCAGCCGTCGAAGACGTCGTCAATGTTGAACAGCTCGACCTTCGTGAAACTCTTCATATACTCCGCGGGAATCCCCTCGGTCTTGCGCGGCCGGTAATAATGCTTGGCGGCGATCTTCTGCCCCTCGGGCGAATAGAGATACTGCAAGTACGCCTCGGCCACCTTGCGCGTGCCGTGCTTGTCGACAATCTTGTCGACCACCGCTACCGATGGCTCGGCCAAAATGCTGATTGAGGGGATGACGATTTCATACTCCCCCTTCTTCAAGTCCTGGACCGAACGGATCGCCTCGTTTTCCCACGCCAGCAGCACGTCGCCGCGGCGCTTGTTGACGAAGGTCAGCGTCGAGCCGCGGGCGCCGCTGTCGAGGATCTTCGCATGGCGGTACATCTCTTCGACAAACTTGAACGCCTTCTCCTGCGCCTTGGCCAGCGCGTCGGCCTGCTTCGCATCCTTCACCTTGGCCAGGTCGCCCAATTCGCGTTTCAGCGCGAAGCCCCAGGCGGCGAGGTAATTCCAACGCGCGCCGCCGGAGGTCTGCGGGTCGGGCGTGACGATCTCCACCCCGGGCTTCAACAGGTCGTCCCAGTCCTTGATCCCCTTCGGATTCCCCTGCCGCACCAGAAAAACGATCGTGGAAGTGTATGGAGCGCTGTTGTTCGGCAATCGTTTCTGCCAATTCTTGTCGATCAGTCCGTCCGAATTGTTGACGATGGCGTCGATGTCGTTGGCCAAGGCCAGCGTGACCACGTCAGCCTCGAAGCCGTTCATGACGTTTCGCGCTTGCTTGCCCGATCCGTCATGCGAAGGGGTGATCTCGACCTTCTCGCCGGTCTTTTCCAGCCAGTGTTTGGCGAAAGCCACATTAAATTCTTGGTAAAGCTCACGGGTTGGATCGTAAGAGACGTTCAGCAGCTTCTTGACCTTCGCTGCCGAGTCCGGCTGCCGTGAACAGCCCTGAAAAATCGATCCCAGAGACACGACCACGACCAACGCCAAGAGCAGGCGGACGCGGCAGCCAAACCATTCCATTAGAAGGCTCCTCGAAAATGGGGGGCGTGGTTCAAGAACCGGCGATGGCACGATTTGTGCATCGCGTATGCCATTGCTATCGCCGCAACTCCCGTGCCGCGTTACGGAACTGGGAAGCATGGGAGCTTTGTCGGCGAATAGGGACAATGGCGGATCTACACGGCCGCAGACCGTGAAATACCATAAACACTGGCCGCGATATATGATAGTATAGCCGTTGTATTTCATGGCAACCGTTCCCGATATTGAAGTCGTTTCGAGCAAATGGAGCAGTCCCAGCGGATACTCCTGAGCGTCTGGCAAGAGGCCTGCCGGCATATCGAGATTGGCCAATCGCTGGCGAGCATCGCCGCCACGCTGGCCCGTCATATCCCGGTCGAGCAGGTGCTGGTCCGTCGCATCGACACGGTGCGATCGGGGCTAGAGACGGTTGCTGCCGATTTCTCCGAATCCGAGGGGCATCGCCTCGAAGCCCGCACCAATTGCTCGCCGGCCGAGTTGCAGTCGCTGTTGGAATGGTGCCGTCGTGGGAAGGTGTCGCATCACCGTGGCGAGGAATCGGCCGCCGTCGGTTTGACGCTCTTGGCCTCGAATCAGCACGAGGGCGACGTAGCGATTGGGCCCCTGGGCGATGCGGCCGGCCACTGCGGCGTGCTGGTCTTGCTCGCGTCCAAGAACCGCACGTTCGCCCCTGAACACATTGAGTTGGCGCAACTGCTGTTGGAGCCGATCTCGGTCGCCTTCGACAACGACCTTCGGCTGCGGGAAATGGCCGCGCTGCGCGAGGCCGCCGAAGCCGACAAACGCTCGCTGTTGACCCGGCTGGGGCGCAAGACGCTCGGCGACACGATCGTGGGCGTCGAATCGGGACTGCACGCGGTGATGGATCGCGTCGAGTTGGTCGCTCGCAGCGACGCCCCCGTGCTGATCTTCGGCGAGACGGGCACCGGCAAAGAACTGATCGCCCGGGCGATCCACAGTCGCTCGTCGCGGCGCAACGGCCCGTTCGATCGGGTGAACTGCGGGGCGATCCCGCCGGAACTGATCGACTCGCAACTCTTCGGCCACGAGCGGGGAGCGTTCACCGGGGCCGTCGAGGCGCGGCGCGGCTGGTTCGAGCGGGCCGACGGTGGCACGTTGTTTCTCGACGAGATCGGCGAGTTGCCCCCCGCGGCCCAAGTCCGCATGTTGCGAATCCTGCAAGACGGCTGGATGGAACGGGTCGGCTCGGAGAAGTCGATCAACGTGGACGTGCGGATCGTGGCAGCCACGCACGCCGATCTCGTCGCGATGGTGGCCGAGGGGGATTTCCGCGAGGACTTGTGGTATCGCATCGCGGTCTTCCCGATCGTGCTGCCGCCGCTGCGCGAGCGTCGCGAAGACATTCCCAGACTGGCGTCCCATTTCGCCGAGCGTGCCGCCACGCGATTCGGTCTGGCCCCGGTCGCGCCGAAACCGGAGGACCTCGCGCTGTTGGCGTCGTACTCGTGGCCGGGAAACGTGCGCGAACTGGCCGCCGTGATCGATCGCGCGGCGATCCTCGGCGACGGGAAGCGGCTTGACGTGGCCACGGCCTTGGGCGTCACCGCCGATTCACCCCACGGCGCCGCGAGTGGACGTATCGCACGCGTTGGCGACAGTTCCAAGCGTCGGGCCGGCGATTCCACAAGTTGGGTTGGCAGTTCAACTGCCACCCCAACCCGCACTTCAACTGCCACGCCAACCGGTTCGACTGCCACTTCAACTGCGAGCCCAGTTGAGAATCCAAGCGGGGCCGTTTCGGCTGCGGCGATCGAACCGTTGGACGCCGCCATCCGACGCCACATCGAATCGGCGCTGGCGGCCGCGGCCGGACGGATCGAAGGCCGCCAGGGGGCCGCCGCAATGTTGAAGATCAATCCGCACACGCTGCGGGCGAAGATGCGCAAGCTCGGCATCGACTGGGCCCGTTTCCGCGTCTCCTCTTAGAGCGTGTTTGGTGAGCGTCGAAATCGTTGCAACGTGGTCAGCGGTCAGCGATCAGCTTTCAGCGATCAGCCGCACGAGTAGTGGTATCTTCGTTGTAGTATCGTAACGCCATGGGCACACGGCAGTTGTGCTTGTGGCAAGCTGAAAGCTGACCGCTGATAGCTGGGAGCCAGCCCACGTTTCCAAACACGCTCTTGCCCCCTTCCGCCCCGACGCTGGACAGAATCCCGCCGGCATCCCAAGATTCTTGGCTTCGCACAGAATAACACAGCGAGATAGCCGCCAGAACCCCCCCCCGCCCCGGCCGGCGGCGGCCGCTTGACAGGCCGCGGCGCATGGGGGATACTCTCGGCGAGTGGGTGGAACGCCCCATTTTCGCTTGCGCGACGATTACCTCTATTTAAGGAGCTTTTTCATGGTTCGGCGATGTGCATTTCGGACGGCGGCTGTGTTGGCGGTGCTGGCGGCGACGTCGGCGTGGGCCGCCGAAGACGTTTTCCACGTGATTCCCTGCGACGCGCTGGCTTTTGTGGCGGCCAACCGGATCGCTGACACGAGCGCCAAGATCGAGAAGGTCGCGAAGCAGGTGGGCGGCAAGCCCGTGAAGCTGCTCGATATGCTCAAGGAACACACCGGCGAGATCAAGGGGTTCGACGACAGCCGCAGCGCCGCGGTGGTGCTGATGCCCGCCAAGGACTCGAAGGAAGGTCCGAGCCGCGTGCTCCTGGTGCCCGTCAGCGATTACAAGCAGTTCCTCGATTCGTGGAACGCCAAGCCGACGGACAAGATCGTCGAAGTGACGATCGCCGACGAACCGATGCTGATCGCACAGCGCGGGGACTACGCGGCGATGGTGCGGAAAGAGGTCGCCGGCGTCGACTTCCGGCCGGGCCTGGAAAAACTGCTCGACTCCAAGCGGAGCATCGCCGACCAGTACCCGCGGATGCCTGCCTGGTTGGACGAGAACGACGTGGTCGCGGTGGCAACCTCGCACGGCGTCAAAGCGGCCTCGGAAGCGATGCAGCAAATGTTGCAGCAGATGAAAGACGTTTTCGCGCGGATGAACGTGGCCGAGGATGTGATCGAGAATCAGCTCGCTAGCCTCGAAATGTGCGTCAAGCTGGCCCAGTTGGCCGAAAAGGAGATCGATACGGTCGCGGTTGGGGCGCGGGTCGATAAGCAGGGGAACGTCCATCTCTCCAAGCGCATCCGCTTCACGAAGAACAGCGATTTCGCCGGATCGCTGGCCAAGCTGCAACCGCTCGAGAAGGGCGTGCTGCTGGGGATGCCGGCCGGCTCGTTCGTGCTGGCCGGCGGCGGCCCGTGGTCCGATTCCGTCGCCCGCAACATGATGACGTTCCAGTTCGATCAGATGAAGAAGTCCTTTGAAAAGACTTACGGCCTCGACGAAAAACAGGCCGACGAGCTCGCCAAGAAGTTTCTGGAAATGCCCAAGGGCGTCCGTTCTTTCTCCTTCGTCATGGGCCCGGGCCAGCCGGGCGAACCGCCGTTGAGCGACACGCTCGCCCTCTACAATGTGGACGATGCCCCGAAATACCTCGACGAATACGAGAAATATCTCGGCGCCATGAACGAGCCCGGCAAAGACAGCGAAAACGCCAAGAAGCTCTTCACCGCGAAGAAGACGGAAGTCGGCGGGCGTCCCGCCCTCGAATACGAGATGGCGCTGCCATCCGCTCCCAAGTCGCCCGGAATGCCGGGAATGCCGGACATGGCGGAGACGATGAAGAAAATCCTCGGTTCCGAGGGAAAGATGAAGTTCCTGGTGGTGGCCATCGACGAGCACAACGTCGCCATCAACCTCTCCGGCCGCGCCCGATCATCATGCGGGCGATCGCGTCGCTGAAGAAGCCGGCCGATGGCCTGGCGGCCGATGCCGAAATCGCCAAGACGACCGCGCTGCTTCTCAGCGACGCACAGTGGGTCGGATATTTCAGCCCAAGCGGCGCCGTGGCCTTCGCCAAGTCGTTCATCGACGCGTTGGGCGAGGACACCGGTTTCGGCAAACCCAATATCCCCGACTTCCCCGCAACGCAGCCGATCGGCGTGGCCGCCAAGGCCAAGCCCGGCCAATTGCAGATCGAGATCGTCGTGCCGTCGTCAGTGCTCGACGCCATCGGCAAGTTCGTCGAGCAGATACAAGGCGAACAACATCCGGAAGTCCCTTAAGTACCGCGTCAAATAAAGTTGACGAATTCTCCTTCTCCTGATGGGTTTTGACAGCCATAACCGGCAGTGAATTCAATCGCTGTAGGGAACGGGCTCCGTCCCGTTCCGCCGCCCGGAACGGGACGGAGCCCGTTCCCTACAGCGCCCGGCATGGCGCCACCGGTTTTGTTTGTCAAAATCCATCAGGACCATTTTGCGATAAATCAGTCAGGTCCTTCTGACGCGGCGATTTAGTCCGCGCCTTTCATCGCGCCGGGTGATTGAGTAGCCGCGTGCCACTGCTTGTTCCAAGCAGTGGCACACCGCAGGAAGAAATGCGGGATCGTCGCCGACTTCATCTTGTCGTTTTCCCGCCCGCGGATAGAATGGGATCGTTCGTTCGATAATTCGCCGATCGCGCGGCCAATCGAGGCGGTACAAATTGCCGCGCTTGCCCATTCTTTGGGGTGCCTCCCAGTTTTGGAAAGGTCAAGATCATGACGATTTATGCGATGGAAGGGCGTCCGAGTCTACTAATGATCGTGGCAATCTCCGCGCTCCTCGCCGCATTGAGCGGTTGTCCGTCGAGCAATGAACCGACGCAGCCGCCGGAATCGCAACCCACGAAACAGCCCTCGCTTCAAGGCGGGCGCGGTCAGCCCGTGAAATTGAAAGCGGAGGAGCGAACGACGCGTCGCTCGGCGACAACCGGCAAGGAAGAACCCGGCGAAGAAGAGGTGGCGCAAGACGTGGAGCGGAACGTCAGGAAGGCTCGCGATCTCGGCCCGCCACTGGTCGATGATCCTGCCGGCCTGCGACGGCTGGATCGGAAAGATCCGGTCTGGTTCGACACGAAGAATAAATGGGTCGTCTTGCAGGGGGAGACCTGCTCGGCGGACTGCCCGCTGGAGTTCTTCGCCACTTATTTTGACAGGTCCTACGAGTCGGTGTTGACGGTGAACGTGAAGCCGTCGAGCGTACACGCGGGGCTGTTGCTCGCCGGGGCCGAAGCCGGTCATCCCGCCCGCTTCGAGCCCAAGTTCTCCCCTCCGACAGGCACGGAGATCGCCCTGGAAGTCCGCTGGAAGGACGCCAGGGGCAAGCTCCAGTCGTGTCCCGCCCAGCAGTGGATTCGCAACGTCAAGACGAAAAAGGCGATGGACGCCAATTGGGTATTTGCCGGCAGCATCATCGTCACCGATGAAGCAACGGGAAAGACATCGTACGTGGCCGACAGGGGGTGCGAGATGATCTGCGTGCTGAGCAGTCCTGCCGCCATGCTCGATCTGCCGTTGTTCGGTTCCGGGGTCATCGAGGACCGAAACTTCGAGAAATTCAAAGCGCACATTCCCCCGGCGGGTACGTCCGTCACGCTCGTGTTCAAGCCGATCCTCTCGACCAATCCCAGCGCCAAGGTCGCGCGGACAAATCGAGCACCCGCCGCAGAGGGCAGACACGCCGACGCCGTGCAGAAGGCCGCCGACGCCGCCGAGCCGTGGCTGACGCTGCTCGATCGCGGTGAATACTCGCAGGCTTGGGAGACCGCATCCAACGTCCTGAGGAGATATGACGGGCGAAGGGACTTCATCAGAATCGTCGGCGACAAACGAAAGCCGTTCGCCAAAGTAGTTTCCCGTCAACTCGAAGCGAAGCGGTTTACAACGACTCTGCCCGGCGCCGTCGAGGGCCAATACGTCGTCCTGGAATACCAAGTCGTCTTCGCCAACAACAAAGCGGCGGTCGAAACGGTCGTGCTGGCACGCGGTGCCGACAAGAAGTGGCGGGTATCGGGATACCAGATCGAATGAACGAGACCCCCGCGGCGCGGCCGTCTCCCGCAGTCTCGTTGGGGTGGCAGTTGCACTGCCGCCCCTGAATCAGCGGTGATTTCTCGGGTCGGCAGTACAACTGCCGCCCCAACACTATCGAGGCACCGGATCGAATGAGCAACACCCCCGCGGTGCGGCCGTCTCCCGCGGTCGTCATCACCGGCGCTTCGACGGGCATCGGCCGGGCCTGCGCGCTCGAGCTGGATCGCCGCGGTTTCCGCGTCTTCGCCGGCATTCGCACGGCGGCCGCTGCCCAACAACTTCGTGCCGCGGCGTCCGCCCGCTTGACTCCGCTGACGATCGACGTGACCGAGGCCGACACCATTACGGCGGCGGCCAAAGTCGTCGCCGAGGCGGTGGGCGACGCCGGGCTCGCCGGCCTAGTCAACAACGCCGGAATTGCCGTCCCCGGGCCGCTCGAACTCGTCCCCATCGACGCCTTCCGCCGCCAGATCGAGGTGAATCTGGTCGGCCAACTCGCCGTCATCCAGGCGTTCCTGCCGTTGCTGCGGAAGGCACGCGGCCGCATGGTCAACATGAGTTCGATGAGCGGCGGGCTATCCGTGCCCTACTTGGGCCCCTATTCGGCATCGAAGTTCGGCTTGGAAGCGATCACCGATGCGCTCCGTACGGAATTTCGTGACTCCGGCATTCGCGTTTCAGCCGTCGCGCCGGCAGCGATCGCCACGCCGATCTGGGAGAAATCCGCCGCCTCAGCCGAGCAGTTGGCTGCCGGCGTCGATCAGGCGACACTCTCGCTCTACGATGCCGACTTGGCGGCCATCCGCCAGTGGGTCGGCCACTCCGCTCGCATCGCCGCTCCGACCAGCCGCGTCGTCGCGGCGGTGGTTCACGCCCTGACGGCCCCGCGGCCGAAAGCCCATTATTATCTCGGTTGGGACGTGCGGTTCTGTTTCAGGTTGTTCAAAATGCTTCCCGACCGAATTCGCGACCACCTGGTGCAAAGATTCGTCGGTTTGCGCTGACGCAAGCACTCGGAAATCGCGAGATCTTGCGCGATGGTTGCACGGGGAAACACAAATCCCCACCTGCGGGAAGATTCCCTCCGTTCGTGCGGCCCACGGCAGTTCGCGATGATTGACAAGCGACGGGGACGGAAGGATAATCACAATAGCCCTCCGTCGGTACTGCCACCGACGAACAAGGCGGGATTGCCGAAAAACCCTCGTTCAGGAGAGCCGACATGTCACGCTTCTGGATTGCTCTGGCAATCGTGTTGTGGTTCGGTACGTGCGCGCTCGCCGCCGACCCGCCCAGTCAAGTCCCGCAATGGTTTCCGCCGGCGGTGACCGCCCCGGCTGGGAGCCGGCCGGATGCTGCTCCAACGTCCCCGCCCGCGACGCCGCCGCGAGGTCTGCCGGACCCGCGCACCTTCGCACCGCCCGATGCCCCGCCGGTCATGCCGGGGGTCGTCGCGGCGACGCAGAGCCACGGACCCTGGCATACCCAAGTCTGGCATCTCCGCAACGCCCCGGCCCAGCAACTCGCCCAAACGCTCAGCACTCTGTTCAGCGCCGAGCACCGGGCCGGCCAGTTCGACGCCCTCTCAAGAGCCGTGATCGTGCCCAACGTGGTCAGCAACTGCCTGGTCGTGGCCAGCCCGCCCGAGGTCTTCACTGAGATGCAAAAACTGATCGAAGCCCTCGACCGCGCCGCGATGATGATTCGCCTCGAAGTGGCGATGGGGGACGTGCCGACGGCCGATCTCCCCGCCGCTGCGACAAAAGAGAAAGCGGACGAAACCAAAGTCCGCGCCACCTCCGTCGGAGTCGAGGAAGCCCGACAGAAGATCACGGTCCTCTTCCGCAGCGAGCTGACCACGCTCGACAATCAACCCGCATATCTTCAGGCAGGCCGCCGTGAGCCAGTGATTACAGGCGTCAGCATGAGTTCGGCGGGCGGCGGGGTGATCTATAGCCGTCCGAGCCCGTCGACCCCGCGCCACTCTGAACCAGCCGCGATGCCGAGCGTCAAACTGGCCGCGATGCCGATGAACCAACACAACATGGTCACAACGGAACACTTGGGGACGATACTGACCTTCACGCCGCGGACGGGCCCCGATCGCGCGGTGACGATGCAATTCGAACTCGACGACTCTCGCTTCGGCCCGGCCGATGAAGGCGTGCCGATCTACGTGCCCAGCAAAGGCGAGCCTGTCCGCAGTCCCGTCGTCGAGAGCTTGAAGCTGCAAACCACGATCAAGCTGGCCGACGGCCAGACCATGTTGCTGTGCGACATGTCGCGGCAGGCGAAGAACGGCAAGCAGCGGGTAGTCCTCGTCACCGCCCACGTGCTGCCGATCGGCGAGCAAGCGAAGCAGGGAACGACAGTCCACTGATTCGCTGTTCTCTATGCGGATCGATCATCTCCGTTGCGATGTCCAAGCCGCTTGCGGCTTCGCACAGAATTCGCGCAAGATGCCGCTGCTTGCGCCAATCACCCATGGGCGCGGTAATTGTCTGTGGTCAAAATAGGAAGACTGTTTAGCCGCCGCGCCCACGCGGCGCAGAATCGCTCGCAGATGCAGCGCCGCGTGGACGCGGCGGCTAAACGGTGCGGAGGCGACCGCCATGATCCGTTATTGCACCCGAGAAAAGGGGGCTCTTGCAAGAAATGCCTCCGCGGGGCAAACTAAGGGCTCCCAATATCGACAATTCCCCAGCAATCGACGGCAAAAGGAGAGCCCACATGGCCAGCCAAGTTCCGTGCGTCAATCGTCTCGTTGGATCGCTTCCCAAGGTCGGCATCCGCCCCGCCATCGACGGCCGCCGCGGAGGCGTCCTCGAATCGCTCGAAGGCCAGACGATGGGCATGGCCAAGGCGGTGGCCAAACTGATCTCCGAATCGCTGCGGCACCCCTGCGGCGCTCCGGTCGAATGCGTCATCTCCGACACCTGCATCGGCGGCGTGGCCGAAGCGGCGCAAACGGCCGCGAAGTTCGAACGCGAAGGCGTCGGCGTCTCGTTGACCGTCTCACCCTGCTGGTGCTACGGCTCGGAGACAATGGACATGGATCCGCTGATCCCCAAGGCCGTCTGGGGCTTCAACGGCACCGAGCGGCCGGGCGCCGTCTACCTCGCCGCCGTGCTGGCCGGACATAACCAGAAGGGCCTGCCCGCCTTCAGCATCTACGGTCGCGACGTGCAGGACAAGGGACAGATCAACGAAGTCCCCGCCGACGTCCGCCAGAAGATTCTGAGCTTCGTCCGCGCCGGCCTGGCCGTGGCCACCATGCGCGGCAAGTCCTATCTCTCGCTGGGCAACGTCTCGATGGGCATCGCCGGCTCGCTGGTGAATCACGACTTCTTCGAGCGTTACCTCGGCATGAGGGTTGAAACGGTCGAGAGCGTCGAGTTCGTCCGCCGCATCGAACAGAAGATCTACGACGAGGCCGAGTACCAACGCGCCGCCGCCTGGGCCAAGGCGAACTGCAAGGAGGGCGACGATCGAAACTCGAAGAAGCTGACGCCCGAGCAGAAAGCCCGCGTTTGGGAGTGGTCGATCAAGATGGCCATGATCGGTCGCGACTTGATGGTCGGCAACCCGCGGCTGGCCGAAATGGGATTCGTCGAGGAGTCGATGGGCCATAACGCCATCGCCGCCGGCTTCCAGGGACAACGCCAATGGACCGACACGTACCCCAACGGCGACTTCATGGAAGCGATCCTCTGCTCGTCGTTCGATTGGAACGGCATCCGCGCCCCATACGTGATGGCCACCGAAAACGACTGCCTCAACGGCACGGTGATGCTCTTCGGCAACCTGCTGACGGGCACGGCCCAGGTCTTCGCCGACGTGCGGACCTACTGGAGTCCCGCCGCGATCAAGCGGGTGACCGGCTACGACGTGACCGGCCCGGCGGCCCACGGGCTGATCCACCTGATCAACTCCGGCGCGGCCGCCCTCGACGGCGCCGGCTGCCAGCAGATTGGCGGCCAGCCCGCCATGAAGCCCTTCTGGGAGATCAGCGAGAAGGAGGCGAAGGCGTGCCTCGACGCCACCACCTGGTGCCCGGCGATTCTCGAATACTTCCGCGGCAGCGGGCTGTCGTCCCACTTCGTCTCCCGCGGTGGAATGCCGGTCACGCTCTCGCGGGTGAATCTAATTCGCGGCCAGGGCCCGGTATTGCAGATTGCCGAGGGCTGGACGTTCGAGCTGCCCGAAAAGGCCCACAACACGCTCGACAGCCGCACCGATCCGACCTGGCCGACGACCTGGTTCGCCCCGCGTTGCAGCGGCTCGGGCGTGTTCAAGGACGGCTACACGGTGATGAACGCCTGGGGCGCCAACCACGGCGCGTTCAGCTACGGCCACGTCGGCGCCGACCTGATCACATTGGCCGCGATGCTGCGGATTCCGGTCTGCATGCACAACGTGCCCGAGGAAAACGTCTTCCGCCCCAGCGTCTGGGCCGGCTTCGGCACCGCCGACCTCGAAGGCGCCGACTTCCGCGCCTGCGCCAACTTCGGCCCAGTGTACGGGCGGTAAAGACTCATCAAAACCCGCGCGCCACTTGGATGTCGGCGAAATCGCGGAGATGGTAGTCGAGCCCAACATAATCCAGCACGCGGCAGAGCGCCCGCAGGGCGACGCCCATGCCGTCGGGGCCGCTGAATCCGCCGAACTGACCGCCGCCCTTCAGATGCGGTTCGAGGTCGAGGAAGACGCCGGGAATGCCGCGGCGACGGAGTTTCCGCTCGACGGCCGGCACGATGCGGCTGAAATCCCGCAAGATCGCCTCGTGGGCGCTGTCCCCCTCGTCGGCCGGCACGAAGTGCTTGATCGCACCCACGTCCACCGGATGAAGCGGCGACGGGTTCGGCCCGCGCTCCGCCATCGGACAGCGGTAATCCTTAATGTGTAACCAGCCGAGTCCCGGCTTCATCGCCAAATACTGCTCGTACAATTCGGCGGGCGAATAGCCTTGCACCAAAATGTTCGCCGCGTCGAAAATCAGCAACAAGCCGGGATGGTTGATCTGCCGGTGGATTTCGGCGAGTATCTGGCCCGTGCTGCCGACCAGATTCACCTCGACCTCCAAGCCGTACGTCAGATCGGCGCGGTGGCACGCCTCGGCAATCTGCCCCAACTGATCGACCACCTGCGGCAGGCACTCTTCCAGATCGGCCCCCCGCGGCGGATAGAACGAAAACCCGCGAATCAGCTTCGCCTCGAAGGCATGGGCCAGTTGGCACGCCTTCTTCACCTCGCGGCCCAGATACTTCTTGAACGGCACGAAAACGTTCTTCGTGCCATCGTCCACGTCGCGCAACTTGACCTTGCCGATGGGCGAGCCGATCGAAGAGACGTTCAATCCGTACTCGTCCTGCAAGTGGCGAATCTTCTGGATCTCGGCCAGCGTCAGGTGCATCACGTTCTTCACGCCTTCGCCGACGTCGATGAATCGCAGGCTGTAGTATTGCAGTCCCAGGGCGGCGAAGGCAGAAAACTGCTGCACCGCCGTCTTCTGGTTGGCGGCCTCATCGGCAAACCCCGACAGGATCACTCGCGGCAGTTCAGGCATGGGAGAACTCAGGGGTCAGAGGTCAGGGGGGAGGGGTCAGGGGCCAGGGATCAGAGTTTTGGGGATCAGGGGTCGGGGCGAAAACGAGGGGGTGGCGGTTCACCGCCCACAAACCGCTCGCGGTTTCGCAAAGTCGCGTCAAACGCTCCGCTAATTCTTCTGCTCGACGCTCACAGTGACCGTCGTCGTGATTCCGCCGCGCGGCGTGAACGCGGCCGTCAACGTCATCCGCCGCGGCCGCAGCACCGCCGCCAGGTCGTCGAGGATCCGATTCGTCACCGTCTCGTAATATACGCCCTGGTTGCGAAACTGTTGAAGATAAAACTTCAAGCTCTTCAACTCCACGCAACGGGCGTCGGGAACGTACGTAATCGTAAGCGTGCCGAAGTCGGGCTGGGCGGTCTTCGGGCACACCGAGGTAAACTCCGGGCAGACGATCTCAATCATGTAATCCCGCTGCGGATTCGGATTGTCGAACGTCTCCAGCACGTTGCGAAAGCTGTCGTCCACGTGCGCCGTCTCCTTTCTTTCCGTACATCATTGTGGCATGATAGAAGGTTTGGGGGTAGGGGGGCAGCAATCAAGCATCCACGCATCTATGAACGCATCAACCACGCCCGCGAAACCGGCGGTAATCCTGCTTTCCGGGGGGCTCGACTCGGCCACCACCGCCGCCATCGCCCGGCAAGAGGGGTTCGCCCTGTACGCCCTCTCCGTCGATTACGGCCAGCGGCACCGTTTCGAGTTGGAGGCCGCCGGCCGCGTGGCCAAGGCGCTCGGCGTCGTGCGGCACGTCGTGCTCTCGGTCGATCTGCGGCAATTCGGCGGCAGCGCCCTGACGGCCGCCATCGAGGTGCCCAAGGATCGGCCCGCCGCCGAGATGGCCCACGGCATCCCGATCACTTACGTGCCGGCCCGCAACACGGTACTGCTGTCGTTGGCGTTGGCCTACGCCGAGTCGATCGGGGCGGCCGACATCTTCCTCGGCGTCAACGCCATCGACTACAGCGGCTATCCCGACTGCCGGCCGGAGTACATCGCCGCCTTCACCGCGATGGCCAACCTGGCGACCAAGGCGAGCGTCGAGGGCCGCCTGCAATACAACATTCACGCCCCGCTGATCCACATGACAAAAGCCGAGATCATCCGCCGCGGCATCGAGTTGGGCGTCGATTACAGCCTGACACATTCCTGTTACGATCCCGATCCCAGCGGCGCCAGTTGTGGCCATTGCGACTCCTGCCTGTTGCGCCGCAGAGGTTTTGCCGAGGCGGGCGTGGAAGATCCGGTAAAGTATCGAGCAGAGGGATTAGGGATTAGGGATTGGAGATTGGAGATTTGAGATTAGAGATTGGAGATTTCGTACACCTCGCCACAACCAAACCGCTTGCGGTTTCGCACTGCCGACTGCCCACTGCCGACTGCCCCCTCTCTACTGCCCACTGCCCACTGCCGACTGCCCACTACGACATGCGAATCGCCGAAATCTTCCGCTCGCTGCAAGGAGAAGGTCGCCTGACGGGCGTCGAGAGCATCTTCGTGCGCACCTCCGGGTGCAATCTCCGCTGCGGCTATTGCGACACGCCCTACGCCTCGTGGACGCCGCAGGGCGAGGAGCTAGCCGTGGCCGAAATCCTCGATCGCGTCGAGCAGCATCGCCAGTCGCCGCGCCCAGCATTTCTCGACGTACTCTCCCCTCTCCCGCTCGCCGGAGAGGGGCCGGGGGTGAGGGCGGAAGAAGATTCAAGGCTCAAGGTCCAAGGTTCAAGGTTCAAGGTTCAGGCTCCACAGAACCCCCATCTCCAAATCCCCAAATCCCCAAATCCCCAAATCCCCAAATCCCCAACCCACCTCGTCCTCACCGGCGGCGAACCGATGCTCTTCGCCGAATTGGTCCCGCTGGCGGCAGAACTCCGCCGCCGCGGCTGGCACGTCACCATCGAGACCGCGGGCACGCTCTACCTGCCGGTCGTTTGCGATCTGATGTCGATCAGCCCGAAACTGTCGAACTCCTCCCCTCTCCCATTGGGAGAGCCGCCGCACTGCTCCCCTCTCCCATTGGGAGAGGGGCCGGGGGTGAGGGCCGAACGTGCGGACGAGCAATACCCGAAGTGGGCGGAACGCCATGCGTTGCATCGCCATGCTCCCGACGTGATCCGCCGCTTGATCGCCCAATACGATTACCAGTTGAAGTTCGTGGTCGATTGCCCGGCCGATTGCGAAGAGATCTTGGCGTATCTGCGGGAGTTTCCCGAAATCGAGCGGTCGCGGGTGATGCTGATGCCGCAGGGCGTCGATGCCGCCGCGTTGACGGAGAAGGCCCGCTGGTTGCAGCCCTATTGCGCCGCCCACGAGTTGGCGTTTTGCCCCCGCCGACAGATCGAATGGTTCGGCCCCGGACGCGGAAGATGAGAGAGAGGGACGGAGGAGGTTGTCGAAAGAAAACCCAACGAACCGGACCCGGCTTTCCCGACAACCTCCTCCATCCCCTTTCCCGCAGCGCGGGCGAGACGCCCGCGATCTCATCTGGGACGGCAGACCGGTTCTTCGCGGACCGTTCTCCGCTGAACCTCTTCGCGGCGGAACGGCACGTCCGTCGGCCCGCACAGGCCGAGTTTCACCCGCTCGCCGTGTACTTCCAGCACGGTGACTTCGATATTGCCGTCGATCACCACGGCCTCACCCGGCCTGCGACTGAGAACCAACACGGCGTCATCCTCCTTCCCCCATTTCCTTGCCCTTAGCTTCTTAAAATAAGATACGCGACGGGGCGGGAAAGAGTTCGTTGGCACAACTCGACAAGTTGTCAGAAATCCGTTTAGCCGCCGCGTCCACGCGGCGTTGAGGTCATTGGCGACTACGCGCCGCGTGGACGCGGCGGCTAAACGAAACGGACCACGTGCCCCTTCAGCCCAGCAGACAATTATCGATCAGCCGCGTGTTCTCGATCTTGACCGCCAGCGCCGCCAACGTGCGGCCGACAATCCGCTCGACCGGCTGGAGCGTGTCGGGATCGACCAGCGCAACGTAATCGATCCGCGCGTCCTCGGCCGTCTCAATCACGTCGCGCATCCGCGCGGCAATCGCGCCCGCGTTGCGCTCGCCTTCCGCGACAAGTTTCACCGCGGTTTGCAAGCTCTTCCACAACACCAGCGCCCGCTGCCTTGCGGCGGGGCTCAAGTAACGGTTCCGCGAGCTCATCGCCAGCCCGTCCGGCTCGCGCACGATCGGGCAGACGCGAATCGCAATCGGCAAATTCAGGTCGGCCGTCATGCGGCGAATGACCGCCGCCTGCTGATAGTCCTTCTGTCCGAAATAGGCCGCGTCCGGCTGAACGATGTTGAACAATTTCAGCACTACAGTAGCGACGCCGCGAAAATGCCCCGGCCGGCATCGTCCTTCCAGCGGTTCGGCAACGCCGCCGGCGAAAAAGGTGTCAGGAACCGTTTGTTGGGATCGGCCTGCAGGTGCTTCGCACAAACGGTTCCTGACACCTTTTTCGCTCGGTGGATACATCTCTTCGTTCGTCGGCACAAAAGCGATGTCCGCCCCGCAGCCGGCCAACAACTTCAGATCGGCCTCCAGCGTGCGCGGATACTTCGAGAAATCTTCGCTCGGGCCGAACTGCGTCGGATTGACGTAGATCGAAACGACCGTGCAATCGCATTCGGCCTTGGCCGCCCGCACCAGGCTCAAGTGCCCTTCGTGCAGCGCTCCCATCGTCGGCACGAGTCCGATTCGCTTGCCGTCGCGGCGCACGACAGCCAGCGATTCCCGCAGTTGTGCTATGGTCGTGATGAGTTGAGGCATTGCGTTGTTCACCAATGATCGACGTTGAATCGTTCTACTCCATTCCGCGCACCGCCGCCAGCACTTCGGCGAAGACGGCCTCCGGGTCATTGTCGCCGTGCGCAGAACCGGCCCCGCGTCGCGGCGAGCGGCTTGATCGATGACCGCTTGGCGAATGCGTTCCAACTGTGCGGCGGTCAATCGCCGCTCGCACTGACGGCCGCGACTGCGAATGCGGCGGAGCAGTTCATCGGCCGGGGCGTCCAACAACACGACCAGCCGCGGACGGACAACCGTCTCTCGCAATCGCTCGCATCGCCGCAAAAACGCCTCCAGCCGCTCGGCCGGCAGCCACGCGCGGGCGAAGGCCGCTGATTGATCGAACCAGAAATCGCTCACCAAAAAAGGGGTCAGAACTGTTTTTCCGAACTCCGTCTTTCGCGGTGGCCGTTCCACCAAAAATAGTTCTGACCCCTTTTTTACAGCCAACAGTCGGGCGCGCTCGTCGAGAAATTCTAACTCCGTCGTCCAAGCGTGACCAGCGGGATCGGCGTAGAAGGCTTCGAGCCGCGACCAGTCGGGCTGCTCCAGAATCAACTCCGCCGAAATCGCCCCGGCGAGCCGCTCGGCCAGCCGGGTTTTGCCCGCCGCGATCGGGCCGGTCACCGCCACGTAAGGCAACGACTCGTTCAGATGGGCGAGCAGCCGGGCGATACTCCAGCCGATCGTCGGATGCAGCATCGAGCCGGCCACCTCGGCCGCAGGTTCGAGCACGAAGCGCCGCCACACCATTCGCGGATGTGGCAGCAGCAGTGCGGGCGTTGTCAGAATCAACTCATCGTAGAGCAGCAGATCGAGGTCGATCGGCCGCGGCCCCCATCGCTCCACTCGTCGCCGGCCCAGTTCGCCTTCGATCTGTTGCAGGAAAGCCAGCAATTCCTGCGGCAACAGCGAGGTTTCCACCTTCACCGCGCCGTTGAGAAAATCGTTCTGCCCCGCCGGCCCGCCAACCGCCGCCGTCTCGCGCCACGAGCTGCGGGCAACAAGCCTCATGCCCGGATACCCCGCCAACCGGGCTGTCGCCGCCTCGAGATTCGCTTGTCGGTCCCCTTCGTTGGAACCGAGGCTGATCAAGCAGATGGGCATGGTGATGGGTCACAGACGCGCGTCGTTGGGACGGCAGTTACACTGCCGTCCCCGGATTCAGCGAGAAAGGGGCGACAGTGCAACTGCCGCCCCAACAAGTCGTCGAACATGGCGATCGATCGCAGAAAGGCGAAAGCCTTGGGGGGGGCCGTCCAGGCCGCGACAATGCGTCGCCAATGATTGCTCCCTACGTTTGCGCTCCCCAAAGCCTTCGCCAGCCGCCATTCTCCGGCAATCGAGAAAATTGTCAAGTCATGCCGCTTGCGATTCGAAAAAAAATCCGCGAGAGCCTCTCGCGGCGACGGCCGCCAGTCGCACGTCGCTCACTTGCGCACGCAATTCCGCCGAAAAAAACCGCACCCCCACCAGCACAAATCTGATTCGCGTTGCCGTAGCGATGACAAGAAGAGAGGGAATGCGGAAGTCGCCTGCTACAGCGTCCCCTTTGTGCTCGGCACGCCGGGGAGCCGCGGATCGGCCTCGACCGCCATCCGCAACGACCGGGCCGTCGCCTTGAAGATCGCCTCGGCAATATGGTGGCTGTTTCGCCCGTGATGAACGATGATGTGCAAGTTGCACAAAGCATTTGCGGCGAAGGCGTGCCAGAAGTCGGCGACCAGTTCCGCGTCGAAATCGCCGATCTTATGCGTGGGAAAATCGGCCTCGAAGACAAAATACGCCCGGCCGCCGAGATCCACGGCGACGGTGCAGAGCGTCTCCTCCATCGGCAGCGTGAAATGCCCGTAGCGGCGAATGCCCGCCTTGTCGCCGACCGCCTCGCGGAACGCCTGCCCGAGGCATATCCCCACGTCCTCGACCGTGTGGTGCTGATCGACGTTCAGGTCGCCCGCCGCGTCGATTACCAGATCGAAGGCTGCATGCTTTGCCAGCAACGCTAGCATGTGATCGAAGAAACCGATGCCGGTGGCGACGCGCCCCTCGCCGCCGCCGTCGAGGTTCACCCCCACGGTAATGTCGGTTTCCGCCGTCTGACGATGGATTTTCACGTTTCGCGTCATAGTCACCTCAGCAAGACGGGGAGAGGGGGCGACGGGGAGACAAGGAGAGAGCAGTCAATCGCGTCCCTCTCCTTGTCTCCCCGTCGCCTTCCCTTCTACACAATCGCTCTCAATTTTTCCAAACACGCATCGACCTCCCCGTCCGTGCCGACGCTGATCCGCAGTCCGTCGCCCCAGTCGGGATAGTTCATGTATCGGACCAGGATGCGGTCGCGTTTCAATCGCTCGTAGAGCGGCCGGACAGGCAGACGCGGATGCGTATTCCAGGTGAAGTTCGCCTGCGAATCGACCGTTACAAACCCCAGATTCCGCATCTCCTTCACCAGCCGGCCGCGGGTGGCCAGAATCTTCGCCCGGTTGGCCGCCAGCCACGCCCGATCGCCGATGGCCGCCGTGGCCCCGGCAATCGACAGCGCATCGCAGTTGTACGAGTCCTTCACTTTGATCAATTGCTCGATGATCTGCGGCCGGGCCACGATGTAGCCGAACCGCAGCCCCGCCAAGGCATACGACTTGCTCAGCGACCGCGCCACCATGATCTTCTCGCAGCGGGCCACCAGCGACATGCAATTCACGTCGGCGAAATCGACGTACGCCTCATCGACCAACAGCGGACACGGCAACTGCTCGGCGATTTCCAAAACCCGCTCGGGCGGAACCATCGTGCCCGAGGGGCTGTTCGGATTGGCCAGGAACACGATCCGCAGGTCGTCTCGACCCTGGGCGAACTCGGCCGGCAGCGACCAATCGGCGTTGAATCGCACCTCCTCGCTCCGCGCCCCCTGCAACTGGCCGAGCGTCTTGTAGAGGATGTAGCTCGGATACGGCAGTCGCAGCAGTTGCCCTTGGCCGACGAACGTTCGCGTGACGATCGTCAGGATGTCGTCGCTGCCGTTGCCGCAGAGGATCCAATCGGGCGGAACGCCCAGTAGTTCGCCCGCCCGGCGGCGGAACTCGTGGGCCATCGGATCGGGATATTTCCGCAAACGGCGAAGCGTCTCCTCGATCGCCCTGCTCACTTCCGGCGACGGCGGGTACGGATTCTCATTCGTGTTCAGTTTAATGAACTCGCCGTCCTGCGGCTGTTCCCCCGGCACGTAGCCGGCGGCCGATTCAATTTCGGGACGGAAAAACGACATGGGAAAATGATGAATGATGAATGATGAACGATGAATGACAAACGCCGAGCGATTAACGAAGAGTCGGACGGCGTCCGTGCCGCTGCCCGTAATTCATCATTCATCACTCATCATTTATCATTCTCACCTCCACGCTCCCCCGATGCCCCGTCAGCCCCTCCTTCGTCGCCAGCGTTCGCACATCGTCGGCCAGCCGCATCATTCCCTCACGGCTAAAGTGTAGAACGCTATTGGCCCGCAGAAAATCGTTGGCCGACAGTCCGGCGGCGAATCGGGCTGTGCCGCTGGTGGGCAACACGTGCGACGGGCCGGCGGCATAGTCGCCCAACGCCACCGGCGTGTAATTGCCCAGGAACACTGCCCCCGCGTGCCGAATCTTCGCCGCCAACTCCTCGGCGTTCTCGGTGGCAATGTGCAGATGCTCCGGCGCGATCTCATCGGCCAACGCACACGCCTCGTCGGCATCGCGGGCCAGAATCACCGCCCCAAACTCCTCCAAACTCTGTCGGGCCAACTCGCCGCGCTCCAGATCGGCCAACCGCCGCGAAAGTTCCGCCACTGCCGCGTCCAATACTCGCTCGTTCCAGCCGATCAGCACGCTCGCCCCCGGCGCATGCTCGGCCTGGGCGATCAGATCCATCGCGGTGAACTCCGGCCGCGTCGATTCATCGACGATCACGACAACCTCGCTTGGGCCGGCGATCGAGTCGATGGCCACGTCGCCGAAAACGTGCCGCTTGGCCAACGCCACGAAAAGATTGCCCGGCCCGACGATCTTGTCCACCCGCGGAATCCCTTCGACGCCGTAGGCCAGCGCCGCGACCGCCTGCGCTCCGCCGAGCCGATAGACCTCGGCAATTCCCAGTTCGTGGCAAGTCGCCAACATATCGGCGTTGTACGCCCCGAACTTCATGGGCGGGGCGACGACGGCCAACTCGCGCACACCGGCCACTTGGGCGGGCACGGCCGTCATCAGCACCGTCGAAGGATACGCCGCCGCCCCGCCCGGCACGCAGATGCCCACGCGCTCCAACGGCCGATACCGCTGGGCCAGATAACCGCCGGGCCGCTCCAGCCGCACGTCGCGATGCAGAATCGCCCGCTGGAACTCGCGGATGTTCTCCGCCACCCGCCGCACCGCCGCCAAGAACTGCGGCTCGGCCGCCGCATGGGCTTCGGCCAATTCCCTCGCCGGGACTCGCAGCGTCTCGGCCGTAAGCCGGGCCTTGTCGATCCGGGCGGAATAATCCAACACCGCCGCCACGCCCTGCCGTTGCACGTCGCTGCAAATACGTTGGACGACCTGTTGCGGCGAAAGCGGTTGGCCAAAAACCTCGATCGTCCGCCGCCGCCCCGCCTCGCTCACCACATCCCCCGCCGGGCTGAGTTTCGCCCGCAGTTCCGCCATCGCCGCGCGGATATCTTCCCGCCGGCTGTCGATGCGGCGAATGTTGAGATCGGCTGAAGGCATCCTAGTCGTATCACTCCTTGAAATTGCGGCTGCGGTGTATTGTAACAAGCCGTCCCGCCAGGGTCCACTTAGCGTCGGCCGCCTCGCGGACCTCCCCAGAATCGCCAGCCTGGGTTTTGCATGCCAACCTTTACATTGTCCACGTGACCGAGTAAGCTGGCAGTCGTCGTGCGCCGAGGAGATGATCCATTATTTTTGGGGTTTTGGTCGTGCCTATCGGCCTTCCGATAATGCCCGCCCGTCACCGTTGAGAAATCAGGAGCCAGGTCATGAAAATGTCGCTTCGAGTCGTGCTTGCCGCCGTTTTGGCTTTCGCCGCTTTTGTACCGGCCCGGGCGGCCGAGCCGTCGCCGGCGGCGAAGCCCAATCGTCCGGCCGACAACACTCCGCCGCGTGGTTTCGTCGCACTGTTCAACGGCAAGGACTTGACCGGCTGGAAGGGCTTATTGAAGGAGCCGTTCGACAACCCCGCCCGCCGCGCCAAGCTCACGCGCGAGGAGGCCGCCGAGCTTCAAAAAGAGGCGGACGAGGTAATGCGCAAGGGCTGGCGGGCGGAAAATGGCATGTTGATCTTCAACGGCCACGGCCGCAGCCTCTGCACCGCCAAGGACTACGGCGATTTCGAAATGCACGTAGACTGGAAGATCGAACCCCACGGCGACAGCGGCATCTATCTCCGCGGCTCGCCGCAAGTGCAAATCTGGGATCCCTTCACCAAGCCCACCAGCTACGGCAGCGAAGTCGGCTCCGGCGGCCTGTACAACAATCAAAAACACCCTTCCAACCCCAAAATCGTCGCCGACCACCCCATCGGCCAATGGAACACCTTCTACATCAAGATGGTCGGCGACAAAGTCACCGTGAAGTTTAACGGCAAACTCGTGGTCGATAACGTCGTGCTGGAGAACTACTGGGAACGCGACAAACCGATCTATCCCACCGGCCAGATCGAATTGCAGAATCACGGTAGCACCCTCTGGTATAAGAATATCTACCTTCGCGAACTGCCGCGGGGAAAGACACCACCCAAAGGTTGATGAATCGCTGCATTTGACATTCCGACCACCCGCCGTTAATCTAGGTAGATAGCAGGGGCTGGCACCAATTTTTCGCGGAATTTAAAGGAACAGGCTCTTGGCTAGTGCCCCATCTGGCCCGAACCGATGGGTGGGGCAGGCATTCTTGCCTGCCAAGGGCAGACAGGAATGTCTGCCCCACCTGTCAGCTCAGGCGGTATGGATCACTAAACCCGTCGGGGGCTGGGGTCGGGGTATTTATCCGCTAGGACGTTTTTCGGAGCCTTGCATGGCTGCCAAACGCAAGAGTGACTACACCGAGATCCTCATTCGCAAAGGGACGATCAGCCCAGACCAACTGGCTGAAGCCCAGCAGATGGTCGCCGAGTTGGGTATCGGCCTGCCCGACGCGCTGATCCGCCTCGGCTATGCCACCGGCGAAGAGGTTATGAGGGCGATGGCCGAGCAGCACGGTCTGGACTACATCAACCTCAGCGAAATCTCCGTCCCCCCTACCGTTGTCGAGCTGGTTCCCGAGTCGGTCGGCGCGAAAACGCGGCCATGCCGCTGTCCGAGTCCGATGGCAAACTGACCGTGGTTGTTAGCGACCCAATGGACTACGACACGTTCGATAAGTTGCGATTCATTCTGAACCGCCAGATCGAGATCGCGCTAGCTCCGCGCGAGGCGATCCTCGACGCCATCAACCGCCACTACGGCCAGACCGTCGGCGAAAGCGCCGACTCGATGCTGCAAGAGTTCACCGACACCGCCATCGACTTCACCGAGACGATGCAGGAGGCCGAGGCCGGCGAAGAGGAGGTCGATGAGAGCAGCGCCCCGGTCGTGCGGCTGGTGCAACTGATTATTACCGAGGCGGTGCAACTGCGGGCTTCGGATATCCACATCGAGCCCTTCGAGGACCGCATTCGCGTCCGTTACCGCATCGACGGCGTACTGGTGGAGCGCGACAGCCCCCCCAAACGGCTGATTGGCGCGATCCTTTCCCGCGTGAAGATTCTCTCGAAACTCGACATCGCCGAACGACGGCGGACGCAGGACGGTCGCATAAAAATCAGCGTGGGGGAAAAAGAGCTCGATCTTCGCGTGAGCGTGATTCCCACCAGCCACGGCCAGTCGGTGGTAATGCGGATTTTGGATAAGGACAGCATCAAGGTCGGCTTGCGGCAGTTGGGGTTCTCCGAAGACGACTACCACAAGGTCAAGGGACTTATTCAGCGACCCAATGGCATCATCCTTGTGACGGGTCCGACGGGTTCCGGCAAGACCACGTCGCTCTATGCGGCTTTGAACGAATTAAACACGCCCGACCGCAAGATCATCACGGCCGAGGATCCGGTGGAATACTACTTACCGGGGGTGAACCAGGTCGAGATACGCCACGACATTGGGCTCGATTTTGCCCGGGTGATTCGGGCAATGTTGCGGCAGGCACCTAATGTGATCCTGGTCGGCGAGATGCGTGATCTTGAGACAGCTCAGATGGGCATTCAAGCATCTTTGACTGGACACTTGGTTTTCAGTACACTACATACGAACGATGCGCCTAGTGCTATTACACGTCTGATCGACATGGGTGTGCAGGCATACCTGGTCGCCAGCAGCGTGGTCGCCATCATGGCACAGCGCCTGGTTCGCGTAGTTTGCCAAAAATGCAAGCACCCGTACAACCCACCGCAGAGCCTTATCGACATCGCCGGCATCACCCCGGCTATGGCAGCCAACGCCAATTATGTCAAAGGGACTGGCTGCGGAAACTGCCAGGGAAGCGGCTTTCGCGGGCGATTGGGCATCTTCGAATTGATGCTCATGTCGTCAAAGATCCGCGAACTTGCCTTCAATGCGGCGCCTACCGACCAGATCCGACGAACGGCCGTCGCCGAAGGCATGAAGACACTCTATTGGGATGGGATCGACAAAGTGCTCCGCGGCGTCACTACCCTCGAAGAGGTTCTGCGGGTGGCGAAGCGCACCGAGTCGGAGTGAAAATAGCGGAAATAGTTGGCGGCGGAGGAACGGCCGCAAATAATCCTTCGGTCCAGGCGCCCACGGAACATGGAGGGCGGAAGAGGCATCTTCTTCCCCGGGTACCTGCCATACACTTCTAGTGGGGAAAGATTCGGCAGATGGCTAGTATCCTTATCGACAAACTGCTGCAAACCGTCGTCAACCGCAATGCCAGCGACTTGCACCTTGCGGTGGGCCAGCCTCCCGTTTTGCGCGTCCACGGCCACTTGGTCAGGCTCGAAACCAAGGTGCTCGATGCGGAAGACACCATGGCTCTGATGAAGAGCATTACGCCCGAGCGATGCCAGCAGGAATTGCAGGAGGTCGGCGGCAGCGACTTCGGCTTCGCCTTCGGCGACATGGGCCGCTTCCGCGTGTCGATCTTCAAGCAGAAAAGTTGCGTGGGAATTGTCTTGCGGTTGATTCCCGCCAGGGTGATGGACTTCAAGGAGTTGGGCACGCCGCCGGTGGTGGCCGAGTTGTGCGCGCGGCCGCGCGGGCTGGTGCTAGTAACCGGGCCGACGGGCTCCGGCAAGACGACCACCTTGGCCACGATGATCGATTACATCAACGAGAATTTCGACCATCACATCATCACGATCGAGGACCCGATCGAGTTCTACCATTCGCACAAGAAGTCGACGGTGAACCAGCGCGAAGTCGGCGTCGACGTTCCCAGTTTCGCCGAGGCGATTCGCCGCGCCTTGCGACAAGACCCCGACGTGATCCTCGTCGGCGAAATGCGCGACCTGGACACGATCGAGGCGGCGATCACCGCCGCCGAAACCGGCCACATCGTCTTTGCCACGTTGCACACCACCGGCGCCCAGGGCACCGTCAACCGCATCATCGACGTATTCCCGGTAAATCAGCAGGACCAGATCCGCACGCAATTGTCCACCTCGATCATCGGCATCTTGTCGCAAACCCTGATCCCGAAGATCGGCGGCGGGCGGGTGGCCGCCTACGAAATGCTGGTGGTCGATCCCGCCATCGCCAACCTGATCCGCGAGAACAAGACCTTCCGCATCACCTCCGCCATCCAGACCGGGGCGAAAAAGGGCATGCAACTGCTCGACAACCACATGTTCAAACTCTGGAAGATGGGACTCGTCGAAAAACGGGACATCCTGATCAAGGCCCAGTCCTATGAGGATTTGTTCAACAGGATTGCCCAAGCGGAGCGCGGGATGTTCGAGGACGAGGACGAGGCACGCGAACGGGAAGACGAGGAGTAATCATGGCAATCCGCCGCATCGGTCAGATTCTGGTCGACCTCGGTTTTCTCCGCGAAGAGCAATTGGAGTTGCTCTTGGAGGAGCAGGCCCAGCGCCCCGGCGAGATGTTCGGCCAGATCGCCATGAGCATGGCGTTCATCAACGACGAGCAATTGGCCCAGGGGCTGGCCGAGCAGATGGGCATGCAGGTGGTCAGCCTCAGCGACGTGGTGATTCCGCCCGACGTGTTGACGCACATCACCGAGCCGATGGCCCAGCTCTACCGCATCATTCCGCTGAGTTTCGCCGACAACACGCTGACCATCGCCATGTGCGATCCGCAGAAGCTGTCGATCATCGACGAATTGCGGAGTTTTCTCGGTTTCGACATCAAGGCGATGGTCGCCACCGAGAAGGACCTGCTCAAGGCGCTCGACCGCTACTACTCGGCGGGGGGCGAAAGCGTGGAGACGTTGATCGCCGACATGGAGCAGGACAACGAGTTGGCGGCGGCGGTACAGGCGATGGAAAAGAGCACCACCCTCGATCTTACCAGCGTCGAGGCGCTGGCCGACAGCGCCGGTGCGAAAGCTGCTGAACATGGTGCTGCTGCTGGCGATTCGCGAGCACGCCAGCGACTTGCACTTCGAGCCGTTCGAGAGCGAGTTCAAGATCCGCATCCGCTCGGACGGCGTGCTGTATGAAATGGTGCCGCCGCCGCGGCACCTGGCCTTCGCCATCACCACGCGGGTGAAGGTGATGGCCGATCTGGACATCGCCGAGCGGCGTTTGCCGCAAGACGGCCGCATCCGCTTGACCGTCGGCGGCCACCCGGTCGATCTCCGCGTCAGCGTCTTGCCGACGATGTTCGGCGAGAGCGTGGTGATGCGAATCCTCGACCGCTCGGTGGTCATGCTCGATCTCGAAGCGGTCGGCATGCCCGACGGAATCCTCACCTCGTTCCGCGAGGTGATCCGCAAGCCCAACGGCATCGTGCTGGTCACCGGGCCGACGGGCTCGGGCAAGACGACGACGCTCTACGGGGCGCTCAACGAACTGAACATCATCGACGATAAGCTGATTACCACCGAGGATCCGGTGGAGTACGACATCGACGGCATCGTGCAGATGCCGATCGACGCCAGCATCGGCAACACCTTCGCCCAGTGTTTGCGGTCGATCTTGCGGCAGGATCCCGACAAAATCCTCGTCGGCGAGATTCGCGACCTGGAGACGGCCGAGATCGCGGTGCAGGCGTCGCTGACCGGGCACATGGTGTTCAGCACTTTGCACACCAACGACGCCCCCGCCACGGTGACGCGGCTGCGCGACATGGGCGTGCCGCCGTTCTTGTTGACCGCCACGCTCGAAGCCATCTTGGCCCAGCGGCTGGTGCGGAAGATTTGCAAGGAGTGCCGCGAGCCGACCTCCCCCAGCACCGAGACGCTCGCCCAGTTGGACCTTACGCCCGACGACGTGGCCGACCAGAAGTTCTTTCGCGGCCGCGGTTGCGCCGCCTGCAACAACACCGGCTTCAAGGGCCGCACCGGGCTGTTCGAGTACCTGCCCATGAACGATCAGCTCCGCGATCTGATCAATCACGGCGCTTCGACCCAGCAGATTCGCGACCTGGCGATGCAGACCGGCATGGTGCCGCTGCGGTCCTCCGGGCTGGAAAAAGTCTTTGCCGGGGTCACGACGATCGAGGAGATCATCCGCGAAACGGTATCCGAGTCGTAAGGCGGAATGATGAATGATGAGTGATGAATGATGAATGATGAATGAAAAACCGCTTGCGGTTTCGCAAGTTTAGCCGCCGCCGGTACGGCGGCGCGGGGAGTGAGCAGCGATCGGTTTAGCGGCCGCGCCTTCGCGGCGAGTATTCGAGGAGAAGGATCATGCCCAGCTATTACTTCGAGGCAATGGACCAGACCGGTCAGGAGATCAAGGACGTCGTCGAAGCGTCCAGCCAGGAAGAGGCGCAAGCGACGATCAAGCAGATGGGGTACTTCGTCACGAAGCTCTCCGTCAAGAAGAGCCGCAAGGTCGGCGGGCAGCAAAAAGGCGGAAAGCGGGCGCACTCTTTTGCCCTCGGCGGGGTGGGATCGAGAAAGCTGACCACCTTCACCCGCCAGCTTTCGATTTTGCAGGACGCCGGCCTGCCCATCTTGCGCAGCCTGCGAATTCTCGAACAGCAATCGACCGGCGGCGCGCTGAAAAACTGCCTGATCGACGTCTGCGAGGAGATCGAGGGCGGGGCCACGCTCTCCGAGGCAATGGCCAAGTCGCCCAAGGCCTTCAACCGCCTCTACGTCAACATGATCAAGGCCGGCGAGGCCGGCGGTGCCCTGGAAATCATCCTCAAGCGCCTCGCCGAGTTCCAAGAACGTTCCGAAAGCCTCAAACGCAAGGTCAAAGGGGCGTTGATCTACCCGGTCGTGGTCATCACCATCGCCACCGGCCTGCTGATCTTCATCATGTCCTGGATCGTGCCGAAGTTCACCGCCATTTTCAAGGACTTCAACGCCGATTTGCCGGCCATGACCAAGGTCCTCATCAGCATGTCCTACGCCATCGTCAACTATTGGTATCTCCTTCCCGGCATCCCCCTCTCGATCTGGTTGATACTCAAGTTGATTCGCAAGTTCGAAGGGGGGCGAATGGGATGGCACCTGTTCTTGATCAAGATGCCGATCTTCGGCCCGTTGGTCGAGAAGAACATCGTCGCCCGAACCATGCGGACCCTCGGCACGCTGGTGGCCAGCGGCGTCCCCATCCTCGAAGCCCTGCACATCACCAAGGAGACCTCCGGCAACGGCGTCTTCGAGAAGATCTTCCAGAAGGTCTACGAGGCGATCCGCGAGGGCGAATCGATCGCCAAGCCGATGAAGGAGAACTCGCGGCCCTCGTTCCATCCCATGGCGCTGTTCTTCTGGTTCTTCTGGCCGCCGGTCATCGGCGCCTTGCTCTATCTGACGAAAATGAATCAGCGCGTCTTCGACAACATGGTCATCAACATGGTCGACGTCGGCGAGGAGACGGGCGAACTCGATACGATGCTCTACAAGGTCGCCGACACTTACGATGAGGAAGTCTCCGTGCTGACCGAGGGCCTGATGCGATTGATGGAGCCTTTGATGATCCTCGTGCTCGGCGGCATGGTCGGCTTCATCGTCATCGCCTTGTTCTTGCCGTTGATCAAGCTGATCGAGAAACTGAGCAGCCATTAGTTCCTGAAAAAGCAAAGCGAGAAGCCGCTTGCGGCTTCGCAAGAGATTCGCACGAAAAGCGGAATTCACAATTGAACGCAAAGAGCGGAGAGCGCTCCGTTTAGCCGCCGCGTCCACGCGGCGTGGAGGCGGCGTGGGAAGTGCGAAGCGGAGTGGATTCCGTTCTCACTGCACAGCGGAACAGGTGATGCCATGAGGAAAAACAGTGGGCAGTCGGCAGTCGGCACTCGGCAGTCGGCAATTGAGACAAGGAGAGGGGGAGAGGGGGAGAGGGGGAGAATCCGCGATCGCAGCAATCTCTCAGTCTCTATCTCTTCCCACCTCCCCGTCTCCCCGTCTCCCCCTCTCCTTGTCTCCCCCTCTCCTTCTCTTCCTTCGCCCTCCGCCTTCACTCTGGTCGAACTCATGGTGACGATTTCGATCATCGCCATCATGGCCGCCCTGGTGATGGGCGCGCTGCACGCCGCCCGCGAGACCGCCGCCGCCGCCGCCACCAAAGCCACCATCGCCAAGCTCAACGCCATCATCATGCAACGCTATGAAGGCTATCTCACGCGGCGGGTGCCGGTGAACCTAAGCGGCCTCTCGACGTTAAACGCCGCGCAGGATCGCCTCTACGCTCTTCGTGACCTGATGCGGATGGAAATGCCGGACCATCCCACGGACATAACCTCCGGTCCAATTACGCTGCCGAATTCACACAATTCGATCACGCGCCCAGCGCTGAGCCAGCTCTACCTTAACCGTCTGACGAACAACCCGCCGATGGTTAACGGCGTAATCCAGACGAACGGACAGAACGGCGGGGCAGAGCTCCTCTACATGATCGTCAGCATGGGTTCGCCCGGAGCGATGGAGCAGTTCAGTCAGTCGGAGATTGGCGATACCGACCATAACGGCTACCCTGAGTTTCTCGATGGCTGGGGCCGCCCCATATTCTTCCTCCGTTGGGCGCCAGGGTGTTCCGCCAACCACGTAAACTCTAGCGGCGTGCGGGACGGCTACTCTGACATTCAGTCCGGCAACCCGACCACGGACCATGATCCGTTCGACGTTTACGAGTTCGATATAACCGCGTACCACCTGATCCCGCTGATTTATTCCGACGGGGCGGTCCCTACCGACACAAACCATGGCATCATCGTTGATGACCAGTACAATTTCGCCGCCACCCCCACTCCAGGTGACATTTTTGGCAGCAGTGACTTCCTTACGATAGGAAGCCTTAAGAACATGGTCAGTTACGGCGGCATCACGAACCATCATATCGACATGCGCTAAGAGCGGTAACATGCGATACTCCAATTCCAGTTCGACGCCTCTACGCCCGTTTACGGGCGTTTCCGCCGCAGGCGGTAGTCGGCCCGGCGTTTACGCCGGGTTGGCGGCCCTAGTCCCCAGCCCCCAGCCCCCAGCCCCTCCCCACCGCCGCGGCTTCACGTTGGTGGAGATGTTGATCGTCATCGCGATCATGCTGCTGTTGGTCGCGGCGGCGGCGACGATCATGCCGGCGGCCACCGAAGCGCGGCGGGTTCGCGAGGCCGGCCGCGGGCTGAATGTCTATCTCGGTTCCGCCCGCAACCGCGCGATGGAGAGCGGCCGCTCCTGCGGCGTCACCTTCCACTTCCTCGGCGGCACACTCAGCGCCGCGCCCTGCGCGATGAATCTCGACCAGTGCGAAGTTCCGCCGGATTATGAAGGCCTAACCGAGGTGTCGATGGCCCTGGTCAACACCTCGATGATGACGGTGAATCTCGTAAGTGGAACAGACTCGACGGGCAAGCCCGCCCCGGAAATGCTGCCCTCCAACATGGTGCGGCCCAACGACCTGATCCAATTCAATCGTCAAGGGGTGATATACTATATCACCGCTCCATTCAAGGACAAAAACGGCAATGCGGTACCCCCCGACAACAACGGTTTCCTGACGAATAAAGTGACGTCGTTCGGCATCTTCGCCTGCGACCCGAATCCCGCCCCCCCGCTGCCGACGTTTTCCAGCGCGGTTCCGTTCTGCATTTTCCGTTCGCCGATGAAGAGCGGGGCCACGCCGCTACAACTGCCCACCGCCAGCGTGGTCGATTTCCGCTACGCGGGCACGGGGAGCGGTTATATGGGCGCGCCGTGGACCGGCGCCGCAATGCAGGTCTACAACCCGGGACAGACTGTCCTCTACAATGGGATGCTCTATCTCTGCATTCAGAAGACTATGGGCCAAACGCCCACCAACACCACCTACTGGCAGCCGCTGACGACGTTCACCGTTCTCTTTTCTTCCACCGGCGCTATCGACAAGGTCTATTACAACGCCTACCAATCACCGGTTACCGATCCGATTTACTTGATGATCGGAAAGCGGGACCGGGTGACGAACGGTTTCGTCGCCAGCAACGGGAACGAATCGACGCTGACCAATCTGCAAGACCTCAAGAATCTCTGGGTGGCGATCAACCCGCAGACCGGTCTGGTCAACACCGCGGCAGTCGCATCCAGCGCCGCCGCCAGCAACGAGGCCAACGCCGTCGCTCCCGCCCGCCAGTTTGCCGCGCAGGGAATCGGGATAGGAGGAAAGTGACATGAATAATGCTGAATGCAGAATGATGAAGGATGAATGGGTGCGAAAGAACGGTCGATGCCCGATGCCGGCCATTCATCATTCATCATTCATCCTTCATCATTCCCGCCGTTATCGGCGTTGGGGTGGCAGTTCAACTGCCACCCCAGCAGTGCGCCGCGGTCTATCGCTCCTGGAAGTCCTCGTCTCGGTTGGCATTCTCACGCTCGGCGTGTTGGGCGTGGCGATGCTCATCCCGATCGGCAAATTCGCCATGACCGAGGTGGAGAAATCGGACCGCACCGGTACCTGCGGCCGTGCGGCATTGCGCGAGATCAAAATCCGCCGAATGCTCGACCCGAACAACTGGGCACTCCCTTCCGGCACCACCTTGTCGAGCTTCAACATCTGTGTGATCGATCCGCTGGGATACGCTAGAGGCCTCACCGGGCCGTTTGGCGGCACGAGCGGAACGACGAGCGGACCGACCCGCCTCAGTTTGCAGCCCTATTACGGTGCCGGTACGGCGTCGTGGTTGAGCGTACCGCAGGCCGAGACGATCTTCCGTTGGCACGACAACCTGACATACGCCGCGGCCAAGGACAGCACGAACCCGACCAACGGCGATCGCCCGATGCCGGTCCCCAATAGCTCGGCTCAGCAGAGTGACGGCAATTCCTCGTGGTTCTTCACCGTCGTGCCGTCGATAGCCGACGTGACGGCAAACGTGCTCTGGTTGCAACGGCGGCAATTCACCGTCTCCGCGGTAGTCTGCTGGAAACGGACGTTTACCACGCCCGCCACCGACCCCATCAATCCAGGTGAAAGGCTTGTGCCCAACGTGACCTGCGACACCGTCGGCTTCGGCGGACTCAGCATCTCCTATAACAACAGCAACTTGATGCCGAAGGAGAACCAGTGGGTGATGCTCGTCGGCTACTACGGACCGGTGTGGTATCGCGTGGTCGCAGCGGGAAGCGATGGAACAACAAATCCGCCCACGATCCGAGTGTCGTTGGTCGGTCCCGATTGGAACAACAACAGTAGCGCCACCCCGACCCTGGCGAACCTGATTATCGTTCCCGGCGTCACCGGCGTCTACACGAAGACCATCATGCTCGATACCGACGCGACTTGGTCGAGGTGAGGGGAGAGGGGAGAGGGAAGAGGGGCGAGCAAAGACACGAGAGGGCCAGGGCAAGCGGCAGCGTTCGCAAGGAGTCAAGTCATGAAAGCCATAATCGGAATGCGGAAGGCGGAAAGCGGAAGGCGGAGGGCGGAAGGCGGAGCCGCCACGTTTAGCCGCGCCCCGAAGGGAAGCGCGAAGGCGGAAGGCGAAAGGCGGAAGGCGGAGGGCGGAACTACTCTCCCCTCTCCACTCTCCACTCTCCACTACCCACTGTCCCCTCTCCACTCTCCCCTCTCCCCTCTCCCCTCCTCCCGCCGCGGCGTCTTGCTGCTGGTGGTGCTGGCGCTGTTGGCCATCTTCGCGCTGGTCGGCGTGGCCTTCGTCGTCATGACCCACCAGGCGCAACGCAGCGCCCTGCCGGTCGAGCGGATCGAGCAGGGGACCGACACATCGCAATTGGCCCCGGCGCGGACGCTCTTGCAGCAGGCGATCATGCAAGTCCTGCACGGCCCGTCCGGCACCGCCACGGTCATGAGCGGCCACGGTCTGCTGGACGAGATGTACGGCAACGGCTGGGTGAGCGGAATGATCAGTGCCGCTGGGACAGTCACCAATTTTGCACAGTTGATCAACATCACTCCCGCCAACACGTTTGTGCTGAACACGCCGGCCGGCACGACCACGCTCGGCACCGTGCCGAGTGTCGCTGCCGAGATCGCCCGCCGCGGTGGGTGCGTGCTGACGATCACCAACCAATATCGCAGCGGCAATCAGTCGAATCCCATCTATGGCCTGAGCACGCGGATTGTCGGCATCAACCCCAGCGCGACCAATTTCCAGGTAATGGCGTTTCCCTCCACCGATCCCACAACCAACCTGCCCCTCGTTCCGCAGGCGGGTGATACGTTCGTCATCAACGGCCCGGCGTTTAGCGGCACGGGTTTCGGCTTCGACGCGACCGGCAACGCGCTAACCGCCACGGCCGGCACGAACACCGGTCCGCTGGCGCTCATGCCAAACCACGCCAACAATCGCAATCCGGCGGGCGGGGCCAATTCCGACTACACCGCGGCCGACTTCCAGCACATGCTGCTGGCGGCGCAAGTGGCAACCGGCGCCGGAACCACCGTCCGAACACTTCCCTCGATGCAACGTCCGGCGCTTTGCCGCTACTGGGCCGAGCAGGTCGCGCCGTCCTCCACCTTTACCGACGGCACCGTGACCGCGGCTGCCGCCCAGGCAATGCCAGCCGACCTGAAACGGGCGATCATCATGCGGCCGCTGCCGGACGACCATCCCGACTTCACCGGCAGCAATCCGTCGTACACCGGCGCTGGGAATGGGTCATATCAAAGCGGCTTCAATCCCTGCTGGGACGGCGTGAGCACTTATGGCCAGGCCACGCCGCCGTTCTCCTGGGACGTCGACAACGATGGCGACGGCGTGCCCGACAGCGTGTGGATCGATCTGGGCTTGCCGGTTCAGACGACCTCGGACGGACGGTTGTACAAGCCGCTGTTTGCCCTGTTGTGCGTCGATCTCGACGGCCGCGTGAATCTCAACGCCCACGGCTCGCTGGCCCAACTCAGCGCGGGCAGCGTCGCGCTGACTTCGCCGACTGGCGCAACCGCCCCCGACAACGGGGTTCGCGGGCAGGGTTTCGGCCCGGCCGAGGTCAATCTCCTCTCGTTTTTGGGCAGCAGCGCCACGTATTCGCAGCTTCTCACCGGGGGAACGTTGAGCGGCAATCCCTATGAAGGCCGCTACGGCTCGCGGAAGTTGCCCGGCACAACCGACCTGGACGGCGCTTACGCCAACAGGTGGTTCGAATACGCGGGCCAGACCAACGGGGCAAACAACGACTATTGGTGGGGCTTCTGGAGCAATCCGACCAATTACGTCCTCGACTCGTACGGCTCGCCGCCCGATCCGTTTGGCGTCGGAGGCGTGACTCTGGACACCGCCGGCCGGCCGGTCTACAAGTGTACGGCCACGGCCGGCTACGGATTCGGCAGCGGCATCAGCGACTCGCCTTACCAACTGAACCTTGGCCCGGGTGCGCTGCGGGGGCTGTCGAGCACGCAGAACACTCAGAACAATCTTTTTAGCCCTTCCGAGTTGGAACTGTTGCTGCGGCCTTACGACCGCGACGCGCCGAGCCTGCCGCCGCGGCTGGCGGCGCTGACGGGGCTGGGAGGGGCGACCCTCAAGGGGCGGCTCGACGTCACCACGGAAAGCCGGGACTGGCCCGGTCAGACCATTTCTTCTCCCACTGTGAGCACTGTAGCGAACGCCGCCAGAATGCGTGTCACCGAGTTGTTGATGGCGCGGGCGATGGCAGCCAGTTCGTCGGGGACGTCGTCGAAAGCGCAGACCATGGTGCTGAAGGCACTGCCGCAGGTGCTGCCGCCGGAGTTGTTTGTCGGGCTGAAAATGAACATCAACCGCCCCTTCGGCAACGGGCGAGACTACGACCGTAATTACCGCGACGATCAAAACAGCACGGGCGTTGTCGATGCTCCGATCACCCCCAAAACGCCGAAACAGGTAGGGCTGGCGTCGAGCAATGGAACGACCTCGGTGCAGGTAAGTTACGCCGGCACCGGAACGACCGGTACGACGGCCACCTCCTTGCAGGCCCGCCAGGATGAGGCGCGATACTTGTACGTAATGGTCCTTACGCTGGCGAATCGGACCAAGCTGGTGTCGGCCTTCAACAACGATCCGGAACAGGCGGCGCGGGCGGTGGCGCAATGGGCCGTCAACGCGGTCAACTTCCGCGACCGCAACAACATCATGACCCCCTTCGACTATGACCCGAATTACGCCTATGACAACAACCCCGCGCACCTGATTTTTAATCTCGTCACCGGCACGATTTGGAGCCCGCCGGGCGACCCCCTACACCGCGTTTGGGGCTGCACACGCCCGGAATTGCTGATCTCCGAAACCCTTGCCTTCCACGACCGCAGAACGGACGATACGGCAAACGAGTACCCGAGCACCATTGACAAGGACGGGAACGACAAGGATCAACAGAAGTCGCCGGGCACAACGACGGACACGGACCCCGACAAGAAGGACGGCAGTTTCGACCAGACCTATCGCCCGCAGCCGTCGCTGTTCGTCGAGTTGTACAATCCCTCGTCGCGGTTCGAGCCGCAATGCGGCGATCTCTATTCGCTGTCGAATGGGCAATGGAGTTTGTCGTTGGCTAAATTATCCGGCACCGTCACCACCTCCACGGTGGCGAACAAGCCATCGCCCGTCTGGCGGTTGTTGATCGCCAGTTCGTTCAGGGGCACCAGTGGCACCGGCGGCGGCACGTCGACGGCGCTCGATCCCGACGATCCCAACACGACGGGGTTGATCGTCGAGCGCGAGGTCTATTTCGTCCCGCTTGCCTACGGTTCCTCGACGATGACCGTCCCCTCGATCATGGATACCGCGGCCAAGGTGCAGTTTTTCCCAAGTGCGACCACGATGCCGAGCAACGTCAACATTCCGCCCGGCGGCTATGCCGTCATCGGGCCGGGGGAAAATCCGGCAGACCATCCCGCCGGCTATCAGCCTGATGGAAACGGGAAATCCCATTTTAATCGGACGTACCTCGGCTTCCTCGTGGGTGGAACCGCCGGCAACAGCCAGACTCGCTACATCGACCTTGATTTGGCGTCCAGCACCAACCCCTTGCCGGTCCAAAACAACAAGGACCCGGCCAGCCTTGCGGCGTTGGTCTACACGCCGGTGACGTTGGCGATCAATTCGCCGAAGCGGCTGAGCATCTCGGAGCCCTTCATTCTGTCGGGTTCGACAACGGTGAGCGTGTACGACCAGTATGAAGCCACGGTTGCCGGCATGATCCACCAGGACAACAATGGCGGGTATATAACCGTTCAGGACGGAAGGCCATCCGCCTTCGACCTTCCTTTTGATCAGCCGCGAATCTTCGGGGCCCTCAAAGATGATACCAATACGGCCGCGCTGAAGACCCATCTCAAGACGAACCATACCGAGTCGGCCTTCCGCATGATCTACTTGCAGCGGCTGGCAAATCCGCTGAAACCGTACAACAACGTGTGGGGCGACCCGGACTACAATCCCTATCGCACCATCGACTGCATGGCCGCCGATCTGACGGTGTTCAACGGCATTACCGCTAAGGCTGATCCGTACGCCGGCATTAATCCCCCCCGGGGAATTTCCCTTTCGAAATCCCGGCAGCGCGGCGAAAACAATGACAATAACGCGGGCAGCCCCAATCCGAACATGGACCTGTGGAGGCAGGAACCGGTGGACAAGAGCTATTCAGCCTCAACGTCAGCTTCGCCCGTTCCAGGCCACTACTTCTCAGCAGGTCTGAAGCACAGCCTCGGTTATCTGAATCAGCCATTCGGATCGCCGGGAATCAGTGCGGCGGGAGAGAAGGGCCTGCTCGCGGGGACGACCACCGCCCAATACGGCACGTTCCCCTGGCTGACATGGAACGGTCGGCCTTACGTCAGCCCGCTGGAATTGACGTTGGTGCCGTGGGTGTCGTCGTCGCAGTTGCTGGGGAGATATGCTGTTGGGACGGCGACGGCGAGCCCGTACACCGCCTACAACGTGCCATTCCCGCATTTGCTGAATTTCTTCCCCTCGGGTGCGCCGGGATCGCCGGACGAAGAGTTGCACCGCGTGCTGGAATACCTCACCGTGCCGTCGCCGTTTGTGGACACCGACGTTTGGGCAAATCCGACGGCGGCCGAAAACGGCAGCCACGCCTACCATCCGCCGTTCAACCAGATTTCCAATTACCGCGAGCCGGGACGAATCAACCTCAACACGATTTATGACCAAAACGTCTTCAATGCGTTGATGGCGGGCGGCACAAGCTCGACGAGCGGCAGTTCGTGGACGCAGTGGCCCGCTTTCGTGCAAAGCCGCAGCGGCGGCACGGGAACCGGAACCGGCGTCTTGGATATGCCCCCCGTCAGTTCGCCCACCGAGTTCGCCCACCCGTTCCGTTCCTTCGCCGGGGCGACGATGATCCCAACGCTGGCAGGCAACAACCCGCTGAAACCGCAGCGCGAGATCGACGTCACACTCCTGCGCGAGAGTCCGGCGGGCGGCCAGCCGTTGTTCCAGTTTAGTTCCCCCGCCCCCACCGCCAGCGACAACACCGTTCGCAATCCGTACTTCCACTATCAAGGATTGCAGCGGCTGGGCAACCTGGTGACCACCCGCTCGAATGTCTTCGCCGTCTGGATCACCGTGGGGTATTTCGAAGTTCAGCCGGCCTCAAACCTGACGTCGTACGCTAGCTTGACGCCCGCGCAACGCACGGCGATTTATCCCGATGGTTACACCCTCGGTGCGGAGTTGGGCATCGACACCGGCGAGGTCGTCCGCCATCGCGCGTTCTACATCATCGATCGCACCCTGCCCGTCGGATTCCAACGCGGCCAAGACCTGAACTCCGACAAGGCGATCCTGGTCAACCGTTTCATTGAATAGGGACTGGGGGCTAGGGACTAGGGACTAGGGATCGGCGGCCGACGGCGACCCTGGCCCCTGACCTCTGGCCCCTGACCTCTGGCCCCTAACCTCTGGCCCCTAACCCCTAGCCCCTAACCTCTAGCCCCTAGCCCCTACCCATGCACTGTCTAGTCACCGGCGGAGCGGGCTTTATCGGCAGCCACCTGGTCGAGGCGCTGCTGGCCCGCGGCGATCGCGTCTCGGTCGTCGATGACGAATCGACCGGCTCGGTCGAAAACCTGGCCGCCGTGCGAAACCATCCCCGCCTGAGCTACACCAAAGGCACCGTGGCCGACGAGGGGCTCGTCCGCCGCTTGACGGCCGATGTGGACGAGGTCTACCACCTGGCGGCGGCCGTCGGCGTGCGGCTGATCGCCCAGCAGCCGATTCGCACCATCGAAACGAACATCTACACCACCGAATTGCTCTTGCGGCGGCTCGGCGAGTTGACCGACGCCGGCCGTGCGGTGAAGTTCTTTCTGGCCAGCACCAGCGAGGTCTACGGCAAGAATCCCAAGCCGGTGTGGACCGAGGAGGACAACATCGTGCTGGGCGCCACGACGCGGCCGCGCTGGTCGTACGGGGCGTCGAAGGCGATCGACGAGTTTCTCGCGCTGGCCTACTGGCGCGAGCGGCGGCTGCCGGTCGTCGTCGCCCGGCTGTTCAACGTGGTCGGCCCGCGGCAGACGGGCGCTTACGGCATGGTCTTGCCGCGGCTGGTCGACGCCGCGTTGGCCGGCGGCCCGCTGGTGGTCCACGACAACGGCCGCCAACAGCGCAGCTTCGCCCACGTCTCTGACGTCGTGCGGATGATTCTCGCTCTGGTGCAATCACCCGCGGCCGTCGGCGGCGTCTGCAACGTCGGCAGCGACCAGCCCGTGAGCATTCTGGAGTTGGCCCAACGGGTGATCGCGGCGGTGGAAGAGAGGGGAGAGAGGAGAGGGGAGAGGGAAGAGGGGAGTCAAGTGGGCAGTGGGCAGTCGGCAGTCGGCAGTGAGCAAAGCGGCCCTCTTCAATCAACAATCAACAATCAACAATCAACAATCAACAATCCCCTCTCCTCTCTCCCCTCTCCTCTCCAAATCCAATTCCAAACCTACACCGAGGCCTACGGCGACAACTTCGAGGACTGCCGCCGCCGCGTGCCCGATCTCTCGAAGCTGCGGCGATTAACCGGCATTCAAGCCCACTACGGACTCGACGAGATTATCCGCGAGTTGGTCGCCTGGAAGCGCGCCCAGCGCGGACCAGCGTAGCACAAACCGCTTGCGGCTTCGCAACGCGCCGGCAGGGACGAAACCTCACTTGCCGGACTCCTCGATGCGGTACAAATGCGATTTCGTGCGGAGGAAGAGCGCCTTGCCGGCCACCGCGGGCGAAGCGAGAAAGCCCTGGTCGAGCTTGTTGACCGCCAGTTCCTTGTACTTCCGGCCGGCGGCGATGACGGTCACCGGGCCGTCGTCGCTGAAGAAGTAGACGCGGCCGTCGGCGGCGATCGGCGAGGCCTCGAAGTTCCCGCCCAGCCGATGCCGCCACACGTTCTTCCCGGTTTTGGCCTCGAAGCAAGAAATAATTCCGCTGTCGTTGATCATGTAGATTAGATCGCCCACGATCGTCGGCGACGGCATGAAAGGCACGTTCTTCTCGATCTTCCAAGCGACGTGGCTGCCGGTCACGTCGCCGTGTCCGTCGGGCCGCACCGCCCAAATCTGCATCGACGCCCCGGTGTTGACCAGCACCAGGCCGAAACAGAACAACGGACGCGACGTGTTCGAGTAGGAGTTCACGTCCGGCCGCACCTTCCACAATTCCTTGCCGCTGGCCGGATCGTACGAGATGGTTTCGACGGCGCCGGTGGAAACCACCTGCCGCCGGCCGGCGAACTCGATCACCAGCGGCGTGCAGAACGCCTTGCGGAACTCGACGCCGCGATCGCCGTAGTCGGTCGATCGCTTGGTCTTCCAGACCGTATCGCCCGTCTTCTTGTCGAGCGCGATGACGTACTGCCTGTCGCGGCCGTCCATTTGCAGGACCAACAGGTCGCCGGCCATTGCGGGCGACGAGCCCGGCCCGACCGCGTGATCGCAAGGCAAGTCGCGGCGGCTCCAAATCGTCTCGCCGCTTTTGGTATCGACGCAGGCGGTTCCAAACGAGCCGAAACTCGCGTAGAGTCGCCCCTTCTCGATGATCGGCGTGGGGGAGGCGTAGCTGTTCATCGGGGCGACAAACGGCGGCTTTTCGTTGCGGAACAGGCGAATGTCGTGCAACACCTTGCCCGTCCCGCGGTCAACGCAAACGGCGTATAGTTCGATGCCGTCGTCGGTGGCGGTCGTCAGCCACACCTGATCGCCCCAGATGACCGGCGACGACCAGGCGCGGCCGTGAATGGCGGTCTTCCACTTGATGTTTTTGCTCTCGCTCCAGCGCAGCGGCAGTCCGCGCGAGTCGCTCACGCCGTTCCCCTCCGGGCCGCGAAACTGCGGCCAGTTTTCGCCGGCCGCCGCCAGAGTGAACTGCAGGAGCACGATTGCGAGCGAGACGGCACATCGCATAAATCCACAATCCTCTTAATTATCGCGTTAGAAATGCAGCCCGTTTAGCAGCCGCCGGCACGGCGGCTCGTAGCGGGTTCTGGGCCGACGTGCCATCGGCCGCTAAACGGGATGACCGACGCCCTACGGCATTGCCCGTCACTCATTGTCCGCCACTTCTTCGGCCATTGCCAGCCGCTCCGCCACGGGCGGATGACTATAAAACAATAGCACGTCGAGCCAATGCGGGGTGGGATCGTCCTTGTTCAGTTTGGCCAACTTGCGAAACGCCGACAGGTAGGCGGCTTTCAGGCCGGTCCGTTCCAGGGCGTAGCGGTCGCTCTGCCGCTCGAACCGCCGGCTCACCGCATTTTGCAGCGGCTCCATCAACATCGCGAACACCGTCAGAATGAACAACACGAACGGCATCGTATCGACCGGCAGGTGGGCGTAGTCGCCGCCGCGCGGCGTCCAGGCCGCCAGCAACCGATCGCACACCCAAAAGCCCGCCGCACTGTAAATCAGCCCGGCCACGATCATCTTGCGAATGTGACGGCGGACGTGATGGCCGATCTCGTGGGCGAAGATCACTTCGATTTCGTCGGGCGAGAAACCGCTTAGGAGCGTATCGCCCAGCAGCACGCGGCGAGTGCGGCCCAAGCCGGCCAGCATCGCGTTGGCCTTGACCGTTTCCTCGCTCAAGTCCATGCGATAGACGCCCTCGATCGAAAGGCCCGTCCCCGCGGCAAGCCGGGCGAGCCGATCCGACAGTTCGGGAACGTCGAGCTTTTCGATGCGGTAAAACAGCGGCAGAATCAACACCGGCGCCAATTGCCCCAGCACGATGCTGACCGCAAAAAACGCCGCCGCCGCCGCCAGCCACCACCAACCGTGAGTCAACCAGATCAGCCAGTAGAGCCCCAAGACCAGTACCAGCGAGAACACCACCGCCAGCAGATTCCGCTTCAAGTATCGCCCCAGCCAGCGGCCGAAGGTCTGCGTGCTCATCTGGAACTTGTGTTCTAGCAGGTGGCCGGAGTAGAACGATAACGGGAACGAAACCGCGATGTGAATGGCCATGATGATAAAAAACATCTCTGCCAGCCGCAGCGTCGCGTGCAGCGACGAGTCGCCCCTTAACAGCGGGTTCATCTCTTGCAGCCAGCGATCGATCGGCCGGGCCAAGAGAAACGCCGCCACTGCCAGGTAGCTCAGATCGAGGGCCTTGTCGGCCAATGCGCAGCCCAACTCGAACCGCCCGTAGCGCTTCGCCTCGGCCCGCTCGCCGTCGCTCATGCCGACGCCGCCAGCCGCCCCCAGCCCCGCAGGCTCGTCCGAAGATGTCCGTTGTTCGTCTGACAAAACCATCGCCTCAAGGTGCGGTCAGTGACTGTCCGGTCCCCTCCCGCATCGAGAGAGAATCTACCCCGTCCCCTCTCCCTTTGGGAGAGGGTCAGGGTGAGGGCCTGGCGGATTCGGGGATTTGGAAACTTGAGATTTGAGATTTGGAGACTTGAGATTTGGCGTACCTGACCCCTGACCCCTGACCCCTAGCCCCTAGCCCCTAGCCCCTAGCCCCTACTCACTCAGCATCGCCTTGCGGACCGCATCCAAATCGACTCCCAACGTCTCCTTGGCCAGCTTGCGGAGCGTGTCCATGTCGGCCTTGATGTGGATCGTGCGGTGGCTGTGCGAGAGCGACTCGCCGGTCTTCAAGACCAACGCGGGCGCGATCGATTCGATCTCATAGAACATGCTCGACGGAGCGCCGAGATCGTTCGGGCCGTCGTTGTACGAGTTGGCCACGTCGCCGTTGAACGGATGCTCTTGCGGCACCTTCCACAGATTGTTTACGTAGTTGGTCTTCGTCGGATCGTCGGGCATGGTGAAATTAACCAGCGTCAGCACGCCCCCCTCGAAGTCGATCGAGCCGAGCACGTTGCGGGCCCGCTGCTGCGAAGTGCCGATCTTCGAGCGGTACTTGCCGTCGGCGCGGAAGAGCACCGCCTCGGGCGTGACCTTCAGCCGATCGGCCGGCACCTTGCCGAAGTAGCTCGATTCGACCACCTTGCCCAACTTCGACTCGGGACCAGGCTTGTAGGGAACCATGATGATCGTTTGCGGACCGACGTTCATCATGCCCAGAATCCAGATCGAGCAGAGCCCCTTCTCCTTCGAGAAATCGTCGCCGCGATTGGTGATCTGGTTGGTCGTCTCATAAGCCACCATCTTCACGCCGGGCTCGGCGGCCATGTTGGCCGCGGCCGCGCCGAAGAGCTTCTCGAAATCATCCGCCGACAGCAAGTGTACCTTGCGGCTGACGTCGAGCGAGAAGGTGGTCTCCGCGGTGTTTTCGAATTTCATCGGTACCGCCATCTCGACCGAGTCTTTCGTGGCCGCCGTGACTTTCCAGGCCCCGACGTTGAACGCCGGCGGTGTAAACCAATTGGCCAACTCCTGCTTGGCGCCGTGCTTGAACCAGAGGCTGTATTGCCCGCCCTCGGGGCAAAGCCACAATCGTTCCTCGGCGCCGATGTTGTTGAAATGCGGGTTTTCCTTGCCGGCATCGATATTCTCGTGGATGTATTTGCGGTTGATGAAGCCGAAACTGGTTCCGTCGGGCCCGTCGCACGTCGAAGTCATCACCCGCCCCTGCCACTCCGGCGTGACGGCCACGCGGGCCCCGTCGTCGTTGGTCAATTCGATCACCTTGGTGCGCTTGGCCAGAAACTCGCGGGCTTCTCCGTACGACATGGCTTTCCCTTTCTCTTTTGCGGCTTGGGCTGTGCTAACTATTGCGGCAACTAAGACGGCACCGCACACAAACACGAACCAAGCGCGGGTGACGATACAGATGCACTTGTGCATGGATACTCCTCCAAGAAAAAAACAGGGCCTCGGCCCTCGGTCTGTCACAAACATGGTAGCATACCACCGGGTCGAAGCGCCGGCTAGTATTTCCTGTGCCGTCAGGAGGGGTGTGAGATGCTGCCTGTGCCGCCTTGCCGGTTGGGATGGCCAAGACAGGCCTTGCCAAACGACTGACCCTCTGTAGAATCAGTGCGCTCTGACCGAAACAACCGGCTGGCTCGATTTTCCTTCCTTTGTGGGCTGCACCGACAAAGCCGCTTGAATTGCCTCCGGGAGGATAAAAGAAGAGGCAGGTCGATCGCAGCGCCGATGTAAACCTTTGATGCGTTTTGACTTACGGCCTGTTTTGCCATTATGATTCCTCGTTCAAGGGATAGCGCGGGTTAGCCGTTCCGGCTATTCTGGCCTCTGGAAGACGAGGCGTCGCCAACGTAAGATGGATAAAATGGATTGCACGGCGGCGGTATTTGGTGTCGATTCAGCCAGGAGGCGGCTTTTTTCCGCTTTGCCTGCCTAGCCACGACGTCCGCATTGTCCGAGAGACAAAGCCCGACCCAGAAGGTTCGACTTCAGTAGCCCTCTCGCATGGCTACACTGATACCATGACCACGAAGCCACCCCCGAGAATTCCGATTCCCCCGTCGGGATACGACGCTATTGCGACACTTGTTGGACTCGGTGTCGAATCCGTTAAGAAGCTGGCCGCACTCGTATCTGCAAAGCGCGGCGTCGCTCACTCCCCGAATCTGACAGGCGTGGTGCGTGGTTGGGCGAAGGAACTCGGCGTTTCGGAAAGGGCTCTAAGTGAGGCGATAGTGGGGGCGCTTATTCCGGCTAACGGTGCTCGGTTGGCCATGCAAATGACCCCGGAAGACTTTACCGAAGCGTTTGCAGAATCGGTTAAGGAGGGAGCGAAGAAACTTGGTAGCAAATGGAAGAAGTCGCACTCGGACGCGTGGCCGCAGATCGCTGCTGCCCTTGCACCGATGTTCGCTCCCGACAACTTCTTCAGCACGGCAATAAAGACGGCTCAGTTGCTCGGAGATCAGCCGGCCATTTTCTTGGACGCGAGAATTCTGACCGAATTGCGCCCGATCTATGATGAAACGGCTGGACAGATACAGACGCTCTTGATGACAAATACCTTGGCCCTCACGTATTCGCAGGATGGGCACCAACGGATGCTGCATTTGACGATGGATTCAGACGACCTACGCAAGATGGCGTCGGCTTTGGCACGCGCCGAGCAGAAGAACGCCGTGGCAAAACGTCAAGCCGGGGATTGGGGGGTCGGGGCTTTGGCGATCACGAGCCAGGGGGATTAGTATTATGGCTGAAGCGAGTACGACGCTTTCGATGGGCAACTATAAGGCTTTTACAGGTCGTTTGAAAGCGGCCCGCCGGGTGCGTGTCGTCAAGTACGACCCTTACGCGGGTTATAGCGCAGGCTGGTCGGCCGACGAAGAACCATCTGGCGAGCCGATCGAGGTCAGGGGATTCTGCAGCATGGACGCCGATTTCAGGGAGCCTGCCGACCCCGGGTTGAAGCCGTATTTGAAGTGGCCGGCCGATGAAAGGGCGTTGGCTGAGCCGACCGACCTTGAGAAATTGTACAGTATCGGCGCCGACTTCACGGAGCGCGCTAGCCCCGCAATAAAGCCATATTTGGAGTTGGTGGCGCGGATACAAGAATGGGAGCGCCAAGTTGCGCCTTTGGACTTTAGGAACCTGAAGGGGCTTTGGCTAAACGCCGAGGGTGCCGTCCACCAGGAAAAAGTGCAGGCGAGAGAGATCGTTCTTCGCGGCAAGGTTGAGTCTGTCAAAGGGAATATTGCCCACGTGACACTGACCGACGATCAAGGACGAGAGACGTTCGCCGACTGTGGCGTGGCAGACCTTTTGGCACATGGAATCGACGATGGCGGCCTCTTCGAGTGCAGGATTCAAGATCGGGGCCGCGAAGCAGTGGTTACCCTTGAACCCGTTTCGGAGCGGATGTTAACGCTGGATGAGTGGCAGAGAATCTCCAACGACGTTGACAAGGCACTGCCAGACTCCGTCTTAGCCGATGACTACTGATGCAGCGCACGGTCTTCTCGAGTTACACGTTCTCAGCGCCGGCTATGGCGAGAGTATAATACTGCGTCTCCCGGATGGGAAATGGGGTGTGGTCGATTGTTACGCAACAAGTGTCAATGATCCTGATACCAACGCGGCAATCCGGTTCCTGAAAGAACGCCGGGTAAGCGAGCTGGAGTTCCTCTGCCTTACGCACCCGCACGACAACCACTACCGTGGGATGAGCCAATTCTTCGACTGCTTCGCCGACATCAGGTATTTCTGGCGTTTCGCCGGCGCGACGTATGAAGGTCTCCGAAGGCTCGCTAAGATAGATGCGAAAGAAGGGAAGACAGATCTCTGTGCAACGTTGAGGCGTGTTGGGGAGCAGAGGATCGCCAAGTCTCTCCGCGTGGCGCAAATGATCGACGTTAAGCACCTCTATCCGGAGAAGTGTTTTGAAGAATCGGCACTCCGAATATGGTCGATCGCGCCGTCGTCAAATCAGGTGGAGGCATTCGAGGAGACCCTTGCAAAGTGCTTCGACAAGAGTGGCCGGCTCCGACCTAAGAGACCACAGCTCGACGCAAATATGGTGTCCGCGGCTTTGCTCGTAGTTTTCGGATCGACGCGGCTCATCTTGGGCGGTGACGTCGAAGGTCCCGCATGGAAGGAGATACTGCAGCGGATGAACGCCGCCCTTGCCGCGCACGCCGTAAAAGTCAGTCACCACGGCTCCACTACCGGCTATACCGAAGGGTTGTGGGCTGCCTTTGCCAAGGCGGGAAGCCCATGCGCAATCATAACCCCTTTCCAAAGGTATAGATTGCCCGAAAAGGCGGCGGTGCGTCACATTGCTGAGCATACGAAGAATCAATTCACCACGTGTCTGCCAGCCATTTCATTTGAGAGGTCTAGCTCTGCTGGTTTCCTGGGGGGATGCTCGCTTGCTGCGAAGATTGCATTCGGAACCAAGTTTAGTTCTTATGAGCCCAAGCAGCCTCATGCTACTGGGGTCTGCTCCTTCACGTTCGACAACCAGGGTGACTGTGTGGCGATGAACATGTTGCCCCCCGCGGGCCGACTAGCAGTCTGACGGGTGATTATCCAGCCAGTACCTCCTTGGCGCGGATGCGACCCCGGAACCCCTGTCGCCGGCGAAGGAGAAAAACTTCGGTCGCCGCGGTAAGTTCGCTTGACTCCCGACCGACTGCGACGAACATTGTCCTGGGGCCGCAATCCGAGCGTTAACTCGGGGTGATCGTCGCCGCGCGTATGTGCTCGGGCCCGACCGTTGAATTCATCAGAAAACGCCACGACGGACGTCGCGATGCCCTGCCTGGACAAGGAGTATCAACCGGTCAGAGGAGGGGCGGCTGATCGTCTGCCGTCTTGAGTCCATTTTCTCCCCGCTCGCCCGTTCCCCGGTTGCATTATCCCAGCGGTCTGGTAAACTGATGGGCTTAGTAGTTGTTAGAAACACATTGTAGGCAGAGTTGTAGCAAACAAGGTGGGAGGACTTCGCTTCCCGAGGAGGCGTCCGGAGCCAACCCGAGCAGGAGCAGTCGCGGTAACAGATGACTATTACCAGAGAGCGGAAGACGGGTTTGATTGGGGAATTCCAGCGGAGTACCAACGATACTGGCTCCCCCGAAATCCAAATTGCCATCCTGACGTCGCGGATCAATGGCCTGACCGAGCACTTGCAGAGCCACAAGCGCGATTTCGCTTGCCGGCGCGGTCTGCTGATGCTGGTCAGCCGCCGGCGGCGATTGCTGGATTACCTCAAACGGGTCGATCCGCAACGTTACCTCGACATCATTCGCCGTCTCGACATCCGCAAGTAGGGAAGGAGAGGCCAGGGACCGGGGGCCAGGGGCAAGAGGCCGGCGGAGGGCAACACGCCAACCCGCAGTTCTCAACCCTGGCCGCTAACCCCTGACCCCTGATCCCTGGCCTCTGATCACTGGTCCCCGACCCCTGGCCCCTGATCCCTGGCTTGGCCCCTTGCTCCTGCCCCTGTCTGCTGCAACTCATCGAAAGCAAGGTAGGAACGAAATTGAAAGTACGTGTTGAACGCCAGATCGGAGCATCCATTCTTTCCATCGAAACCGGCGAACTAGCAAAACAGGCCGCCGGCAGTTGTCTTGTGCAGTACGGCGAAACGGTCGTCTTAAGCGCCGTCGCGTCGGGCGGACCGCGGCCCGGCGATTTCTTCCCGTTGACCTGCGATTACCGCGAGCGCGTGGCCGCGGCCGGCAAGTTTCCCGGTGGATTCCTCAAACGCGAAGGCCGGCCGACCACCAAAGAGACGCTCACCGCCCGGCTGATGGATCGTCCCATCCGCCCGCTGTTCCCCGACGGCTACAAGGACGAAGTGCAGATTCAGTCCTTTGTGTTGGCCAGTGACCGGCAGAACGACGGCGACGTGCTGGCGATGACCGGGGCCTCGGCCGCGCTAAGGATTTCGCCGCTGCCGTTCCAGGGCCCGATCGGCTCGGTGCGGCTCGCCTCGATCAACGGCGAGTTCGTCCCCTTCCCGACGCACGACGCCTTGGAAGAGAGCGACCTCGATCTGATCGTCTCCGGCAGCAAGGAATCGATCCTTATGATCGAGGGCTTCGCCCGGGAAATGCCCGAGGACCGCATGGTCGAGGCCATCGCCCTGGCCCACAGCTATATCCGTGAGATCTGCGAAATGCAGGAGGAGTTGGCGGCGAAGGCCGGCACGGTCAAGAAGGAATTCGTGCCGCCGCCGCCCGACGGCGTCTACGAAAAACTGCGCGAGAAGTATTACGACGCCTTCCGCGCCGCCAAGCAAACCGTCGGCAAGCTGGCCCGCTCTGAAGCCTGTGCGGAAGTGAAGAAGCAGGCCATCGCCGAAATGATTCCCGATGCGAAGGCCGAAGGGGCGATCACGGCCGAGGCGTTCGCGTCGGCTTGGGAGGAACTGGAAACCCGCGCCATCCGCGATCAAATCCTCACCGGCACCCGCCCCGACGGCCGCGACTACACAACCCTTCGCCCGCTGACGGCCCAGGTCGATCTGCTGCCGCGGGTTCACGGCTCGGCTCTGTTCCAGCGCGGCGAGACGCAGGCGATGGTGACCGTCACGCTCGGCACCGGCCGCGACGAGCAGCGGGTCGATGGCCTGGTCGAGGAATACTCGCAGAAGTTCATGCTGCACTACTATTTCCCGTCGTTTTCGGTCGGCGAGTGCCGTCCGATTCGCGGCCCCGGCCGCCGCGAAATCGGCCACGGGGCGTTGGCCGAGCGGAGCGTCAAACCGGTGCTGCCCGAGCCCGATGTCTTCCCCTACACGATCCGCATCATCTCCGACATCTTGGAGAGCAACGGCTCGAGCTCGATGGCGAGCGTCTGCGGGGCCACGCTTGGACTGATGGCCGCCGGCGTGCCGATCAGCAATCCCGTGGCCGGCATCTCCGTCGGCCTGGTCAAGGAGCCCGACCGCTTCGTGCTGTTGACCGACATCATCGGCGACGAGGACCATTTCGGCGACATGGATTTCAAAGTCGCCGGCACGCAGCGCGGCATCACCGGCATCCAGCTCGATCTCAAAATCGCCGGCATCAGCGAGGAGATCATCCGCGCCACGCTGCAGCAGTCGCGCGAGGCGCGGATCGCGATTCTCAAGGTAATGCTCAGTGCGATTCCGCGACCGCGGCCGGAGATTTCGCAATGGGCCCCGCGGCTGTTGCGCACGCACATCGACCCCGAGAAGATCGGCCTCTTGATCGGCCCGGGCGGCAAGATGATCCGCTCGATCCAAGAGGCGACCGGCGCGCTGATCGAAGTCGAGGACGACGGCACGGTCAGCATCGCCTCGTTCAACGCCGAAGGTGCCCAGGAGGCGATGCGGCGGGTCGAGGCCCTGACGGCCTCGGTCGAGGTCGGCCGCATTTACGACGGCCGCGTGATGAGCATCAAGGATTTCGGCGCCTTCATCGAAATCCTCCCCGGCAAAGACGGCCTCTGCCACATCAGCGAGCTGGCCGATGGCTACGTTAACAGCGTCGCCGACGTCTGCAAGGTCGGCGACGAGATGAAAGTCAAAGTCATCGCCATCGACGACCAGGATCGCGTGAAACTAAGCCGCAAGGCCGTCCTCCGCGAGCAAGCCGCGGCAGCAAAGGGCGAAGGAAAGTAGTTCCCGTCGCGGAAAACCGAAAAACGGTGCCATGCCCACGCTTGTCGTGGGCATGTTGCCTTTTTGCCGCAATCTCCCCCAAACCAAAGCCGCACCCGCTGCCCCCTCTCCTGTCCAGAGATGGCAGTGTCATGGCGGCCTTCTCCTCTGCTGCGCCAGGCACCAAATTACTCTGATTGCTCATCTGTCCGGACACCGGAGCGGCAATCGACTCCAATGTTCATGTTCCACAGAATTTGGCTCGATAAGGATGGTGGTTCGTTGCGGCCGGCGTCGGACGGCACGCCCGGAGGAACGGGCGATTGAATCCGGCGGCAAGAAACCTCGCTGGTCATCAAGGGGACTTCTGGTAGAATACCGCGTTATGAAAGGCCGTCCCCTCTACGAGGACATGGGCGCGTGGGCAACGGCTGGCCTGTATATTAGTTTTGCAGAGGCTCACATAATGAACGATGTCGCAGCATTGCTCGCGGACCTTGAATCGCCGCAAATGGAGCGTACGCGGTCGCTCAACGATTCGGACAAATTCTGTAGGGCGATTTGTGCATTCGCCAATGATATGCCCGGCTCCGGTTTGCCTGGGTACCTGGCTGTTGGCGTGGACAGGGATGGCAATCCAACCGGCGCAGTAGTTGATGAACGGCTGTTGGAAGCGCTCGCAAGCCATCGGAATAATGGTCAAATACTTCCCGTACTCGATATGCGAGTCAGCAAAGAAGTGCTTGCTGGCAGAGACATTGCTGTAGTCAAGGTCCAACCGTCGGACATGCCGCCGGTGCGATACAAGCAGGTAGTGTGGATTCGCACAGGTCCGACAGAAAGCATCGCGACACAAGAGCAGGAACGACGGCTCGAGGAACGCCGGGTCGACAAGGCTAGGACATGGGACACCCGAGCATGTACCGGCTCGTCACTGCACGATCTTGCCGTTGACCTCTTTACACTGAACTATCTCCCCAACAGCGTTTCGCAAGAAGTTCTGGACGAAAACGACCGTACGGTTGAGGAACAATTGGGATCATTACGATTCTTTCACCGGAAGATAAACGCGCCAACGAACGGCGCAATTCTCCTATTTGGCAAAGACCCACTATCTTTCTTTCCGGGTGCGTACGTCCAGTACGTCCAGTATGACGGGCCAACGCAAGCGGACACGCCGATTAGCGAACAGCGAATCAGTGGCGATCTTCTCAGCGTCATGAGGGATATGGATCGGCTCGCAAAGGATATTGCACGTTACCGGCCTGTGCGTCAGGCTGATCTTCGGGACGAGGTCGTTGCAGACTACCCTGATGTTGCCCTTCATGAGCTATTCGTCAATGCGGTAATCCATAGGAACTACGACGGTTCGACAACACCTATCTCGATCAATCATTTTTCCGACCACATCGAAATTCAGAACCCCGGCTCGCTGTATGGCGACCTCACGAGAGAACAATTCCCCGGCGGTACGTCTTATCGCAACCCCGTGCTTGCTGAAGCAGCGAAGACACTCGGCTTCGCCAATAGATTCGGACGCGGGATTGCGCTGGCGGAGAGCATGTTGAGAAAGAACGGCAGTCCCGATTTGAAATACGTTGTCGGAGATAACCACCTAGCAATGATTGTTGGGAGGCGCACATGAAGACCATAGCATTCTTCAACAACAAGGGCGGTGTCGGCAAGACCTCCATGGTTTACCACTTGGCCTGGATGTTCCACGATCTCGGCCACAGTGTGCTTGCCGTCGATCTGGACCCGCAGTCTAACTTGACTAGCATCTTCTTAGACGAATCTGAATTGGAGGAGCTTTGGCCCGAGGGGAGACATCCAAAAACGATTCTCGGATCAGTTGATCCCCTGATTGAGAGTCTTGGTGACATCCAGGAGCCGAGACCTATTAGGATAGAACCGACGCTTCACATTATCGCAGGCGACCTTGGGCTAAGTACCTTTGAGGATCGCTTGTCGGAAGCATGGGGCAAGTGTCTGGATGACAAACCAGCGATTTCTGGTGACGGCTTTCGGGTGGTGACCGCGTTCTATCGCCTGATGAAGATTGCGGCTGACAAATGCGGCGGCGGCTTAGTCCTTATCGACGTCGGGCCTAACATCGGGGCGATGAACAGGGCCGCGCTGGTGGCCGCAGATTATGTTGTGATTCCTCTCGGTGCTGATCTGTTCTCCCTGCAGGGGCTCCGCAACTTGGGACCAACACTGCGCGACTGGAGAAAAGGATGGCAGACACGACGAACAGGCAACGCTCCACCGGGGCTGCCTATGCCCTCGGGCAACATGACGCCGCTAGGTTACGTACTATTGAACCCGTCAGTGCGCGAGAACCGACCAGTGAAGTCGTACTTGAAGTGGGCAAACCGGATTCCACCGACATACTCAAAGGAAGTGATGGGTGAAGCGGCGCCAACGGCGACAGTTGACGATGATGACAACAGACTCGCAATGCTTAAGCACTTCAAGAGCCTGATGCCAATGGCCCAGGACGCGAGAAAGCCGATGTTCCACTTGACGGCAGCGGATGGCGCCATAGGTGGCCACTCCGCGGCAGTCCAGGACAGCAAGCGGCAGTTCCGCGAGCTAGCAAAAGCAATCCTTGGTCGCATCGGCACGGGGGTCAACAAAGAGGTCGGACGAGTTTAACTATATTGCTATGCCTCCGACAACAGCAGCGGCGAGTCGCGCTCGATCTGGACTCGCTCGACAACGCAGCCGGCTTTCTGAACGTCGGCCACGGCGCTGCGGATGGCCGATTCAAGACAGTCTGCTTCCCGACTGAAACCGATGACCGGCACGCCACAGCAGGCCCCTGGGGTGCCATCGTCGCAGCCGGCCTCAAATAGGCGGTCGGCCAGTTCTTCGGATATGTCTGTCCCCGCCGCTAGGATCACCTCAAACTCATAAATCTTCATGGGCTTGCCTCTGTAGAATGCGGGCAATGATCCACTCCGCGCCGCAGCCGGTTTCCCGCGTAGCTTCATTACGCGGATTGCGACGATACAGACTCCGCCGATGTCAGGCTTAATGAGCGGACATTCTATTTCCGTCGCCGGGCGAAGCGGCCGAAAACGGCCAGCGAAAACGCCGCGGAAATCAGCATTAGCAGCGTTCCGGGCTCTGGCGCGGCCACGTCGGGCACGATGCCTTCGATCCAACCGAGGCGAGCGGAAATGCACGAGACCTCGCTAAAGCCGGGATCGACCTGAGTGGCATCGTCGTACGTCCAAGGGCCGTTGGCGGTAGGACCCTCGTACAAGCCGCGCTGGTCGAACAGCGCGGCGCTGATGACGGCGCTGCTGCCGTCGGGATACTTCCCGTGGCCGTGTAATTGCCAAACTGGGCTTCCAGATCCCAGCCCGCCAATCCTTGATCTTCCGACGGGGCGGTGGTATTCCGCGTCGCACTGCCGTAGATGATGACCACCCGCGCCTCGATCGCCGACACCAGCAGGCGCGTGCTGAAGATCGCAGCCAACAGCGTGGCCCCTCGCCGCCATGAATGGCGGTGAGAAGGTGTCCGCATTTTGCCTCTCCTCTGTTCCGTACCTCTTATGCTAGCCGGTTTTCGCATCCGAAGCAAGAAAAAAACCGGCGCGCGGCCGGCGAGGCGAGGAAGATACGGCTAAACTCCGTTGGCCGAGCGGGCCGATCACCTCTATAGCGGATGCTGTCGCGCCGTCGTTGTCTCCACGCAAAGGGGGGGTATGTATGAAACGGCTTCTAATCGCGTTGGCTTTGCCACTGTTACTGACGGCCGGCGCCGCCCGAGCCGATCGGCCCACGTCGGCCGGGTTGGGAATCGATTCCGCGGTCTCGATGAGCGAACTGCGAGTCACGCCGGAGATGTGGTTTTACAACCAGGCCATGCGGCAATATAAGGACCCGAAAATGGCGGTGCGGGCGAACGCCGAGTACCGCTTCGCAGAACGGCAGCGGCGGATTGCAAGCATGAAATGGTTCGGCTTCTCGAACAGCCGCCCCCAAGTTTGCAGCGACCCGTTCCACAACGATTACTCGGCCCATTGGGTGGCCAATCCAGGATACCACCCGTCGCGCTGGAGCGGCGTGGGACAGCCAGGATACTAATGACCGCCGGACGGAGAGTTTTTGCCCCGCTGTCGAGGGAGGCGAGGACATTTTTCGGGCCTCCTCACCCGCATTCCGTGATTCCAGCCGACTTGACCGGCGATACGGGTAGACACGTCCGCAGCGGCGGTCTAAAATGCAATGCTGCGCCCGATCGAGTGGGCGGAGTCTCGCGTGGAGCTGTTTTGGGCACGGTCGTCTTAACCCAAAGGAGAAATGAGTGGTCAAACTGACGTTGCGGGAACGGGAGTCAATACAAGAAGCGGTGCGTCGCTTCCGCAAGCTGGTCGAGCGGAGCGGGATCAAGAAAGAGATGCGTCGCCGCGAATACTATGAAAAACCCAGCGAAATCAAGCGACGTGCCCGGTTGCGGGCCGAGCGTCGCTCCCGACGTGGCAGCACCATGGGCCAAGTCGGACTCTAACGCCCAGCAAAGGCGTTCTTTTCTCTGCTGTCTCTACTGCGGCTGACCGGGCGATCCGTGATAAGGGCGATTGGCTCGGTAGAGCTTGATCTGCGCACGGATGTCGTCGGCCGCGTCGCCGCGTTGCGCCGCGACATTGATGGCCCGTTGGGCCATTTCAACCGCTTGCGAAAATTGCCCGACTTCGGCGTAGGCCGCCGCTAGCGCACTCAACGGCCGTGGATCATTGCCCTCGGAACGTCGCACGGCCAGTTGGGCCAGTTCAATCGCCTGCTGACCGTCTCGAATCGCCGCATCCGGCGACGTCGCCAGCCGCCAAGCCACTTGATCTACCGTGTCGACATCGTTCGGCTGCAAGCGAAGCGCCGCGCGCCATGACGCCATCGCTTCGGCATAATTGCCTTGACGTTCGAGGCACTCCGCGAGATTGTAATGGGCGTTTGCCTTGTCGGGTTTGCACTTCAGCGCACTTTGAAACTCGGCGATGGCCTCAGCGGTGCTGCCGCGACTGGCCAGCAGCACGCCGAGATTGTAATGGGCGTCGGCCAGCGTTGGGTCGTCTGCTACGGCCCGCCGGTACAGTTCAACAGCCGCGTCGATGTCGCCCGGCTCTCCGCGGTGTTCCAGGGCCATGCCGAGACTGACCCTGGCCAGCGCGTAGGGCGGCCGAAGCTTCAACGCCTGCTCGAACTCCGCGATCGCCTCGTCGTACCGCTGCGATTCGGACAAGGCAGCCCCGAGACCGTGATGGGCCGTCCAGTTGTCCGCGTTGCAATCCAAGGCGTGGGTCCAGAGCGTCTTGCTGTCGTGCCAATAAGAAACCTGCTGGTATGCAACGACGATCAGATCGAGCAGGATGAAGGAGGCGACGGCCGCACAAGGAAGCCGCCATCGCGGCGCGGAGGCGACGAACCCGGCCGCCAACCAGACCAGCGCGACGGCCGGCCCGATCAGCGGCAGGTAGCTGTAGCGGTCGGCCATCGCCTGCGATCCCACCTGAACCAATCCGATTACCGGCACGAGCATTCCCAGGTACCAGAGCCAGCCGACGAGCACGTAGGGATATCGCCGCCAAGCGATCAGAACCGCCAACGAAATCGCCGCCAGCAGCGCCGCGGCCATTGCCACGCGCCCGACCGCCAATCCCGAATAAGGATAGGGATACATGGCAACCAAATTCGCCGGATAGAACCAGTGCGCCAGATAACCGACCAGCGACACCGCAGCATTGGCGAGCCGCGATGGGAAATCGATCCGATCGTTGGGGACGATGGCGGCGCACTGCGCCAAATCGTCACCGCGCAGGAGCCGGCGGAAAGGGCCAGCAACGGCAGCTTCTCGGCGAGCAGACGGGGCAGACATTCTTGTCTGCCAGAGCGGCCACGGTTCTCCCGGCAGACAGGAATGTCTGCCCCACCGTAGCCAGCGAAGCGGCCGAGCGGCCAGTAGTCCAACAACAGCAGCACGAACGGCAGCGTCACCAACATCGGCTTGGCCATCAGCCCCAGGGCGAACAGCACGACGACAGCCAAATAGCGGACCAACGAGAATGGGCGGCGAACGTAGCCGACGTAGGCGGCCAGCGCCAGCAGAAAGAAAGTGCCGCTCAACACGTCCTTGCGTTCCGACACCCAGGCGACCGATTCCGCCCGCAATGGGTGCAAGGCGAATAGGGCCGCCACAAAAGCGCTCGGCCAGAGCGCACCGTCATCCGCCAGAGAACCAGGAACAACAGGATCGCGTTGGCGGCGTGCAACAGGACGTTGGTCAGATGGTGTCCCCAGGCGAACTGGAAGTATCGCGCCAGCCCGCCGCTTTCTGCTCCGCAGCGCCGCCGAGTCCGGCATCGGCATGAGGACCGTAGGCCTGGCAATCAACGATGTGCGACAGCCACGTGAGCGGATGCCAGTTGCTGCCGCGGTCGGTGGTGAACGCCCACTGGACGGCGTGGGGCGTGAGGCCGCCCTTGACGTTGTCGTTCCAGAAGACGTAATCGTAATCGTCGTAGTTGACAAAACCATGCCACAACGTCTGGCCGAAAACGAGCATCACCGCCGCCAGCAGAAAGACGCAGACGCCGGCCGCGGCGTACGCGTGTCGCTTGGATGTGTCCGGTTTGGCAGACAGCGGGACCAGACTATCGTGATTCGGCGATCGATTTTTCTGGGATCGGCGACGCATCAAGTTGCCCTGCAATGGCAATTTTCCTAGACTTCATAATACGCCGATGCCGGGCGTTGCACAATGCGATCGCTTATCGGTCGCGGAAGAACGCCGCGAACCGATCGGCCACGTAGTCCAAATGGTTGTCGCTCAGGCCGGGATAAACGCCGACGAAAAACGTCCGGTTCATGATGGCGTCGGTGTTCGCCAGGTCGCCGACAACGCGGCAAGCAACGTCGCGGTACGCCGGGTGGCGAATGAGATTGCCCGAGAAAAGGCTGCGGGTTTCGATCTTCGCCGCTTCCAGAAACGCCGTCAGCTTGCTGCGGGTGACTGCGGCATCCTCGCGCACCGTGACGACAAAGCCGAAATAGGACGGCTCGCTGCCGGCCGGCGTCTCCGGCAGAATCAAGCGATCGGCCAGCGGATCGAGCATCTCGCGCAGCCGCGTCCAGTTCCGCCGCCGTGCGGCGATGAACTCCGGCAGCTTCTTCATCTGCGCAACCAATGGCCGCTTGGATGTCGGTCACCTTCAGATTGTAGCCGATGTGCGAATAGACGTACTTGTGATCGTAGCCGAAGGGCAGCGTGCCGAATTGCTGGCTGAAGCGTTGCCGGCAGGTGTCGTTGTGTCCGCCCGAGCAGTAGCAGTCGCGTCCCCAATCGCGGAACGAGCGGGCCAACCGGGCGAGTTGCGGATCGTCGGTTGCCACGGCGCCCCCTTCGCCGATGGTGATGTGATGGGCCGGGTAGAAAGAGAGCGTGGCCAGATCGCCGAAGGTGCCGACGTGCCGCCCCTGCAATTTCGTTCCCAGGGCGTCGCAGCAATCCTCGATCAGCCATAGCCCGCGCTCGCGGCACAATTTGGCCGCGGCGGCGGCGTCAAAGGGGATTCCCATGGTGTGGGCGATCATCACGCCGCGGGTTTTCGGGCCGATGGCCGCGGCAATCGCGTCGAGCGTGGGGACATACGTGCCCAACTCGACGTCGATGAAGACCGGCACCGCGCCGATCTGCAAAATCGGATTGACCGTGGTGGGAAATGCGGCGGCGGGGGTGATGATCTCGTCGCCCGGGCGGATGCGGCGCTCGCCCAACGACGGCGAGGTCAAGGCGCTGGCGGCCACCAGGTTCGCCGACGAACCGGAATTGACCAGCATCACCGAACTGAGCGGAAAGAACTTTGCCAGGCCGGATTCCAGTTCCGCGGTGAATCGCCCGGCGGTCAGCCAGAAATCGAGGACAGCTTCTACGCCCGCGCAGAGCTCGTCGGCGTCAAAGACGCGGCCGCCGTAGTGAACCGGATCTTGGCCCGGCGAGAAGCCGCGGTCAGCGAAGGCCGCCGCGTAATACTCGCCGACCAACCGCAGGATTTCGCCGCGTTTTTCCTCGGCCTTGCCCATGATTCATTCCTTGTGGTGCAGGCGTCCCGCCTGCAGTTCTTGGGCAGGCGGGACGCCTGCACCACAAAACCCGATCAACGTATGGTGACTACCAGCGCACTACGCAAATAGATATCGGTACATGTCTTGAACGGTCATGAAGTTGGCCGGGCATTTTTCGTGCCACGCCCATTGGCCAGCACGGGCGGGCTCGCTACGGCAGCGCATCGCGTCGCACAGCGGCCCCGACAAGCGGCATTCGTACAGGAACGAGATGAAATGGCCGCGAACCGGCCACTCGGGAAGAATCACTTCATTGACGGCCAGCGGCTCGGGGCGAAAACTGACGGTCGTGCCCAGTTCGATCTCGGCGACGGCGGCGATCCGGCTGGCCAACGTCTCCTTATAACGAATGATGCCCCCTGGGATGTGCCAACCCGGCGGAAGATAACCATCGTCGCGCCACGTCAAAAGCGTGCGGCCGCCATCGTCGCGGATCAACAAATCGACGTTGACCATCGGCGTCACGCCGGCGACGAACAGAAAAACCTCCTCCGGCAATCCCTGCGACGGATTGCCCAACGACGACTTCAACTGCTTGACGATTTCGCAAAGGTCCACTTTGTATCCAACGCACCCTACTTGACAAAGTCCTCGTCAAAGAATACCTCGCCATACGGCACCGGCAGCGGTTTGCCGTAAGTGCGGCCGGCGATGTACTTCTTGATGAACTCGATGTCCTCCGCGACCAGGCAGGTATCGACGTGCTCGCCGAAGTACTTGATGCTCATGCCGCGGGCGATGATGTCCTTCAGCGGCTCCTCGAAAAAGTTTCCCAGCGAAACGTGGATGTACGGGCAGGGCATCACGTCGCCGTATTTAGTGATCGACACCATCCGCTTGACCGCGATGCAGCCGAGATCCATCCCGTAGGAGGGCGTCAAGTGCGTGAAGACGTTGTGTTTCTTCTCCAGCTCCCGCACGTAAGCCATATCGTCCTGGTCGATCAACATGTCGAACTTTCCCTCCCAGGCGCCGACGGGCTTGGCGTAGGTGATGAAGACGCCGACGCCGCGGCCGTTGAGGTATTCGACAAAATCGAGGAACTCCTGCGAGCGGACGCGCGGCTTGGGCACCACGGTCTGCACGATAATCGCCAGCCCCGCCTTCTGCGCCGCGTCGATGGCGCGGAGGCACTTTTCATGCGAGCCCGACTTGCGGCGGAACTCGTCGTGCTCGGCCACGTCGAGGCTGTCGAGGCTCAACTGGATTTTGTCGACGCCGATGCTCTTCAGATGTTTCGCCCGCGCGTCGTCGAGGAACCAGCCGTTGGTGTCGGAGGTGATGTAAAACTTCTGCGGATCCATCGCCGCCACGACTTCATCGAAATCGGGAAAGACCAGCGGCTCGCCGCCGGTGATGACGAAGTGGGCCAGCCCCATCTCGTCGGCCTGGCGGGAAAGCTCCTTCACGTCCTCGGGCGTAAAGCAGCGCCCCTCCTTCTTCCCCTGAAACCGCTTCACCGAGCAATGCTGGCAGCGAAAATTGCAGGTGTAGTCGTATTGGAATTGCAGGATGGCGATGCTCTCTCCCCGCTCGACCTTTTCGGCGAAGTGGAAGATTTTCTCGTAGACCCGCGGTTTTTCCCGCTTGAGTTGCTCCCGCTTCTGTTGCTCGCCCGGGCTCAACTGCGATTGTTGTTCGCATGACATGGCTATTGTTTCCTGTTGTAGTCTAAACCTCTTCCAGTCCAAAATCTCTCAATATGGCAACGGCCAAACTGCCGCCGAAACGTCGGCGGAGAATCCGGCCGACTTCATCGGAATAACTCGCCGCCATGACGATCACCGCGTCCACCGGGTTCGCGTCGAGCGTCTCGGGCGAAACGATGGGGACGTGCGTCGCGGGGGTGAACTTGCCTTGCTTAAACGGGGCGGAATCGACAACGTACTCGATCTTCTGCGCCAGCCCCAACAGCGCCACGAGCGCCAAAGCCTGGTGGCTCGCGCCCCAGACGGCCACCCGTCCGGCGGCAAAGCGACGGAGATACGATTCGATGCCGGCGCGAAGCTGCGTCATCTGTTGGCGGAAAAGCGACAAGTCCAACGGCCCCCTCTCCTCACGGGAAAAGGGGACAGGCACCTTTTTTGCGAAGCACCCGCAGGGCCGTTCCGGCAAAAGGTGCCTGTCCGCTTTTTCCGCTACCTTCACAATAGCAGAAATCATGTAATCGTGCCACACTTCGGTACAGTCGAGGACCTCGAAACCACCCAATCGCAGCGTTGTGGACAATGTCTCCTTCGTGAAATAGAAGAGGTGGTCGGCGATGAACTCGGCAAAAAGCTTCGTCCGCAGGACCATGTCGAAGTTGGGGACCTCGACCAACCCGATGGCCTCGGGGGCCAAGAGGTTGGCGATGCCGGCCAGCGTCGCCGTCGGCCGGGGCAGGTGTTCGAGGAAGTTGAGGATGAAGAAGGCGTCGAACGGAACCTCGGGGAGTTGACAGTCGCCCCCCTCCACGAATCCGCGGGCGACCGCCAGCCCCGCAGCCATGCACTGCTCGACCGAGGACTTCAGGTGCTCCACCCCGTACGCCCGCACGCCGCACTGATGCATGATCGAGAGATACTCGCCGCGGCCGCAGCCGATCTCGATCACCTTCTTCCCCTGTAGGCCGAAACGCTCGACGAAACCGCGGAACTGCCGCTCGCGGAACTCCGTCATTTCCGGGGAGACGGCGGCCGAGCGGATCACGTCCCTGTAATACGAGACGGGCTCGCCGTTGAGTTGCACCAGACCGCAAGCCGAGCACTGGCAGACTTCCAGATCGACGCCTGTGTCGCCTTCGAGCGAATCGGCGTCGGGAAACGCTTGTGCCCCCACCGGCATCCCCTCGTACCGCAACAGCGGCTCGTCGAAGAACGCCCCCCCGCACACTCTGCACTTGTCGATCGGCATGGCGTTTATCCGCTTATTGGCTTTCTGCGTTGGGGTGGCAGTTGCACTGCCACCCCCGGGCCGGCAGTGCAACTGCTGGCCCAACGAAGTGCTATGGGCTTTCGGTTTCGATCAACATCTGCTTGGCGAAGTCGTCGCGATCTAGGAAGGGCCACAGGTCTTCCATCGGGACCGACTCCATCATGCCGTCGGCCCGCTGGCGAGAACTGACGCGGGGGGCGGTCGTCTGATTCGGCGAAATGTGGACGTCGCAAACGACCGGCCCCTCCTGCTCCAGGATCCGCCGCACCTGGCCGCGGATGTCCCGATGATCGCGGATTTCGGCGGTGGGCAACCCATAGGCGGCGGCCACCTTGATAATATCCGGGAGCGTCAAGCCGCTGTCGGGACCGCTGGCCACGTAGCGGCCGTCGAAATACGCCTTCTGGGTCGAGCGGATCGAGGCGTAGCCGTTGTTGTTCAGCACGAAGAGCTTCAGCGGCAGGTTGAGCCGCCGCAGCGTCTCGAACTCCTGGACGTTCAATTGCAGGCCGCCGTCGCCGTCGATGCAAACGGTGCGTCGGCCCGAGGCCACGCAGCCGCCGATGGCCGCCGAGAGGCCGAAGCCCATCGGGCCGAGCCCCTGGCTGTTGAAAACGCGCACGCCGGCGGGGACGCGGAAGGCCTGCATCGTCACTTCGCTTGACGCGCCCGAGCTGCCCGGCACAAGCAGATCGCCCGCCCGCATCTCGTCGGAAAGCACCTCGACGAGCACGTAATTGCTCACACCCTCGCTGTCGTTCCAGTATTCGGGCAGAAGGACGGGAAAACGCTTCTTCCACTCGCGGCACTTGGCCCACCATGCGCCGCGATTTTTCGGGACAATGCGATTGCGTTCGGCGAGCATCGCTTGGAGGAACGCCCCCGCGTCGCCGCAGACGGGCAGGTCGATGTGCATTTGCAGCTTGGCGATTTCCGCCGGATCGACCTCGACGATGATCTTGGCCGCTCTCCGTGCGAAAGCGGCGTGATTGTAAGCCGTCTGACCCAGATCAAGCCGCGCGCCGAGAACGAGAATGCAGTCGGAGTTCTGTTGGGCGAGGTTCGCCGCCCGCTGCGCGACCGCGCCGGGGCGGCCGATGAAAAGCGGAGCGTCTTCCGCCAGGAAATCCATCGCCTTCCAGGTGGTCAGCACGGGGATTTGCAGGATTTCGGCCAGTTTCAGGAACGACTCGACCGCCCCAGCCAGGCGGACGCCGTTGCCCACCAGGATCACCGGCCGCTGGGCGGCGTTGAGCAGGCGAATCGCTTCGACCGCTTTCGGCAGGTCGGCGGTGCGGCGGGCGTCGGGAAGCTCGCTTGGATCGAACGCCGGCAATTTCGCCTCGTCCAATTCGGCGGCCTGCACGTCCAAGGGAATATCGAGCCAAACCGGCCCCGGCCGGCCGTGCTTGGCTAGGTAGAGCGCCTTGTCGAAATGGTATCGAATCGAACGGGGATCGTCGATCAACATCGCGTACTTGGTGATCGGCCGCACGATGTCGATGATGTTGATCTCCTGAAAGCCCATCTGCCGCACGCCGCGGCCGGTCAGCAGGTCGGGCCGCTTCACCTGGCCCGAGAGGATCAGCGTGGGGATCGAATCGAGCCACGAGCCGGCCACGCCGGTCACCGCGTTCGTGCCGCCGGGGCCGGTGGTGACCAGGGCCACGCCGAGATTGCCGGTGTATTGCGAGTAGGCGTCGGCGGCAACGGCTGCGGCCTGTTCGTGCAGATTGCAGATGAACCTGAGTCTCTTTTCGCGGCCGAGCGAATCGACCAGGTGCATGCAGCCGCCGCCGGGCAACAGAAAAACGTCGCGCACGCCGGTTTCGGCGACGCGGCGCATCACGTAATCGGATAATTTCGTCATCGTTCTGTCGTACTCGGCACACGCCGTGTGCCGCTTGCGTTGTTTTGGGCGTCTTCGGGAAGTTCCTCAGTCCGCCGGACGGCACACGGCGTGTGCCGAGTATGTTGGCTCCAATGTTGTCAACTCGTGCAAAATCCCCGCCAGGCTCACAGTCTCTCGATTCCAGGGTCGCGGGAAGCAAAACGTGCGAATTCCAAAGCGTTCGGCGGAGGCCAGATTGTCGCGATTGTCGTCGATGAAGGCGTCGATCGTCCCCCACTGCCGCAACGCCTCGCCCTTCGAGCGATCGTAGACGGGCGTCGGATTCCCCTCGCGCGGCGACGGAATGAAGTGGAACGAGCGGATCCAGAGGCCGAAGTGGCGGATGACCCAAGCCGCCGAGAGGTGGGCCGCCGCCAACGGCACGGCGCTGACGGCCACGTGCCGCATCCGCGAGCCGTGTTCGGTGAACCACTGCAACACCTGCGGGACCGGTTCCATCTGCCGCGCGGCCTCCGACTGCCGAAACTCATCGAGCGACTCCAGGTATTCCGCCTTCGTACAGCCGAGGACGCTGCTCGGCGGGTTCTCCACGAGTTGCTCGTAACCGACCGCGCAGCCCGGGTGGGCGGGCAGCCACGTCCGCTCGAACCACGTCCGCATACAGTCGTTCAGCACGTCATCCACGTCCCAGGCAATCGTCTTCATTGCGTTCCCACCGCGGCGGAAGGGGACAGGCACATTTTTCGGCCCAAAAAGGGGCGAAAAATGAGCCAGTCCCCGACCTGTGAACGGTTACGTTTCAGCCCAGCCAGTACCTCAACAGACTCTTGCGATGTTCGTTCACCGTGATCGCCGGATCGGTGTAGAAGGAGTCCTCGATCGAGTGCGTCAAGGAGACTTCCTCCAGGACCGCGCCCCCCTTGGTGCCGAAACTGTGACGGGCGCCGGGCTCAACCACGACGACGTCGCCCGGTTTGCAGTTGCGGACCTGGCCGTCGAGATTGATCCACACGTCGCCGTAGAGCACGTGGAAACTCTCCTCCTTAGTCTTATGGTGTTGTTCGGGATGGTTCTGGCCCGGCAGCAGCACGAGGATCTTCTTGCAATACCCGCGGTTGACCGCCGTGAGCATCGTCAGCCCGAACTCGTCAAAACGGTCGATGCCGTAGTGGTGCGAAATCTCCAGATCGACTTGGGCCGGCAGCACGACGCCGCTTTGCCGCAGCAGGTCGCGCACGCGGCAGACGATGGCGTACACTTTTTCGCGGAGATCGACGCTTTCGACGTCCGCGGCCAGCAGCGGGGCCTCGGCCGCAATGTCTTTCTTGGCGCGATGCTGCCGGTATTTCGACACGTCCTGGGCGGTCAACTGGCCGTCGAGCGTGGGGATGGCCAAAAGGACGTCGGCCGCAGTGATGTGCTCTCCGACGGCGATCGCCCGCTTGGCGAAGGCCCCGCGGCCCAAGGAGCGGAGTGAGGCGGTCTCGCCGCCGCTGAATTCCGAGCGTCTGCCCGAGATGCCGCAGAGTTGCAGCGCGGTCGCGGCAGCTTCGAGCCAGCGGGCGACCTGCTGCGGATTGGCCGAATAGGCGTTCAGCGGCCACTTGTCGGTGGGCACGCCGACGTGTTTCTCGATGACCCGCGCCCCCTTGGCCACCGCCAGCATCACCGATTGCACCTGCTCGGGGTCTTCGTGCGTGGAATACCCGATCGGCACACCCTTGTAGCGCTCCCGGAGCAAGTCGATCTGGTTGAGTTGCAGGTTGGCGTTGGGGGTCGGATACTCGGCCACGCAGTGCAGCAGCGTCAACTCCTTCTCGCGGTGCTGGAAGAAGGAGACGACCTTGTCGATGTCCGCCAGGGCGACGCCTGCCACGGAGGCGATGATCGGCTTGTGCGTTTGCGCGATGCGTTCCAGCAGCGGCCAGTCGAGAAACGAGCAACTGGCGATCTTTAGCACGTCGAAACCGTGCTCCTCGATCAGATCGACCGACGCCTCGTCGAACGGCGTGCAGATCGTCGTGAAACCCAGTTCGGCGGCGGCCTGCTTCAATTCGAGGAACTGCCCCTTCTCCAACCGCGTCTCCGAAAACCGCTTGATGTACTTCAGATCGGTGCGGTTGCGATAGGCGGGATGGATCAGCGTGTCCAGGTCGCGGTATTGCAGTTTGAAGCCGAAGCGGAAAGGAAAGTCTCGGCAGGCCGCGTGCATCTCGCGAATGATCCGCAGACCGTGTTCGAGGCGTCCCATGTGGTTGTTGGCCATCTCGAAGACGACAAGCGGGCTCTCGGCGTCGGTTCTCATGGGTCTACCTCCTCGAAATTGATTCGTTCCTTTTCGATAACCAGCGGCCGGTGAATCGTCTGCGTGTAGATGGCGCTGACGTATTCGCCGACGATGCCGGTGAAAAACAATTGTACCGCGGAAAAGAAGAAGATGCCGATCACCAAAGGCGCCATTCCAAGCTCAAAACTGTTCCAAAAGGCCAGCTTGTAAACCAGGTAGCCGAAGGCGACCAGCAGGCTCAGCGTGCCCAGGCAAAAGCCGGAAAAAGTGGCCAGGCGGAGCGGGATTTTCGAGTGGCTGGTGATGCCCAGCATCGCCGTGTCATACAGTTCATAAAGGTTGATTTTGCTCACGCCGCGTTCGCGCCGCTTCTGGGTGTACTCGATCTTGGCCGACGAAAAGCCGATTTCGGAGATCATGCCGCGGAGGTAGGGATGGGCATCGTCGAGCGTTCGCAAGATGTCGATCACTACCCGGTCATAGAGTCCGAAGCCGTTGAAGTTCGCGGTCAGTTCCACTGAGGCCAGCCGGCTGAGGAGGTTGTAATAGAACTTGCGGATCAGGAACATGATCGGCGACTCTTGGCTGCGGCTCTTCACTCCCATCACGATTTTGTAGCCCTGTTCCCATTTTTCGAGGAAGGCGGGGAACAAGTCGGGAGGTTCTTGCAGGTCGGCGGCGACGGAAATCGCGGCGTCGCCCCGGGCCTGGAGCAGGGCGTGGAAGTGCGAACAGACCGAGCCGAAGTTGCGGCTGTTGAGAATCACCTTGACGTTCGGGTCTTCGGCCGCCAGACGCCGCAAGATCGAGGGCGTGGCGTCGGTCGAGCAGTTGTCGATGAAGATGTGCTCGTAGCGGTACTTGCCCAGCGCGGCGAAGATGGCCTTCACCTGGCGATAGCACTCCTCTACGTTCGCTTCTTCGTTGTAGCAGGGCGTGACGATGCTGATCAGTTTCATGGTTTCACACATCAGGCTGGTTCAAAGCTGCGAATGGTTCTGCGGAAGCCCTCGGCGGGGCTCGTCGTCGGTCGCCAGCCGAGGGCCTTGATCTTGCTGGTATCGAACTGGGCCTCGGCGAATTTGCAGCGCAGATCGGTCGTCGCCGCTTCGGGCTCTTCCCGCACGATCCGCAATTGCCGCTCGGGAAACAGGGCGATAAGCAGGTTGGCAAGTTCCAGGATGCTGCACTCCGCGGCCTCGTCGGCGACATTGTAGGCTTCGCCGGCCGCGCCGCGGAGCAGAACAGTGAAAAAGGCGGCGGTCACATCGGACAGGTAGCAGAACGACCGCCTCGCCGAGCCGTCGCTCTTCAACCGCAGCGGCCGGCGTTGGAGCACGTCGGCCACGAAGTCGCGGGAGACGCGGCCGTCGTCCAGCCGCATGCCCGGCCCGTAGGCGTGGCCGATGCGAACGATCTTCGCCGGCACGCCGAACTGATGCCGCCAGCAGGCGCAGAGCGTTTCGCCCAGCCGCTTGCTCTCGGCGTAGCAGAGATTGACATCCAGCGGGTCGATCACTCCGTAGTCCTGCTCGCCGAGCCGCTGCTCGGGCGATTTGGGCCGACCGTAAACGGCGCCGGAACTGAGGAAGAGAAACCCCTCGCTGCGGCTCTCACCGGCCAGCGCGAGCAGGTGCTGCGTGCCCCAGACGTTGGCGGCGACGGTCGCCAGCGGATCGCGGCCGAAATCCCGCGGGCTGGCCGGGCTGGCCCCGTGAATGATGAACTCGGGATGGCCGACCTCTGGCAACGGCCGGGTAACGTCGTGGGCGATCAAGCGCAGGTCCTGCCGGTTGCGGTAGGCATCCAGCCGCCGCTGGGCCTTCGCCAAACTCCGCACCAAGGCGATCACCTGCGTGTTCTGGCCCGGCACGGTTTCGTTCAGATAAAGGAGCGTTTCGACCAGATACGCCGGCAGAAACCCGCCGGCCCCGGAAATCAGCACCGTCTTGCCCCGGAAAGCCGACCACGGCAGATCGCTGCTGCAAATCCGCCGCAAATCCTCTTCGATCACAGTATGTCTCATGCAAACACCGCCTTACGACGGACCAGATCGCGAAAGCAAGGCGTTCTCTTACTCGTTCTTGCTGACCAGCGTGCGAATGTCGATGATCTCCTGCACGCCCGGATGCTGCGACCGCACCTGGGCGGCGATCTGCGTAGAACGGGCGGGGACGGCCACCACCACGGCCTGGATGCCCTCCCGCTCAATGATGTCGGGACTATTGATACGCTTGTCACTGACAGTCAACCGTTGTTTGGTCTCGGAAATGTCGATCAGATGCACGTTGGGGTCGCGCAGCACCGCCGACCCGCCCACGAGATCCATTGTGTGGTAGTTCACCCCCCAGACGGCCAACTTGCGATGCGTGTCCAGCAGACGCGCCAGGTTGGAGTCAATCGTTGCCCGCAAGTCTCCCGTTAGAAGCGTGGTGTACTTTTGTTTGCAGTTGTGGCAGGTGATAAAGCTGCCGGAAAACAGCGGCACATCCTCCCAGCGGTTATCCTTGCCGCAGGCGACGCATACCCCTTCGACGACAACCCTCCCCGCGGAGCCATCCGCTACCGTCACTTTCGGCGAGACCAGTTTCTTCGTCAGGCTGATCGGCGCCTCCGTGACCTCCTTTGCCAAACTGGCGAACTCGGCCGCACTCAACCGCGAGACGTTGACCTGCGGGCAGCCGGAGCGAAGAAACTCGACGCGGTCCTTGATGATCCCGCGGTCGCACGCCTGCTCGTAGAGCAACGAGCCGGGGTAGCAGGTGATGAAGTTCAGCGTGATCCGGTACTCGGCGTGTTCGCGCCACCAGCGTAAGGTGTTCTGGGCAGTCTCCCAGGTTTCCGCGGCGTCCCCAAAGATGAACCCACCTTCCAAGGCGATGCCGGAGTCGTGGACGATTTTCAGTGCCCGCTCGATCTGGGCGACGGTGATGTGCTTCCGCATACTCTTCAGCACGGAGTCGTCGGCGCTCTCCAGTCCAAAAGACATTACCTCGCAGCCGCCCCTTCGCAGCGTCGCCACCAAGTCCTCGGTGATGTTATCGACGCGGAACTGCGCCCACCAGTGGACACGGTACTTCTCCATGCGGTTGCAGAAATCAACGACCCTGCGGATGTCGCTGCCGAAAAGCTCGTCCGACAAGGAAATGTAGTTCAGCCCGTACTGTGTCACCAGGTAATCAAGCTCGGCAAAGAACCCGTCCAGTGAGCGGCGGCGGTATTTTCTGCCGATGGGGTGGAAGCAGAAGGTGCAGTCATAGGGGCAGGAGCGGCTGGTTAGCATGAACACCGTTCGTGGCGTATTCATTCCTGCCAAGCCGGGAGGAGCGGACTGCAAGTATTCGCGAATGGCGAAGCCCTCGTAATCCGGCCAGGGGATGGAGTCGATGTCCTCGATTTCCTTGCGAGCCGCGGTTCGCTGGTAGCCGTTCGCGCAGCGGTAGATTAGGCCGTTTACCGACTCCACGCGCACCTCGCCGTCCTCCCAGGTGCGGGCGAGCTCGCAGATCGTCTCCTCACCCTCGCCGATCACGCCGTAGTCGGCAAACTCCAGGGCCTCCATCGCCGCCTCGGGATCGCCGGAGATGATTCCGCCGCCCACTACGGTAGCGAGAGTTGGCCGCCGCTGCTTGGCGGCCGCCAAGACTGCGCGGATAGTGCTGAATTGGAACGATTGTCCGCCCGTGGCCACCACGTCGATGGCGTGCTTGTCGATTTCTGCTGCAATGATGTCCTCGACCGTCCCTTCGAGGTGGTTGAGGTTCACGGTGTAGACGTTGAATCCCGCCTTCTTGAGCGCCGCCGAGACGTACGGGAGTCCCAGGGGAAAGGAGTACCCGTCGGTTGGAACCTGGACGAGACGGGGCATGATCAGTAGGTAGTTTAGCCGCTTGCTCATCGTTGCTGTACTTCCTTTGTTTCCTCAGGGCACATCAGCCGGTTCGCGCATTTGGCCGACATACTGCCCGACCACGATTCGCGTCTGCCGCTCATTGTCTAAGCGTGGCCATAAAGGTCGATCTCTTCGCAACAGGCCGCGCGCATGTTCGCATTTGGCGAGTTATGGTAACGCCGATACCACTGGGCGGTCCGCCGCACCGCTTCGGCCACGTTCCAGCGGGGGCGCCAATCGAGCTGGCCGATCGCCTTGTCGATGCTCAGCCGCAACGCGCCGGCCTCGTGCGGCTGGTCCGGCCGGCTCGCGTCTCGCCAACTTCCCTCGCCCCAGGTTTGCAGAAACAGTTCGACCAATCGGCGGACGGGGATCTCATTGCCGGGCAGGGGGCCGAAGTTCCATGCATTGCACCAGCGGGGATCGTCCGATTCGAGCATCCGGGCGGCCAGCGTCAAATAGCCGCCAAGCGGCTCCAAAACGTGCTGCCAGGGGCGCACAGCCTTGGGGCTACGCACCGGCACGGGCTGGCCCGCGGCGAGATGAGCCACGATATCGGGAATGATGCGATCTTTCGCCCAGTCGCCGCCGCCGATGACGTTGCCGGCCCGGGCGGTGGCCAACTTCACGCCGTGCCGCTCCAGTGCGTCGGGGTGGAAGAAGGAACGGCGGTAGGCGGCCGCCACGATCTCGACCGCCCCCTTGCTGGCACTGTAGGGGTCGAAACCGCCCAGCGGGTCGATTTCGCGGTAGCCCCAAACCTGCTCGACGTTCTCGTAACACTTGTCGCTGCTGACCACGACAACCGCGCAGGGCCGGCCGGCGGCCCGAACCGCCTCCAACACGCCGACCGTGCCCAAAACGTTCACCTCGAACGTATGGCGAGGGTTTTGGTAGCTTTCACGGACCAGCGATTGGGCGGCCAGATGGAAAACCACGTCCGGCTGGGTTTCGGCGACCGCCGCATTCAGCGCGGCCTGGTCGCGGACGTCGGCCTCATAGTGAGCGCTCAACAAATCCCGCACCGCCGAAGCCTGAAAGTTACTCGGCTCGGTCGGCGGCGGCAGCGAGTAGCCGGCCACGCGGGCACCCAGGCGGTGCAGCCAGATCGCCAGCCACGATCCCTTGAAACCGGTATGCCCGGTGAGGAATACGGAACGCCCGGCGAATGCTTCGGCAATGGACGGCGACATCACCACACCTTCCACGGGGCTTGTCCTGAGTCCCACATCCGATTGAGCGATTCGTATTCGCGGTAGGTGTCCATCGCGAAGAAGAAGCCCTCGTGGCGGTAGGCGACCATTTGTCCCTCGGCGGCCAGGCGCTCCAGCGGCTCGCGTTCCAGCACGCGGGCGTCATCGTCGTCGATATAGTCGAACACGCGGCGGTCGAAGACGAAGAAGCCGACGTTGATCCAGCTTTCCGACTGCGGCTTTTCGACGAACCGCTTCACCACGCCGTCGTCTTGCAGATCGAGCACGCCGAAACGCGAGATCGGCCGCACGCTGGTCACCGTGGCCAACTTGCCGTGGGCGCGATGGAATTCCAGCAAACGAGCGATGTTGATATCGGCGATGCCGTCGCCGTAGGTGACCATGAAGGTGTCGCCGTCGATGTAGCGCTGCACCCGCTTGACCCGCGCGCCGGTCATGGTTTCGGCCCCGGTGTCGGCCAAGGTGACGGTGTACCCCTGCTCTTCATGGCGGCCGTGGTATTGGATGCGGTGATCGTGCTGCAGGGTGACGGTGAAGTCGTTGTTCATCGCCTCGTAGTTGAGGAAATAGTCCTTGATGATGTGCCCTTTGTAGCCGAGGCAGAGGACGAACTCGCGCAGGCCGTGATGGGCGAAGACCTTCATGATGTGCCACAGGATCGGCCGGCCCCCGACCTCCACCATCGGTTTGGGGCGAAACTCGGTCTGCTCGCGCAAACGGGTGCCGATGCCGCCGCATAAGATCACCGTTTTCATTACACTCACCATCCTTCGGATGCCGGGGCAATCATGCTATATTATGCCTCATTCTCACCCCCAGCGTCGAGTTGCTCTGGGCCGTGAATAACGCGAAATAGGGGCACGCCCATCAAAATGGGTGGCTGGTGGTTTCGTGCGAAGAAGAAGGGACCGCCCGCCTCGCTCCACGCGCCGTTGTTGCTTTTCCCTGTCGGGCAAGAAATGCAGCCAAAGAGACGAAAATGCAGACGCCCATTCCGCCTCTTGGCTTGCGAACAGTAAGCCACTACAATGGCGGACTTGACCTTCCTAATCCTAGAAACGGAGCAGTTCCATGATCGTTGGCGCACCCAAAGAGATCAAGCGTGACGAATATCGTGTATCCTTGCTGCCGGTCGGCGTCGAGGAATTGACCCGTGCCGGACACCGCGTGCTGGTGGAATGCGGGGCCGGCTTAGGCTCGGGCATCACCGACCAGGAATACGCCCAGAGCGGGGCCGAAATGGTCGGCACCGCCAAGGAGGTTTTCGAGCGGTCCGACTTGGTCATCAAGGTCAAAGAGCCGCAGCCCGCCGAGGTCGCCATGATTCGCCGCGGCCAGATCATGTTTACCTACTTCCATCTGGCGGCCGACAAAGCGCTGACCGAATCGCTGGCGGCCAGCGGCGTGATCGCCGTGGCCTACGAGACCCTCAGCGACAACCACGGGCGGTTGCCGCTGCTGACGCCGATGAGCGAAGTCGCCGGGCGGATGAGCATTCAAGAGGGGGCCAAGTATCTGGAACGCCCGCAGATGGGCCGCGGCATTCTGCTGGCCGGCGTGCCGGGCGTCGAGCCCGCCCACATCACCATCCTCGGCGGCGGCATCGTCGGGGGAAATGCCGCCCGGATCGCCGCCGGCCTGCGCGCCAACGTCGCGCTGTTGGACATCAACATGGACCGCCTCCGCTATCTCGACGAAATCATGCCGCCGAACGTGACGGTGTTGTTCAGCGATCGGCATACGGTCCGCGACCAGCTTCGCCGGGCCGACCTGGTGATCGGCGCCGTGCTGGTGCCGGGCGCCAAGGCCCCGTGCCTGATCGATCGGGAAGACCTGAAGGTGATGAAGCCCGGCAGCGTGATCATCGACGTGGCCGTCGACCAGGGTGGCTGCGTGGCGACCACCAAGCCCACGACGCACAGCGATCCGACATACGTCGTCGACAACGTGTTGCACTATTGCGTGGCGAACATGCCGGGCGCGGTCGGCCGCACGAGCACTTTCGCCCTCTGTAACGTGACGCTGCCTTGGGCGCTGCAAATCGCCAACCGCGGCATTCAGGCGGCCGCCGCCACGTTGCCGCCGGTCGCCCGCGCGATCAACGTTTACAAAGGCGAAGTGACCAACCGCGCCGTCGCCGAGACGTTCGGGATGCAGTTCAGTTCACGGTTCGAGAGAAACTGATTCCCCGGAGAACGATTATGCCGGATGCTACGCCGCTGGTTGGAATTGTGATGGGCAGCGACAGTGATTGGCCGAAGATCAAGGCGGCCGCGTCTGCGCTCGACGAGTTCGGCGTGCCGTACGAGGTTCGCGTGATGAGCGCCCATCGCACGCCGGAGATTGTGCAGGTGTACGCCGCCACCGCGATCGCGCGGGGGCTAAAGGTGATCGTGGCGGCGGCCGGCGGCGCCGCCCATCTCGCCGGCGTCGTCGCCGCGCACACGACGCTGCCGGTCATCGGGATTCCCGTGCCGAGCGAGCTTTCTGGCGGGCTGGATTCGCTGTTGTCGGTCGTGCAGATGCCCGGCGACGTTCCCGTGGCCACGGTCGCGGTCGGCGGCGGCGGTCCCCGCAACGCCGGCCTGTTGGCCGTGCAAATCCTCGCCCTCGGCGACGCCGGCCTGCGAGAAAAACTCGTCGCTTTCAAGCGCAAACTGGCCGAGAAGATCGCAGAGAAGGACGCAGCGTTGCAAGCGACGTTGCAAGCAACCAAGAAGTGAGAAAAACGGAGAGCTGGAGGTAGAACAATAGCCGGGAGCTAACAGCTCCCGGAGCGATCGGTTCGCGACCCTCAAAACGCTCACACCCGCAACGCACATTCCGGGAGTTGTTAGCTCCCGGCTATTGGTTTCCTCCCTTTCATTCTTTCTGCAATCATGAAGAACACAACCCTGCAAACCCTGCATTGGATCGGAGACGTCGATGGGCATCTGCGGCTGATCGACCAGACGCGGCTGCCGGTCGAGTTCGTCGAAATCGACTGCCACGACGTGCAAACCGTCTGGGAAGCGATCAAAGTGCTGCGGGTCCGCGGCGCGCCGGCCATCGGGGTGGCGGCCGCATACGGCGTGTACCTCGGCGTGCAAAAGGTCATCGCCAGCGACGAAGCGACGTTCTTCCGGCGGTTGCGCGAGACGGCCGATTACCTCGCCACCAGCCGTCCCACGGCCGTCAATCTGTTCTGGGCGATCGAACGGATGAAAAACGCGGCCGAACGACTGCGGGGGCGGCCTACCCGTGAAATCGCCGCCGGGCTCCTGGCCGAGGCGCAGGCTATCCACGAGGAAGACCGGCAGATGTGCCGCGCGATCGGCCGCCACGGGGCCGCATTGCTCCAGGACGGGCAGGGCGTGTTGACCCATTGCAACGCCGGCGGGCTGGCCACTTCCGACTACGGCACCGCCTTGGCGCTGTTCTTCGCCGCCGCCGAGGCGGGAAAGAACCTGCACGTCTACGCCGACGAGACCCGTCCGCTGCTCCAGGGCGCGCGGCTGACGGCCTGGGAGCTGCGCCATCGCGACATCGACGTAACGCTGATCTGCGACAACATGGCCGCCCAAGTGATGCGCGAGGGGCGGGTGCAAGCGGTCGTGGTCGGCGCCGATCGCATCGCCGCCAACGGCGACACGGCCAACAAGATCGGCACTTACGGCGTGGCGCTGTTGGCCGCCGCCCACGGAATCCCCTTCTACGTGGCCGCGCCCAGCAGCACGTTCGACCTGTCGATCGTCTGCGGCGCGGAGATTCCGATCGAGCAGCGCGACCCGCGGGAGGTGACGCACGGCTTTGGCCGCCAGACCGCGCCGAGGGCGTGGCGGTCTACAATCCCGCCTTCGACGTTACGCCGGCCGAGCGGATTGCCGCCATCATCTGCGAGCGGGGCATCATCCGCCCGGTCAATCGAGAGACCATCGCCGCCATGCTGGCGTGATCGTCGCAAGCCAACTAATACCGCGTCGCGCTTGAACTGCTGGGTGGGGCAGGCATTCTTGCCTGCCCAGGGCAGACAGGAATGTCTGCCCCACCTTGGTGAGAAATGCGGATTAGACGCATCGCTCGATGCAGTGTGGACTGGACGAATCGGACGGCTCGGGGGCCAAGAGGGCCTCGATCATCCGCGTGGCCTCTTCGGCGACGCTGGTGATCCGCAACAGCCACAAGGAGCGGAACAGACCGCTGGAGTCGAGCGGTTCGGAGGGGAAACAGGAGAGAACGCTGGCGGCGATGCCGGCGTTGAGGTCGGCGTTGGGGCTGATCGGGCCGAGTTCGCGCTGGAAGGCCTTTCGCAGCGCGGCCAACAGCAACGGCCAGGCGAGGCGGCTGGCTTCAAATCCCTGCCGGCTGGGGGCGTCTTCGGCGAAATCCATCGCCCGCTTCGCATCGACGGCAAACTCGCCAACGGCCTGGATATCGGCCAAGCGGCCGACGAGCAGATCGGTCCAGCGTTCGGCGTGGCGGCGGAGGCGGTTGAGCCTGACGGCCCAGCGGGCGTCTATGCCGGTGACGTGCGACACGAGTTTCAAGACGCGATGCCGCGCTTCGCTGTGGCCGATCATCACGCTACGGGCGACGGGCTCGGCCTCATCGCTTCCGCGGCTGCGATCGTAGGCGCACAGCACGGCCGCCCACACTCGGGTGAGAATTTCGCCGGTGAGAATTTCTTCCAACACGCCGCGGGTCTCGGGCCATTTTCGTTCGCGCTGCCGGGCGTCGGCTTGCAGCGCGAGGTCTTTGAGGCTGCGCGCCCAACGGTCGATGCGGATCTTGGAGGTCGTCCAATACCGTTCGATGCCGCCGGCTGGAATCCGATGATCGCTACGGACCAGGACCGGTCCCTGAGCGGACACTAGCGCGGCCAGTTCAATCAGTTCGCGAGCATGCATGAGTTCGGGTTCCGACGCCGGGAGAAAGGAGGGTAGTTTCTCCCGGCGTCGGCGATGAGGTTATTGCAAACAGAGAGCAAACGGCGCGCCCGACGATGGGGAAGCACGCACGCACGTGTTCGAGTTGTTCTAACCCGCATCAGCACAATGGATTGCACGCTGCAACCACACGCGGCGGCCGATTTGAACGGCCGAGCGATGTTGCCGGGCTGCAACGTCTCGCTTTGAGCTCGCCACGGACGTCACCGGCGCCCCTGGGCGAAATTTGCAGAGACAGGCAGGATCGCTATTGTTCAATCCACCCGATCGTGGTATATTGCCGGCCACGGAAGGTTTGTGGGCCGGCACTAAGCGAGGTAGACTAAAGAAGTGAACCCCCTTGTTTATTGTCGATAAGGCAATAGGATAGACCCTAGAGTTCCTGGTGTGCATCAATAGTTGTCAACATTGCCCGGGTGGAAGATGAGCGATAGTCTGTTTCTATGTGCCCGACCATCGTTTATCGAAGGGATGGGGCGAATTCTTGATTTTGGCGGTACTCTGGACCAGTACAACCAGTCCATTTCGCCGGCTCAGGCTGACTATTTGGCGCTGCGTGGCGATTGGCAACTGGTCGGAGTGGATTTGGCGCGCGTTCTCGACAAGGAACGTGCAAGAGTGGCTGGCAGTCGAGCAAATTAGTGTATGTGCAGCAAATCAAGGAAGAGTCAGCGAGAGAGTGTGTCAACTGCAAGCAACCCCGTGTCACCCGCTAGCAGACCAATAGCAAATCTCCCGCTTGGGGAAGAATCTCGCAAGCTTCTTCAGATTTCCCGCCAGCAAGAGGTCACGCAGAGCTTTTCCGGACCCCTTCCGCCGCCAGTCGTCCTACGCGAGTACAACGACATTATACCTGGACTTGCAGATCGTATTGTTGCTCAGGCTGAACAACAAACAGCACACAGAATCCAGTTGGAAAACAAGGTTATCAACGCGGATATCTCGAAATCTTGGGCTGGCCTTGTCTGTGGTCTTGTGGTGTCTCTCACCTGCGTCGGCTCTGGAGTCGTCTGTATCTTGTACGGACATGATTGGGCTGGAGCAACAATAGCCACCGGAGCCGTAGTTGGTTTGGTGAGTACCTTCATCTACGGGACAACCGCACGAAAGGCTGAGCGTACGGAGAAGGCAAAGATGATGGCGGGACCGAAGTTATCCACTTGACTAGATGCATTGTCCTCTCGCCGCTGCTACCGACCTAGTGACCGTTACCATGGTGTGACGCGTCTTCCCCTCTCCCATCAATCTCTCATGAGCGACCCATACTTCCAGCGACTCTTCGCCCAGCGCATCGGCGGCGCCGACTACGGAAAAGGCAGCGAGATTTACAAGTTTGAGAAGATCAAGCGGGCGAAGCGGAAAGCGCTGGCCGAGCATCCCGAGCGAAAACTGGTCGATTTCGGCATCGGCGAGAACGACAACATGGCCGACGCGGCCGTCCGACGCGTGATGGTCGAGGCGATCGATCAGCCGCAGAATCGCGGCTACGCCGACAACGGCATCCAGGCGTTCAAGGACGCGGCGGCGCGGTTCATGCAGCGGGAATTCGGCGTCCGCCTGGACCCGATGAGCGAGGTCAACCATTGCATCGGCACGAAGACGGCGTTGGCGATGCTGCCGGCGGTGTTCATCGACCCCGGCGACGTGACACTGCTGACCGTGCCCGGCTATCCGGTGGTGGGCACGCACACGAAGTACTACGGCGGCCAGGTACACCGGCTGCCGCTGTTGGCCGAGAACGATTTTCTGCCCGATCTGGATTCGATTCCCGCCGACGTCCTCCGCCGGGCGAAATTGTTGGTAGTGAACTACCCGAACAGTCCGACGGGCAAGGCGGCGACGCCGGAGTTCTACGCAAAGCTGGTCGAGTTTGCGCGGGCCAACGAAATCGTGGTGGCCCAAGACGCCACGCATATCATGCTCAGCTACGACGCCCCGCCGCTGAGTTTTCTGCAAACGCCCGGCGCCAGCGAAGTGGGCATCGAGATCCACTCGATGTCGAAGGGCTGGAACATGATCGGTTGGCGGCTGGGGTGGTTCTGCGGCAATGAGCGGATCGTGCGTGCGTTGGCCGACGTGAAGGACAATTGCGACTCCGGCCAGTTCATCGCCATCCAGAAGGCGGCGGCCGCGGCGTTGGACGACGCGGAAATCCCCCGCCGCGTCCGTACAAAATACCGCCGAAGGCTGGAAAAGCTGGTGGCCACGCTCCGCCGCTGCGGATTCGACTGCAAGATGCCGGGCGGCTCGTTCTTCCTCTATACGCGCAGCCCCCGCGCCGCGGCCGGCGGGCTGGAATTCGCCAGTGCCGAGGCTTTCAGCCAATACCTCATCAGCGAACACTCCATCTGCACCGTGCCGTGGGACGACGCTGGGCCGTATCTGCGGTTCTCCGTCACCTACGAGGCCGCCGACGAGGCCGCCGAAGACGCCCTGATGGCAGAGACCGAGCGGCGGCTGAAGCAGATCGGGCCGGTCTTCTAAAGATGCGGCGGCGTCAACGGCATGGAAACGAACACATAGGATGACGTATTCTTCTTATACAACCTTTGCTCTGGCTGAAGCCGTTTTCATCGCTTAAAATGCGAAGAGGATCGCGGCGGCGGCTTGCAAGCGAAAACGGTCGGAGGAGCGGCGCGGGCGCCGTTCACGAAAGGCAACAGCATGAAGGAAAGAGCGGAAGCGAAGACCAACGAGAGCGCTTGGCGGCGGAGGGGCGCACGGCTGCCTGGATCGCGTTGGTCGTGGCGGGCATCGTCGTGGAACAGTTCATCCTCATCGGCCCGTCGCTGCTGGGCAGAAAAGTGCTGCTTCCGCTCGACTATCTCGCCCTGCCCGGAGTATACCTGCCCACGCCCCCGTCCGGGCCGCAGATCGTTCCGCACGACAAGGTCTATAGCGATCTTGTGCTGATCGAGGGGATGAGTAGGAAGTTCATGGTGTCGGAGTTTCGTGCCGGCCGCTGGCCGCTGTGGTCGCCCAACTTCTTCTGCGGCAGCCCCTTCGTCTATTCCGCGTTTTCGCCTTTCAAGATTTCTCAGTATTGTTCTGCATCGCCGTTTGCTTACGCCTGGCCGCCGTTCTTCTTGGCGATATTCACCGGGCTGGGGATGTACTTCTTTTGCCGCCGCGTCCTTCTGATCGGGCCGTGGCCGGCGGTGATCACCGCTTGGTGCTGGCCGCTGACCGGCTTTTTCATTTTTTGGATGGGCTACGGTTTGCCGTTTTCGACCGGCTGGCTGCCGTGGCTGCTGTGGGCGGTCAACGCGATCGTGCGGCGGACGAGCCCCTGGGCCGGATTCTGGCTCGCCGTGGCCACCGGCCTGACGATGGTCAGCGGGCAGCTCGACACCGCGCGCAGGTGCTGCTGGTGTCGGGGTTCTACGCCGTTTGGTGTTTCATCGACGAGTACGGGCGGCGGTGTTTTACTCTGCAAGTCATGCCGGCGCTGGCCACGGTCGTGGTGGGCTGGGGCTTGGGCTTCGCGCTGGCCTCCGTCCATCTGCTGCCAATACTGGAATACTCTCGCTCCAGTTTCCGCCTCGAACGGCGGAGCCATGGAGAAGAGGAGCGGCCGCCGATCGGGATGGAAGCCCTGCCGCAGATCGTGCTGCCCGACATGTACGGCTCGTGGCAAGAGGGTTACCTCTGGGTGCCGCCGCGGCTGGAGGGCAATCAGTTGGAGAGCCCGGCTGCCACGTATGCCGGCCTGCTGGCCACGCTGCTGTTGGTGCCCGTGGCCTGGTGCAGCCGGCGGCACCGCTCGATCAACGTCTTTTGGCTGCTGCTCGCGGTGCTCGGCCTAAGCTGGTCGCTAGACCTCCCAGGCTTCGTCCAAGTCTTGCGGCTGCCGGGCATCAAGATGCTCTCGCACAATCGCTTCGTCTTCGCCACGTCGCTTTCGCTGGTAGCGATGATGGCCGTGGGGCTGGATGTGCTTTGGCGGGGAGAGGTGCGCTGGCGGTGGTGGTTCTGGGGGCCGATCACACTGGCAGCAGTCTCGTTCCTCTGGTGCGCGTACTCGTCGGTGGCTTTGCCAACCGGAATTGCCAATATGATCGTCGAATTGCGACGCGAGATTAGCAGCGGCGCTCACTCGCTGGAGTTTCCCGACCTGAAAGCCGTAGACCAGGTTCAATCGACGTTCGTTCTCGTTTTCTCGGTGGCCACGGTGCTGTGCATTTTGTCTTTGGGCGGCTGGGCGCTGATCGGGCTGGGCGTGACCTCGCGGCGCTGGTTCCTGCCGGTGCTCAGCGCGCTGTTGCTGGCCGATCTGCTCTGGTTCGCATACGGCCGCGTCTCGCAGTGTGATCTGGCCCTCTACTACCCGCCGATCCCGGCGCTCGAACAGGTGGCCGACGCCGCGCCGGGCCGGATTATCGGAGTTCGCTGCCTGCCGCCGATGCTGGCGCAATCGCACAACCTCCGCGACGTGCGCGGGTACGACGCGGTGGACCCGCTGCGGATTGTCGAACTATTGCTGATCGCAGCCGACCCGCGGGCTGGCAGCCCGCAGTATGCCACGACTCAATCCATCGTCCCGAAATTCGCGATCACGCCCCCTTCGGAAATTCGGCTTCACCCGATCCTGGACATGCTCAACGTTCGCTACGTGATCTTCCGCGGCACGGCGCCGCCGCAACTCCGCCCCGCGTTTTCCAGTCCCGACTACTGCGTGATGGAGAATCGGCGGGCGCTGCCGCGGGTTTTCGTGCCGAGGAGCGTCGAAGTGGCCACCGACAAGCGGGAGCGGCTGACGAAAATGGCCGCCGACGATTTCGACCCGCGGCAAGTCGCCTATGTGGAAGAACCGGTCGAATTACCGTCCGACTGTTACGGCACGGCCGAGATCGTCGATGAGATCCCCACGCAGGTCAAGGTTTCGTTCGACATGCAGACGCCCGGTCTGGTAGTGCTCGCCGATCGCTGGGACGCCGGCTGGCACGCCTACTTCGAGCGGAAGCGCGTGCCGATCCTGCAAACCGATCACGCGCTCCGCGGCGTGATAGTCCCGGCGGGAAAGGGGACGATCGAGTTCCGCTACGAACCCGCCGGTTTCGCCTGGGGCTTGCGGCTCTGCGCAATGGCCTCGTTGGCTCTGACCGTTTGGGCCGCCGCCGCCGTTTGGATGTCGCGCCCCGACCGCCACGCTGAGAATGCAACGAATTCGACGCCGGCTAACGATTCTTCTCCCGCTCGGAAGGGGCGCGGGTAGCGGGCGGAGCATACGTTGTTTCCAGGTACGGAGTGTGGGACTCGTGAAGCGGAAGTTGCGCCTTGATCGAGTTGGCCAGCGATTGATTCTTTTGCCGCAGGGCGAGCGTGAGTGCTTTCTTGGCGGTCTTCACCGCGTCGGCAAAACGTCCGGCCCTGGCATAGGCGGCGGCCAGCGTGCTCAACGGCACCGGTTCGCGGCTGTGGGAAAGCTCAACGGCCCATCGGGCCAACTCGACCGCCTCTTTCGCGTTTTGCACCGACGGCTCCGGCCGAGTCGCCATCGCCCAAGCCAACTGGCTCAAGCCGTGGGGATCGCTCGGCCGCAGCCGGACGCGTTCGCGCCAGTGGACCATCGCCTCGTCGATCTTCCCCTGCTTACTCAGCGCCATGCCGAGGTTGCCGTGGGCGCTGGCCAGTGCGGGGGCGATCTGCACCGCGCGGCGGAACTGGGCGATCGCGGCGTCGAACTCTCCGCGATTCGCCAAGGCGGTGCCCAGGTTGTTGCAGGCGTCGGCGTAATTGGGATTCAGAGCGATTGCCTTCCGATATTCGGTGATCGCCTCGTCGCTCCGACGCTGGGTAAGCAGGACGTTGGCAAGGTTGTTGTGGGCCACGGCGCAGTCGGGCCGAATGTTGGTCACCTGCCGGTACTCGGTCGCCGCTTGCTCGAGTTCTCCGCAGCCGGCCAGGGCATTGCCGAGCTTGAGGCGGTCGGACCAGGAGTTCGGGTTGGTCTCCAGCGCCTTCCGGCTCCAGTAGATCACGTTCATGCAGGGGGACAGGTCGGCCTTCATGTAGGCGACGGCCGCCGCGTCCGATTGTCCCTTGGCGTCCAATGCCGCGGCAAGGTTGGCATAGGACATGGCGAAAGTCGGCGAAAGGGCCGTCGCCTTCTGAAAATGGGCAATCGCCGCGTCCGTCGCGTCGCGCTTGGCCAGCGCCGCCCCCAGATTGTTGTGGGCGAAAACGTTGTTCGTCGTGTGAGCCAGCGTGTAGGTCCAGATCGTCTCACTGTTTTTCCAGAGCGCGGTCTGCCGCCACCCACATGCCGCGAGCCCCGCCAGCAGCAACGCGCAGGCGACGCCATAGGCCCAAGGACGGAGCGCCGCGATTCGTCCGCCGGATAGGAACTTCCGCCCCACCGCGGCGGCGGTCCAGGTCACGGCGGTGCACAGCCCGATCTGCGGCAAATAGGTGTAGCGATCCGCCATCGCCTGCAATCCGACCTGCACCAGTCCGATCACGGGCACGAGCATTCCCACGTACCAGAACCAGCCGACGAACAGATACGGGAGCCGCCGCCGCGCCAGCACGGCCGCAACCGAGATGCCGACCAGCGCCGCCGCCGCGCCGACAACCTTCCAGAGCGGCAGGCCCTGGTCGGGATACGGATAGAACAGTGCCAGCCCCGTCGGACAGAAGAACTGTCCGATGTAGGCGACGTAAGAGACCAAGGCATTGGCGATCCGCGACTGGATCGGCACCATGTCGACCGGAATGATCGCGCCGCGTTGGGCCACCGACGTGACCATGCACGAAGCGCCCGCCAGCAAGAGCAAGGGGAGCTTTTCCACGATCAGGTGGGGCAGACATTCCTGTCTGCCGCGATCCAGTTGGGGCGACAGTTGTACTGTCGCCCCAGGGGCGGCAGTGCAACTGCCACCCCAACTCCGACCCGTTAAACGCCCCAGCGGCCAGTAGTCCAACAACAACAGCACAAACGGCAGCGTCACCAGCATCGGTTTGGCCAGCAAACCGAGGGCGAATATCGCTACCACCAACAGGTAACGGCCCCAGGAAAACGGATGGCGAACGTAACGGAGATAAGCCCCGAGGGTCAGCATGAAGAACAGGCCGCTAAGCAGGTCCTTCCGCTCGGAGACCCAGGCCACCGATTCCACCCGCAGCGGATGCACCGCGAAGACCGCCGCCACGAAGGCGCTCGGCCAGAGGCTGCCGGTCATCCGCCAGAGCACGAGGAAGAGCGCGATCACAACGGCGGCGTGCAGCAGGACGTTGGTCAAGTGGTGCAGGCCGGGATGCTGCGTTCCGTAGAGTTGGCAATCGAACTCATGCGAGAGCCAGGTCAACGGATGCCAGTTGGCGGCGTGGAAGGAGGTGAACGACCAGGCGATGGCCTGCGCAGTCAAGCCATGCGCCACCTGCGGGTTGTTGTAGACGTACACGTTATCGTCGTAGTTGATGAATTCGTGCTGGACGGTCTGGCCGAAGACCACCGCGACCGCCAGCGCCAGCAGGCAGCAGATCGCCACGGCAGTGCGGCGAGTTGTTCTCGTGGATTGGTTCATTCGATTTCAGCTTCTAAGGCGAACTTGCGCGGTGAAGACGATTCTGTTGTTCGATCGCCATCCGCAGGTTATTGTGTGCGTCGGTCAGATCGGGGCGGATGTTTAGTGCGGCGCGAAAATGCGGCGTCGCCTCGTCGAGCCGTCCCGACATCGCCAGAACAACGCCGAGATCGTTTTCCGCGTCGGCGCTGCGGGGTTGAATGGCGAGGGTTGTTTGGAAGCACCTGATTGCGGCGGCGGTGTCGCCGCGTTGTGCCAAGGTGACGCCGAGGTTGTACTGGGCCGTGGCATTGTGCGTCGTGCAGGCCACAGTGTGGGCCCAGAGCGTCTCGCTGTCGCGCCAGAAAGACGTCTGCCGCCAGGCGATCGCCGCAAAAGCCACGAGCACAAGCGCGGACGCGGCCCCGCCTAGCCAACGTCGATCGGTGGGGCGAACATGTCGATCGGTGGGGCAGACATGTCGATCGGTGGGGCAGACATTCTTGTCTGCCGACTGGGCAGAGAGAAATGTCCGCCCCACCGCCGCCACGCCCCACACCAGCGCAATGCACAACCCGATTCCAGGCAAGTAGGTGTAGCGGTCGGCCCGGGCTTGATCGCCCACCTGCACCAATCCGATCACCGGAACCAGCATTCCCAGATACCAGAACCAGCCGACCAGCAGGTAAGGCGAGCGCCGTCGCCCGATCCATGCTGCCACCGAGATGCCGCCCAGAACGAGCAGGGCGGCGACAATCTCCCAAATCGGCAGGCCGCTCTCGGGATGAGGATAAAATGCTGCCAGCCCCACGGGATAGAAGAACTGTCCTAGATAGGCGACGTAGGAAACCAGGGCGTTGGCGATCCGCGAGGAAAGCGGCAGGAACTCCGAGACGGCGATGGACGGACGTTGTGCCAAGGAAGTAACCGTACATGAAACAGCAGCGAGCAGCAGCAAAGGGAGCTTTTCGGCGATCAGGTGGGGCAGACATTCCTGTCTGCCGGAGTCGCCACGGTTCTCGCGGCAGACAAGAATGTCTGCCCCACCGCGGCGAGCGAAACGCCCGAGCGGCCAGTAGTCCAACAACAACAGCACAAACGGCAGCGTCACCAGCATCGGTTTGGCCATTAAACCGAGGGTGAACATCGCTATGACCAACAGATAGCGGCCCCAGGAAAACGGATGACGAACGTAACGGAGATAAGCCCCGAGGGTCAGCATGAAGAACAGGCCGCTCAAGAGGTCCTTTCGCTCGGAGACCCAGGCCACCGATTCCACTCGCAGCGGATGCACCGCGAACACCGCCGCCACGAAAGCGCTCGGCCAGAGGCTGCCGGTCATCTGCCAGAGCACCAGCAACAGCGCAATCGCCACGGCGGCGTGCAGCACGACGTTGGTCAAGTGGTGCAAACCGGGATGTTGCGTTCCGTAGAGTTGGCAATCGAGCGCATGGGAGAGCCACGTCAACGGATGCCAATTGCAGGAGTGAAAGGCCGTGAAAGACCAGGCAACGGTCTGCAAAGTCAAACCGTTTGCCACGTGCGGGTTGTCCTTAACGCAGATGTCGTCGTCGAAATTGACGAACTTGTACTGAGTGGTCTGGCCGAAGACCACGGCGACCGCCAGCGCCAGCAGACAGCAGACGGCCAAGACGACGCGGCGAGTTGTTCTCGTGGATTGGTTCATTCGAGTTCGGGTTTCAAGGCGAGGCATTCACTTGGCCGTCGGTTCATGGGTAACGGGTCGAGAAGGCTGGCGGTAGGGGGAGCCGGCGCGGTAGAGTTTGCTCTGCTGGCGGAGGGCATCGGCGGTGGCGGCGTCGTTTTGCTGGCTGGCTAGGCTGATCGCCCGCTCGGCAATTTGCGCGGCCTCGGCGAATCGCCCCGTCTCGGCGTAGGCGGCGGCCAGCGTAGCCAACGGGATCGGCTCCAGCCCGCGGGAGAGCTTTACCGCCCATTGAGCCAACTCGGTGGCCGCGGGCCCGTTCCGCAGCGATGGCTCCGGCTCGGTCGCCATCGCCCAAGCCAACCGGTTCACCGCGGGCAGGTTGTTCGGCTGAAGGCGGACCGCCTCGCGCCAATGGCTCATGGCGTCGGCGATCTTCCCCTGGTTGCTCAGGGCTAGGGCGAGATTGCCGTGGGCGTCGGCGAAATCGGGTTTCAGTCGCAGCGCTTCGAGGAACTGCTCGATGGCGGCATCGACCTGTCCGCGAGCGGCCAAAAGGGTGCCGAGGTTGTTGTGGGCGTCGGCGTAGTCGGGCCTCAACTCGATCGCGTTGCGATATTCGGCCATGGCCTCGTCGCCCCGCCCTTGCCGGGCCAAGACATTGGCCAGGTTGTTATGGACGGAGGGGCAAGTCGGATCGATCCGTAGCGCTTTGCGATACTCGGCGACGGCCTCCTCGACGCGTCCCGTGGCGGCCAGGGCATTCGCAAGATTGCTGTGGATGATGCAGGAGCCGGGGGCGGACGCCAGCGCCCGCCGGTAATGAGCGATGGCCGCCAGGTAGGGCGATAGCTCGGCCTTCGAGTAGGCGACGGCGGCCTCATTCGATCGGCCCGCGGCAGCCAATGCCGCGCCCAGGCTTTCATAGCGTGCGTCCGCGTCGTGCTTCTCGGCCAAGGACGCGCCCAAATTGTTGTACGCGAACACATTGTGAGACGTGCAAGCCAGCGCGCGGCTCCACACCGTTTCGTTGTTGCGCCAGAAAGACGCCTGCCGCCACGCGCACACCATCAGTGCGGCCAATACCGATGCTGAAGCAACGCCGTACGCGCAACGGCGATAGCCGGCATTCTTCCCGACAGAGAGAAATGTCCGCCCTGCGGCAGCGGCGCTCCACGTGACGGCGATGCACAGCCCGATCTGCGGCAAATAAGTATAGCGATCGGCCATCGCCTGCGATCCCACCTGCACCACGCCGATCACCGGCACGAGCATTCCCAGATACCAGAACCAGCCGACGAACAGATACGGCGATCGCCGCCACGCCAGCAGTGCGGCAACCGAAACGCCCGCCAGCACGGCCAGAGCGACGGCAGCCATCCAAATTGGCACGCCCCCGTCGGGATACGGATAGAACAACGCCAGCCCCGTCGGATAGAAGAACTGTCCGATGTAGGCGACGTAAGAGACCAGGGCGTTGGCAATCCGCGTGGAGATCGGCACGATCTCGACCGGCACCAGCGCCTTCTGCTGGGCCACCGACGTGACTATACACGAAGCGCTCGCCAGCAGTAGCAGCGGGAGCTTCTCGGCGATCAAGTGGGGCAGACATTCCTGTCTGCCAGAGTTGCGACGGTTCTCCCGGCAGACAAGAATGTCTGCCCCACCGCAGCGAGCAAAACGCCCCAGCGGCCAGTAATCCAACAACAACAGCACAAACGGCAACGTCACCAGCATCGGCTTGGCCAGCAAACCCAGGGCGAACATCACGATCACCAACAGGTAACGACCCCAGGAAAACGGATGGCGAACGTAACGGAAATAGGCCGCTAGGGTCAGCATGAAGAACAGTCCGCTAAGCAGATCCTTCCGCTCCGAGACCCAGGCCACCGATTCCACCCGCAGCGGATGCACCGCGAACACCGCCGCCACGAAGGCGCTCGGCCAGAGACTGCGGGTCATCTGCCAAAGGACCAGGAAGAGCGCGATCGCCACGGCGGCGTGCAGCACCACGTTGGTCAAGTGGTGCAAACCGGGATGTTGCGTTCCGTAGAGTTGGCAATCGAGCGCGTGGGAGAGCCACGTCAATGGATGCCAATTCGAGGCGTGCAAGGAGGTGAACGACCAGGCGATGCTTTCGCCGGTCAAGCCGTGCGCCACCTGCGGATTGTTGTAGATGTAGGCGCCGTCGTCGAAGTTGACGAATTCATGCTGGACGGTCTGGCCAAAGACGACGGCCACCGCCATCGCCAGCAGGCAGCAGACGGCCAAGACGATGCGGCGAGTTGTTCTCGTGGATTGGTTCATTCGAGTTCAGGTTTCAAGGCGAGGCATTCACTTGGCCGTCGGTTCATGGGTAACGGGTCGAGAAGGCTGGCGGTAGGGGGAGCCGGCGCGGTACTGTTTGCTCTGCTGGCGGAGGGCATCGGCGGTGGCGGCGTCGTTTTGCTGGCTGGCCAGGCTGATCGCCCGCTCGGCGACTTGCACGGCCTCGGCGAATCGCCCGGTCTCGGCATAGGCGGCGGCCAGCGTGGCCAAGGGGATCGGTTCCAGCCCGCGGGAGAGCTTTACCGCCCATTGGGCCAACTCGGCGGCGGCGGGCCCGTTTCGCAGCGACGGCTCCGGCCCGGTCGCCATCGCCCAAGCCAATTGGTTCACCGCGAGCAGATTCTCCGGCTGAAGGCGGACCGCCTCGCGCCAATGGCTCATGGCGTCGGCGACGTTCCCCTGTTGGCCAAACGCCTGGGCAAGATTGACGTGGGCCTTTACGAGATTCGGCTTGATCGCCAACGCCTTGCGAAACTCGACAATCGCCGCGTCGAACCGTCCGCGATTGGCCCAGATGACGCCCAAGTCGTTGTGGGCGTCGGCGCAGTCGGGGTCAGCCTCGATCGCCTCTTGGTATTCGCTGATCGCCTCGTCACTCCGGCCCTGTTTGACGAGAATCTTGGCGAGGTTGCTGTGGGCCACCGCGAAGCCGGGCTTGAACTTCAGCGCCTGGCGAAACCTCGCCGCCGCGGCGTCGGTCCGCCCACGATCGGCCAGGATGACGCCGAGATTGTTGTGGGCGTCGGCATAGTCGGGCTTCAATTCGATCGCTTTTTTATATTCGGCGACCGCCGCGTCGTTGCGGCCTTGCTCGGCCAGGGCCTTGCCGAGGCCATTGTGGGCGCTGGCACGCTCGGGAGCGATCTCGATCGCCGTGCGATATTCGGCGATGGCGGCGTCCAGCTTGTGCCCGCTGGCCAACGCAATCCCCAAGCGGTCGTGGAGCGTGGTGTTTTCGGCGCGCAAGCGACCGCGCGGGTCCAGAGCGTCTCGCTATTTTGCCAGAACGTGGTCTGTTGCGATGCGCACGCCATCAGCGCAGCCAGTACCAACGCCGACGCGACACCGCCCGCCCAACGGCGGTAGCCGGCATTCTTCTTGGCCGAGAGGAATATCTGCCCGACGGCAGCGGCGCTCCATGTGACGGCGATGCACAGCCCAATCTGCGGCAAGTAGGTATAGCGATCGGCCATCGCCTGCGACCCCACCTGCACGACGCCGATTACCGGCACGAGCATTCCCACGTACCAGAACCAACCGACGAACAGGCAGGGGATCCGCCGCCACGCCAGCACGACCGCGAGGGAGATGCCGATCAGCACCGTCGCCGCGACGGCAATTTTCCACATCGGCAGACTGTCTTGGGGATGAGGATAGAATGCCGACAGCCCCACCGGATAGAAGAATTGTCCGAGGTAGGCGACATAAGAGACCACGGCGTTGGCGATTCGCGAGGAGATCGGCACGATATCGACCGGCACCAGCGCCTTTTGCTGCGCCGCCGACGTGGCCATGCATTCAGCGCCCGCCAGCAATAGCAGGGGTAGTTTTTCGGCGATCAGGTGGGGCAGACATTCCTGTCTGCCGCGCTTCAGTTGGGGCGACAGTTGTACTGTCGCCCCGGGCGTGGCAGTACAACTGCCACCCCAACCCCGGCTGGTTATCCGCCCCAGCGGCCAATAGTCCAACAACAGCAGCACAAACGGCAGCGTCACCAGCATCGGTTTGGCCAGCAAACCGAGGGCGAACATCACGATCACCAACAGGTAGCGGGCCCAGGAAAACGGATGACGAACGTAATGAAGATAGGCCCCGAGGGTTAGCATGAAGAACAGGCCACTGAGCATATCCTTGCGCTCGGAGACCCAGGCCACGGATTCCACCCGCAGCGGATGCACCGCGAACACCGCCGCCACGAAGGCGCTCGGCCAGAGGCTGCCGGTCATCCGCCAGAGGACCAGGAAGAGCAAAATCGCCACGGCGGCGTGCAGCAGGACGTTGGTCAAGTGGTGCAGGCCGGGATGCTGCGTCCCGTAGAGTTGGCAATCGAGCGCATGGGAGAGCCAAGTCAACGGATGCCAATTGCAGGAGTGAAAGGCGGTGAACGACCAGGCGATGCTTTCGCCGGTCAGGCCGTGCGCCACCTGCGGATTGTTGTAGACGTAGGCGTCGTCGTCGAAGTTGACGAAATCGCATTGCACGGTTCGTGCGAAGACGATCGCCACCATCAGCAGCAGTAGCCCGCAAACGGCCGTCGCGAGCCGCCGGTTTCTTCGGGTAGTTTCGTCCATAGGGAGGCGAGTCTGGAGTGATCGCGGGGCGTCGGTCGAGGCCAAAACGGCTCATGCTGTTGCACTTTTTCAACACGCGCCCAGGAAAGGGTAGGATAGCGCAAGCGACTTGTCCAAAAAAACCGCTTGCAGGGGCGCGACTTCGGATAGATCGCGGAATGGAGCGCGGGTGTTGCCCGAATCTTCCGCAAATCCGGAAGAATCGGCACGCGAACGGCTGCGATTACATTCGGTCGAGTACGGGGCGTTCAAACAAGGGAACGATCGTCGGGCGGCGAAGATAACTGGCGCCGATGCCGTAGAAAATCACCAGCCCCAATGCCAGCGCCAGCCAGAGGACCATCGTCCCGATAGCCATCACTTTCATCATCGTCAACATCATCTCAGCCGGTCCCGCCCCGGCGTTGGGAATTGCCGACAATTCCGCGGCCATGTCGAGTTGAGTGAGCACGAGTACGACGCCGCGCACGATCTCGAAAACAATCGCGGCGAGGAATACCGCGATCAGGAATTGGCGGCCCTTGGGACTGAGCTTCAGTGTGGCGATCCCGCCGGCAAGCAGACCAGCGGAGACGAGCAGATTGAGAACGAGGATTGCGCTACTGGCACCCAAGTGGCGGTGGCTGACCCTTTGCGCTACTTCGTTGATCTTCCCCTGCGTTTTCATTTGCGCCTCCATTTGGGTCTTAAGCGGGCCATTGGCCATTCCCGCCGGGAGTTGCTGCTGTTGCTTGGCGAACTTCTGCAATTGACCTTGAAAGGCGAGGCTTGCTACCCCGAGCACTGAGAAACACAAGCCCATCGCGCCGAGAACGATGGCGATGACGCAGACGGCGGTCAGGCCGCCGGGACGCTGAGGCGGCGGCGCGTCGAATCCCGCGGTTGGGTCGCTTGGATAGCCCGGTTGATTAAAGTCGAACGGCGTCTCGCTTGCCATGAGTTGAGACTCCTTTATAGCTGAAACGTGGTGAGGATCTCGCTTGGCGGGCAGCCGGCCTCGCCCATGCGAAACGCCTCGGATACCGAGCGATTAAGATAGACAATCAAACCGTAAATGGCCAGGGCAATGGCGGTGGGAATGCAATAGAGGGTCAACAGCGAGGTTGCTGCTCCGCCGGCCAGGGCGACAATCCCCAGCACCCCATACGAACCAACTTAAGGGTTTTGGTCTTTCAACAAAACAGGGAAGTCCTTAAACCAGCGGGTGTTACATCCCAACAAGCTGGAAGAAGGAGCTTCCCCATGCGAATCGTAGCGGAAGTTGCGGCGGCCGTGCAAGCGGTGTTTGGAACATCCATCGACGATTTGGCGCGTGCCACCCGTTGTGTGCAACGGCAACGCAGGTTCTCCGGCGCGTCGCTGGCAAGAACCCTCGTGCTGACGGTCCTGATGCGGCCCGCCGCCAAGAACCGCGATTTTCAGGCAATGGCCGCCAAAGCGGGAGTTCACGTGACCGAGGAGGCCATTGACCATCGCTTCAGCGACGAACTGGTGTCGTTTCTCGAAGCAGTCCTTCAACAAGCCGTCTCTCAAGCATTGGCCGGACAAGCTTCGACTGCGGCTCTGCTGCAAAAGTTTTCGGACGTTCGCATCGGCGACAGCACCACCTTGACGCTGCCGGACGAATTCGCCGAGCGATTCCCAAGTTGCGGCGGCTCGGAAAACGCTGCCCTGGCGGCCATGAAAATCCAAGTCTTGTGGAGCCTGCTGAGGGGCCAACTCCTCGGATGGCAGATCACCTCCGGCCGCGCCAGCGACGCCAAGAGCGAAATCGCGGAAGCTCTGCCTCCCGCCGGCTCGTTGTCCGTATTCGACCTGGGCTATTTTTCGTTGGAACGGTTTCGTCGGGCGGGCGAAGCGGACGCCTATTGGATTTCGCGTTTGCAGCACGGCACAAAAGTTTTCGACGCGGCGGGAAAAAGCCTTGATTTGCCGGCCTTTTTGCGGGAGCACGGCGGAAACGGCTTGCTGGACATTGCGATCTTGTTGGGCGAGAAGGATCGGATTGCCTGCCGATTGATTGCGGTGCGCGTGCCGGAGGAAGTGGCCGCGCGGCGGCGTCAACGAGTCCGCGAGAATGCCCGCGACCACGGCCGAGAGCCGTCGCAAGAATACCTGGAACTTCAAGGATGGACGATCTTTGTCATGAACTGCGGCGAGGAGTTGCTGACGTGGAAGGAAGTGGTGGTATTGTATCGTGCCCGCTGGCAAATCGAACTGTTGTTCAAGCTGTGGAAGTCGCACAATCACGTGGCGGAGTTGGAAGCGGGCGCCTCGCCGCAACGTCAACTGGCAGTGCTGTATGCAAAACTGATTGGAGTGGTCGTACAACATTGGATTCTCTTGAGCGCGGCGTGGCATGATGTTCGGCGTAGCTTGCGCAAGGCCGCCGCCATCGTCCGCGATTGGATCGTTCTCTTGCTCGCCGTCTTGGACGATGACGAACGTCTGCGTGATCTTCTCGGTCAATTGGCAGCCGCCGTTGCCAAAACCGCCCGCATCACTCGCCGCAGAAAACGCCCCAGTTTGTTCCAACTCCTTGAAAATCCTGAACTTCTGGACTACACGGCCGCTTAAGTTGGTTCGTATGGGGCGACAATCCCCAGCACCCGCCCTCGAAAGCGGTAATTCCGCACGCCAGCCATAATGTGCAGGATGGCGACCACCAGCGCGGCCATCGCCATCACGCCGTATACCGCGATCATGATCCAGAAGACGTATTCCGGCGGCGGATTCGGCGGCGGCCTCTGCCAAATTTCCTGGTTGCGGAGCAGCGCAGGGATCACCACCGCGAAGACGGCAAAGACAAGGGCGGCAAATACCTCCAACCCGCCCTGAACGAGCATCAGGATCGCCACCGCGCGAACATGATTCACAAGCCCCCGCTGCCGGCGATTCCCGTCCATCGGCGAACCCGAGCCAAAAGGCGTGCCGGGCTCTTCCGGCGATTGATATGGATTGTCCATCTACTGCTCCACGCCCGGCGATCGTTGGGGCGGCAGTTGTGCTGCCACCCCAACTTGCCTCAGTTTCCGAACCGCCTATTGCTGCTCCACGCCGGGCGAGTGGTAGTCGACGCTGGCGAGATAGTCGAGCACGGCGGTGGCGTCTTGCCAGACGGGACGCATGAATTGCTCCTTGAGTGCCTGGCGGACGGCGATCTTCTGATCCCGGTTCAGGCAGCCCGGCCCGACGATCTTTTCGACGATGTTGTCGTCCCCCTGGTCCAAGACGGTCAAGGCCCAGCGTGAAACGAGTTGGTAGGAGACGATGCCCGAAAGCCGCTTTCCCTCGGGCGTCATGGTGAATTTCAGTTCGCTGAGTTGGAACTCACCCGATTCGGGCAGCTTCTCGCGCGCTCGCTTTGCGGGGAGGAAACCCTGGCCGGCGCGAACCAGCCAGCCCGCGCCGTTGTTGGCCCAGGTGGCCATTAGGCGGCCTTTGTCACAGATCAGATAGTGGCTCTCGCGGTTAAGCCGCTCGATCCGCGGGGACGTCGCGATGTGGTCCTCGCTCGCCGGAATGACGTGCTCTCCGGGCTCGGCATCGTCGAGCGGGATTGTTTCGGAGGGCGGCGGGGCCTCGGGAATCGTGATTGGCTGCCGGCAGTTCGGGCATCTTGCCGTTCCGCCGGCCAACTCGTCCTTGGCGTGGAGTTTCTTGCCGCAACCGGGACAAACCATGCGGATCATTGGCGTGTACTCCCCAAAAAGGCAGGAATGCAGTAAAGTGTACTGTGACGTTGGGTCGGCGGTTCAACTGCCGACCCACCCGATTGACTGTCGTCCCAACCGAAATCACACCAGGCCGCAAGCCGCTCCCCCCGCGCAAGGTAACGCATTCCACGTTATTTGTCAATTATACTTCTACAGGGCTGGATAAAACGGCTCGGTAGTTTAGGAAAGACGGGTTGGAATTGCAGGGCGGGAGGAGAAATCCTAAAATTCAAGTGTTGCCGCAACTGAGGATATTCAAGGCAACAGGAGTTTAAGCAGTCGTGCATTTGGATTATCTGCCCGGAACATTCTTTGGCCCCTCCAATCTGGTGGAACTGTTGCTGCACCGCGCGCGATGCCAGCCGGACGACGTCGGCTTCACCTATCTCGTCGATGGCGAGAACGACCAGGTCCACCTGACGTACCGTGAACTGGACCGTCAGGCCCGGGTGATCGGGGCTTGGCTGCAATCGCGCAAGTTGGCCGGCCAACGGGCGTTGCTGCTCTATCCGGCAGGGTTGGAGTTCATCGCGGCGTTCTTCGGATGTCTCTACGCGGGCGTGATCGCCGTGCCCGTCTATCCGCCGCGGCGCAATCGCTCGCTCAACCGCATCCAGGCTATCGCCGATGACGCCGAGGCCCAGGTGGCGCTGACGACTGAACTCGTCCTCAATCGTGTGATGCCGTTGATCGACGAGACGCCCCACCTCAAGGAACTCACCTGGTTACCCACGTGCGAGTTGTCGCCCGACCTGGAGCGGGAGTGGACCATGCCCGACGTCCACGGCGACACGCTGGCATTCCTGCAATATACGTCGGGCTCGACGGGGACGCCCAAGGGCGTGGTATTGAACCATGCCAACCTGACTCACAACTGCGCCCTGATCGCACATTCCTTCGAGCACACTCGTAGCGGCAAGGGCGTATTTTGGCTGCCGAGCTACCACGACATGGGGCTGATCGGCGGCATTCTGCAGCCGCTTTATTTGGGGCGTCCCAACGTGCTGATGTCGCCGATGAGCTTCTTGCAGAAGCCCTATCGTTGGCTGTCGGCGATCAGCCGGTTCCAGGCCAGCACCAGCGGCGGCCCGAACTTCGCCTACGATTTGTGCGTCCGCAAGATCACCCCCGAGCAACGGAAGACCCTCGATCTGAGCAGTTGGCGCGTCGCCTTCAATGGCGCCGAGCCGGTGCGGGCGGAGACGCTCGACGCCTTTGCCGAGGCGTTCGCGCCGTGCGGCTTCCGTCGCCAGGCATTCTATCCGTGTTTCGGGCTGGCCGAAGCGACGCTGATCGTCTCGGGCGGATACGTCGACCGGCCGCCGATCATCCGCGCGTTCGACGCCGCGGCGCTGGCCCGCAACGAGGTGCTCGACGCCGACCCGGACGACGAGGGGGTGCGCGCGCTGGTCGGCTGCGGCGAAAACCTGCCCGATCAACGCATCGTCATCGTCGATCCCGAAACGCTCGTCCCCTGTCCGCCCGGGCGCATCGGGGAAGTTTGGGTCTACGGGCCGAGCGTGGCTCAGGGGTACTGGCAACAACGGGAGGCAAGCGAACGGGTATTCCGCGCGAAACTCAGAGACAGCGGCGAGGGGCCCTTCCTCCGCACCGGCGACCTGGGCTTCCTGCAGGACGGCGAACTGTTTATCACCGGCCGCCTGAAAGACCTGATCATCGTCCACGGCGTGAACTACTATCCCCAGGACATCGAGCGGACCGTGCAAGAGAGCCACCCCCGCCTGCGGTTCGACTGCGGCGCGGCCTTTACCGTCGAGGGCGAAGACGGCCGAGAGCGGCTCGTCGTGGTGCAAGAGGTCGAGCGGCACAAACAATCGAATTTCAGCGAACTGTTCGACGCCATTCGCCGCGAGGTCGCCGCCGAACACGAACTGACGCTGGATGTAATCGTGCTGATCCGCGCGGGCAGCGTGCCAAAGACCTCCAGCGGCAAAATCCAACGTCATGCCTGCCGCAACGGCTATTTGGCATGTACGCTCGACACCGTCGCCGTGTGGCGAGCGGCCGACGCGGTCTTCTCGGCCGCCGGCAAGCCCCCGGTCGACGTTTCCTTGGAGCCGCATGCGCCTTCGCCGTCGGCGGCCCCCTCGAAAAACGGGAAAAACGGACGTCGCCGGCCGCTGAACGACCGCGTGACGCAACTGGTCGTCGAGGAAATACAGCGCGTGGCTAACAAACGAGCGGAGGGACTGACGCTCGATTCGTTGATCGCCGAAACCGGACTGGACTCCTTGGAACGAATGGAAATTCTCAATTCGATCGAGGAGAAGTTCGGCGGACGGTTCCCCGAGGAAATTCTGCCCGATCTGGAGACGCCGCGGCAATTGATCGAAGCCGTCGAGAAGTATCTGGGGACGCAGCCGCGGCCGCCGCAGGCCCGGCCCGCCGATGGCGAGGTTCCGTCCGCCACCTACCGCTTCGAGCAGTTTCCCGAGTACGTGAAGTTGCGCGCGAATCTCGACATGCTCACCGCCTTCGGGCTCGATAATCCGTTTTTCGCCGTTCACGAAGGCCACACCACCGACCGCACGACCATCGCCGGACGCGAGTACATCAACTTCTCGAGCTATAACTACCTTGGCATGTCGGGCGATCCGACCGTCGCCGCGGCCGCCAAAGCGGCGATCGACCGCTACGGAACCAGCGCCTCGGCCAGCCGGCTGGTCTCAGGCCAACGCGAGATCCACGTCGAAGTGGAGCGGGCGGTGACCGACTTCCTCGGCACCGAGGACACGATCGCCTTGGTGGGCGGTCACGCGACCAATGAGACCGTGATCGGCCACTTGCTCGGCCCGGGCGACCTGATCCTTCACGATGCGCTGGCCCACAACAGCATCGTGCAGGGGTGCATTCTCTCGGCGCGCGGCGGCGTGCGTTCGCCCACAACGATTGGCAGGCCGCCGCTGCGCTGCTCGAGCAACTCCGGCACGAGTACCGCCGCGTGCTGCTGGTGATCGAGGGCGTGTACAGCATGGACGGCGACGTTCCCGATCTGCCGAAGTTCGTGGAAGTCAAACGGCGGCACAAGGCGCTGTTGATGATCGACGAGGCTCACTCGCTGGGCGTTCTGGGGCCGACGGGCCGGGGACTCGGCGAACACTGGGGCGTCGATCGCGCGGACATCGACATCTGGATGGGAACGTTCAGCAAGAGTCTCGGCAGTTGCGGCGGTTACATTTCGGGCTGCAAGCCACTGGTGGAGTATTTGCGCTACACGGCGCCAGGGTTCGTCTTTGCCGCGGCGATGGCGCCTTCGGCGGCGGCCGCGGGGATGGCTTCGCTGCGGCTGTTGCAAGCCCAACCGGAACGGGTGGCTCGGCTGGGCGAAAACGCCCGGCTGTTTCTCGCCCTCGCCCGGCAGCGCGGATTGAACACCGGCCGAAGCAAGGATTCTGCGGTGGTGCCGGTGATTCTGGGCAATTCCATCCACTGCCTGCAATTATCGAAGGCGATGCTGGCGCGGGGGGTAAACGTGCAGCCGATCCTGCACCCGGCCGTCGAGGAGAGCGCCTCGCGGTTGAGGTACTTCATCACCGCCTGCCACAGCGATCGGCAAATTCGCTATACGGTCGACGCGATGGTGGAAGAACTGGAGAAGATCGATCCCCGCTGCCTCACCCGCACCGACAACGCGGCCGTGCTAGCCGGTTAGATTGATAAACGAGTTGATACATAGGCGTGGTTGGCATTATACTGTTATTCTGGGCGCAGCGAAGGGTCCGAATGCCGGCGGGGCACTGAGGATTCTTCGCTACGTTCAGAGTGACGTCCCTGAGTTGTTTGTCTAGAGAACGTAGGATGAGGTGTGGTTTTGCTGACTGAACAGGAGATTTCGCGAGCGTGGCGATCGCTCTTCCGCGGCGCCGACTTCACCGATAAACTCTTTACCAAGGCCGAGGAGTTGCTCGAAGAATTGCGTCCCGAGAGCCCGCTGCGCCATCGCTTGGGCGCCGAGCTCGACGAGTTGCGTGCGCGTGCCGATCAGGAAGCCTAACAGTCTCGGCCAAAAGAACGGGGGTGGCGGTGCAACTGCCACCCCAATATCATCGCAATACGGCCGTGCCGTTCGCTGTTCTTGCGCGAGACGTTCTTGGCTATCGGTTGACGGTGAAGCCAATGGTCACGCCGTTGACAAAGAGGCCTTGGCGGTTGCCCGAGGGGTCGATGCCCAGGGGTTGTTCGCCGGCCGGCGTGCCGACGCTGTAGTTGATGATGTTGTTGGCCCGCGCGATGTCGTCCACCCACCAGCCCGTCCAGCCCGCCTTGAACTCGATGGAGCGGGTGATCTGGTACTTGGCTTCCAACCGCAATTCAACCATGGGCGAAAACACACGTTCGTAGTCGACGTAGGTCGCCGTCGCGTGGGCCATCGTCACCGGTTGGAACGGCGGATAGACATAGTTGTAGCTGTATGTTATTGGCGGGTTGGGGTTGGTGATCGTGACCACGGTCCTCGGTCCCGGGTTCAAACCGGGCCCCATGTCGACCGTTTGCGAGAGGTTTTGGCAGTTCAAGCCGGCCATGAAGCGGCCTTCGGTGGAGAAGGTCCAGCGGCCCTGTTTCTTGAACCATCGCAACCCGATCTGCGGACCAACGATATGGTTCTCCGCGGTGGTGTCCCAATAGCTTCCAGCCAGGAACGAGGGAACGTTCGTGGCCGCCGGAGTGTTGTTTCCCGTCACCGCAGTAACTTGGTTTAAGGCATTTGAACTCACCTGCGTGCTAACGTTGAAGTTGTCGTTGAACTCGTAATAGCGAGCCCCCAGGAACAACTCGAACGTTCCACCGTTGTGGCAAGTCATGAAGCGGTGCAGATAGTTCGCTTCTACGCCCCACGTATCAAGGAAGTTCTCGACAAGCACGTTGTTGAAGTAGGTCGGCAAGTCCCTGAATACCGGCGGAGAGTACGGCGGCACGGTCGTGGAGTCGCTGTTGACGTTGCCCTGCAACAACCGTTCTCCATGCGGCCCAAACGCCGGGTCGTTGAAGTTGATGTCGGCTTCCGGGGCCTCGAAGGCTTGGCTCTGGTCGCGCTGCTGGTAGATGCTCACGAACCAACCGTTGCGATCCTCGATGCGGCCAAACTCGATGCGGTTGGCAACGCTAAACTGGCTGTTAAGCGGCGACGTGTCCAGCGTATTCGTCTCGTACCGCACGTCCCTGCTGTCATCCGGGCCATAGTTGACCAGCCGGGCGCCGGGGTATCCGATGGTCGCGACTTTCGGGGCTGAGATCGACCAATACAGAACGTCGTACTGGAAAAAATAGCCTTCGTTCAGTTCCGGAAGGCCCCCATAGGTGCTTACATCCGCCGGGGCAAATATCTGGAAACCCAAAGGCCCCTGGCCAAGACTCGGCGTTGCCAAGAGACAAACAAGGAGTCCGATGGCCCCCAATGAACTCGTGCGGTTGAACGACATAGCTTTGGTCCACCTTATCTGCGCCCAATACGGACGTATCCCCAACCATCCGATAGGGAGGGGCTACATTCTCATCGTGACGATAGTATCGGACGTGACGGTCGCGCGAGTTGAGTAAGAAAGGCAAAGCTTAACGAAAAAAACGAGAAAGCTAAGCCGCAAGAGGGGAAAGCGTGGCCGCGGATGCGGCAACATGGGGGGGCAGCGAGCTACGCGCAACGCCCTGCGACTGGTCGCCCGGCGAAACCGGGCCTTCTCTCCGCCACGCGACCAATAGCCGCCCTGCGTTGAGGCGATACACTCTTCTGACCGCCATTAAACTGATATGTCCGGCAACATCGCTTTTCACTGGTGCTGCGTCCAAACGACCACTCCAGACCATTGACGCCCGCTGACGAAGACCCATCTTCTCCTATTTCTAACCCGCGAGGGGGGAAGAGTTGCCGGTGGCTGCGGCCGCATTCTCCTTGACACCGCAGGGCACTGCAATCATCATGGATTAAGCGGTGCGGGTTGCGCAAAGGGGACTAGCAGGCTGACGCTATTGGCATGACCTGGCGCCTTCGGCCAATAGAGCTTGAACTGCGCCAAAACAGTTGACAGAACCGGTGAAATCGGCTTAGATGGAGGGATCGGGCGGACTGTGCGCAATAGCTAGGCAAGGTGGCGTTGTCGGCACAAGATTCCGCGTGATCGATTCGGACGCATGGGAAGTCAGGCCGCCTTGAATGATCCTGCTGTCGTCGCTTGTTCGGCGACACCGGGTTTCTTGACTTGGCTCGCGCAAGCCGCAGGCTCGATCGCGGTCTCGACGTACCAGGCTGGCAAGGTGGCGATGATTGGCCGGGACGACCGCCAAGCCACCTTGCTGATGCGTCAATTCGACAAGCCGCTCGGGTTGGCGGCGTCGGAGAATCGGCTAGTTCTGGCCACGCGACATGACGTTGTGGTTCTGGCAAACGCCCCCTTGCTGGCGGGCGACTTTCTCGAGGAACAGCCCGGTCGTTATGATGCCCTTTATTTGCCGCGCGCGACCTATCACACGGGCGATCTGAACACGCACGACGTGGCGATCTTGGGTGACGAAGTGTGGCTGGCGGCTACGCGGTTCTCCTGCCTAGCCAAGCTCAGCTACGATTTTAATTTCTTGCCCGTCTGGAAGCCGCCTTTCGTGACCGATCTGGTGCCGGAGGATCGCTGTCATCTGAACGGAATTGCAGTCCGCGACGGGCGTCCGCGCTACGTCACCGCGTTGGGGACCACGAACGCGGCGGGCGCGTGGCGCGAGCAGAAGGCGACCGGCGGCGTCTTGATCGACGTCGACAGCGGCGAGACGATCCTGGACGGATTGGCGATGCCCCATTCGCCCCGCTGGCACGGCGGAAGGCTCTGGCTGCTCAATTCCGGCGCGGGCGAGTTGCTGTTGGTCGATCCGCAGACCGGCCAGCCCGAGATCGTGTGCCGCCTGCCCGGCTATTTGCGCGGGCTCTGTTTTTGCGGTCCGTATGCGCTGGTGGGACTGTCAAGAATCCGCGAGCGGCACATCTTCGGCGGATTGCCCGTGCAGCAGCGCTGCGAGAACCTGTTGTGCGGCGTTGCGGTGGTCGAGCTTCGCAGCGGTCGGGAGGCGGGCTTCTTCGAGTTCACCGCCGGCTGCGAGGAGATCTACGACGTTCAATTCCTGCCTGGCGTCCGGCGGCCGATGATTCTCAATCTGGAGAAACCGGCGGCGCGTCAAGCGATTACTAATCCCGACTCGTGTTTTTGGCTGCGGCCCAGCAGCGAGATTCGGGAACCGGCCCCAACAGCGTCGGGGCCTGCGACCAGCGAAGTGTCGAGTGTGTTGGCCGGCGGGTAGCCGTGCCGCAGTGATGTCCGAAGAAACCTTGGAAAATTAACGACTCGTCGGTTTCCGAATGTCTTGCGTTGGGGTGGCAGTTCAACTGCCACCCCAGCCGGAACTTTGGAAATCCTGGAAGAGGGGATAGTACCCATGTCTCTGTTGCGAAAGCCGAAAGCACGTAAGGTTACAAAGGTCGCATCTGCTTGGGAGCGCCTTTGGAGCGCCTTTAGTCCCGCCGAAGGGCGCGGCCGCAAGGACCACAAGCCCCGCCATCTGGTCATCGACGCGTTGGAAGAGCGGACGCTGTTGTCGGTCTCGGCCGCGAGCATCGAGTCCAAGTTGCTCGCCACCACGGCCGGCGTCACGGGAATGCACATGGCCGAGGACTCCAAGGGCGACTTCGTCGTCGTCTGGTCGGCGAACGACACCTACGCGAACACCAACGGCGGCTACGGCGGCACCAACGGCGGCACCGTGACGGCTTCCAACATCTACGCCGAGTACCTCACGGATGAAGTGCAGCGGATTGTCTTGCCGCAAGCGGTCCTCAGCAGTACCCCTGGTAAGTATGGGTCGGTTTCGATCACCTACGGCGGCGACACCGTGCAAGAGCTGACGATCAGTCCCACCACTTCGTCGAATTTCGACCCCCAAATCGGAGTGCCGAAGAACGCCGCCGACACGATTTCGGGCACGTTTGAGCTCGCCTATACCGCCAGCGGTGGAACAACGTGCATATCCGCCCCCATCCAGTTCAACGAAGACTCGTTCACCGACAGGAACTGGGCCTCGACGTTGGCGGCCCCCGTCACCACCACCACCGCCACGACGCTGACGATTGCCGACGCGAATCTGGCGATTGATGGTTCGTACGTCATCCAGGTCGGCACCGAGCGCATGCTGGTCACCAAGACCGCCGCGGGCACGCTGACCGTCACCAGAGGTTACGACAACACGACCGCGACAACGCATTCGCTCGCGGACCCGGTGACGATCGTTTCCAACGACACGCTCATTCAAGAGGCGTTGCGGGCGTTGGCCACCACGTACGCCGGCAGCCTGAGCGCGACGGAAGTGGCGGCGCTGTCGGCGGTCACCGTTACGGCCATCGACTCGCAACATTACACGCTCGACTTCAACGACAACAACCCGGCGACGAACCTCAGCGTCAAACAGTTGGCCGTCACCGCGGCCGCTTGGGGCACGGGCTTCCTGCCGGCCGCACAAGTGTCCACGGTCTCCGGACCGATCACGATTTCCGGGATCAAGGTGTCTCCGACGAATCCCGCGCTCACCGCCTTGTCGATCGTCGATGCCTTCAATCAGCAATCCACAGCTTTCTACACCGCTTCGAACACCGGCATCGCGACCGTGACCGTCCCCGGCGTTGCGGGCATCGCCACGCCTCTCCCGACGATCGTGGTCACGTCGGTGCCGACTGCGGCCGACCCGAAGGGCTTGTGCACCTTCAACATCGAGTTCACCGGCGAGGCGGCGTGTACGATCGTGCCTTTGCTCAACGTTTCCACATGGGACGCGACCGGCGCCGCAATCACGACGCCAACCACCGTCAGCGTGGTCCAGCAGAACACGGGCATCTTCCGGGTGAATCCCCCGCAACTCGACAATCCCTTCACGCAAGAGCGGGACGTGTTCAACCAGACGGGACCGTCCGTGGCGATGGACGCCGCCGGCGACTTCGTCGTCACTTGGGAGGGACAGGTTTCCAACTATGATAATCCGGGCAGCGTCTCCGATATCTTCGCCCGGCAGTACGGAACCGGCGGGAGCATGACCATCCTCGGCGACAACGGCGTGACCCAGAGCACCGTCACCGGCGTGCATCTCGTGCAAGCATACGCGCCTTACTCCGCCACCTTGGCCGACGACGATCCATTCAAGGTGGCCAGCGACCTCTACACCTTCCGCGCCAACGTGGCCACCGCCAACGCCCAGATTGATCCGTCTGTGGGCATGGACGCCGCCGGCAACTTCACCATCGCCTGGGCCGACACCGGACAACCGGTCAGCTACTTCAACGGCATCTACATGCGGCAATTCGCCGCCGACGGCTCGCCGGACGACACCGCCGACGTGATGGTCAGCGACGAAGACACGACGGTGCGCGACGATCCGTACGTCGTCACGAGCGCCGATGGGCATACGCTCATCTTGTGGGTCAATGAGACCTATGGCGAGATTTATTCTAAACTCTTCGATGCAACCGGCACGGCGTTGAGCCTGCAGACGGACGTTGCCCCCGGCTCCGGCGCGTCGGCTTGTTTCGACACCAACGACAATATCGCCATTTCGTTTACCGTCTACGGCGATGTGGATTACACGGGACTCCCATCCAATGGCGTGTATCTGGTGGAATCCAGTCTGGCCGCGTACCCGACGTATGCGCCGGCGATGGTGCCGGTATACATCGGCGCGGACATTCGGCCTTTGACCCGCATCAACGGCGCCGACACGTGGCCCGACGCACCCACCTGGCCAAACGATCAGGTTGGCGGACAGGTTGTCATGGACGCGGATGGCGACTTGACGGTCGCCTATAGTGGTTTCGGTCCCGACACCAATGGCGATTTGGCGCTCACTCAGTCCCAAAACACCTCCTTGCAGACTTTGCTGACGGCCTATGCGAACGAAAGCGGCACGGGTTTGACCGCCGCCCAAATCACCTGGCTGAAAAGCGGAAAGATCACGCTCCCGTACAACAGCACCACCGGGACCAACCACACTATTCCCGGCGACATCGACAGCGAGATCGACGAAATCCTGATGAACGCCATGCAAACGGTGGCCAACAAGGGTTACGGTTTCAACGCCACGCAGGCCGGCTGTTTGCGGGGCATTCTGGAAGAGATCGCCGACTTGGCGCGCGGCGACGCCAACGCCGTGATGTATACCCAGTCCGACGCCGATCCGACCATACAATCGACCATTCTTGACACCGACCAGATCGTCAACAGCCAACGCGACGGCAACAACGCCCAATTCATCATTTCGGTCGGCGAAACCGCACCACTCTCAAGCAACGGGACCGGCACGATCGAGGTCGACATTACCGACCTCCTTACCGGATATACACTTCCCGGTGCAGCGGTTCAGGTTACGCTCACGCCGGTGTACGGCGACCCCAACAACCCCACCACTATAACCAGCTATACCGTCCCCGACGTTCTCGGGGCCATTGAAGCGTCCTTGGCGGCCAACCCATACTGTCTGGGTGCCAATCTCTGTTTCACGGTTCGCGAGTTGACCGCCCAGGAGTTGGCGGCCCGCGCGGGCACCGATTGGGATCTGCAAAAGACGCAAGTGCCCAACAAGACGTACGTGTATGAAGTTACCTTCATGGGGCAGTTGCACGACACGCCGCTGGTCTTGCAGGTCACGCCCGGTGGCGGTTTCACGGCCGTCTCCGCTGCCTATGCCCAAAGCTCGTCGCCCGTGCCCGGTTCCAGCGGCTCCGTCGGCACGCCGCAATACGATGCGCAGATCGGCATTACGCCCGAGGGGAATTTCACAATTACGTACTTGCAGGACAATTTGGACGGCGCCGGCAACGTAACGTCCACGAGCATCTACTATCGCGTTTACAATGAGAGCACCGACACCGCCGGCCCAACCGTCACGGACGTGAGCCTGGTGAGCACGAGTGGAGAGAAGGCCGATCTGAACATCAGCAACACGGCCACAATGCAAAACAGCGCCGCCTACGCGGTGGTCAGCGTCTCGAAAGCCTTGTACGACAGCCTCGCGCACAGCGGCAACGCCGCCAGCAATCCGGCCAACTACGTTCTCTTGGATGCCAACGGCAATCCGATCGCCGGCGCCATTTCGGCGGTCTATTTCGGGCTGGACGAAGCCGCCACCCTGGCGGTCTACGGTTCGCCCAATGGCGGCGACTTCTCGGCGCTGAGCTCGACGCCGAGCGGCAGATATGAAATTGTCATCGTGTTCAACGACGGCGGAACGGGGGGAACCGTGACGCCGCTGACCACCGGCACCTACACGCTCACGATCAAGGCGCCCGCCACCAACTCGACCGGGATCACCGACGTGGCGGGCGTCCCCCTCGGCTACACCGGCTACACCGCTCAGAACGGGAATGGGGGCGGCGTAAATTACAGCCTCAAGTTCTCGCTTGCCGTTACCAGCGACACCACCGGCGGCAAGACTGGAACGGAAATCCTGGTCAATCAGACCACTACCGGCGTGCAAACGACGGAGTCCACCGGAACGAACGTCAACGGATATTCCGCCAACACCCGCACAATCGCCTGCGACGACGACGGCGAGTTCGTCGTCGTCTGGCTGCAGTACGAGAGCGACGGCACCACCGACGTCTACATGCGGCTCTACAACAAGATCGGCAACCCTTTGACCAACGAGAACGATGGTCAACACCTACACCGCCGGCGACCAAACGGAGGTCTCGGTGGCGATGGACGCCGTCGGCGATTTCGTCGTGGTTTGGGCGAGCCAAGACCAGGATCCCGACGGCAGTTGGGGAATCTACGGCCAGCGCTTCAACGCAGTGGGAACGAAGATCGGCGGCGAGTTCCGCGTCAACACCAAGACCGGCAACGACCAGGTCTCCCCCTCCGTCGCTATGGACAGCAAAGGCGATTTCGTCGTCGTTTGGGCTACGCAGGGACAGTCGTCCGGCAACTTCAACGGCATCGACGGACAAGTTTTCGACAGCGGAGGCAACGAGCTTGGCTCCGAATTCGCCGTCAACTCACAGAACGTCGGCAGTTGCGGGACCACCGCCAGCAACAACACGCTGCACCCGGAGATCGCCATGGGCGACATCGGAACGTTCGTGGTGGTGTGGACCGCCGTCACCACCCAGGCGAACGGCGTCGCCACCAACAGCGTCATCATGGGACGCATGTTCACCTGGGATTCCACCGGCGCCACGCCGATGTTGGTCACCACCACCGTCAACGGCCAATCCGCCAACAGCAACACGGAGTTCCAAGTCAGCGTCGGCGACAACACGTTCATCGCCGACGCCCAGGCCCTGGCCAACGACCGTCTGGCGGCAAGTCCGTTCTTCGCCAGCAATGCCGCGGTGGCAATGAACTCCTCGGGTCAGTTCGTCGTCACCTGGGAGGCTTTCCAGGATAACGATCAGATAGACAGCCCCACGGACGTCGTCAACAGCTATGGCATCTATTATCGCCAATTCACCGCCGGCGGCCAGGCGAAGACCCCGATGGACGAACAGGCCAATCAGGTCGTCACCGCGCTGGATACGACGATCTTCTACTCGCTGGCGCAGTCGGCCCTTTATGCCGGCGATCAGGTGAGATCGTCGGTCAGCATGGACACGGACGGCAATTTCACCATCACTTGGGACGGCAACGGATCGAGCACGACGGACACCACGAATCCCCAGGACCTGGCGGCCGCCTTCGATCAAGACAGCCAAGGCGTCTGGGTTCGCTCCTTCCAATCGACGGCGCTCGGCGCCACTACAAATCCGGCCACTTCCACGGAGTCGCGGGTAAACTCCACCTCCCTGGGAATTCAGGATTGCGCGAGCGTCGCCATGACCGCCGACGGCGGCTACATCGTCGACTGGTCCGGCAAGGGAACGGGGGATTCGCAGGGCGTCTTTTTCAAGATCTACCCCTCGACAACCGACACCGACGGCCCGATTGTCGCCGACGCGACGCTGGTGACCACCGCCGGCAATACCCTCGATCTGAACGTCAGCACCGCGAACCAGACCAGCACGCCGATCAGCTACATCGTCCTCGATGTCGACGAAGCGCTGTACGACAGCCTCACCAAGACGGGCAACGCCGCCAGCAATCCGGCCAACTACGTCCTCGACGATTCCACGGGCACAGCCATCCCGGGCGGAATTTCCGCCGTCTATTATGGCCTCAACGAGGTCTCGGCCCTCTCCTCGACCATTCCGGTCCTCAATCCGACGCCGAGCGGCAAGTACGAAATCGTCATCGCGGTCAACGTCAGCGGCGCGCCGCTGCCCACCGGCACGTACACCCTGAAGCTTCTGACGCCGATCAACCCATCGCTGAACAATCCCGCCGGCAAGCCCGGAATCACCGACCTTGTCGGGAACAAGCTCAACGCGACCGCCGCCAACCCTGCCGGATCGAATTATTCGATTACCTTCTCGCTCAGCATTAGCGGCGGCAACCCCACCACCAAGTACGGGACGGAGGTCCTGGTCAACCAGACGATCGCGGGCGTGCAAACGACGAGTTCCACCGGTTTGAACGTGGCCGGAGATCCCGCCGTCGACCGTTGCGTCGCCAGCGACGATGCCGGGGACTTCGTCGTCGTCTGGATCCAGTACGAGAGCAACAACACCACCGACGTCTTCATGCGGCTCTACGACAACACCGGCAACCCCTTGACCAATGAGGAGATGGTCAACACCTACACGACGGGCAACCAGACCGAACCCTCGGTGGCGATGGACGCCGACGGCGATTACGTCATCGTGTGGGCCAGCCAAGGGCAGGACCCCGATGGCAGTTGGGGAATCTACGGCCAGCGGTTCAATTCGATGGGATCGACGGTTGGCGACGAGTTCCGCGTCAACACCAACACGGCCAACGATCAGGTCTCGCCCGACGTGGCCATGGACAGCCAAGGCGACTTCATCGTCGTCTGGGCCACGCAGGGCCAGTCGTACAGCTACTTTAACACCATCAAGGGGCAGATATACGGTTATAACGGCAGCAAGCTCGGCGGCGAATTCGCCGTCAACTCGCAGAACATCCCCGGCACCGGCTTGACGGCCAGCAACAACCAGTTGCACCCGTCCATCGCCATGTCACAATCTCCGCTCAGCGGCAGCCCCGCAACGTTCATGGTGGTGTGGACCGCCGTCACCTCTCAATTCAACGGCGTCGCCACGGGCAGCGTGATTAAGGGCCGCGACTTCACCTGGAACTCCGCCGGGGCCACCCCGATGACGATCCAAGGCAGCAACACCGAGTTCCAAGTCAGCGTCGGGTCGGCAGGCTACATCCCTTCTGACCCCGAGGATTACGTCCCCTTGCCCGCGACGGGTCTGATGGCGAGCAACGCCCAGGTGGCGATGGACCGCGCGGGCAATGCGGTCGTCGCCTGGGAGGCCTTTCAGGACAACGACATACTCGACCAGCCCACTGACGTCGTCAACACCTACGGCATCTATTTCCGCGCGTTCAATCCCGACGGCACGGCGAAAACCCCGGTCGACGAACACGCCAACGAGTTGGTACACGTGCTGGATCCGACACAGAACCCCCTCTACACATGGCCGCAAGATGAGGCGTTCTATGGCAATCAGATGCACCCGGCGGTCAGCATGGACGCGGACGGCGATTTCGCCATCGCCTGGGACGGCCCCGGCACGGACACGACCGACCCGGCGACCGTCTCCGACGTGGCGGCGCAGTTCAATCAGGATCAGAGCGGCGTTTGGGTTCGCCAGTTCCACTCGATTCCCAACGGTTACATGGCGCTTCCGGCCGTTAAGGAGGAGGTTCGGGTGAACGACACCAGCCTCGGCGTGCAGGAAAGCCCGAGCCTCGCCATGGCCTCCAACGGCACGTTCGTCACCGTCTGGTCGGGCAATGGAATCGGCGATTCCCAGGGCGTCTTCTTCAAGATTTACAAGGAGCCGACCGACACCGCCGGCCCCATCGTGACCGGTTTCGAATTGCCCGACGGCACGCCGATTAGCAACACTTCGGTCGCGGCGGCGATCCAGGCCGTGATCATCACCTTCGACGAGGCGCTCGACCCGACCACCGCGGTGAACCTGAACAACTATGCCCTGGTGTGCAACGGCGCCCAGGTGAACGGCGCGCTGGCCGCCGCCTACTACACCGGCCGCGACACGGCCACCAATCCACTTGTCCTCACCGATATTGCCAGCAAGTACCCCGGCGTCACCCTCTCCGTCGGTGCAACGAACAAGTACGAGGTCGTTTTGATCTTCAGTTCGGCGCTGGTCAGCGGCAACTACCAGATTGTCGTGAGGAACAGCATCCGCGACGTCGCGGGCAACGCCTTGTACACCACCGGCAGCAGCGTCAACGGCGCGGTCGTCTCGGGGTCGCTTACCATCATCGTGCCGACCAACACGGAAACAACGATCAGCACCAACGCGACGTTGACCTACAATACGGCCGACGCGGTCGCTTCCGACGCCAAGGGCGACTCCGTAGCGGTCTGGGCCGGCACGACAGCCAACAACGCCGGCGTTTGGGCCGGAATCTACGACCAGACCACGACCGCCAACGCCGACGGCACCCAATCCACGTCGTTCGCGTTGATCAAGCAATTCCAGGTCAGCACCGACACGACTGCCACCGACGCTTCGGTGGCCGTGGACAAAGACGGCGATTTCGTCGTCACCTGGTCGGGCTTCAACACCGTGGGCTTCAATTCGAACGACTGGGACGTTTACGCCGAGACGTTCTATGCCAACGGCAACATTCACACCGGCACGTTCATGGTGAACACCACCACCTTGGGCACGCAACGATCCTCCTCGGTGGCGATGGATGTGCGCGGCGACTTCGTCATCACTTGGGAAAGCAGAACGGCGATCACCAGCAGCACCGGCTACGACATCGACGCCGAAGAGTTCTCGGCCGCGGGCAATGTGCTTAACGGCACCGATGACGAGCAGTCGATCGTTTTCGACCCCGCCTTCAGCGGAAGCTTCAGGATTCGCTGGGACGACGACAATAACCCCAACACGCCCGACAAGGTGACTGGCCTGATCAGTGTTTCGCAGCAGGGCGCCTTTGCCGCCGCCGCCGACGTGCAGGCGGCCTTGCAGGCCATCGGCGCCGACGTCACCGTCACGGCAGCAAGCGCAACCAAGCTGGTGGTCACGTTCGTCGGCACAGACACGTGCCGCGACGTGTCGTTGCTCTGGGTTTCCCCGGCCGACGTCATTGCGACCACGGGGAATGCCTCGACGGCGGTCACGATCGCGCTGATTGTCGACGGCGCGTCCGGCCAGTTTGTCGTCAACGACACCTTGGCCGGCGACCAGATGTACCCCGACATCGCCATGTCGGACGACGGCTCGTTTGTCATCACTTGGACTTCCTACGGTCAAGACGGCGATTTGCCGACCGACGGCAACATCTACGCCAAGAATTACAGCAACTACTGGCTCTCGTGGACCGATTCGCAAACGCCGTTGCCCACGCCTGTTCCGCCGGGCACGGTGGCGAATCCGGACCCCGGCATCGAGGAACTGTGCACGACGGTGGACTCGCCGGACAACCATGAAGTAAGCTCGTCCGACCACCAGGGCGTCGTGAAGGTTGAGAACGTCAACGAAGGGAGCTACGGTTCCGGTTCGTTGCTGGCGGGCACGGACTGGGTTCTCACCGCCGGCCACGTCGTGTGTTACGAGAACTCGAACATAGCGTACCAGCCCGGCGACTATACCGTTTGGTTCGACACGCCGAACGGCCGCATCGGCGAGGCCGTCACGCAAATTGTCGTATGTCCCACCTTTGACGGCAATCCGCTGGATGGCGGCGACATCGCCATGGTCAAGCTCGCCAATGTTCCCGAGGGCGTGACGGGCTATCAGCTCTACACCAGCCCGGACGCACTGAATCAGGTCTACCAGGAATACGGCTACGGCGCGATCGGCTTGATGAGCGTTGGCTATGGGCCCAACGTCAAGGACATCAAGCACACCGGCGAGAACGAGTTCGAGGTCACCGGCACAATGCTCGGGGCATACCTGGGCGAGTATGTCGCGCCTTCGATCTTGCTCGCCGATGCCGACTCTGGCTCGCCGGCCCAGGATGCCTTCGGGCAGATGTTCGGCATAAACAATTTGGGGCTGGGTATCAACGAGGCTTGCGCTGCCCCGGGTGATTCTGGCGGCCCGGCCTTTGTCGACGGCGAAATCGCAGGCACTGCCGATTTCATCATGTCGAGTCCGGCTGACATCGATGCCCCGAAGATCGACGCTACCTACGGTGAGATCATCGGCTGGGTCAACGTGTCGTCGTTTGCCTCGTGGATCAACTCCGTCTCCGCCAGTTCGGGGACAGAGTATCTCGTCAACAGCAACGACGTAGGCATCGACCCCGCCACCGGCAACCAGTTGACGATCGACAACCAATCGGACAATCAGAGCCACTCCTCGGTGGCGATGGACGCCCTCGGCGACTACACCATCGTCTGGACCAGCTACGGACACGACGGCGGCAGCGGGCTGAACGGCGCCAGCTACAACGGCGAAAACGGCGTCTTCGCCAAGCGATTCTCTGCGAACGGCTCGGCGAAAAGCATCAGCTTCCAGGTGAATCAAACCACCGCGGGCAACCAGCAGGACGCCCACGTGGCGATGGACGCCAACGGCGACTTCGCCGTCGCCTGGGAGAGCAACTCGGGCAGCGGCTACGACATTTATGCCCGCCGCTACGTCTCGACTGCCACGGCCGAATACCAGCAGAACGTCTTGAACCCGAATCTTCCGTTCTTCATGCCGTTCGCCACGAACCCGTTGTACGGGCTCAACGGCGAAAACGGCGGTGAATTCCTGGTCAACTCGACGACCGCCGGCGATCAGCGCTATCCCAGCGTCGGCATGGACGACACCGGCGACATCATCGTCGTCTGGAGCGGCCAGGGACAGTCGACCAACCAGGGCGTGTTCTATCAACGCTACGCCCAAGTGACCCACGACGCTCCTCCCACCGTCACCGACGTGGATTACGTCGACGGCAACAGCGGCAGCATCGACCAGCTACGGAACGGCGACACCATCGCCGGCACCGCCTCCGTAACGCAACTCGTCGTCACGCTGGGCGAGAACGTCTCCACGGCGGGCGGCGCCGTCGGAACCAACAGCATCCTGAACCCGGCCAACTGGTCGTTGTCCCAAAACGGAACCACGCTGGCTCACGCCATCGTCGGCGTGCAGTATGGCTTGAACGAATGCTACGTTCTCGGGCTCAGCTCGACGCCGAGCAACAAGTACGAGGCGGTCGTTACGTTCGACACCGACCCGGCGACCGCGGGCAATCAGCCGCTGGCCGGCGGACAGTACGTTCTCACGCTCAGCGACAACGTCGAGGATCAGTTCGGCACCAAGCTGGACGGCAATTACGACGGCGCCGCCAACGGTGTCTTCACCCTGACGTTCTCGGTGCAAACGTCCTCCTCCTCGGTCAACGTAACCACCGACAACGTGCAGACGACGCAGGACTGCGGCCGTTGCGTCGCCATGAGCGACAACGGCGGTTACGTGGTCGCCTGGGTCAGCTACAGCAACGGCCAGGCGGACGTTTACGTGCGGCTCTACAACGAGGACGGCACCCCGCGGACCGGCGAAATTCTGGTTACCGACTCCACCTACGACAAGACCACCAACCAACTCCAGTGTGCAGTGGCTATGGACGCCGACGGCGACTTCGTCGTCACCTGGGCGAGCGAAGGGCAAGACCCCGACGGAAGCTGGGGCATCTACGCCCGCAGGTTTAGCGCGATGGGCGTGGCCCTCGGCTCCGAGTTCCGCGTGAACACCAACACCGCCAACGATCAGACCTCGCCCTCGGTCGCCATGGACAGCTTCGGCGACTTCATCATCGTTTGGGAAACGAAGGGCCAAACGTTCAGCTACCTCGACAACGTCAAGGGCCAACTTTTCGATGCCCAGGGCAATAGGCTCGGCGGCGAATTCATGGTCAATGCGGTGGACATTCCCGACGCCTCCGGCACGGAAATCGCCCCCTCGGTGGCCATGAGCGACATCGGCACCTTCGTCGTAACGTGGACGCGGGACGTCACGCAGACGGACGGCGTGGCCACCAACTCGGTGGTCGTCGACCGACTGTTCGACTGGAGCACCGCCGGCGCCTTTCCCGCCACCGGCGAGGCCGAGGTGGACGTCGGCAGCAACGCTTTCATCTCTGACCCCCAGGCGATCGCGAAGCTTGCAGCGACCCAATTCTGGGCTTTCGACTCGCAGGTGGCGATGAACAAGGCGGGCGAGTTCATCATCACCTGGGTCTCCCATCAAGACAACGACGTGGTTAATCCCAATGGCACCGACGTTCCCGACAGCTACGGCATCTACTATCGCGTGTTCAACCTCGATGGCACGGCACAGACCACGGTGGATTGCCAGGCCAACCAGGTTATCACCACCGGCGATGGGACCTACACGCAGGCTCAATCGGACGCCTACGCGGGCAATCAATTGCACCCGTCGGTCTCGATGGACGCCGACGGCGACTTCACCATCACCTGGGACGGCAACGGCTCGAATGCGATGAACGGGGATCCGACGAAGTACACCGGCACCGACGATCAAGGCATATGGGTCCGCACCTTCCATGCCACGCAGACCGGCTACACCACTGATCCAGCCACCTCGACGGAATTCCGCGAACAGCATGATTGCCGGAGACCAATCGTATCCGTCCGTCGCCGAGAATCCCGACGGCGACTACGTCGTCGTCTGGTCCGGTATGGGTAATGGGGACAACCAGGGCGTATTCCTCCAGACCTACAGCGACCCCCCGCCCGCCACCGCCGGACCGATCGCGACCGGTTTCCTCTTGCCCGACGGAACCGCGATCGGCGCCAACAACACGGTCACGACGCCGCTCTACGCCATTATCATCACCTTCGATGAGGCGCTCGACGCCAGCACGGCAACGAACATCAACAGCTACTCCTTGTTCCAGAACGGCACCCAGGTCGTCGGCGGCATCGCCGCCGCCTACTACACCGGCCGCGATACGGCCTACAACCTCAGCAGCACGCTCAAGAGCCAATACAACATCACCATCGGACAGACGAACAAGTATGAGGTCGTGCTGATCCTCGACGGCAACCCCGCCACCGCGGGCGCCCAGCCGCTCACCAACGGCTCGTACACCATCCTCGTCAAGAACACCATTCGCGACGTGGCGGGTAATCCGCTCTCCAGCACCGGTGCAAACGCCAACGGCGGCACCATGTCGCAGCCGATTGACGTCCAAGTGTCAACGGGCAGTGAAACCCTGGTCAACACCAACGATACCACCGGCCCGGAATACGCCTACGACGTGACCGTCAACACGGACGCCGACGCGACGGCCTCCGACGCCGCCGGCGATTACGTCATCGTCTGGACCGACACCAACGCGGCCTATGCCGGCGTGTGGGCCAACATGTACACCCAGAGCGTGACCATCGCCAGCAACGGCACCCGCACTACCAGCGTTACCCTGGCGCGGACCATCCACCTCTCGTCCGACCCGACGGCCACCGACATTTCGGTCGCCTGTGACGCCGAGGGCGATTTTATGGCCACCTGGTCGGTGTACAGTGCGAGCACGAGTTGGGATGTCTACGCCGCGCTCTACGATTCGATGGGCAGGGTCATCAGGAGCGCCTTCGAGGTCAACACTTACACCGCGAACGTGCAAGACGACTCGAAGGTGGCGATGGATTCCAGCGGCGACTCCACCATCACTTGGCAGAGCTACGGCGAGGACGGCAGCGGTTACGGCATCTATGCCCGCTACTTCGATATCACCGGCGCGGTCATCGGCGGCACCAACGCCGTACAGGTGATGGCCTTCAACAGCGCCTTCACGGGCAGCTTCAAGATCAGTTGGGACGCCGACAACAATCCGGCTACGCCCGATCTGGTGACGACCGCGATCACCTATTCCGGCAATGCCAACTCGATCGTCGCCAGCGTCCAAGCCGCACTCGCGGCCATCGGCGCCGACTGCACCGTGACAGCCATTGGCACGGGGTCGCTCGATATCACTTTCGTGGGCGCCGACGCCGCCACCAATGAGGCGCTGCTCTGGGTCAATCCGTCGAACGTCACCGTGACAACCGGCGTCGCGGCCACCGCCGTCACCACCGCGACGGAGACCGAAGGCAACGGCGGCGAGTTCCTCGTCAACGATACGACCGCCGGCAACCAGATGTATCCTGCCGTCGCCATGTCGGACAACGGCGACGCCGTCATCACCTGGACCTCCTACGGCCAACCCAGATCCACCCTGAGCGATCCGTTGTACGAACTGCAGCAAGCCGGTCTGATCGGCCCCAACGTCACATTCCCCAACGATTCGCCCACAGAAGGGAACATCTACGCCAGAACACTCTCGCTCCCCGATCCCACCACTTCTCCTTTCCCCATTACGCTGGTGGATCTGAGTGGCATGACAGCCCCTGAGATAGCTATCGCCGAGGAAGCAGCCCAACGTTGGGAAGACGTCATCGTCGCCGCCCTCCCCGACGCGACCCTTTCCGATGGCACGGTCACCGACGGCCTTGTGATCGACATGAGCGGGGTCACCCTCACGAACGGAGCGCTTGGTCAGGCCGCGCCCGACCAGTTCCGGCCCGGCCCCACGGGTCTCCCCTCTCACGCCACGATACAAATGAGTATTTCGGACATGCAGCAGATGTTGGCCGATGGTGAGCTTCTGGACGTTATGACCCACGAAATGGACCATTGCCTCGGCTTCGGCACGCTGTGGCAGCAATTCAACCTGGTGACCGGCCTCGGCACGAACAACCCGGAATTCATCGGCAAGAACGCTATCGCCGCGTACCAGCAAATGTACGTGCTCGGCATGTCGGGGTCGCCCAGCACGGACCCGGCGAACGCGTCGGGTGTCCCCTTGGAGTCCCAGGGCGGTGCGGGCACGGCCGGCGCCCACTGGAGCGCTATCGAGTTCGGCAATGAGTTGATGTGCGGATGGGGCGGTCCCGGCTCGCCGGCCCCGATGAGCCCTGTGACGGTCGCGGACCTGGCCGATCTCGGCTACACGGTCAGCTACGACCACATCCAAAACAATTCGTACGAATTCCTCGTCAACAGCGACAACATCACCAGCCTCGACCCCCAAATCGCCGGCAACGACAACGAAACCGGCGACGAGAGTCATTCGAGCGTGGCGATGGATGCCAACGGCGACTTCGTCATCACCTGGCAGAGGTACGGATCTGACGGCGGCAGCGGCTTGTTCGGCGCCAGCTACGGCGGCGAAAACGGCGTTTACGCCAAACGCTACACTAAGGGCGGCGTGGCGGCCAGCAACGTCTTCCAAGTCAACCAAACCACCACCGGCACCGAGCAAAACGCCTCGGTGGCGATGGACGCCGCCGGCGACTTCGTCATCACCTGGGAAAGCAACCAGAATGGCAACTACGACGTTTACGCCCGCTGGTACGCCAACACCCGCTCTGCTGACTTTAATACTTTTGACTCCGCGACGGGCCTTCCCATTACAGCCCCCGACCCGCCCTATTACGGCACACTCTGGCCGGGCTTGGTCGAGGCCACGAACCCGATCTATGGGCCGAATGGCGAAATGACCGGCGAGATCATGGTCAACTCGACGACCGCCGGCGACCAGCGCTACCCCAGCGTGTCGATGGACGACCCCGGCGACGCCGTGGTCGTTTGGAGCGGCAACGGAACGGGCGACAGCCAGGGCGTCTTCTTCCAACGCTATGCCCAGCCCACCGACGACGCCCCGCCGACGGTCGCCAAGGTACAGAGCGTCGATTCGAGCGGCAACGTTGGGATCGCCGTCGATAACGACGTGATCAAGGCGCAAGTCTCTTACCTTGTCGTTACCTTCAGCGAAGCCGTCTCTCAAGCCCTGGTGCAGAATGCCAAGAACTGGACGTTGACGCTGAACGGCAACCCAATCCCCGGCGACATCGTCAACGTGCAATACGGCTTAAGTGAAGCCTATACGTTGGGTCTGAGCTCGACCGCCAGCGGGCATTATGAAGCGGTCGTCACCTTCGACGGCGATTCCGCCACGAATGGCAATCAGCCGCTCGAAGCCGGCGCTTATGTGCTGACGCTTAGCCACACCGTGACGGACCTCTCCGGCAACCAATTGGACGGCGGAAGCGTGACCGTGACGGGCGCTCTCGGCAATACATGGGAGGCGGGCGTCGCAGCTAGAGGCAAGCCCGGCAGCGACTTCGTGTTTAACTTCACCGTCTTGGGCTCGAATCCCGGTCCCCACAACGGCCCCATCCCCACACCTCCTGGCCCGCCATCGCCGAATGTCCCCGATTACGTCATCAACGCCAACCACACCGACTTGGCGACGGGCGTCGATCCCGATGTTGCCTCCAGCAGCGACGGCCAGTACGTCATCGTTTGGACCACAAACAGCCTTGACGAGACGGTCGTTGACCCGAGTAGTGGCCAAACCGTTGCCGGGAGCGACATCGCCGCACAACTCTTTGACCAGAACGGCAATGCGATTGGCAACGAGTTCTTGGTCACTCCCCATGTCAAGCAGACCGACGCCCAGGGCAATGTCACCTATGTGTCCAACGGCCTCCAGAGCGAAGCCGTCGTGGCGATGGACGCCTTTGGCGACTTTGTCGTCGTCTGGGCCGGTGACGGCACGACCGTCGTCCAGAGCAACGGCACAGTCGCCAACCTCGGCGACGATTCCGGAATCTTCGCGCAAATCTACGACCCGAACGGCAAACCGGTCGGCAACACGTTCTTGGTGAATCAAACCATCCCGGGAGATCAGGACCAGCCGGCCGTGGCTATGGATGCCAACGGCAACTTCGTCGTCAGTTGGACCAGCAACGACCCAAGGAGTCCGGCCGGCGGCATTTACGCCCGAGAATTCAACATCCACGGAATGCCGCTGACCAACGAGATTGCCGTCAGTCCGGCAACCGCGAATCGCCAGGAGAACTCCAAGGTCGCGCTCGACGGCAGCGACAACTTCACCGTCGTTTGGCAGGGCGACCAAGAGACCACCGGCCCCTGGGGCATCTTCGCCCAGCAGTTCACCGCGGCCGGCATCAAACGCGGCGGCGAAATGACGATCAACACGTACACGGCGGGCACGCAAATTGACCCGGCCATCGCCATGGACCCGGCCGGCGATTTCGTGGTCGCGTGGTCGAGCTTCGGCGAAGACGGCGGCGGATATGGCATCTATGCCCGGCAGTACACTCCCGCCGGCGTCGCCAAGACTGCGCAGGAGTTCCGCGTCAACGTGACGACGGCGAGTTGGCAGATTACGCCCGACGTCGGCATGACCGCCAACGGCGCGTTTACGGTTGTGTGGTCGTCTCTCGAGCAGAACAATGTCGGCGGCAGCAATCCGACGCAGAATTACGACATCTACGCGCGCATGTTCAACGCCGACGGCACCGATTATCGCAGCGCCGCCACTGGCGCGGTCGTGGGCGAGTTCCGCGTGAACGCGAACGTAGTCGGCGACCAGATGTCGCCCGCGGTCGCCTACTCCAGCACTCCGGGAAGTGCCAACGGCAACAGCCAAATCACGACGGTCTGGACGCGGCCGGAAAGCTATCAAAAGACTAACTCCGCTGGCACGACGTACACGATGAATGATCTTCAGGTCTTGAGTAGGCTGATCGTGCCCGACCCCGCCAGTCCGGGCCCGACGATCAGCCAGGTGGGTGTCTCGCAGGCGAAGGGCAAGATCAGTTGGAACGCCTACGACGCCAACGGCGTCGCCAGTTGCGCGCTGACGATCGACGGCAAGACAATCTCGGGCATCAGCGGTCCTTACCAAGCCGCGTCCGGCGTAAACTATACGGTCTCCTACGGCACGCTCGGCGGCGGCACCCACAGTTATACGATCACCGCCGTCGACAAGAGCGGCAACTCGAGCAGCTACTCGGGCACGTTCACTCTGGTCGTCGTGAGCCCGACGATCAGCGGTGTGGCCACTTCGGCGACGAAGAACACCATCAGTTGGAACGTCGTCGCTCCCGCCGGCTTCCTCGCCACCTCGATCAAGCTCGACGGCACGACGGTGTTGAAGGTCAGCGGCCCCTACACGGCCACGTCCGGCGTGAACTTCTCGGCGTCGTACGGCAACTTGCCCGCCGGCACGCACAGCTACTCGATCGTCGCCACCGACAAGGCGGGCAATGCGACCAGACTGAACGGTACGTTCACGGTAGCCGCTCCTGCGAGCAGCTCCAGCCCGACGATCAGCGGCGTGGCCGTGTCGCTTACCAAGGGCACCATCACTTGGAACGCTCTCGATCCCAGCGGCATCGGCAGCGTCGCTCTGACGATCGACACTCTCCCGGCGGCGAAGATCAACGGCCCCTACAAGGCCGCTTCGGGTCAGAATTACTCGGGCGTCATGGGCTCGTTGCCGGCCGGCGGCCACAGCTACGTCATCACCGCCACCGACAAGCTCGGCAACGTGAGCACGTACAGCGGCACCTTCAACCTCACCGCAGCCATCGTCGGACCTGGACCGGTGATCAGCGGCGTGGCCGTATCGCTGGCGAAGAGCAAGCTCACTTGGAACGCCGCCGATACGGACGGGATCGCCAGCGTCGGCCTGACGATCGACGGCGCGGCGGAGTCGGGCATCGCCGGACCGTACGCCGCCAAAGTCGGTTTCAATTACTCTTGGGGATTCGCTGCGCTCGCGGCCGGCACCCACAACTACGTCATCCGCGCCACCGACAAACTCGGCAACGTGTCGTACTACAGCGGCTCGTTCACCAAGACGTCGTCCGCTTCCTCGAACGCCCTCTACGCGAGCGCCGCCATGTCCAATTCGGCCAAGTTGGACTGGGTCTACGATCTCGGTGGGTTGTCCGGCAAGCAACCGGGGCCGAGCGACAACAATACCAAGGCCGTGGATGCCGTCATGGCCGCCTACCAGTAAGCCGGCGGCGGCGATTGGGCGTCAAATAGGTCGTGTCGCGGGATAGCCTCCGCGAGCCGCTGGCTCGCGGAGGGTGCTTGCAAGCCCGCGCAGATTTCGGTTATTCTGATGTTCGCCGTTTCAGCGTCGAACATACCCTACCCTTCGCCTTTGGAGAAATCGCGATGCCCCCCGCAGAAAAGCTGCCCAGGTGTTTCATGGACGTAACCGCCGACGGGAAACCGTTGGGGCGGATCGAGATCGAGTTGCGCTGCGACGTAGCCCCCAAGACGGCCGAGAACTTCCGCGCACTGTGCACCGGCGAGAAGGGCTTCGGCTACAAGGGCAGCACTTTTCACCGGATTATTTCGCAATTTATGTGTCAGGGGGGCGATTTCACCCGGCACGACGGCACCGGCGGCAAGTCGATCTACGGCGCCAAGTTCGCCGACGAGAACTTCACCCTCAAACACACCGGGCCCGGCGTCTTGAGCATGGCCAACGCCGGCCCCAATACCAACGGCTCCCAGTTCTTCCTCTGCACCGTCAAAACCCCCTGGCTCGACGGCAAGCACGTCGTCTTCGGCTCCGTCGTCGCCGGCATGGACGTCGTCGCGAAGATGGAGAGCTACGGCTCCGAGTCGGGCCGCACGAAGGCAAAAATCGTGATCGCCGACTGCGGCCAACTATAGGTTTAGCCGCGCCCCGGAGGGAAGCGCCGTCGTTGGAACGCTTGCCGACCAATCGTCGTCACGGGACGGCGATATGGCGAGTACGATTGCCCAAAGGATCATCATGTTTCACGCCATCCCTCCACCCTCGTGGTGCCTGCTGGCGGCTGCGCTTTGTAGTGCAGCCGTCCCGGCTGCCCTCGCAGGCGAGACGCCTGCTCCACAATACATCTCTCCAACAGATGATCTCGCCAAAGGCTTTCTCGATCCACCCGCCTCGGCGAAGCCCTCGGTCTATTGGTGGTGGCTCTTCAATCGCGTCGACAAGAAAGGCATCACCCGCAACCTGGAAGAATTCAAAGCGAAAGGGATCGGCGGCGTCAATTTGATCTGCACCGGCGGCTATGCGGGCGACCATCCGTTGCCGGGCGTGAAGTTTCTCGGGCCCGAATGGCGCGAGTTGTTCCGCCACGCCCTCCGCGAAGCGGCGCGGCTGAAGATCGAAATCGGCTTCAACATGGCCGGCGGCTGGGTGATGATGGGCCCCTGGGTCACGCAGGACGACGCGATGAAGAAGATCGTCCAGTCCGAACTAAAACTGAAAGGCCCGCAGAAATTCTCCGGCCAACTCCCCCAGCCAACCACCGTCGATGGCTATTACCGCGATGTGATGGTCCAGGCGTTTCGCAGCCGCGAAAAGACGGCGGCCATCGATCCCAAGCAGATCATCGACATCACTGACCGCTGGCGGGCCGATAAGACCTTCCAGTGGGACGTGCCCGCGGGAGAGTGGGCGATCCTGCGAACCGGCTACACGCTGACCGGCAGCAAGTGGGAACCGTATCCGCTGGGCGATACCTTCGCCGGCGGGGCGGGCTACCAGATCGACTGCATGAATAGGTCCTCACTTCGCAATTACTTCGATTTTCTCGGCCGCATCGTGCTGGACGAGGCGCGGCGGGCCGGCGGACGGCTGGCCTATCTCTGGGCCGACAGTTGGGAGTCGGGCAAACTGACCTGGACGCAGGATTTCGCCGCCGAGTTTCGCAAGTATCGCGGCTATGATCTTACTCCCTATCTGCCGGCCATCAGCGGCTACACCGTGCTCAATGCGGATGTGACCGCGCGGTTCCGCGCCGACTTCGATCGCACGATCGCCGATTGCGTGGCGGAGAACTTCTACGGCGAGTTCGCCCGCTTGTGCCATGAGAATGGCGTGGAGATGCGGAGCGAGGCGGCCGGTCCCGGCGACAATCCACCGATCGACGCCCTGCGAAACCTGGGCCGCTGCGACGTGCCCGCCGGCGAATTCTGGGTCAACGGGCATTTCGGCGCACCCGGCGGTTGGAACTCGAGCCCCGGCCTGCGTGGCAATCTGAAACAAACCAGCTCGGCCGCCCACGTCTACGGCAAGCGGATTGCCCAGGCCGAGGCCTTCACCCAGCAGGAACCCGATCGCACGCACTGGTCGCTCGGCCCCGGCGATCTGAAGCCCTACGCCGACAACGCCTTCTGCGAGGGCATCAACTATTTCATGCTCCACCAGGCCACCTGCCAGCTTTCGACCGACGGCCGGCCCGGCTACGAATTCTGCGCCGGCCAACACTGGAACCCGAGCATCACCTGGTGGGATCAGTCGGCGGCGTTCTTCGCGTATTTGGCCCGTTGCCAATTCCTCTTGCAGCAAGGCCGGTTCGTCGGCGACATCTGCTACTACCTCGGCGAAGAGCCGCCGATGGTCGCCCCATTCAAACAACACGATGTTGCCCTGCGAGGCTACGACGGCGATTACTGCAACTCCGAAGTGCTGCTGACGCGAATGTCGGTCAAGGACGGCCGGCTCGTGCTGCCCGACGGCATGAGCTACCGCGTGCTGGTCTTGCAAAACTGCACGTCAACATCGCGGCAGGTCTGCGACGTGATCGGCGGCAGCGTGCAGCAGGCGATCTCCAACACGCCTTCGACGGCGATGTCGCTGGGAGTGCTCAAGAAGATCGGCCAGCTCGTTCACGACGGCGCGACGGTCGTGGGGGCGAAGCCGCAGAAGGCCGTCGGACTGAAGAATTACCCGCAGTGCGATGAAGCAGTGAAGAAGTTGGCGGATGAGATCTGGGGCGATTGCGACGGCAAGACCCATACCGAACACACCTACGGCAAGGGCCGGGTCGTTTGGGGCGAGCCGCTCGGCTTTTTTCTCCGCACACGCGTCGTCGGACCCGACTTCAGGTTCTACGAACCGCACGACAAATCGATCAATCCGAAAACGCTGGATTTCATTCATCGCGCGACCGGCGACGCAGATATCTACTTTTTCTCGAACCGCAGCAATCAGCCACAGACGCTAGACTGCGCTTTCCGCGTTCTCGACCGCCAGCCGGAGATTTGGGATCCAGTCAGCGGCACAATCCGCGATGCGGCCGCGTTTCAGGAGCTTCGGATCACCGGTCATACCTGGCTGTCTCTCAAGTTCGCCCCATTTGAGTCGTTCTTCGTCGTCTTTCGCGAGCCGATTTACCGGGACGCCGTCGGCCCGTTAGAACGAGACTTTCCAAACCTCTCGTCGGCGCAAGACCTAACCGGCCCATGGACGGTGCATTTCGATCCGCGTTGGGGCGGGCCGGAGTCGATCGAATTTCCTGAGCTTGTTAGTTGGACGAAGCGGCCCGAGCCGGGCATCAAGTTCTATTCGGGCAAGGCGACGTATCACAAGAAGTTTGACCTTGATCCGAAGGCAGCGGCCACAATTCGCGACGGCAGCCAACTGTTCCTTGACCTCGGCGGCTTGAAACACGTCGCCGAAGTGCGGCTGAACGGCCGCAAGCTCGGCACGCTTTGGACCGCGCCCTGGCGCGTAGAAATCACCGCTGCGGTGCGCCCCGCGAACAACGATCTGGAGATCGACGTGGTGAATCTCTGGGTCAATCGCGTCGTCGGTGATCTGAATCTGCCCAAGGAGAAGCGAATCACGCAGACGCACGACGTTTTCCGCTTCGGCATGGTCCGGCCGACCACGCCGCTCTTGGATTCGGGCCTGTTCGGCCCGGTGACGTTGCAGGCCGAAGAGAAGGAACCGAAATAGCGGCCGACGTCAATCGACGCCGCGCACAGGAGCCCATCCGTGCTCATCGCCATCACGCGCGGAATCAGCCCGCGGATACACGAGTGCGAGTTGACGCACCTCCAGCGCGAGCCGATCGACCTGGATCGCGCCCGGGCTCAGCACCGGCAATACGAAGAGTGTTTAGCCGATCTGGGGTGCAAAGTGCTCAGACTGCCCGCCGAGCCGGATTTGCCGGATTCGGTATTCGTCGAGGATACCGCGCTGCTGCTGGACGAATTGGCCGTCATCATGCGGCCGGGCGCGGCCGCGCAGGCCGGAAACAGCTTCGATCGCCGAGGCGCTGGCGCCGTACCGCCAATTCTCTTATATTGATGAGCCCGGCACGATCGACGGCGGTGACGTGCTTCGCATCGGCCGGGCGATCTTCGTCGGCCTGAGTTACCGCAGCAATGCCGCCGGCGTCGAACAGCTTCGTGATATCGTCAATCGCTACGGCTATCGCGTCGAAGGCGTTCCGGTCGCCGGTTGCCTGCACCTGAAATCGGCCGTCACGCCGGTGGCAGCCGACACGCTGCTGATCAACCGCAATTGCGTCGATGCGGAACTGCTGCCGAAGCTGCGGCTGATCGAGGTCGATGCGACAGAGCCGAACGGCGGCAACGCGCTTTGGATCGACAACTCGGTCATTTATCCGGCGGCGTTTCCTCGCACACTTTCCCGACTGCAAGAAGCCGGCCTGGCGGTTCGGTCCGTCGATATTTCGGAGCTTGCCAAGGCCGAAGCGGGCGTCACCTGTTGCAGCCTGATCTTCGAGGCTTTACAGCACGCGGCTTTGCCGGTAAGATAAAGGTCGCACTGCACGCAACCGCAAGGCGTTTTGCCTGCTCGCACGGATTGCGCCCGCCTCGATGGCGTCTGCCCGAAACCTGCCGCTCGCTTCACGCGGAGCGTGAAGAGTACGTTGTGTTGGCCGCCCTCAACCTCAGGGAGCGTCGCGATGTCGATCTCACGCATTTGCGGGATGTGTCTTCTTGTAACTGCCGCGAATACCGCCGCAGCGGCCAAGGTCGAATACCTGGGCGACTTGCTCCTGGATCGTGCGATTTCCGTCACGCAAGGCTGGGGCTACTTGGGCATTGATACGATGGTGGTAGCTAGCGTGCAAGTGCCGAAGCCGATCTTGCACCTCGGCGAATTGGGCATCGACAGCAGGCTCGTGCCCAGCAGCCAGCCGGCGGCGAAGCTGCGCATCAAAGATAAGCAATACTCGCACGGCCTGGGGCATCATGCCAACGGCGAGATTGTCTTCGATCTGAGCGGGCAGTTCAAGACGTTCGAGGCGGAGGTCGGCCTTCAATGGTCGGACGGCAAGAGCACCGGCTCCGTCATCTTTCAAGTGCTCGTCGATGGCCGCAAGGTGTTCGATAGCGGCGTGATCCGCGAGAACGATCCGCCGCGGCCGGTCAGAGTTTCCGTGGAAGGGGCGGACGAGTTGCGGCTGGTGGCCAACGATGCCGGCGACGGAATCACGTCGGATTGCGCCGACTGGGCCGACGCCCGGCTCACCCGCGACCCGGCGGCCGCGAAAAGCCGCGACGAGCCGCCGGTCGACGTCGCCCCGTTCGCCCGCGTGCTCTCTTGGGATCCGAAGGTCATGCAGGGAACGAAGGCGAACCGCTCCGATGAGTTTCCCGCCGAGGACATCGCCCCTTACAGGGAAATTCTTCCCTCGGCAGAAAAGACCTACGCAGTTCCGGTGTCGAACGGCATGGGCTGCATCGGCCTGCAATGGGACGAGAATCGTATCTTGCGGCGCGTGGCACTTGAGTTTCCGAGCGCTGCGGCCGTTCCGCCGGCCAAGTCGATCCAGTTGCAGTATTGGACGGGCGAGTCAGAGTGGCAGGGGAACTGGCAGCCGGCCGAAGCCGCGCCCGAGAAAGTTGCAAACAGCCTGATATGGCGATTTGGATTGGAGGAGACAAAAGCGGGCACGCAGAAGGTTCGCTGGGTCTTTGCCGACGCGAAGGAGCCGATCGCGATCGGGCGAATTTCCGCTTTCACCCGCTCGCAGTGGAAAACGGCGGATGTCCGCATCGAACCGGCCGTCCCCGCTACGATGAGGAGGTCGCGAATTGAAGTCTACAACGGTGTCTTTTCGAATGGGCGGCTGGGGGCAGGGCGGCGGTGCCGCTGGGACGGCGCGACGCCGCTGCTCTTGAAAGTCCGATACAGCACGCCGAAGCCCTACAAGGCCGATCGCACGGTGCTCCGCTTTCAAATGCCCGACGCAGCCTTCGGTGTGGCGGTTGAAGATTTGCTGACGCACGATTTCATCTACGTGCCACACGCAAATTTGCTGGTAACGCGCCAGCCCTCGCCGCTGGCGATCGAAGATAATCCTTCCATCAAGGTCGGATATGCCTGGGGGCTTTTCCGCAAGAACTCGACGCTCGAAATGGTGCGGCAGCGGCTGGACATGGACTTCCACCACGCCTGTGCGGTGATCCACAATCGCCTCCAGGACATTCAATCCTGGGCTCCGACGCTGATTTCGCTGGCCTGCGACAACCGCAAGATCCTGGTCTATCGCGACGGCTCGATCGTCTTCAACGAGTACAACGGCCCGAGCGATTTTCCCGGCGAGAGCGACGGCATCCACACCGTAGCAGCCAACATCGGCCAATGGCGATTCGCGCCCAGCTTCGGCAGCGGCCAGAATCTGCAAATCACGCGGCATCTCGCCGGCGGTTGGCTGCCGATGCCGGTAACGACTCTGACCGATAAGAACGTCGCCTACCGGCAGACAACTTTCGTCGCTCCCGTGGACGAAGCGCCGGCTGGCGGGCCGGCGTGGCTGCGCCAACGGGCCTTGGGCGTGGCGGAATACGTGCTGAAAAACAACGGACAAGAACCGGCCGAAGTGCGCCTCGCATTCCAACTGGCGCACCAGCAAGACCCCGGCAAGTCGGTGCAGTATCGAGCGGTCAAGGAAGGCATTCTGGCGATGGCCGGAGATCGCGTTCTCGCCTTGATCGACGTTCGCGATGCGGCACCGTCGTCGGCGAAGATCGAACCGGCGGGCGTTGTTCTTTCGGGCACGCTGCCCGCCGGCGCGGAAAGGACATGTGCAGTCTACCTGCCGGCCTGGAAGGTCGCGGCGGACGACTACGCTTCTTTATTGCGGGACGGCGGCTGGGCGTCGCGGGTCGAGAATTATTGGAAAAAGCTGCTCGAACCCGCCGTGCAGATCGAGATTCCCGACGAGTTCCTCGGCAATCTCATTCGCGCCTCGCAGGTGAACTGCATGTTGGCCGCCCGCAACCAAGATCGCTCGCGCTACGTTGTCCCCTGGATCAGCGGCATCTTCTTCGCCTATCCCGAAAGCGAGGCCAACTCGATCATGCGCGGAATGGACATGACCGGCCATCCCGAGTTCGCGCGGCGGGGCTCGAGTTTTATCTGAAGCAGTGCAACAAGGCCGGCTATATCACGATCCTCGTACACAACAAGGTGGCCAATGTGACCTGCGGTTATACGATCGTCGGCACCGGCGAGATTCTCTGGACGCTCGGCGAGCATTACCAACGCACGCGCGATCAGGCGTGGCTGCGGAAGGTCGCCCCCGACGTGACCCGCATCTGCCAATGGATCATGCGGCAACGGGAGAAGACGAAGCGTCTGGATGCCCGGGGAAAGAAAGTGCCCGAATACGGGCTGACGCCGCCGGGCGTCACCGCCGACTGGAACCGCTTCGCTTACCGCTTCTTCAACGACGCCCAGTATTATCGCGGGCTGGAAATGGCCGGCCGGGCTCTGGCCGACGTCGGCGATCCGGCCGCCCCGGCGATTCTGGAGAATGCGAACGCATATCGAACCGACATCGCGCGGGCGTACCACGCGATGCAGGCCAAATCGCCCGTCGTTCCGCTGAAAAACGGCACGTGGGCGCCGGCCGATCCGTCGTTGTTGGGCTGCTATGGCAACGTCGAGGACTTCTTGCCGCGCGAGGACGAAAACCGAACCTATGTTTATAGTGTCGAAGCCGGCGCACATCATCTCGTGGCCGACGGGGTGCTCGATCCGGCCGGAAGAGACGCGGATTGGATGATCGACTATCTCGAAGACGTGCAGTTCCTCCGCACGAAGTGGATCAGGGATCCCGCAAAGGCCGACCCGTTCGATTGGGGCGGTTTTGCGAAGATGCAGCCCTATTACTGCCGCATCGCCGACATCCATGCCGCCCGCGACAACGTGAAGCCGTTCATCCGCTCGTATTTCAATGCGATTCCAGCACTGGTGAACTTCGAGGACATGACGTTTTGGGAAGACATGCTCGGCGACCGCTGGGCCAGCGGGGCCTGGAACAAGACGCACGAGACCGGCTGGTTCCTTGCCCAAACCCGCACGATGCTGGTCGACGAGCGCGGCGACGAGTTGTGGCTGGCCCCCTTCGTGACTAGCAACTGGCTCAAGGACGGCATGAAGGTGTCGGTTCGCAATGCCCCGACACGCTTCGGCACGGTGAGCTACAGTATCGCCTCGAAAGTCGCCGCCGGCGCGATCGAGGCGGTCGTCGAGTTGCCCGAGAAATGCACGGCCAAGAAGGTCGTGCTCCGTCTGCGGCATCCCCAGGGAAGGCCAATTCGGGCAGTGACCGTGCAAGGACGGTCGCACGAGGATTTTGACCCGAAGAGGGAAACGATCACGCTGGAACCGTCAGGCAAGAGCATCGCGATTTCTGCGGAGTATTGAAACCTTGGGCGTTTCGGGCGAAAATGACGGGAAACCGCCAAGACCATAGTTCACCACAGAGCGACGGAGGACATGGAGTAGAAAACATATAGACGCACCGCAGAGGACACGGAGGACGCAGAGGAAAGACCATCTTGTTGAGGATCAAGCGAAAGAACTTGTTCGCTCGGTTCTTCCTTAATCATCAGTTTTGTTGTTCTTCCTCCGCGTCCTCTGCGGTGCGATCTCCCTGTCGTCCACCTCCGTGTTCTCCGTGGCTCCGTGGTGCGATTTCTGGCCGGCAAGTTGGCTGCGTAGCGGCAAGTCCCTTTTTTTCGAATAACGGGAGAGAATCCGATGTTCTTCAATAACTCGCGGCTTCTGCGACTGGTGATTTGCTTTATCGCTCTTCTCGTGGCAAGCGGTCGGAGCGCCGCCGCCGATACGAAGGAACAGCGCAACGCGCGGATGGCATGGTGGCGCGAGGCCCGCTTCGGCATGTTCATCCACTGGGGCCTCTACGCCGTTCCCGCCGGCGAATATGGCGGCAAGAAGATCCCCGGCCTGGGCGAGTGGATCATGTACGACGCCAAGATTCCCGTGGCCCAGTATGAAACCTACGCCAAGGCGTTCAACCCGGTCAAGTTCAACGCCGACCAGTGGGCCGCCATCGTCAAGGCGGCGGGCATGAAGTATCTTGTCATCACGGCCAAGCACTGCGACGGCTTTGCCATGTATTCGTCGAAGGCGTCGAAATACAACATTGCCGATGCGACGCCGTTCCGACGCGATCCGATGGCGGAACTGGCGAAGGCCTGCGCCGCCCAGGGAATTCGCCTCTGCTTCTACTACTCGCACTGCTGGGACTGGCACGAGCCGAACGCGCCGGGCTTTATCAACGACTGGGACTTCGGCCCGATGAGCAAGCGCAAACCGGACGTCTATTTCCGCGGGAAATCGCTGCCGCAGGTCGAGGAGCTGGTCTCGCAATACAAGCCGGCGCTGATGTGGTTCGACGTGCCCGACTTGACGCCCGAGCGCAGCCGGGAATTCTTGAAGGTGATCCGCCGGCACGTGCCCGATTGCGTCGTCAACGACCGCGTCGGCAACGATCTGGGCGATTATCTCACGCCCGAGCAGTACATTCCCGCCAACGGTTTCCCCGGCCGCGATTGGGAGACCTGCATGACGATCAACGACACCTGGGGCTACAAATCGTACGACAATAACTTCAAATCGACCGCGACGCTGCTGCGCAACCTGATCGACATCGCCAGCAAAGGCGGCAACTATCTGTTGAACGTCGGCCCGACGGCCGAGGGCATCATCCCGGAACCCGAGGTGCAGCGGCTCAAGGAGATCGGCCGCTGGATGGACGTCAACAGCGAGGCGATCCACGGCACCACCGCCGGCCCCTTCAAGAAGCTCGAATGGGGCCGCTGCACGCAGAAGCCCGAGCGGCTGTTTCTGCACGTCTTCGACTGGCCGCAGACGCCGCTTTTCGTCCCGGGGCTGAAGAATCGAGTTGAGGAGGCGTACCTGTTGGCCGATCCGAAGCGGGCGTCGCTGCCCGTTTCGCAAAATGAAGACGGCGTCACGATAACGCTCCCCACGGAAGCTCCCGACAAGATCGCCTCGGTCGTCGTGCTCGAAATCTCCGGCCCCGCCGACGTGGCGCCCTACTCCATCCCGCAAGCATCGGATGGGTCCGTCACGTTCCCGGCGGTCGATGGCACGATCCACGGCGATACCGCCCGCTATGACGCCGACCCGGGAAAAGACGACGTCGGCTATTGGACGAACGCCCAGGACTGGGTCGATTGGAACTTCTCGATCAAAAAGCCGGGCCCATTCGAGGTCGAGGTCACTTACGCTTGTGAGAACGGCGCCGCCGGCAGCGAATTCAGCATCGAAGCCGCCGACAAGAAGTTGACCGGCAAAGTCGAAGGGACCGGCGGCTGGGGAAAGTATGTCACCAAGAATCTCGGCCGGATTGAGATTTCCGCCGGACACCAGACGCTCGCCGTCCGCGCAACGGCGATGCCCCACGGCGCGGTGATGGATCTGCGCTCGGTGGTCTTGAAGCCGGCCTTGCCTACTGAGAGCAAACAGCAGCGCAACGCGCGGATGGCATGGTGGCGCGAGGCCCGCTTCGGCATGTTCATTCATTGGGGGCTGTACGCCGTTCCCGCCGGGCAGTGGAAGGGCAAATTCCCCTCGCCGGGCGGCGGCGAATGGATCATGAACACCTTCAATATCCCCGTGGAAGAGTACGAGCAGCTCGCCAAGCAGTTCAACCCGGTGAAATACGATCCCGCGGCGTGGGTGCGCACGGCCAAGCAGGCCGGCGCGAAGTATATTGTCATCACCTCGAAGCACCACGACGGCTTCAGCATCTTCGACACCAAAGCCACCGACTACAACGTCGTCAAGGCGACGCCTTACGGCAAGGACTTGCTGAAGCCGCTGGCCGACGAATGCCGCAAGCAGGGCCTCAAGTTCTGCACGTACTATTCGATCATGGACTGGCACCACCCGGCCCAGTATCGCAGCAGTCCGCAGGGCTACAACGCCACGAAGATTCACCCCGAGCGGAGGGCCGAGTACATCGCCTTCATGAAGCAGCAACTCAAGGAGTTGCGCAACGGCCCGAATCCCGAGGTTCTCTGGTTCGACGGCCAGTGGCCGGCGTGGTGGACGGAGGAGGACGCGGTGGACGTGGCCCGCTTCCTGCGGACGCTCAAGCCGTCGCTGATCATCAACAATCGTCTCGGCACCGGCCGGGCGAGCGCCGACATGGGCGGATTCGGCCGCCACGACCGCGCGTACGTCGGCGACTTCGATACGCCCGAGCAGGAGATTCCCGCCACCGGCCTTCCCGGCGTCGATTGGGAGACCTGCATGACGATGAACGACACTTGGGGATATCGCACCGACAACACGAACTGGAAGTCGACGAAAGTCCTCATGCGTCAACTCATCGACGCGGCATCAAAGGGGGGCAACTATCTGTTGAACGTCGGCCCCACTGCCGCAGGCGAAATTCCTCCCGCGTCCGTCGAGCGGCTGCAAGGCATGGGCAAGTGGATGGCTGCAAACGGCGAGGCGATCTGCGGCACGACGGCCAGCCCCTTCAAGAAGCTCGACTGGGGTCGCTGCACGCAAAAGCCGGGCAAGCTCTTCCTGCACGTCTTCGACTGGCCGCGCGGCGAGTTGAAAGTACCGGGGCTGAAGAATAGAGTGAAACAGGCATACCTGCTGGCCGACGCCAAGCAGAACGGAAGAGTACACTTGCTTGAAGTCACGCCGTCGGCAGACGGCGTCTCGGTGAAGCTGCCCGAAAAAGCCCCCGACGACATTGCCTCAGTGGTGGTACTGGAGATCGAAGGGCCGGCCGACGTCGCACAATAAACGGTCGCGGGTGCAGCAGGTATGTCCAGCGGCGGCGGATCGGGAAATTCCCGCGCACGTCGCTGGGAACAAATCCTGCCCTTCTCAGGTGGGCACGCCGGAAGCGGCGTCGATTGCCGTTCTGGCGGGCCGCCGCTATGGCCGACCCTGGCGGACGGCTGTTCATTCCCCTTTTCACGGTTTCCCGGCAAAAAAACTTGCACTGGCCTACCTAAAGACCAGTGGGAATCATTCGTTGGGCCGCGGTGGCCCGCTACGTAAGAAACACTGGGTCGAATCTGAGGAGGAACGTTATTATGCGACGTGTACTGATGACGCTTGCTGTGTTGCTGACTGTGTGCTTCCTGGTGGCCGACTCGGCCTCGGCGTGCCGGCGGGGTCGAGGTGGCTGCTGCTATAGTGGCTGCGGCTGTAGTACCTGTGGCGGCGGCGGCTGCGGCTGTAGTACCGGCTGTAGTACCGGCTGTAGTACCTGCGGAGGCGGTTGCGGTGGCTGGTGTGATAGCTGCTGCGGCGGCGGGCATCACGGTGGCCGCCGAGGCTGCGGAGGATGCGGCTGCGGCTCTTACAGCAACTCCTGCTGCCAGCCGGCCTGCTGCCAACCGGCGACCGGCGGTCAGCCAAATGGGCATGGACAGCAGCAGCACCCCCAGCAGGCACCGATAAGGGCCCCGCAGAAGCCGACGGAAATGCCCATGGCGCCGGCTCCCGAGGCCGTGAAGTAGTTGAACTGCTTCCCAGGGTCCGATTCTCGAGGGGCGCTCCGAAGCGCGGAACAGAGAGTCGGGGCAGCACCAGCGTCGGGGCGACGGTCGAACCGCCGCCCCGTTGCCGGGAATGAATAGGGGATGGCAGTGCAACTGCCATCCCAACGTGCGTGCCGTCGGCCGCTAAACGGGCACCGGATTGCCTTGTGGGGCAAATAGCGGTTTCACCGACGGCCGAACGAGCACGATGATGGTGAACACGCCCAACACCGTGCCGAACGGCGTTATCATGCACATCAGGGCCGCAATGATCAGACAGAACATGTAATGCCGGCGGAGGCTGAGAAATCTCCCCGCCAAAAAGACGCACACCGCGAGGCTCCAGCCGGCCAGAATGATCATTGCGGCAACGAACGTGACTGCCGCCCCCACCAGCCGCAGAACCGCCGGATCGTTCGGCGGACCATGCTGACGATTCTCGAATACGCCGGGGGCCAACAGCATCACCAATCCAAAGGTCAAATGGAACACCGGGAAACATGCGAACAAGGCCGTCAAGCCGGCCACCACGTAATGGAAGATCGACAGCAGCCGCAAGTGTTCGACGTCTTGGTTCATGGCATTCTCTCCGCGCTTCTCCGTTCATTCTGGCGAATTGCGTCGACAAGTCAAGCATACGACGCAGGCGAACATCGCGGCGTCGCCGGAATCGCGCGGGGCGGGAATCGCAAAAAGTCGGGGCGACAGTTCGACTGCCGCCCCAACGGGTGTTCAGATTAAAAGCACATTCCGCAGGCCGTCGGCCCTCGGCTATTGCGATATCCTTAACTCGATTCTTGGCAAACGCGGAAGCTACTTCTTCGCTTTGATCGACGCCTGCGCCGCGGCCAACCGCGCGATCGGCACGCGGTAGGGGCTGCAACTGACGTAATTCAAGCCGGTGCGGAAGCAGAACTCGACGCTGGCCGGATCGCCCCCCTGCTCGCCGCAAATGCCGATCTTCAGATCGCCGCGGGTCGCACGGCCCTTGCTGACGGCCATCTGGATCAACTGCCCCACGCCCTCCTGGTCGATCGTCTGGAACGGATCGGCGCTCAAGATGTTGTCCTCCAGATAATCGTGCAGGAAGCTGCCGATGTCGTCGCGGCTGAAACCGAAGCTCATCTGGGTCAGGTCGTTGGTGCCGAACGAGAAGAACTGCGCCGTCTTCGCCATCTTGTCGGCGATCAGGCAGGCCCGCGGAATCTCGATCATCGTGCCGTAGAGGCAATGCACTTCGACGCCCGTCTGCTCTTGCACCTCTTTCTTGACGCGGTCGAAGATCACCTTCGTCGCGTCCAACTCGCGTCCGTCGCAGGTGACCGGGACCATTAGTTCCGGCTTGGGCGACTTGCCCTCCTTCTTCAACTCGGCGGCGGCCTCGAACATCGCGCGAATCTGCATCTCGGTCACTTCGGGATAGGTGATCCCCAGGCGGACGCCGCGATGGCCCATCATCGGGTTGGTCTCGTGCAGGGCCTCGCCGCGTTTCTTAATCTCGAAGGGGCGAATGCCCAGCGACGCGGCCAGTTCCTTCTGCCTGGCCGGGTCTTGCGGCACGAACTCGTGCAGCGGCGGATCCAACAGCCGCATCGTCACCGGCAGACCGTCCATCGCTTCCAGCGTCCCCTTCATGCTCCGCTTGACGAACGGGAACAGTTCGGCCAAGGCGGCCTTGCGCTCGTCGAGCGTCTTGCTAAGGATCATTTTCCGCAGCAGGAACAACGGCTGATCGGAGCCCGTGCCGTAGAACATGTGTTCGGTGCGGAACAGGCCGATGCCCTCGGCGCCGAACAGCCGGGCGACCTTGGCGTCTTCCGGCGTGTCGGCGTTCGTGCGGACGCCCAGCGTGCGGAACTTGTCGACGATCTTCATGAAGCCCTGGAATCGCGGGTTTTCCGTGGCGTCCATCATCTCCAACGCCCCGGCGTAGACTTTGCCCTTCGTGCCGTTGAGCGTCATCAGATCACCCTCCTTGAACTTCACCTCGCCGGCCGACATCCGCTTGCCGCCGATGTCGATTTTCATGTCGCCGGCGCCGACGATGCAGCACTTACCCCAGCCGCGGGCCACCAGGGCCGCGTGGCTGGTCATGCCGCCGCGGGCGGTGAGAATGCCCTCGGCCGCGCGCATGCCCTCGACGTCTTCCGGGTTGGTCTCTTCGCGGACCAAGATTACCTTTTCGCCCTTCTTCTTCGCCTCGACGGCTTCGACCGAGGTAAAGACGATTTTGCCGCAAGCCCCGCCCGGGCCGGCCGGAAGACCGGAGAGAAACGCCTCGGCCTTCTTCTCGGATTCCGGGTTGATGATCGGGTGCAGCAGTTCGTCCAACTGCGCCGGCTGCACGCGGGTGACGGCCGTCTTCTCGTCGATCAGCCCCTCGCCGAGCATGTCCATCGCCATGTTCAAGGCGGCGGTGCCGGTCCGCTTGCCGTTGCGGCACTGCAGCATGTAGAGCTTGCGATCTTGAATCGTGAACTCGATGTCCTGCATGTCGTGGTAGTGATGTTCGAGCTTCGAGCGGATGTCGTCGAGCTCCTTGTACAGCGCCGGCCACTCGGTTTGCAGCGACTTGAGATGCTGGTTCTGCGGGTTCTTCGTCTCTTCGTTCAACGGGTTCGGCGTGCGGATACCGGCCACCACGTCTTCGCCCTGGGCATTGACCAGCCACTCGCCGTAGAACTTGTTTTCGCCGGTCGCCGGGTTGCGCGAGAAGGCCACGCCGGTGGCCGAGGTGTCGCCGAGGTTGCCGAAGACCATGCTCTGCACGTTGCAGGCGGTGCCCCACTCGCCCGGAATGCCCTCGATCTTGCGATAGGAGACTGCCCGGCGGCCCTCCCAACTCTTGAACACCGCCCCGACGGCGCCCCAAAGTTGCTCGTGCGGATCGTCGGGAAACTCGCGGCCGAGAACCTCCTTGACCTTCTCCTTGAACTTCTTGCACAGCGACTTCAGATCGGCGGCAGTCAAGTCGGTGTCGGAGGTGTACTTCTTCGACTTCTTCATCTTGGCCATGATGTGTTCGAGTTGGACGCGGATGCCCTTCCCTTCGGCCGGCTCGATGTCTTCCGCCTTCTCCATCACCACGTCGGAATACATCATGATCAAGCGGCGGTAGGCGTCGTAGACGAACCGCTCGTTGTTCGTCTTCTTGACCAGCCCGGGAATCGTCGCCGAGCAGAGGCCGACGTTCAGCACGGTCTCCATCATGCCGGGCATCGAGGTACGGGCGCCGCTGCGGCAACTCAACAACAGCGGGTTCTCGGCGTCGCCGAACTTCATGCCCATCGCCGCTTCCGTCTTCTGCAACGCGGCGGCCACTTCGTCGCGCAGCGATTGGGGAAACTGTCGCCCCTCGGCGAAAAAGACCGTGCAGAACTCGGTGCTGATCGTAAAGCCGGACGGGACCGGCAGATTGAGCTTGGCCATCTCGGCGAGGTTTGCCCCCTTGCCGCCGAGCGTATTCTTCATCGTTGCGTCGCCTTCGGTTCCCTGCGGGCCGAAGAAGTAAACGTACTTTTGAGCCATGTTATGCCTTCTTTCGAGTGATGTCACAAAAAACCGTGCGATTGTTCCGGTCGATTCTCGGTCATGCAGTGCCCGAACTACCCGGCAGCCTATAATTCCGTCGGTACATGCTGCGACCAAGAACGAAACCAAAAAGTCTAACAGTGTGGCAAAGGGGCGTCAAGGATGCGTGTGGCCCGAGATTTTCCGGCAATTCCGGTGATTCGGAGCTGCTTCGGCCATTCGGAGTACAGCGAAGAATGATCGCTATTCGTGGCACCCACGATTCGCGGCGCACCCGCACTAACCATGCACAAGGAGTTTCCCATGTCCTCTCTTCAGAATCTCGTTGTTCTGCTGGCTCGCTTGGTGCTGAGCCCATTGTTCATCTTCGGCGGCGTGAACCATCTGCGCAATTGGAACGGGACGATCAAGTTCATGACCAGTAAGGGGATGGGGATGGAGAGCGTTTTCGGCAGTTCAAGCCCGATGGTCGTGCAAATCCTCCTGGCCGGGGCGACGGCCTTTCTTCTGCTCGGGGGATTATCGCTGTTGCTGGGGCTTCGCGCCCGCTGGGGCGCCGTGCTGCTGATCGTTTTTCTGGTCCCGGCCGCCTTGATCTTCCATGACTTCTGGAACTACGATGGTCAGATTCGACAGTTGCAGATGGCGAACTTCATGAAGAACATCACCCTAGCCGGCGGACTGTTGATGGTGTTGGCCTGCGGCGCCGGGGGATGGAGTCTCGACGCCCTCCGCCGCAAACGCCAACCCCGCTCTCGCCAATCCCTAATCCCTGCCCCCTGACCCCTGGCCCCTCTCCTCAATGAAGCACTTCCCCCTGCTGGCCGCCGCATTCGAGGGAATCCTCACGCCGGTGGCGATTGGGTTGGGGTGGCTGCTCGGCACGCCGCCGCTGGCAGCGTTGTTCCACTTCACCGGGCGCGACGCCCTGATCGGCGTTGCCGCTGCATTGCCGCCGCTGGGGCTATTTTGGTTCTGCCTGGTCTGCCCCTGGCGGCCCTTCGCCGAAATCGCCAAGATCACTGTCGAAACGCTCGTGCCGTTGTTTCGCCGCTGCGGCGTGGCGCAACTGGCGATCATCTCCACCTTGGCGGGGCTGGGCGAAGAGACGCTCTTTCGCGGCGTGGTCCAGGCGGGGGCGACCCAAGCAATCGGCGGCCACTATGGCGTTTGGCTCGGCCTGCTCGTGGCCGCCCTCCTCTTCGGACTGCTGCACTTCATCACCCCCACTTACGCCATCCTTGCGGGTCTCATCGGCCTCTATCTCGGCTGGCTCTGGCTGCTGTCGGGCAATCTCTTGACCCCGATCGTTACCCACGGCGCGTACGATTTTCTCGCGTTGGTCTATCTGGTGAAAATAGAGGGGCAGGAAAACAGGGGCGAAGAATGAGGGATGACTCGAAACGCCCCGTGATCGTGGTTGCGGGGCGTTCGCAGACGCGACATTATCTTCTGCGACTCAATCAGCGCTACAGTTCCGCGAAGTTCTTAAGCATCCGCAGCCCTTCGGCCTGGCTCTTCTCGGGGTGAAACTGCGTAGCGAAGACGTTGTCCCGCCAGACCATCGCGCAGAAGGGGCCGCCGTAATCGGTCTCGGCGGCGATCACCTCCGCGTCCTTCGGCACGACGTAATAGGAATGGACGAAATAGACGTAGACCCCTTCGGCCACTCCGCTTAGTACCGGGGCCGGCCGGCGGATGTTCAGTTGGTTCCAGCCCATGTGGGGCACGGCGTATTCTTGCGGCAGATCGAAGCGGACGCACTCGCCCCGCAGCACGCCGAGCCCTTCGTGCCGGCCGTTTTCATAACTCACGTCAAACAGCAATTGCAGGCCGAGGCAGATTCCCAGAAACGGCTTGTCTGAGTCGATCGCCTGCAACACGGGCCGAACCAGGTCGAGCCGCCGCAATTCGGCGGCGGCGTCCTCGAACGCTCCCACGCCCGGCAGCACCACCTTCGCCGCCGCAGCCACTTGGGCCGGATCGCTGGTGACGACGGCCTGATGACCCACCTTCTCGAAGGCCTTCTGCACGCTTCGCAGATTGCCCATGCCGTAGTCGATGATGGCGATCATGGGGCGGGGTCAGGGGCTAGGGACTGGGGGCTAGGGGTCAGGGGCAGTATGATCTACCTTAACCCCGCGGCCTGCCAACGGCAAGGGATGGCAGCGCTATTGCCGTGGCGAGGAACGCGCTGGTTGCGAAGTCGCAAGCGATGAAGTTCAGTGGGCCGTAAACCGCTCGCCCCGGACCCTAATCCCTAATCCCTAGCCCCTAGTCCCCAGCCCCTAGCCCCTCAACTCTTCCGCTCGGGATATACGACGAACTCGATGCGGCGGTTGCGCTGCTTGCCTTCGGCCGTGGCGTTGGAGACGACCGGCTGGGTGGGACCGTGGCCGGTGACGAACAACTGGTTCCCCTGCAAGCGCGATCGGTTGATCAACACGTCGTAGACGGCCATCACGCGAGCGACCGAAAGTTCGTGGTTGTTGCGGAACTGGCCGCCCGACACCGGATCGTTGTCGGTGTAGCCCTCGATGCCGACCATTTGATCGGGATACACGCGGGCGATCTCCGCCGCCACCTCGGTAATCAGCTCAACCGCGCCGGGACGAAGCCGGGCGCTGCCGGGCTCGAACAGCACGTGGCCGGGCAGCTCGATGCGAACCACCTCGCCGTCGCGCCGCACAAAAGCCCCCGCGATGTTCACCGCCGGCAGCGTCTGCTGCAAGCTGCTGTTCGGATCGATCGTGACGCCCCCCTGCCGCTGCATCGAGGCATTGAGGACTTGGACTCGCCGATCGGCGTTCTCCTTGTCCGACCGCGTTTGCGCAAGCTGCGACGTCACGCTCCGCAGTTGATCGCGCAGGGCCGCCAACTGGTCTTCCGAGACCTTCGTCTGCTGTCGGGCTTGGGCCAAGAGCGTGAATTTCTCCTGGTTGTCGCGGTCCAGCGCATACGCCCGATCCTGAAGTTGCTGGTACTGCCGCGACGAGGCGGCCTGTTGCTGCTGAAGCTGGGCGATCTGCCCCTTCATCACCATCGGATTGTCGGCGCAGCCGGCGACCAGCAACGACATCCACGCCCACAACCAGGATATGCGTGCCGACCGTGACATGGCAATCTCCTTGCATTCCCCTCGAATGAAGGGCATCCGCGTGAAAACCTGCGGCGACAAGTGGGGCGGATGGTAGCAAGATCGCCACGGGGGGACAAGGGCAATTCCGCCGCGAAAACGGGGTGGGGTGCAAAGCAGCTTCCGGTGTCCCAACGTGGCTCAAGCAAACGTCGATAGGAGAATCTGGCGTTTTTCGGTTAAGATGGCAATTTGTCGCAGGATAGGAAGTCACTTTGGATCGTGGAGGATCTGTCATGGACGGCATTTCGCAGCATTTACAGCGGAAATTCGAGCGGGTTTTGCTTGAGGCGAAGGATGCGATCATCGAGACCATTTTGGCGGGCTGGGACCGGAAGACCCCGCTCCATTTCAGTCAAATCGAGGCGGCTTCCCATCGGTTGGCGACCCGTTGGAGTTGTTGCTTTCAGGAATGGGCCGCGCGGGAGATGACGGCGGAAAGTCCCGACAGCGCCGCCTGTCCGACCTGTGGCGAAGTTTGTTCGCTGGAGTTGGTGGCCCGTACGATTCTCTCGACCGACGGTGCGGTCCCCATCTTGGAATGGAAAGGGACTTGTACCCGCTGTCGGCGGGATTTTTTTCCCTCTGCGGGCAGCGATGGGATTGGACAGTCGGGAACTAACGCCGGCGATGACGCAGAGGATCGTGTATGCCTCGGCCGAGACGCGATCGAGCCAACGCGCGTCGCTGGTGCTGAAGCACGTCGGTGGTAACGAGGTCTCAGCGAGCACGGTGCAGCGTGTAACGCACCAAGTGGGGATGGAACTGGCGGAGTTGCGAGATGAAGGGGATGCGCCCGAACTGGTCCAAGCCCCCGAGAATCCACCCGAGTTGGCCGTCGTGGAAGCTGACGGCGGACGAATTCGCACACGGAAACCGGGCCAAGGTTGCGGCGTTCATGGCGAGGCTTGGCGCGAGACCAAGAACGCCAATTTGCTGCGAATGACGCACCAGACGTTTGCGGAAGACCCCGAACCGGAACTTCCGCGTGCGTTCACCGATCCCAAGCGAGTGGCGAAATTAGCGGAAAAAGAGGCTCCGCCAGCGATTTCGGCGGTATCTGCCGCGCCGCCTGGCGAGAAGGCTTGGCGTCCCCAGCGTCTGGTGCGCACGTGTCTTTCGAGCATGGCAGAGGCCAGCGTCTTCGGGCAACAGATGAAGCGGGAGGCCGACTGTCGTCGTTTTCCGCAGGCGCCTGCGCGTGCCTTTGTGGGAGACGGTCTTCCCTGGAATTGGTTTGTGTGGAAGCACTACTTTCCAAACTTTGTGCCCATCCTTGATTTCATCCACGCGCTGAGTTATCTGTACGCTGCGGCACTGGCGATGCACCCGGATTTCTCCGTTGCGTGGTCGTGCTATCTGCGCATGGCCCGCGCATGTTGGCAAGGTCGGGCGATGGAGGCGATGGACGAACTGAAGCGTTGGTTGGCTCCGCACGGTCTTGACGACACGGCCAAGCTGGACGAGAACGATCCGCGTAAACCGATCGTCGATGCCGCACGTTATCTGCGGAACAACCGCGGTCGCATGGACTATCCGCATTATCGACGCCTTGGGTTGCCGGTAACGTCGGCCTTGATGGAGTCGCTGGTCAAAGAGGTGAACTACCGGGTGAAGGGGACGGAGATGTTTTGGAACGACCCAGAGGGGGCGGAAGCGATACTCCAAGTCCGGGCCGCTACTCTATGCGACGACAACCGTCTCGGGCGCTACCTTCGCACTCGGCCGGGGTGTGCCTATGTCCGCCGCTCCACCGTCACCTCGGCCGCCTGAGCCGAGGCCGGAAGCTGCTTTGCACCCAACGGGGTGGTTAGGGCAGAGTGGGCAGTCGGCAGTGGGTAGTTCGTAGTGGGCAGTGGGCAGGGCTGGTCCGCCGCGAGTTTCGTGCGTGAAAAGCCCTGCCCGCGTGCTCGGGCAACTACATGCTCACCAGAATCGCCAGTAGAGATAGAGCCAGATCGCCAACACGATGCCGCACCATAGTTTCACTTGTTGATACCACGGCCGGCGCGTGCCTTCGTCGTAGGTCCTTAGAAGCTGGGGACGCCATACGAACGGGGCGATCTTGGCGTAGTCGGGCGGCGCGGTCGTCAGGGCGACAACGGCGATGCCGATCGCGATCAGCACTTCGGCGATGCCGCCGATGTAGAAGAAGTGCAGTTCGCCAATGCCCGCAAAACGGCCGCTGAAGATCGTCAGCAGCGACGCGGTAATGGCCACCCCGCCCACTAGGCCGAACACCGCGGCGGGCTGGTTGACTCGCTTCCAAAGAACTCCCATCAGGATTGTCGCCATGAACGGGATGGCAATGGCGGTAAGTGTGAATTGGAAGAACTTGAAGATGCCGAACAGTCCGACTACCGGCGAGAGAACCGCCGCCAGCAGCAGCACGATGAAAGCGGCGATCCGACCCACGCGAACCATTTCGTGGTCCGTGGCGTCCTTGTGGATGAGCTTCTTGTAGAGATCGTTGGAAAACATGGTCGAGGCGGAATTTACCTGAGCGCTCAGGGCAGCCATCACCGCGGCGATCAGTCCGGCCACGACCACGCCGCGAACGCCCCAGGTCGGCGCGAACTCGCCGAGCGCGAAGGTAAACGCCAAATCCGACTTTTCCAGCGGAGCGTGCTGCTTCATCACGAAAACCCAGTGATACACGACCAAGCCGAGAAAGCACGTGACCAGCGGTCGCAGGAAGTTGATGAACTGGGCGAAGATGAGGCCCATTAGCGCGTCCCAGGTGCTGCGGGCCGCCAACATGCGTTGAATCATCGCCTGGTTGCCCACCTGATAGAACGTGAATGCTCCAAACGTGGCGATGATCATCCCCATGAAAGGCGCCATTTCATGACCGGGCGGCTGGTAAAGGTGCATGCGCTCGGGGCTGGCCGCGACAATGGTATTCCAGCCGCCAGGGATTTTGCCGAGTGCCGCAAAGAACAGCGTAATGCCGCCCACCATCAACAGGATGCACTGGAACAGATCGGCCCACATCACGGAGGTCAGTCCGCCGTGGATCGAATAGGCGCCAACGCCCACGACGATCAACACCAGCACGAAGAAGAAATTCCATCCGGTCACCTGCGAGAATGCGAGGCTGCCGGCATAGAGCACGGTGACCGTGTAGATGCAGACGTAGAAGGCCAGCAACATGCAGGAGTAGATCGTGCCGCACACAGGCCCGAAACGGTCGGCCAGGAAGCCCGGGACCGTCGTGACCTTGTTTTTCAAATAGATTGGGATGAAGATCGTCAACACTAGCGCGTAACACGGCAAACCGAACCATTCCCAGTTAGCGATGCCCATGCCGTGCTGGTAGGCGGCGCCGACGGTGCCGATCATCTGCTCGCTGGAGATGCCGGTTGCGACGAAGGCCGTGCCGATCAACCACCAGGGCATGCGGTTGCCGCCGAGAAAGTAGCCGTGGGCCGTGTCCCCACGCTTCCGTCCCGCGACAACGCCGACCCCGACGACTAACGCCATCGAAGCCAGAATAATCACCACGTCAATCGTCGTAAGCATCGCGCGATCCTGTCGGAAAAGGGCGATAGAGTGCGGTTTTCGTCGCCAAACCTCTAATTTGACGCGGCGCAATCTTCTCGACAATCCGTCGGAAAAGCGTTCTGTACTGAATTGCGCGATGCTTGTTGCGTTTTGCATCGCGGGCAGAATCAGCAAGAGAGCTCGACGGTACCAGTGGAAGGAAAAATGAAAAATGGGAAAAAGGGGAATCTCTCAAGCTCCGTCTTCCCCTTTCCCCCTTTCCCTTTTTTCCTTCCACATCGTCACGATTCAAGAAAGCCTCAATCGCCCGTCGTAAATCGCTATAAGAATGGCGCAATCGAAAACAGAAGAACGACGCCTCAGGGCTCTGCAAGCCAGCGTTCCGAATATAGTACAGGAACAGCGGCATTGTTCGTTGGATTGGGCTTCTATCGGCATCCTCGGAGAACTGTCATGGCGACTGTCGGCAAAACAACAGATGCGCCGAAGGCCGTGCCCCAGTTGGGGCCATATCCCTCGAAAATAGGCTGCGACGAACTGCTGGAAGTCCTCGACCTGTGGCAGTTCTCGCCGGAAACCCAAAAGCAGATCACCGAACTGGTCCGCAACGACCGGAATCTCCAAGGCCCGCACCTATTCCGCTATTACAATCCGCGGCCCAGCAAGGTCGAGGCGGCCGAGAAGGCAATGGCCGAACTGACCGGCGTGCGGCACTGCCTGGCCGTCAATTCCTGCACGTCGGCCTTGGTCTGCGCGTACCGGGCGCTGGGAATCGGGGCGGGCGACGAGGTGATCGTGCCGGCCTACACCTTCTTCGCCACCGCCGCCAGCGTCGTCGCCTGCAACGCCATCCCGGTCATCGTCGAAGTAGACGATTCGCTCTGCCTCGATCCGGCGGTGGCGGAAAAAGCGATCAGCAAGCGGACCAAGGCGATCGTGCCGGTCCACATGCGCGGCGCCCCCGCCCAAATGGACGCCATCCTCGATCTCGGCCGCCGCAAGGGCATCCCCATCGTCGAGGACGTGGCCCAGTCGGGAGGCGGCTCGTTCCAGGGCAAACGCCTCGGCAGCCTGGGCACCGCCGGCTGCTTCAGTTTCGACTATTACAAGGTCCACGCCAGCGGCGAAGGGGGCTTCGTCACGACCAGCGACGAGTGGCTCTACACCCGCGCCAAGAGTTGGCACGATACGGCCGCTTGCTGGCGCCCCGATCGCTTTTCCCGCGAACGCAAGCCGGGCGAGCTCTTCTGCGGCGAGAACTATCGAATGAGCGAGTTACAGGGGGCCGTCGCCTTGGCCCAAATCCGCAAGACCGACGTCATGTTGGCCGGCTACCGCCGCGCCTTCCAGCGGATCAAGGAATCGATCGAGCCGGTCCCCGGCCTGTCGTTCCGCCGCGTCCCCGACGCCGCGGGCGACACGAGCATCTGCCTGATTCTCTTTCTCGCCGACGGCGAAACGACGCGAAAAGCGATGCAGGCGATGCAGGCCCAGGGAGTGCCCGCCGGCGGAATCTACGATCAGAAGGTCCGCGATTGGCACATCTACGCCTACTGGGAGCACATTCTGGAGAAGAAGCCGGTCGCCGCCGACGGCCTGCCCTGGAGTGCCCTGCCCGACGACGCGCTTCCCCGCTATTCCAAAGACCTTTGCCCGCGCACGCTCGACCTGCTCAGCCGGGCGATCATGATCGAAATCAACTGGCATTACAGCGATGAGGATTGCGACCGCATCGCCCTGGGCATCACCAGGGGACTGTCCCAATTTTCGCGCAGCGAAAATGGGACTGTCCCCCTTGACTAGTGCCGTTTCCATTCAATGAGTTTCTCGATCGAGTCATGCTGCCGGATGACGCCTATGTAGTTGCGGCCAGGGCGTAATTGCGATCGTTCTTTGGCCATTTCGCCAGCGAAGGTAGCTTTGGATGGCGGTTTGCTGATCTTCATGAGTGCGGTAGTCGGAGTTGTCCAGGGCGTACTTCTTCAGAGGTGTAAATTCGCACTCGATACGATTGAGCCACGAGGCACTGGTCGGAGTGAAATACAGGCGGACATTGTGGCTCTTGGCCCACGAGACTACTTCGGCCCGCAAATGTGTTGCGTAGTTGTCCATCACGATGTAGAGCCGCTCCTCCTGGCGGTAACGACGACGAATCCAACGGAAGAAGCTGAGGAAGTCTCTCCAGGTCTTCGTGCGGGTGAACCGTCCGTACAGCTTCCGCGTTTCCAGATCGTAGAGGGCGAAGCACTGGCGAACACCTCCAAAGCGATGGTATGTTGCCCGCAATCGTTCCACTCGTTTACTTCGCCCCGCCAGGCAGTGGCCGTGTCGTGGCTGGAGGTTCAAGGGACCGAATTCGTCCACACACAAGCGCCGACCGCCGCGCGGGCGTTCGGCGTAGAGTCTTCGGATCCGCCGATATTTCGGCCAAAACTCGGGGTCGGTCGATTCCTTCCAGGTCTTCGTCCGCCGCCAGCGGATCCCACAACGGCGAAGCAATTGTCGCAGCCACTCCAGGCTGATCTTGGCCAGGAGCCCTTGTTCGACCAAGTATTGACGCAATTTGGCCAGAGACCATTGGGTCATTCCGATCAACTGTTTCGGAGGCGAGAGGGCAACCGCGGCAATCTGCTCGATGATGTCCGCGGTGAAGCTCCTCGGGCCGCTTGGGCCGTGAAAGTACGGATACCAGGCAATTCCTTCCGTCCCGCCTTTGTTGAACCGATGGATGATGATTCGCACCCATTGAGGCGTGTAACCAACTTGCTGGGCAATCTCCCGATTGCCCACATGCCCCGAGGAAAGAAGAATAACTCTGGCGCGACAACTGTTGACCAGGTTGGTTCGTTGCCGCTTCCAGTGACGAAGTTTGCGCCGCTCCGGCGGCGCAACTCGACGCACATGTACACTGTTCATGGGGAAGTCTCCGCATTGGGGTCACGTTTGCAACCATGTGGAGACTTCCCCTACTCATTTCATACCAAATGTCGCGTCTTAAGTGCCAGCACTGCTAGCACTTGCTGTCGTTTCGCGCGAAAGTCATCTGCTGGAAACGGCACTAGCACTTTGACGCCCCACCGCACCCTTGCAGGAGACATCATGAAACTCGGCTTGTGTATCGAGATGGCGTTTGCCGACCTCCCCTTCGAGCAACGTCTGGCCGCAGCGGCCAAGGCGGGCTTCCGCTACGTCGAAATGTGGTTCGTCGACGGCAGCTTTCGCGGCCCCGGTGAAGAACTGGCCGCAATGACCAAACGCCACCGCCTCAAGATCACCAACACGGTGATCGGCGCGCCCGACGGCAGCATCGGCGGCGGGCTGACCGATCCGGTCAACCGCCGGCAATGGCTCGATCGCGTGCGAATGACATTGGCCTTCAACGAGGCGGCCGGCATTCCCGCCACGATCATCTGCACGGGCAACGTCGTCGCCGGCCGTAGCGATCGGCAGATGGAGAAGTCGGTTCTGGCGGGTTTGGAAGCCACGGTCAAGTTGGCCGAAGCAGCCGGCGTCACGCTCCTGCTCGAGGCGTTAAACACCCCGTACGATCACCCCGGCTATTGGCTCACCAGCAGCGACCGCGGCGCGGCCCTCTGCCGCCAAATCGCCTCCGATCGCATGAAACTGCTCTTCGATTGCTACCACATGCAGATCATGGAGGGCGACCTGTTGAAGCACGTCGAGCGGAACCTCGACGTGATCGGCCACGTCCACAGCGCCGGCGTCCCCGGCCGACACGAACTGTTCGAAGGGGAAATCAACTACCCCTTCCTTTTCCGGAAGATCGAGCGGCTCGGCTACCGCGGCGTCTTCGGCCTGGAATACCTGCCCAGCATCAACCACCCTGTGTCGGTGCGAAAGACGCGAAAGCACTTGGGAGTGTAGGCTCCTGATGCAGATCGCTGCACGAAATGCAGTGTGCCACTGCTTCGCAGAAGCAGTGCGGGGCGTTCGCAACCGCCCGGCACTGCTTGCGAGCAAGCAGTGGCACACCGTTGAGGAGAATGCCGGCTATCGCAACAGTTCCCGTGCCCAATTACAATGGATGATGTGCCGACCGGCCGACAAATCGCCGCGCCGGCCGGCTCTGTTGCGATGGGCGTGAGCATGAGCGGACCCCGACGGATTGCGCTGTTGATGAGCCAGGACGCCGGCTTCCACCGGCAGGTGCTGCTGGGGATCCGCGCCTATGCCGGCCACGCGAAGCGCTGGCTCTTCCACAACGCCCCGCCTTCGATGGCGACGTTGCGTGCGTTGGCGGAATGGAATCCTCACGGGATTATCGCCCACCTGGACGACGCCAAAGTCGCCCGCGCGATCCTCAAACTCGGCAAGCCGGTGGTCGATACGGCCTGCATGTTGCAGGATTTGGGCGTCCCGACGGTCGACGTCGATCACGCCGCCGTCGCACGGTTGGCCGCCGATCATTTTCTCACCCGCGGCTATCGCAATTTCGGCTACTTCGGCAGCCGCTTGGCCCACTATTCGCAGGTGCGGCTGGCCGGCTTTCGCGCGGCCGTCGAGCAGGCCGGCTTCTCGGTCAACGCTTGCCACGTCGAGTATCTGCCGCGTCTGTCGGAACGGGCAAGCTGGAAGAGCGTCAATGCGCAAGTCCGCCAGTGGCTCCGCGAGCTGGCCAAGCCGGTGGCGGTGCTGGCCGATCACGACGTGCCCGCCCACGATCTGGCCGACATGTGCCAACTGCTCGGCCTGCGCGTGCCCGACGACGTGGCGATCCTCGGCGTCGACAACGACGAACTGGAGTGCCAGTTGGCGTTCCCGCCGCTATCGAGCGTGGCGATTCCGGCCGAGCAGATCGGCTTCGAGGCGGCCAAACGCTTGGACCGCATGCTCGCCGGCCGCCGCGTGTCGAACGAGGTCGTCTATCTGCCGCCGGTGCATATCGTCACCCGGCATTCGACCAGCATGTTCGCCGTCGATGAGCCGATCGTAACCGCGGCCTTGCACTACATCCGCAATCACCTCACCGAACCGCTCAACGTGAGCAGGGTCGCCGCCGAAGTGGTCGTCCGCCGCCGCGTGCTCGAACAGAAGTTCCGCGCCTTGTTGGGCCGTTCCGTCCTGGCCGAAATCCACCGCGCCCGTATCGAGCGTGTCAAGGAATTGCTGGCGGGCAGCGAGCACCCGATGTCGGCGCTGGCCAGGCAGTCCGGCTTCCTGAGCCCGCAACGGATGGCGATTGTCTTCCGCAAACTCACCGGCCGCTCCCCGGGCGAATACCGCCGCGAAGTCCGACGCCGCGTCGCAAAATGACGCCGCTCCGGCTTCGCCCGCCATCTTTCAGCGGGGCAGACGTTCCTGTCTGCCGAGACGGCGGGTAGTGGGTCGAGGGCATGTTGCTGCGCGCGTCGTCAAAAGATTTTCTTGAACGGGTGGCCAACCCGGCGCTCGACTGCCGCGAATTTCTCCAGATCGTCCAGTTTGATCATGTAGCACCCATTCAACATCTTGAATGGCATGCGCCCCTGGTGGAGAATTGTGCTGACTCGCTGCCGAGTTAGGCCAAGGCGGCGGGCTGCTTGGTTGGCTGTGACGTACTCCGGTCGCTCGCCTTTCATGCCAGGAGTGCTTGTGGCGGCCTTGGCGGCATCATCTGCAGGGCAAAGCGCCTGCCGTTCTTCCTGAGTTAGACCAGCCATGGCAGCCAGAAGTTCTTGGGCTGCGATGTCTGCTTCCGCTACGGCGGCCCGGACATCAGATATCGTTGGAATGTCAGTAGTGCGAATTATCTCTTTCTTGCGATGGCCTGACCGGCGAACTGGATGGGCAGCATCGTCATGTCGCCACTCAAAGTCCGCGTTTTGCCAACTGCTTACTCTTTCTGCAACTCTGAGAAACTGATTGACGATCTCTTGCAGCCTTCTTTTGGCGTTACGTTCTCCTTCTTGCGCTTCGATGAATCGGTCGATTGCTTTACTCATCGCAGTCCCTTTCCAACACGGGCTGCACGATCGAAGAGCCCAAAACCGCGGCGACACAACCGCTGCCTTCATTAGAAAGTCTACTACGAAAATCTTGGGGCTGTCGCCGCTGTTGTGGGATTGTGTTGCTGAAAAACCACACTTCCGCGGCAGCCTGTAAACGCCCGTTCCGATTTGCAGACGCTCAGAGGCGCATCGCCTTGCCGCTCGTGCCATCGCGTCAGCCTGCAACGGCCCCACAACGAGGTTGAATGTCGCCCCGATGTTGGCAGGGTCGTGCTAACCGATCGCTGTCTGGAACTTGGCCGATTTACTGAATGGCTTCGCAACACATGGTTGACCCGCTACGAGACGGCGGGACGCGTGGCGGACAGGAATGTCTGCCCCGCTCTGTCGACATCCTCTCACCACATCCGCGTTCTGTCGCACTTCTTTCCACCGCTCGACCGCGGCAACAGCGGCAGAGGCAAGCCGACAGGCCGAACCGGTCACTTGCAGGATGAAGTCGGCGGGGAATCGCCCCATCTCGTCGCTGTCCAACGCGGCGGCACGCAGTGCGAAACGCCGGCCAGATTGATCGTCCTGCCCGATGCGGTGGTGATGGTGACGTAGCCCCTGGCCGTGGCCAGCCGCAAAACTGCCTCCCCAAGGGCAGTAATATATTGTCGTAGTCAGCGACTAGTGTTCTTGGTGACAGGGGGCCGGAACTCCGGCGCCTTCGTGGGCCACCCGTTGCGGCAGGGCTTCGGGGAAGAAAGTGGTGGCAAGACAGCGCAAATTTCGGCATCCGCTCTTGGCAAAAGGCGGTGTTTTCGATAGATTGGAGGGGGCCGGTTTAACTCCTTAACGGCCCATTTCTTGGGGCATCGCGGGGAGTGGATATCTTAGCAGACAGCCCCTTGCCAGAGGTTTGGCATGGGGAGCGTCGCGTTGTTTACTGGCATAACCGTCTTTGATCCCGTTCTTCCGAGTGGAGTTCTCAAATGCGCTATCCCGTGGTTTCTCTTCGTCGGGGCTCGTTGTTGCTTATCCTGTTGGCGGCCGCCACGTTGTTGTGGGATCGCCCACTCTCCGCTGACAGTTTCGACTGGCGAAACGTCAACGGGCAGAACTGGCTAACCAGCGTAAAGAACCAGGGATCCGCCGGGACGTGCTGGGACTTCGCCGGCTGCGGCATCCTGGAAGCGAAGTACATGCTGACGCGGAACGACACCACCTATCAGCCCGATGTCTCCGAACAACAGCTTTGTTGCGCCGGGGTGGGGAGCATTTCGGGCGGAAATGCCTGTGACGTCGATGATTATGCCGTTTCAACCGGCGTCGTGCCGGAAGCGGAATTGCCCTACACGCAACAAAACACCTCGCCGCTGTGGCCTTTGCCTTCCGGCTGGCAGAACAATGTCTTCAAGGCCACTTCCGATGACATTACGATCGCTCAGGGAACGGATATCAATACCGTCAAGAACTGCTTGAAAGAGTTTGGCCCACTGACGATCCGCTGCGTCGTGCCGGGGGACTGGTACAATCTTCAGGACGGCAGCGGCACGGGCAACCACGAAGTGGTGATTGTCGGCTATCACGACAATGTTGGCAGCGAGAACGCCCCCGGCGGTGGATACTGGATCGTCAAGAACAGTTGGGGATCCTCGTGGAACGGCGACGGAAACGGCAATGGGTACGGCGAGATCGCCTACGCCTCGGAACCGAACTTCTACACTCCACCCTGGTATTATTTTGGGCTGGATGACAATCATAACGTCACCGGCCTGAACGGCCTCGTCTATTTCACCGGCGCCATGGCGACGGTTACATGGAAGGGGGGCTCGGGCACCTGGAGCCGCGGCGGGAACTACTGGAGCGGCGTCGATATGTATGGAAATTCGCTCTCCAGCTACACCTGGGACAACAGCGAAGCCTCGGCGACCTTTAACGCCTCCAGCGGAACGAGCATCACCATCAGCGGACCGGTGGTCGCCCACGGCGTGACCATTAGCTCCGGGGCGACAGGCTACGTCTTCAGCGGCGCCAGCGGTGGCGCGCTGACGGTCACCAGCAGCGGCATCACCGCCCACGAAAACGTGACCTTCAACGTGCCGGTCAGCATCGGCGCCCCGCAAACCTGGACGATCGACAGCGGAAAGTCGCTGGTGATCGGCGGCAATCTGCACACCATCGTCAGTCCGTTGACTCTCAACAGCAACGGCGACACCACCATTACCGGGTCGATCGACGGCGGCGGAGTGCTCAACTCGATGGGTGACGCGCCGGGCGCGATCACCATGAACGGCGCCGGCACCCTCCATCTGACTGGGGCGGCCACTTACAGCGTCCCTCTCACCCTGTCCTCCGGCTATCTCAGTTTTGAGCAGGACGGAAGCAACGTCGCCAACTATACCAGCACGATCAGCGGCGGCGGCAACGGCTGGGTGTCGAAATCCGGCACGGGCACCATCATCCTTTCCGGGGCCAACACGTATAACTGCTGGACACGGCTCTACAACGGCGTCGTGCAGGCTGACGTCGGTGTGGGCTTGCCCAGCCAAAGCTCGTTGATTCTCAACGGCGGCGTTTTCCAAAGCAACAGTACCACCACCTACACCGACACGTTCCGTAACGAAGTCTCCGGCACCAACCGCTGGCTGAGTTGGTGGGACGGCGGATTCGCCGGCGGTGCGGGCACCTTGACCGTCAACCTCCGCGGCAACGGCAGCGCCGTCGATTGGACCGGCAACGGCGACACCGGCATCGGCAACTCGATGAAGTTCGGCTCGCCCACGGCGCAAAACCCGGTCATATTCCAGAACGCACTGAATCTCGACGGCACCGTCCGCGCAATTTATGTGGACAATGACTCCAACAATGCCAATAACTACGCCATCATGTCCGGCGTGATCTCCAATGGTGCGGGGGGCAGCGCCAGCGGATTGGTCAAGAACGGTCCCGGCCTGCTAATCCTCACCGCCGTCAACACCTACGGCGACGGAGCGGGCTACGACGTGGGCGCGACGCAGATCAATCAGGGCGCCCTCCAAGCCGATTGGGGCGTAGGCTACTCGTCCAATAGCGGTCTGATCCTTAACGGCGGTGTGCTGCAAAGCAACAGCGCGGTTACCTTCACTAACAAGTTCTGGTACGACGGCTGGAACGACAGCGTCACCTGGTACAGCGGCGGATTCTCGGCCGGCGGCGGCAAGATGACCGTCAACCTCTACGGCGATGGCCGAGCCATCAATTGGGGAACCGACCCACGGGGCGGCATCGTGGGAACGATGATCTTGTCCTCCGCTTCCGCGCAATATGAGACCGAAGTCCAGAACGCCCTTAATCTCAACGGGGGCGTCCGCACGATTCAAGTCGACGACAATCCCAACTCCACCGGCGACTTCGCCACCATCTCCGGCGTCATCGCCGACGGCTCCGCCTCCGGCGGCATCGCGAAGACCGGTGCCGGCACGTTGTACTTGACTGGCGTCAATACCTTTACCGGCGGAATCACGATCAGCGGCGGAACCCTCGTCTTGCGCGATCAAACCAACGCGGCCTTCCTCGCCAATCCAATCGCCAATAGCGCTACGCTGGAGTTCAACACTCTCAACAGCAACATGACCTACACCGGCGTGATCACCGGCGCCGGCGGGGTGAACAAGACCGGCCCCGGCCAACTGACCCTCACCGGCGCCAGCACCTACGGCGATCCGACGGGATATTCCGCATATACGACGGTGAACCAGGGCATCTTGCAGGCCGACCGCGGCGCGGGCTTGCCTATCAACAGCGGGCTGATTCTCAACGGCGGCGTCTTCCAGAGCAACAGCGCCGTCACGTTCACCGATCCCTTCTGGATGTGGGCTCCCACCGGAAAGGAGCTCATTTGGAATTCCGGCGGTTTCGCTGCCGGCGGCGGCAAGATGACCGTCAACCTCTTCGGCGACGGCCGCACGATCACCTGGGGCACCAACGGCTACCAAGGAATCGCCGGCACCATGATCCTCAATTCCACCTCGGCCCAGTATGAGACCGAAATCCAAAACGGCATCGATTTGGCCGGCGGAACTCGCACCATTGAGATCGACGACAACCCCAACTCCACCGGCGATTTCGCCACCCTTTCCGGCGTCATCAGCGACTCGGTCGGCGGCGCCAGTCTGACCAAGACGGGGGCCGGCACGTTGGTCTTGGGCGGAACGTCCGGCAACACCTTCACCGGCGCTTTCAACATGACCGAGGGAAATCTGAGCCTGGCTAAGACCTCCGGCGCGGCAATTGCGGGGACTTTGAATCTCTCCGCGCCTTACGGCGCCACGTTTACGACCGTTCAGGGAAACGGCCAGTTCTCTTCCTCCGCCGTGATCAACTTCAACGGCGGCTATTGGCCCCATTTCGAACTGCTCGGCAACGCCGTCACCGTGGCCGGCATTTCCGATGCTTATGCCACCGGTGTGATCGAAAACTCGCAGAGTGAAACCGGCATCTCGGCCAACGGCACGATGACGGTCAACAACTCGACGAACGCGAACTATAGCGGGTACATCCGCGACGGGAACTTCGGCGGCAGCACCGGCAAACTCGTCTTCGTCAAAGGGAGCACGGGGACGTTGACGCTCAGCGGCAGCAACTGCGGCGGCTACACGGGCGGATTGACCGTCAACGCCGGCACTCTGGATTACAGCGGCAGCGTGTTGCCCGCCTGCCGTTACACGCTCAACGGCGGCACGCTCATTATCGGCACGCTGTCGCAGTCGATCGGCGCCTTCGCCTTGGCCGGCGGCACGCTCACCGGCAGCGGCACGCTCACCAGCAACGCCACCTACAACATTCAGAGCGGCGCCGTCAACGCCGTCTTGGCCGGTTCCGTTGGTCTGAGCAAAACCACGACCGGCACGGCGACCATCAACGCTCCGACCTACACGGGAGTAACGAGCGTTTCGGCGGGCACGCTCAACTTTACCGGCGCTCTGCCCGGCGGAGTTTACGCGATCTCCGGCGGCATGTTGAATATCAATGCACTGTCGAAGTCGATCAGCTCGTTCCAGATCAGCGGCGGAACCGTCACCGGCAGCGGCACGCTCACGAGCAATTCCGCCTACAACATCCAAACCGGCACAGTCAATTCGACCTTGGCCGGAAGCGTCGCTTTGAACAAAACCGGCGTCGTAACGGCGATCCTCAATGGCGCCAACACCTATTCCGGCAGCACCACGATCTCCGCCGGCACGCTGCAAATCGGCAGCGGCGGCACAACCGGCTCGATCGCGTCTCCCGCCGTCACCGTCGCTTCCGGCGCTACCCTCTACTTCGACCGCTCCGACGCCTACGGCTACACCGGCGCCATTACCGGCTCGGGAACCGTGAAAATCCCGAATGCCGGCACGAACTTCGGGACCGGCTACAACGCCTCGCTGACCGCTTTCGACGGAACGACCGTCCTTAGCGGCGCCAACGTGCGGCTCAACCTGCGATCCGCAACAGGGTTGGGAACCGGCACCATCGATCTCGCTTCGCAAACCTCCGTCTGGATGTACGACAACGCCTGGACCATTCCGGCCAACTTCATTCTCCGCGGCCCCGGCACCAGTTACACCAGCAACCGCACCATGGCCACTATCGGCGGAGATTGGGGCGCCGCCGGCAACACCACCTTCACCGGACAATTCACCCTCTATAACGATCCCAGCTACGGTCCCGCCACCTTGGCCCCGTTCCAAGGCGGTAATTCCTATACGTTAAGCGGCCCGATCACCGGCAGCGGCGGCATCCAGATCGGCTTGGGAACCAACGAGGCCTATCAGGACGGCAGCGTTTACTTCGCCGGCTCCTCCGCCAACACCTACAGCGGCGACACGAACGTCTATAACTATCTCTACTTGCAGAAGACTGGGGGAGTGACCGCCATCGGCTCGATCGGCAACGTCAACATTTACGGCGTCGATACGGCCACCGGCGGCTTGATCGACCTGGGGGGTAACAACGAAATCAATCCCGCCGCCACGCTGAATGTCATTGGCGGGGCTACGTGGGCCTTCCTGCGGGTCAATGGCCATCAGCAGACCCTCATCGCTCTCAACGGCGCCGGCGCGAATTCGTACATCCGCAACACCGACGCCGGCACCTCCGCCGGCACGGTCGGCAACGGCGTGTTGACGATCAACGGCAGCGCCAACAGCGCCTACTCCGGCCGACTCTACGACTGGGACAGCGGCACCGACGGCAAGGACCTGCTGGCGCTCGTCAAAGACGGCAGCGGCACGCTAACGCTCAGCGGCAGCTATATCACCTACACCGGCGGGACGACGCTGAAAAATGGCGTCTTGGACATCAGCGCGGCGACCAATTTCGCCTACAGCACGATCAATTCCGCCCACTGTGGCCCGTTGGTGCTGCAAGGCGGCACGCTGTCGATGGGCAGCACGAACAGTCAGACGGCCTCGGGCGTGCAGTTGGCCGGCGGCGCGATCACCGGCTCGGTCACGCTGACCAGCCAAAGCGCCTTCGACATTCAATCCGGCTCGGTCTCGGTCGCTTTGGCCGGCGGCGTTGGTCTGAACAAGACAACGACGGGCGTGGCCACGATTAGCGCCGCGCCGACGTACACCGGCGCCACGAGCGTCTCGGCCGGAACGCTCAATTTCACCGCCGGCCTGCCCGGCGGCGACTATACGATCTCCGGCGGCACGCTGAACATCAATGGCCTGCCGCGGTCGATCGGCACGCTGCAAATCAGCGGCGGCTCGTTGATCGGCGCAGGCACTCTCACCAGCAACGCCGCCTACGACGTTCGCGGCGGCACGGTCGGCGTCGATCTTGCCGGCATCTCCCTCGGCCTGACCAAATCGGGTTTGACGACGGCGCTGCTCACCGGCCCCGACTCGTACACCGGCCGAACGACTGTCACCGGCGGCGCGCTGGAACTGGGTCTCAGTGCCGAGAACTGCGTGTTGAACCTCGGCGGCGCCGACATCCAGTCCGGAAAGATCATTTTCGACTACGCCGGCGGCGCCGATCCCGCGGCCACGATCCAAAGCTTGCTAAAGACGAGTTATGACGGCGGCCGCTGGGACGTCGGCCAATTCCGCGATTCCACCGCGGCCACGACGGGATTGACGCTCGGCTGCGTCGACAACACTTCGTCCAAGCAAGTGACGGTCATGGCCACCTATCCCGGCGACTTCAACCTCGACGGCGTGGTAGACAACCTCGATCGCAGCATCTGGGCTGCAAATGTCTTCACCGGCACGACGTGGCAGCAGGGCGATGCCAACTATGACGGTGTGGTGAACGGGCTGGATCGCGACCTGTGGTTCTCGCACCTCGGCCTGCCGCCGCTCGCCGCAGCGTCCCCCGCCGCCGGCGTTACGCCCGCGCCCGAGCCGGCAACGCTGGCCCTCCTGGCCGCCTCCGTGGTCGGCCTGTTAGCTTACGCTTGCCGCAAGCGGAAGCGATAGCCGACTCGGCCAGGCGACACAGTGCAGCCGTGAAGAAACCGTTTCAGTAGCCGGCGGCCAGCGGATAGCAACAAGCGGTCGGCCGAGCGACTGCGGGCGCCGGCTGTGGGCGACCGATCTCCGGCATGACGGAGCAAGAGAATTTCTCAGCGCGTAGACCGTTTCCAATCCGCGCGGTTGGTGTAAATTGGTCTATGATGTGATTCACCGCTTTCTGACACCTGCTGACCTCGCCAGCCCCTCTTTTCGAGCTTGCGGACATTCTCCACTAAGTGGATCGAGGCAAGGTACTGTCCAAGCAGCAGAAGGTCCTTGTCGTCGGCCTGTCCAACATACGACGTTACGTAGACTGCATTGCCGTAATTCCGTTGCACCTTTTCCGCCGTGTCCTCCACGATCAACACCCTATCCAGGTCGAAACCCTGTCGCTTGACCTTCTTCAAGTCCTTCAGGAAACACTCGTCTTGTGTTTCTGGATTCACCCTTCGTATACAGCGATCCCTGCACCAGATGAACACTGGCTGGATGTTCGGCGGCATAATATTGTTGACAACAGCCTGAAGGTAATCAGAACCACCCGAAGACCAAATCGCTAAGTCGTAGTACTCCGAGCACGTTTTCAGGAATTCTTCCAAGTGGGGGCGGCGATAGACGTTGTACGAACCCGCTGTAAAATCGGGATTGCCCAACAGTCTCCCTGTGGCGTGGATGAGCGTTTCATCCACGTCAAGGATCAGCAGGATTCGTTGTTGTGTCGCCATTTCCAGACCTAACCTTCCGACGTTGGCATCCCCCGGAGAGAGGCGGATGTGACGCGGGTGGCAACGATAGCTCGAGTATCGGTGTGCCGCAGGCACAGGAGGGTTGGGTCACAAGTGGCGTCACGAACCATTCCGGCCCCTGGCACAAACCTCATCTTGAAGTAGGCGGCCTATTCTGCTATCTATACACACGTATACATCCGTGCCGCCATCCGCCGCCGCCCGCGCCTGCTCTTTGACAATCGAACACCTCTCACAACCATCGGCAACTTCCTCCTTCCGTGAGAAAGGAGACAATATGCCGCCGCTGACAGTGCATCAGCGCCTCGCCGGCAGAGCCCAGTTCCTAGTTTTTCACGCTGCCAATTTTCACGCTGTTTTTTACAGAAAAAACTTGCGCCTTATCCCCGCTCCGCACAAGCACTTGCCTTCGCCGGCAACTCGTTGATTCTCTGTTTCTCAATTTCATTTCCTAGCGAAAAACTCAAACAACTCCCCAAATCCCCAAAGGAGCGCGATTTTCCTTGACACTCTCCGGCTCGGATGCCTCTCACGCCAGCAGCCGCTGCCGCAAGTCGGCGGCGCATTGGTCCTTGTGTACCCGCCACTGCTGCAACGTGTCGCGGTCGCGGACCGTCACCGTGCCGTCTTCGAGCGTTTGGCTGTCCACGGTGATGCAGAACGGCGTGCCGACCTCGTCCTGCCGGCGATAGCGGCGGCCGACCGCCCCCTTCTCGTCGTAGAACACCGGCATCAGCGGCTTTAAGGTTTTGTAGATTTCGCGGGCGATCTCGGGCATTCCGTCCTTTTTCACCAGCGGAAACACCGCCGCCTTGATCGGCGCCAGCCGCGGGTGCAATTTTAAGAAGACCCGCTTGGCGGGCTTGCCGTTCTCGTCCGGGGCCTCGTCCTCATTGTACGCCTCGCAGAGGAACGCCAGCGTGGCGCGGTCGGCCCCGGCCGAAGGCTCGATCACGTGTGGAATGTACCGCTCCTTTGACTGGTCGTCGAAGTAGCTGAGGTCTTTGCCGCTGCCGCGATGCCGCGGCTTCCCCTCGGCGTCCGTCTCCACGACGAGTTGATCGCCCTGCCGCACGAGCTTCCCCTCGCTGTGGCTGCGAAGGTCGAAGTCGCCGCGATGGGCCACCCCCTCCAACTCGCCAAACTCCCCCTGCGAAAGGAACGGGAAGGCGTATTCGATGTCGGCCGTGCCGCAGGAATAGTGGCTCAACTCCTCCTGCTCATGATCGCGCAGCCGCAGCCGCTCGCTCGCCAGGCCAAGACTGACGTACCACTGGTAGCGGCGGTCGCGCCAGTAGCGATACCACTCGGGCGACGTGCTCGGGTGGCAGAAGAACTCGATCTCCATCTGCTCGAACTCGCGCGAACGGAAGGTGAAATTGCGCGGCGTGATCTCGTTGCGGAAACTCTTGCCCATCTGGGCGATCCCGAACGGAATTCGCACGCGGGTGCTGTCGCAGAACGTTCTTGAAATTGACGAACATCCCCTGGGCGGTCTCGGGACGCAAGAAAACCGCGTCCTCCTCGCCACCCAACGCGCCGGCGATCGTCTTGAACATCAGATTGAACTCGCGCGGCGCGGTCAGCGTGCCGAGCGTCTTGGCGTCGGGCCCAAGCACGTGCTGAAACTCCTTGACGGTCGTCAACAAGACCAACGGGCCGTCCCACACCAATTCGTCGGCGTCTTTTCCGCGAAGGTTGAAGAACTTCATCGCCTTGTGCTGCGTCAGTTCGAGCCCCTCGTCGCCGGCGACGTCGCTGGCCACGAAGATCCGCTGCCCCTTGCACCGCACCCAACGCCCGCAGACCTGGTCGAAGCGGTAACGCCGTTTCGATTCGCGGCAATCGACCATGTAGTCGTGAAAGAGGTCGTAGTGGCCCGAGCACTTCCAGACTTGCGAGTGCATGATGATCGAGCAATCGAGGCCGACCATTTCGAAGGCCGAGGGGGCGCCGGGCGGAACTTCCAACTCGTTGTGCGAGGTGATCATGTCGTGCCACCACGCCTCGCGGACGTTCCGCTTCAACTCGACGCCCAGCGGGCCGTAATCCCAAAAGCCCTGCAAGCCGCCATAGATTTCGCTCGATTGGAACAGGAACCCACGCCGTTTGCAGAGGGCTACCAGTTGATCCATTTCCATGAGAGTCGCACCCGATGCTTTCTTCAATTCTGGCCCCTCTCCCGCCGAGAGAGGGGCAGGGTGAGGGCGTTGACGTGACAGCAGTAATTCTATCGGGCAAAGTGACCGGCGATGACCGGTCGTGCTTCATCCCAAGGAACCGGTTTGACCGTCCCGCTGTCGAGTTCCGCAAGTCGCCGCTGGACTTCTTCCGCCCAAGCCGCCTGCGAGTCAGAGTCGAACGGCCGATCGAGACTTTCAATCAGTGACGCGGCAAGATCGGCGCGGTCCCGATCGGGCAATTGGAGAGCCGTATTGAGAACTTCCTGAGCCGCAGCGTTCATGAATTTATCGTAGCACTGGGATGTCGCTTCGACAAGATACGCATGAGCCGTGACCACCTCATGCCCACGCCTCAGAACGTGTTTGGAAATTGGTCCCCTCTCGCTTTGGGAGAGGGTTAGGGTGAGGGCAGAGCGTGGCAAACGGCTTGATTTTCCGTGTTTTGCGGCGCAAGCCCTCACCCCCTGCCCCTCTCCCAAAGGGAGAAGGGAGATTTTCAAAACACGTTCTCAGCCACCCCGGCCGGCCTTTTCGCCGCATCGCCGCCAAGCGATTGACCGATCCGCCAATCCGATACCCCCCTAAAAACCGGCATATTTTGGGCGGTCAAACTGTTGACTTCGGAGGCATTCTTGGTATGGTGGCAGTTGTACTCCCCTGCCGTAATTTGCAGCAGGTGCGCAACTACAACGCGATGACGAGGTAAACCAACGATGGCGGCGGCCCCGCGATGGCCGCCAAAGACAATTGAACAACGCGCGAGCGTCAAGACGCTTGCGCCAGTACCCCAAAAACAGAAAACGGGGTTTGCTCCCGCAATTCTACGGTGCCTCCGACAAGCCGGCTACGGATGCGGCTCTTGCCCTTGCTAGTTTCCCATCGGCAGGTAATCCGGGACACGAATTGATGGAGGACTTCGCGCAGGACGGCGGGGTCGGAATCGTTCAAGTGCTGGCCGATCTCCCATAGGCCGTCTGCAATCCGCTCTGCTTCGCTGTCCAGGTCTACCGGATCGGTGAATCTGCCGGCCTGGGCAATCTCCGCCTTCACACGGTCACGTTCTGCTTGCACGAGGGCCAACTCCTCGACCAGTTCCGCGGCGTCAATGGTGCGGATGGCCCTGACGAGCCGAGATACTTCCCGCTCCAAGTCCGCAGCCTTCTTCTCCAACCGCTTCACGTCACCACTGTTGGCCTCGGGTTCGGCCTCCAGTTGCTTCTTGATCTCTTGAACCAGGGCGTCCCGGCCGGGCCCCAGAAAGACTTGCTGGAGCTTGTGGACGAGCCAGCCGAGAACCCGTTGAGCGTCAACAGGGTTTCGGCCGCATGTCTCGTTGCGGGGGCTGTTGCCATGATTGGCATAGGTGCTGCAAATGTACTGGCTGTATTCGTACTGTTTACTGCCCTGGCGGTCCTTGGCGCGAAGGGAGTTGCCGTACATGGGTTGTCCACAGTGTCCGCAGAAGATAAGCCCTGCCAACGGGTACTCGGCTCGGCGAGACGGCCGGTTAGTCTTCTCGCATTGCGGCAGCTTGCGTCGTACACGATTGAACAAGGCGATGGGGATTATGCCCTCGTGGGCACCCTCGACGGCTATGGCGTCTTCCAAGGGCTTCCGTCGCCTTCCGCGGTACTTGCCGTTGCCGTTGGTCGAAACAATGTCTTCCCCTCGGGCCGTGTGATACTTGCCCCACGCCGTTGCGCCCCATCGGGCCGTGCCGACATAGGCCGTCGTTCTCAGCAGCCGGCGCACGTTGTGATGGGTCCATCCCTTGCCGGTCGGGCTGGGATAGCCCTTCGCCTCCAGCTCCCGCGCCAAGTCTCGGACGCCAAGGTCCGCACGGTCAAACCGCGTGAAGGCGAACTGTACCGCGTCAATCTTCGTTTGATCGGTGCAAGGCAGAAGATGAACGCGGTGTCCTGCCTGCCGGACATACTCGCCGGGCTGAAGCCGTCGGACAAGCCGGCCATCGCCATTGAACAATCCACGGTCCATCGCGTAGACGGCCGGGCCGCCGTTATGACCGCCAGCCTTGGCGTTTGCTATCCGACCTCGCAGCGTCTTGGCCGACATTTCGACCAGGAAGTCATTGCTGGCCTTCTGATTGATGAACAGCAGCAGTTGCTTGGCGAAGTCTTCCAGGTCAATGGCACCCTCACAACAGGTGTGCAGCCCCACGCCGACCTTCCGCAATTGGTTGTAGAAGACGATGGCATCCATCGGGTCTTCGCGGCTGATACGGTTGGTATGCCACGCGAGCACCACCTTGAACGTCCCGGCCCTGGCGGCGGTCAACAGGGCCGCCAGTCCAGGTCGGCTGGAGGTGGAGCTATCGCCGGTAATCGCCTCATCGGTGAACCACTCGACGATGGAGCACCCTTCGCGGGTGGCAAGTTTGGTGATCTCCGCGCGCTGTTCGGCGGGGGACTTGTCCTGCTGCCGTCCACTCATGCGGATGTAGGCCCCTGCCGAGATGCCCGACGTCGTGGTAAAATTGGCCTTAGCCATGATGCGAACCTCCTGATCGGGTTTGCGTTGTGGTGAGGGGCCGGGTCGAGGAGCTAACTTGACTCGGCCCCGTCATCTTATGGACTGGAGGATGCGTTTTCAAGAGGGTGTCACCGGATTCTCCTCGAAGTCGGGCCTTCTCTGCCAATTGGATCAACAGCCGTGCCAGGACTGGTATCACGTTGCCGGGCGCGGCGTCAGGATCGACGCGGAACTTCACTAGGGCGTCAAGGTGATCGTCGGGCCGGGGATCGGCAGGGGCAATCATGGCCGTGCCTCCTGCTGAACGCGAGGTTCAGGCTGGGGCCGTTGGATTACCACACGATCGTGGATTGTCACGTCTAACATCAGAAATCGCTCTCCGGTGAGCACTTTTCCACCGGACTCTGCCTGACAGGTGTTTTGACCCGTCCAAGCCCCTTCCGCACGCCACGGCAGCGAAACGCGTACAGGGGGCAATCTGCCAACGGACACTTCCGAACCTCGGCCTGGTTGTCACCGGAACATTCCAAACAGCGGGCATAGATAGCCGTCGCCCTTGTGTAGGTTGTTCTCTTGTGGCGTTGCTTCGCTCTGTTGGTCATGTCCTTTGCTCCATTGGCCGGCATGGCAACCACGTTCCACAATCTCGGCACTGGCGGTTGACATAGCTGTCGTGAGTCTCGGTTTCCTCCACGTTGGCGTGGGGACAATTCACGGGGTTCACGGACTTAACGGAGTTTGCCTCTATATCCTCAACTCCACTACTACCATCATCCGCCCTGTTTTCACCCTCGCTCATGCGTGAAGGATATAGGGGGGAAGTCCGTGAAGTCTGTGAGTCGTCGTCGCCATGTTCGACCATGCCAATACCGATGTAGCACCACTGAACTTTCCTTGCGACCGTTCGCTGTCTGTCTTCAATGTTCGGCCGGAGCTTGCGTAGAGCGGTGCCAAACGCCGTCTTGGTCATGGCCGGTCGGCCATTACGCTCCATCGTCGCGTTGTAGGCGACCCGTAGGGCCTGCTGGCTGACAAAACAATCGGGATCGTCGATCGTGTAGCGGTCCAACCAGACGGCCAGAGGATCGGTCGTGGCGTGAAAGTCCCTCCATGCCGCCTGTGTGCTCTCAGGCTCCGAGAGTCGGCGTTGACGCTGAACGCGGCGCAGCCCGTCGAGCGCCTTGTTGAGCATCCCTGATAATTCACTCGGGGCCTGCAATCGGGCGTCAAGTACATCCTTTGGTATCTGGTCGTCGGGACCGAACGTTTGATCGAACGGGATCACCACCCATCGCCGGAAAAATGCGGTGGAACTATCGTTGCTTCGCGGCGGATGGTTGGCGGAAAACACAAGCCGGGAGAACGGTTCCACGTCAAATGAATCCTTGAACTTGAATTCGGCCGGTAGTGCGTCTCCGCCTACGATCTGCTTGAAAACGGACGTACCCGCCAAGTGTTCGCTCGGCAAGTCGGCACAGATATTGGCGAGTTTCCCGACAAGGCGCGCTGTGACGAACTTGTCTGTTTCAAGCCGGTGAAGCGGTATAGTTGCCACGTTGCGCTTGCCAAGGAATCGAACCAGCAGCGATAACCAGACCGACTTGCCGTTACCTCCTTCGCCCAATAGCAGGATCGCCTTTTGTAACCACGTCGCTGGAACCATCAAAATGCCCGGAATCTCCCACGCGAGATCATGAGCATCGGCGGGAAATGTCGCCGCCACAAACGCATCGATGTTTGGGCAGGCCGCGGCGGGATCATACGTGACTGGCAGTTGCACGACCGAAAGGTACTTGGGATCGTGAGGCAGCAGCAGTCCGTCTTCGACGCGAACCATTCCATTTTCGACGTTTACCATGTCCATGCGCGGTTGGTCGGGTAGCTCGGGTGCGTCCGTTCGGAGAAACTCGACCACCTCCGATGCAAGGTGGGAACTCCACTTTTTTGTATCTTCCCACTCGGTCATTAGAGCCTTGACCATCGCTTTGACATGCTTCTCGCCGTGCGGCCGATAGACGCCGTTCTTATAAACGTAGAATCTGTCCCCGGTGTCTTGGGAGAAATGATCGCGGATGCAGATAGCATCGGCCAGAGTCTTGATGCGGCCGGGGTCTTCGTCGTCGTTATCCTTGCTGGTGTTGCCGGCCGATGTCCTGGCGTTTGCTGCTTTGGTCTTTTTCCACTCGGCAAGCTGCTCGTTCGTAACCGGCGCCGTCGCTTCGACCAGGGCGACATACTCGGCGATAGAATGGTCGCGAACATAGTCTCGAAAGTCTTCGCCGTGGTCCTCTTTGATCTCGTAGGGCAGTTGTGGATTGCGTACGTCAGTGGCCCCCGCCTTGGAAAACTCCATACAAAAACGCTGCGACCCGTCCTGCCCTGGCCTGTCGGCGTCACCCTGGGCGATAATGCGTTTGCCCTTGAACTGTGCGAAATCCAACTTGGCGGGATTGGCGGATTTTGCCCCGCAAGAATTCGTCATTGCGACCCAGCCTTCAGGAAGAGCAACGGATGCGGCGGTCAGAAGATCGCTGATTCCTTCCAACTTCAAGACCGTGTGTGCCGCGGCGATTTCCTCGGGCGTCGCCGCCCATATCCGTGATTCGACGCTGTGTTTCACCAAATGCGTCTTGCGGGCGCTGAGTTTTCCAAAGGCCGGGAAATCAATTCCATCCACGCGGCAGAGGGCGACGGCGGAAGCGTCCTTATCGCCCGGATGTCTTCTGCCGAAAAGGGCGATACAACGATGGCCTCCCCATCGGACGAAACGGTCGCCGCTCTTCTTGATTCCCGCAACGGTGATTGGCGGCTTGGCCTTACAGAATTTCTCGATGATCGTATCGCTAAGGAATGTCGGCGTAAGCTGGCTGAAGTCGATCTCCTTCTGTGCCTTGCCGTTGCTGGCCTTCGCTTTGCTGCCGCTGCCGTTTGTGATACCAAGATGATCGGCAAGCAATTTGACCGCGATCTTGAACTCGATCCCCTTGGCCCATTGCAGTGTGCTGATGCCGTCGCCGTTGTTTTCGGCGTGGCATTGATTGCAGTAGACGCCGCCAGTTTCCTGGAAATCAGCGAACGCTCGGAACCGATCAACACCGGCGCAGCGTGGGCAAGGATGGTGATGGCCGTCGAGAACCTCCGCGGGGATGCCACAGAGGACCGGGATGATTTCCCGCCATCGGCCGCGGGCAGCTTGCTTGATTGTTGTAGCGTCAATCATTGCCGCCGCCCTTCTGGCCCTCGCCGCCCTGATCGGCCAGCTTGTTAAAGAAGTCGAGAAGGTCACGGCCTAAGACGTACTGATGCCGACCGTAACGAATCACGCGCAGCCCATCGCGTTGGGCATAGCGGCGGCTCTTCGCACACCACCCAAGTCGCCGCGCCGCTTCAGCGAAGAGCATCAGTTCATCGGCGCGGACAGAACCGCGGGCAGGGGGCGGGGCCGTGGGGCGAGTGGGTTTCATCGTGTGGCCTCCACTGTTTGCGGAAGCCAACCGCGGTCTCGGAGCTTGTCGAAGATTGCCGGCAGCGTTTCGCGCGGAATTGCGCGCTTGCCAGCGAACTGCGGAGGCTCCGGTAGGGTGCCATCCTCAAAAAGACGCCGCACCCGCCAAGTTTCGGCTAGCTGGAGTCCAGCCAGTTCGGCTACTTCGCGTGTCGAAAAAAATTGTGGCATGGCCCGTTTCCTTGGATAGTTCACTGTACGTAACTATCCTGATTCTCTTCGGGCCTCATTTCCTGTCAAAATCGGCCGACAGGGTACCAGAGAGTTTTCCCGAGAAGAACGCCCACCATCTCGCGGGAAAACAGGGCTGAGAGAATTTGCCGGGAAAACGATACTCCGGTTTTCCGGCGACACTTTTCCGGGACGTCGCTACCCGTGAGTCTTGGAACTGACGCGCTTTTGGTATCGTCGGGCCTCTTCCAAACTGCTGGTTGTCGCCTTATCGCGTTTTCCCGTTGCTATTGGGCCAGCGTACCGCGTGTTATACGCTTTCACAATTTGCTTATCTGTGACGTCCGAATTCTTCTGGTGCATATCGGCGTCCAGGTCAAGAATATCCTTCCACTTCCGCGGTCTACCACCCTTTCCAGGCGACCTGGGGCTTTCTTCCGATGCCGCAGCCAGTTCCTTCAAGCACCGTTCGATGAATGGCTTATGCCCTTCAGCCAGTCGCCCCGCCTCCTCGATTAAGTGCCAGTAGTGGTCCCCGACTAACTGTTTCCTCAACTCTTCAAGGTGGCGGTTACGATCGCGCTTATTAGTGGGCAAAGGCCCGTCCAACTGTTCACGTGGCCACGGGCTTATCTGCTCGTCAGGCAAATGGTAGTCATGGATCGCCGCCAGGACGGCCCATCGCTCCGGCTCTGAGAGTCTGCGGTGGGGCGGCGGCAAGGGCAATTCGAGATCGGGCGGGTAGGGAGTGTCAACCATCTTTATCGGGTATGGGTTCTTCTCCATCAGCTTGGCTTGGGCTAGCTGATGCTGGCGAAAACGCTCGGGGGCCTTCTTCGTCAATTTCTTGGCCTTCTGCCTCCAATCCTCCTGGGCTTTCTTGACTTCAGCCTCCCGCTGGTTGAACTCCTCTGCCCATTTGCGGACAAACTCCCGGACCTTTTCAAGCCCTACATCATTCCAGACGGCCTCATGTATCTTCGCGGCAAGTGGGGCCCAAACGGGATGAGGCTCAGAAGCGTATGGGAAAAGCTTGGCCATGATTTCGCCTTTCATTGGTCGGGTCGGCCCGCGCCGGCGGCGAGAAAGGCGAATAACGCGCCGACCGGCCCGAGCCGCTTGGCCGGGGATCAGCCGGCCGTTCCGATACGCTCATTCTATCCAGCGCACCGCCGCCGCCAAGCCGGGACCATCCCCACTTTTCCGGGCGAGCAACAGGCCACACTCGGCAAAAAGCCAGCGACGCGCCACGGTCCTCACGGTAGACTCCGCAACAGTCGGCCGTTGTCGTCGTACAGCTTGAGGCTGGGGTTTCTACCGTTTCCAACCTCAATTGTCAAACTACTCAGCTTAACACCAAAAGCCCTTTGGGACCACAGGTAAGTAGTGCGCCGCGTGTGCGCGCGCGAAAGCCTAGTAGCTGGTTCATTTTCCGGCGGACAACGAGTTTCTTCTTCGGTCAAGCGCGAACGCGCAGCGAGCGCGGTGATGGAGCGCGAACACCTGTAGTAGCCCGCGTACTCCGGCGAAAAGTCGCAACGAACGTTGACGCTTTTCGGCCGTCGAAACACGACTGCCGACTGTGCCATTGACGTTGCGCAATGTCATGCTTTTCTGTACACGTCTATACGCATGTAGCCGTACGCGCGGCTCCGCGTAGAGCGGGCCGATTGCGATTTTGACGGCCTTGGAATCGCCCGGTTTGCGTTTCGACCGATCGTCGCATTCCGGGGCCAAAACGGCCGTTGCGACGCAAGCGGCGCGATGCTGGCCACGTTGCCGCGGCCGTTTTCGGCCGATGGTCGATTCACGCGATTTCGGCCGATTTCGGCCGTTTTCCCGCTCTTGCCGTTGCCATTGTCGAGGCTCCGCGTATGCGTGAGCGCGCGAAACATCGGCGTGCCCGCAAGCGTGAGATTGTGCCGCGCGACTGCGCGCCTGCGGGAACTATTTGCGCGTTTCGGGGGTCGCCAAAGTGTCCACTTCGCCGCGGAACTTTTCTTGCAATCAACCGCGCGGGTGCGCGGGAAACATCTTGTCGTTTTTCACGCCCCCCGTTTCGGTGCGCCTTGACCGATTTCCAGAATTGCGACGGCCAAAAAAACGGCGGGCGGCACGTTGCCGCCGGATAGATCAAACCTTTACCGTAGGAGTTTTCGTCATGGCTATCGCAGTAGCATCCCCGATCGTTTCTGACCGTGAGTGGAACGCGCACGTCTTGGCGCAGCTTGCCGGCGGCAAACTTACGCAAGAGCAGGCGCTTGCCCAACTCAAGACCGCGCCGAAGAGCAACGGCGGCCCCTTGTCCCTCAAGCAGAGCGAAAAGGGCGCCGTCTCTGTGTACGGGCTCCAGAGAATGCCCGTCACGCTCTACGCCGAGCAGTGGGAACGCCTCTTCGGATTCGCGGAAGAGGTCAAGGGCTTCATCAAGAGCCATCCCGACCTTGCCCGCAAGCAGCGCAGCTAGACCGCGCCGGACAGTCCTGCCCTACCCCCAGCATCGGAGTGCTGGGGAGTGGGCAGTGCCGTTCGGGACAGCGCTGCCTACCCCATGACCCCATGTAGGAGAGTAGGAGAGTGGACCATGACGATGGACGTGGCGAGATTCAAGGCGCGGCAGAGCGCCTACCAGTGGCGTGTGCCGTGCTGGATCGTACTGGATGCGCTGGAGCGCGGACTGCGGCTCTTCTGCGGACCGCATGAAGAGTACCTCGACAGTGAACCGGGACGGTTCTTCCCGCTGGAGATACACCATCCCGAAGGACAAGCGGAGAGCAAGATCGGTTAGAGCGCAAACGCAAGAGCGGATAGTCCACTGCCCGTGGTCGAGCTACAGAGAGGCTCGGCCACGGGTTGTGTGCTAACTGGAAGCTGATTACCTCATACGTAGGAGAAGTAGCGATGTTCTACCTGATTGTCTGGTGTGAAGAGTCCAAGCAGTGGTGGCAAGCAGATGAGTGCGAAGCGCGCTCGTTGCGCTGCGCTAGGGCGTTGCTCCGCGGTCGCAATCCGCGGCTGGTGCTGGGCGGAGTGACCGCGGTGGTGGAGCAAGACGACCTTGCCGAAGCGCTCACCCGCAATCCCTGTGGACAGTGGCAAGACCTGCCCGCAGATTTGGTAGCCGCGTAAGCAGTCGCTACGCTGTCTACCCCCCAACTCCATTGACCCGAGCATGGGCGGAGTTGGGGCGCAGCTAGCGTCGTCGGCTAGGCGGAAACGCATCGTCAACCCTTGGCGCAGCGCTCTGCACACTTGGGCGCAACCCGTGCGCTCCAAGACGAGTGCGCGAAGGGCAGGACCGGCTTGGGCACCCCGTGCGCCGACACTGCGCCTGAGAGTATCCCCACCCCACATAGGAGATTACCCATGATCGAGAGAGAGTATGACATCAGCGGGGCGATCGTCTTCTGGTCGCTCCAGCCCACCCCGTACCAGGCGGTGCGGGAGGTCTTCACTGAAATGGGCTACGCCGATTGCGTGCCCAATCCCAGGACGGACCAGTCCGCGCTGGAGAACAGCATCCGCGCGGTCTACGGCACGCGGAACAAGACCATCATCAGCCGCAAGCAACCGAAGCGGAACGGCGTGGAGTTGGTCAACATCGAGCGGAGCACCCAGCGGAACGGCTACATCACCAACTTCGGGGCCAGGGTGCTGGGCAGCCGGGTCAAGGCCGACTACAACTATTCTGGTCGAGGTCGCCGGCACATATTACCCGGCGATCAACAACGGCGACGGCACTTGGACGCTGCCGAAAGGGGAAATCGTCTCGCCGCTCGCGGATGGGACTTACGACGTGCTGGCCGCTGCCATCGACGCCTCGGGCCACATAAGCTGCGATACGACAAACAGCGAGCTCGTCATCGATACAGTGGCTCCCACTGTAAGCGTTGCCGCCGGCAATCCCAGTTTGCGGGTGAGCCCGCTCGGTTCGATCACCATCCAGTTCAGCGAACCGGTGGTCGGCTTCAATCTCGCCGATCTGCAATTCACCCTCGGCGGCATCAGCCAGCCGTTGAACGCGGCCACACTGACAACGGCCGATCAGAAAACCTGGACTCTGGGCAACCTTGCCGGCGTCACTTCGGCGCTGGGCACCTACCAACTCACGTTGACGGCGGCGGGCTCGGGCATTACCGACATGGCGGGAAATCCCTTGCTCGTCGGCGGCAGCACCACCTGGCGCAGCGTCCCGCCCATCCCCGGCGACTTCAATCTCGACGGCGTGGTGGATAGCTTGGACATGGCCATCTGGGCCGCCAATGTCTGGACCGGCACGACCTGGGCCCAAGGGGACGCCAACGGCGACGGCACCGTGAACGGTTTGGATAGGGACATCTTGGTTGCCAACTTCGGCAGGAGCATTTTCAAGGAGTATTCCGCTCCAACGCCTTTTCCCACGCCCGCCCCCACACCCCAGCCTGCTCCCGGTCCTACACCCCGGCCGGCGCCCAGTCCTATTCAAGGACCGGTTGCGCCCGTTTCCGGCGGAACAAATTCGACCCCGTTCGGGACCGGCGGAGTGGTCCCGGCAAGCTCTGGGACGCCTATGGGCTCGAGCAATCCAGTCCCGCTGGCAGGCGGAGCGGCGGCGGCTAGTGCCAGCGCCAGCACGCCCGCCAACACCGTTGCTGCTGTTGCGGCGAAGGCCGCTGCGGTTCAGGTGGCCACAGCCGTGACGCTCTCCTCCGCTACTTTGACAGGGGCGAGCTTAAGCAGCGTGCCACAAACGTCATCGTCGATCGCCGCCGTGCTCTACGTTGGCGCCGGTCCGGGAACGCCTCCGAATGCCAGTCCGCCGCCGGCCCCCGCAAAGGCGGTTTTGACGTTGGGCCAGACGGACAATTCGAATATTTCGACGTTCAGCGTCCCGTCGCCCACCATCGCGGTGCCGACGGCTCACGATGCCGTGTTCAGCCAGATCGAGGAGGAGAGTTGCAGCGTCGCCGATGGACTACTCTCACGTGGAAAGGTGGATTCCGCTGCAAGCTTGGCGACGGTTCTCAATCTTGGGAAGGTCGGCGTGTCGGCAGCTATGTCTCCGCAGCCGCAGAGCAGCCGGACGAGCGCCAAGACGTAACGAGAGGCCTCTGAAGCCGGCCAGTTCGTGTTATGGCTGATGTCGGATGGCAGGTGCGCCGCCATTCGCCGGTTGCAGCAACCGTGCGGCAGTAAAGCGGTCGCCGCAGTAACGCTGGCAAGTCGTTTAGCGTCAATAACTTACAGCGACGAAACCACCACTGCCGCGGGGCGTCGCCGCATTGCTGAATCGGGGACCGCCATGCTCCCAACACGCACAAACACGTTATTCTAGCCCAAATCGTCTACGTTGCCGAGCCCACCGACTACCGCGTTTGCGGCTGGCGGCCAGACATTCCGATCTGCCAGTTGTGCCGCCCGTTCTTGCGGCAGACAGGAATGTCCGCCCCACCAGACACACTGTCGAATTGCGACCGGCCCCCCTTGCCGGTCGAATGGCATTCTGACACCATGAACGCCGCGTTCCCGGATGCACCAAATCGCCGCCGACACCCATCGGCGCGCGTTCTTCGCCGCCGACCGATCATCACCGCTTCCCAAGGAGTTTCATCATGCCCGCATTTCCCGATGTCGCCAAAATCCGCTACGAAGGCCCCGAGTCGAAGAACCCGTTGGCGTTCCGTTGCTATAACGAGAACGAAGTGGTCGAGGGGAAGCCGATGAAAGACCACCTTCGCTTCAGCGTGGCCTACTGGCACACGATGCGCGGCACCGGCGGCGACCCCTTTGGCCCGGGCACGATGCTGCGGCCCTGGGAAGCGGCGACCGACAGCGTCGAAAACGCCTGCAACCGCGCCCGCGTCGGCTTCGAGTTCATCGAGAAGCTCGGCGCGCCGTTCTATTGCTTCCACGACCGCGATGTTGCCCCCGAGGGCGCCACGTTGGCCGAATCGAACAAGAACCTCGATGCAGTCGTCAAGGTACTCAAGCAGGAGCAGCAGCGGACCGGCATCAAGCTCCTCTGGGGCACGGCCAACCTCTTTAGCAACCCGCGTTACGTACACGGCGCCGCCACGAGTTGCAACGCCGACGCCTTCGCCTTCGCCGCCGCACAGGTGAAGAAGGCCCTGGAAGTCACCAAGGAACTCGGCGGGCAGGGCTACACGTTCTGGGGCGGCCGCGAGGGCTATCAGTGCCTCTGGAACACCGACATGAAACGCGAGGTTGAACACCTGGCCGCGTTCATGCACATGGCCGTCGATTACGCCAAGAAGATCGGCTTCACCGGCCAATTCTATTTCGAGCCCAAGCCGAAGGAGCCGACCAAGCACCAGTACGATTTCGACTCGGCCGCCTGCATCAACTTCCTCCGCGCCTACGGGCTGGGCGATTACGTCAAGATGAACATCGAAACCAACCACGCCACGTTGGCCGGCCATGCGGTCGAGCACGAGCTCGACTACGCCGGCTCGCAGGGCTTCCTGGGGTCGGTCGATGCCAACGCCGGCGACCTGCTCTTGGGCTGGGACACCGACCAATTCCCCACCGACGTCTACCTGACGACGAAGATCATGCTGGCGATCATGAAGTACGGCGGCTTCACGACCGGCGGGCTGAACTTCGACGCCAAGGTCCGCCGCGAGAGTTTCGAGCCAATCGATCTGTTCTACGCCCACATCGGCGGCATGGACGCCTTTGCCAAGGGCCTCAAGATCGCCGCCGCCATCCGTGCCGACGGCGAACTGGCCCGCATGGTCAAGGACCGTTACAGTTCCTGGGACAGCGGCGTCGGCGGCGAGATCGAAAAGGGCAAACACAGCTTCGCGACGCTCGAAAAGTACATGCTCGCCAAGGGCGACGTCACGCCGGTCGGCAGCGGCCGGCAGGAATTGTTCGAGAATGTGGTGAATCGGTACGTATTCTGATGTCAATACCGGTTCGTGGCACCGTTGCCCACACCGTTCCCTAATGCGCGACGGGGAGTCCCTCAACGAGTGAGGACATGGTATGCGAGAATCAAAGCAGCTATCAACTGTCTGTCTCTTCTGTGCTCTGTTTATTGTGGCGTCGGTAGGGTGCCGCCGCGAAGTCCCACCGGAGGGCGTTCCGCGCGCTGATTCCGGAGGGCGGGTTGCGAAAGAGAAGCAGCCAGTTGCTGTTGTCCTGGAACCTGATCCCGAGCGATGTCCCTCTTTGATTCAGCTTCTCGTCTATCCCGACCGTTACCACGGCAAAGAGATTCAAGTGAAGGGCTATCTGGTGGTTGAGGACGAGGGAACAGCCATTTACGTGTCCGAGAGTGACGGTGAATACTACATAACGCCGAACGGGTTCTGGGTAGAGTTTGAGGGGAATACCCTCGGCCTAAGCGACAAGGAGATTACCAAGCGGTTTCACCACAAATACGTGTTGCTGGAGGGCACGTTCGACAAGGACGACCGCGGCCATGAGGATCTATGGCAAGGATCGATCGGCAAAGTGTCGCGATTGATGACCCTACCGAGTTTGTCACCGCGGCTTCGATGATCGGGAGGGGCGAAAAGGTCGGGAACCGTTTCCGTTTCCCCTAACACCTCTTCCAGATCGAACCTGTTCCACTTCGCTTCGCTACTGCGCCAATTTGGCGCTGGCGAGCCGATTGAGGCTTACGCCGGCTTCCGCGGCTTCGACCGCCAGGCGACGGTGGGTTTCCGGCGGAGTTTGGGACGCAACCTGTACTCCTCACACTCCGTGTGAGGCCGCGGGCGTGCGCGGCATAGGGGCGCCAAGGGTATCCCAATATGGGATGCCCTTTATCTCGCGGGTGAAACCGTTCAGGGTCTTCTTTTCCTCACACGGAGTGTGAGGAGTACACGTAGGCTTTCTCTCACGGAGTGAGAGGAGTACGGTTCACGCTCGTTCCCTCACATGGAATGTGAGGAGTACGTTCTTGGTTCAATCGCCGCGCAACTTCTTGGAGTAATGCAGGTACTCACCTTCCTTTAGGCGGGCAGACTGCGGATTCTCGGCGATGTAACGTCGTAACCGTTCAAATTCGTCGAGCGAACGCACGAGATGGTCGAAGGCGTCTTGGGCCCAAAAACGGCCGCTTCGTCCCAAGACTTCGTTGATCCGTCGCGCCATGAAACGCTTCCAGGACTCGCATTGCGCGAGCATGGCCTCCTCGTCTGCGAATGCCGCCAAGAGATGAACGTGGTTCGGCATCACCACGTAATCGCACAGGCTGTAGCGATCTTCGTCGAAATGGCGTAGGCTGTCGGCGACAATTCGGGAGCAATCCGCCCATCGCAACACGCACTCGCCGTGCAAGGCGTCCAAATGCTCACCCCAGCGGTCGGACAGGAACTTCCGAAACTCGCAAATGCGCTGCATTGGCCAGTTCTGCACCACCGCCTCCCAACCCGGAACGGCGGGATCGACGCCATTTTGCCGCAACCACGCATCGCGTTGGGCCTGCCAATCGCGGACTACCACGGCCGGCATCGAATCCCAGGTCCGCCACGTTATGAAGCAAACCGTTCCAACCTGGGACCAATGCGGGAGCTTCCGCCACACGACGGCGTACTGCTCGCGGGGATCATAGCATTGCGGCCGCCAGAACGTCCCCTGCCTCTCCTGGTTCGGCTTCACGGAGACTGCCTCCTTCTGCTGGTCCTTCGGGCGAGACCCCAGCCTACTTCGTCACGCGGAGGGGTAGTTTTCATGCTCCTTCCCTCACACGGAGTGTGAGGAGTACATTACAGGTCAATAATTGAAGCGAATTCCCCGTTGCCGCAGGTCGTTTGCGAGAGTTTCGGCCGAGGTGAACTGCACGGCGTCGAAACCGGCGGACTGGGCGCCGGCGACGTGGCCGGGGAGGTCGTCGACGAAGAAGATTTCTTCGGGGCGATGGCCGGCCATCTCGGCGGCGGCCAGGAAGATGGCGGCGTCGGGCTTCACCGCCCCGATCTTGTAGCTGAGGGCATGAAGGCGAAATTCCTCGGATAAGAAGCGGTACTCGCGCACGCAAAACTCCCAGTGCGTTTCGCAGGTATTCGAGAGGATGCCCAGCGGATAGCCGGCCTGGCCGAGCTGGGCGACGAGCGGCAACACGGGGAGATTCAACTCGAAAATGTCGGCGGCGGCGGCGATGATCCGATCGAAATCGGGTTGCACGCCCGTGGCGGCGCAGAATGCGTCGTAGAACTGGCGGCTCGTCAAGCGGCCGGCCTCGTGATCGTGTATCAGCCGGCCGTCGAAAACGACGTTTCGCACCTGCTCGGGCGTCGCCCCGGCGACCGCCGCCATTTGGCCGAGCATCCGCTCGACGCTGAAGTTGACCAGGACCCGGCCGAGATCGAAGTAGAGAAACTTGGGTTGCATGGAGAGGTAGGATAGCGGATTCGCTGCGGCGGGACAACGGTGTTGGGGATTTGAGGTTTGAGATTTCAGATTTGAGATTTCAGATTTGGAGTCTCGGACCCCTGGCCTCTGACCCCTGACCTCTGGCCCCTAATCCCCTAGCCCCCAGTCCCTAGCCCCTCACCTCCGATTTTATGAACTGGTCTAATTCGGCCTTCGTCGGCAACGAGGGCTGGGCGCCGAGGCGGGTGGCGGAGAGCGCGCCGACCAGACAGGCTTGCCGCACGGCCTGCTGCAACGCCATTCCGCCGGCCAGCGCCCAGGCGAGGCCACCGTTGAAGGCGTCGCCGGCCGCAGTCGTGTCGACGGCATCGACGGGTGTGCTGGGGACCGAGACCGTGCCGTTCGCGTCGGTCATTTGCGCCCCCTTCGCCCCGAGCGTGACGATCACGTGCCGCGTGCCGGAGGCCAAGAGACGCTCGGCCGCTTCCCGGGCCGAGTCTTCGTCGCGGACGGCGATGCCCGTGAGCAATTCGGTCTCCGTCTCGTTCGGCGTGAGGTAGGTGACACATGCCAAGAGTTTATCGGGCAGCGGAGCGGCGGGGGCGGGATTGAGAATCACGGGCACGCCGGCATCGAACGCAATCATTGCCGCGCAAAAACCGTCTCCACCGGCGTCTCCAGTTGCAGCACCAGCATGTCGGCCGCGGCGATGCGGTCGGCATGGCGGTCGATCTCGTCGGGCGTCAGCGCATGATTCGCCCCGGAGGCGACGGAGATGAGGTTCTCGCCGGCGGCATCCACGAGGATCAAGGCCACGCCAGTATGTTCGCTGGGGCTGCGGAGGATGCAATCGGTGAGGATGCCCTCGCGGCCGAAGTTCGCGATCGCCTGATCGCCGAGCATGTCCTGGCCGACCTTGGCCACTAGGGTGACTTCGCCGCCGAGCCGTGCGGCGGCGACGGCCTGGTTGGCGCCTTTGCCGCCGCCGGCCATGAGAAACGATCCGCCCGAAACCGTTTCGCCCGGTCCTGGCAGACGCTTACCCTTGACGACCATGTCGGTGTTCACGCTGCCGACGACGACGATGCGCGGTTTCTTCGCCACGGTGATTTCTCCATGAAACGTAGGTTGTGTTACTTCGAAATGTCGGCGGCGCAGCGGAAGCCGATCATCGCCGAACGGTCTTTGCTGGGGGCGATCAAGAGGTACTTGCCGTGTTGGTCGAGTCGCGTGTTCTCGGGGAAGTACCAGCCTGAGCCGCTCGGGCGGTAGTAGCTGCCGCCGCGAACGACCGCCGCCCGCGTGTGCTCGTCGCGGTACTCGTCGCTCCATTGCCAGACGTTGCCGGTCATGTCCATCACGCCGAACGGGCTGGCGCCCTTGGGGAAGGCATCGACGTCGGTGGGCGGGCGAAGCTCGCGGCCGGATTCGTGCTTGGGGATTGCCGCGGGGTTGTCGGCATTGCCCCAAGGATGCAGCCGGCCGTCCGTGCCTTGGGCGGCGTACTGCCACTCCCATTCGTGCGGCAGCCGCTTGCCGGCCCACGCGGCATACGCGCGGGCGTCCCCGATCGAGACCCAGGTGACCGGCTTCTTCGCCCAGCCGTCGGGATACGTGCCGTTTTTCCAATCCTTCAAGAAGTTGTGATCGTCCTTCGGTTGATAACGGGATGCGTCGAGAAACTGTTTGAATTGCCCGTTCGTGACCGGGTATCTATCCATAAGGAACATCTTGATATCAATTTCTTTGTCGTGCGATTTCTGCGAGCGGTCCTCCCACGGGTACTGCACGTCGACACCGTGAGCGTCATCTCCCTCAATCTCCACGCCCGAGACCTTGAAGCGATATTTTGCGGGGTGGATGACCTGCATGCGATCCATGTCTCCTTGAATTTCGACTCCCGTCACGTCGAACTGTGAAGGGATAAGGAAGCCATCGGCTGCCGGCCGCGGCTTCGTCGCCGCGATCTTCACGATCTTCTGCGGCAGCATCTTCCACTGCGACGAATAGCGGGCAAGCGGGACCGCCGAGATGCGTGTCATCGTGCCGAGCAGTTCCTTCACGTCCGCCGGCGTCTTTTCCGTCGGCACCGCGAGAACCGCGCCGTAGCCGCGGGCCTCGATCGGGAAGGAGAGCCTGGCGGTTTGGCCGGCGATCGCCGCTTTCAGCCGGGCGCCGTTCCATAGATCGTAGTAGCGAACACCCGTAACGTGCGGCACCGCGAGTTGTTGGCCGCTAAGGTCTTTGTTCGAGCGATTGACGATCAGCCACAGTGTCCGCTCTTTCAACGGGAAGCGGCTGGCGAAAACCTGCGGTTGCAACGTGGGGACGTGCGGCTCCCAGCCGGGGCTGACCAGCATGTCGGCCATCGCACGCTCGATCGTGGCGATGCGGCGCAAGGCTTCGGCGTCGCGCGGGGTGAACTGATTATAGACGCCCCAGACGTTCTCCCAACTTTCGTAACCGACGCCGTTGAAGTAGGCCGCTTGCAGCCCGTCGGTCCGGTCCATCGCCCAGCGCTCGCAGACGTTGACCATGTGCCGCGATTCGAGCCACTTGTACTTGCTGACCACGGGCGTCGGCGGGTAATCCCAATAGCCCCACGTCATGATGTTCCAGGCGATCAGCGCCTGATCTTGCATCAGGCACTCAGGCTCGAACGCCAGCGGATGGCCGACGGCGGCGGCGGCGTTGCGGAACTCGACGGGAATGCCGGAGAAGGTGTCACCGTTGATCCCGTCGGCGGCGATCGCTTTCATATCGCGGGCGGCGGCCTGGCAGAGCGGCACGCCCTCGGGCCGCGTGCCGACGTCCCAGGGCATCACCGGAAAGAGCACCCGCACGCCGTGGCGGTGGAAATCGTCGACCATTTTCTTCACGCCGTCCAATCCGCCAGGCATGTCGTGGAGCAGGTCGTGCTGGTTGCGGTTATCGATGCCGATGTTCGGATAGACCGGCCAGATCAGCACCGAATCGATCCCGCCGTAACGTGTTTCCAGATCGTCGAGATAGCGATCAACCGTGTACTCGCCCAGCCTGGGGTCGTATAAGTATCGCTCCTCGACCATCATCTGCGGCTGGACAAAGGTGCGTTGGGTCCACTGGAGTTCCGGCCGGGCGTACTGGGAGGGGTCGTACTTGATGCGATTCCGCTCGGCATCGCGCCACTGCTGCATTTCAGCCAGCCAAGCGGCCCGATTGCCGCCTTGCGTGGGACCGTCGATGGTCTCCTCCCGCAGTGTCAGTTTCACCTCGTCTCCCGCGGCGAAGGCCGAAAGGAGAGAGAGAGAAGCGGTTATCACCAAAATCGACAGACAGCAAGGCATTCTCATTTTGGCAAAGATCCCAGCGAGTGGTGAATCAGATTCAATCTCGACACGATGACCAGCGCCAAACCGACGATGAAGCAAAGGAACATCAGTGTCAGCAGCGGCTTGGTGCCGCGGGGGGCGTTGCGGAATTCTCGCCACACGAAGACGCCCCACAGGGCGGCAACCAGCGTCGCCCCTTGGCCGAGGCCATAGGCGACCGCCGGACTCGCCTGGCCCGAGGCGGCGATGTTCAACGTCATGCCGACCGCCCAAATCATGCCGCCAAAGAAACCCCAGAGATGGTCTTTCCCCGCGCCCTTGAAATAATCGCCCAGCGGAACCCGCTCGCCCACGAACGGTTTCAACATGATCGCCGTGTTGAACACGAGATTGCTCAAGAGGATGCCGAACGCAAAGATGACGTTGGCGGTGTAAGCGGTCATCTTGCCGGCTTGGATGTCCGCGCCTGGCAGTCGCAGGTTCTCCGCGGTTACGGCGATCAATTCCGGCCCCTTGTGGCCGTGAATCTCGACCTGGCCGATCGCCCGAGCGACGAGGAAATAGAACAACGACATGAGGATGCCGCAGAGCACGGCCAGCACGAGGCCCTTAGTGCTGCCGACAGCGCCGGCGCCGCTGAGCTTCTTGTAGGCCCGCGCGTCGAGGACGATGGCGACCGTCACCAGGGCGACGCCCGCAAACAGCAGGAGCGGGTCGGCACGATGGGCCGGATCGAGGTCGAAGACGTAGTTGATCAGCACGCCGAGCACCAGTGCCAACCCGATGCCGACCGGAAAGGCGACCGCCATGCCCGACAGGGCGATCGCGGCGACCAGCAGGATGTTCGCCGCGTTGAAGACCACTCCGCCCAACAGGGCCGAGCCGATGTTGCTCGAATCAGCCTGAGCCAGATCCTGCAAGAAGCTCCGGCCGTAGGCGCCGACGCTGCCGAACGCGAAGGCGAACGTCAGCGACATCGCGACTACGCCGAAGACGTAATCCCAATAGAAAAGCTCGAAGCGCCACCGCTTGCCCACGGCCTTTTGGGTGTTGGCCCAGGAACCCCAGCAGAGCATGGTGATGATGCAGAAAACGACGGCGATGAGATTGTTGTCGACAACAAACACGAGCTGGTTCCTTTCCGAGTCGAGTTTGGTGGGACCGCAGCGAGCACGCGCGGCGATTGTGCATCTTATAGCGCAATCCGGCCCCGCCGTCAAGCACCACTGCCGCCGAAGAGCCGTGGGCAGATGCCGTTTGCCGTCTTGAACGGTCACGCCGGGAGCCGTGCGTGCGGCGAGAATTCTTGGCAGTGGTTTCTGGGCCGAAGGTCCAGTGGTTCGCCCAGCCCAGGGCACTGCCCTGGGGAGCGAAAGCGAGCGGGCCCATGAATCGGCCCAACGGGCCAACCATTCGGCGAACGGTTGGCCCGTTGGGCTGGCAACATCGTTCTCTCGCGCCACTGCCTCCCAGGGCGTTGCCCTGGGCTGGGTGAACCATGCTCCTTCGGAGCGATCTTCATGTTGCCAGAAAATCTCGCCGTGTCCGGGAGTCGTTGACTCCCGGGTGTTTGAGCACTATCAATACGGTTGGAGATCCGAAACGTGCTCCTCACGCTCCGCGTGAGGGAAGCGGGGATCGACCCCTTCACGTCGAGCCCGGTCGCTTCACGCGGAGCGTGAAGAGTACAGAGAACGTTGCGGTGTATTGCACGGGAGTTGCATAGGCGAGAAGCCGCTTTCCGCCAACCGCCGAGGCGCAGAATGGTCAGTGCGTTACCAGCCCTGATAATCGGGTTTCTTGTTGTCTTCTTTTTTTGGGCATTGATTCTGCAGCGAGCGAGCCGCCCGCCGAGCCGACAGTTCACTATCCGCGGAATGATGCTGTTTATTCTCCTTTGGGCAGTCTGCCTGTCGCAACTCTCTTGTTTGAGTGTGAAGAGATCCGGCCCGAACCCTGTCTGGCAGCACGATTGGGTGGTGCCGTTCGCCTGGATCGTTCTGGCGATCTTCTACTGGCGAGCGCGGCAGTTTGGCGTGCTCTTCTGTCATAGCACGGGCATTTTATACGTTGGTTATCTATTCGGGATGGCCTTCACTTTTGAGGGCTGGACGCAAGGGGAACGGAAGGTTATTGAGTTGGCTCTGGGGATCGGCATGATCTTCGGCTCTTTTTTCGGCCTGGTGTTCTTTTCGCTGGTGACGATACTGGCGATAATGGGTTGGCCGCTGTCGACGGCGCCACACAGGGATCGCAAACGACGATGACGCAAGGCAAGCACACCGGTCGGAAAACGCAGCGGGTCGTTCGTACGCCGGCCACCAAAAGCGGCCACCTCCGCAAACGCATGCAGCAACAACGGAATCTCGGCCCAAAGCCGGGCGGGCGATAAACAGTGGCGGGTGCCATGCTCACGCTTGCGTGAGCATGTTGTGGGCATTGGGCATGGCCACGCAAGCGTGGCCATGGCACCCAGCCGGGCGGCGGCTCACATCATCGGGATGTCGGCGTCGTAGGGCATGCCCTCCAACGCGGCTTTCACGATCATTTGCAGCAGGTGCGGATAAGAGATGCCGGCGCAGGCGGCTTGCCGCGAGAGGCCGTAGCCGTCTTCGAGGCAGGGGTTGCAGTTGACCTCGAGGATGCAGGGGCGATCCTCGGCGTCGAGCCGCACGTCGACCCGCCCGTAACCCCAGGCCCCCACCGCGCGAAACGCCCGCAGCGAAGTTGAGACGATCTCGCGGGCCAGTTCGGTCTCGACTTCGGCCGGACAAGTCACCGAGGTCTTTTGGTACTCAACGGTCGTCTCGATGCACTTAGCGGCGTAGGACATGATCGGCGGGATGTCGGGCGGCAGTTCGGAATAGTTCACCTCGGCCAGCGGCATCACCCGCAGCCGCCGCCCGCCGATGATCGAGACGTTGAATTCCCTGCCCGGCAGGAACGACTGGACCAGCACCGGCTGCTTGTACTCGCGGAGGATCACCCGCATCTTTTCGCGGAGGGCTTTCTTGGTGTGGACGATCGAATCGCGGTCGAGCCCGATGCCGGCGTGTTCCTGGCTGGCCTGGACGATCAGCGGGAAGGGCCAGAGGCGGCGGTTCGTGTCGCTCAGTAGCTCCAGCACTTCGGTGCAGAAGGGGATGCGGATTCCCGCCCCTTGCAACAGGCTGGCGGTCATGTATTTGTAGCGGGTCAGCCCGAGGGCCAACGCGGGCGAGCCGGTGATGGGGAAGCCCATCATCCGCACCAGGGCCGAGAGCCGCATTTCGTAGAGCGCCCCGTGTACCACGTCGTCGTACTGGTTGAAGACCACGTCGGGGGCCAGCCGCCGCAGTTTCCGCTGGAAGGCGAACAGATCGCGGGCCAGCGGGACGACGGTGACTTTATAGCCCACGCGCCGCAGCGCCCGGGCCATGTGGCGGATCATCGAACGCAGATCGGCCGTGCCGCCGCGATCTTCCGGGTGGTCCGGCGCGCATTCTCGGTCGCTGTTGTACACCAAAGCGACATGCAGCCGCCGCCGGGTCCGCTGGATCTGCTTCGCCATCATCGCTTCTCAGTGTCCTCGAATCACGGATGTTGCCGCCATCATATCATACCTGCGCGCCAAACGACACCGGGACTGCGGCGGAGGACGCAGGACGCGTTGGGATGGCAGTTGTACTGCCATCCCTGCTTTTCCGTCACGGGGGCGGCCGTACAACTGCCGCCCCAACGACGGCCGCCGTGCCGGCGGCGGCTAAACGGCAGTGCGGGGCGCCATGCCCGCGCTGTCCAGACCGACACGACGTCCGGTCCATCGGCTCACTCTTTGATCAAATCCCGCACCGTCATTCCCGCCGGGATCATCGGCAGCACGTGCTCCTGGTAGGGGACTTGCACGTCGAGGAGATACGGGCCGGGGGAGTCGATCATCTCCTGGATCGCGGCAGTCAACTCGGCTTTCTGCGACACTTGCCGGCCGTTCCAGTGGAAGCCCTTGGCGATGGCGACGAAATCGGGATAGCGATGCTCGGGCGAAATGCCGTTCCCCTGGCCGATCGCCTCGGGATCGTCAATGTGTCCGAGGTAGGTATGGGCGCGATTGGCGGCGTGGAAGCGGTCCTCCCACTGCACCACCATGCCCAGGTGCATGTTGTTCAACAGCATCACCTTCACCGGGAGCTTTTCGCAATAGCAGGTGGCCATCTCCTGGATGTTCATCAGCAGGCTGCCGTCGCCGTCGATGTCGATCACGAGCCGATCAGGATGGGCGGCCTTGGCGCCGACGGCGGCGGGCAGGCCGAAGCCCATCGTCCCCAGCCCTCCGCTGGAAATCCACCGCCGCGGCTTAGTGAACTTGTAGTATTGGGCCGACCACATCTGATGCTGGCCCACGCCGGTGGCGATGATCGCGTCGCGGTCCTTCGTCAGGCGGTGTAACTCGCTGATGGCGTGCTGGGCGAGGATGCCGTCGAAGTCGGGATCGTAATGAAACGGTTCGTCGCGCTTCCAGACGGCGATTTTGCGCCGCCACTCGGCGGTGTCGCTCGGCTGGGTCGCGGCGGCAAGTTCCTGGAGGAAATACTTCAAGTCGCTGACGATCGGCAGGTCGGCCCTCTTGATCTTGTTGATCTCCGACGGATCGACATCGACGTGGACGATCTTCGCCCGGCCGGCGAACTCCGAGACCTTGCCGGTCACGCGATCATCGAAGCGAACGCCGAGGGCCAACAACAGGTCGGTGTTGTCGACCGCATAGTTGGCGTAGACGCTGCCGTGCATTCCGAGCATGTCGAGCGACAACGGATCGTCGCCCGGAAAACAGCCCAAGCCGTTCAACGTGGTCGTCACGGGGATGCGCAGCTTGTGGGCCAACGCGGTCAGCTCCTCGGCCGCCTCGGCGATGACCACTCCGCCGCCCGCGTAGAGCACCGGCCGCTTGGCGGCTTGCAGCAGTTCAACCACGGTGGCGATTTCCTCGGGCGTTGCCCGCTGCTGACTGGGCAGATAGCCGGGCAGTTGCATCGGAGCGTCATAGTCCGGCACGGCCTGCATGTTCTGCACGTTCTTGGGAATATCGACCAACACCGGGCCGGGCCGGCCGCTGGTGGCCACGTGGAACGCCTCGCGCATCACCCGCGCGATGTCGTTGACGTCGGTCACGAGCGAATGGTGCTTGGTGACGCTGCGGCTGACCTCGACAATCGGCGTTTCCTGGAAGGCGTCGGTGCCGATCACGGGCGTGCCCACCTGGCCGGTCAGGGCGAGCATCGGCACGCTGTCGAGCTTGGCGTCGGCGATGGCGGTGACCAGGTTCGTGGCCCCAGGGCCGCTGGTGGCCATGCAAACGCCGACTTTGCCAGTCGAGCGGGCGTAGCCCTGAGCCGCGAAGCCGCCCCCCTGTTCATGGCGGGGCAGAATGACGCGAATCCGATCGCGGAAGCGGGTCAGCGCCTGGTGCAAAGGGATAACCGACCCCCCCGGATAGGCAAAAATCGTGTCCACGCCATGATTCACCAGGCATTGGACGACGATATCCGCCCCCGTCGATAGTTGCGGGCCGGTTCCTTTGTCGGGGATTGAAGGTCGATTGCTCATGCCACTTGCCGCCGCGATAGCCCCTCGCAAACGATTAAGCATAGGGCGTTTTTCAGGGCAATTCAAGGCACGGTCGCCCGCCAGCGCAATAACGAAGTGCGGGACCTTCGCCGTTTAGCGGCCGACGGAACGTCGGTCCACGGCGCTCGCCGCCGTGCCGGCGGCGGCTAAACAGAGATGTCATCGGCCTCGCGGCCGCTCGCTGGACGGCGGCTCGATGGCCTTGCGGGCGCGACGGACGGCATCGGCGGCCCAAGGTTTGTCCGCATAAAGCTCGACCACCGCCCGGTACATCACCTTGGCCTGCTCCGGCTCGCTTTTGCGCAAAGCACCGGCCGCTCTCAGCCGCTCTTCGAGCAGGGAGAGTTGCTCGGCCGATCGTTTTTTGACCTGTTCGCGGAGTTGCGCCAATTGCCGCTGGGCCAGAATGAGGCACATCTCGTTTCGGTCCGCTGCGCGATCCTGCTGTCCGTACAAATCGACGATCGCCTGGAGCTTCTTCATGCCGATCTCGGGGTCGAGGCGCGAATAATTCATCGCCTCGGAATAGGCTCGCCCGATGGGGCTTAGGTCTTTCTCGCCCGTCAGCCCGTGATCGAAGCGGCGCTGCAAGTCGTCCAACTCGAGCATCTGCTGGTATTGGCGATACTTCCTGGCGCGGCGGTCGCTGGAATAGCGAATGAGAAACTCATGGATGTCGGTTTCGGCTTGGCGGATCGAGCCGATCGAATCGTCGGCAACCGTGGCATCGATGCGGCCGGCCAGCGCATCGGCGGTCGGCGGTTGCAGCGACCACCACACGCCGAAGGCGATCAGCACCAGCGCCACGATCAGCGCCCCGGTCTGCCAGGAGAAGATCGGCGGCCGCTCCTCTTCCTCATCGACGTCGCCGAGTTCATCCTCGCTGACCGTGATAAAGCGGCTCGGCGGCGGCGCATCGCCGGGTGCGGGGCCCACAGGCGGCGAAACGGCAAGCGGGGAAGGGCCAACCGCGGGGACCTTCTCCGCTCGCTCGATTTCCAACAACGACACCGAATCGGAGATCGCCGCCTGACGTTGCCCTTGCGGTTGTTTTTCTTCGACCGGTGCGCGAAGATCGAGCGTGGCGGGAACGTCGTTTGCGGCCGCAGCGGCATCGGGCAAAGGGGGTGGCGTTCCTGAATCGCCGGAATGGAACCAATCGGCATTGGCCGCCAACGTCTGCGGATTGACGCTCAGCAATTGCAGCATCGTCTCCAGCCGCCGCGCGAGGATGTCGGCGTTCGGGATGCGGCGAGCCGGTTCCTTCTCCAAAAGTTGATTGAGGATTCGCTCGAACTCCTCGGGAACGTCGCTGGCGTGCTTGCGGATCGGTTCCGGCTGCTCGTAGCGTTGCTTGTGCAGCATTTCCGGCAGCGACTTGCCGCGAAAGAGCGGCCGGCGGGCCAGCAGGGCGTACATCAGCGCCCCGAGGCTGTACAGATCGGCCCGCGCATCGACGGGCTGCCCCGCCGCCTGCTCGGGCGCCATGTATTCGGCCGTGCCAAGGACGTTGCCGACGCTGGTCAACCGCGAGTAGCCGAATAGCCGCGCGATGCCGAAGTCCGAGAGCTTCACGCTGCCGTCGGCGGCCAAGAGCAGATTGCCTGGCTTGATGTCGCGATGAATCACGCCGCGGTCGTGGGCGTGGCGGAGCGCGCGGCAGGTTTCGATGCCGATCCGCGTCACCTCGCGCCAATCGAAGCGTCGCCCGCGCCGCAATTCCTCCTCCAGACTATTCCCATCGACCAATTCCATCGCATAGAAGAGCAGCCCTTCCTGTTGGCCGAAGCCGAACAGGCGGACGATGTTTGGATGGCGAAGCTTGCGGAGCGTCTCGATCTCGGCCTCGAAGCGGCTGCGAAATCCCTCTTCGCCCGCTAGGTCGGCCGAAAGGAGCTTGACCGCGGCCGTCTCGTGAGTCTCGCTGTGGACCGCCTTGTAGACCGCCCCCATGCCGCCGCGGCCGAGCGTGCCGGTAATCTCGTAAGGGCCGAGCCGTTCGATTTCCATAAGGGAAAGGGGTTAGGGGCTAGGGATCAGGGGTCAGGGGGCAGGGGGCAGACAACGACGGCGGGATTCCGCCACACCCGCCTCCTTACCCGAGTGTATCGCGCCGCCTTCCTCCTTTCCAGCGTCGCTTACCTCCAAATGGCTTTCTGCTATGATGAATCTCGGGGGGGGCCCGCCCGTTATCCGCGCGAGCGCAGTCGCGGGGTGGTCAGCTTCCTCCAAGTCTGGACCACAATTCTCAATAGTCCTCAACCTGCAATCTCCAATCAGCAATCCATGTCCCCCTGTGGGCTTCTGAACTTGAACAAGCCGGCGGAAATGACCTCCCGCCAGGCGGTCAATCTGGTTGAACGGCAGACGCGGCCGGTCAGGGCGGGCCACGCCGGAACCCTCGACCCGCTGGCCAGCGGCGTGCTGGTGGTCTGCGTCGGTGCGGCCACGCGATTGATCGGCTACGTGCAACGCATGCCGAAGCACTACAGGGGGACGTTCCTGTTGGGTCGGCAGAGTCCGACGGAAGACATCGAGGGGGAGGTGACCGAACTGCCCAACGCCCCGCGTCCGACGCGAGAGCAAATCGTGGCGGCCGCCGTACGTCTCGTGGGGCGCATCGAGCAGCGCCCGCCGGCGTTTTCGGCGATCAAGGTCGCCGGCCGCCGCGCCTACGAGCTTGCCCGGCAAGGCCGCCTGCCGGAATTGGCGGCGCGGCCCGTGCTGATCTACGCAATCGAGGTGACGGAATACCGGTACCCGGAACTGCTCTTGGACGTGGCCTGCGGCAGCGGCGCCTACATTCGCTCGCTCGGCCGCAACTTGGCCGGTCTGTTGGGCACCTCCGCGGTCATGTCGGCACTGGTGCGGACCTCGATCGGCAGTTTCACGCTTGAAGATGCCGTCGATCCCCGCCAATTGAAGCGCGACGACTGGCTCTCGTTTCTCCAGCCGCCGCTACGGGCGGTCGAGTATTTGCCCCGCTTACAGCTTTCCGCCGACGAGATTCAGTTCATTCGCACCGGACGGACAATTCCCTCCCGATCGCCGCTTGCGGCTTCGCGACCTCTTGCCAGTCCGTTCTCCGAAGCCGACAACGACAGAACCGCCGACGTCGAGAAGATCGTCGCCCTCGATCCGGCGGGGGAATTCGTGGGCATCCTCACGCCAGGAGCCGCCGGCCAATTCCGCACTCTGCGGAACATGCCAACCGGCACATGAACCCAGCAAATCAGCGGGGTGAGTGAACACTTACAAGGACTCTCGCCGCCCGATTCTGAGCACTTTTCCCGGGAAATTCTGCCATTGATTCGCCCCAGAACTCCCGGATATACTCTGTCGCCCAACTGGGGGCGTATCTTTTTGTCTGGCTTTGTGATAAGTCGTATCCGGCGGTGCCGAGCCGCCGCGTCGAGCAGGGAGGCTCGCGTGACCGGATACTTTTCCGAAATATGGCGTCTGCGGCACTTCTGGCTGGCACTGGTCCGCATTGATCTGCGGAAGCGCTACCGGCGGTCGATCATCGGCATGGGCTGGTCGCTGCTGCACCCGATCGCCATGACGGCCGTCTTGTGCATCGTTTTCAGCCAACTGCTCAGCCAGGACATCCGCACCTTTGCCCCCTTTCTTCTGAGCGGATTGACTTTCTGGGCGTTTATCTCGGCGACGGTGATGGAAGGCTGCCAGTGTTTCCTTCAGGGCGAATCCTACATTCGACAGCAGCCCGCCCCGCTGGCGATCTATCCGTTGCGAAGCACGCTGGGAGCGGGCTTCCACTTTCTGCTGGGGTTTGCCATCGTCTTGGTGTTCGTCTGGTGGACGCATGCGTTTGCCCCGCCCCCGCAAACCACAACATACGCTGAAGTGAAGGGCGTCGTAACTGGGTTCAACTACGGGCAGAAGGGAACCATCCAGAGCCTGTTGGTGAAGTGCGACGGCAAGATCGTGCAAGCGAACTTCCCCCTGCTTTCAGCGGCCGCAGTGGACAAAGCCGTAACTGTGGGCGCGCAACTGAGCGCGACTGGCATTGCCGAGGAGCAGGAGGGCAACCACCCAGTTTACCAGCTTTCCAATCTCACCGTCAACGGGCAAGAGCTGACTTTCGCCCAACTCGCGGCGAAACCCAAGTCGGGGCCGAACCTGATGGCCCTGCTGAGCCTCGTGCCCACGTTTCTCTTGTTGTTCATTGTCGGCTGGTCGCTGGCCGTCTGCATGGGTCTGGCGAACGTGATGTTTCAGGACTCGCAGCACCTGATCCAGATCGTGATGCAAGTTGCCTTCTACGTCACGCCGATCATGTATCCGCCGGAGATGCTGATGGGACGTCGGCTCGTGTCGTGGTTCATTCGATTGAATCCCCTGGCTGCTTTTCTGGAGTTGATCCGCAAACCACTCTTGGACGGGGAACTTCCTTCGACGTGGGCCATCGGCATGGCCTGCGTCGCGACGGTCATTGTCGTCGCCGTCGCCAGCCTGGGGCTGAAACGCTTTGAAAAACGTCTGATTTTCTATCTCTGACCCAATGACCCTGATCCAATTAGACGACGTCGGGCTGAAGTTCCAGGTGCGGCGATGCGGCCGCATCAGCTTCAAGGAATATCTGCTGCACGGCATGTTCCGCCGCTCGAAGAAGCCGACCTTCGACGTGCAAGCCCTGGAACACATCAACCTCACCGTCGCTGAAGGCGAGCGGCTGGGAATCATCGGCCGCAACGGCGCCGGCAAGAGCACGCTGCTGAAACTGCTGGCCGGAGTGTATCCGCCCACCAGCGGCCGCCGAAAGGTCGTCGGCCATATCAGTTCGCTGTTCGACATCGCCTTGGGCTTCGAGCATGACGCCAACGGCTGGGAGAATATCCAATATCGCGGCTTCTTGCAGGGCGAAACGCCGAAGTCGATTCAAGCCAAGACACAAGCCATCGCCGACTTCAGCGAGTTGGGCGACTTCCTCAACATGCCCGTCCGCTACTATTCGTCGGGCATGTTGGTGCGATTGGCCTTCTCGATCGCCACGTCGATCGAACCGGAAATCCTGATCATCGACGAGGTGTTGGCCGCCGGCGACATGGCCTTCCAGACCAAGGCCCGCGAACGCATGAAGGCGCTGATGTCCAACGCCCGCGTGGTCATCGTCGTCAGTCACGATCTGAAGTCGCTGCCGCTTTTGTGCGACAAGGCGATTTGGCTCGACCACGGCAAGATGCAGATGATCGGCCCGACGGAACAAGTAATTGCGGCGTACACCCAACAAGTCAGCGGCGGCGGAGAGCAACGCAAAGCGGCGTAACATCCTTCACGGTGGGCAGACCCTCATGCGGCTTTTATATTTTTCACCCGTTCAGGCCGACAGCTACTCCCAGCGGCCCCACTTCATGGTGCGGGCCTTGCTCGATTGGGGCATCGAGTCGGTGTTGTGGGTGAATCCCTATCCTTGCCGGCTGCCGCGGTGGAACGACCTCCGCCGCAGCGGCGATTGCAGCGGCGACGGGATGCAGCTCGATCCGCGCATCGAAGTGCTAAATGTATCCGCCCTGCCCGTCGAACCGCTGCCGTTCGGCCCCTGGTTGAATCGTCGCCTGATCGGGCGCGACGGTTGGCGGCGAATCGAGCAATTTGCGGGCGGCAGAAGCGAACATTTTCTGGGTGGGGCAGACATTCCTGTCTGCCAAGAGAGCAGGGGTGTCCGTGGCAGACAAGAATGTCTGCCCCACCGGCAACAGGGTTTGCCCCATCGTTGCGAGGAGCGGGGGTTGCTCGTCGGCATCGGCCGCCCCTGCGCGTTGGCGTTGGCGTCGCTGCGACGGCTGCATCCTGCCGCCAGTTTCTACGATGCGATGGATAATTTCCCCGAGTTCCATCGCGGCCTCTCCCGCCGCTCGATGCGCCGCTACGAAGACGCCATCGCCGCCGAGGTCGATTTGGTCGTCGCCTCGTCGACTTTCCTAACCGGAAAGTTCACGGCCCGCGGCCTGCGGGTGGAGAAGGTGTTGAACGCCTATGAGGAGGCGGGGAGAGGAGGAGAGGGGGAGACAAGGAGACAAGGAGACAAGGAGACGACGGAATGCCGCTTCTCCCCGTCTCCTTGTCTCCCCGTCTCCTCCTCTCCCGTGCTCGGTTACATCGGCTGCATCAGCCGCTGGTTCGATTGGCCGCTGGTTGTGCGGCTTGCCGAAGCGATGCCGGGGCGCGGATCGAACTGGTGGGACCGTGCGTGGTTGGGCCGCCCTGCCGGTTGCCGGCGAACGTGACGCTGCTGCCGTCCTGCAAGCGATCGGAGAGCGGCGCGCACCTGGCGCGGTTTTCGGCGGGGCTGATCCCCTTCCGCAGCGACGTGCTGACGGCCGGCGTCGATCCACTCAAGTACTACGATTATCGTGCCGCGGGCCTGCCGGTGCTCAGCACCCGCTTCGGCGAGATGGCGCTGCGCGGCAGCAAGGATGGCGTACACTTCCTCGATGGCCCCGGCGGTGTCGCCCAGGCCGTCTGGGCGGCGCTTGCCCAGCGCTGCGACCCACTTGAGATAAGCCGATTCCGTCGCAATAACACTTGGACGGTGCGATTTCGCCACAGCGACGGTCTCCGCTCCCTGCTGCCCACGTTAAGGATTCGACGTGCGGCTTGATTTTTCGGCAATGGACTGCACATGAACTCGTTGCTGTGGACATCGACGGCGGCCTTCGCGGCATCGCTGCTGCTGACGGCGGTCGTCCGCGGATTGGCGCGGCGATTGGGCATCGTCGATCGCCCCGATGGCAAGCGCAAGCTGCACGCCCGGCCCGTGCCGCTCTGGGGCGGCGTGGCGGTCTACGCCGCCGCCGTGCTCGGCTTGCTGGCGGTTCGCCTCGGCGCCGGCGGCACGCCCCAATTCATCGAGCTCTCCAACGCCTGGATCATCGCCGCCGGCTTCGTCTGCTTCGTCGGCAGCATCGACAACCGCTTCAATCTCCCCTCGCGGATCAAGCTGCTGCTGCAAATCATCTCCGTGCTGCCGATCGTCGCGCTGGGCTACTACGTCGATCGCATCGTGGCGTTCGGCTGCCCGATCGTGCTGGGATGGCTCGGCATCCCGTTGACGATTTTGTGGCTGGTCGGCTGCATCAACGCCCTGAATCTCATCGACGGCATGGACGGCCTGGCCTCGATCATCGGCCTTTCCACCGCCGCCATGCTCGGCGTGATCGCCGCCAGCCAGCAGCAAGACCACGTGGCCGCGATGGCGATCGTCCTGGCCGCTTCGCTGGCCGGGTTCCTCGTCTACAATCTCCCGCCGGCCAGCATCTTTTTGGGCGACTCCGGCAGCATGGTGATCGGATTGTCGGTCGGCCTGCTGGGGATTCAAGGGTCGTTGAAGACCTCGGCCACGCTGGCGATCACCGCCCCCGCCGTGGTGATGACCCTGCCGATGTTCGACATCGTCGCGGCGATCGTGCGGCGAACCCTGAACGGCCGCCCCTTCGACATGCCCGACCGGCAGCACATCCACCACCGCCTGCTCGATCGCGGCTGGAGCCCCTGGCAAGTCCTCTGCCTGCTGGGGGCACTGTGCCTGACGACCGGGGCCGCGGCCACGGCCGCCACGATCTTCCGCCTCGACGCCTTGGCCTGGATCGCCGCCATGTCGCTGGTGGTGCTGATGGTTCGGCTGCGGTTGTTCGGCCACGACGAATTCGCGCTGGCCAAGCAAGTAACCGCGCGCAGCGTGAAATCCGGCATCGGAGCGTGGGGACGGCTGGCCAGCCGCCTTCGCATCCGCGCACCGACGGTCAGCCGAGCGAGCCTGACCACGCTGCTCGATCACGCGCTGGAGCGGAACCCGCAGGCATCGAATCTCGAACTTTGGGATATCATGCTCCGCGCCCTCCGCACATGGGACATCCGCCAGGTGGCGTTCAGCTCGCCGCTGCGAGAGACGCCGCGGCGCATCCGCTGGATCGACCCGCGGTCGCCCGTCGGCCAGCGCTGCCACTGGTCGTTGTCGGTGTCGCTGCCCGACGGCGATGGGGCGATCTGCGAGCTGTCGGCCGCCGCCGTCAAACCCGTCACGGGGGAGGAGGAGCTTGCCGCACTGCGGTCGTTGCTGACGAGCTTCGGCGCCCATTTCGCCGCGCACGCCGAGGAGTTCTTCGGCCCCGCCGTTACGCTGGAAGAGCCAACCTTCGTCGAACCCTATTCCGATCCCCAGCGAAAAGCCGCCTAAGCCCGTCAGATCACACCGAGGGCTGGGCACTTCAGTGCCCAGCAAAGCGGGCCGCGCCAGCACTCTCGATGTTGCTTCACCCGAGCGTCGAGAATATATTGGAACCATGAAAATAACCGCCTGCTTCACCGTCGGACTCGCATCGCTCTTCGCCAATATCGCCGCCGCCAACGCCGCCGATGCCGTCACCTATCCCGACGGCCGCCCCGCAGCGCGTCTGCGAATGGAAGCCAAGGACCAAGGGCCCGTGCTCCGCCACGGCGACGGCCCCAATGGCTGCGACCGTCTCGGCGCCCGCGACATCTGGGCGTTCCAAGCCGGCGACATTTATTACATGCACTACGACGGCGCGGGCCCGAAGGGCTGGTTGGCCTGCCTGGCCACGAGCAAAGATCTCGTCCACTGGCAGAAGAAAGGGCCCGTTCTCGACCTCGGCGCCGCCGGCAGCGAGGACTCGGCCTCGGCCTCCTACGGCGTGACCTATTTCGACGGCAAGACGTGGCACATGTTCTATCTCGGCACGCCCCACGTCACGCCGCCGCCCGACCTGATCCCCTCGTTCCCTTACCTGACCTTGAAGGCCAAAGGCCCGTCGCCCGCCGGCCCGTGGACGAAACAGTACGACGTTGTGCCGTTTCGGACTAAGCCCGGCACGTTCTACGCCGACACCGCCAGCCCCGGCCACGTCGTCAAGCAAGGCGGCGAGTACCTGATGTTCTTCAGCGGCTCGATGAAACGGACCATCGGCATCGCGCGGACGAAGAACCTCGACGGGGCGTGGACCATCGACCCCAAGCCGATCGTTTCGCCCGAAGAACAGATCGAGAACACCTCGCTCTACTTCGAGCCGGCCAACAAGACCTGGTTCCTCTTCACCAATCACATCGGCCTGGAAGGATTTGAATACACCGACGCCGTTTGGGTCTATTGGACGAAAGACCTCAATAAATGGGACGCCCGCGACAAGGCGGTGGTGCTCGACGGCCGCAACTGCACCTGGAGCAAGAAGTGCATCGGCCTGCCGTCGGTCCTGCCAGTTAAGAATCGATTGGCGATCCTCTACGACGCCCCCGGCGGCGACAGCAAGGACCACATGCGCCGCGACGTCGGCCTGGCATGGCTGAAGCTGCCGCTGACGCCGCCGAACTCGAAATGAACGACACATCGTTGGTGCGGCAGTTGAACTGCCGCACCGGGAAGCGGGGTGGCAATGCAATTGCCCGCCCAACTGGAGTCCGGGAGATCGCACATGAGTTTCGACATCTTCTTCATGCTTTGCCGCTTTGGCGATAGGCCGGTTGAAAGGAAGAATCGATCCACGGGCGAGACTCAGTCTGTGATCCCAAATGAACCGCTTACGGCTGAGGAACTGAAGGCGGTCCAGGAGGTGCTGGATAAAGCCACTGTTCACGGGCCGAACGACTTCGGCTGCTATATTGTTCGTGCTAAGGACGGTGGCGAGACTGAAGTGTTTGCCAGCGACCTCGGTCACGGCTGCATGGTGGCGTTGCGGGGCATCACCCCTGGCATATTGGAGTTTCTAGTCGATCTCCTCAAGGTCGGAAACTGGTGCATGGTGCCACCGATGGAAGACAACATCGCCATCGTTCCATCTCTGAGGGCTGTGAGAAGCATTCCAGATGACTTTCCCCGAATCGTCGTGTGTGATTCAGGCGAGGAGTTGGGCGCCCTGCTCTCGGGAGGTTTTTGCGCTTGGAAGAAGTACCGAGATCAGGTTGTCGGTGACGGAGCGTAGTCGATAATAGTGTCTCGTCTCAAGAAGGGCTGTCACCTCCGCCGACAATTCGCCAACAATCTTGCCAGAAATCAGCAATCAACATTCATCACTCATCATTCCCCTCATGGACCTCGACATCGGCGTCATCTACACCCATGAGCGAGAGTTGATGCCGCGGCTGCTCGGCACGATGGCAGCGTCGGGCGACGGGCTGCGGCTGCGGCTGATCCTGGTCGACAACGCCTCGGCGGGCGTCGAGCCCTGGTGCGCGTACCTTCCCGAAACGCAGATCGTGCGCAACACCCGCCGGCTCGGTTATGCCGCCAATCTGAACCGCATCCTCGACGTCTCGAACGCCCGTTACGTGTTGTTGATGAACACCGACATGTATTTCGATCCGCCGCAGCAATGCCTGGGGCGAATGGTGGCCTTCATGGACGGCCGGCCACGCTGCGGCATGTCGGGCTGCCGACTCTATCACGCCGACGGCGGCGACGCTTACGCCGCCCGGCGTTTCCCGACGTTGCCGTTGATCCTTGCCCGCCGCTGCGGCCTCGGCCGCTTGTTGCGGCGCAGCGTCGCCCATCACTTCTACGCGGAACATGCCCCGGACGAGACCTGGCAGTGCGATTGGCTCTCCGGCTGCTTCTTAATGCTCCGCCGCGAGGCGATCGAGCAGGTCGGGCGTTTCGACGAGGACTACGGCAAGTATTTCGAGGACGTCGACATGGCGTGGCGGATGGCCCGGGCGGGCTGGCAGGTGATGTATCACGGGGCCGCGTCGTGCTATCACCTCGAAAGCCGCGCCAGCAAGAACCCGTTCTCTGCCGACGCCTGGCTTCATTTCCGCGCGTATCTGCGTTGGCTCCGCCGGGGCGGCTTGCACCCCGCCGCAGACGCCCCTTGAAACTCCCGGCCGTTTGGTTTAGAAATGGATATTGGCAGTGAGCCGAAGTGGCGGAATTGGCAGACGCGCTAGGTTCAGGACCTAGTGCCCGTCAAGGGCGTGCAGGTTCAAGTCCTGTCTTCGGCACCTTGATACGAAAGGACTTACGTTGATTGGGCGTAAGTCCCTTTTCGTTTCGTGCCTTCCCAAAATCCAAATCTCCCTTATTTCTCCCTAACTTTGGGACTGGATTTGCTCCATAACCCGGTCGCTGATGTCTTGCTCACCCAAAGCGATGTAATGCTCTCGCATGGTGTCGGGGTTGCATCCAAACGCTACTGCGGCGGCGTCATAGGTCACGCCGCCATACGAGCCCTGGACGTCGCCGTGCCTCGGAAATCGTGGAGCTTGAACTTCGGCATTTGCGGGTTTTTCCTGAAGTAGTCGGCGGTCTGGTCCTCTGGCAAATTACCCAATATGGCGTAATCGCCCTCTGACATCGGTCCTAGCCGCGAGGTCGCCGACAACAAGTTCGGATCGCGCGGTGCAAGCGTGAACCCGGAAGTCGAACTGGACTTCGGCCTGCCCCGGGAGCCCGAGCATCTCCGGGATCGAATCCACCAGATACTCCAGCTTGTCCAGCAGCCGGTGGACGAAGAAAGGTCCGGCGGAACCGCATCAATGCGGCGAGCCGCTGCCCAAAAAGATGGACGACAGCAGAGGCTACTTCCGCGCGCTTGAACGGGTGCGAAGCAGTTCTTCCCACTGGGCCTGGTGTTTGGCCGTGAGACGATCCTGCTCTGAGGATTCCTCCGACAACTTCCTTGCGGCCCTGCCGTTCGCAGGACAGTTAGACGCCTCGCTTGCCTGCGGTGCTTGCTGCGCGACCTGGTCGGAGTGGGCTGGCTGAAGCATCGACGCGTCTTCCCGGCGATCCAATCGGCCCCCCGCATCCGCGGAGCTTGGCGCTCTGACGCCGGCTTCTTCATTTGCCTTTTGACAGGCCTGCCGATGCTCGAACAAGGTGTGCAGGTCGCTCACCTGCTTCGCGCATTCCACCATCTCCTTCCATCGCTGCGCTTGAAGCTTCTGGTCGGCAAGCTCTGCCTCCATCGCCGTGTTGTGCTCGCGCGCGGCCTGGACTTCGGCCGCTCGAATCGCCTGCTCGCGCTTGGCGAGCGCCTGTTGCTCGATCAGATCGGCAATTTGTTGCCGAAAGTGATCGATCTCCTGTCGGTGATCGGCCGCAGCCTTCTGTTCGACCTCCTGTCGGCCTTCGGCCATGCCCTCGATCTCGGCCAGCTTCTGCTGGGCGAACTCCTGCCAGCGCTGTGTCTGGCATTTCTGCTCGACAAGCTCCGCTGCCATCGCCGAGTTCTGCTCGCGCGCCGCCTGCAGCCCGGCCGTTTGCGCCGCCTGCTGACCTTCGGCCAGCACCTGTTGCTCGGCCAATTCGGCGATTTGTTGGCGTAGCTGATTGGTTTCCTGTTGGTGACCGGCGGCGGTCGCCTGCTCGACGTCTCGCTGGCGGGCAGCCACTGCCTCGATCTCGGCCAGCTTCTGCTGCGCCGTCTCCTGCCAGCGCTGCGTTTGACGTTTCTGCTCGGCAAGCTCCGCTGCCATCGCCGCGATCTGCTCGCGCACCGCCTGCAACTCGGCCGTTTGCGCCGCCTCCCGGCCTTCAGCCAGCGCCCGCTGCTCGGTCAATTCGGCGATTTGCTGGCGTAGCTGATCGGTCTGCTGCCGGTGACTGGCAGCGGTCGCTTGCTCGACTTCCCGCTGGTGTGCAGCCATTGCCTCGATCTCGGCCGTCTTCTGCTGTGCGGTCTCCTGCCAGTGCTGCGTTTGACATGTCTGCTCGGCAAGCTCTGCGGCCATCGCCGCGTTCTGCTCGCGCACCGCCTGCAACTCGGCTGGCGGAACCGCCAGTTCGCGCTTAACGATCACTTGCTCGTCAACCAGGGCGGCAATCTGTTGCCGTAACTGATCGGTCTCCTGGCGGTGATTGGCGTCGGTCGCCTGCTCGACTTCCCGCTGGTGTGCAGCGATTGCCTCGATCTCGGCCGTCTTCTGCTGTGCGGTCTCCTGCCAATGCTGCGTTTGGCGTTTCTGCTCGGAAAGCACTGCTGCCATCGTCGCGTTCTGCCCGCGTGCCGCCTGCAACTCGGCCGTTTGCGCCGCCTCCCGGCCTTCAGCAAGCGCCCGTTGCTCGGCCAATTCGGCGATTTGTTGGCGTAGCTGATCGGTCTCCTGCCGGTGACTGGCAGCGGTCGCCTGCTCGACTTCCCGCTGGCGCACAACCACGTCCTCGATCTCGGTCAGCTTTTGCTGTGCGGTCTCCTGCCAGTGCTGCGTTTGACATTTCTGCTCGGCAAGCTCCGCTGCCATCGCCGCGTTCTGCTCGCGCACCGCCTGCAACTCGGTCGTTTGCGCCGCCTGATCGCGCTGGACGAGCGTCAGTTGATCGACTACCGCGGCGATTGTCTGCTCGACATCCCGCTGGTATGCAGCCATCCCCTCGATCTCGGCCACCTTCTGTTGCGCCAACTCCCGCCAGTGCTTTGTTTCGCCTTTCTGGCCAGCAAGTTCGTTCGCAATGGCCGCGTTCTGTTCCTGCGCGGACTGCAATTCGGCCATTTGCGCCGCCTGATCGCGCTGGACGAGCGTCAGTTGATCGACAACCGCGGCGATTTGTTGCTGAAACCGGTCCGTGTCCTGGAGATAGTCCGCGGCGATTGCCCGGTCCACCTCACGGCGGTGCGCGGCAGTCCGCTCGGTCTTTGCCGGCAGTTCGCTAACGATGTCGTCGAGAGTAGTCTCAGGCTCGTCGTCGCCGCCCATTTTCTTTGGGGGGATTCGCGAGTCGCGGCAGAGCTCGAGCGAGTCGGCGAGTCGGCTCGACATAACCGTTCCTATTCCTTTTGCTGCGCTGAGTAGCTGCGTGCGAGAAGCTGATCGAAGCGAGACGAGAGTTAATCGTTGCAAACGTCAAAGGCACTATGTGATCATAGCGGCGTCCTCACCAAGTCCTGCGAGAGTGGGTCGGCTTCGCTTGCCCGCTCACAGGCGGGGTCTTCAGCGACCGGGTACTTTTCTGTCGAAACGACGGGCGCCAGCAGGCTATCCGCGGTGAGCAGGCCCGTAGGCCTCCCATCGCGCACGACAATTGCGACCGCCTCTGGATGTTGTGCGAAGTATTGAAGGAGCGTGAGAAAATCGGTCCATTCGTCGAAGGTTGTAACGTCGGCGGACATCGCGTCGGCGACCCGTGCAGCGCCCGAGCTGTGCGCGGCGCGAACCGCGTTTTCGCTAAGAAGTCCCGCCAGTTCGCCCCTGCCGTTCACCACGGAGAAGGCCGGCAGCCGTGTGCGGCGGAAGAGGCCCGCCACTTCGGCGAGCGAATCGTCGCCGCGCAGTTCCAAGTTGCACGGGATGAAGAGATCGCGTGCGACCGAATCCTGAAGCACTTTGAGCGGTGCAATCGCATCGCATATCTCCACTTCCGCGTCAAATTCGCCGAATCGCACCACGCAATCCCGGCCAGACGACTTGGCCGAGCGGAGCGCCTCCAAGGCGTTCCAACTCAGTCTTTCCGAATCCTCTTCCGTAGCGGCCGCAGCCACGCCGCAACTTGCGGTAATTCGCAGGGTCTGCCCTTTGAGGGGGAATTCCAACTCGGCAACGGTTTCCCGCATACGCTCCGCCCAGGACGCCGCCACTTCCTCGACGACGCCGGGCAGCAGCACCACGAAGCGGTCTCCGCCGAGGGCATACACCGAGGCAGACCCGTCGGTGGCATCGCGCAATGCCTTGCCCGTCGACCGCACAACCATCGTGCCGACCGTTTCACCGTGGAGGCGGACAACTGCACGGTAGAAGTCGATATCTACCACAACTAGCGAGGGCGTCCCCGCTTTCCGTCCCGGACGCGATAGTTCGCGTCGCAGACGATGCTCGAACGCCATGAACCCGGGAAGGCCGGCAGCAATCTGACGTCCACCCACGTCCAGCCAACGCCGCTCGGACTGCCGGAAGCACCTCCCGGCTCGAACGCGCGCCAACAATTCTCCCTTGGCGACGGGTTTCGTCAGAAAATCATTGGCGCCGGCTTCCACCGCCGCGGCGAGATCCTCCCGCGTCGGATTGTCCACGATGACGAGCGTGTACGGGCGCCTGCCCTGCCGGTCGGAATCGGCAATCTGCAGCAGTCCTAAAGTCGAGCGGAGCGAGGGGCTGGCGTCGAGGATCAGCACGTCGGGCGGGTCGGACGCCAGCAACGCCGCGGCCTGTTCTTTCTGCGACGTCTGCTGCAAGCGACACTCGGTCATTGCAAGCACTGTCGTCAGCCGCCGCAAAGCGCCGCGATCCCTGCTGACCAGCAAGATCGTAAAAGCGGATGCGTTCATAGCCCAGTCGTTCTCTTCAGCAACCCCATCCGAGCAAAGTGCAGACATCGTTCAACTTGACGCCTCAAATCTCGTTCCTAGGCGGTCGGGCGCATTTTCCTCCACCCTAAAACAAGTATAGGTCACGGGAGGTGAACGACCCCGCCACCCCCAAGAGGCGGGGCAACGGATGCAAGGGGAAACGCGCCCTATATTTGATTGGCATGTTGTCGCCGGTCAATTGCCCCTTGTGCGGCCGGCGCGACTCTGCAACGGAGAGAAACGATGCGTACCGAGCCCATCCGGCTACAGACGCCACAAACACCCGTCTTGGAACAGTATCCCGCGGATGGCGGCGCACCGTTGCGGACGGCGATCACGACGATGCCGTTCTCGATCGGCAGGGACGACGCCGCCGATCTGCGCATCGATTCGAGGCGGGTCTCGCGGCGGCACGCAGTGATCAACTGCGAGGACGGCATTTACTCGATCGACGATCTTGACAGCACGAACGGAACCTTCGTCAACGGCGAACGCATCTCCCACGTGAAACTGCAAAGCGGCGACGTCTTGGCGTTCGGCGATACCGAATTCACCTTCAACGCTCCGCAGTCCGCGCGGGCCAGCTCCATGGTGACGCAGATCATGGACGCCGCGGCCTTGCGGGAGCCCAAAGACGCTGCCGGCGACACCATCTACCTCGTGCGGCGAATGCACGCCATGCTGATGAACCGTTGCCTTCGCGTGCGGTTCGAGCCTATCGTCCGCTTGGATCAGGGGGGGTTGTTTGGACACGAAATGATCGACGGCCTTTGCGCCGCCTCCTCGAATCTCGCCGCCGAGCAGCACCGCCTGATGCAAATCGACTGCCAATTGACTGCACGACTCCGGCAACTGCAGCGGATGATCGCCGCGGAGGACGCAGGCGAATTCTCCGCGGGCGCGCACGTGTTCTTGCCGGTGGCAGGCTCCGAGATCGGCAGCCAACGGCTGATCGAGTCGCTGGTCGACCTCAGCCACGTCGTCTCCCCCAACAAGCGCCTGGTGATCGTCGTGCCCCACGACAACGTGTCGAACAATGCCTACCTCGGCCAGTTTTATGATCAGGCGCGCGAACTGGGGCTGGGAATAGCATACGGCGAATGCTCGACCGCACGCATCGCCGCAGTAGGGAAGGACGCCAATCGGCCCGAATTCGTGAAAGTGGCGCGAGCCTTGACGCGGGAAATCCACGGCATTCCCGATCGACAACAACGCGTCGAGGCCATCGTCCGGGACGCCCGCAACGCCGGCTGCCAGATCATCGCCCCGGGAATAGCCTGCGAAGAAGATGCGGCTTGTTGCCGCGAGTTGGGCTGCGATCTCGGCCAAGGCAGCTTCTACGCCGAATCTCCGGACTCGTCGTTAATTTCGGGCACCGACGGGCAAGCCGTACATGCATAGAGAGAAATAGGTCCCGTCGAGGCAACTCATGTCCGCCACTTCGCACGAGTCACTCAGCGGTTTGTTGGCGCCGGTGCTTGCCGAGGAACGCTTCTGGCCCGCGGTGCCGCACACGCTGGAAGATACGGGGCTCAGCAGCACCTTGGTCGAGTCCTTGATCTTGAAGCACCTGTGCGTGGTTGGGTGCGACAGCGGCCGCGGCATCGCCCAGAACGTGTGCCTGCCGTTTGCCGCTCTCGAAGGTCTGATGAAAGACTTGCGGACCCGCCAACTTATCACCCATATCGGCTCCGCCCCGTTGAACGACTATCGCTATGTGTTGGCCGAGCGCGGGCAGCAGCGCGCCGACGCCTACGCGGCGGCGTGCGGCTATACCGGGCCGGCGCCCGTGCCGCTGATCAGCTACGTGCTCTCGGTCGAAGCCCAGACGATCCGCGCGGAGACTCCCCGGCGGCAGCAACTGGAAGCGGCCTTCTCCGACATCTCCGTCGAGCCCCAGCTCTTCGGCAGCTTGGGCCCCGCCGTCAATTCCGGCGCCGGCTTGTTCCTCTATGGGCCACCCGGCAACGGCAAGTCCACTCTGGCCAAGCGGATCACAAAGTGCTTCGGCCAGGCGATCTGGATCCCGCAAGTGATTATCGAAGACAACCAGTTGATCAAGCTCTACGACGCCGCTTACCATCAGGCGGCCGCGGATGACGAGAACGACCTGGTGAGGACGGCGGAGTACGACCGCCGCTGGATCAAGGTCCGCCGCCCCACCGTGATCGTGGGAGGGGAATTGACCATGGATTCCCTGGAAATCCGCTACGATCCCACCAGCAAAACCAGCGAGGCGCCGATCCAGTTAAAGAGCAACTGCGGCTGCCTGCTGATCGACGACTTCGGCCGGCAAAGGGTCGAACCTCTCGATCTCCTCAACCGCTGGATCGTGCCGCTGGAGAACCGCGTCGACTTCCTCACGCTGGCGACCGGCAAGAAGATTCAGGTTCCTTTCGAGCAGTTAATCATCTTCTCTACCAACCTGGAGCCTTCCGATCTGGTCGACGAAGCCTTCCTCCGCCGCATCCCGTACAAAATCGAGATTGGCGACGCCAGCGAGGAGGAGTTCCACAAGTTATTCCAGTTGTACGCCCGGTCTTTCCGCTGCGAGTGCAAGCGGGAAGTCGTCGATTTTCTGATCCGTAAGCACTATCGCCCCTTGGGCCGTCCCATGCGGCGATGTCACCCCCGCGACTTGATGTACCAGGTTCATAACTACTGTGTCTACCACGATCTGCCTCTGGAGATGCGGCCGGAGTACTTCGAGCACGTGATCAATTCCTACTTCACCGTCGTGCGCGGCATGGGCGAGCCAGCGCTTCCGAGGCAACCCGAGCCCCTGAGCGATCCGGCTCCCGCGGCGGCGCCGTTGCCGCCGACATTCACCTTGCCGATGCAGCCGCAATCGGTCTGAGGGCGCGGCGGTGCGAGCCGCGCGAATCCGTGGGAGACCGGCCTCCTCCGTCGTCCGCGCCGCGTGAACGGGCACGCATCTTTGCTGCAATAGTGCAACACGCGTGTTAAAAAATCGGCGCAATCGCCCCGCGGCATCGCTCGCGCGGCCGGGCGTCTCCTCTCGATGCTATATTCTAAATAGGGGGCGATCCTGCACGCGCGAGGAGGCGCGACGCCGTGTCAATCAACCTTGCCATAACTGCCGAGCCTATTGCAGGATACACGCTGACCGAACAGATCGGCGCCGGCGGATACGGCGAAGTCTGGAAGGCCGAGGCGCCCGGCGGCTTGACCAAAGCAGTCAAGCTCGTCTTCGGCCACATGCAGGACCACTGGGCCGCTTGCGAGTTGCGATCGTTGCGGAGGATCAAGGAGGTCCGCCATCCCTTCCTCCTCTCACTCGAACGCATCGAGATCGTCGAAGGCCAGTTGGTCATCGTCACTGAACTGGCGGACGGCAGCCTGAAAGAGCGTTATGCGGAGTGTCGCCGCTCCGGGCTGCCGGGAATCCCGCGCGAGGAATTGCTCGCCCATCTCAAAGATGCCGCCGAGGCGCTCGACTACATGCGGGAGAGGTTCTCCCTGCAACACCTGGACGTCAAGCCGGAGAACCTGCTGATTGTGGGAGGCCGCGTCAAGATCGGCGACTTCGGCTTGGTCAGCGACATCATGGATCCGCAATGGAACGCCGAAACGCGGGAGAGGCCCGGCGGCGACGACCACACGGCGGATCATGAGGACGCGGCGCCCGTGCTGGGCGGCCTTACGCCCTTGTACGCATCCCCCGAACTGTTCGACGGCCAACCAAGCGTCCACAGCGATCAATATAGCTTGGCGATCGTCTACCAGGAGCTGCTGACGGGAGTCTTGCCGTTTCCGGGGGAGACGCTCGAACAGTTGGCGGCTCAGCACCATAGTGGCGCTGCCCGATTGACCCCGCTTCCCCCGGCCGACCGGCCGATTATCGCTCGCGCGCTGGCCAAGGATCCGCGCAAGCGATTTGCCAGTTGCCGCGATCTGATCGCCGCATTGTGCGGCCCGGCGCAATCGGGAGCGTGGCGATCACCCGATGCGGAGTCGTCGCGCTCTCCGTATCAGAAGCCCGCTGATACCGCAGCCACCGGTTCCTTCGCGATCCCGACCGAAATTGGGATTACGCTGCCCCAGGCCAACACACTTGGCCCCGTTGCGGAGTCCGCACTGGCCGACTTCGACGCCATCCCCGAGCCGATTGCCGTCACGGACCTGCCGCCGCTTGAAATTGCCGGCAACGAGCGGCTTCGCCCGACGCTTTGGTTGGGGATCGGCGGCACCGCCGCGGTAATACTCCGCCGCCTTCGCCGCCGGCTGCACGCGCGTTTCGATAACCTATCCGCGTTGCCCTCGCTGCAAATGCTCCTCTTGGACACCGACCGCGAGACGATCGCCCGAGCCGTGCAGGAGGACGAGGAGTGTCCTTTCCAAGACTGCGAGACGTTCTTGGCCCCGTTACGGAAGTCGCAGGAGTACCGGGAACGATCGGAGGAGTACCTGCGTTGGCTCAGCCGGCGGTGGCTTTACAACATCCCATATTCGGGACGTACCGAGGGTTTCCGGCCGCTGGGCCGTTTGGCTCTTGTCGACCACATGGGCGAGATCGCCGCGAAGTTGCACGACATCCTGAAAACGATCACCGCCCCGGAGAGCCTGGAAGCGACGTCGAAGGCGGCGGGCCTGGAGTTCCCCGATCCGACGCCGCGAGTCTTTTTGATCGCGTCGATCTCCGGCGGCACCGGAAGCGGTATGGCGTTCGACGTCGCCCATTTGCTGCGTAGAACGTTGGAACACCTAGGGCTGCCCACACTGGGAGTGTGCGGCATGTTCACGCATTCCACCAGCCGCGTCTCGGAACGGAAGACCATTGCAATTGCCGACGCCTACGCTTGGCTCCGCGAATGGGAGTACTGGCAGGCGAACGGAAACAGCCGGGATGCGGCGGGCTGCTGGACCGCCGCCGGGAACGGACACGCACCGCCCTTTTCACAGACGTACTTGATTCACCTCGGAGACGAAATCGGCGAACAGGAACTTGAAAACGCAGCAGACGACGTGGCCGCCTACCTCTACCTCGATGTCGCCACCACCGCAGGGGAATTCTTTGACAAATGTCGCCAACCCTCCGATGCCAACGGGCCGCTGCGCGAGGCGGAAACGTGGCTGAGAACCTTGGGCGTACGGCAAGCGAGCTTCTTGCCCGACAAAGCGGCTGGCAAAGGGGCCGACTCAGCCGACGAACAACGCTTGGATAGACGCCGCCGCAACGCCGAAAACGGAAGCCTGCCAGTTTCCGACAAAGGAAGAGAGAAGGGTCCGGCCGACCTGCGGGGCGGCGAACTGCTCCCTGCCCATATCGACGATCTGCTGCCACTCGCGGCGAACAGCGAACACAACGACTCCTCGCCCACGGCCGGCCTCGACTTGCCCAACCCCCGCTTGCTGGCCTGCGGCGGTTCAAGGCGCCTGCTGCTGGTAGCACCGGACGGATCGGTCACTCCGCAGACACAAGGGCTTCTGGCAGGGCATTTCGGCTGCACACCGACAATCGTCACTCGGCCCTCAGGCGAAATCGTCTTATGTTGCGAGGGTGAGCATCTCGATGCCGACCGGGTTGCGGCCTTGCTCATCGGTCAGCGTCGCGACTGCGCCCGTATGGCCGTGCGCCTCCATACGCGGATCGACGTTCCGTGGATGGGACAACACGCCGGCTACTGACGGATGCCGGTTCGCCTTATATCGAGCGGAGCGAAAGGCAATCGTTTTCTGCTCGCCGTCCGAGCCCAACACGATATCACCGGCAAGCGGGAAGTTCCGGAGCATCCGCAACAGCGATTTGGCTGTCACCGAAACGTTGGCCCTCGGCAACCGCTCCAGCGAGGCGGCGAAGCGGTTTAGGGTAACGGAAGGCAGGATTTCGCAACTCCGCCGCGAACTGGCGGGATCTTGGGGGGCGTTTGTTGGCGATCTGCCTCTGTCGCGTGGTGTCGCGGTCGCGACGGCGCAATCTGGTTCAACATCTTTGGCACCGTCGCGGTGAACCCGGGCCGCAAGGTCCGCCGCGATCCGTCGAGAAAATGACCGACGATGCTGCCGTTGGCGGCGGACACGGAAGTCCGTTGCCTACGGTTTTGTCTTCGATTTCACAGAGGGCAGCAACTAGGGCAACTTTGCAGCCAACGTCCGCGATCGAATTCATCGCCGCATAATGGTAACGCCTGAATTACGTCGTTCGCTTTATAGAACCGGGCTAACAAGACGCAAGGCGTTTTCGAGAAACCGTTGACTGCGCGGTCGCTTCGACCACTCCTTGGGGACCAGGCATTCACAATCATCGATGTAGGACTGTTGAAGTGCGCGGAGTTCCTCGGCAAATTCAGCCCCATAGACGAAAAGCGAGACCTCGTAGTTGAGCCAGAGGCTCCGCATATCGAGGTTGACCGTTCCGAACATGGATATCCGGCGGTCTGCCGTGATCGACTTCGTATGGAGCAGGCCTTTGCGGTAGAGATGGATCCGGACGCCCAGGTCCATCAACTCATCGTAGTACGACCGGCTGGCGTAACGCGTGAGCAGGGAATCCACCTTCTCGGGCAGGATCATGTCGACCCGCACACCGCGCCCCGCGGCCCCCCGCAGCGCTCGCAACATCGAATCGTCCGGAATGAAGTAGGGGGTAGTCAGCACGAGTTCCTCGCGGGCGGAGTTCATTACTGCAAGGAGCATCTGCAAGAGACCGTCATCACTCTGGCCCGGTCCCGAGGGGATGACTTGCACATCCGCTGTTCCCTTCGGTTCAACGAGGCCAAGTCCCGCGCTTTCGACGATCGTCTCGATCGATTCGGCGGTCTCAAGCATCCAGTCTCCGATCATCGTCATAGCTAACGGGACGACGACCGTGCCCTCGACGCGGACCATCGCATCGACCCACTGGCCGACGTTGGCCTCCTGTTTGAAATAGCGCGGGTCCACGAGATTCATACTCCCCGTCCACGCAACTTCGCCATCGACCACGACAATCTTCCGATGAAGGCGGAGATCATTTCGGCTCACAAGCGTTTGAAACAGCCCGACCGGCAAGGCAGGGCGAACCTGCACCCCGGCCGCGCAGGGCGCTCCGGCTGCGGACCTTTCCACCAAGGGCGAGCACCCAGCGCGTCGACGAGCACTCGGCACGAGACGCCGCGCTGCGAGGCGCGAATGATCGCCTCCAGAACCTCGTCGGCAGCGCCTCCCTGGTTCCAAATGTAGAACTCCATGAGGACACTTTTGTAAGCGCGGTCGACGTCCGCAGCGACTGCCCTGAGTATTTGATCGGATGCCGAGTAGAGCCGGCCCCGGCTCCCCGCCACGGTCGGAATCCCCACCATCGTGGTGCCAAGCCGATCCATTCCGCGCGCTTCCGGTCGGTGCCTGCCCCACTCGACGTTGGTCAATCCGTTGCCGATCACGCGCTGCGCCAACGTCGCATAGCTGTTGCGGAGTTCGGCGATCCGTTGCGCTCGCCTAAGGCCGACTCTTCTTTCACCCACAAGCAGGTAGATTACGGCTCCGACAAAAGGGAGAACGGCGACGAGGAACAGCCATGCGAGCGCAACCCCATTTGCCGGCCGCCGCATGATCACCCGTATGGAAATCAGGATTACGATGGTCGCGTGCGCGATGCTCAGGAATGTGGAAAGCTGGAATAGCATGTATGGCACCTGCATGTTGGTGAATTCTTTGGTATCTGTCAAGATCGTGAGCCGCGATTTTATTGCCGGTCTCGCCGATGAGCCCTCCAGCGAATGTACTTCCAATGGTATTCATTCTACACGCTTCCTCGGCGGCGAATACTAGGGCCGTTTGATCGCCTCCTCCGCGTAATAGCTGAGGTGGAAGAGGACCAAACGCGACGTCTCGACCACAGGTCTACTCCTGGGCTGTTCGCCAGTCCGGCGGACGGCCAACTTCGATCCTGTGGGCTTGTCCGGCCTGGTATACTTGTATGCCCTTTGTGCCTTCCACCGTCTGATCTTCGCGGGCACGCTCAAGGCATTGACGCGTGCCGCGGAAAAGGAATGAGGACGCAGGCTGGAGCAGTAGTTTGCAGAGGCAGTGGTTTTCTAACGTCCTTGCATAAAGCATATTGTCGAGGGGTCCATGGACTTGAGAAACACGAGAACCACGATCCTCAATCAAGGCGACGCCAACGAGAAGCGCGAAGAAATCAGGCAGTACTTCCACGACACCTACAGCCTGGACGAGGAGCTTTACAAGACCCTGGCCGCGGAGAATGCCTTCTACCTGCGGCCTGAACCGCTGCGGCACCCCTTGATCTTCTATTTTGGGCACACGGCGGCTTTCTACATCAACAAGCTCATCGTGGCCAAGATTACGAACCAACGGATCAATCCCCGCTTTGAATCTATGTTCGCGATCGGCGTCGACGAGATGTCTTGGGATGACCTGAACGCTGCGCATTACGACTGGCCGACGCTCGCCGAGGTCAAAGCGTATCGTGACACGGTACGCGGCATTGTGGACGAGACCATCACGGCCATGCCCCTGACGATGCCCATCAACTGGGACAATCCGTTTTGGGTGGTCCTGATGGGCATTGAACACCAGAGGATCCACATAGAAACCTCCTCGGTCATCATTCGCCGGCTGCCGATCGAGATGGTCAGGCCGCTGCCGCTGTGGAGCATTTGTCCCGAAACGGGCGAGGCGCCGCAAAATGAACTGATCCCGGTCGCCGGAGGGCGCGTCGTTCTGGGTAAGTCCAAGGACCATCCGCTCTACGGATGGGACAACGAATTCGGCCGTCAGGAAAACGAAGTGTGGGACTTTTCCGCCAGCCGTTACCTGGTTTCAAATCGGGAATACCTCGCCTTCGTCGAAGATCGGGGCTATGAACAAGAAGGCTGCTGGACGCCCGAGGGCTGGAAATGGGTTGGCTACAGCAAAGCCAGGCACCCCCTGTTCTGGATCGAGTCGCCCGGCGGCTACCGCTTCCGGACCATGGCGGAGATTATCGACATGCCGTGGGATTGGCCGGTCGAAGTGAATTACCTCGAAGCCAAGGCATTCTGCAACTGGCTGGCGAGAAAGACCGGAAAGCCGCTGCGGTTGCCGACCGAGGCTGAGTGGTATCGACTGCGGGATCTGCAAGGCATCCCGGACCAACCCTACTGGCAGAAAACGCCGGGGAACATCAATCTGGAACACTGGGCCTCGTCTTGCCCGGTGAATCGCTTCAGATTTGGGGATTTCTTCGACATCATCGGCAACGTTTGGCAGTGGACGGAAACACCGATTACCGGCTTTGACGGGTTTCAGGTCCATCCGTACTACGATGACTTTTCCACCCCGACTTTTGACACGCAGCACAACCTGATCAAAGGCGGATCGTGGATTTCGACGGGCAACGAGGCGACTCGCGACTGCCGCTACGCCTTTCGGCGGCATTTCTTTCAACACGCGGGATTGCGTTATGTGCAGTCGGAGCAGCCGCTCACGATGCCGGAGGCGATGTACGAAACCGATATGACGGTTTCGCAGTACTGTGAAGCCCATTATGGCAAGGCCTATTTCGATGTCCCCAATTTCCCCGCCGAGTGCGCTGCGGCTTGTTTCCAATACGCGCAAGGGCGCCCGCGACGAAAGGCCCTGGACCTGGGTTGCGCCGTGGGCAGGGCATCGTTCGAACTGGCCACGGCATTCGATCGCGTAACCGGCATCGATTTCTCGGCCCGATTCATCCGCGTGGCGCTACAGTTAAAAGAGAAGGGGAATGTTCATTTTGAACTCGTCGAGGAAGGCGATGTCGTTTCTTATCACGAAGCTCGCCTGTCCGAAATGGGGCTGGATCGCGTGGTAGACGGAGTGGAGTTCTCCCAGGGCGACGCGACGAACCTCAAACCGCAATTCACCGGTTACGATCTGGTCCTGGCCGCCAATCTGATCGATCGGCTCTACGACCCCAAGCGGTTTCTGCAGACCATCCACGAGCGGCTGAATCCTGGGGGCATTCTTGTGATTGCATCGCCTTACACCTGGCTGGAGGAATTCACGAAGAAGGAGAACTGGCTGGGCGGCTTCCGCAAGAGTGGTGAGCCCTACATGACCCTGGATGCCCTCCGCGATATGCTCGGTCCTCATTTTGTTATGCTGGATACACCGAAGAACGTGGAATTCGTCATCCGTGAAACGCGGCGGAAATTCCAGCATTCGCTCGCGGAATTGACGGTCTGGCAGCGTACCCAGTAGGAACCAGACGAAGAAGGCCGCTGACTTTGACGCTACTGCAAGAGGTTTTACAAGCCATGTGTTCAATCTACCTGTGTCCCCGTACAACCGCCTGTCGTGTGCCTGCGGTCATAGTTCTCTGGCTAATAGTGCTCTGCGCGGCGCCCTTGCCAGGGCAGCAATTTGCCTTGCCCCGGCCAACGGGCTCCCCCCTTCGGTTGACTATGGATCAAGAGCGGATTCTCTTTCGCGCCCGCGAGATCCTGAAGAAGGCCGCGATTAGCGAAGCGGAGCAGGAAGTGCGGCTGCAAGTGCTCAAAGCGACGCTGACCGGAACCGTCATCAGGCCGGACGACGATTATCCCGAGATGCGCAACCCCAGACACTGGACGTTGTGCAACGATGAGTTTGTCGTGGCCGCTGAAAGCGCGCCCGTTGAAGCGATCGCCGATCTGTGGGTCGTGCATGAAACCGACGGCGTTCCCATTCCGCGCATTCGCTGCAACAAGTACTCTTCGCTGATCCTCATCCAGGGATACATTCAATTCTTCCGCGAGACACACAACGCGGCAGGGCTGAACGCACTAAATCGACTGATTGGCCATCGGACGATCCCCCATGGGTTGCCCAACGGCGGCGAGGATCTGCTCTGGAAACGACGCCTGGGGAGCGATCGTCTGCTGCCGGGCGACCAGGTGTGGTTCGATAATCCGTTCTTCGAGCGAGGCCGGGAACTGATTCATGAGGAGACTTATCAACAGGCAGTTAGCGAAGGCAAGTCGCCCAAAGATGCGGCCGCCTCGGCTGACACGTACACCGAATCGTTGACCGCCGGCGAAGAGGGAAGCAACGTCTTTTGCCTCGGAGACGAAGAGTTCATTCGCGGCGCAAGCTCCCTTTCGCGGCTTTGTCGCGATTCATTGCAACGCCGTGAAAATGAAAACGTAACGGCCCACGAAAAGATCTTCACCCCGAAGATCCTCACGCTAACGCGTTTTCAGCAGCACATGATCGACGACAACTACACGGCCCAAGCCTGCATGCGCAAGCCCCGGGACCGTCCGGCCTGAAGACTTCAAGATCGAGCGGGTCCGTTCGCCGGTTGGCCCGGAGAATCTCTTACGGCTATACGCCAGTTCGGCCGCGAGCAAACCCTTGGAACGGCTGATCGATGCCATGGCCAGCCACAACAAGCCGCCGCAGTTGGCGACGCTGGGCGATGCCGCGGTTCCGCTCTTCGGCGACGATTACGATTGGTCGGAACAGCAGCGCGTGCGAACGGCGATTGACGCGGTGATGAGGACCAAGAGCGACAACTTATGGTGGCGACTTCGGGCGGGCATCCACGACGGCCGCTACGTCTTGACGGCTACGCGCGGCAGGGTTGCGAAGAACTTCACCTTGGGCGCGCTTTGCTGCGATATCGTCGATTCGAGGCTCTGTCTGGGCTTCACGGCGCACTTGCCTTCAGTTCCCGGGCGGCTGCCGCCGACCTTCCGGCCGGAGCAGGAGTACTGGCAGCACGAAGCCCAGTGGGCTCGCGAGCGCACGCCGCTCTATGCGATGCAGGCCACCTTGTGCAGGCGCGCAATCGAGCAATGGGAAACCGTCCAGGGAACCTTGCCAGGCAGCGACGGCCCGGCACACATTTATACGGCCGACGAGAAGGCCCGGTATGTTGCGGCGCTGAAGAAGGAAATCGCCGAGCGGAACCAGATGAAGAAGGCTCTGTACGAAGAGGTCGTAGTACCCTGGCTCCCCGCCCCCAGCGGCTGGGAAGGTTTCGACGCCGAACGCGCCAAGGAGGCGCGGGAGGAGTATGAGAGGAAGACGGTGGGCGTGAATTGAAGGCACGGCGGCGAATATCCGTCGGTTCTGGCGAAGCTGGGCTGTGCCCAATGCCAGGTACATCGTCACGTGGGGAGGCGACTAAACATCGGCGATGTCTTGAGCCGCTTCTGCCAGGCAAAAAAACACGTCGTCGTGGAGAGGCTCGATCACTTTGATGATGAAGAAGGTGCGTGGCGCGAAGCGGTCGTACAGGACACCCGCTCGACCCCAGTGCCCGACATCGTCGCCTTCCGTTGCGATTTTGCCGATTGGCTCCGCAGCCTACCCCCAACGAATGTGCCCATTGCCTGAACATGCCCCCTCAATATTGAAGTTGGGGAAACATCGTCCAATGCGTCCGCGCTAGTGTAGTGCGTCACGCTATTGGGGTTTTATAAATCATGGGATTGACAGGTGGGGCAGACATTCCTGTCTGCCAGGCTTGCCCGATTTCCCTGGCAGACAGGAATGTCTGCCCCACCTGTTGCCCTTCCGTAAAGTCACTCAATTGTGAATCACTACACTAGGAGCATCCGTTTGGACGCACTGGACGGGTTGGACGCAGTTTTCGCGGTTTCCAACAGGGCCTGCTCCTTCCAGAATCGCGAGAATAGAGGCCAAACTGCTGGCCGGTTTTCCCGACATTGCAACTCAGTTACGCAAGGCGCCGCCGCCGCAACAGGCATTCTACACGGTAGTGGTGGCAGACGAAGGCGCTTCGTTGGCGTTGACGCCGTGCCCGTAGAGCCATGAAGTGCAGCGATCGGTCGGCCGTGGTCGTCCCTTTTCTGTCGCGAGCGGAAGAGCCGCGGGACGCGACAGCCCGCCTGGATTTCTTGCAGCCTCGCTGGTGGCTTCGGTGGCGAGGGTAGGCTCTTGGGCGGCCTGAGCGTGGAACGCAGTAGCGGCGTTCTTGCGGGCTGTAGGAGGTTCTTGGGTTTCGACCGGGTGGACGAGGCGACAACTCCCCTCGCTTGCGGCGTCCCACGAGGCGTGCGACGTTGCAGAGGTCTCTTACAGCGGTGCGGTGGCGTGGAAAATCCCGTGTGGTGTCGACTGACCAACATAAGGCAACATCGCAGCAACATCCGTTACCTTTTTGTTACCTTATGGGTGATCGGCAAACAAAAAGGACTCGCGGCAAATCGCCGAAAGTCCCCGCTTTTAAGCCAAGTGCGAGAGACAGGAGTTGAACCTGCACGGGTTTCCCCACTGGATCCTAAGTCCAGCGCGTCTGCCAATTCCGCCACTCTCGCAAGTGACGCATACCCCACTAGTCTGCGACATTCTTCCAGCACCGTCAAGTGCCGCTGCCGGATCGCACGGGGCCGACGTGAAACTGCTGGCCGGCTGGTGATTGCGGTGCGTACCGACGCCGAGGATAATGATGAGAACGTGACGGGAAACGAGAACCTCCCGGAGGATGGAGCGATGCGGCAGTGCCCGAAATGCGGCGGCGAAATGGCCGAATCTCAGGAGACGTGCGGCGTCTGCGGGACTCCGATCGACAACGTCGAGCCGACCCGCCGCCCGGCGGAAGTTCCCATTATGGCGACGCTCGTCGAAGAGCCGTCTGAGCCGCAGCCGCCCGTGGCGGAGAGGGGCCCGTGGGGGGCTCCCTTCGGCCTGAAACCCTCGCAGCCGGCCGTCGGCGTGCCGCGGCGGTTCGGCGTCGGCACGATGATGATCCTCGTGACCGCCTTCGCCATGTTGTTGGGTGTCCTGAAAAGCGCCGGCGTTGATCCGCTTATTTTCGCTGCCGTCGCGGCGTTCATCGCCGGCGTCGGTGCGTGCCAAGTGCTGATGTTCAAGGGCCAAGATCCACGCAGGGCGTCTTTCTACGGCGGGATCATCACGTTTAGCGTCCTGGCGGTCGTCGTGGCGCTGGTGGTGGGTCACTTATATGGTGCGAAATATGCGATCAGGTGTGCTTTCTTGTTAGGCGTTTTGACTTTCGTCGCCGGCGGTCCGCTGGGCTACGGCGCCGGCTGCCTGGTGGCGGCCATCTTTCTGGTGCGGAAAGAGCCGGACGACGCCGAGCCGCCGGCCGAAGAGCCCGCGGAAGAGCGACCGTAAGTTCGCCGATCGCCGAATGCGTGCGATCGCCGCCCTTTTGCGAAGCCGCAAGCGGCAAATCACACGTTCTCGACCGTCGGGAAGCCGGAGTGGTCCATCGGGGCCAGCGGGGCGGCGATTGGCCGCTCGACGAACGGGGCAAGTTGCCGCGCGCGGGTCGGGTGCTGCAACGTTCGCAGCGCCTTGCTCTCGATCTGGCGGACGCGCTCGCGGGTGACGGCGAAAATCTTGCCCACCTCCTCCAACGTGTAGGCGCAACCGTCGGTCAGGCCGAACCGCAGACGCAGAATCTCCCGCTCGCGATACTCCAACGACGCCAGCACCTCGGCGATGCGGGCCCTCAGCATAGAATGGCCCATCTCCAGCAGCGGATCTTCCTCGCGGTGATCCTGCAAGAACTCGCCGAAATAGGTTTCGTCGCGATCGGCGACCGGCTGGTCGAGCGAGAGCGGCTGCCGCGACATCCGCAGCACGCACTCGGTCTCGTCGACGGAGAGCCCGGCGAGTCGTGCGGTTTCTTCCAGGGTCGGCTCGCCGCCGCGGGTTTGCACGAGTTGGCGCGTGGCCGTGCGGACGCGGCTCATGCTCTCGATCATGTGTACCGGCACGCGGATGGTGCGGCTATGATCGGCGATGGCGCGGGTGATCGCCTGGCGAATCCACCAGGTGGCGTAGGTCGAGAACTTGTAGCCGCGGGCGATCTCGAATTTGTCGACCGCCCGCATCAGGCCGGTGTTCCCTTCCTGAATCAGATCGAGGAAACTCAGTCCGCGATTGCGGTAGCGTTTGGCGATGGAGACGACCAGCCGCAGGTTGCCGGCGGAGAGTTCGCGTTGGGCGGTCTCGTATTGGCCCGCCTGCCCGTCGATCCGCGCGAGCCGTCGGCGAAGGGTGGCGGGACTCTCCTGCGTGGTCCGCATCAGGCAGCAGAGTTCCTTGCGAAGCTCGGCGGCGCGAAGCATGTCCTCCTCGACGCGGCATGGGGCCGCCAGTTGCCGGCGAATCGCCTCCATGCGAATGGAAATCTGCCGCAGCTTTTTCAAGAAGGGCTGCAAGCGTTGCGTGCGAAGCCCCATCTCCTCGATCAGCCGAACCGCCTTGACGCGGCGGTTCAACAGCCGTCGCCAGGCCAGCCGGCGATGCTTCCTCGGCTGGTGGCGATTGACCGCCAACGCGAAGTCGCGCTTGTTCTGCAACATCAGGTGATGCAGCGTCCGCAAGTTCGGCGCCAATACTTTCAGCAGCCGGGCTTTCTCGCGGAGATTGACCACGGAAACCTCGATCGTGCGATCCAATCGCAGCCGGTTGTCGCGGATGCTCTCCAACAAGCCGACCGCCGCGTGGAGGACATAATCGGTCGCCAACATACTGTAGCGGAATCCGCGGCGGCTGCGATCGATCCGCTTCGCCACCGCCATCTCCTGCTGACGGCTGAGCATGGGGATTTCCCCCATCTGCATCAGGTAGATGCGCACCGGATCGTCGATCTGGTCGTCCTCGCCGGTCTGTTCCCTCTCGTGTTCATCTTCGAGAGTTTCGCCCAGATCTTCTGCGGGAATCAGCAAGGGCTCGCTCTCGAAGTCGTCGGACTGGTCGAACGCTTCCTCGGCCAGCGAGCGGCGGGGGGCGTCCCCCGAATCGAAGCCGGAGCGGCTGGCTTCGAGATCATGGCGAACGGGTGGGCGTCGGCTGTGGCGGCTCATGGCTTTTGGCAAGGCTAGACATCCTCAACGCTTGGCAGACGGGGGCTGGGAGAGCGAAACGAAACAAAAGCACATGGCGCGCCAAAGAACGTTTGTGCCATGATTGTCGTCGCAAACCGTTGTGTCACAACGGTTTGTGGCGATACTCCCGTCGCCGGGCGGGTACGACGGAATCGACGCCGAGCAAATTCGCCACAGCAAAGGCATCAAGTGTTGCTTTTTGGCAACACTTTTGAGCACAGCAGTCCACCCCTAGTGCCCAAAACAGCCATCTCAGATATGCCCGCCTCCGCCGGCAGATAACCCAGCGGAGGGCTCGGATTTTCGCGGGGCGGCACAAATGGGGCATGAATGTCCAAAAACGGAATTGTACATATGTACATTATGTGCTAGTCTGGCCGGCGTGAAATCGGAGCCCGTCTGGGCGATCTCTTGGGAGGAGTCGCACGATGATTGCCACGGCATTGGTCGAGGAAATCCGTCACATGTTGCGGGAAGGACGACTCTCGCAACGGGAGATCGCCAAGCGGCTGGGAGTCAGCCGCGGCACGGTCAATGCCATCGCCAGCGGAAGACGCCGTGAGCAGGTCCGTCGTCCAGAGCAAGCGGAGGACGACGGCTTCATCCCGCCGACCGGCCTGCCAAAGCGCTGTCCAGGCTGCGGCGGATTGGCGCAGATGCCATGTCTGGCGTGTTACATCCGGGCGAAGAACGAAGCTAGACGGGCGCAGCGGCCAATTCCCGGTCGGCGCCCCACTCGTGGAAGCACCGCAATAGCGAGCTGCGGTTGACAACGCCGGTCGGCCGCACGTCCTTGCTGATGATCACGCCGCGCAGCGAGACGCGGCAGAGAAACTCGTAGACGACGCGAATCGGCGTTTCTTCTTCATAGCAGATCACGTTCGATCGCATCACGCTCGACAGCGGCCGTTGCCAGCGCTCGGCCGAGGCGGTGGCGACCATCAGATCCGTCTCGGACACCAGCCCGGCAAGCGTCCCGTCGCCGCCGAGCACCGGCACGGAAGAGATGCCCGACTGAAGGAAGAGCCGCGCGGCCTCGTCGATCGTGCTGTTCTCTTGCAGGAAGACGACCAGCGGGCTCATGACGTCGCGGGCACACATATCCGCGAAGACTTCGTCGTGCCAATCCGCGGCATACAGCCTGTGCTTGCCGGGATCGACCATCATGGCGTAACGGACGACGCGGTCACGGCCCCCGCGCTTCGCACAGAGCAGCGCCTGATCGGCCAATTTGACGAGCGCCTCCGGATTGGGGACGTCGCCGCCGCGCTGGGCGACGCCGAAACTGCCGGTAACGCGCATGTCCTTCAGGTCGGCGGGGATGCACAAGGCGGCCAGCCGCGCGCGGCGCGCTCCGCCCAGACGGCGGCGCCGTTCTCGTCGGTCTCCGGCAGGAGGACGCAAAACTCCTCGCCGCCGTAGTGGCAGACCGTGTCGCTGGCCCGCGAGTTGTCCAGCAGCAGCTCGGCCACGAACTTCAGCACGGAGTCGCCCACCGGATGCCCGTACACGTCGTTGATCTGCTTGAAGAAGTCGAGGTCCGTCATGACGCAACTCAGCGGCAACTTCAGCCGCGTCGCGCGGTGCCATTCCTTTTGCAGGGCGTCGAAAAAAGTCCGTTGCGTGGGCAATCCGCTGAGGAAGTCGGTGTGGGCCATCAGGCTCAGGTCGCGCTCCAATTCAAGCACGCGCGCGCCCGATTGCAGCCGCGCCAACAACTCGCCTTCGGCGACCGGCTTGCTGAGGAAGTCGTCGGCGCCGCTTTCCAGTCCGGCGATCATCTCGGCCGCCCCGGTCTTGGCGCTCAGAAAGACGGTGTAGACGTAGTGAGGCAACGCGAGGCCGCGAATCTTCCGGCACAACTCCAGACCGTTGACCCGCGGCATTTCCCAATCGGTGATGAGAAAGTCGGGGCACTCCGATTCGATGGCATCGAGCGCCTCTTGACCGTCGGCGGCGGTGCGAACCGAATAGCCCGCCTTCTCCAGCCATCGGCAGAGCAAGCGCAGCAGCGCCGGGTCGTCGTCGACCAGCAAGAGTTTGTAGTTGCCTGGAGCCATAGGGCCGTAAACCTATGGATACGATCCCCCACCCAGAAACGGCTGCGGCCGTTCTCTTCCGAACAAGGTTAGCTTGGCAATGGGGACAGCAGTGACGTGTTTTCGAGTGCTCCACAAACAGCGTGGTGTGTTGAGCGTTTTTCGCGGGGGGCGGCTCGACGCGCAACAGCGCGGCGCCAGAGGGCCGACCGCTTCGCTACAATCGGCCCAGCCGGAACTGTTGCTGCCCCCCGACGCACCGATTCGGAAGGAAAAGAGCAGCATCCACAAGTTGGGGTGGCAGTTGTACTGCCGCCCCTGGAGAACGCTGACAATTAGGGGGCGGCAGTACAACTGCCACCCCAACGCCGCCACGATTGCCAGGCCATCCTACCGCGTACGTTCGCCGCGATTGCTTGCAACGACGACGCCTCAACCGTTACAATACTCGCATCCCGCCGTCACGTCCGCATTTTGCCGGGCGCACGTTTTTCCCGCCGCAATCTCGAGCCCTCGCCGAAAAGGGAGAACAACCATGAAATCCCTGCGACCCCTGGTTCTTTTGCCCCTGTTCTTCCTCCTTGTCGGAGCGATCAACGCCGCTTCTGAGGGCGCAGCACCGCCGGCAACGGGAACGGTCGCTTTGCAGACCGTTTCTCTCGTTGACCTCGCACCAGATTCGGTGCAACAAGGTTGGGGCGAGTTGCACAGGGATTCGAGCGTGTTGGGTAAGCCTTTGCAGATCGGTGATCGCAAGTTCGCCCGCGGCATCGGCACGCACGCCAACGGAGAGCTGGTCTACTACCTCGACCGGCCGTGCGATCGCTTCGAGGCCTGGGTGGGGGTCGATGCGGAAATCGCCTACACGAGGGCGGCCAGCATCGTCTTCCAAGTGCTCGGCGACGGCCGCGTACTGTTCAATAGCGGCGTCATGCGTTCCGATACGCCCGCCAAGCGCGTCAGCGTCGATCTCGGCGGCGTGGGAGAACTGAAACTCGTGGTGACCGACGCGGGCGACGGCAGCAACAGCGACCACGCCGATTGGGCCGAACCGATCCTGCTCTGCAAGCCCGAACCGGCTGAAGCCGACAAGCCCGTCAAGTACACCGTCAAATCCCCGACGCTGGCACTTGGGCTCAACGAGGATGGCGACATTTGCCGCATCACGGCAGGCAAGTTTTCGCAATCGGTCCACGGCGGCGTTTGGCTGGCGGGCTGCCACATCGAGGGCAAGGCCGCCGTCGAAAAACTCGGCATGGGTGAGATTTCCGTCTCGCGAAAGCTGACGCACTCCAAGGACCATACTTGCACCGTGACGGAGCGGTTTACGCCGACGACGGAAGGTGTCCACTGCGAGACGCAAATCTTCGGCGACGGGTCGCCTTGGACGACCGCCGTCATCACCCAATTGACTTGCCGCAAACCGAAGGGGCTCCGTTTCTGGACGGCATGGTCCGATCCCCAGCACCGCGGCGACGTGTGGCGCGATCCGCTGGCCATGATCCCGCTGGTCAATCGCAGTTGGCATTACGGCAACGCGGCGCAGTGTGCCGCCGGTCGGCGGCGATTTCATCTCGATCCCGCTAGTGACGCTCGCGTCGCCCGACAGCGATGACGCCTTCAGCCTAGTTCTCTCTCCGGAAGACGCGCTGCTGGACATGAGTCTGGGCATTTCAGCCTCCGGCCGCATTCGCTTCTCGCGGTCTCATCACCGGCTCGGCGGCCGCACAGGAGCGCGCCTGTCAATGGACCTCATCGGACACGAGGCCGATTGGCGCGGCGGCCTGCGCTGGATGGCCAAGCAGTATCCAGAGTATTTCAATCCGCCGAATCCGCGAGTCGACGAGATGGCCGGCTGCGGGGCGTACTCGATTGACGAACGCCCCATCGACGTTGCCAAGTTCAAGAAAATGGCGTTCCGCATCAACTGGAAACTCTCCGACGATTTTCCCTACATGGGCATGTTCATCCCGCCGGTGAAAAGCGTTGACGAGCGATGGAAGCGCTCCTGCGACGAGCAGTCGCCGCCGGGCAAGCCCGAAACTACATCCTGCCGCCAGATGAATGACTACGCAAAATGGATGCGGCAGCACGGCTTTCACGTGCTGAGCTACTTCAACGTCACCGAGTTCGGCAAGAATCTGGTGGACCGCGACGTGTCGAAATTGAAGGCCGACGCCCCCGATCTCTGGAAGGACCCGGTGGCATTCCTGAAACTGCAAATGCCGAACGCCTACCTCAAGCCGCTGATCGGAACCTGTTACGGCGCATGGGTTATTGATGTCGGCGACCGGGCGTTTTGCGATTTCATGCTCGAACAGGCGCGTCGCAACATCGAACTGCTGCCCGATACCGACGGCATTTGCATCGATCGGCTCGACTGGCTGCGCTACTACAATCCCGCCGGCGATGACGGCGTCAGTTGGGTCGATGGCCGGCCGGCGCGGTCGCTTTACCGATCGTGGCTGGCATTCACGGACAGGCTTGGCCCGCTGATGCACAAGGCCGACAAGGTGATTTTCGCCAACACGATGACGATGCGGCTGGAATTGAACCGCCAACTCGACGGCATTTACACCGAGCACGGCAACACGCCCGGCGCCCTGAACGCCGCGGCCCTGATGGGCATTCGCAAGCCGGTGCTGGCCTGGACCAACAACGAAACGCTCGATCAGCCCGACCCCGACTCGTTCATGCAGCGGCACCTGCACCTGGGCGTCTTTCCGACCGCCCCCTATCCGTTCAACAATCACTGCATCAATCCCGATGCGAAGGCGGACCGCCTGTACATGGATTATGGACCGCTGCTGGACACACTCCGCGGCAGAAAGTGGGTGTTGACGGCCCGTTGCGTCGAAGCTGCCGACCCGACGATCAAGGTCAACCTGTTCCGGACGCCGGCCGGCTACGTATTGCCCGTCACGTTTGGCGGCAGGGCCGAGGTCGCCCCGGTGCGGCTCCGCAACATCGCCGGCCTCGACAAACTGCACGCCAAGGCGCTTCATCCGGGCGTCGATGCCCCCCTGACGGTCCCGGCTGTTTTCAAGGACGGCGTCCTGGAATTGCAGGTTCCCCTGAAACGCGGTTGCGCCATGGTTGTCCTCGGGCAAGAGTAATCGCCGATGCGCCCGTGCCGCCTTGCCCGCGAGGCTTTGTCAATATCAACGGAAGTTGGTATAATGTCTATGCGACCAGGATTCGGAGGGCATGCCACGATGCGACGATGGAAAAATCGCGGTTTTACGTTGGTCGAGTTGTTGGTCGTGATTACGATCATCGGCATTCTGATTGCACTATTGTTGCCGGCAGTGCAAGCGGCGCGGGAAGCCGTGCGCAGCGTGCAGTGCGGCAACAATCTCAAACAGCTTGCCCTGGCCTGTTTAAGTCATGAGAACCTGACCCACCGCTTTCCGACCGACGGCTGGGGATACGGCTGGACCGGCGATGCCAATCGAGGAACCGACTGGCGTCAGCCCGGCGGATGGATCTACAACGTCCTTCCCTTTATCGATCAGCAGGAGTTGCACGACCTTGGAATGGGAATGGGGCTCTGGAACGACCCGAACCGCAAGGCTGCCAACGCGCAGCGGCTGGTTACTCCGCTCAGCGGGATTCAATGTCCGACGCGGCGGCCCGCCGTCGTCTACCCGACGTATCTGAGTTTCGCGAATTCGAACGCCGCTCCGCTTGTGGTGAAGAGCGACTACACCATTAACGGCGACGATTATTACACCCAACCCTATTGGAGCCCGTCGTATGGCGACTCTGCGACCGGCCCCGCCGATCCGACCCAGATCGAGAATCCGCCGGGACAAATGACGGCCAACGGGAAGGGAACGTTCATCGCCGTTGCCTCCGTGGCCACGGGCATCTCCTACACCGGCAGTATGATCGCAATGGCCGACGTGGCTGACGGGACGAGCAACACGTACATGCTGGGTGAGAAGTACTTGTGTCCTGACTATTACTATAACGGGCTGGATTTGGGCGACAACGAATCCGCCATGGTGGGCGACAATGAGGACATCGCGCGTTGGACCGCCTCTGGCCCGGAAATCGACACGCCTGGCGCCGCCTGGCGCGCTATCTTTGGCAGCGCTCATGCCGCCGGTTTCCAGATGGCCTTCTGCGACGGCGCCGTGCAGAAGATGAATTACACGATCGATCTGACGGTCCATAAGAACCTGGGCAATCGCAAGGATGGCATTCCAGTCGATCCGCAGAAGCTCTGATCCGCAGAGACTCAACCGCTTGCCCACCCGTCAGCGCCGCCCGATCTTCCGGCCGGAATCGGCGGTTGCCAGAAAACCAAGGGGGATGTTGTTTCCTCTTCGTGCGCAGGTCACAATGGGAACTCTGTTTCGTCGGCGGCCTTGCCCGCCGCGGGGCGTTGACGGTGTCGGGCCAATCCGCGGCGAATAAGTTCGCCGGCTGAAACGAACTTCAAGAATGATGAGCGAAAATGTTGACAGCGAGCCGACGATTCTCGAGCGCCGCCGGGCGAGAAGGCTCGCCGTCTGGAATGGCGCGATTTGGTCGATCGGCAACGGACTGGTCGGCACCACCTTGATCGTCTATTGGGCCAAAGAACTGCACGCGGCATGGATTGGACTGAGCATCGGACTGGTGGCGGCGGCGCCGCAAGTTGTCGGCGTGTTGCGGCTCGGCGCGCCGGCGATGATCGCCCGGCTGGCCGATCGAAAACGCTTCTGCATTTGGGCGTTTCTGCTAAGCGTCGTGCCGCTGGCTTTGATTCCGCTCCTCTGCAAACCGGGCTTGCTGCCGTCGCCAACTTGGTCCTTGGCTACCCTGATTCTGCTCTGGTGCGTGTATCAACTTCTGCAATACCTCGCTGCGGTGGCGCTCTGGTCGTGGTTGGCCGACGCGGCGCGCACGAGAATCCGCGGACGATTTCTAGGATGGCGGCAGCGTTGGGTTATGGCGGGCATGACCGTGGCCACGGTCATCGCGGGAATGGCCGTGATCAACGTCCAGGACATCAATCCGTCCATGCGCGAAGTGAATCCCGCCTATCCCAAGTGGGTCGTCTACGGATTTGTCGTCTGTTTGGGGGCGATCTTCCTGTTGGCCGCGATCGTGCCGCTCGCTCAGATGCCCGCCTGCCGACGCCGCCCATCGGCGACGAGTGCATCCGCTCGGCCCGTAGCGAATCTGACGTCGCCGTTTCGCGACCGGCGATTTCTCCGGCTCTTGGTGTACGGCTGCTGGTTCTCGCTGTTCAACGGCATCACCGATGCGGCCCAAAACTCCTATGTGATGAACGTGCTCGGGCTATCCTTCTTCCGGTCGCTCTCACTGAAGACCGGCATGAACCTGGGCCAGTGGGTCGCTAGTCCGTGGGCAGGCCGGTGGGGCGATCGCTTTGGCAACCGCTCCGTGATGGTTGTCAGCCAATTGCTGGTGGCCGCCGCGCTTCTGTTCTTCGCCGTCGCTTCACGGGCACATTGGTGGTGGCTCGTCGGCGCTTACGTTCTGTGGATCGCTTATGCGGGCATCAACGTTTGTCGGCCGGCGCTGATGTTGAAGCTCGCACCGCCCGAGTTGAACACTTCCTATGTCGCGGTCTTTGACACGGTCAGCGGACTGTGCTTCGCCGCCAGCGCTGTTCTCGGCGGCGTGATCCTGGACGCTTGTGCAAGGTGGTCGGGTGTCACCGTCGCGGGCGTGTCGTTCTCTTTCTTCCCGTTGATCTTCATTTTCGGCTGGATCGTGCGAAGCCTAGGGGCGCTCTTGCTACTGTGGATCGTCGAGCCCGCCGAAAGAGAATTGGAAGCATCTGACCGCTGACGGCTGATAACTGACGGCTGACCGCCAACTGCCAGCGGCTGACGGCTCGCTCCTGATGGCCGGCGGCCGACCATTCCTGCCAAAACGGCAGGCAAATCTCGATCCGGCACGTGGGCAATTCGTCCGGCTGATCCCGGATTTTCGACATAGTATTGAACGGGCGTATGCTGTAAGATGCTGGCCAGCCGTTGGTTATCTTCGTTGGTGCCCCCGGCGGACGTGGGGATTGCGGCGGATGGCACGCAAGTTGCTAAGGGTTACATTGGACCCCTGACAACGCGGGCGAATTGAGCCATGTTCGTTGAACCACCTTCCCTGTTGATCACCGACGATGACCCCGGCTTCCGTGAGACGCTGGCCGTCGCGTTGCAGCCGCGAGGGTTTCGCACCCTGCTGGCGGGTGACGGCGAGGAGGCGCTGAAAATCGTTCATCGTGAAAGAGTGGACCTGGTGCTGTTGGACATGCACATGCCCAAGCTCACCGGCTTGGAGACCCTGCGGCAATTGAAGGAGTTTCGCGCGATGCTGCCCTGCATTCTGCTCTCCGCCCAATTGGACGAGCGGATCATCGAACAGGCGCGTCGCGCCCACGCTTACTCGGTTCTCTCCAAGACGGTCACGCTCCGCCAAATCACGAGCATCGTATTTCAAGCCCTGCAGCGAACGTACGAGTGGCGAGGATGAGGGCGCGAAGGGAAGAACGGAGACTTCCCACTTCCCGGACCGTGAAATGATCGATTTGTTGATCGGTTTGTAGACCAATTTGTAGGAGGCGACTCCCGTCGCCGATAGAGTCGCTCTGTCGTCCTCAATCGGCGACAGGAGTCGCCTCCTAGAGGTCTTGAAGTCACGGACGGTTTGCGCGAGACAACCAATTCCCGATTTCGATTTGCGGTTCGATGGGAAAAGTGTTGGTTACCGGGGCCAGCGGATTCATCGGAACCCATCTGGTCTCGGCATTGGCGAAGCGCGGCGACGAGATCACCTGTTTGGTGCGGCGGAGTTCACGGATCGACTCGCTGCAGCACGCGGGCGTACGCTTCGTGTATGGCGACGTAACCGATCGCGCCAGCGTCCTTCCCGCGGTCAAGGGACAGCAGACCGTCTATCACGTCGCCGGCCTCACGCAAGCGCTGGTCGCGCGCGACTTCTACCGCGTGAATCAACGCGGCGTGGCGAACGTGGCGCGGGCGTGCGCCGCGCAAACCACCCCGCCGGTGCTCGTCTCCGTATCCTCGCTGGCGGCGGCCGGTCCGGCCAATCACGGCGTGCCGAAGACCGAAGCCGATCGGGCCGAGCCGGTCTCGCACTACGGCCACAGCAAACTGGCGGGAGAACGCGCCGCCGAACGCTTCGCCGACCGCGTCCCCATCACCATCGTCCGCCCGCCGATCGTTCTGGGCGAGGCCGACCGGGTGGGGCTCTCGTTGTTCCGCTCCATCGCACGATTCGGCGTACACATGGTGCCGGGGCTCGACCGGCGGCGCTTCTCGCTGATCCACGCGGACGATCTGGTTGAATTGCTGCTCCTCGCCGCCGAGCGCGGCAAGCGATTGCCGCATCACCCCCGGCCGGAGTCGTGCGGGCGGCAGGGCTATTATTTCGCCGCCTGCGAAGAGGATCCCACCTACGCCGAACTCGGCCGCACGGTGGCCGAGGCGATGGGACGCCGCTTCGTCCTCGTCATTCCCACCGCCGCGCCGCTGGTATGGACGGTGGCGGCGGCGGGCGAGGCGATTTCGCGGGTGCGCCGCAATCCGTTGTTCATGAACCTCGACAAAGCCCGCGAAATCACCGCCGGCAATTGGCTCTGCTCCGCCCGGGCGGCGGCCGCGGAGTTGGATTTCGCCGTCACCGTCCCGCTGTTCGAACGGCTGCGGCAAACCGCCCAGTGGTATCGCGAGAAGAAGTGGCTGTGATGCCCTAAAATGGCGGCAATTCGGTGTTGGAGATTCCGGCACGACCGACTATACTGCTGCCCAAACGGAGTAATGCAAGAACAGTACCTGCGCTTGAGGCCACGAAGCGGGGGCCGGTGTTGCGCTCGAGCAAGGTCCATTCGCTCTCGACGGAGGATCGACGATGAAGAGGCATTTTATAAGCACGTTGGCGTTCGCGGCCGTTGTGATCTTCTTTGCCAGCCCGCCGGCGGTTCATGGGCAGCATAACAACGGATGGGGCGGCGGCCACGGCTCTTCCGTACCCTCCCATTCAGGCTCGCTGGCATCGCGGGCCACCGTTCCCAACGGCCATCCGAACGTGGCGCACGCTTATGCCCATCCCGTGCATCCCGTCGGACCGATGGCCTACCATCACGGCTACTACGGCCATTGGTATCACGGTGATTGGCACGATCATTACCACTGGGACCATCCTTGGCATTACGGCCCGGTGGCCTGGTTCTCCTTCGGTTTTGTGGCCGGCGCCGTAGTGTGGGACACGCCGTGGCGCTGGGGTTATTGGTCGTACTATAACCCTTACTACTGTCCGACGGTGGTCGTCGTCGGCGAGCCGCCGATCGACTATTCGCAGCCGATCGTGGTCGCGCGGACGCCGCACATCGACCCGGCGCTGGCCGAGCAACGTGCGGCGCAGTATCTCGACGCCGCCCACGACGCTTTCGTCCGCGGCGATTACGCCGCTGCAATGGCGCAAGTCAACGGGGCCATCGCCGTCAAGCCGAACGACACTGTGCCGCACGAGTTCCGCGCGCTGGTGCTGTTTGCCACCCGGCGCTACAAGGAGGCCGCCGGAGCGGCCTACGCCGTGCTCTCGGTCGGACCGGGTTGGGACTGGGCCACCTTGGCCGGCTTGTATCCCGACATCAATGTCTACACGGCCCAACTCCGTATGTTGGAGCAGTACCGCAATGACAACCCCACGGCCCCCGACGCACATTTCCTCTTAGGCTATCACTACATGACCTGCGGGCACCTCGATGCGGCGATCGGGGAACTGCGGGACGTTGTGCGTTTGAATTCGCGGGATCAGTTGTCGGCGCAACTGTTGACCGCGCTGACGCAGCAGCAGAATCCCGGCGACGTGAAGCCCTCGTTGTCCGGCACGCCCACCACGATCCCATCCACCCCCGCCGCGCCAGCCGTACCGGTGACGGCCGTTGCTTTGGCCGGCAGTTGGACGGCGACGCGCTCGGACGGGGCCTCGTTCTCGCTCGAATTGGGCAAGGACGGGACTTACACCTGGCGACACACGGTGCAAGGCCAGTCGCAGACCTACAGCGGCGCCTACACCGTGGCCGACAACTTGTTGATTCTCAAAGAGGGCGGCAATCCGGCCATGATCGGTCAGGTCGCGCAATTGGACGCCAACCGTTTCAACTTCAAAATGGTCGGCAACAATCCCGCCGATCCGGGCTTGGCGTTCACGAAGAGGTAGGGATTGACGTGCGGCCGGCTTGAGTGGCACGCCCCGCGGAACAGAGGGCGTGCCGCTCGACCGGCCGGTTTCTTTTGCGCGAGGCGATCTGCCGCCTCCTGTCTGTTCGCTGCACTGTTCGTGGCGTATACTGATTACCCGAAGGGCAAATCGCTCCGACCACGATGGCTCCCTGCCGATATGACGCTCCAATGTCGAGTAAGATCGCTGTCGGACGACCGCGGGTGGCAGCAGCGTGTCCGACTCTCCAGGTGCCTGCTGGCCGAAACCGTTGATTGGTGGTGCCGGACGGGTTCGGACTTTCCGGTTGACTGCACTGTCGCTGGCGTGCTGTACGTGTTCTCCCCGCGATGCGATCCCTTCAGTGTGTCAGAAACCAGAGTGCGGCAGAATCTATGCAACGTCGTGGGAACGCCGGATTCGGAGTATTCACTTGCCTGGCCCCACCGCGCTGATTGCGAAAGACTCAGCCTGATCGACGCGATTTCGCGAATACTGTCGGATGCCGTTCAGCGGTGGGATAGGGGTGGGCTTTCCGATTCACCAATTGAACTGGTGAACCAACAGATCGTTGACGAAATTGTCATCCAAAGATACGTCGTCTTCCACCACAATGAAACAACGCGGCGAGACTTCGGCGGGTTCTACGGAAGCCACTAGGGAGAGGTTTGGCACTGAACTTATACCCGACAAGCGGTTGGATGCCCCACCTCGACCACTTGTCGGACATTCCTGGCTTTAGGCGGAAAAGGTGAAACCCCCGGTGTGCCACTGCTTCGTAGAAGCAGTGCCGAGTACACCGTGTCCCGGCGCCGCTTGTTCCAGGCAGTGGCACAACTTGGCAAGAAACGGCGAGTGACTCCCTGCATCGGAGGGGTGCGGTCGGACGAACGGCGCAAGAGACACCTTCCCATCGCACCGCTGAACTGGTAAACTGGGAAATTCTAACTGAATCACACCGTTCCGGAGTCCGACCGATGGCCAAACCCCACCGTGCCGTGAAGAAAGCCAATCACGGGAAACGTCCCGCCAGCGCCAAAGGGCAAGGGCAAGGCGGCGGCTGGTTCGCACCTAAGCCGAGGAGCCCGCCGTGCCCAAGAGAGAACTGATCATCGATTTCTCCAAGTACGACCTCAACAACGTTGTGGCCGACACGGAGGAGATCCGCCGCTACAATCCGCAGCGCTTCGAGATGGAGCAACTCACGGCGATCTGCTACGAAGACACGACGCGCGGCGTCTGCGTTGGCTACAAGGACCTAGGGCCGGACGAATTCTGGGTCCGCGGCCACATGCCCGGCATGCCGCTGATGCCCGGTGTGATCATGTGCGAGGCCGCCGCTCAATTGTCGAGCTACTACAGCCACCGCCACAAACTGATGGAGGGGGTCATCGGCTTCGGCGGTCTTGGAGACGTTCGCTTCCGCGGCGTGGTACGGCCGGGCGACCGCTTCGTTATCGTCTGCCGCATGTTGAAAGTCCGCCGCACGATCATGACCTGCGAATTCCAGTGCTTCGTCAACCAGAACCTGGTTTGCGAAGGGATTCTCAAGGGCGTCTCGATCCCGTCCGAGCAAATTCTCAGCGAACAGATCGCCGACGAGGCATAGCCTGCGTTTCTCGCCAAGGTGGGGCAGACATTCCTGTCTGCCGCAAGAAAGGGTGGCACATCTGGCAGACAAGAATGTCTGCCCCACCGGACACAGTGTCGTCCATCTCCCCGCATGGCAAGAAATGCGGTCTATCGCGCTTCGCACACGGCGGCGTACATGGCCAGCAGGTTTTCGACGGGCACGCCCGCCTGCACGTTGTGAATCGTGTTGAACACGAAGCCGCCGCCGGCGTTGAAGATTCCGATCCGCTCGCGCACCTGCCGGCGAATGTCGTCCGGCGTGCCGAAGGGGAGCGTCTTTTGCGTATCGACGCCGCCGCCCCAGAACGACACCTTGCCGCCGAACTTCTCCTTGAGCGTGCGCGGATCCATGTTCGCCGCCGAGCACTGCACCGGATTGAAAACGTTGAAGCCGGCGTCGATCAGGTCGGGCATCAGGGCCATGATCGAGCCGCAGGAGTGAATGAACGTCTTCCACGGCGTGTGCTCGTGTATCCAGTCGTTCACGCGACGATGGAACGGCTGAAACAGTTTGCGGTAGGCGGGCGGACCCATGAAGGGCCCGTTCTGCGTGCCGAAATCGGTGCCGGTGACCATCACGGCCGAAATGCGATCGCCCACCGCGTCGTAATACTTGGCGAAATTCTGCAAGGCGAAGTCGCACTGGCGGCGGAAGACCTCGAAGACGTAGTCGAAACGGCTGACCGTGCTCATGTACCACTCGGCCACGTCGCGGATGCCCTTCGGATGCTTCAGCCACGGGCCGGGGACCAGGGCGATGTCGCCGAAGGCTGAGCCGCCGAAGTTCGCCAAAATCGCGCGATCGCTCTCCCGCCACAGATGATCGGCCTCGCTGGCGAAATGCTGCAACGCCGCGTCGGACACCGGGCCAAACTCCTCCAGGTTGTCCTCGACGTTCAGCTTCTCGTCGTCGATCGGCTCTTGGCGGGTGATCGAATCGAAGTAGAAGCCCCCCTTGGGCATCCGCCCGCTGGGCGGAACCGACTTGTCTCCCTCGGGATACATGAGGATGTCGCCGTTGGGCTGCGTGTCGGTGTTGAATCCGCCCGGCACCAGCACCGGCGTGCCGTCGAAGGTGGTCCACGGCTTCCAACCGGTCAGCGGAAAGCCGAACATCGTGTTCGGGCCGCCCAATCCGACCACGTCGATCCCCAGTGCGTTTTGCAGGTCGGGGGCGATTTCGCCGAGCATCTGGTAGGGCTCGACGACTTTCACCGGCGTACCCGGCTTATCCAGCCCCAGCGCTTGGCGGAGTTTATAGACGCAACTGACGTTCATGCCCGAGACGGGGCTCGCCCCCAAGTCCAGTGGAACGCGGTCCGGTTGCCGGTGATTCAACGCCGCTTCGACTCGTTGCCGTGAATTCATGATCGGGACTCAATAGTACAGTTAATCGTTTAGCCGCGCCCCGCAGGGAAGCGCTCGTTTGTGACAATCGTTTAGCCGCGCCCCGTAGGGAAGCGCGCTTGTCGCAATCGTTTAGCCGCGCCCCGCAGGGAAGCGCTCACCCGCGTACCGCCGCATCATCAAATTCGGTCACACACTGCCAATGTTGTTCAGGCTTCCCCTCTTTCACTGGATTCTCTTCGACGTAGCGAATTGCTCGGCGAATATCGGCCGCATCATCCAAGAACACCTTCCACTCTCCCCGCGCCCACATTTTCGGCGCTTGCCGCTGCGCGCCGCAAAACGGGCCAACGGACGCAATCCTGCGGTCGTCAGGGCCCGCGTGGAAGCTCCCTTGAGCAAGTTGGCCACCTGTTCGATTTTATAACGATGCCGGGCGATAACCAAGTGGACGTGCTCGGGGAGAATCGAGCACGCCCAGATCGTCGCCCCACGCTGCCGTGCCCAGTCGTGGAAGCTCGTGCCGATGTGTCGCGCCTGGACGCCGGTAAAATGCACTTCCTGATACTTCAACGCCCCCTTTGCTTCCAGCCGCCATTGTCGATCGTGCGGGCGGGCCGCAACAGACCGCCGGCTGTCGGTTTTCGTGGCCGGCCCAAAGCGGAGCAACTCCCACGATCCGACAAAGTCCGACCATGACCCGCGCGGATCGTTGGGGAGCCAGAATCCGTACGCAGTCATGATCAGATGGTAGCCGACAACCATGGCAACGCAGCCGCTTCCCTTCGGGGCGCGGCTAAACGTGGATGCAACAAAACTCGCAAATTGGCGATCACTCCCGACCGTAGATCGTCTCGACACGCCGCCAGGGGTTGAAGCGGATACTGTAAAACAGACCGAGCACCACCAGCAGGCAGCCCCACCAGACGTCGGCATGGTACGAAAACATTTCGACCTGCTTCGACACGGGCGGTGGCCAGATCCAGAGGAAAATCCCCGTCCCCGTGATGATGATTCCGTAGATCAGCAACAGGCAGCCGATGAAAAACCAGATCGGCACTTGATGTTCTTCGTGCATCGGATTGTTCCTTACGAATTACCAGTTACCAGAAGATGATATTGACTATGACGACGGCGGCGAAGACCAGGGCGGCCCAGAGCATCGGCCGCCGATACCAGGAGCAGCGCCCCTCGTCGGGCAGCGGCGTCAGGCCCATCACCAAGTTCTTCAGCTCCGCGTCCGGTTTCGGCTTCGTAAACAGGCTGACGCCGATTGCAACAATCATCGAGAGCACCAGGGTCCAGAAGGCGCTGTAAACGTTCACCGCCATCGGCTGGGCGTTCTTGGAGCGAGCGACCACCAGGGCGTGCTCCGGATTGAAGACCTTCGGCGCGAAGTGCTGCAACATGTCTTCCGTCTCGACCTTCACGCCCGGTTCGACGACCACGGTCACGCCGCGCTGCCCGAACCCGGTGGACTCCTGCGTGCCCGCGAGCCTGACCTTCTTCGCCAGAACGGCAACTTTCACGTGTTCGCCCTTTTCCTCGCCGATGGCTGTCAACAGCGCGGGGGCGGTAGCCGGCAGCGTCACCGCGACCTTCCCGATGTCCTTCGGCACGGGGATGTCGGTGACGGTCAGGTCGCCTTTCTCGACCACGACTTTGGTGATCTCGTTGGCGTTCGGCCCTTCCGCAGTCGGAACGGTGTTCCGTTCAACGCGGACCACCGCGTCCTCGCCGATGACGATCTTCGGCTGCGGCTTGTATCCTGCGGGGAAGTAGTGGACGAAGCCCCACAGCCCGATGGCGAACACGATGCCGACGAAGAAGCCCCAGAACCCGCCCTTCGGCGTCGCCCGCTTCCACAACATGCCGATAATCACGACGGCGAACAGCGGGACGATGAAGAAGGTGAGCAACACTTGGAGATAGTCGAGAATGTTCTGGAAGAAGAAGACCGCGTATGCCGCGGCGATCGACAGCAGCACGCCGATGATCGAGCACCAGCGGCCGACCTTCAGGTAGTGGTGATCGCTGGCGTTCTTGACCAACAACGGGCGATAGACGTCGTAGGTCCAGACGGTGGCAAAGGCGCTGATGTTGCCCGCCATGCCCGACATGAATCCGGCGATCATCGCCGTGATGCCGAGCCCCAGCAGACCCGGCCCAAGATACTTGCCCATCAAGAGTGGTATCACCTGGTCGAACGTGTGGTTGGTGATCATGGCGCGGGGATCGCTCTCGGGCACCAATACCATCGGCGAGCCGTCAGCGTTTTTCAGCACGGCCAACCCCAACAAACCCGGCAGGATGATGATCAGCGGCACGCACAGCTTCAGCGCCGCGCCGATAATGGTGCCGTTCTGGGCCGCCCGCAGATTCTTGGCCACGATCACCCGCTGCACCTGGAGGAAGTCGGTACACCAATAGGCGAAGCCGATGGCGATCCCTTGGCCGAACAACATGCCGAACCAATTGATGCCCATCGGGTTGTCAAACGTCCCCAAGTTGTGCCAAAGGCAAGTGAAATCGGCGTGGGCAAAATGCGGATGGATGACCTGCACGTTTTCCTGAATCTTGTGCAGCATATTGTCCCAGCCGCCGCACTTTATCAGACCCAAGATCGGCACCAGCAGCGTGCCCAGCCAGATCAGAAAGAACTGAACGACCTCGTTGAACACGGCGGAAATCAGGCCGCCCAGGGTCACATAGATGGCGACAGTCAGCGACGAGATCAGGATGCTGAAGTGCATGTTCCAGCCGAGCAGCAGGTTGAGAATCATGGCCATGGCGAACATGCTCGTCCCGCTGACCAGCACGGTCATCGCGGCGAAGGTAATGCCCGCCATTGAGCGGCTCGACTCGCCGTAGCGGAGTTTCAGGTAGCCCGGCACCGAGTGCGTCTTGCAGATGTAATAGAACGGCATCATCACCACGGCGAGGAAGAGGATCGGGATCGCCCCGCTGATCAGATAGGCGTGAGCGCTCAACATGCCGTATTGGTACGCCTGCGCCGACCAGCCGATCAGTTCCAGCGAACTGAGGTTGGCCGAGATAAAGCTAAGGCCGGCGATCCAGGCGGTCATCTTGCGGCCGGCCAAGAAGAAGCCCTCACCGGTGCCGGCAAACTTCTTCAGATAGAAACCGATCCCCAATACCAAGATGAAGTAGATGGCGACGATCACGTAGTCGACCGGGCTCATACTGAGCCGGACTTCGACTCCCGACTCCGAAGCGGCGAAGAGCAGAGCGTTCGGCATGGAATTCCCCGTGCGCTAGAGGTCAATCTCGCGGAAGGAGGCTGCAAAAACTAAGATTGTAGGGGTTGCGGGGCCTACTGTCAATCGCGGGCCGGCTCCGCTCGGGGCCGATCAGATTTGCACGGCTTGGGGCGACAGGGCGTTGGGGCGGTATGGCGTTGGGGTGGCAGTTGTACTGCCACCCCAACAGACGCCAGGCCAACAAGAATCCCACTGCGAACAATGCGGGCTAGACTGCCGTTTCGCCCGACTCGCCGGTGCGGATGCGGATCGCTTCGGCCAGGTCGGTTACGAAGATTTTGCCGTCGCCCACCTGCCCGGTCTGGGCGGAGCGGATGATGGTGTCGAGCGCCACTTGCAGCTTGGCGTCGGGCACGATTACTTCGAGCTTGATCTTCGGCACGAAATCGACCTCGTATTCCGTGCCGCGGTACATCTCGGTATGGCCTTTCTGACGGCCGAAACCGCGGACCTCGGTGATCGTCATGCCGGTGACGCCGTGCTCGGTCAAGGCGTCTTTGACCTCTTCGAGCTTGAAGTGGCGAATAATCGCTTCGATCTTCTTCATCGCAGGAGTTCCCGTTGTGAGCTTCGCAGTGTAGGAGGCGTCATGCCGGGCGCTGTAGGGAACGGGCTCCGTCCCGTTCCGTCGCCCGGAACGCCGCGGAGGGCGTTCCCTACAGATACGTTACCGGTTTTGTTTGTCAAAATTCATCAGTGGCGTTCAGATAAAGATATACCCTTCTTCGCCATGCTGGCTGAGGTCGAGGCCCTCGATTTCTGCCGAGCGCGAGACGCGCAGGCCCATCACCGCATCGAGCACCTTCAGGATAGCAAATGTGGCGACAATCGCCAGTATCCAAGTGATGCCGACGGCGACGAGTTGGGCGATTATCACCCGGCCCCCTTCCAGCAGCCCCAACGGCGCACCATCGGCAAAGGCCCCGGTGGCCCGGGTGGCAAACACGCCGGTCAGCAGTGCGCCCAGCGTTCCGCCCACGCCGTGTACACCGAAGGCGTCGAGCGAGTCGTCGTAGCGAAACCGCGATTTCAGGCTGGTGCAAGCCAAGAAGCAGACAATGCCGACGGCCACGCCCATCAGCAGGGCCGGCATCGCCGTAACGAAGCCGGCGGCCGGCGTGATGCAGACCAGCCCGGCCACCACGCCGGAGCAGGTGCCCAAGATCGAGGGTTTGCCGCGGGTGATCCATTCCATTGCCGCCCAAGTCAATCCGCCGGCGGCCGCGGCGAAATGGGTGGCGCAGAACGCGCTGGCCGCCAGCCCGCTCGCATTCAGGGCGCTTCCGGCGTTGAAGCCGAACCAGCCCACCCAGAGCATGGCGGCGCCGATGGCCGTGTAGGTAAGATTGTGCGGCGGCATCGGCTCACTGCCGTAGCCGAGTCGTTTGCCCAACAACAGGGCACAGACCAGTGCCGAGACGCCCGAACTGATGTGTACGACGGTCCCGCCGGCGAAGTCCACCGCCCCGCCGCCGAATGCCGCCGCGTTCGGATTGCCGCCCGAGATGTATTGCAGAATCCCGCCGCCCCAAACGGCGTGGCAAAGCGGGCAGTAAACCAACGTCCCCCACAGGACAGAAAAGACCACCATTGTGCTGAATTTCATCCGCTCGGCGAACGCCCCGCAGATCAGAGCCGGCGTGATGATAAAGAACATGCCCTGAAAGAGCATGTGCGTCAGCCGGTTGATGCCCAGTTCGGGATAGACGGGAATGACCGAGTGGCCATTCTCCCACGCAGCCTGCACACCGTTCATCAGCAGGTGGCTGAAGTTACCTATCAGTTTCGGCGACGGCGTGGGCCAATCGCCGCCGAAACTCAGCGTGTAACCCCACAGCGCCCAAACCACGGTCATCAGGCACATCAGGAAGATGCACTGCATCATCACGCCGAGGACGTTCTTTTTGCGGACCAGGCCGCTATAGAAGAGGGCCAGCCCGGGGGCGGTCATCATCAGCACCAGGGCCGAACTGGTCAGCACCCAGGCGTTGTCGCCGGTGTTCAGCGTCTGCGCGGCGGCAGCGGCGGGCGCACTGGCCGTTTTCGCGTCTTCGGCTGCGCGGAAAGCCGCCGTAGGGGTCAACGCCGCCACGATGCCTAGCAGTACACCCAGGAAAATTCCGCGTCGCAGTGACTTTCCAATCTTCATGCGAATGTTGCCTCCTTGATGATTGAAAGATAGCTCGCGCACCCTCATGGGGCACAGCGATTCCGCCCCTCTCAGGAGACGTGGGCGCAACACCTGCGCTCCGGCCGGAAGGCGGCGTGCGGAACCTTTGCAATCTTCGTGCCTGAAGAGAGCACAACCGAATAAATCGACTGCTTCTGCCGTAAATGACTGATTTACAATCGGTTATGACGCAAAGCAAGAATTGCAAATCATGCGGATTCTAACGAAGCTGCCCGCTTTTTGTGCAGCGGTTGATCGGCTCTTCAGCAAAACGTCTCCTCGGCGTTGGCCTGCCCGTTCGCCGTTCGGGCCAATACAAAGAGCAGATCGCTCAAGCGGTTGACGTACGCCAGCAAATCGGGCGACACGGCCTCGGGCTCGCTGCGGGCAAGAGAGACCAGCCGACGCTCCGCCCGACGGCAGACCGCGCGGGCAAGGTGCAGCAGGGCCGCGGCACGGCTTCCCGCGGGCAGAATGAACGCGTCGAGCGAATCGAGCTTCGCTTCGTAGCGATCAATGCTCCGTTCGAGCGACCGCACGTCGTCCGCGGCGATGCCGGCCGACTTCGCTCGCGGTGTCGCAACTGTGACCAATTCTGCGCAAACGTCGAACAACCGGCGCTGAATCTGCTCCAACAGCGAGGCAATCTCGGCGGCAACGGGCTCGCACCGCACCAAGCCGAGCCAGCAATTCAGCTCATCCAGCGGGCCGCAGATCTCCAACCGGGGAGAATCCTTCGGCACGCGACCGTCGCCCAACAAGTCCGTTTCGCCATTGTCGCCGCCGCGGGTGTAGACACTCATCTCTTGCCCTTCTCGTTGGAAGTGGTTTTGGCCGCCTCGGCGGCGACGCGGAAACCGAGATTCACGCAGCGGCTCCGCGGCGTATTCCAGTTGCGGAACGATGCCCGCGCCCAGAGGGGAAAGCTGTGCCAGGCGCCGCCGCGGCGGACATGCAACTTGCCCGTCGCCGGTCCCGTGGGATCGTCCACCGGCGAACGGGCGTAGTAATCAGCGGCGTACCAATCCGAGCACCATTCCCATACGTTGCCGTGCATGTCGCACAGTCCGAAACGATTCGGTGGGAACTTGCCGACCGCGACGGTGAACTTCAGCGGCCCATCCTTAGGAAGATCGAGCTCCTGCACGTGAGGAAACGTCGTGCGTCCGCGGTCGTCGCCGACGTTGGCCACTTCGGCCAGCGCGGCGGGATCGTCGCCGTTGCTGTATCGCGTGGTCGTGCCCGCGCGGCAGGCGTATTCCCACTCGGCCTCGGTCGGCAAGCGATAGGTCTTCCCCTCCTTGCGGGAAAGCCACTTGCAGAAGGCGGTTGCATCGTTCCAGGTGACGTTGAGCACCGGTTGATCGTCGGTCTGCTTGAAGCCGGGATTTCGCCAATTGAACTTCACGTCGCGGCCGCGGCACTTGCCCGTCGCCGCGTCGTAGCCCCAACCGCCGAGGCCGTCCTTCTCGGCTTCGGTCTTGTAGCCGGCTTCCTCGCTGAAGCGGCGGAACTGCCCGACGGTCACTTCGTACTTTCCCAACTGAAACGGCTTGGTGATCCGCACGCGGTGGCGAGGATATTCGTCCTTGAAGAAATCGGGGGGCCGCCGGTATGCGGGAAAAGCTGCGACCAGATCCTTGGCCGATTCCTGCCCCCCCATCAAGAACTCGCCCGGCGGAACCAAAACCATCTTCATTCCGATGGAGTTGGTGCTTTCGCTTGGCCGGCCAGTGGCGGCATCCGCGGCCAGAACGGAACCGACCCCGAGGCAGCCGACAATCAGAGAGACTACAAACCGCGGCAATACGTGGGTTTTCATTGCTTGGCACTCCGCAGCAGGCGGAAAAAAGGCTGGACCTATCATCGGCGCGACGGGGGAGGAAGTCAAGCTCTCCGTGGTTGTTTCCCTTAAATCACTGCCGCTATTGAAGTTGCGAACATCGGCTCGGTTCCGACTGTAGGAGGCGACTCCAGTCGCCGATTGTGGGCCAAGCCCGCCAGATCGGCGACTGGAGTCGCCTCCTACAGCTTGTGCTGGTGCGTATCCCGCGCAAAAACGGCCTGCCATCGGCGCCATCCCACTTGTGAGAGTCACCGAATCTCTTTATACTGAGATGTTTCCCGCGTGGCGGTAGGCATATCGCTTGCGACGTTGCGGCAGAGATCGTGAGGAGAACAGTAACCATGACGATGGACAAGAGCCTGAAAATGCGCCGCGGACTGACACGCGCGCGGAGCGTGCTGAACCGTGCCGAGAGAATCCAGCGTCTGAAATCCGCCGACCGTTGGCAGGAGGGGGATAGCCCGTTCGGTTTGGCCAAGGTGCGGGTCTACAAGTTGGCGGTGAAGAAGAAGAAGAAGAAGAAGGAAGAAGAGGAAGGGGCCGAGGGAACTGCCGCCGCCGCTGCTCCGGCCGCCGATGCCGGCAAGAAAGAAGCCCCCAAGAAAGAAGCCGGCAAGAAATAGCCCGGATGTCGCGGGGCCGACGAAAGCGTAGCCGAAGGGGGCTTGCCGTCTGCAATTCGCGCTCTGACAATTGGTGGGAACGTCTTTTTCCCATCTTGCGCATCTATCCAGAACAAGCCAGCCGCTAGACTTCCTTCAAGCCGCAGCGCCGCTACGACGAAGTAAGAGGAGGCGGGTTCTCATCTGAATCGCGCCAGCGGTATGGAATTCCCGTGGGGCCGAGCGGGAAAAGGGGACAGGCACCTTGTGTGCGAAGCACCCGAAGGGCCGTTCCGGCAAAAGGTGCCTGTCCCCTTTTCCCGACCGGCGGCGTCGCGGAATTGCCCACCGAGCAAGAATTTAGCGGGCGGTGCGCTTGCCATGAACGCCAACGCGAAGTCTGAATCTGGAAGCGACGACGGCCGGTCGGGCGGAATGCTGCTGGCCGCGGCCAACCGCATCGCCGATCTGGGCGAAGTGTTCGTCGACTGGATCGTCGGCCTGGGGAATATCACCACGTTTACCCTGCGCACGTTCGGCTGGCTGTTGACCCGGCTGCCGCGGAAAGAGACGCTGTTACCGAGTTTCTACCAGATCGGCGTGTTGAGCCTGCCGGTCATCGCGCTGACGGGCACGTTCATCGGCATGGTGTTGGTCGAGCAGAGCTACGAGCAGTTTCGCAATATGCACATGGAAGCCAAGCTGGGGGCGGTGATCAACATGTCGCTGGTGCGCGAGTTGGGGCCGGTGTTGGCGGCCACGATGTTGGCCGGCCGCGTCGGCAGCGCCATGGCCGCCGAACTCGGCACCATGCGCGTTACCGAGCAGATCGACGCCCTGGTCACGATGGGCGCCAATCCGATCCGATATCTGGTGGTGCCGCGGTTTCTCGGCTGTCTGCTGCTGATTCCCGCGCTGACGATCGTAGCCGACTTCATGGGCGTGATCGGCGCGTTCTTTTACGCTGTTTACCTTTTGCACATCGACTATCATCATTACCTGGAGAACTCCCGGCATTTCGTGAGCTACTTCGACATGTTTGCCGGCGTGTTCAAGAGCCTGTTCTTCGGCGGCGCCATCTCGATCATCGCGTGTTACCGCGGTTTCCACTGCGATCCGGGGGCCGAGGGGGTCGGACGTGCCGCCACCGCCGCCTTCGTCTATTCCTTCGTGATGATTCTGCTGTTGGACTTGTTGCTGGGCATCGCCCTGAATGGAATCTATTTTGCGATTTGGCCGGAAGCGCCAAAGTTGTTTTAGAGAGGACCGCCGCTCCGTTTAGCCGCCGCGCCCACGCGGCGCCGCAGTTCCCCCGGCGACGACGCCGGGGCTAAACGACGACATCAGATCGAACGAAGTGACCGAACCGAAGATCATGGTCAGTTCCGCAACGCAAATCGCCGATTCACGCGATGCCCTGATTCGAGTCGAACGGGTTAACGTCTGTTTCGGGCGGCAGCACGTGCTGCGCGGCATTAACTTCGCCGTTCCCCGCGGGCAGACGTTGGCCGTGATCGGCGAGAGCGGCTGCGGCAAAACGGTGCTGTTGAAGACGATCATCGGCCTGCTCCGCCCGAGCGAGGGCCAGGTGTTCTTCGACGGCCGCGATCTCGCCACGTTCGGCGAAAAAGAACTGACGCGGCAGCGGACCCGCTTCGGCTTTCTCTTCCAACAGGCGGCCCTGTTCGACAGCATGACCATCGCCCAGAACGTCGCCTTTCCGCTGCGGCAGCATTCGGACAAGAACCGCGAGGAAATTCGCGCGGTGGTTTCGGCCCGGCTGGCCGAAGTGGGGCTGCCCGAGGATATCTTGGGGAAAAAGCCGGCCGAGCTTTCCGGCGGAATGCGAAAGCGTGTCGGCCTGGCCCGCGCGTTGGCCCTCGAGCCCGAGGTGATGCTCTACGACGAGCCGACCACCGGGCTGGATCCGATCATGAGCGACGTGATCAACGAATTGATTCTCGGCACGCGGCGGCAGCATCCGGTGACGAGCATCGTGGTCACGCACGACATGCGCACGGCACAGAAGGTGGCCGACCGCGTGGTGATGCTCTATCCGTTCCCCCGGCTCGAGCCCGACGAACCGCAGATTCTCTACGACGGCCCCGCCGACCAAATGGAACGCGCCGCCGACAGGCGCGTCTCGCAATTTCTCCGCGGCGAGGCCGGCGAGCGATTGATGGAGATGCGGCAACAGAATGAGAGGTGAGTTATGGACGAGCGAGTAATGCAGTTCCGTGTGGGGGCGTCGTTCTTGGCCGCTCTCATTTTCGCCGGCGTACTTGTGGCCCTGCTCGGCAAGATGCCGACGTTTATCAGCCATTACGAGCTAAAGGCCCGTTTCGACGACGTCGGCGGCATCACGACCGGCACGCCGGTGCGGATTAACGGCGTCTTCGTCGGCCGCGTCACCGATATTCAGTTGATCAACGAAGATGAGAACGTGCTGGTCACGATGGAAATCCAGTCGAAGACAAGAATCTATGAGAACGAGACCCCCACTATCACCCGCGACTTAATGGGCAACACCGCGCTCGTCTTCATCCCGTCGATGGTCAAGGGCGCCCGACGCGTGCGGGTCACGGCCGGCACGGTCATGGTGGGCAGGTATTCCAGCGACCCAACCGGACTGAAGCGGGAGTTGCAGGGGCCGATCGACACCGTCACGAACACCGGCGTCGCCCTGACCAAGGCGAGCGAACAACTCAACGCCGCCGCCAAGCGGGTCGAGCTCATCCTCAACGACAAGGCCCAGCGCGACGTCGCCAACATCCTCAACGACGCCGCGCAATCGTTGAAAGTCATTCAGAAGATGTTGGGCAACGAGGAGAACCAGAAGAAGCTTGCCGACGCGGTGAGCAGGCTGCCGGATACGTTGGACAACATGAACCACACCTTTGCCTCGACCGACGAAGCGCTGCGGAAGTTCACCCAGCCGTCCGGCCCCGACCGCAAGACGCCCATCGATCGCATGGTCGACACGATCGAGATGGCGCAACGAGCGCTGCGGCAGTTCAGCAAGCCGTCCGAGCCGGGCCAACTGGCGCCGGTCGATCAGCTCGCATCGGCAGTGGAGAACATCAACGAGATCACCGACCTGATGCGGAGCATCATGTCCCGCATCGACAAGGGGGAAGGATCGTTGGGCGCCTTGTTGCAGGATCGGCAACTCTACAATCGGCTGAACCGGGCCGCCGGAAACATCGAGCAACTCAGCCGCGAGCTGCGCCCGATCGTCGAGGACGCCGGCGTCTTCATGGACAAGGCGGCCCGCCATCCGGGCGGGCTCCTCCGCGACGCCATCAAGCCCGGGGTGGGAATCAAGTAAGACCCCCGGCGGGCGCGGCACCGCCCCATTTGATCGGCCGTCCCGACCCGCAGATTGGGATACAAGCGGCCAGCGGCGGGAAATTCTCTAGCCCCACTACGGGGTTACTCGCGCCGGTTTTTCCCGATTGCCAGCCGTGGATAGCCGCATTTTTGCAGGTTGATTCCCGCAAAATTCTGCTAGGGGGTCTACCCCCCGGCCAAAACTCTGCTATGATTACGGGTAGTAAGGGGTTTGCTTACCTCAGGGGGCCGACTGCCGGGGCAACGCCGAAACCCCCAAAAAATCATCGATATCGCTATCCATATCCGGAGAACCGCAGACTAGGGGAGTGAGTAATGACAAACAAGATTCGACTGTTGCTCGCTGACGACCATGAAGTCGTTCGCAGCGGGCTGAAGACGATGCTGACCGGCACGGAGGCCAAGGTGGTCGGCGAGGTATCGACGGGAGCGGCCGCCGTCAAGTTCGCTTTGGAAAACGAAGTGGACGTCGTGCTGTTGGACATCCGCATGCCCGACGGCGACGGTTTGACCGCCTTGGGGCGGATCAAGCTCGACAAGCCCAATATGCCGATCGTGATCCTCTCGACCTTCGACAACCCCACGTACGTGGCGCGGGCCGTGGCCCTCGGCGCGAGCGGCTATCTGCTGAAGGGTTGCACGCGCGAGCAGTTGATCAACACCATCCGCATTGCGGCCTCGGGTGAGAGCGCTTGGACCCGCGATGAGTTGCGCCGCGTGACCGGCGCCTTGGCGACTCCGCGATTGACCGCCGACGTGGAAGTGCCCTTGACACAACGCGAAAGCGAAGTGCTCAAGCAGTTGGCCTATGGGCTGACGAACAAGGAGATCGCCAACACCTTGCACATCAGCTACGAGACGGTCAAGGAGCACGTGCAGCACATCCTGCGGAAGATCGGCGTCTCCGATCGCACGCAAGCCGCGGTCTGGGCCGTCCGCAAGGAATTGGTCTAGGCCCGCCGCAGCGGCGCTGGCTGAATCAGAGCGGATGGCACTGTCGGACGCGCGCCGCAGTGCCATCCGCAGTCTGTGTCTTGGGGCGCCGCAAGGGTCCGTCTTGCTGGATGCACTCGCGCCGCCAGACGAAAAGGTGGTAGAATTGGTGGTTCCAGTCTTTCACATCCAGGCGTTTCCGCTACGATACGTTTCATGTCCCGCGCCGCGCCTTCCACCGTTCGCCCTTCGGCCGTTCCCCGCCGGGAACTGACGCTCTTCGATTCCACCTGCATCATCGTCGGCATCATCATCGGTGCGGGAATCTATCGCAGCAGTCCCAATGTGGCCGGGCTCGCGCCAAATGCGACGTGGCTGATCGGGTTGTGGCTCCTGGGCGGGCTGCTTTCGCTCGTCGGCGCTCTTTGCTATGCCGAACTGGCCACGGCCTACCCGCGGGAAGGCGGCGATTATGTGTATCTGACACGGGCCTTCGGGCGATCGACCGGGTTTCTCTTCGCTTGGTGCCAGCTTTGGATCGTCCGGCCCGGCTCGATCGGCGTAATGGCGTTCGCCTTCGCCGAATACGCCAATCAGATTTGGCCGCAGGCCGAAGGCGAGATGGCGCCCTGGGTGTTGGTGGCCTATGCCGCCGCCTCGATTATCGTATTGACCGGGATCAACATCCTCGGCGTGCAGGAGGGCAAATGGACGCAGAACGTATTGACCACGGCCAAACTCGTGGGATTGGCGGCGATCGTGGCGGTCGGCTTTACACACGCCCCGCCCGAAGCGTCGCCGTCGGCCGCCGCGCCATCCGGCTTTTCGCTTTCCGATTTCGGTCTGGCCATGATTTTCGTGCTCTTCACATACGGCGGTTGGAACGAAATGGCCTTCGTGAGCGCCGAGGTGCGAGAGCCGCGAAAGAACATCCTGCGAGCGCTGTTGCTGGGCACCCTGGCCGTAACCGTGATCTACGTGCTGGTGAACTTGGCGTTCGTCTCCGCCCTCGGGCTGCCAAACACCGGCCACACCAAGGTGCCAGCCGCCGACGTGCTGAGGCTCGGGATCGGGCAGTGGGCAGAGCAGGCCATTAGCGTGTTGATCTGCATTTCGGCGCTCGGCGCCATCAATGGGCAGATCTTCACCGGATCGAGAATCTACTACGCGATGGGCGCCGATCACCGGCTCTATGCCTGGCTTGGCCGCTGGAACGCCCGCCGCGGCACGCCGGTCTGCTCGCTGCTAATCCAAGGCGCGATCACGCTGGCGCTGTCGATCTGGTTTGGCCTGACCAAGGACGGGTTCGAGAGCATGGTGAAATTCACCACGCCCGGCTTCTGGTTCTTCCTCGCGCTGGTGGGCGCGTCGCTGTTCGTGCTCCGTCGCCGCGATCCCGAGATCGAGCGTCCTTATCGCGTGCCGGGCTATCCGCTCACGCCGATCCTCTTCTGCCTCTCTTGCAGTTTTATGGTCTACAGCAGCGTGGCCTTTGCCGTTAAAAATCGCAGTTGGGAGGCGATTTGGTCGATCGCCATCCTGCTGGTCGGCGTGGCGATGAGCTTCTACAAGCCCGGTTCCACCCCCGCGGGGCAGTCCGATTGTGACGACGGTTCGGGATAGGTGCGCCAATTGGGGCGAGAACGTAGCGCCGCACCGTCGTTCGGGGTGGCAGGCCGTTGGGGCGACAGTCGTACTGCCATCCCACGGCGGCAGTGCGAGCTACAATTTCGTCAGGTTGGCATGACGTAATCAAGGGGTGCGCGATGATCGATTCAGTTGGGTACCACTCTGCAACGAGTGCGGCAACGGCGACGATGGGGCTGCGCCCTACTCCAAACGCCAGCAGGTGATGCAGGAATTGACGAGCGACAGCGATCTGCTCTTGAAGGATCGGCTGGAAGTTCGGCACTTGATGACGCGCAATCCCGTCACGATCCAGGCGGCGGCGACGATCGAGGAGATGACGAAGCTGATGACCGACCTGCGGCTGCATCACCTCTTGGTGTGCAACCGCGCCGGCGATCTGGTGGGAGTCGTCAGCGACCGCGATCTGCGGCCCACCCGCGGGGCAACGGCCCAGCAGGTGATGAGCTATCCGCCCATGACCTGCACCCCCGACACCGCCGTCACCGAGGCCATCACCTTCCTGAGAAATGAGAACATTTCCTGTCTGCCGGTGGTCGATCATGGTCAGCCCATCGGCGTCTTGACGACCGGCGATCTGGTGCTGACGCTGCAATGCACGCTGCAATTGTCGATGCGGATGGCGCAAGTGCTGCAACAGAACTTGATCTGGTCGCAAGAGCTCGACAAGATCATCGCGTCGTTGGAAGGCCCTCTGACGGCCGACGAACTGGCCGAGCGCGTGGTGGCCGCCCGCCGCGCGATTCGTCAGGAAATTCAAGACCTCGTCAACGTTGTCGATCTTCGCACCGATAGTCTGACCGGCGTGAGCAACCGTCAGGAATTGCAGGACATTCTCGGCATGTTGCTGGCGGTGAAGGCCCGCTACCAACGGCCGTTCTCGCTGGCAATCGTCACCGTCGATCATTATCATCGCATCCGCGAGACGTGCGGCGACGCCGTGGTCAAGCCGCTATTGAAGGCCGTGGCGCGGGTCATCGACGACCACGTCCGCACGAGCGATTTCGTTGCCCGTTGCCGCGACAACGCCTTCGCCGTGGTGCTGACGGAGACCCGCCTGGACGAGGCGGAGAACTTCCGAGCGCGTATTCTCGCCGACGCCCACGAGCATTCGACGCTCGATATGAAACTGCGAATCACCGCGAACATCGTCGAGGCCGAGACGGGCGAGAGCGTGGCGGACTTGCTCGCCCGCGCGGAAGGCGCGGCGAAACCGCCGGCGGAATAACGCGGCAAGAACTGGTTGGGGAAAACGGGCGACGCTATATCCAGTGGGGCAGACATTCCTGTCTGCCCGGTGTGTCGCCCTTTTTTGCGGCAGACAGGAATGTCTGCCCCACCGTCAAAAATGTCTGCCCCACCTTGGCGAGAGAACGGCGTTGGCTCCCGGCTATTCTGATTGCCGCCAATCTTGCATCTGCCACTCGGGCAGGCTGTACCTCTCGACGACAAGTTGTGCCGTGCGGTGTTCGGGCCAAGAGGTCCGGGATTCGTCGGCGGCAAAAGCATCGACCAATGCCTTGCGAATCGTCTCCCGCGACAAGGGCAAGTTCGTCAGGAAGCTCTCGTGTCGGCGGTCTTCGCGATAGTCCGGCATCCGCGGCGGCATCGCCAGACAACGCTCGACCAGCTCCAACGGAAAGTCGTAGAGCAACGTGCCGTGGTAGAGGAGATGATTGCGGCGCAAACGGGCGCTGTTGCCCGAGAACTTCCGCCCGCCGATCGCCAAATCGCTCGTGCCTTTGCACTCGACGCCCGCCGCGAATTCCCTGAATGCTCCGGTCAGTTTGCCAAGCACCCAGCGATGGGCTTCGCCGAGAGATCGCAACTGCGGGCGGAGCCGATAACTGAGCACCAGAGCGTACATCAAGCAGCCCGGCCCCGCGACGATGGCCGCCCCGCCGCTGCAACGCCGCAGCACGGGAATGCCACCCGCGCGGCAAGCGTCGAGCCGCACTTCGACGTGGAACTGCGACGACCGGCCCACCACGACCATCGGCCGCCACGGTTCCCAAAGCCGAAGCGTCTCGGCCGGCGTCTCGCTCGCCTCGGCTTCATCCAGCAGCGCTTCGTCCAGGGCCAGATTCTCGGCCGGCGTCGGTAGGGTGAGGTCGAGGTATTGCATGGCAGCCCATCGCCTATTTGAGACTATCGCTCAAACAGCGACCGTGGCAGTTCCGCTTGACGAATGATCGAACGAAGCGTGCCGAGACGCAATTCGGGGTGATCGGGCACGGGGACGGTAATCGTGGTGTCCTGCAAGCGTTTCTGCATCACGACGTGGCTGCCGCGGTGGCGGACTTCGGCAAAGCCCTGCTCTCGAAGAATGTGGCACACCTCCTGGCCAGACCATACGCCCAATCTAGCCAACCGACACCTCCAGCCGCGTCACAAACACTTCAGAATGCTGACGCCGTTGGATCTCCGATGGATCGGCAGTTTCAAGGAACAGCGAGACCGCTTCCGATAGATTCCGCTTGGCGTCCTCCACCGTGTCCCCCTGGCTGGCGACGTCAAGTTCCGGACAGAGGGCGACATACCCATTGCCTTCACGCTCGATGAATGCGGTGAACTCGTGCAGGGTCCTCATGGCTCACTCCTCTCGGGCTCGACGATTAGAAGCTGATTTCAGTGTACTCCGCCCGGATGTCCAGGGCAATGCGGACGAAAAGCAGGAGACGCCCGAGGCCAGTTACAACAGTGGCTGCGCTGGGTCGCGCATGAACATGCTGTACGGTCCGTTTATTACGCCTGGGTAAACCTTAACGGCAAACGCCTCGCATCGCACAGTTTGGGAAGATTAGAGAAAAAATCACTGTCGGCGGGGAACGTAGAAAACTTGAAAAATTCTTGCCGCTGCTAACCCTCGCTGCGTATTATACTTGTGGAGCAATCTCGCGCCGACTGCCCCGGCGACCATTTGCCGTTTTGCAAAGAATCTGGCAGACTCATTTGGAGAGTTGTAGCCTTGTTTGGAGACTTATAACCTATGGTTGAGGTAGCTGCCGTCTGTCGGCGGCGCACTTTCCGCATTAGGGGATTAGCCATGAACGCCGTTGTTCGTCGGATATTGGGTGTATCGCTCTTGCTGGGGCTGGCCGCGCCGGCATCGGCCCAGGAATTGTGTCCGGCCTCATGCCAAACGTACCGGCTCGATTATCAGACCGTCTGCGAGCAGCACCAGGCGACGGCCTATCGCGTCGAGCACGAAACCGTTTGCGAGCAGCATCAGGTGACCAGCTACAAACCCGTCTGGGAGACGGCGGTGCGGGAGAATCGCTACACCGTCGCCCGGCCCGTGACCGAAACCGCCCTGCGCGAAGAAGTCTACACAGTGCAGCGGCCGGTGTACGAAACCGCCGAGCGCGAGGAGAGCTATACCGTGTTGAAGCCGGTTTACGAGACGGCCTATCGAACCGAGTGCCGCACCGTCTACCAGCCGGTCACCACCTGCCAGACGCGATACATCGATCAAGGCTGTTTCATCGATCAGGTTGTGCTGAAGCCGTGCGCCCCCTCGACGCGGCTGACGTGGCTGCCTGCCTCCGCCGCCGTCGATCCGCTCACCGGACGGGCAGTCTATCAGCGGGCTGGCCTGTATTGGACGCAAACGCCGGGCGGAAGCTACGAGGTGCAGAAGGTGTGGCGCCCGAACGTCGTCCCCCAGCAGGTGCAGCAGACCAGCTACGTGCCGCAGACGGTTACCCAGCAGATCCCGGTGCAGGTGTGCAAATACATGCCCGAGCAAATGGTTCGCAAGGTGCCGGTGCAAGTCTGCCGAATGGTCAGCGAGCAACAAGTGCGGAGGATTCCCGTCACCACCTGCAAGATGGTTTACGAGGAGCGGGTGCAGCAAGTGCCGTATCAGGTCTGCCGGATGGTCGCCCAGCAGCAGACGATCAGCGTGCCGCACGTGGTTGAAAGGCGAATCCCGGTGACTTACACGTACACTGTGCCGCGTCTGGTTTGCTACCGCGTGCCGCTGGATGCCTGTGGCAACCCGATCGTCGCTTCTCCGTCGCTTCCACTGTCGCCGCCCTGCGAGACGGGAGTGCCGGCCATGAGGCAAGAGCCGACGCCTGCCAAGCGGCGTAACAATGCGGCCGACGTGCCGCCGCAGATCGATTCCGACGCCACCACTCCGGGCCCCATCGATGACGAAAGAGAGCCGGCGATCAAGCAGGGGCCGATGATCAAGGTTCCCCCGATGGACAACTCCGAGCCGAGCCCGAGCGCCTACGGTCCGAAAACGTGATAGGGTCTTGCTCTCGTTGAGGAGCGCGTGCGATGTTGAAAGAGAAGGTACAGCAGGTGGTCAGCGAGTTGCCCGAGGACGTCGATGTCGATGCGCTGGCGGAGAAGCTGTACTTGCTTGAGAAGATCGAGTTGGGTGAGCGACAACTCGCCGAAGGGAAAGGGATTCCGCACGATGAGGCCAAGAAGCGGCTGGAAAAATGGCTCAGGTGATCTGGACGCCGAAGGCGCTCGATGACTTCGAAGATATTCTCGACTACATCGCGAAAGATGCTCCTGCTGCTGCCCGCCGTTTTGCCCAGAAGCTCGTCTCGCGCGTCGAATTGCTTTCAGACCATCCTCTTTTGGGTGGCTGTGTAGCTGAGGATTCGACGCGTACTTATCGCGAAATTCGACAGGGCAATTATCGCATCCTCTATCGAAGCGACGCTAATGCAGTGTATATTGTGGCGATTCACCACGCCGCTCACTTGCTCGACACCGAGGGGCTGGGATAGCTCCATTTTGGCCGACCGCAACAGCTTCGGGAATGCGGCTCAGGATGATAGCCCGCCGCACTCAACGCCATGTCCACCGAAGACTCCTCTGACGTTCTCCAAGGCAAGCGCCTTGCCTTCGTGGGCAAGCTGGCGAGCATGGCGCGACGCGACGCCGCGCAACTGGTGCGGCAACACGGGGCGACCGTGCTGGAAAAGCCCGACGCCTCGGCCGATCTGATCGTCGTCGGCGAGGACGAGTTCCCACTGCCCGCCAGCGGCGATCAGAACGACTGGTTCGACGAGGAGACGCGGCGGAAGGCCGAGCAGCGGGCGATCGAGGTCATCACCGAAACGCAGCTTTGGCAGCGGCTGGGGCTGGTCGATTCGCAACACGACATCCACCGGCTCTATACGCCCGCCATGTTGGCCGATCTGTTGCGGGTGCCGGTGGCGGTGATCCGCCGCTGGCATCGTCGCGGCCTGATCGTGCCGGTGCGCGAGGTGCGGCGTTTGCCGTACTTCGATTTTCAGGAGGTGGCCACGGCCCGGCGGTTGGCCGAACTGCTGGCGGCAGGTGCATCGCCGCGGGCGATGGAAAAGCAGCTCGCCGCCTTCGCCCACTATCTTCCCGACGTCGCCCGGCCGCTGGCGCAGCTTTCGGTCATCGTGCAGGGCAAGGAGATTCTGCTGCGGCAAGGCGACGGGTTGCTGGAGCCCGGCGGGCAATTGCGGTTCGACTTCGACGCATGGCAGGAAGAGCCACCGCCGCCCCGCACTATTCCGAGCACGCCCGAGCAGATGTGCGGTCTCGCCGCCGAGTTGGAGGAGGACGGCCAACTGGCGGCCGCCGCCGACATGTATCACGCCGCCCTGGCCGCCAGCGGTCCCAAGGCCGAGACCTGTTTCCAAGTGGCCGAGTTGCTCTACCGCCTCGGCGACTTGGGCGGGGCGCGGGAACGATACTACGTGGCGATCGAATTGGACGAGGATTACGTCGAGGCCCGCGCCAATCTCGGCTGCGTGCTCGCCGAGACGGGCCAACACGAGTTGGCGCTGGCCGCGTTCGAGGGCGCCCTTCGCTATCACCCCGAGTACGCCGACGTCCATTACCATCTCGCCCGCACGCTCGACGAAATCGACCGCCGCGACCAGGCCGAGGAGCATTGGCGGGCCTTCCTCGCCGCCGCCCCCGACAGCCCTTGGGCGGAAGAGGCCCGCGGGCGGCTCTCATGAGCGACCTAATCGTCCATATCCGGGAGAGAAACGGCGGCATCACCAATCGTTGGGCGCTTGGGCGGGACCGCCATGGTCGGGCCGCAACGTGTGTTCGCGGGCTAACTGCCCGAAATCAGTGATTTCCGCGTTTTCGTTACCGGTTTCATTTTCGGGTTCCGCCACGATCTTCCTACAGTGCCAGGATGGCCAGAATCAGGAACAGGAGCAACGCGGGTACGCCCGCGTAACACAACACTTGGAGAAACCTGTAGATAATGTCGTTCCCCTCGCCAGCCAACGCGCGTAGTGTCCGATCGACGTAGGCGGCCGTCTTCACGGTCCCCCGCCAAGCCCACAACATGAAACCCCGACATCCTTTGAGGAACGAGAGCCCCTGCCTACGCAACTCGTCCGGTTCCTCCGACTCCTCCTCAATGAATCCGTCGCGCAGGTCGGCGTTCCTGAACAACTGCACTAGTTCCGCGCCGCTGAGGGTTCCCTTCGCAGGCGGCCGCTCGGCGCTCGCGTGCGAGTCGTCTTGTGGCACAGCGGTCAGGCCTTCAACACCGAGGTCCGCAAGGACTGCCTCGTCAGACGCAATGACGCTGTTCATGTACTCCAGAACAGCCTCGTCATCTACGCCGGGTTCCGCAACAACAATCAGGAGGTTTGCTCCGAGGGTCGGCTTCCCTGGTTCTCCCCCAGTAACCTCCGCGAGGTAGGCCGCGTAACGGTATCCCTGTCCCAGCCTCCTCGCAACGTCGGCGGCGAGCGCTGCCGAAAGGTAGCCCAATTGGCTGCCGTTGCTTCGCCACACCGCGATGGCGTTTGAATCGATCGGATTGTCTCCCTCGTGGACCAACTGCAACGTTTCAAGAGGTCTGCAATCCGCGATTGCCGCTTGCCTGCTCGATCCGTCACGGTTGGTGTGGGTGACCCCAACCACCTTCGAGAAGAAATGCCACACCCCTCCCGGTCGCCCACGGCTGTCCGCGGTGCCACTGTCGTTGTTCCAGCCGAACCGGTTCGCTTCGGGCTCCCGCAGACACGTTTGGCAAACCCACTTCCCGTCGTCGGTTTCGCTGAGGGCCCGAGGGGATCTTCCGCATTGCTCACAGATTCCCCTTGGCCGGTGCTTGCCCATAGATTTGCCTCGCTGTCAGCACGCTGGAGCACGGCCGAGACGCCAAGACGGAGGCCGGTGGAGGTTCGCTCTCGGCTTAGCTTGGTTGACGGGTGGCCATGCGTCAAGCGCCCCGGATGTGCCCCGATTCTACCGCGTCGCGCAAGAGCGCGTAGTGGCAAAAAGGCGCGGCCAACGGGCAGCATCAGCCGTCTTCGCTGGGGCCGCTCGAGTCCGTCCCCCCAAGCCTGGTGCCTTGACTTTTCCCGAAGGGCGAGGGAGATTGGGACGCAATGGCGCGACAGCCGGATCGCTGGTGGCCAAGTGAACCGGATCGAGGCTCGACCCTTTGCGCGCCGCATGTCGGCAAAGTCGGCCTTCATTCGGGCCGAACGAATCGAAAAGGATCTTCTTCATGGCGTCGCGCGATCCTCGTCAAGGCGTTTGGCAAAGGGCTTGCGGCTCTCAGGACGATGGGGTGACCACGGTGAAGCAAATCACGAGGAGCGACGTCGAAAGAGCCGCACGAGAGGCCAACGCCAGACGGGTGAAATTGTTCCTGCTGTGTGTCGTCGCCGTGGCCGCACTGGCGGGGGCGTCGGCCATCGTCATTTCGCTGGGGCGTTCTGCGCCGCAGGCAGCGAGGAACGCGAAGCCGGAGCCGCTGGTGAGCGGAGAACAACTTGCGACGCTGCGCTCCGCGCTCAAGCGGCGGATCGAGACGCACGTCTCCTACGCACAACTGGCGGACATGCACGCTGGCGCCGTCGGCTTCGTGCGAGACGGCGAGATCGTGCAAATTCTTGACGATGAGACGTGCCTCGCCTCGGTGACGTGGGGCGACTACGGCCAGCACCAGAGGGTCGTCATCCTCACGGGCTTCCCGACGTGCACTCATGTCGACGGCGATGAAATCGGGTTTGTACCCATCAAGGTCATTGGCCGAAGAACATACCAGGCCGCAGCAGGCGGCCCCCGCACAACATGGGTTCTGGCGTGGATCGCCGAGGTGTATGACGCAGCCCCGTAGAAGCGTTCTCGTCCGACGCCAGGGCTCTGGAAAAGGACAAGAAAGGGGACGAGCGCTTATTGGCACTCTTAAGCGGGCGAGTCTTCTCCTTTCTACCTTCAACAGTCTGCTGGTCCCAGTGCGGGCGTCTTCATCGGCCGGTTTCGCCGGCAGCGGCGCGAATCAGCACGTTGAAACCCTCTTGCTGAAAATGACGGTCATTGGTAAGTACGTCTCGAATGCCCTCCGCGTCCATCACGTTCATCGGGCGGCGAATACCTTGTACATCACTTTGGCGTCCCGTAGATGTAGTGGTCCAGGTGGTCGGTCAGGTCCGCCGGCAACCGGTCCCACTCCTCCTTGGGAACATCCGCTACAATGGCGCGCAGTTTGTCTTCGATCGGCAGAGCGTCAGGATCGAACTCGTCTTTCCCGGCCGCGACTTCTACGCGAACCTCCGCGCCCTCCGGTAGAACAACTGCTTCCTCCAATTGGATCATGCCGTTTTCCACGTGGCCTCGATAAACCATGTCTTTTGTCTCCCGCGCGAACTGCAATCGACGTTTCATGAATTATACCTTAGCCAGCCACCGACCGAAACACCCGTTGGAACGGCCCAATCCGGCCCGACCGCCTGAAATTACCTTTTGGCCCCGGCGACAAAATGGTCTGGACCGAGTAACATGGAACCTATGAAAACATCAAGTAATCGCATTGATCTCGCCGAAGCCTGCACTCGCTTCGAGAAGCTCGCCCATCGCGAGTTGCAACGCGGGATGCTGACCGGCGTTTCGGTGGCCTGGGTCGACAACCAGCGAATCGTCTACCTAAAGGGATTCGGACTGGCCGATCCGCAGCGAAACGTCGCCGCCCGGCCGGACACGGTCTATCGTGCCGGCTCGATTTCGAAACTCTTTACGGCCGTGGCGGCGATGCAGTTGGCCGAGCAGGGCAAGCTCGACATCGACCGGCCGGTGACCGACTACGCGCCGCAGTTTCGCATCGTCGTCCCCTTCGAGGATGCCGGGCCGATCACGCCGCGGCTGCTGATGGGCCATCGCGCGGGCATGATCCGCGAGTCGCCCGTGGGCGGATATTTCGATCCCAACGAGCCGACGCTGGACGCCACCGTCGCCAGCACGGCCGATTGCGTGTTGGTGCATCGGCCCGGCACGGTGACGAAGTATTCCAACATCGGCGCCTCGGTAAACGGTTGGCTGGTCGAGAAAATCACCGGCACGCCGTTTCCCGAATATCAGCGGCGGCACGTCTTCGAGCCCCTGGGCATGGTCCATTCCTCCTTCGTCCGCAACGACAACGTCCACCGGCGCCTGGCGAACGGGCAGATGCGAATCGCCGACGGCCGCGGCGGCTTTTTCGCCGCCGACGCCCCGCTGTTTGAATTGGCCACTGTCCCCGCCGGCAATCTTTACACTACGGCTGAGGATTTGGCCCGCTTCGCGATGATGCTCTGCGGCGGCGGCCGCGCCGGCGGGCGGCAACTCCTCCGCCCTGAGACGCTCGAACAGATGTTCCAGTCGCAAGCCCCGCAGGATCGCCTCAGTTACGGCCTGGGCTTCGTCACGGGGAAGTTCCGCGAGCACGACACGGTCGGACACATGGGCGCGGTCTACGGCTTCACCTCGTCGCTGCTGGTCGTCCCGAAGCACAAACTCGGCGTCGTGGTGCTGGCAAACGACGACGTCATCGCGGGAACGGTCACCAAGTTGGCCGAAGCGGCGTTGGAACTGCTGCTCCAAATCAAAACCGGAGAACCGCCGCGGGAAGAAGAGAAGACGGTGCGGCTGCCGATCGACCAACTGGCGGCTTACGCGGGCGATTACGAATCGGAGAGCTATTGGGCGCGGATCGAAATCCGCGGCCAGCGGCTTTGGGCGAATGTCTCCGGACAGGAGTTCGAGGTGACGCCGGCCGGGGGCGATCGGTTTTGGGGCGACGGCCGCAATGCCGCCCGCGTCGCCTGGAACTTCGAGCGGGACGCCGTGGGAGCGGTGCAGGGCTTCACCGCGTTGTTCCAGCATTTCGCCCGCGTCGATCCCGCCGCGGCCGCCGAGATTCCCGCCGCCTGGAACGATTTTCTCGGCTGCTACGGGCCGAAGTTCATTCCGCTGGTGATTTCCGTCAAGCACGGCCATTTGTACGCGATGACGGAGAACATGTTCGACTACCGCCTGACGCCGTTGAACCGCACGAGTTTCCACCTGCCGACGGGAATGTACCTCGGCGAGCAGTTGGTTTTCAATCGCGGCGCGGACGGCCGCGTTTACGCGGCGACATTGGCGAACATGGTTCTCAAGAGGATCGACGAGGATTAGGCACACGGCGTGTGCCCGGTACAGGGAGAATCCCGACTGTGACGATTCCACGCGACGACATCACTGTTTCGGCCGAGGACATCTCTACATTTTCCGAGGAGCCGTCCGCCGCGGCCGTGAAAGAGACCGATCACTCCGATCTGGACTGGCTCAACAACGTCTATCAAGGCGATAAGATGCCGCAGTTCACGCTGCGGACGATCGTCATGGGGATGCTTGTCGGCGGATTGATGTCGATCTCCAATCTTTACGTCGGGCTGAAGATGGGCTGGGGCTTCGGCGTGACGATCACCTCCTGCATCATTGCTTTCGCCGTTTTCAAGACGCTGGAAGTCGTCGTTCCCGCCTACCGGCGGCGGCCCTTCAATATCCTGGAAGACTGCACGATGACGACCTGCGCCAGTGCGGCGGGCTCGCTCTCGACCGGGGCGTTGATTTCGGCCGTGCCCGCGCTGTATCTGACCACCGGGCAGCCGATGATCTGGTGGCAGATGATGATCTGGGTCGGCTGCATCGCCATGCTCGGCGTCTGCATGGCCATCCCGCTGAAACGGCAGTTGATCAACGTCGACAAGCTCCCCTTTCCCACCGGAACGGCAACGGCCGCGACGCTCCGCACTCTGCACGCCACCGGCGGCGACGCCATCGTACAGGCGAAAACGCTGTTCGGCTGCGCTGTGTTTGCCGCGGCACTGAACATCTGGGTGGATGCCTGGAAGCCAATCTGCGAATGGCTGGGCGAGAAGTTCGGGAACCTGTCGCTGGGAGAACGACTGGGCAAATACGCCTTTCCCGACACGTTCCCCCTCTTTCCCGGCGAATTCGCTAGCAAGCTAATGACGCATTACACGATCAGCTTTGAAGGCTCGACCATCTTTATGGCGGCCGGGGCGCTGATGGGCATCCGCGTCGGCTGTTCGCTCTTGATCGGCGCGATCGTCTATTTCGGCATCTTGCCGCCGATCCTGGAACAGCAGGGAATCATCCATATCAATCCCGACACAGAGATGCCTTTTCGCAGCATATCCGCCGGCTGGACGCTCTGGCCGGCGGTCGCCATGATGGTCGCCTCGGGACTAATGGCTTTCGGACTGCGCTGGCGGACCATTGCGCGGTCTTTCGCCGAATTGACTTCCATTTTCGGAATCCAGCGGAAGCAGAAAGACCCCTTGGCCCACGTCGAGGCGCCGATGTGGTGGTTCGTAGTGGGCGTGCTCGTTTCCGGCGGGGCGTGCGTCTTCTTCGGAGGTCTCTTCTTCAACGTCAGTTGGTGGATGGGGGTGATTGCGGTGTTGCTGACGTTCGTGCTGGCGATCATCGCCGCCCGGGCGACCGGCGAGACCGATTTTACGCCCATCGGTGCGATGGGGAAGATCACGCAATTGACTTACGGGCTGCTGGCCCCGAGCAACACGACGATCAATCTCTCCACCGCCTCGATCACCGGCGCGGGGGCATGTCATTCGGCCGATCTGCTGGTGAGCATGAAGGCGGGCTATCTCGTCGGGGCGAATCCGCGGCGGCAGGCCCTCTCGCAGTTCTTCGGCGTGATTGCCGGAGTGCTGGTTTGCGTGCCCGTCTATTCGATCATCGTGCGGATGCCGGTGTTCAATCCGGCGGCGGAAAAAGCTGCGGCCATCGCGGCGGCGAAGTCGCACAAGACCGCCGAGAAGGGGACGGCGGCGACGAAGCCGGCCGATGCAGCGACGAAGACCAATCTCTGCACGTCGGAGTTTCCCGCCCCCTCGGCCCAGATTTGGAAAAGCGTCGCCGAGCTTCTCTCGGAGGGTTTTTCCAAACTCCCGCGCTATAGCGTTTCGGCCATGATCATCGCCGCCATTCTCGGCATCGCCATCGCGCTGGCCGAGGAGTTCTTGCCGCGGCATTACGCGAAATGGCTGCCGTCGGCCACGGGCCTGGGCATCGCCGGAGTGATTCAGGGGCATCAATCGATCGCCCTGTTCCTCGGCGCGCTGATCGCCTGGGTGTGGATGAAGGTGCATCGCTCCAGCGGCGAGCGATTCATCGTCTCCGGCTCTTCCGGCCTGATCGCCGGCGAGTCGCTGATGGGCGTCACCCTGAAACTATGGGAAGGCGGCCCGGTGATCCTCAAGGGCATCTGGCACTCTCTCTTCGGCTAGTTGAGGTGTTGTAGGAGGCGACTCCTGTCGCCGATCGGAGGCGGAAAACGCGCAAGATCGGCGACCGGAGTCGCCTCCTACAGACCCGAATTGAGCAACCCGAGTGCGTCATTCCGAGTACGGTTTCTGCGAAAAGAGATCGCCCCGTGGCCAGTGCTTGACTTCATCGGCCGCTTTTACGAGCGTTTGTCCGAATTCCGCAAAAAACGGCTGCACGTCTCTGGTCTGGCCGTTGAACAACAGTGTCATCACGATTCCGTGGCGATAGCGAATCAACAGGGTTCGCGTGCCGGCCAGCAATCCATCGTGGAACCAGTACTTCCCCTGGGGCTGCGAAACGATGACCCAACCGAGGCCATAGTAGCGGTCTTTCCTGTTGTTTGCCAGGTAGATCGGCGGATCGGAGAGACTCTCGGTCTTGGCAATCGACTCGGGCTTGAGGATTCGCGTCGGCCGCTGTCCGTCGAGGGTCGCGGCGAAACGGACCAGATCGGCCGCCGAGGCGATCCAGCCGCCGTGCGCGTCGAGGGCTTCCAGATAGAATTCGCCGTAGGGCTCCTCGACAAGTTGCTTTTCCTCGGGAAAGACCGACTTGTAGCGTTGGTCGGTTGCCAGCGTATGGTAGACGACCTCTCCCGCGGCGCGATCGGCCAAGCGGGTCCTTCCCAGTTTCATGCGGGTGATTCCCGCCGGCCGCAGCACCATCTCCCGCACGGCGTCCTCGTACTTCTTGCCGGTCAGGGCTTCGATCACGCGGCCCAATATGCAGTAGTCGAAATTGGAATAGACGTAGCGCGTGCCGGGATCGTAATCCAGCGGCCGGCCGAGCATGTAGCGAATGATCCCCGCCTGACCGAGCGGCGGTTTGGGCAACTGCGGGATGAACATCGGATCGAAACTCTTGCCCCGATCGAAGCCCGCCGTATGCCGCAGCAGACGCTCGATGGTGATCCGCCGCCAACGCGGATCGAGGTGCTTCTCCGTCTCCGCGCCGAACTTCTTCAGATAAGGGAGGATCGGATCGCTCAGTTTCAGCCGCCCCTGCTCGACCAGCCGCAGGATCACCGCCGCCGTGAACGGTTTCGAGACGCTGGCGATCCGCATCAGGGCCATCGGTTGCATCGGCACGCCATTCTTGCGGTCGGCCCAGCCGAAGCCGCGGGCGTAAACCAGCCGGCCGTCCTTCGCCACCGCCGCCGTTCCGCCGGGAAGCTCGTATTTCTTCATCAATTCCGTGATGTGCCGATCGAAACAGGCGAGTTCCTTCACCTCGGTTCCGCTGCGGGAAATCTCCTCGGCAGCGGAAAGAAACCGCGGAAATAGGAAGAGAGCCAGCAAAATCACTGTCCATCGCATGGTGTCGCTCGTCTTGGTGCTTAGGATTTGCGGGAAGCGCTAATTCCGTATAGAATCTACGTTGCTTTGGCCCTTCGCGATTCCATCCTTCTACCCGGTGGCTCGATAACATGAAACTCACCCTCTCCAATTACGAACTGAAGACCAAGCATCCCTTCACCATATCGCGCGGAACGACCGTCGTCCAGCCGACGCTGGTGGTGACGCTCGAAGAGGACGGCGTCCGCGGCTACGGCGAATCGAACGACTACCCGTTCTACGGCTGCACGCTGCAAAACATGGCCGAGGCGTTGGAATCGGTCCGCGGCCATTTGCAGTCGCGGCGGAGCGGCGATCCGGCCGTGCTGTGGGCGGAACTCGACGGCCGGCTCTCGTCGAATCGCTTCGCCCAAAACGCGCTCGACCAGGCGGCCTGGGACCTGTGGGGCAAAGTCCGCGGCGCCCCGGTCTGGAAACTGTGGGGCCTATCGCTCGACCATTGCCCTCCGACCGATTACACCATCGGCATCGATCCGATCGAAACAATGGTCGCCAAACTGCGGGAAATGCCCGGCTTTCCCGTCTACAAGATCAAACTCGGCACGAAGAACGACATCGAAATTATTCGGGCTTTGCGGCAAGCGACCGACGCCGTCTTCCGCATCGACGCCAACTGCGCCTGGACCGCCGACGAAACGATCGACAAATCGCACGCCCTGAAGGAACTGGGGGTCGAGTTCATCGAGCAGCCGATGGTCCGCGAGAACTGGAAGGAGATGGAAAAAGTCTATCGCCATTCCGCGCTGCCGATCATCGCCGACGAGAGCTCGCAAACCGAGGAGGACGTGGCGCGTTGCGAGGGGCTCTTCCACGGCATCAACGTGAAGCTGCCGAAATGCGGCGGACTGACGCCCGGCAAGCGGATGTTGGAGGACGCCCGGCGACGCGGCATGAAGACCATGGTCGGCTGTTTCACCGAGTCGAGTGTGGGCATTTCGGCCACCGCCCAGGTGCTGCCGTTGTTGGATTACGCCGATCTGGACGGATTCCTGCTGATCGCCGAGGACATCGCCACCGGCATCAAGATCGACCGCGGCCGGATATCGTTCCCCAACGAGAACGGCTGCGGCATTCGCCTGTTGCGCTGACCGCCCGGATCACGGGCGTCCGATCCGCTACGTTGCCAAAGAGTCCACTTTGCGCGCGTCCGATTTTGTCGCGGCGCAGCAACAGATTTCGGACCCACTCGCCATTTAGCGGCCGATGGAACGCCGGCCCTTCTGCGCGCCGCCCTGCGAGCGGTGGCTAAACGGCAGCGATCCCTTTACTTCTGCCGCCACCGGGAAATAATGACCACGCGCCGTCGGGAACGCTGCCGTAGAAGCGGCGTCTCACCGCTTTGTGCGGATGCCGGCGCGGAGATGTCGCCGAACAACGTGGCGAGACGCCGCGTCTACGAGGGAGACAAACCATGCAACTCGGCATGATCGGTTTGGGGCGAATGGGGGCCAACATGGTGCGGCGCATTCTCCGCGCCGGCCACGCCTGCGTCGTCTACGACGTCCACCCCGAGGCGGTCAAGTCGCTGGCCCGCGAGGGAGCGATCGGAGCAACGTCGCTCGAAGATTTCGTCGGGCGGCTCGACCGGCCACGCCACGTCTGGATGATGGTCCCCGCGGCAGTGGTCGATCCGACCTTGTCGGCCCTTGTCCCTCTGCTCGAACGCGACGATGCGTTGATCGACGGCGGCAACTCGTTCTACCGCGACGATCTCCGCCGCGCCGCCGAACTTAAGCCCAAGGGCATTCACTACTTGGACGTCGGAACCAGCGGCGGCGTTTGGGGACTGGAACGCGGCTATTGCCTGATGATCGGCGGCGAAGTAGCACCGGTGCGGCGGCTCGATCCGATCTTCGCCGCGCTCGCCCCGGGCATGGCGGCCGCGGCCCGCACGCCCGGCCGAAACGCAACCGGCACTGCCGAGCAGGGCTATCTGCACTGCGGCCCAAGCGGCGCCGGCCACTTCGTCAAAATGGTCCACAACGGCATCGAATACGGGCTGATGGCCGCTTACGCCGAGGGCATGAATATCCTCCGTCACGCAAACGCCGGCAAGAGACGGCAGACTGTCGACGCCGAAACCACGCCGCTCCGCCATCCCGAATACTATCAATACGACCTGAACCTGGCGGAGATCGCCGAAGTCTGGCGCCGCGGCAGCGTGATCGCTTCGTGGCTGTTGGACTTGACGGCGGCCGCGCTCCTGCGCGAGCCGAACCTAGCGGACTTCCACGGCCGCGTCTCGGATTCGGGCGAGGGGCGATGGACGGTCATGGCGGCGATCGACGAATCGGCCCCCGCCCCGGTCATCAGCACCGCGCTGTACGATCGCTTCAGCTCGCGCGGCGAGGCCGACTTCGCCGACAAACTGCTCTCGGCGATGCGATCAGAATTCGGCGGCCACGTCGAGAAACCGGCTGCCGCGACAGGAGGACCGCGATGAACGTCCCACAATCGGATGCCATCGTCTTTTTCGGCGCCTCGGGCGATCTGGCCTACAAAAAAGTCTTTCCCGCACTTCAGGCAATGGTCCGCGGGCGACAGCTCGACGTGCCGGTGATCGGCGTGGCAAGATCGGGCTGGGATCTCGATCAACTCAAGGCACGGGTGCGGGAAAGCCTCGATCAGCACGGCGGATTGGACCCGGCGGCCTATGTAAAGCTCTGTTCGTTGCTGCGATACATCGACGGCGACTACCGCGATCCGGCCACCTTCGCCCGCTTGCGGCAGGCCCTCGGCGCCGTCGAACGGCCGCTGCACTACCTGGCGATTCCGCCCAGCATGTTCGCCACGGTCAGCGAGGGACTGGCCCAGGCCGGCTGCGCAAAGGGGGCCAGGGTCGTGGTGGAAAAGCCCTTCGGCCGCGATCTGGCTTCGGCCCAGGAACTGAACCGCACGCTGCACCGCTTCTTTCCCGAGTCGGCCATCTTTCGCATCGACCATTACCTCGGCAAGGAATCGGTGCTGAACCTGATCTACTTCCGCTTCGCCAATTCGTTGATCGAGGCCGGCTGGAACAGCGAGCACCTGGAGAGCGTCCAGATCACGATGGCCGAGCGATTCGGCGTGGAAGGACGCGGCAAGTTCTACGAGGAGGTCGGGGCGGTCCGCAACGTGGTGCAAAACCACATGCTCCAGATCATCGCCTGTCTGGCGATGGGCTGCCCCTCCTGCAACGAACACGAAGCGTTGCGCGACGAGCGCGGGCGGCTCTTGCGGGCGGTGCGAACGCTGGGCCCCGCCGACATCGTCCGCGGCCAGTTTCGCGGTTATCGCCAGGAGCCCGGCGTCGCCGACGATTCGCAGGTCGAGACCTACGCGGCCCTCAAGTTCCAGATCGAAACCGAGCGTTGGGCCAGCGTGCCGTTTTTCGTGCGCGTCGGCAAGCGGTTTCCCGTCACGGCCACCGAGATCTTGGTCCGCTTCAAGCACCGGCAACGGCCCGTGCTCGATGAAGTGGGGCCGCCGTTGGCCAACTATTTCCGCTTCCAACTCGTGCCGGAGACGGTCTTGGCCCTGGGAACGAAGGTCAAGCGGCCCGGCAACCGCTTGGCGGGCGAACGCATCGAGTTGGTGGCCCACCACCAGCGTCCCGACGAGATGCTCCCCTACGAACGGCTTCTCGAGGCGGCGGCCAGCGGCGACCCGACGCTTTTCGCCCGCGAAGACGCCGTCGAGGAATCCTGGCGGATCGTCAACCCGATCCTCGGCAACGCCACGCCGCTCTACGAGTACGAACCCGAGACGTGGGGGCCGCCCGAGGTCTACCGCCTTCTGACGCCGGACGAAGGCTGGCGCGATCCCGTGGCCGTAGTGCCGCCATTGGAACATTCTCTGTCCCGTTGAAACAGCCGCACTTGTAGGAGGCGTCTCCAGACGCCGATTGAAGCGATGCGGCGTCCCCGATCGGCGACAGGAGTCGCCTCCTACAGCATTATTCGTCCCGCCAACGTCAGTGCTGCCACAGGATTGGGCAGGCTTCCAAGGGGATGGATACGTCGGCAAAGTGTGGCACGATTCGCGGGGTATAGTCGCTGGCGGGGCGGTTGGCGGCGACGGCGGCGCGATAGACATGACCGCCGACCGTGCCCACCAGCGGCCGCGCATGCGTCATCTTCTCCACCACCGGCCGATCGCCGTCCAATGGGTCGGCGTACAACTCCACTTGGACCGCAGCGGGATCGAGATCATCGAGATAGACCTGCACTTCAAACACGTTCTGTTCGCCCGCCTGCTCGACGGTCAGTTTGCCGATCCGCACCGCGTCCCATTCCGTTTGCAGAGACCGCTGCCAATCGGCGATTCGCGTTCCGATGGCGCCGCGATCGGCGGCGCGGCGACGGTAGGCGGCGGCCGCGGGCAGATAGTAATTCTCCGTGTACTCACGCACCGTGCGGTTGGCGGAGAATCTCGGGGCCAGCCGTGCCATGCTCTCGCGCATGCGGGCCACCCAGGCCGTGGGAATGCCGTTGGCATCGCGGGCGTAGAACTCGGGAATCACTTCGTGCTCCAACAGATCGTAGAGCGCCTCGGCTTCGGCGGCGTCCCAGGCAGGATCGCTATCGTGCTCCTTTCCATCGCCCAGCGCCCAGCCGACCTCGGGTGAATAGGCCTCGGCCCACCAGCCGTCGAGCTCCGAGAGATTCAAGCCGCCGTTGACCAGCACCTTCATGCCGCTGGTGCCGCTGGCCTCCCAAGGGCGACGCGGCGTATTGATCCAGACGTCGACCCCCTGCACCAGCTTCTCCGTCAGCAGCATGTCGTAGTCGCTTAAAAACACCACGCGGAGCCGGGCCGAGGATTGGCGGATGAATTGGACCCATTGCTGAATCAAGCGTTGGCCCTCGGCGTCCTCCGGATGGGCCTTTCCGGCGATAATCAGTTGAATCGGCCGCTGCGGATCGGTCAACAGCCGCAGCAGCCGCGCGGGATCGTGCAGCAACAGGTTCGGCCGTTTGTACGTGGCGAAACGGCGGGCAAAGCCGAGCGTCAATACGTTGCAATCGAAGAAGTGCTTGGCTTCGTCGATCATCTGAAGCGTTGCGCCCGAGGCGGCCAATTGCCGCGACAGCCGACAACGGGCGAACTCGACCAGGGCGGCGCGGCCGGCGGCGCGAAGCTGCCAGAGCCGCTCGTCCGAGATGCGGCCTATGTTCTGCTCGATCGTCTCCATCGTCCCCAGCCAGCGGTCCTTACCGCAATACTCCATCCAAAGCGCATCGGCCGCGTCGGAATCCCAACTCGGCATGTGTACGCCGTTGGTCACGTGGCCGATGGGCACTTCCTCCTCCGGCCAACGCGGAAACAACGGGGCGAAAATGTGCCGGCTGACGCAGCCGTGCAGGCGGCTGACGCCATTGACCGCCCCGCTGCCGTGGATCGCCAGGTAGGCCATGTTGAACGCCTCGGACGCATCGTCCGGGTTCTGGCGGCCCAGGGCCAACAGGTCGTGCAGATTCAGCCCAAGCTTGGTCCGCGCGTGATCGCCGAGGTACTGCTCGATCAGCGCGGGCGAGAAGCGGTCGAAACCGGCGGGGACAGCGGTGTGGGTGGTGAAGAGGTTGCCGGCCCGGGTGACCGCCAGGGCCGCCTCGAACGACTGGCCCGTCTCTTGCATGAAGTCGCGGGCGCGTTCCAAGACGGCGAAGGCCGCGTGGCCCTCATTGAGGTGGCAGACCTCGGGCCGGAGATTGAGCGCACGGAGCAGCCGCCAGCCGCCGATGCCCAGCAGCATCTCTTGTTTCAACCGCAATTCCTGCCCGCCGCCATAGAGCTCGCTGGTGATGCCGCGGTGCGCCGGAAAGTTGGCGGCGTCGTTGCTGTCCAAGAGGTAGAGCGTTGCCCGGCCCACCTGCACTTGCCAGGTTCGCAGCCAGACCGAGTAGCCGGGCAGGACGATTTCCAACCGCAGCCATTCGCCGTCCGGCTGGCGGAGCGGGGTGATCGGCAACTGGCCCGGATCGTTATAGGGAAAAAGGGCCTGCTGCCATCCATTCCTGTCGATGACCTGGCGGAAATAGCCTTGCTGAAAGAGCAATCCGACACCGACGACCGGCACGCCCAGATCACTGGCGGCCTTCAACTGGTCGCCGGCCACGTTTCCCAGCCCGCCCGAGTAGATGGGCAGAGCCTCACAGAGCATGAACTCCATGCTGAAATAGGCGACGCAGCTCAGCGGCGATTTGGCGTGAGTCTGTTGGAACCACGCCGGCGTCTGCGCAGCCTCGCGTTTGGCTTTCAGAAGCTCGTCCACCTTTTTCATAAAGGCGGGCTCGGCCAACGTCTTCGTCAGCCGTTCGCGCGAGACGGTCTGCAGGACGACCCAGGGATTGCGGGTAAACTCCCAAAGCGAGGGTTCGAGCCGCCGCCAGATGTCGTCGGCGGCGTGATTCCACGACCAGCGCACGTCCAGGGCCAACTCGGCCAGCGAGGTGAAACCCTCGAGCTCCGTCGGCAGGAAACAGTACATCGAATTGCTCAGAAGCGTCGGATCGCCCATGGCTCAGCCCTTCTCCAGTTTTGCGATCTTTGCCAGCCGGCGCTGGTGCCGCTCGGCGCCGCTAAAGCGGGCGTCGAGAAACGTTTTGAGCAGTTCCCAGGCGAGTGCGTCGCCCAGCACGCGGCCGCCGAGGCAGATCACGTTGAGATTATCGTCCTCGACCCCTTGCCGCGCCGAGAAGACGTCGTTGATCAGACACGCCCGCACGCCGGGAACTTTGTTGGCGGCGACGCAGGCCCCCACGCCGCTGCCGCAGACGGCCACGCCGCGTTCCACCTCGCCGTCGGCCACCGCGCGGGCCAAAGGGACGACAAAGTCGGGATAATCGTCGTCCGGCTGCGGGCGGCGGTCGCCGAGATCGACCACTTCGCAGTCCGCCTCACGCAATTTGCCGATCAAATACTCCTTCAGATCGTAGCCGCCGTGGTCGGCAGCCACGCCGATGCGCCTTCGCGACGGCGGCGTTGGATTCTCTCGATCGGGCATGTTCGCTTCTCGCTTGCCGGAGGGGATAACGTCAGAGCATTATACGACCCCTGCAAGCGAAAGGAATAGACGCCGATGCGGAACACAGCAGGCAGATGCGCCCGGATTCAGAGAAGAAACGACGTACCGCCGACGCGGATCGCCCTTTCCCGGCCTCGCTCCAGCATCGTCCGCAGTTCCCGGCGAAAGACGTAATAGCTCCAACCGTTCTTCCGCCGTGCCGACGGGCTGCCGGAGGCATCGGCTGGCTGCGCCGGTTCCCTTCTCGTTTCCACCGAAGTAGTTTCGAGACTAACGACGATGGTTTTCGCTCCGATGGTCGATTGGCTGCTCGCAGGTTGAAACATCGTCTTCTCCTTTCACGGTCCGGTGGCTTGACGGGGAACTCGGTTGCGGGTCTCCTTCCCCCATGCTCGATTTTCCCGCGGAGAGAGAAATGCGCGAATCGAGAAAACTACTTCCCGGGTCACGGATATTCTTTGACGCCGCCCTAGGAATATCACCTATCGCCCCATGGGTAAAATCCCTAGCCGTATCCAAGCACCCTTGAACCTTGGACCTTGAGCCTTGGGCCTTAAGCGTCACGGCGAGGGTCGGACTTTCAGCAGCAGATGCCCCCGCGGCGGAATCGCAATCTCCAACGCCACCTCGTCGCCGCTTTGCCGGAACGGGGCCCCGTTTACCTGCACGGAACCTGCGGGCAGTCCGATCTCGCCCAAACGGAAGCGTACCGTCCTGCGAGCCGGCTTTTCATCGAGATTGAAACAGTTGATGACGCACTGCCGCCGATCGGGCAGCGTGTGGCAGTGCATCGTCTCATCGAGGCCATAGAAGACCCCTTGGCTGTAGAACCGCTTCAATCCCAGGTACGTTTTCATCGCATTTTTGAGGGCGTCCCAGACGGCCGGGTCCGCAGGTTTGCCGCCAACGCCCAGGTGCCGGCACGTGCTGGCGTACCACCAGAACATCATCGCCTGCCGATTCTCCTTCCGCAGATCGAAGTGGAGATAGATCGGAATGCTGTAGGCCAGATTGACGTAATAGAGCGAGCACGCCCGGCGGCTGACGATATCGTCCATGCACTCGTTCATGTACTCGTAACCCCAAAGCTCGTCGAACGCCCCCGGCTTGGCGTGCATGAAATAGGTCGGCGTGTAGCGGACGTTGCCCGGCCCGGTCATCGGATCGTGCTGCTCGATCAGCACATTCGGATAGGCCTTGTGCAGGCCTTGCTCGATCTTCAGGATTGCGTCAACGTGCTCCTGATGGGTCACCGGCAGCGAGTGGCCGTGCGATTTGTCCCAGCACTCGCCGGGAAACCACGAGCCGTCGTACATCAGAAAATACGCCCCGTGCTCGCACAGTTCCTTCAGCCGGGCGACCTTCGCGTCGATGTACGCACGGCTGGCGACGCACAACTCGCCCAGGCGATGTCCGGCCTTATCCATGCGGCGAGCCTCGGGCGGATAGCCCGCCGGATCGCTCCACGGGGCCAGCGGCGTGTGCAGGGCCATGGGGAAACCGTACTTCTCCCGCAGCCAACCGACGAAACTCTCCTCGCTCCCCAGCCGATCCGCGGCCCAGATGTTCGAGCCGAAGATCGTGTCCCAGCCGGGATCAAGGTAAAGGCATTGGCATCCCAACTCGCGGCCCTTGTCGGCCTCAATTTCCATGTCTTTGCGGCGATAGACTTTCTTGCGGTTCTCGACCGTGTCGCCCGTGACCGCCCACAGCGGATTGTCGTACAGTTCATTCCAGTGGACCGGCGGATCGAATTTCGGCGGCACGCGGTGCCCCTTGCTCTCGGTGAAGCGGCGAAAGGCGGCGTAGCCCGCCCGCCAATCGCCGTCGAGCACCTGGTAGCGGGTTTGGCCAAGACTGAAACTTGCCCCGGGCGGCAGGCAGCTCGCGCCTTCGGGATCGCCCAGTTTCCATTGGCCGGCCCCGCCAAAACGGAGCGATTTCTCCGTCCCCGTCCTCGCCGACTTCGCCGTCGTTTCCACGAGCGACCATTCCAGCGCGTCGGGATTGTACTTTGAAATCAGCAGCGTGTTGCCCCCCTGATACCACGCCCAACCTTCGGCGCCGTAGATCGGCGTTTCCTGCCGACTGTGCATCCGATCGACGCTAAACCAGTTCTTCCTGGCGACCAACTGCGGCACGGTCCAGTCGCACAACTCGCCGGTCTCCGGATGGCGGCGGTAGGGAATGTCGCAGAAATGCGAGTCGGCCACGCCCGGCAGCCAATCCTTGCCGTCGTGGATCTTCTTGGTGAATCCGCAAATGAACGAGGGCACCTGGAGGGGCTTGCCTGTGGGATTACGCAGCGTGATCTGTTCCGTGATGACACCGGGCTCGGCTGGCGAGGCGGAAAACGTCTGTCCTACGTCAAGTGCATCGACCCTCCCCTGCGTCCACTCCAGCAGGCAAGTGCCGTCGTCCTCTTCCATCGTCGTATACATCCCGTCCCGCGGATGCACGCACTGGGGCCAAGAGTAATCGCCGTCGGCATAGACTCGGCCACTCTTCAGGTCGCGCAGACTGCACGGATTGCTCGGAAAGGACGTCTTGATGACCAGTTCCAGCCGCCCGCTGGTCAAAACCACGCGGTCCCTCTCGGCATTCCACGCAAGGCTGGGTGGTTTGGCCGAGGCCGAATGCCCAAGCAGCAAGAGCGTCGCCGCCGCGAATATGATGGTCTTGTGCCAGGAAAAACGAGCGTTCCCAATCAGACGCTTCGATTTCATCTCTGGGCTCTCCGTCGAAAAATCATGGTCGTCCAGCAAATTTAAGCAGGTGTAAGAAGGAAAAAGGGGAAAGGGGGAAAAGGGGAAGCAATTCAGGGAGAGCACAAACTCGCGTCGGCCCTCTCCCTCGTTCTCTTTCCATTTTCCCCCTTTCCCCTTTTTCCTTCTACACATTTCCTCGCTCCCACGCAGAGCGTGGGAACCAGAACCCAGCGATCGTTTATATCATTTTGATCTTTACCAATTCGTGTCCGCGGGCCGGCACCGACAACTTCAAGCGGATATTGCCGTTAATCATCCTGAGCGACGCATCCTTGGGCTGCTCAGCCCGGAATAGTCCCATCGGCAAACCGATGTCGGCCAGCCGGAATCGCACTTCCTTCTGCACCGGTTTATCGCTGAGATTGAAAACGTTCAACACCGACTCGCGCAGCTCGGGCAGGGTGTGGGCGTGAACTGTCTCCTCGATGCCGTAGAACTCACCTTGCGTGTAAAATCGCTTCAAAGGCAGGTACGTCCGCATCGCCCGCTTGTCGGCCTCCCACACCGCGGGATTGGCAGGCTTGCCGCCGACGCCCAAGTGGCGGCACACGCTGGCATACCACCAGAACACCAAGGCGTTTTCGTTGTCCGTCTTCAATCCGACGTGCAGATAGAGAGGGATGCCGTAGGCCAGGTTGTAGTAGTAGAGGCTCAGTGCCCGGCCCGAGAGCAAGTCGTCCATCGAGTTCCACATGAACTCGTGCCCCCAGAGGCAATCGAACGAATTGGGCGGGGCGTAGCCGAAGTACGAGGGCGTGTAGTGGATGCCGCTCGGGCCGGTGATGGGGTCGTGCATCTCGATCAGCACGTGCGGATACTTCGCCTTGACTCGCCGCGCCAACTCGAACAGGGCCTTGGCGTGCTCCTCGCGGGTCGAAGGAATGCTGTGCCCGTGGGCCTTGTCGTAGCAGGGGCCCGAATACTGGTCGCTGTCGAACATCAGAAACACCGCGCCGTTGCGGCAGACTTCGCACAGCCGCTTCTCCTTCGTATCCAGGAACCCGGGCGACGGCGAGCAGACCAACAGCGGCGACCGCTTCCCCTCCTTGCTGAGAACCTGCGTTCCCGGCGGACACGCCGACGGATCGCCGATAGTCGGCGGCACGCCCGCCAGCGAACACCAGAGCGAGACTCCCCGCAGGCCATATTTCTCGCGAATCATCTTGACAAACGACTCCTGCGAACCGAGCCGCGCGGCGTCCCAGATGTGCTGATTCGGCCCGGTGTCCCAGCCGGGATCGAGATAGAGCACCTCGCAGCCGAGCTCGTGGGCCTTGGTGGCTTCGCCCTTCATCAGGTCGAGAGTGTAGTATTTGTCCAGGAGCTTCTTATTTTCGTCGTAGAACTCTTTGCAGAAATAGCGGTTCGACTTGAAAAAATACTCATCGTAAGCGGCACAGACTTTGCCGAAATACTCATTGTCGTACAGTTCGTTCCAATGCACCGGCGGATTGTAGTCGGCGGGCCGGCGGCAGCCCTTGTTCTCCACGTAATGTCGATAGGCATAGTACGCCTGCTTCCAATCCCCCTCGACCGCCTGCAGCCGCGTTTCGCCGAACCGGTACGACCCGCCGGGCGCAAGCCGCGTCGCCCCCTCGGGATGATTGTGTTTCCACTGGCCGGCGCCGCCGAAACGCACCTGTGTCTCATTGCCGCGCTTCACCGGCTCCATCAGCGACCATTCCATCCCCTGCTGGTTGAATTTGGCGATGAGGAACGCCGTGGTTCCCTCTCCCTTTGGGAAAGGGTCAGGGTGAGGGCGATCCTGCGAGGGATTAGGGATTGGGGATTGGGCATTAGAGGAGGGCGGAAGGCGGAGGACTGCCGACTGCCCACTGCCCACTGCCGACTGCCGACTGCCCACTGCCGACTGTCCCCTGGCCCCCGGCCCCTGACCCCTAGCCCCTAGCCCCTCCGCGCTCCACACCCAGCCCTCCGCGCCCCAGATCGGCGTCGGCACGACCGGCTCCATCCAGCCCGTATACGACATCCCGTGTGCAGCGATCTCCTGCAAAGGGAACTCCTGCATCTGCCCGTTCGTCTCGCGGCGATACGGGATTGGACAGAAGCGAATCTTCGCCGCGTCGGCCGACCACGTTTCGCCTTCGCGTATCTGTTTGGCAAAGCCGCAGCGGAAACTCGACGTATCGAGCGGCTTGTCGGTGGGATTGCCGATGGTGATCTGTTCCAGAATGACGCCCGGCTCGTTCTTCGGCAGCGTGAAACACTGCTCGACGGCGATCGGGCCGAGCCGGCCTTTGAACGTGATCGAACGACCGCCGTCTTTGCAGTCGGTGATCAGCGGAGTGGCTTCCAGTTTCGGAAACCCGAGATTGCCGCCGCTCATCCAAGCGTAATCGCGATCGGCGTAGACTTGCCCGCTTACGACGTTGCGCAGCGATCGCGCGTTGATGCCCGCCTGCGTCTCGACGGCAAGTTCCAGTCGGCCGTTGGTCAAGACGGCCCGGCCGGTATCGGCGTTCCACTTGATGCTCAGCGGCTTGCCCCGGTTTGCCTCGTCGCCTCGGCCCACGACCGGCACGAGAATAATCGCCGCAATCGTCGCGACGAACCAACGCATGAATTGGACTGGTGAAGGGTTCTTATCCGGCTGCAAAGCCTGTCGATTGCACTCAGCGATGGTTTCCCGCCGGCGGAAACCTCTCGCACAACGAATCGAGACGCTCTCAGTGCGGTCCGTATCCATGACAATTCCCTTTTCTGCAACTGTTCAGTCGATGCAACTGTAAAGCCGCGACCGTGGTCGCAGTCAAATGAAATTCCATGAAAGAAGGAAAAATGGGAAAGGGGGAAAAGGGCAAGAATGACATCGTGAGAGATGACGATGCAAAGACCCTCTCCGGGTCATTCCCATTTTTCCCCTTTCCCCTTTTTCCTTCTTACACCCAAGCGACTACCTAACGCGGCTCAAGTGTTACCCTCTTCTGCTCTTGTCTTGCCACAGATCGGCGAGAACCGGCATCGAGCGGAAGACGAACGGCGGCGTGGGCGGGAAATGCTGTTCGTCCGTGAACGAGGAACGGCCGCATCCTCACGCACCGGCAGGATTGTGCATTATATCACAAATCGCATCGGGCAGGAACAGGATCACGTCGCTGGCCACCAGCGACACTTCGCCCAATTCTTCCGCCGCCAAATCCCCGGCCAGCCCGTGCAAGTGGACGCCCAGCCGAGCGGCGTCGAACGGTTCGAGATGCTGGCAGCAAAGCGCGGTGATCAATCCGGTCAGCACGTCGCCGGTGCCGCCGGTTGCCATGCCGGGATTGCCGGTGGTGTTGATCGCCTGCCGGGCGCCGTCGGTTATCAGCGTGCGATGCCCCTTCAGCACCACCACGATTCCGCAGCGGGCGGCCAGTTGCACCGCCGCGTCCGCCCGCAGTTCCGGCTCCAGCTTCCCGTCGACCAGCCGGGCGAACTCGCCAGGGTGCGGCGTGAGGATTCGCGGCCCGCCGGGATGGGCCAGCGTCTCCGGCTCACTGGACAGCGCGTTCAAGGCGTCGGCATCGAAGACCATCGGCTTGGCGATCTCGCGATAGAGCCGCAGCACCAATTGATCGAGTTCCAACGAGCGTCCCAAGCCCGGCCCGCAAGCGACGACCGTCGCCTTTTCGGCCAATTCGACGATCCGATCGTAGGCCGCGGCGGCGATTCGCCCGGCGGCATCGCACGGCAGCGGGGCGGTCATGTAGGAGGGCTCGAAGCTGGCAACGGTATCGACAATGGCCTCGGCCACTGCCAGCCGCACCAACCCCGCCCCGCCCCGCAGCGCCGCCATCCCCGCCAGCCCCGCCGCCCCCGCCATCCCCCGCGACCCGCCCACAATCAAAGCCGTGCCGAAATCGCCCTTATGCGCATCTGGCTTACGAGGCGGGAGATACGGGAGATCGTTTTCGTCTTTTGCGTTCATGTCAATATCCTCAACCAGAAATCGGCCAGCGCGACCTGATGCAAGCCCTTTGGGCAAGCAGAATGGGCGTTGCGAGCGGGAATCTGCCGCTCTTGGCTTCAATCATTGGATTTGCCCACTCTCTCCTCGCTCCTCTTCGCGAGATTCCCGTTCTCGATGAACTGAACCACCGCGTACTTCCCCTTCGGAATCGATACGATCAGCGGCGAGGCGAACTCGGCGGTGTCGCTCTTCTTCGCGATCGTGGAATAGCGAAGCGTTACTACGCCCTCGTTTTCGCTGACGCTCTCGACGTTAAACGCCCAGACCGCGTGGTCCCGCTTGATTGCCGCCAAGACGATGCTCGATTGGAAGGCGTTTGCGGGAAGGCGGTGTGATTTGTCGCCCATGACCATCGCCACGCCGAAGATCTTGTCGAACTGCGCCTGGTCGCGAATAACCGCAAACGACTCGGCGGCGTTCGGCTCGAACTTGTTGGAGACAAAGTAGCCGGAATAGATGTCGAAGGCCAATCGGGTCTCATGGTCTGCGGGCGGGGCAGGATGCTCGGCCGTCCGTTTGTGGTCTCGTTTCAATGCCTCACCAATTTGTCGTAGGTTTTTCTGGCATTCGGCTCGGCGCGTGGCTTCGCGGCAATGTTGGACGGCAATCGGCAGCACCACGATGCAAAAAACGAGCCCCACTGCCGTCACAACGGCGAGAACGATCGAAATGACGATAGCCTTAGTGCTGTTCTCCGTTGACATCTTGTTCTCCGGCGGATGAAGGGAAAGCTCGGCGATTTAATCCGAGGGGCTCGACTGCCGGCAGATTATACGACCGCCGGTGAATTATACCATTGGGCCGCAGTCGCGCCCGACCGGTTTTCCTGTAGGGTGGGTCGAGCGCAGCGAGCGCCACCACGAAGTTTTTCGGAACTGGTGGGGCTCGCTGCGCTCGACCCACCCTACAGATTTACGCAAGTTCGAAAATCGATGGATCCTCCTGCAACGCCGACGAATCTTGACATCCGGACCGCATCGGCTAAACTAAGAAGGTAGTTTGGTTCTTTAGTCATCCCGAGAGGGCACTGCGATGGCCGCGTCGATCCGTTGTCCCCACTGCGGCAAGGCGTATGTGCTGAAGCCGGAATTGGCGGGCAAGCAGGTTCGCTGCCGGCAATGCCAGAAGGCGTTTACCGTGCCGGTCTCCAAGCTGCCGGACGACGCCGAAGAGCCGATCGTGCTCAGCCTGGCAGAGCCCGATCCTCCTGCTTCCGCGGGCGCGCTGCCCGGCCTCAATCAGCATCTGGCGCGTGGGCCGGCAATCGCACCGCCGCGGCCGGAGGAGACGTTGGCGGTTGGCACTGTCTTGCCGCTACGGGGAGAGACGGTTCTCGCTCCCGTGGCCGCTCGGCGGCGGCCGCACGCCGGCAATGCCCTGTGGCGGCAGTGGCTCGATCAACTGCTGGAACGCAAGCTGACCGCCGCAGTGGCGGTCGCATCGCTGGGCCTGCTGTTTGTCTTCATCGTGTTGTTCTTCACCGCCGGTTTGCCCGGGTTGTTCGTTGTTCCGTCGCTGGCGGGCGCGGGACTCGTGGCCGCGGGAATGTTGCTCCCGCTTCCCAAGCGGCGCAGGCGTCAGGGCCCCTGGCTCGATCCGGCGGCCGTACGGCTTGCGGTGGGCACGGGCGTATTCGGGCTGGTCTTCGTCGTAATCATTGCTATCTTATTCGTAGCAAGGCTCTGCGGATTCCCGATTCCGCGCGCCCTCGGCTTATCGCATGAAACCACGGTCATCATCGTTATCGGCCTGTACTGGGCCATCGGCGTGTGCTTCGCAGCGTGTATCTTGACCCTTGTGGTTTCGGCCGCATGGAGTTTGGCCCGGCAGTACGGTTTCGTGCGGGTATTCAACTTCCTCTACCTGGGCGCATCGCCGGTGATCCTGCTGGTTTTCTGCGTGTCCGGACTGGCGAGCGGCTGGAGACACAGGGGACCGACAATTGCCTACCAACCGCCGGCGTCGCAGGCGGACCACAACACGAGCTTGCCGCCGGGCTGGCCGTCAAACCAGACGCCTTCCGATTCCGGCCAGACGAACCGGGGCGTCAATCCGATGTGGCCGGACACAGGCCGCACGCCGCCCAGGAGCGGTCGAATGCCGGCAGGACCATTCGGGCCCGTTGCGGTGGGCCCCATCGATATGCGGCCGGCGCTGCGGAATCCAAACGATCCCGAGTTCTATCGCACGGCCCTCGCCGAGTTGCGCTCGGCCGACCTCAATCATCGCAGGGCCGCGGTCGCGCAGCTCATCCGCGCCCAGCCAAAGGAACTGCGCGAGGAGATCGCCAAGGCCCTGGAATCGCTGATGGATGATTCCGACGAAATGCTCAGAAGCGAGAGCCTGATGGCGCTCGACGTCTGGAGCACGGATGTCGTGCCGATTGCGATCCATGCGATGGGAGACTCGAGCGTCTTCATTCGCAATTCGGCAATTGGTATTCTCGAACGTCGCAAAGATCCCGCGCGATCGAAACGCTGGTGGTATTGCTGTCGGATCCCAGAAACATGCGAGTCGCACACTGCCTCGAACAGATGGGTTCTCAGGTCGAAGACGCGCTGCTGGCGCGTTACGACGGCGGTAACCAACATGCCAAGCGGATGATCATCCAGGTTTTGGGGACCGTCGCAACGGAGAAGGGGATCGCCAAGCTCCGCGAGATTGCCGCCGACAAGAGTGATTTTGCCTCGGCGGCCCTCGCACGCATGATGCTCCGCAGGCGCGGGGTAAGCGTCGGGAATTAGCCTGGGCTGGCTCGCCGGCGCGCCGCGTTTTTTGCAATCAGCCCGGCGACGTAGCCCGCTTTGAAGCCGGCGTCGATGTTGACCACCGCAACGTTCGAGGCGCAACTGTTGAGCATTCCCAACAGGGCGGCGATGCCGCCGAAGCTGGCGCCGTAGCCGACGCTGGTGGGCACGGCGATCACCGGGCAGGCGACGTATCCGCCCACCACGCTCGGCAGCGCCCCTTCCATGCCCGCGATCACCACGACGGCGTCGGCGTCTTCCAACAAAGGAAGATTGGCGGTCAGCCGGTGCAGACCGGCCACGCCCACGTCCGCAATCAACGTCACGTCGGCCCCGGTCCAGAGGGCCGTCTCGCGGGCTTCCTCGGCCACGGGCTGGTCGCTCGTGCCGGCGGTGACGACGACGACTTTTCCGCGCGGGGCCTGGGGAGGTTCTTGGGGACTTGGTGACTGAGATTCTCCGCTGGGCACTGAAGTGCCCAGCCCTTTGAATTCGATGCGGAAGGTTCGCCCCACGGCGTTGTATCGCCCGCCGGGAAACTTCGGCAGCAATTCCGCGGCCTGTTCGGGCGAGACGCGGGTTGCCAGCACGTCGCCGCCGTGGTCGAGCAACGCCGCAAAGAGCTTCTCCAACACGGGCACGGTCTTGCCCGGGGCAAAGACCACCTCGGGGAAGCCGCAACGCCGCGGGCGATCGAGATCCAACTTCGCCTCGTGCAGGTCGGCCACCATCGAACGCGCAACGCTGGCGGTGAAATCATCGAGCGACAGGTCGCCTGCCAACAGACGTTCGGCAAGTTGTCTTAAGCCGTTGTGTGACATGCCATCATCCTATTTGGCCATGAGAATCGTGTCAAATCATGGCAGTAAAAAAAGAATCGTCGCACCAGCGCGCGAGCGGAATCACGAGAGAGGCGGGATGATATACGCAGTTACACTATTCCATCTGGGTTAATAGTGGGTAGGAATTAATACCATGGCGTCTTCCGCACATTGCCGATTCCTTGGCAGATGGCCACCGCTATTATTCGTTTAACGTCCGCCACAACCGCTTCCGCATCTTTCGTGAGTTGCGCGCCGTTTGTCCTAGCGGGGGAATGGAGGCGGACGAGGATAAGCGACGTGACCCTGCGGTCCGGCTTTTCGGGACATGTCGTCCGGAAAAGGGACTGGATCGTTACATTTTGGTCAAGGAGTGTTGCTATGCGTTCGTTGCTGATGGTATGCGCAGTAGTATGTCTGGCGTTGGTGGCGGGTGTGGCCAGTGCGTCCACTCCCGGCCAGGTTCCCGATGCGACCCTGGCGGCGTACGGCTTGAGCGGAATGCAGCAGATGAGTGACGTGCAAGGCACGCACGTCCGCGGCATGGGCTTCGCGGCAGTGGGCGGCTACTCGGCCGCACATGCGCCCGGCGGACAGGTGTCGACCAACGGCTATGTTGCCGTGTCAAATACCAGTAACGCGCTTGCTGCCGGCGCTTCACTTTCCGTCGCCGCCAGCGGCGTCGGGGTGTTCACCCCCGGTGGCAACTTTGGCATCGTCGTCGGTGGAATCGCCGGCGGCGGCGCGATCGCCTACGCCAAGTAGTTTCCTTCCGAGGAAAGGGCAGATTACGGGGACTGTCCCAATTTTCGTGTTAACGAAAATGGGACTGTCCCCTTTGGCCGAGAGTTCGTAGTGATCGGCACTACAAGGAAGCGCGGCCAGTGCCACGGATGGCTTGAATGGTCAGTATCTGATCGTCCACTTGTGAAAACGACAAAAAAAACGCCCTCCGCATCGTGCGGAGGGCGTTTCATTTAGCGCTTGTCTGAAGCAGTTGCTGCTCGCAGAGGGGCATCTCGCGAGCAATCTTCTCAGCGGCTTACCAGGTCAAGCCGGTTCCGATGTTGAAACCAACCAGGCTGACGTGGCTGTCGCCGGTGGACTCGCCGGCAGCGTAGCCAACGGGGCCGCGGAGCGGACCGGCGAACGAGTAGGCCGCGGCAAATCCGTCGCCCGACGTGCACCAGTATTGATACTCGAAGGCGACGCGGACAAAGGCGTTGGCCGGCATGCATCGGAGGGCCAGGTTCCACTGTCCACCGACCTGAAGCTCGCCAATGAAGAGATTGGCATCGCCCTCGCTCACGGCGGCGTTGAAGGCATGGGTGGGCGCCACACCGGCCCAGTCGGCCCGCGTGGCGACGTAATCGCTGGACTGGCTGTCAAACATAATGGACCCACGCAAGCAGAAGAACAGGTTGAAACAACTGCAATTCACCGGACGGACACCCTGCAAGGCCATCGTGAGGCCAGCGCCGCTGAAATCGTGCTTTGCCAAGACGGCGTCTTGATAATTGCCGCCCGCGCCGGTCTCGCTGAACGACAACTCCGAGCCTTCGAGCAATTGGGCGTAACGAATGCCGCCGGAAACCTGCAATCTGCCGCCATTCTCGCGCTGCGCCAGCAGACGGGTCACTTCCAAGTCGAAAGTTTCCGCCTTGAAGCACGCAGCGCTGCCGGCCCCTTCGCCGGTCTGAAAGGCGAAGTCGGAGTCGAGATCGCCGGTTTGCAGCCGCCAATAGCGAACCACGAAGCCCCAGCACTCTCCCTGCACGCCCAAGGTAATCCGCGGCGAGAGCGTAAAGTTGTCATCCGTTGTCGTCGCCACTCCCTCCACAACCGCATCGGGCTGCCCGACTGGGCTCAGCGTGGCGAGACCGGCGGCGGCATAGTGTTGCGATTGGATCGGCGCCAGCCAGACGCCCGAGACGTCGACAATCCAGTAGTGATTGATGCACATCTCGCCATTGCACGCCTGTTCCACGCAACAGCCGGCCTTCTCAGGAAGGGCTTTGCTGGGCGCGCATTCTGTGTTTGCGGTTGCTTCCGGCGACGGCGCAGAAGCCAATTCTTCGCCACGCGCGATCGTGCCGCAGAAGATCAGGCCAACGGCGACCAGCGAGGCAATCACGGGTGACCATTTGGAACGACTCATCACTCGACTCCTCATGAAAAAGAAGTAGTAGGTTCTTGACTGGCCATCGCATTCGTGCGCAGGCCCGTTGCTTCCCCCCGCCAATCCCTTCCTTCCGAAATGGGGCCGGCTTTGCTGAAAGTCTAGGTAGAAATGATCGAAACGCGACAGTCAGATGAACGAGCCTTTTCATCAGACGCCCTACAATCGCCAATAGCCGTGCTTCTGGTACGAGCAGATCAATCGCTACGACCGCTACACTCAGCCGGCGAAGCTGCCGATTGCGGCAACCCAAGCATAGCCGTGGGCGACAAGATGCCGCCAGCCTTGCCCGCATTCCTTGCCAAGGTGGGGCGGACATTCCTGTCTGCCGCAGGAAGGGGCGGTACGTCTGGCAGACACGAATGTCTGCCCCACCGGACACGGTGTCGCCCGTTTTCCCGGTGTGGCGCGAAATGCGGGAGCGCTGTCTACGCGGCAACGCTCCTTTCTTCTAGTGGTCGAGAGCCTTCTCCCGAATCAAACGATTGCGGCGACATTGCGGTTCGCACCGAGAGCAACGGTTTTGCCGACAAGTCACGACCCGCGGCGGCAGCCGACGAGAAACTTTGTCGAATGTTTCGGTCGTGACGACACTTGCTGAAGCAATGCGTGCCGGGAGTACTGCTTTTCGTGGTGGCAACGGTTGGTGCGGCGACGATAAGAGCGATGGTTGTTGCGATGCAGACCGATGCGCCGGTTTAGTCTATTTTGGGGTAGTGACCGAACCTCAACCCCGCTTAATCGTTGAAAAGGCTGAATCATGGACAGAAAATACTGGCCTCGATATGCGGGGAGCCAACTGGCGATTTGCCTTCTCGCGGCCCTGCTCGTTCCTAGTTATGCCTTGGCACAGGATGCCTATTCGGCGCCGGGGACTGTGTTCGAGATGGCGGCTGCCCAGCCGATAGAGTCGATGCTGCCGCTAACACCGGCCAAGCCGGTGCAGGCAGTACAATTGATACAGCCGGTACAGCCGGCGCCGGACCCCACGCTGCCCGCGCCGCCGCAACAGACGCGGCCCGCCGCCGACGCGAAGAGCACCCCCCCCGACCAGAAGTTCGGCGAACAGCCCCCGGACCGCAGCCACGAATTCTTGCGGAAGCAGGATGTCTTGCTGCATTGCGGGGAGTGGCAGTTCGACGTGGGCTTCCAGTACCTGATCTTTACTCACGACTTTACGCAACTCTCGCAAGTCGGAAACCTGATCTCGGCCGTCGATTCGCGCGAGACGCGGCGGCTGATGATTGCCCCGTTCGATGCGCGTTACGGCATCAGTGACAGCCTGCAAGCCTTTGCCGACGTCCCCTTCGGCTGGTCGAACACCGAGATTTCGTATCCGGGCTTCGACGACTTCACCAATCAAGGGGGCATCGGCGACATGACCGTCGGCCTGAATTGGCTCGTCCACAAGAGTTGCGGGTGCAGTTGCGATCCCGATGTCGTGGCGACGTTCAGCTTCACCGCGCCGACGGCGAACGTCAACCCTTTGCAGGGCATTCTCGAACCGCCAAACACCCTGCTGGGAACAGGTTTCCTGTATGGCTATTGGAACGTGCTGTTCATCCACACCGTCGATCCGGTGATCCTGTTCTACGGTTTCGGCAGCCGGCACGGATTTTCCCGCGAGTTCGAAGGCTTCGACATCCATCCGGGCGATCAATACTACTACCGCGCCGGGCTGGGATTCGCCGTCAACGAGAAGCTCACGTTGAGCAGTTCTCTTACCGGTTGGTACATCACCGATCCGTATGTGAACGGCGTTCGCATCGCCGGGCTGGCGATGGAGCCGGTTACGCTGCGGTTTGCCGCCACAATTGCGCGGCCGTGCGAGCGGTATATCGAGCCCTTCGTCGAACTGGGCTTGACCCCCGACGCCCCCGATGTCCGAATCGGTCTGACGTTCACCTTCTAACCAGCGGCCACACCCCGATGCAAAGGAGCACGCCCGTGCAGCGAATTTCTCGACGCAGTTGCATTGCCGGCCTGCTGGGGGCCGCGGCCGCGGCCGTCCTTCCCACCGCCGCGGCGGCCGCAGTGGGCTCGCGCGCGCCGATCCGCGATCCCGCCCATACCTTCGAGGGCTACGCCAATAATTGGCTCGCGCTGAAACGACGCAACGTCGTCATGCAGCAGTACGACTACTCCTGCGGCGCGGCGGCTTTGGCCACCATCCTCCGCTACTACTGGGAGGACAACGTTAGCGAGAAGCAGATTCTCGAGGCGATGCTGAAGGTGCTCACCGTCGATGAAGTCAAGGATCGCGTGAAGAACGGCATGTCGATCACCGACTTGCGGCGGGCGGCGGTCGAGTTGGGCTATTTGTCGTCGATCGGCACGATGACGTTCCAGCAGCTTTCCCAGTCGAAAATCCCGCTGCTGGTGCCGCTGAAACTCAAGGGCTTCGACCACTTCGTCGTCTATCGCGGCGTAGTCTTCGACCGCGTCTATCTGGCCGATCCCGTCCGCGGCAACGTGCGTCCCACCATCCCCGAGTTCTGCGGGCAATGGCAGAAAGGCGCGATTCTCGTCGTCATCAAGAAGGGCGCCCAGCCGCGCGAATGGTCGCCGCTGAGCATTCGCGCCGACGAAGCCCGCCTCGGCGATACGACCTTGCAATGGCTGCGCCGCGAAATACCCCGGCCCGGCGAACAGCAAGGTCGGTAGCCGGCATTTCTAACGTACGCGGAGACCGACAGACCGTGTGCCACTGCTTCGCAGAAGCAGCACCGGACGTTACCCGCTGCCCCGGCACTGCTCGTTCCAAGCAGTGGCACACTTGAGTGATGCCGGAACGACTTCCAGACGAATTCTACCAAAGTGTGACGCGCGGCCTACTGTCTAGCGAGCCATCTCCTCTGGGGACGGCGATTCGTTCGGTGATCGCCCAGACGTATTTCAACGCCTGCTTTCGCAGGGTATCCATCGAATGTATGGTGTAAATTACCCCACGCGAACTACATGCTTGGGCGGCAAACAGGACAGCCCGGTGGCCCGGATTTGGCGTGGGCGGTCAGATTCGGGGCGGCTGCCAGGGAAACAGTCCTCGATACGGCGGTTTTTGCGGATTCCGTAGCGATTTTTCGGATTAGCTAAAGTGTGCGGGCAAAGATGCCGATAGACCGGCCAGCCAATACCCGAGGGGCACGAGTCTGGTTCCTTTTCGTGTAGGGTAAATTCCAATGTCACACCCCAGTTCCTCGCGGTGGTTCAACTCTTCTTTGGGTCACAAAAGAACGAAGGCGTTGGGAGCGGTCGTCCGCGCCGATCGGCAGGCGGGGCGCCGTCTCTTGCACGTGGAACAGTTGGAAAACCAGCGGATGCTGTCGGGTGGTCTGCAAGCGGATTTAGGCCACAGGCAATCACAACTCTCCGACGGATCGTGCGCGTTCCATTTCGAGCCGTTTGAAGGCACGCTCGATCAGTGGGGGGAGATCCTTGAGACGCTTCCGGATCGCGAAATCTTCCAAACACCGCAGTGGATTCGTTTCGTGGCCGAATCGCAAGGCGCCATCCCCATCATTGCCGTTCTCAAGGATCGCAGTGACACCGTTGGCTACTTTACCGGCTTGGTCGTACACAAATTCGGCCTGCAGATACTTGGCTCGCCGTTTGTGGGCTGGACCACGGATTGCATGGGTTTCAACCTGATGCCGGGGGTTCCGGTATGCTCCGCGCTGAAAGCCCTTGTGCATTACGCCTTCCACGACCTTGGGTGCGTTCACCTGGAACTCGCCAACTCTCAAGTCGGACGCGAAGACGCTGAGAAACTAGGGTTTCAGACATCGGTGTATCACAACCACGTGGTCGATCTCACCCAGGATGAGGACCAGCTCTACCAGAAAATGCACCCAAAATCGTGCCGGGCCCGCATCCAGAAGGCAGCCCGACTAGGAGTGGTGATTGAAGAGGCCCACGACGAGACTTTCGCCGACGACTATTACGCCCAGTTGTGCGACGTCTTTGCAAAGCAGTCGCTCGTTCCGACCTATGGGGTAGACCGCGTGCAACTGCTGATTCGACATCTTCTCCCTACGGGCAATCTCCAGTTGCTTCGTGCATGCGACCCTCAGGGCCGCTGTATCGCGACAGGAATCTTCGTCGGGCTGAATCAGACCGCTTACTTCTGGGGCAACGCTAGTTGGCGACAGGACCAGCACTTTAGCCCCAATGAGGCGATTCATTGGCAAGCAATCCGCCATTGGAGACAGCGGGGCATGAAACACTACGAACTGGGTCCCGGAAACTACACCGACAAGTATGGTGGAGAGCTTTCGGAACGAGTGTGGTGTCGAAAGGCCAGGTATCGCTGCATTGGCTGGGCACGCGACTGCGCACAGGGCGCATTCCATCTGCACCAACGGATCGCGGGCCTGGTGGAAGAGGTCTACACCAGGACGATCCACCGCAAAGCGGCCTAGTGCTCCGTCGAAAGGAGACTGTGCCGTGTGGCTGAAGCAGTTTATTGCCAAGGTGCGCCGACGCGGCGTCATCGGGTCGGTGGATCGTGCCATGAGCATGTGTCAGGAGCGATTGTTCGATCTCCGCTATGGCACAGACACGGTGGTGTGCGCCTATCTGAAATCGCTGACGATCGACAGCCCGAACGTGGCACTGGGCGTGGAATACGCGCCGATGCGGTTGCGCCCTTTGCGACGGCTGATGTCTGCTCTGACGCTGCCGCTGGATGGCACGTTTGTCGACGTCGGTTGTGGAAAGGGAAGGGTTCTGTTGTGGGCTGCCAACTGCGGATTCCAGCGAATCGTCGGCCTGGAGTTCGCCAAAGAGTTGTGCAGTGTGGCGCGCGACAACGTGAACCGATACCGCAGGAAAACCGGCATCCAGAGCGACATCCGCATCGTCGAAGGAGATGCGGTCGATTACGAAGTTCAGGAGAACGACTGCGTCTTCTTCATGAACAACCCATTTGGGGCGCCGTTAGTGGAAATGTTCTTGGACAAAATCGTGCGTTCGTTGGCAGTGAAGAGCAGGCGAGTATTTATCATTTACAATAATCCGCGATGGCACACGGCGATGGAACAACGGGGATTCTCTCCGTTCGTGGAGATCGACGGCGGCGAATGCGTCGTATACAGGAATACCGTGTAAGGCGGGGGCATCGTCAGAAATCCGACATCTTCACCTGAAGATCGCGGAGACCATCTACGACGCATTGGGAAATCCATTTGACCTCCTCGGAGGACACCTCTTCTCCAAGTGGCAGCGTGAGGATCTCACCTCCAACTGCCGCTGCGTTGGGAAATCGCTCGCGGTCCAGTCCCGGCCCGGCAAAAAAGGGAAAGATCATGCCCGTATCAACGCCGCGTCTTCTCAAGTAGTGTTGCATCTGCCGGCGGAACGCCGCCGGAATCCGGATCGGAAAGTTGCTTTGCGGCCATGCCGGCGGGACAACACCCCGGACAACGGCGAGATCTTTCAAGCACTCGTAATACACTTCCGCGTTCCGCCGACGAACGTTGGCACTGTTTTTCATGCGGCGGAGACCGCACATGGCGAACTTCCGATTGATCGCGCTCATGGGGAGCGTCCATTCGGGCTCCGAATCCAACTGGGAAGGGCCGGGAGTGCAGATCGACGACGGCTCGCTGCCGACCGAGGCACAGCGTGGTTCAGCCCGTTTTCTGGCCGCCCGACGGAGGGCCGTCACGGCCGTGTGAACGCAACGGTAGACTGCTCGCCGGCGCCCGATAACTTTGGCAAGAATCGTCGCTCCATCCCGCAGACACTGGACATTAGATTCACTCGTCACCGATGCATCTCGCAGTTTCCGAACGTTTTCGGCAAGTTGTTTGTCGTTGAAAAAGGCGATGCCTCCGCGGCCCGCCGCCATGCACTTTCCCATGCCGAAGCTGACGATGGCCACTTCTCCAGAGTGCATCCGCTGCAACCGCGCGGGGTCGGGAATGCCGTGGGCCATGTCCCAGATGCGCGTGCGGGACTCGATCCCCGCGCGAAGCGTTTTGTCGTCGTAGGGTATGCCGTAGATCTCGCTAAGAATCTGGCAAGAATCGCCTTCTGCGGCGGCGAGTAGATCGTCAACGCCCATTAAGAACTGGTTGGGCGCCGTGTCGAGAAACTGAAGTCGGGCGCCGCTGAGCCGCATCGCATGATGCACCGTGTTGCAAGTATACGCGGGCCCGGTGACCAGCGTCTTCGGCCCCGTCGATGCCGTTAAAACCAGCAAAATCCCCGCCCGATTGCTGGGCAGCAGGACGGCCGCATGCACGCCAAACGCTGCGGCGTACGCTCTCTCGACGTCAGCAACCCCCAAGGCGCGTTTCGGCGACAGAAGCACCGAAAGCACCTTTCCTGGACCAAACGGTGCGCGAAATTCCGGGATCATAAGACAGCCGCCCTCGAACAGAGTAATACGCTGATGGCGTCTCTGTAAGGGTAACGGAGGCCCGGCAAAATGTCAAAGTTGCAGCATCGTCACGGGATCGCCGAGATGAAAATGGAATAGCTCGTCGCTTTGCAGCCGATGAAGCGCCGAGAAACTGTCGGGCGTCAGCAGATAGTAGATCGCCGTCGCGACACTTCGCTCGTTGCCATAGTGCGGCGGCAGCGCCGCAGCCGCGATCGCCTCATTGCTGCGGTAGCTTTCCCGGTAGAAGCCCCCCTCGGGATGCGGCAGGAGGCCGAGTTGGCGAATCATGGTTTCTGCATCCATGTCGAGCGCCTGTCGTCCGATGAGACAAACTGACGGTTGTTCTCGGGCCATCATATCCCGCGTTTGGAGGAACGTCAATTTCTCTGTCCGCCCCTTGCCTTCCGTCCCCCCGGGTGGTCCAATCAGAGGGAAGTGGGCAGTCGGCAGCGGGCAGTCGGCAGTAGGAAGTCGGCAGTATCAATCCAAGAGCGACCCGAATCCCTGACCCCTAGTCCCTGGCCCCTAACCCCTGACCCCTAACCCCCAATCCCTCCCATGGACTTTCAAGCTCGACGCGATCGGCTGCGCAAGGCGTTTCGCAAGGCGGGAGCCGATGCACTGTTGGTCACCGATTTTACGAACGTCACCTACCTGACCGGATTTACCGGCGACGACAGCTACCTGCTGGTGCGCCGCGACGGCGAGATCGTGCTGAGCGACCCGCGATACGTCACGCAGTTGGGCGAAGAGTGCCCGGGCTTGGATTTGCAGATTCGCCCGCCGGGAGTCTCGATGCTCCAGGCGGTCGTGCGCGTGGTTCGCACCGCCAAGATCGCCAACCTCGGCGTCGAAGGCGATTCGATGACCGTCGGCCTGCACGACCGCTTGCTCGAAAAGCTGCCGAAGACGCAGTTGGTCGCCACGTCGGGCCTGGTCGAGCAATTGCGGTTGACGAAGGACGCCGAGGAGATCGAACGCCTGCGCCGCGCGGTGTGGCAGGCGGAGAGGGCGTTTGCCGTGCTGCGATCGACGTTGCGGCCGGAAATGAGCGAGAAGCAGGCGGCCGACGAACTGGAGCACCAGTTCCGCCTGTTCGGCGCGAAGAACGCCTCGTTCCCCAGCATCGTGGCCGTAGGGCCTCGGGGGGCGTTGCCCCATGCGGTGCCTACCAAAAAGCGCATCGGCGACAACGATTTCGTGCTGATCGACTGGGGCGCCAACGAAGGGCTCTATTGCAGCGACTTGACCCGTGTGCTGGTCACGGGTAAAATGAGCCCCAAATTCGAGCGGATTTACCGGATCGTATTGGAAGCCCAGACCCGGGCGATCGCCGCCGTTCGGCCAGGCGTTGTAGCGCATGAGGTCGATAACGTCGCGCGTGTCTTCATTACAAAAGCTGGTTTCGGCCGCCGGTTTCGTCATGGACTGGGACACGGGCTCGGCATGTTGGTTCACGAGGAGCCGCGATTGGCCGTCAAGAACCAGACCGTCCTGCGGCCGGGAATGGTGGTCACGGTCGAGCCGGGGATTTACCTGCCCGGCTGGGGCGGCATCCGCATCGAAGACGATATTTTGGTCACCCGCTCCGGCCACGAAGTGCTGACCCACGCGCCGAAGCAACTGGAAGATATGGTGGTGTCATAACACTAAGCTGTAGGAGGCGACTCCCGTCGCCGATGGCCGAGGAGCCGCCTTGTCGAAGACAGGAGTCGCCTCCTACAACAGAGGAAAACCATGAACGCACCCGCTGCACCGTCCCAGGACATTTTTGACGTCCGCAAAATCCGCCGCCTCGTGGAATTGATGAAGGAGCACGATCTCGCCGAGCTCGATCTTCAGCAAGGCGAGGTGCGGATTCAACTGCGGCGTGCCTGTGCCGCGATGCCTACGGCCGTGGGGGCCGCGCCGCAGGTCAGCGTTGCGGCGCCGCCGGCGGCAGGTCGGCCCGCGGCCGAATCGGTCGCTCCCGCCGCCGAAGCCGCCGGCAAGGGCGTGACGGTGATCAAGAGCCCAATGGTCGGCACGTTCTACGCCGCCCCCGATCCGGATTCGCCGCCGTTCGTAAAGGTCGGCGACCACGTCGGGCCCGAGACGGTCGTTTGCATCGTCGAAGCCATGAAGGTGTTCAATCAGATTCCGGCGGAAGCCGCGGGCCGCATCATCGCGGTGTTGGTCGAAAACGGCGCGCCCGTCGAGTTCGGCCAGCCTCTGTTCAAAGTTGACACGCGGGAGTAGCCGTGTTTAAGCGAATCCTGGTTGCCAATCGCGGTGAAATCGCTCTGCGCATTTTTCGGGCCTGTCGCGAATTGGGCGTCGAGACCGTCGCCGTCTTCAGCGAGGCCGATCGCGGCGCCGCCTACCTGGGCATGGCCGACGAGGCGTACTGTATCGGTCCGCCCAAGGCCGCCGAGAGTTACCTGAAGATCGACCGGGTGATCAGCGCCGCCGAGATCGGCAACGTGCAGGCAATTCATCCGGGATACGGCTTTTTGGCTGAAAACGCCCATTTCGCCGAGATTTGCCGCAGTTGCGAGATCGAGTTCATCGGCCCCGGCCACGAGGCGATGGCCCTGTTGGGCGACAAAAACGCCGCGCGAAAACTGGCCCGTGAGGTCAAAGTTCCCACCGTGCCCGGCAGCGACGGGCTGATCCGCGACGAGGCCCATGCGGTCTCGCTTGCCCATCAGTTCGGCTTTCCGGTGCTGATCAAAGCGGCAGCGGGGGGCGGCGGCCGGGGAATGCGCGTCGCCCTGAACGACCTCGCCTTGAAGTCCGCCTTGCAGCAGGCGCAGGCCGAGGCCGAGGCCGCCTTCGGCAACGGCGAGGTCTATCTGGAAAAATATGTCGAGAAGCCCCGCCACGTCGAGGTGCAGGTGATCGCCGACAATCACGGCAACGCGCTCCATCTTTGGGAGCGCGATTGCACGATGCAGCGGCGGCACCAGAAGCTGATCGAGGAGAGCCCCGGTCCGTGCCTCGATCCGGCCACCCGCACCGCGATGTGCGACGCGGCCGTCCGCCTGATCCGCGCCGCCAACTACACCAACGCCGGCACGGTCGAGTTCATCGTCGCCCCCTCGGGCGATTTCTACTTCATCGAGATGAACGCCCGCATTCAGGTCGAGCATCCCGTGACGGAGATGGTCACGGGCATCGACCTGATTAAGGCGCAGATCCTCGTGGCCGCCGGCGAGAAACTGCCTTTCAGCCAGGCCGACGTGCGTCAGCAGGGGGTGGCGATCGAATGCCGCATCAACGCCGAGGACTCCGAGAAGCGTTTCCGCCCCACACCCGGCACGATCACGCGATTCCGCGTGCCCGGCGGCTTCGGCGTCCGCTTCGATTCGCACGTTCACGAGGGCTACGTCGTCTCGCCGTATTACGACTCGATGATCGGCAAGCTGATCGTCCATCAGCCGACCCGCCGCGAGGCCATCGCCTGCATGAAGCGGGCCTGGGCGAATTGCACATCGAAGGGGTGAAGACCACCATCCCCATGCACCAGAAAATCCTCGACCACGCCGCCTTCAACGACGCGAGGGTCGATACGACGTTCATCGAGCGGACGTGGCTGAGTTGACCAATCGGGAACCGGGAGTTTAGCCGCCGCGCCCACGCGGCGCAGGCGCGCCGCCGATGAGCTAGAATTGTGAACTGAGAAAATGGAAACAGAGGACCGATTGTTGGAGCGTTTTATGGACAGCACTTTATCGCGGCCGCCCCATCTGGAATCGAGCATCCATCGGGTGGCGATTTTGTTCGCCGGCGGGCCGGCCCCCGCCGCCAACGCCGTCATTTCCACCGCCGCCGTCTCCTTCCTCCGCAACAACATCGAAGTCTACGGCATCCTCAACGGCTATTCGCACCTCGTCCAGTTCGGAGCGAACTACTCGATGGCCGAGGGCCGCGACTACATCCGCATCAAGCACAACAATCTGAAACGGACGCGGAACAGCCAGGGCATCTTGATCGGCACCGCCCGCACGAACCCGGGCAAGGACGTTTCCGAGCCGGCCCACTTGAAAGACCCGCAGCGGACCGCACAGTTGAAGGCGGTCTACGAGGCCCTGATTTCGATGGGCATCGACGCCCTGATCTCCATCGGCGGCGACAACACGCTCAAGACCGCCAACAAGTTCAAGCTCTACCAGGAGCAACTCCCGCCCGGACACAAGCACATCCCCATCGTGCATTTGCCGAAGACGATCGACAACGACTATTCGGGCATCGACTTCACCTTCGGCTATTTCACCGCCGTCGAGGTTCTGGCGGGCGAGATTCGCAACCTGTTGGCCGACGCCGAATCGACCCGCGCTTACTTCATCGCTGAGACGATGGGCCGCAGCGCCGGCTGGCTGGCCTACGGCGCCGCCATCGCCGGCGAGGCCAGCCTGGTGATCAGCGTCGAGGACATCACCGGCAAGTTCGAGGTGGCCGAAGAGAGTAAGGATGAAAAGACCGGCAAGATCACGATCCGCCGCGCCATGGACGTCGAAGAGGTGGTCAAGCGGATCGTCGCCACGATGCGCGTGCGCGAAGAGGCCGAGGGCAAGGAGTTCGGCGTCATCGTGATCGCCGAGGGGCTCGCCGAGTATCTCCCTTCGAAGCACATCGAAGGCGTGCCGCGCGACGAGCACGGACACATCGCCGTCGCCCAACTCAACCTCAGCCGGCTTTTCGCCAAGATGGTTAGCGACGAATACACGAAGCAGACCGGCAACAAGCGGAAGATCAACGGAGTGCAGCTCGGCTACGAATGCCGCTGCTCCCGGCCGCAGGCGTTCGACGTGATGCTGGGCAGCCAGTTGGGCGTGGGGGCGTATCGCGCCTGGTCGAGCGGCGGCTCGACGGCGTGATGGTCTCGGTCGTGGGCCAGTTGAAGCTCGATTACGTGCCGTTCAGCGACCTGGTCGATCCTGCCACGCTCGTTACGATGGTTCGCTACATCGAGCCGAACAGCGATTTCCATCGCCTCGCCCGCTTCCTGGAAACCTATGTCGGCTGAGGTCAGACATCGGATGTTGCCTTGCTGTCGGGATGGCAGTTGGACTTTGTTGGGGTGGCAGTTGTACTGCCACCCCGTCTTGGATGCGACAGTGCAACTGCCGCACCAACGAGTGAAAACAGGACGTTGTGATGGCGCTTGACGGCGGGTTGGCGAAACGTTTGCGGATGATCGAGGTTCTGGTCGGCAACACGCCCCTGCTGGAAATTCACTGCCGCTATCGCGGCCGCCATCGCATCGTTTACGCCAAGGCCGAGCACCTGAACTTAAGCGGCAGCATCAAGGATCGGATGGCCCTGCACATCCTCCGCCGCGCGTACGAAAAAGGCTTGCTCAAGCCCGGTGATCAGATCGCCGAGGCCACCAGCGGCAACACCGGAATCGCCCTGGCCTCGATCGGCCGGGCGCTGGGCCATCCGGTGACGATCTTCATGCCCGATTGGATGAGCCGCGAGCGCGTCGCGTTGATCCAAAGCCTGGGGGCGAAGATCGTGCCGGTCAGCCACGAGCAGGGCGGGTTCCGCGGCAGCATTCGCATGGCCGAGGCGCTGGCCGACGGCCGGCCGAACGTCTTCCTGCCGCGGCAGTTCTCCAACGAGGCGAACGTCGAGGCGCATCAGCAAACGACCGGCCCGGAGATTTGCCGCCAGCTTGAGGATTGCGGTCGAACGGCCGACGCCTTCATTGCCGGCGTCGGCACCGGTGGGACGATCATGGGCGTCGGCCGCTACCTCCGTGAGATGCGCCCCGAAACCCGCCTCTATCCGCTCGAACCCGCCCAATCGCCGACGCTCTCGACCGGCTGCAAGGTGGGCAGCCATCGCATCCAGGGCATCTCCGACGAGTTCATTCCGCCCATCGTCAAACTCGACCAATTGGATCACGTGGTCTCGATCGACGACGGCGATTCGATCTTGATGGCGCAGAAACTGGCAATGCAGCTCGGCCTCGGCGTGGGCATTTCGTCCGGGGCCAATTTTCTCGCGCGCTGGCGATCCAAGACGAGTTGGGCGACAATGCGGTGGTCGCCACCGTCTTCGCCGACGACAACAAGAAGTATCTCAGCACGCCGCTGTTCGGCGATGAGCCGGTGCAGGATGGTTTCATGACGCCCGAGGTGGAACTGCTCGACTACGAGACCATCGGCCGCGTTTGTTCGGCGTGCGATCACCCGATTCGACTCGGCGGCTGTTGATCGCATCTCCCCTCTCCCTTTGGGAGAGGGGACCGCCGCGATGGATCTTTCGGGCGTGATCCTATACCACTATGCTTCACTCCGTGCGGCTTTGTCCTGCAAGATATGCAGCATCGTCGGGTCGACGCGGCGCATGCCTACCCGCGCCATCCGCCCGAGATTCTGCAACGAATCCTCGATCGTGTGGCCGGTCAAGCCGTCGTTGCTCGACATACTGTGGCCTCGTAGCGCCATCAGTGCGGAACGCAGCGCCGAATCGACGGCGCTGACGGCCTTCATCGCGCAGCCGGGCTTGGCGCCGTCGCAGAGCAGTCCGCACAGGTCGCCGACCACGTTGCCCACCGCCATGCCGATTCGCTCCAGGTCGGCGCCTTTCTGCTGGTAGACGATGGCGGTGGCCGAGCCGATGCCCGCCGCCATCGCGCAGCCGCAAATCGCCGAGATTTCGCCAACGAAACACTTCACGTAGGCGTTGACCAGGTGGGCGACGGCGAGACTCTCGACGATCCGCTCCAGGCCGACGTCCATCTCGCGTCCGACGAGATAGGGAGTGAGAATGGCGACGATGCCCTGATTGCCGGCCCCGCCCGAGGTCATCACCGCGCGGCCCATGCCCGTCATTCGCGCATCGACGGCGGAGGCTACGCGGAGTTTCACGCGGTAGAACACGTCGTCGGCCAGGAAGCCGTCGCGGCGCATCTGCTGGAGTTGGCAGGCCATGCCACCCACCTCGAATCCCCATTCCGAGATCGCCAGGTTCATCTCCACGCCGCGTTGCAGATACTCGCGGTCGTCGACGTCGAGCGTTTGTGCCAGCGCGAGCACTTCGGCCATCTTCAATTGTCTCAGGGCGAGTCGGTAGGCCAGGCCATCTTTCCGCGACGCCGCGTCGCTGCGCGAGACGGTCTGGCCGTCTTTTTCGAGCAGCGCCACGTTGGTATGTCCGTCGGCCACGATGCAACGGGCCTGATGGCGGGCGCCTCGCACCAGCACCTCGATGTAGAAGCCGCTCCGCTCGGTGAAACACTCACTTTGGCAGCGGCCCGCGTCGCACATCGCTCGCGCGCGATTGCGGATCTCCTCGGTGACGTACTGGAGAAGCTCGAGTTTGGCCTCGGGCCGTGCGAGCGTCGCCCCGAGGGCCGCGGCGACAAGGTTGCCCTTCGCCCCGTTGCTGTGCGGCACGGTTACGGCCGCCCCGTTCTTATACGTGCCCGCATCCACCTTCAGCAGCAGCGATTCGACCGGCTCGCCCAACTCCGCCGCCGCCGTGGCCGCGGCATACGCGCAGGAAATCGGCTCGGTGCAACCGAACGCCGGATAGACCTCGTGGGCAAGAACTTCTTTGAGTAGATTCATTGGCGCGGCTCGGCAAGGAGGGACGGCTTCACAGTTCCATCGTAGCAGAGCCGTGGGCCCGGTGGCAAGCGGCTTGGCGCTTTTGCCGCGGTCGCCTAAACTGAACAAACCCGGTGGGGCAGACATTCCTGTCTGCCAGAGGTGTCGCCCTTTCCTGCGGCAGACAGGAATGTCTGCCCCACCGTGGTGAGAGATGCGGGTCGGAAGGGAATGCTGGCGGGCCATAGCGGTGGGAGAATCAGACGATGTCGCAGCAAATGCCGCAAGAACAACTCGCGTTCCGTGAAGGGCCGATCGACGGCGTGACGTTCCGCCCGCTCGCTCCTTATAACGACCATCGCGGCTGGTTGATCGAACTGTACCGTGAGGACGAGCTTCCGGCCGGCGAGCATCCGGTGATGGCCTACGTCAGCGAGACGCTGCCGGGCATTGCCCGCGGACCGCACGAACACGTCGATCAGACCGACTATTTCGCCTTTCTCGGCCCGGGCGAGTTCCTCTTGTATCTTTGGGACGCCCGCGCGGCCTCGCCCACCCGCGGTCATTGCATGAGGGTGGCGGTAGGTCAGTCGAACCGGCAGTGCGTGGTCGTTCCGCCCGGCGTCGTTCATGCCTATAAGAACGTCGGGCAAACGTCCGGCTGGGTCTTCAATGCCCCAAATCGCCTCTACGCCGGCGCGGGCAAGCGCGAGCCGGTCGACGAAATTCGTCACGAAGACGCAACGGAGAGCGCGTACCGGCTGGCGTAAGGAGTCGCGTCAAAATAAGTTGACGAATTTTTCTGTCGGGAACGCCCTCCGCGGCGTTCCATGCCCGCGAGGAAAACGCCGTTCTTCGCGGCTTCCGGAACGCCGCGGAAGGCGTTCCCTAATGGGTTTTGACAGCCACAACCGGTAATGAACTCAAGCGCTGTAGGGAACGGGCTCCGTCCCGTTCCGCCGCCGGGAACGCCACGGAGGGCGTTCCCTAATGGGTTTTGACAAACAGATTCGGTAGTAATCACGTAAAATGCAGCGATTGGGCCAGTTGACCGTTGCCGAGCAACCCTACGTACCGCAGAAGCTGTTTCGAGCCGCGGGCGAATTGCTCCAGGAAGTCGGTGACGCGCTGGTGCAAGGCGGGCCAGTCGTTGGCCAAACGGTGCATTTTGAGGATTGTCTCCTTCAGCCATCGCCATAATTTTTCGATCGGGTTCAGCCAGGGGGCGTAAGTCGGCAACCAGATTGGCTTGATTTGAGGATATGCCCCCACGGCCGTGAGTACGTCGGGATGAGTATGGATCGACCAATTGTCTTGAACGACGTAGATCGTCTTGGCGCGAGCGTAAGTTTTCGCGATCCGTTCATACATCTCGATGACCTTGGCTCGACCGATAATGTAGTTGTCCACGTAGGTCACTTTTCCGCTGCAGGCGTTCAGGCCGCCGATCACACGCCACAGCCCATTGTTGGACTGTTGCCGATCCGCTTGCGGTGGAGCCGCGGGCGGGGCGGCAGCCCAACTCGGCGCCGGCTCGGGCTAGACGGCGTACCCCATTTCGTCGATGAACAGCAATGTCGTTTCCTGGGGGTTGCGCCGCTGCTCGCAGGCATCGTTTCAGTTTGGCTACCTTGCTTCGATACTGCGGATCCGGGCTAAAATGCTGGACCCGACCCGAACGCAATTTCACTCCCAGTTTGCGACGGAGCCACCGCCACACGCCACTGAGCGTGTAATTCTGGATCGTCTTAATGCTGGCGCGAATGGTCCGCAACGTCCAGCGGCTGGGCGGCGGACCAGCGGCTGTCGGCATCGCCTCGCGGCGAGCTTCCTCGCCGGGGCCTTGCCGCAGCCGCTCCAACACCTGTTCCCGCTGCTCGAAAGGGACGGCGACGGCTGCCTCCCTGCCGCCGCCGCAACAGTCCTTCGATCCCGTGTTGTTCATAGCAATCCAACCAATGGTACACGGTGTCAGGATCTCGCGGTCTCAGTAGTCCCTGAGTCGCTACCGCATGAGGTGATTGGCCGTCGGCGACCTTCAAGATCGCCGCACACCGTTCCCGCACGTCCGGACGCCGATCATGGTTCCGATACTCGACCAACGTCCTGCGCTGAGCCTGTGAAAGTTTCAAAGTTCGCTGGTACATGACGATTCATCCTCCCTTGCGAAGTTACTTCATGGACCCTCCTTTCAATTACTCTCAAGCAACGCCGCCAAAGGCAACCACAAAATGCGCCTGCTAGCAGTGGTGTGCTAGCACAATACCTTGAATTCACTACCGATTTTGGCTGTCAAAACCCATCAGACGCATTACCGGCTTCGTTTGTCAAAACCCATCAGGATGGGAGCGGGCGACGCCGCATCCTCATCGCGACGGAGCGAGATTCGTCGGCGGCGCCGGCAGCGGCACGCGGAGAGGTTGCCCCGAGGCGAAGACGCGCCTCATGTCGCGGATCGTGTTCGCCAGGCCCGGATTGTTGTACTGCATCGCGAGCCTTATCGCTTCGCTGGCGATATCCACCGCCTCTTCATAGCGCCCCGTCTCGGCATAGGCGGCAGCCAAGGTATACAAGCTGATCGGATCGTTGCCGCGGGTGAGCTTGTTCGCCGCTTGTGCAAGCCGAAGCGCCCGCTTGCCGTCGCGAACGGATGCATCGGTGCTGGTGGCCAGAAAAAAGGCGACGTCCCTCATCGTGGCGACGTCGTTCGGGGAGAGCCGCAACACCTCGTCAAGCTCGGCGATTGCCCGCTTAGGTTTCTGCAGTCGGAGCAGCGCCAGCGCCATCGATTGGTGATAGCGCGGCGACGTCGGCTCGATCTTGATGGCCTTCTCCAACTCGGCGGCCGCATCAGTGTATCTGTTCAGGCCAAAATAGGCGCCCGCGAGATTTGCGTAATGGAAGGCCGCGTAAGGATTGACCGCAAACGCTCTCTTGAAGCACGCGAGGGCTTGGTCGGGTCGCTTGCGGTTCATGTAGGACACGCCCAAATTCGCGTTGGCCGCATCGTAGCTCGGGCCATACTCGACCGCTTTCACGAATGCTTCCCTGGCCTTCTCCATGTGGTCGGGAAAGTTCCCATATTGATATGCCAAGCCAAGATGATTGTAAGCGAAGTAGTTGTCGCTGGTCACGTCGACCGCATGTTGGAACACGGTTTCGCTGTTTTCCCAGGTGGCGACTTGGGCGACCGTCAGCGCCATCCACGCCGCCAGCACGACGCCTGCCGCAACGCCCAGTGCGGTCCGTAGATGGGGCAATCGCGCCGCCAACTCGGCCCCGCCCCAGACGATCATGATGTAGACGCCGATCATCGGAATATACGTGTAACGATCGGCCATGCCCTGGGCGCCGACCTGGATCAGTCCGATCACCGGCACCAGTCCGCCCAGATACCAGAACCAGCCCACCGCTAGGTACGGCCGGCGGCGGAGATTCCAGATCGCCAGCACGGTAATCGCCGCCACCACCAGCCCGCCCCCGATTCCGTACCAAACCAACCGCGCTTTCGCCTCGTCGCCCATCACGGCCAGATGCGGGTAGAAGATCGCCATCTTACATACCAGCCGCCCTTGATGAAAGCTCTGGGAGAGATCGATGGGCCAGATCAGCTTCCAAAGATAAGCGGCGGCGGAAAACGCCGCATTGTAGATGCGGTAAGGCATGGTCACGTTGTCCGTCATGCTCATGCAGCCCATCGATTGCTGGCCCTGTGCGACAACCCGGGAGACGATGCCCGACAGCAGAAATAGGGGAATTTTCTCGACCAGCAGAGCCCAAAGCGGTTGCGGCGCGCACTGCGGAGGCGACGATTTCACCAGGGCGGGGTAAAGCAGCTTCGGCTGCCACCGCCGAAGCGGCCAGACGTCCAGGAGCAGCAAGACGCAGGGCAAAGTTACCAGCATCGACTTGGCCATCAACCCCAGTGCCAGAAGACAGACTGTCGCGAAGTACCAGCCGATGTTCGGTCGCCCATCATAGCCGCCGGAGATGTACAGCGGCCGCCGAACGTAGCCGCCATACGCCCAGAGCGTCAGCATCCAGAACAGCCCGCTCAGTACGTCTTTGCGTTCCGCCACCCAAGCCACCGACTCGGCCCGCAACGGGTGCAAGGCGAACATCGCCGCCACCAAGGCGCCGCACCAGAACGCCGCCGTCAATCGCCGTAAGGCCAGGAAAAGAACGACCGCCGCTGCGGCGTGCAACAGCACGCTCGTCAGATGGTGCCAGCCGGCCTCAGGGCCTCTCCAACGTTCCGGGGCATCGGGGCCAAAAAAACGATAGGTGTCGTGAACGCCGTAGAGTTGTCCGTCGATAATGTGCGACATCCACGTCAGCGGATGCCAATTGCCCGCGGTACAGGTCGTTAGACTCCAGTACAGAGGATTGTCTTCCCAACTCCTCCATGCGCCCGGCGAAAATCCCTCGATGACGTGCGGGTTTCCATAAACGTAGGGATCATCATCGCATACGGTAAACTCGAACTGACAAGCCTGGCCGAAGACCAGCAAAACCATCAACACGAGGAGGCCGCAAACGGCCCAAACCCTGAAGCGCTCCCGCAGCGAAGCCTGCGGATCCAACGGATCGTGGTTTTGTTGGTTGTTCCCTGGTCTTTGTCCCATGTGGCGGCACTCGGTGGATAGCTGGTTCTAAGCGACTATTCTCAGTTGTATTATCACTCGCGGCCGATGGGGTTGTCAAGGTTTCGCCCCGGCGTCCCAGGAGAACTGCAAAGTCCTTCGTAGCACGGCCATCTTGGCCGTGACACACGGGCACGATGCCCGTGCTACGACCGAGTTCTCGACTTTGCAGTTTTCCTGCCGACGTCCCAGGGCCGATCAGTTTCTCAATCTGGGATGCTTGTTGGGGTGGCAGTTGCACTGCCACCCCCGGAAAACGCCGCCAATTCAGGGGCGGCAGTGCAACTGCCACCCCAACGCCACCGAAAACTGATCGGCCCTGTCCGGTGTCTTCGCCGGGCCGATCGTTGCCACGACGCGGCGACGAAACATCCGTTCCAGGCGTCGTATTGCTCCCGGCCCTCATCACCCCACGTCGCCCAAATCGAGCGCCTTGCCGTAACGCGCCAGCACCATCCGCCGCAGCCTTGCGTGCGCTTCCGAAGAGAGCCCCGGATCGGCGGTCACCAGGTCGTGGGCGTCGCGGCGGGCTTCTTCCAGCAGCGATTGATCGCGGAGCAAATCGGCAATCCGCAGCGGCGGCAGGCCGTGCTGCCGCGTGCCGAAAACGTCGCCCGGCCCGCGAAGCCGGAAGTCGGTTTCTGCTAGCTCGAAGCCGTCGGTCGAAGCGACGAACGCCTTCAACCGCTGCCGCGATTCCTCGGTCTGCGGATCGCCGAAGACGCAGCAGAAACCGGGGAACTTGCCGCGGCTGATCCGCCCGCGAAGCTGGTGGAGCTGCGCCAGCCCGAAGCGATGCCCCCCCTCGATCGTCATCAGCGTCGCGTTCGGCATGTCGACGCCGACTTCGACGACCGACGTTGAGACGAGCGTCTCGGATTTCGCCGCCGCGAAAATCCGCCATCACCGCGTCCTTTTCGCCGGGGGTCATGCGGCCGTGGAGCAGGCCGAGCCGGAACGCCTCCAACTCGCCGTTGGCCAACTTCTCGTAGGTCTCGGCCAGGCTCGCCGACTCGACCGCTTCCGATTCCTCGACCAGCGGCGTGATCACGTATCCCTGCCGCCCCTCGCGCAACTTGCGGCGGAAGAAATCCCACCATTTTGCCCGCTGCTCTTCGTTGGCCAGGTAGGTATTGACCTTCTGCCGGCCCGGCGGGCTGTCGTGCAGCGTGGAAACGTCGAGATCGCCGAACAACGTCATCGTCACCGATCGCGGGATGGGCGTGGCGGTCATCACCAAGTAATGCGGATCGGTTCCGGCCTGCTTCAGCATTGCCCGCTGACGCACGCCGAACTTGTGTTGCTCGTCGATCACCACCAGCCCCAGCTTGGCGAACGCCACGTCCTCCTGGATGATCGCCTGCGTGCCGATCACCAGATCGACTTCGCCCGCGGCGATTAGTTGCAGCAACGCGGCACGCTGGGCGGGGGTCAATCCGCCGGTAAGCTGCGCGGCGGACCTGGCTGGCCGCCAGCATTCGTTCCAGCGTCAGGGCATGTTGCCGGGCGAGCACTTCCGTGGGGGCCATCAACGCCGCCTGGTATCCATGCGCCACCGCCAGCAGCATGGCGTAGACAGCCACGACCGTCTTGCCGCTGCCCACGTCCCCCTGCAACAGCCGGTTCATCGGCATCGGGCCGGTCATGTCGGCCGCGATCTCCGCAATCGCATTCTCCTGGCCCGCGGTCAATTCAAACGGGAAGAGCCGGCGAATGCGGGCGTCGATCTTCGCCGTGGCCTCCAGCGCCGCCGCCCGCCGCTGCTCGTGCTGCTGCTGTCGCCGCACGGCCAACGCCAACTGCAAAATGAATAGCTCCTGATAGACCAGCCGCCGCCGCGCCCGGTCGAGGCTCTCCTGCTCGTCGGGAAAATGAATCTGCGGCAACGCCCGGGCCAGCGGCCAGAGATCGTGGGTGGCCAGGTACTCGTCGGGAAAGACCTCTTCCAACGCCGGCACAAACGTCTCGATCGCGCCGCGGACGATCTTTCGCATCTGCCATTGCAGCAGGCCCTCGGTCAACGGATAGACCGGCAGCAGCTTGGTGACCGGCTCGTCCTCCTCGGCGTCGAGCGTTTCCACCCGCGGATGGACCATCTGCCAAACCAGCCCCTCGTATTTCGGCTTGCCCGAGAGCAGCAGTTTCTGGCCGAAGCTGAATCGCTCGCGCATGAAGGGCTGGTTGAACCAGATCGCCCGCAGGTGTCCGTTTTGGCAGCGGACGGAGATGCCCAGCACGGTGCCGCCGGAACTGGTGTTTCGCTGGTCGATGTCTTCGATCACGCCGCGGACGCTTTGCAGCTTCCCCTCTTCCAGCCGATCGACTTCCCGTTCGTCGCTGAGGTCCTGGTAATCGCGCGGGAAGAGGAACAGCACGTCGCGGGCGGTGTGCAGCCCCATTCGTTCCAGCAATCCCGCCCGCGTCGGCCCAACGCCCTTGAGAAACTGCACCGGCGTGGCCAGCAGTTGGGCGGGAGTCGGCGGCGTGGAGGAATCGGTGCTCATTACATCATTGTAATGAAGAGACAGCGAGGCAGGGAGGCGGGTTGTCCAGGTCGACCAACTGGCCGCGGCACGAGTTCCAGCGTTGGGGTGGCAGTTGTACTGCCACCCCTGAATGTCCGCAGTTCCCCGAGGGGCGGCAGTGCAACTGCCACCCCAACTAACGCTCTATTATGAAAAACTGATTGGCCCTGGTCGACCAACTGGCCGCAGCGAGAGTTCGGCGAGAGTTCTTGGTATATTGGTATAGAAGAAGTCTGAGCCGAAGGCCCAGCCGTTCGCCCAGACCTGGGGAATCTGTAAGACCATGTCCACCGGCCTGCGCTGGGGATTGAACGGCTACCGTTGGGAAACGCCAACTCATTTTGAGGGCGCGGTGTTGTCGATTTGAGACAGAGCAGCCTGAAAACCCCCGTGAGTACAAAGGATTTGTGAATTGGCGCGCCATGTGCAAAAGCCAGTCCTAGTGTATCCTCTCCCAATCACGATGAAAGACCCATGCAGATGAGAATCTTCTTTGTGGCCGTGCTTGTGGCTGCGGTTTCCACGCCAATCGCATTTGCGCGAAAGTGGGCGGATGCGTCGGGGAAGTTCACCGTGGAAGCCGAACTGCTGGAGTCAAGAGATGGAACCGTCCGTCTGAAGAAGGAAAATGGCCAGATTATCAGTCTGCGGCTGAAAAAACTGAGCGATGCCGACCAAGAGTACGTCAGAAGCAAGGTAGACGAGGCAGGCCATGCACTGCCGGGCGCTTACAAGGAGGCAGCAGACCCGGACTGGGACGGCGACGGCTTGCCCGACTTCCAAGAGGTTCACAAGTATCGCACGGACCCGAAAAAACAGGACACCGCCGGCAACGGCATTTCCGATGGCCAGTGGGAGCAGCGCCGCGAGTTTAGCTACAGCGTCCGCGCCGTAATCCGCGTCATCCCGCCCTACAACGTGAAGGCTCTCAACGACGATTACCAGGACGTTCGCGTCTTGGCCGAGAACAAGGAGTACGCGGAACTCGAGGTCGTCGTCTACCCGTTGAACTCCAATGCCGAGGCGATCAAAGCCAACCGCAACTGGAGGAAGCAATACGCCGGCATGAAGGAGTATCTTGCCCCCGGCATCACGACCGACTGGGACGAGCCGATGCGCAGCGACCTGCTGCGCGAGTTGGCCAAAGATGGCATTCGTCCCGATCGGCTGACGGATAAGGAGGTCGTTGAGAAAGTCCCCCGCTGGCTCTTCAATCGCTCCAAGTATCGCAACATGTTCTGTACGTACTACGTCGGTTTCGCCGACGGCAAGCCGACCGTGCTGCCGGGCCTGGAAGGGGCGTTCGAGCGAGACAAGGGAGACCCCACGTGGACGGTTCAGCAGCAATTCGATCACGAGTTGTTGGGCAAGGAGATGTTCGCCAACAAAACCTACGGATCATGCACGTCGACCGCAATTTATGAGACCACGGTGCTCCGCGCCGTCGGCATTCCCACGCGGATGATCCTCTGTATCCCGCTGGCAGACGGGTCAGACCCTACTCAACTCGAAATGGTCGAGCGGGGCCTCACGCACGAGCAGGTGCGACGAGACGCCTGCCTGGGCGTGGCGGCAGGGGCCGACAGCTTCAGCGCTCACACTTTCTGCGAAGTCTTTGTGGGCGGACGCTGGCGGCGGCTGAACTACACGACGCTGGGGCAAAACGTACTCGCGCAAAACTACCTCGGATTGATGATCAAAGTCCACACCTTCAACGACCTCAGCGCGGCGAACCTGGCGGCCACCTGGGGTACGCGCTACGCCAAAGGCTTGCGCGACAACGTCTTCCAACGCAGCAACCCCTATCGCCTGCTTGAGGTGAGCGACCACTTCGGCCAGTACGCCAACGTGCCCAACCCGCCGGCGGCCGCGTACGAACATAAGCAGATTACGATCGAAAAGGCCTACTGGCCCGAATCCAAGGATGCGCCGGCGATGGTTCGCGGCATCAAGAGCGCGGCACAACCGGGCGGACGCTGTTTCTGGATTCACTGCCGCGAATGGTTGGAAAACGCCGGAGGCTACCAGCAATACAAGCGATTCATGAGCCGAGCCGACAACAACTTCATCCTGCGGGTGAAAGGTCGGTCGGACGTGCTCTGCCGCCTATCAATGAGCAGTGTCACGAAGAATCCCGGCAATGTCCGCGAATTGGAAGTGGTCATCACGCCGGCTGAATACGCCAAGATGGCCATCGGCGTGGCATACACGCTCCACCCGGTCAACGCAGCGGGCGATTACGTGTGGAAGGCGCGCGATGGGTTGGCCATCACGCGCAGAACGCAGGCGAGCCCGCCCACCCCGCCGGCAACAAAGGAATACGAGAGGCCGCTGGGAGCGACCTGGTTTAGCGCCGGTCCCGCGTGGAAAGAACTGGAAAAAGTCGCCAAATCTCGCGGCTGTGACCTCTTCTCGTTCAATCACACCGAGGAGGGCTATCAGAGGATTCTATCGAAGTCGCAACCGGGCTCGACGGTCGTGTTGCTCTTCGCCCTCGATCATCCGGATAAGAATATCCCCGAAAAATACCAGAACCTTCTTCCCGTGCCTTGGGCCGAAATCGAAGCCACACTGGAAAAAGGCGAGACGGTCGAGCGCGCCGGAAAGGCGCGCGAGCGGAAAATCGTGCTGCTGGCGGCCCCCACGGCGTCGCAGCTCAATAAACTGATCCACGAAACCCGGCTACTGCCCGCGAACTCGGCAAACAAGTGACTCTAGCAGCCCGCTGAAAAAGGGTGCAACGGCTGGCTTGCCCAGCAGTGCCGCCCGCAATGCCCGTGAAGCCACTGCTGGACAAGCCAGCAGTGGCGCCCGAACAACTGGAATCGGACTTTTTCAACGGGCTGCCAAACTAATATCCTTCTGATCCGGCTTTCCGCGTTTCTTCCGCCCCAGACCGAAGGAACTTCGCACATGAATCGCCCGATTGCCGCCGCAGTCGCTCTGTTCGGACTTCTTGCGTCGTTTGTGGCGCCGGTACGTGCGGAAGTTACCGCCGAGCAGGTCCGACGCGCGATCCACCGTGGCGTCAGCTACCTTCTGGCGCAACAACGCGACAACGGCGCCTGGCCCGAAATGAGCGGCTATCGCGGCGGCGTCGGCGCCCTCTGTACGCTGGCGCTGTTGAACGCCGGCGTTGAGGCAAACGACCGACGCATGCAGAAGGCGCTCAACTATCTCCGCACAATCCCGCCCGAGAAGACCTACGTCGTCGCGTTGCAGACGATGGTCTTCGCGCGGGCCGAGCCCGACCGAGACCGCAAGCTGATCCTCCGCAACGTCGAGTGGCTGGAGGGCACACAGGTCGTCAAAGGTCCGTTCAAAGGCGCTTGGACCTATCCCGACAACCGCGGCTAAGGCGGCGACCAGTCGAACAGCCAGTTCGCGATGTTGGCCTTGCACGAGGCCGAGCGCGTCGGCGTGGTGGCCCGCGAGCAGACGTGGCACTTCGCCAAAGCGTATTGGGAGAAGTACCAGAATGCCGACGGCTCTTGGGGCTACATGGGATCGCCCCTGGGCACCGGCAGTATGACCTGTGCGGGCATCGCGTCGCTGGTGTTCGCCGCCGACAGCGTGCAACAGTGCGATGCCCGGGCGTCGGGCAACCGCATCGAATGTTGCCTCGCCCAGAAGCCCGGCGACAGCAACCGCATCGATCGCGCCATGCGATGGCTGGGACAATATTACTCTGTCAAACACAATCCCAATTGCTCTGTCGAACAAAATCCCAACGAAAACGCCTGGACGCTCTACTATCTCTACGGCATGACCGTCAATGACACCCGCGAAGACACGCGTGGCGGCGTCAGCATGGCGGACAAAGAGGCGGTCAAACAGATCCTCGTCAATACGGTTTTCGGTCTCTGGGACATCGTCAACAACCTTACTCGACTGCAACCTTCCAAACGCGAACGCTACCGCGTCACGATCTTCGGCTCGGCGCGGGTGAAGCCGGGAACGTACGTCTACAACGAGGTGAAGCGAGTTGCCACGGTGCTGGCCGAGATGGGTTGCGACATCATTACGGGTGGAGGTCCGGGCCTTATGCAGGCCGCCAACGAAGGCGCGGCAGTGGCCGGTGCTCCGGAGCGCGACCGGTCCGTCGGCATTCGTGTGGACCTACCCTTCGAGCAGGAAGTCAACCCATTTGTCCTGCAGGCATTCGAGCACAAAACGTTCTTCACGCGCTTGCACCACTTCGTCCTGGCTTCGGATGCTTTCGTGGTTACCCCGGGCGGCATCGGTAGCCGTCCAACTCCCAACGAACGCTGGGAAACCAAGTCAAACGACATGAATGCGATTTTACCCGTCCCCTGCGGAAAAGCAATATGCCCCCCCCCCGCAAGAAAATCCAAATTCTTTGTGAAGACGATCTGATAACTAACTCTCGGGTTGGGGTCTGGAAGGCATTTTCGTGCCCTCATCCGTCCGGCACCGGAATGACGCGGTCCAGCAACGAGAGGCGGCCGTCATTCGGAAGCCCGTTACCGATCAACCCAAGCTTCTCCACCCAGCGGGCGAAACAACTGCGGCCGGTTTTGCACCAACGCCGGATTTCCTCGATGACGCTCGATAGCGTAAAGGTGGAAAGATATTGGCGGAGCGATTCCAGCACGCTGACGATTACCGTTTGCCGCCGCGCGCCAGCCACCGTCTTGTTGGTGCGGCCCGTGCCCCGCGCTGCGCCGGAGAGCGTAGCGTCCGTTCGGCTTCGTTGTTCGTTCCCGACACGATCAGCACTTCCCCGTTGGGCTTCTCCACCGGCTCCGCCGTGACAAACGTGAAGAGCTGCTCCGCCAGCATCACCCGCATCAGTTCGTTGCACAGCAGCCGATAGTCGTCTTCTGGCCCTTCGCCGGGCGGCAGTTCGGCTACCCACATCGGAGCGCACAACTCCAGAACCTCATCCTCCAGCACTGCGACCTTCCCCTTTCGTCCTTCCCCGCTCAGCCGCCGGTCATGCTGCACCCGACAGGCTTCGCGGTAAATCTCCAGCAGCCGGTCGGTAAACTGGCGATACTCGGCGTTGGCAGGCTCCATCAGCGTTAGCTTGATCGCCTTTCGCAAGAAATGCGCCCAGCACTTCTGTGATTGGGTAAAGTTCGCATACACCGCCGCATCGTCGCTGATCACCAGTCCCGCGAATATCGCCGGGTCGAGAATCTGCCGTAGTGTCTCCGCATCCTTATGCACGCCGAAGAACAATACCCGCACCTTCTCCGAGAGAAAGGCCCACACGCTGTTGATGCTCCAGCCCGTCTCATCGGTATGCACTACCAGCGAGTTGGCCAGCAGCAAGCACAGCAACTCGAATTCCTCTTCCCATTGCCGCGCCAACTGGTTCAACAGGGCGTCGGCCTGCGACTTCCGCAGCGTCAAGTGCTGGAAGAAGTTCATCAGCAGGCATACTTTGTCGAAGGAAAGGCCGACCACGTACACCTGGTAGGCAATGGCCAGCACGATCTCCGCCCCGAACTCGCTGCGGCCGAAGACGCCCGGAATCTTGCCGTATTGGTTCTTCGGGCCGCGATAAATGTCATAGGCCACCAGGACCGCTTGGCCGTCTTCCAGCCGCCATGCCACCCGCGTGTGCGACAGCCGGCAATCTGCCTTCCGCACCCCAGCCGGGAAGACTTTCTCGGTTCGCACGGCTTGAGCGATCTTCTCAGCCGTGCTAATCCGTCCGCCCGACCGCTGCTTTCGCCTCCGCCGCTTCCTTCCTCGCGCCTCCTGCCGCCGTTCTTCTGCCTCCACCGAGAACGGCTCCGAAATCTTCGGCGGCGAGCCGCCCTTCAGTTGACGCTCCAACTCTTCGTTCCGGCGCTGAAGGGTCACAATCAAATCGATCAGCCGATCGGGTGTGATCCGCCCCGCATGAACATCTTTCCTGAGTTGCTCAACATCCATGCCACCTTGATAGCCGATTTCCCAAAATCAGGCAGCGCCAGTTTTCAGGGAATGGACAGCTACTCTACGGCCTGGAGCGCGCCGGCCGTCTCACCTCGCGCCGGTTCATTCCGCTGCCGCCCCGCCCCGGACAGCCCAGCCGCGCCGACTGGTATCGCGACGGGGCCGACCGCCTCGTCCGCACCCAGGATAGTCTGTCGGGCTCTTGGATGGGCCAGCGACATCCGGTGGGCTGGTCGCATTGGGAAGAGCCCCTGGTCGGCACCAGTTTCGCCCTGTTGTTCCTCTCCAAAGGACGCTGGCCGCTGCTCGTGGCCAAGCTGCAACATGGCGATAGCAACGATTGGAACCATCACCGCAGCGACGCGGCCAATCTCACCCGCTATGTCGAATTGCGCTGGCGGCGCGATCTGACCTGGCAGGTGATCGATCTGCGGCTGGCGAGCGTCGAGGACCTCTTGCAAACGCCGGTTCTGTACCTCTGCGGCAGTCAAAACCTGCTGCCCGAAAAGCCCGACCAGCGCAAGCGGTTGGCCCAGAAACTGCGCGACTACCTGGATCGCGGTGGATTTCTCATGGCCGAGGCCGATTGCGGCTGCGGCGACTTTGACCAGGGTTTTCGCGAGTTGATGCGCGAGGTCTTCCCCGAGCCGGAGTACCAACTGCGGCCCTTGGAGCCGGAACACCCCATCTGGCACGCCGAGGAGAAGATCGACTCGCGGCAGTTGCGGCCGATGTGTGGGATCGAGTTCGGCTGCCGCACCAGCGTAGTCTATGCCCCGCCCGACCCAATCGAGAACCCGCGGCCCTCACTCTCCTGCTTGTGGGAGCTCTCGCGGCCGGGACGCGGCGTGAAATACAGCCCGGCCGTCCAGGCCCAAGTCGACGCCGCCCTCTCGCTGGGCATCAACGTGCTGGCCTATGCCACCAACGTAAGCGTCCCGCCGAGCACATAGGGAGAAATCGCCGCCTGGGCGTAGGCTTGGCGAACGGGGAGATCAAGCCGGATGCCAGCGGTGGGGGAGGAGGGCGAGAAGTTCTTCCTCGCTGGCGCCGGGAAGAATCGCTGGCAGTCGGGTCAGCACGTCGCGGTAGTAGACCCAAGGATCGTGGCCGTGACGCTTGCATGACGCCAACAGGCTGAAATGGATCGCCGCCGCGCGGCCGCCCCGGTCGTTCCCCACAAAAAGCCAATTGCGGCGTCCGATACAGAGGCCCCGCAACGAGTTCTCGCCTTCGTTGTTGTCGATGTCCAGCCAGCCGTCGTTAGGGTATACGGACAGGGCCGTCCAGTTGCCGAGCGTATAGTTAATCGCTCCACGAACCGCGCTCTTGGGCAAGACCTTGGGCGCCTCGGCTTCCAGCCATGTATGGAAGCTGTCCAAGAGCGGCCGCGACCGCTCCTGCCGCTCGGCGGCGATTTGCGTGGCACGCTCCTCCAGCGTGAGTGGCTGCCACTGGCCCTGACAGCGCTGCCGGAGATCTTTCTCCACGGCGTAGAGCTTGCCGATCCAAGCCAACGCCGTCTCCATGCGGGCCGCATCCAGCCGTCGGCTCTCGTGGAATTTCCTCCGCGCATGCACCCAACAAGCCACCTCGATGATTCGACCGTCGGATTCCAGGTAGATTCCGTCGTAACCGTTGAAGGCGTCGGCCTGCACATAGCCGCGATAATCCTTGAGAAACGCGGCCGGTCCGTCCCGTTTGTGATTCGTCGTGTAATCGAACACGGTCAGCGAGTGCAGTGGATCGCCCACGTAGGGCCAGAAGTGGCCCGTGTACTTCAGCCTCCGCCAGGCATCGCGGACCTTCACCGAGGTGTCATCCGTGTGGATTACGTGAGAAGCCAACACCACGCGGATAGCCAGGGCGTACAAAGGTTGTAAGAACTCGGCCGTTTGAAGCCACCAGCCGTCCATCGTCTGCCGGGAGATGCGGACGCCCTGTCGCTGGAAGATTCCTTCCAGCCGGTGCAAGGGCAGATGATCGGCCCCCTTGCTGACGATCACCTGGGCCATCAGCCCGGACCGGCCAAACCGCCGGGAATCGCCTCGGGCGGCTTGCGGGCCAGCACCACGTTCTGCTCAACGAGCGTCAGGCCGCTCTCGGGCAGTTGCTCTTTGCGGGCGTATTTCTTGCGGACATGCACCATCACGAACAGCGTCGAGGGCCGCCAATCGAGTTGCTCGCTGGTCTCCGGCGGCAACTCGACCAGATTCTCCAGGCCGCCCAATGCCGCCTTCTCGGCTTCGGAAAGATCGTGAACGACTTCCTCACGCTTGGTCTCGTCGGGAATCCGCCCTCGGCCGTGCTTGTCGCGGTTCTTGGAAGCTGCCCGTGCGACCGGCGGCGGCGAGTTGGCAGCCGCCTCTTCCGCATCTGCCTGGTTCTCGAACAACATGCCTTGCTGCGGATCGAACTTCTCGCTGCTGCTCCCGTAAATCCTTTTCAGCAGCAAGTGAATGTGATGTTCTTGCCGCTGGAGCCGCTCGTCGCGCAAACGCAACTGCTCCAACAATTGCACGATCAACTGCTTGAGCACCGCAACATCGTCGGGCAGCAGGGCGGGATCGGGAAGAGGCATGGCGTCCGTGTCCATGCCCTTATAGATACCGTGAACGCGAAATTATTCCCACCGCAAGAAAGGTTTTTCTCCCCGCATCAAGCCGTGCGTTGGTAGCGTTGCTGCCGTTTCACGCTGGACGGGTCGATGCCCCACAGCACCAGCGACAACTCCTGCGCGAGACCTCGACGCTCCGCGCTTGTGGGTCGTTGCTCGTCGGAAAGCGAAAGGTTCCTTCTTCCAGCCGCCGATAGTACAACGTCAGCCCGTCGCGATCCCACCACAAAAGTTTCACGCGATCGCCACGGCGACTGCGGAACACGAACAAGTGGCCGGACAAGGGATCGTATCCCAGCCAGTCCCGCACCAGGGCGGCCAGTGTGTCGAAACTTTTTCGCATATCTGTCGGCACCAAGCACACGTAGATCCGCACCAGTTCCGACAGGTTCAACACGGCTGCACCTCCAGCACGGCCAGCACAGCGGCGAGCGTTTGCCGGTCGAAGCCCGCCTGCACCCGTACCGTGCGGCCTTGCCCCAGGATAATCTCCACGCCGCCGTCCGCCTCAGCCGCGCCGAAGCACCTGCTTGCCGGTCCCACCACATGCACGGGCAGAAACGAAGGCGTAGCACCATGCCGTGGCGATACCCGCTTGGATGAACGCGACGTTGGCGTCGCCGGGCGTGACTGGAACTGCGCACCGTCCACGGCACCGGATACCCGCTTGCCGGTGCGGTGACCACCTCGCGCCAGTTTATGCCGCCAGAAATAGAAGGCCGACTCCCGCAATTCCTCGGCGCGGCAAAACGCCCGCACCGATTGGCCGCCTTCCCTCCACCGCCGCACCACCTCTTCCCAATAGCTCCGTCGCCGCGGATCGCCGTGTCGAATTCGTTTCTTCATGTTCGGGCTCCTGAGGTTCATCGAGCCGAGACCATCCCGGCCGATGCCCCCAGCCTACCCGACTGCACAAGACGTGTTCCGCCAGTCACTTACCCACCAACCGCGAATTGAAGACGAAGGAGGACTTCTTCCGTCCCGCGCCGCCGCGGCCGGGCGATTGCGTCGAGCGCGGCCGCCTCGACGTCGCTAACCTCCGCCATCCCGGCGGCTGCAACGTCGCGCCGCGGGCGATTCTGAACCTCATGGATGCCGCCGCCGCCGCGTTGAAAATCCGCACCCACGTCCGCCCCGAACTACTCGACATCACCGATCCCGCTCTCTTCGACTATCACTTGGTCTTCATGCACGGCCGCAACGCCTTCCACTTGACCGACGCGGAACGGCGGCAGTTGCAGCAGTACATCGAGCGCGGCGGGATGCTCTTGGCCGATTCCATCTGCGCCAGCCGGGCCTTCAGCGAATCGTTCCGGCGGGAAATGTCGGCCATCTTTCCCAACCGCAAGCTCGAGCCGATTCCCGTGAGCGATCCGCTCTTGAGCAAAACCTACGGCGGCGCCGACCTGCGGACGGTCTCGCGTCTCGACCCCGAAGCGACTGACCCCGGCAAACCGTTGCAGGCCGCGACCCACAAGGTTCCGCTCGACCTGGAGGGAATCAAGTTCCGCGACCGCTGGGGCGTCGTCTTTTCGCCGTATGATCTTAGCTGCGCCTTGCAGAAAGAAAACTCCTTGGAATGCCGCGGCTACACCCGCGAAGATGCCGCCCGCATCGGGCTCAACGTAGTGCTCTATTCGTTGCAGCAGTGACGGGGAACAAGCCGACATCCCACACGTCCCAAGGCCCAACGGGCCGCAACCCAACAATCCCCCGCCACGCCGCGATCGTCGTCAAACCTCCCGATCCGTGCCGATTGCCTCACTCGGGCGTGTACGCTTTGCCGACGCCCGAAGCCCCAAGAAGAGAAACCGCCCCCGCCAAGTCCCAAGGGGCTCGTTGCGCCGGTCGATGTGACCGATGCGAAAACGGACGCCCCAGGTAGCAATGCCCCGTCTGGCGACATCAGGTCAAACAGGCTCCTCTTCCAGCCAGTATGAGTCGTTCATCCCTTCGACTGGAACGAACTCGCACCGCAAAACGCGGACGGTCCGCCCTTCTTCGCCAAGGCGATTCTCGACCCTTTGAACGATGCCGTTAAGCTCCTCGCACTGAGACGCGGAGAGGTAGAAACGAAGCCCTTCGAGCGCATTGAGTGCTTCCGCATATACACGTTGTCGAAACGGAGTCTCGTCAGCGAGGAGACTCAGTGAATGTACCGCGTCTTCGACTTTTCGGCGAGAAATGCGAGGGTGCAATTGGGGTAGCAGTGTGACGTCGCCGTCTTCACTTACCACCAAAATCACACAACCATCTCCATGTGCGGAAAGGTAGCGCACCGCCGAGTTGTACCTTGCCCCACGGGCAGGATCACCTTTCGCCGTTGCGAGTCCATCCAGGATCACCCCGATAGCGCAACACATCCCCGCGTGATTGAATAGAATCGCACCGTCAATCGAGCTTACGGCATGCACCTCCCAATCCGTCAAATTGCATGGCTCGATGAGTGTCGACTGTCGTGCTAGTCGCTGTGATTCGACGGCCGCGCGACTGGAAATCACCATCATGGTTCCGTGTGACTGCTTCATGCACGAATCGGCCGCTCTCCACAACTGTGCTGTGTCCGCACCTTTCGGTAGTATTCGACAGCATAGCTCCTGAAACACGTGCTCTTCGAGTCTCGGCTTGGGAAGAGATGGGATGCCGTACCTGAACTCACAAATGGCACTCTCTCCAATGAGAACGCACCAATTACGATGTCCTCGGACAGCGATAGATAATCCAGATTGCGTGCCTAGCCCATCCACGAGCCCAACTACGCCATCATCGGCAACGAGGAGTGAAGATTCACCATGCGTCAATTCCAAGAGTTTGCGTATTCGGCGGGAATTTCGCAAGGACACTGGCTCGACGAACCGGATGCCGCTCGTCAGTTTCTCTGTCCCGTGACGCCCTGATAGAATAAACTTGCCGGTGGCAACGGAGCCTTCATAGTGCATAGCGGAGATGGCGTTCATCGCATCATAGAGACCATCTACATTCCCCAAACCACCAACACCGAACGCTCGCCAGCCAACGGAATTCAGAAACCTCTGCCCGCCCCTGCGCAGCAACTCTTCCGAACTTGCCTTAACAACACCGAGGTTAACGCCTGGTTCTTCCTCACGTAGCCCGTCCTTACAGCAATCAAGAAACTCTCGGGCCATAGCTTGAATCACTGAACGTTCAACCGGCATGCGATCGACTATGTCATCGGCGAATACCATCTGTGACTCGCACGCAGTTCGGTCAAAGCTGAGTACGCAGGATACCACGTAATGCTCCACCCGGGTCGGATCCGAGGCAATGAATGTGCGATTCTGTTGCCCGGGCGCTGCGGCACAGCACTTCTCAATTGCCCTCGCCATACTCTGCGTCCGAATACGCTCATGAACCCGTTTTTCTGCGGTCGGATTCGAATAGATCATCTTGCTACGGTCGTCATTCTCCAATGTCTTCTGAAACTCGCGTTCGATTGTCTCGAATGCGGACGGTTGTACAGTACAATGGTCTGGTTCGACACATAGGGGGAGCCTTTTTTCGTTTTCGCACACTTTGATACCAACAAGGAAGAGCGATGTGTCGAGTTCCGGTAACAGGTGATTGAACAACTCGCGTGCCGATCGCTCGGCGCTCGACTGAAAATGAGGCTGGTAGCTCCACATAAAATACTTGACTGTTAGTCCGCTCATATTCGCTCCCTGCGCCCAAACGCTCTTAGCCGCGACAGTACTATTAAAACGTGCGGTTTGGCTAAAGGTATTCTAGCGTTCCTGAACGGTTCCTTCCAGGTAGCGCGCCGGCCAGTGGCGTGTAACCTGAGACCGGACAGGCGTTTCCGCCGGTGAGCATTACCTGCCTGGAAGGTGAACCCTGTCCTGGTCGCGTCGGTCCGACACACCGCCGCGCACACGACGCCCAACAATGCGGCCTTGAAATTGAGAAGCTGGCAAATGAAGAACGGTAAAGCGGCCGAGGGCTTTGCATCTTCGGCGGAGCCTTCTGTTCCCAAGCGTGGCCAAAACCTCCTCTTGAAGCCGCCAGGCCGTTCTGCTAGAGTACGGGTGTGCAGTATGGCAGGCTGGGCGTGCGGTGCGACTGCCGCGCGCGGACCGCTCTCCTTGCGCCTTGGCATCTCAAATCAAACCGCCCGCTCCGTCGAACCTTCACGCCCCTTACCGACGAGAACGAAGGAAACAACGCCGCTTGACAAAGAATCCGCCCAAAATTCGGCAATGGCCTGAAAAGCAGCCGCGCCATCCGCCGGTCGTTCTCTTGTATATACGTCGGGACACTAATGCGCCGCCATCCGCGCCGGAACCCCCGCACGTTGCCGCACGCGATTGCTCTTTCACATCTCGAATTATTCCCGTGGGCCCCGCTTGCCGAGCGCAACTTGAAGCGAGTAGATCCCGCTTGCCGAGCGGGATTTTGCTGACCGCGGACCACTAACCACTATCCACTGGCAAGCATTCTTCGTCTCCTCAACTTCGCTCACGTTTTCCGCAAAAACAACTTGCGCATCCTATCTCCGCCCGGCAAAACGACTTACCCCAACCCGCAACCAGTTGATTCCACAAATTCTCCCTCCAAGACATTCACCCCCTTGGAAACAATTAAAGTAAACCCGGCAAAAAGCCGGATTTTCCTTGAATCGATTCGCCCCACAACAACCCGGCAAAACGGTCTTCGCCGGAAGAATGCCGCCTACGGCCGACCAGGACTTCCCTAACCCCTGACCCCTAGCCCCTGGCCTCTACGGCAGATTGTGCCCCAGCTTGTCGCGCTTCGCGGCGAGGTACTTCGAGTTGTGCTCGTGGATCGGGCCGACGATCGGCACCTGATCGACCACTTCCAGATCGAAGCCGCCGTAGATGAAGGCGTCGGTCTTCTTCGGGTTGTTCGTCAGCAGGCGAATCTTCGAGAGGCCGAGGTCTTTGAGGATCTGGATGCCGACGCCGTAATCGCGGCTGTCGACCTGATGGCCGAGGGCCAGATTGGCCTCGACGGTGTCCATGCCCTGGTCCTGCAAGCCGTAGGCTTTGATCTTCTCGACCAGTCCGATGCCGCGGCCCTCCTGCGGCAAATAGACGAGTACGCCCGCCCCTTCCTGACCGATCATCTGCATCGCCATCTGCAATTGGTCGCCGCAGTCGCAACGGAGCGAGGCCAACAGATCACCGGTGAAGCAGGCCGAGTGCAGCCGCACCAGCGGCTCGGCCCGCGATGCCGGCTCGCCGATAACGATGGCGATCGGCTGCTGATCCTCGTATTTCACGCCGTAGATGATGATCCGCGCCAGGCCAACTCGCGTGGGCAGGTTCGCCTCGGCCAGCCGATAGACCAACTTCTCGCTGCGGCGGCGGTGGCGAATCAATGCCTCGATCGTGATGATCTCCAGGCCGAACTTCGCGGCCAAGGCAAGAAGCTCCTCGCGGTTCGCGCGGTCGCCGTGCTCGCCGAGAATCTCGATCAGCACGCCGGCAGGCCGCAGGCCGGCCATGCGGGCAAGATCGACGGTACACTCGGTGTGGCCGGCACGCCGCAGCACGCCCCCTTCCTTCGCCACCAGCGGATAAAGATGCCCCGGCCGAACAAAATCGGGCGGCTTCGTCTGCGGATTGATGATTTCGTGGATCGTCCGCGCCCGCTCGGGAGCGGTCACGCCGGTGCGGCAACTGCGATGATCGACCGGCACGGTAAAGGCCGTCTGCAAGGGGGCGGTGTTCTCCTCGACGATCTGCGGCAGGTGCAGCCGCTCGGCCACCTCGGGCAGGATCGGCATACAGAGCTGCCCCCGCCCGTGCGTAATCATGAAGTTGACGATTTCGGGCGTGACCTTCTCGGCCGCGCAGATAAAGTCCCCCTCGTTCTCGCGGCCGATGTCGTCCATCGAGATGACGACCTTGCCTGCGGCGATGGCCTCGACGGCCGCTTCGATCGACGAAAGTTGATCTGTCACCGACGTTCTCCCTGTTGAACAAGCTTCATTATAGTAAGCTCGGGCACTTCCGCCAACGAACCCTGCTTTTGGCCGGGTGGATTGGGCCCGACCGTCAGCTCGACCTTGATCGGATAGATGAGCCCCCAATCGTCCCGACGCAGGTAGGGCTCAAGAGCGGTGGCAAGCGAGGGCCTCACGCGGCCGGAGAATTGTCGGCGGCCATTGACTAGGATCACCACCGGCTTGGCGAGATCGACCATGCGCGGATGCAGCCAGACGGTGAAGCGGGCGACGTTCCGCGTGGTCACGGCGATCGTGTTGTCGCCCCCGTGCATGAAGACGATCAGGCCCGTGGGCGTATCCGGCCGGTAGCTCTCTGGAAGGTCGAAGTAGAGCAGCTCATCGGGATGCCTCTTGCGGAGCTCGCGAACGCTGAAATGCCGGCTCGGATGGTAGCCGGGAGTCGCCCGCTCGTACGTGCGTGCGCTGAGACGCTTGATGATCGGCTCGACATCCCCCTCGTACCCAGCCAATTGGAGAGCCAATCGACTGCGCTCTGGCGAATCGTGCGTTGTTAGATATTGACGCCCGAGTCGAACGGCGTCTGCCCGGTCCAGGGTCGCCGCGTGCGCGCCGCACGCGATTAACGCTAGCACTGCCGTTGCTGCCAGCACGATTTGATGGATGCCTGATTGCCGCATCGCTGCTGCCTCCGGGCGAGTAAAGAAAGCGAAGCTGGGCGGTTCGGCGGATTCATGCCCACGAGATCGGCATGAACCGACTGCGAGTCGCGCCTTTTCCCCCTCTGGAGTGAGGTTAGTATACTCAGATACGGCCGCAAACGCCACTCGAATTGCTCCGCACCTTTCCTACCTTCCCTGCCGCGCCATCAATCCACCAGAAAGAGTTGGCGTTAAAGTCAACCCATGCGACCCAATCGCAAAAATCGTTAAGTTCACCGACAATCCACCCGATTGATAGGTGCAACGCCAACGCGCGAGGAGCGCGCACTGCGCATGCGCGCTTTACGCGCGTTGTTGGCGGGGGGGCCCGCAAGAACACAGCGGACCACGAATGGGCAATTTGGACAAAATGCCGAAAAGAAGGCGACTGTCCTTTGCGATGGCGGCGCTTAGCTTCTGCGCCTTGCTGACAGGCTGCGCGGTTGAGTTCAGCACGCGTCCGCATAACGTGAGTCCCCCGCCAAGCACTCCGCCGTCGGCGCCAAAGTTGTTGCCCTCCGCCCCAGACAGCGTGCCGGCCGCGCCCCTGCCGGACGAGCCGAATACGCCGGTCGTCGTCGAGCGAGCCAATTTCGAGAAACAGGACTCGCCTTTGCCGGAGGAGACGGTAACGCAACCGCCCGCACAGCAGATCTCCCGAGCATCGGCGCAACTGCCTGCGCTGCCGCCGGAGACGCAACCGTCCAACCCGCCGGCAACGCGTCCGGTGGCGCAGCCGCAGGCAGCCGCTCAGCCACTTGTGCCACCATCTGCGCAACCGGCCGCACAACCACCATCAACACAACCACCGGTCCAGCCGCCTGCACAACCGCCGACGGAAGCATCCGCCCAACGGCCATCTCCTCAGTCGCCCGCCCAACCGGCAGCGCAACCGCTGGCGCAATCACCTGCCAGCGCGGGAGCATCGGAGCCGGAAACGGTCCCGGCGCCGCTGGGAACCGCCAGCGACGCGAAGACGGGCCTGTTGGGAGCCGCGCCGCCGCCGTCGAGCGACAACTCGCTCATCACGCTGCACGCCGACGAGTTGGACGTGCGCAAGGTGTTGGAGATGCTAAGCCGGCAGGGGAACGTAGGCATGGCTTTCTCCCCCGGCGTCAGCGGCAAAATCACCCTCGATATTAAGAACAAGACGCTGGACGAAGCGTTGACCATCATTGCCGGGCTGTGCCATCTCAACGTTCGACGTGAAAACGACGTGATCTTCATTTCGACCTCTAAAGAGCTGCGGCAAACCCAGGAAGACAACCTGCCCGTCCGCGTGTATCATCTGAACTACGTCCGAAGCAAAGACGTGAAGGATATGATCGCCAATCTGAAAAGCCCGAAGGGCCAGATCACATCGTCGCCGGACAGCCAAACGGGCCTATCGAGCGGCAGTGTGGGCGGAGGTGGTGGTGGCAGCAGTGGCGGCGGCGGCGGCGGTGGCGGTGGCGGGGGCGGGGGCGGTGGTGGTGGCGGCGGCGGTGGCGGGGGCGGTGGTGGCGGCGGCGGAAACTCTCTGGCCGGCGGCGAACTGCTGATCGTCCAGGACTATGAGGACGTGCTGAAGAAAATCGATCGTGTGATCGCTGAGATCGACGTTCAGCCCGCACAGGTCTTGATCGAGACCGTCATCATGCAAGTGTCGCTGACGAAGAACATGGACTTGGGGGCGAGTTTCGCCGTACTCGACGACGCGGGGAAGACTCTGGGACAGATCGGAAACGGCGCCGCGTTGAACGCCGGGGCTGGATTCTCGCCGGCCACGGTCGTAACGACCGCAGGGCAGGTGGTCACCGGCTTCGCTGTCCCCGAGAATGGACTGAAGTTCGGCTTTGTCGGCCAGAACGGCACCGCGTTCGTCAGAGCCCTGGAATCGAAGGCCGATACGAAAGTGCTCGCCGCTCCGCGGCTGTTGGTGCTCAACAAACAATCGGCGGAAGTCCAACTCGGCGCCCAACTCGGATTCCAGAACCAGACTACCACCCAGACGAGCACCTCGGCGACTTTCCAGCAAATCCCCATCGGCACGGTGCTCGACCTTCGGCCGTACATCTCGTCCGACGGAACCATCCGTCTGGAAATTCACCCGCAGCGCGCCACGGGCAACATCGACACCAACAACATTCCGCAAACCTATACCGCACAGGTCTCGACCAATGTGATGATCCCCGACGGACAAACGTTGGTGATCGGCGGACTGATCGATAGCGAAGTGGACAAGAGCTGGGACGGCGTCCCGTTCTTGAGCCGCATCCCGTTGCTCGGCTATCTCTTCCGCCACACCAACGATCAACTCAAGAGATCGGAATTGGTCGTCGTCGTAACGCCGCACATCTGCCGGACCCAGGCGCCGGACGCCACCAATTATCTTGGCTATCCGAGCACCCTTGGTCTGGCGGGGCGGCTCAACCAGCGGCCTCACGCGGAAGCCGTCGACGGTCCGAGCCTCTTTGAGCTCGCCAAGCCCGAGCCCTGCCCGGGAAGACGTCCGCCGGTCATTGGCCACGGGCCGGGCAATCAGCCGTAAGGCAAGGGTCAGCACGCGTCTCGCAGCGCGGTGGGGCAGACATTCCTGTCTGTCGCAAGAAAGCGCGGCATATCTGGCAGACAGGAATGTCTGCCCCACCTTGGCGAGAAATATGGGTCAGTTCGCCAGCTTGTGCAACGCGCGGTTGATGGTGAGACGGCCGTTGGTTCGGGCGGTCGATTTGGCCGAAGTCCCGCCGTTGCGGTGACCATTGGAGGAGATCGGCGTCACGACGGCGGATGGACCGGCGACGGCCGGCACGCTGAGGAAGACGACGCCGAAGCCCGCCAGAAGCCCGCCCAACACGCCGCACAGCGCGATCGCCGCGCGGCTGGGACCGACCGGACGAATCCCGGCGTCGGGCGTATCGATGCGGCTGATCAGACTCGCGGCCTTGGCGCTGGCTCGGGTGGCGCGGGCCTCGGCCAAATTCTGTTCGGCACGTTCCAACAACGCCGCGCGGCTCTTCGCCTCGGCCACTTCGTTGGTGTAGGTCGCCCGCACTGCGGCCAGGTTGGCTAAACGCGCGTCGGCCTTCGCCAATTGGTCTTGCAGGAGTGCGCGGCGGTCGGCCAGCACGCGCAGATCGACTTCGATGCCGCGCTGGGCGATGGCCAACTCGCGGTGCAGAGTCCGCCCGATCTCCTCTTCGGCCTCCTTGGCGTTTCGCACGTTCGGATGGTCGGTCGACATCGTTCCCAGCAGGGCGGAGGTATGCAGTTGGGCGTCGACCAGGCCGTCTTTCAGCCGCCGCAAGGACGGATGGGATTCGAGCAACCGATTGGGCAAGGCCACAAGCCGGCCGGAATCGTTCTGGGCTTCGGCCAGCACGCCGAGCAACTGGCGGTCGGTCTTGTCGGTCAGCGCGTTTTCGCGGAGTTGTGCGCGGATCTCCTCACTGCTGCGTCGCAGGGCGCTATCGCCGGCGGCTATGTCTTGCATTGATCGCAGCTCGGCCAAGTCGCTGCCGACGTGCTTTTCGGTCGATTGCAGTGCAGAGGTCACCCGATCCAAATCGGCCCGGGCCAGGGCGACGGTTTTCGTCAACTCCTCGACCATGCTCGCTGCCTTGGCGTCGCGGAGTTGTTGGAAATGGGTTTGCAGTTGCCCGAAAATGGCCGCATTGAGCACCAGCGAGTGCTGGCGGTCGTCCGATCGAACGTTCAGATAGAACACTTCGGTCTTGCCGAACTCGGCCCCCTTGGGCGGAAGCAATTGGATGTTGTTGCGAGTCTCGACGATGTCGCGTTCGCTCGGCCATGCGGCAGGATCTCGGCAGTCGGCCGGCGGTCCAACCTCTCGCAAGGCCGCTCGCAGCACGCTGCGGCTCTTCGCCACCTCCAAAATTGTCTCCTGCACGGTCTTCATCTCGTCGGGATAGCTGAACTTGCCGGGCGACCGTTCCGCATTCGACGCCTCGTTGCGAACCATCAGGGCTTGCGAGGCCTCCCAAGTGGCAGGGCGGACGAGGGCATAGATTGCCACCGCCACGGCGATGACCACTGCCGGCAAGAGCCACCGCTTCACGTGTACGCGAAGCAGATGAAACACATGCGGTGGGTTCGATGCGGCGGGCTGGTGAAGATTCATGGCAGTCGGTGCTCGGATCGGGCGGTTTGGGAAAGTCGTCTCGCAGGGGGCGGTTCCAGTCGCCGGGACTCCGGCCGAGAGAAAGCCGGAATCCCGACAACCATAGGTGTCTGATCGGCGACTGGAATCGCCCCCTGTCGGTGGTCAAACGGGTGGCGGGACATCGATGGTGAAATGCAAAGCCGGTGCCAAGCCGGGCGGCCGCAGATGGCGAATATGTTGTAACTGGCATCGCAGAAATGGGTTACGTCAACAGTTCGGATGCCGTTGCACCCGGTGCCAGCCGCGGCATGTTGTCGCTACGCAACGCAGCGTTGCTGGCCGGCAACGCCCTGCCGCCACGTCTGCCGCTTCCCATCGTCGCCTCGGGCAAAAAACTGCTTGCTTATCTTCTCCTGTGACAAAGAGTTATGTGACGGGGCCAGTAAACATTCGTTTAACCCGGAGCCAACGGCGACGGCGTCTGCAGAACCAAGGATAAAATGTCGGCTATCCAGCCGTAGAGAGCCAAGCCGTCGCCGTTGGCTCCGGGTTAAACGAAGCGTCACCGGAGCCACGTACCGTGCGCGGCTTGCCGTGTGGGCGAACAACCCGGCCGTCCGCAGTATTTGCCGTCCGCCCCATAGTAGTTGTTACAGCAAGACCGAAACCTGGAACGATCATCGAACGCCATGCGAGTCTACTGCCTGACATCCTTGGATGAGTTGACGCCGTATGCCGACGATTGGGAACGGCTGGCGGCCGGACTGCCTTTTCGCGGCTGGTCCTGGTTGTCGAATTGGTGGCGGCACTACGGGCCGCAGAACGATGCCGAGACCTTGCGGACGCGGCTGGCGACGCTGTGCGTCTTCGACAACGACGATACCTTGGTCGGCATCGCACCGTGGTATCTCGATTGTTCGGCGCTGCGCGGCCGGGTGTTGCGGCCGCTCGGCTCCGGCGAAGTCTGCTCGGAATACTTGGGAATCCTCTGCCATCCGGGGCGAGAGGAGGCGGTGGTCGAGTCGCTGGCCGATTTCCTCCTGCAAAATGCCTTCGACGACGACCCTGACGCCTTACGATGGGATCTGCTCGATCTCGACTATGTCGATGCCGACAACCGCGAGGTCTCGGCGCTGGTGGATCACTTGTCCACTTCCGACTGCCTTGTGCATCGCCGGCAAGGGATGAATTGCTGGCGATTGGAGTTGTCTACCGACTGGGAACGCTACCTCGCGTCGCTTCCCAGAAAACTGCGCAGTGATATACGCCACTTGGAGCGGGATTTGCTCAATACGGGTCGCGCAGTGCTGCGCCGCGTGCAACGCCTCGACGAATTGCCCAAGGCGATGGACATCATTGTCGATTTGCACCAGCGGCGGCGGAAGTCGCTGGGCGAAGCCGGCTGTTTTGCCTCGGCCAGGTTTCTGGGATTCTTCCGCAACGTCGTGCCCGACTTGCTGCGCCGCGGCCAACTCCAGTTCTATTGGCTGGAACTGGACGGCAAGCCCGTGGCCGCCGAATATCAACTGGTGGGCAACGGCATTGTATATTCCTACCAAGCAGGCGTCGATCCGGCGGCAATGGAGCATCAGCCGGGCAAAATGATCAATGCGGCGATTCTGCGGCAGGCGATTGCGGGCGGCTACCGCGGCTTCGATTTTCTTCGCGGCGACGAGCCCTACAAAGCCCGCTTCGCCGCCAAACCGCGGCCGACCGTTCACTTCCGCGTTGCCCCCCGTCGTCCCGCCGCACGGTTGCGGCACAACCTATGGGTCGCGGGAAGGAACGTCAAGGATTGGATGAAGACCATGATGAAAGAGGCGGGAAGTCCCGAAGTCCCAGCGATGAACAAATGACGAAGCCCGAATGACGAATGACGAAGTGCGAACGGAAGGTCATTCGTCATTCGAGCTTCGTCATTCGATTTTTCCCCATGCCGCTCTGGAAACAACTACTGCTGAACCTGTACTACGACGCCACTTGCCCGTTGCGGGCGTGGAACCGTCGACGTTGGGCTTTGCAGGGCCGGCTGCCGGCGATCATTTTCATCTGGCATCGCATCGCCGACGACGGGGCGAACGATTGGACGACGACGAACGCCCTATTCGCCCGGCAAATTGATTGGCTGCAAGAGCGATTCGCGCTTGTTTCGCTGGAAGAAGCGCAACGGCGAATTCGTGCAGGCTGCAACCGCGAACCCTGCGTGAGCATCACCTTCGACAACGGTTACGCCGACAACTGCCAGCGTGCCATCCCCTTGCTCATCGAGAAACGAATCCCTTGCACGTACTTCGTCACGGTGCAGAACGTGCTTGGCGGCGAGCCGTTTCCGCACGATTTGGCGATGGGCCGGCGGCTAGCGCCGAACAACCTCGAACAACTCCGGGCGATGGCGTCGGCCGGCGTCGAGATCGGCGTTCACACGCTCACGCACCCCGATCTTGCCGTCGCCGATCAGCGGATGCTGCACCGCGAAGTGATTTCGGCTCGCGAGGAGTTGCAGAAGGCGCTCGACCGGCCCATCCGTTACTTCGCCTTCCCCTACGGGCTGCATAAGAACCTTAGCCGGGCGGCGTTTGCGATGTCGGAAGCGGCGGGCTACTGGGGCGCGTGCTCGGCGTACGGCGGCTTCAACTTCCCCGGCGACAACCCTTTCCACCTGCAACGCATCCCCGCCAACGTCCCCATGATTTGCCTGAAGAACTGGGCCACCCTCGACCCGCGAAAACTGCATATCCCCCGCTTCGAGCAGACAGCCTCCGCGGTCGGCGATTCCGGCGAGACCACCAACGAGGACGTTTCCTGCAAAGCCGCAAGCGGCTCTTGAGTAGCGATCAGCCTTCAGCATTCAGCAATCGGCAATCAACAATCTTCGTCTCCATGTCATCTGACTTCGATAACTCCGAATACGCCGCCTCCGCGCCGCCGGTGAGAACCGACACGCTCGTCGATAGCGTGTTGATCCTGCTGGCGTTGAACGTCGTGCAGCGGTTGGTCGGTTTTGTGCGGGCGTTGCTCTTCTGCCGCTGGCTCGACGCGGCGCAGTTGGGGGTTTGGGACATGGCCTTTAGTTTCCTGGTGCTGGCCGCCCCGCTTTCGGTGTTGGCGATCCCCGGCGCGTTCGGCCGCTACGTGGAGTATTATCGGCGGCAGGGTCAGCTTCGCGCATTTCTGCGACGCGCAATTGCCGCATGCGCCATATCGGCGATGATCGCCCTGGTGCTCGTCCTGCTGACGCGGCGATGGTTGGCCGTGGTGGTTTTCGGCGGCGAAGAGCACGCGGAAACGATCGCCTGGGCGGCCGCCAGCCTGGTGGCCGTAATCGCCTACAACCTGCTGGTCGAATTATTCACCGCGCTGCGCAACGTTCGCTTTGCCTCCGTAATGCAATTGATCAGCAGCGTCGCTTTTGCGGTATTGGGCACGGGCCTGCTGCTGGGCTGGCAACGCTCGGCCACCAGCGCGATCGTTTCCTACGGCGGATCGTGTCTGATCGCGGTGTTGGTGGCCGCTTTCGTGTTTCGCCGGGCATGGCGTTCCATGCCGGTGGCCCACAAACCGCTGCCGCAGCGGACGCTGTGGGACCGCACCGCGCCGTTTGTCGCCTGGGTGTTGTTGGGCAGCATTCTGATCAACCTGTTCGGCGTGATCGATCGCTACATGATCCTTCATTTCTCGCAAATGTCGGCCAACGAGGCTCTCGACGTGGTGGGCAACTACTATGCCGCCCGCGTCGTCCCCTTGCTGCTGGTCTCGATCGCCACGATGCTGGCGACGATCATCGTTCCCCACCTGAGCCACGACTGGGAAACCGGCCGCCGCGATCTGGTCGTGGCGCGGCTGCGGCTGTTCACAAAAGCGTTCGGCTTCGCCCTGTTCGCAGCGGCCACCGCCGTGCTCTTGTTCTCGCCGCTGTTGTTCCATCTGGGATTCCACGGGAAATATCCGCAAGGAGAGGCCGTGCTCCCCTGGGTGCTCGTCTGTTGCACCTGGTTCGGCTTGGCAATGATCTTGCAGACCTACCTGCTGTGCGCGGAGAAAGGGCGGCTGGTCAGCGTTTCGTTGGCGCTCGGCCTGGCGTTGAACGTGCCGTTGAACCTGCTGTTGCTGCCGCGGCTAGGCTTGCTGGGCGCGGCGCTGTCGGCGACCGCCTCCAACGCCCTGTTGCTCTGGTCGGTGTGCCGCTTCAACCATCGCTTCGGTTTCCGCTTCGACGCGGGCGTCAGCGTGGTGCTGGTGTTGCCGGTCCTGCTCTGTTGCGGCGTTTGGGCGGCAATTCTCGCGCTGGTTGCCGTCGCCGCCGACGCCGTCTGGGGCGATCGGCTGCTGGCGCCCGAAGAAAAACGCTTGCTCGCCCGCGGGCTGGCCGATTATGGCAAACGGTTCAGGCCCAGACGATTGTCTGCCACTCCCGAAAAGGCCTGACGCCGAAGCGGCGTCTGAGGACGAGTCATGCGCGTAGTAAGAATGCCGGCGGCGAAACAAGTGCGATTCATCGCGGCCGCGATGGTAGGAATCGCCCTGCTGTTGGTCGCGGTGAGCTTCGCCAAGCAGCACGGCGGCATTACGCCGTTCGGCCCCGAACTCGGCGGCGACTATCCGGCGTTTTACGTTGCCGGCCGGATCCTCAATTCCGCCCCGGAACGGCTGCACGACATGGCATTGCAGGAGAGACTCTATCATCAAGTGATTCCCGACGCCCCGCCGGGCCAGTTCCTCCTTTATCCCAGTGCGCCGTTTCTGGCAATCCTCTTCCGGCCGTTGGCATTATTGCCTTACGCCTGGTCGCATTTGGCGTGGCTCGTCATTAGCGCCTCGTTGGCGCTGGCGGGTTTCTGGCTGCTGTGGAAAGCAACTCCGGGCGGAGCGGAAAAAGGGGACAGGCACCTTTTGTGCGAAGCCGGGCACCAGCCGAAGGCTGGTCGAGGGCCGTTCCGGCAAAAGGTGCCTGTCCCCTTTTTCCCTACGGGCTTGGCCGGCGGCGACCGGTTGACCGCGATGCTCGCCGCTTTCTCTTTTACGCCATTCCTGTTTGAAGGCTGGGTCAGCGGCCAGATTTGTGCAGTCGCGATTTTCTGCGCGGCAGCGGCAATCTATCTGCGGCAACAAGGACGCGAGTTCTCTGCCGGGATGGTGCTCGCCGTCTTGACGTTCAAGCCTACGCTCTTGCTCCTCTTGCTGCCGATGTTGGTGGTCACTCGTTCCTTTCGCGTGCTGTGCGGCGTCGCCGCCAGCGGTCTCGTGCTTTTGGCAATCTCTTTCTGGGCAGTGGGCTACGATGGCTGCCTGGGCTTCCTGCGGTTCCTTGCCCGCTACGCCGAGGCGGAACGAGTCGCCCCCGAGATGCTGAAGTCATCCTGGAAATACGTGGACCTGCGTTCTGCGGCGTATCCCATTTTCCTTCATCCGTCGCCGTGGTCGTCCGCCATGCTGGCCGTCTTGGTCGCCGCCGCGGCGATGCTGCTGTGGCGGACGTGGCGGCATTGCACGGACTGGCGGCTGGCGTGGGCCACCGCCCTGATTTGGACGCCCGTACTCAGCCCGCACTGTGCGATCTACGACACCGTGTTGCTGATTCCAGCCGTATTCCTGGCAGCCCCGGCACAAAAGTCGTCCGACTGGTTCTGGCCGCTGGTGATGCTGGTCTATCTCGCCGCGTGGTGTTCGCAGCCCATCGCCGCCATGACCGGCTTTCAACCGCTCTCGGCCGCGATTGTTCTGCTGGGGCTGCACGTTTGTTACACAGAGGCGCCGGCTACGCTGTGGCGTCGCAGTCGCCGCCAGACGTTCTTGTAGACGCTCATGGCCGCGCGGCCGAGCAGCCGCCGCGGCGCCATGGCCACGCGGCCCACGCTGTAGGTGGCCGGCCGCCATCGCGAGATCGACTGCGTCATGGGGCCCATGAAGTCGAGCGCCCGCGTTTCACCGTCGGCGTGGAATCGCTCCAGCAGGTGGTAGAAGAGCAATTGCCCCGGGCTGTAGGCGGAAAAACGCGGATCGTAGCCGATCTTGTGGGCGAAGCAGACGCGCTTGCCACGGTATCCGTACATGAAGGCCAACATCCGGCCGTCGAGGCGGAGCGCGGCGGTTTCGAGTTGGCCCCAAGCGGCGAGTTGCTGGGCCTGGGAGGCAAAGAAGTCAAACATGCCCGGCGTGTGGAGCACCGACGTGCCCGACTCCCCCTTCCAACTGAGATCTTCAACCTCGAACGCCTCGCGCAGCCACGGCTCGACGCTTGCCGGTTCGAGTTTTGCGGACGTTTCCACTTGCAGTTTGCCTTGTTCGGCGAGCCGTCGCGCGGCTCGATTCATCGCCTGGCGATGGTTTTTCGGCAACTGCTTCTGGTAGGCGTTCCAATCTCCCTCGATTTCAAGACGGCCGACGCGGTAGTGTTCGTGGGCGTGGGCCGAAATGCCCGCACGCTCGCTCGCCCGCAGCAAGGCCCGCCAGCGCGGGGTCTCGGGCGCGGCGTCATCGCACCACACCAGCGGCCAGGGGAGTTCCGTGGTGGCGGTCACAAGTAGGTCCATCGCGGCGTTACTGTCGGCAGCCGCGGCATGGCAGAGCAGATCGCCGCAGGGCGACCAGGGGTTACTGGGCATTCCGCCGGCCGATAGCAGCCGCCCCACCCGGCAGGAGACCAGCGGCAGCGCGGCGAGCCATCGCGATTGGTCGGCCACGATCAGGGCGTGGAAGTCGGCCCGGGCGCGAAGTGTTCGACCCACTGGGCCAGCAGTTCAGCCCGCAGCAGCGGCAGCGACACGTCGCTCCGCTGCCAGAGATCGTCCCAAGCGGCCGCATTTGTCCGCAGGGCGGCGACCGAGGTGAGATGGATCGGGTGATAGCTGTTCACCGGCACGGTTTCCCAAGAGCGTTTAACGTACTCCTCACGCTCCGCGTGAGGTAAACTCAGCCTGCCTTTCCTCACGCGAAGCGTGAGGAGTACGACACGTCGCCACAACAAACTGCCGGAAACAAGGCGGCTCTCAGAAACATGGCATTTTTTTGGAAACCAAGTGTCCAGAAAGGATTCGTTGCGAGAACCTGTAGAGGCGTCAAAACCGTTAGAATCCACGCGACGCCGCGGGGAGAAGCAAAAGATGCCATACTTGTGCCGACGAGACTTCGTTGCGAAGCCGCAAGCGGCTGGGAAAACTGAAAGCCCACCATCCACTACCCACTGCCCACTCCCCACTACCGTGCTTCCTCGCCGCCGAAAACTGACGCCGATCGCTGATCGCGGCCCGCTGCGGGTGATGTTTGTCATCACGTGCATGCCGGTGGGCGGGGCGGAGACGCTGTTGACGGAACTGATCCGCCGCATGGACCGCGAGCGGTTCTCGCCCGAGCTGTGTTGCTTGAAGCGATTTGACCGGCTGGGGGAGGAATTGTCGCGCGAAGTCCCCTCGTTTACCGGCTTGCTCTCGCGGAAATATGATGTCACGGTCCTCTGGCGGCTGGCGCGCTTGATGCAGCGCCGCCGCATCGACGCCGTTGTGACCGTCGGCACCGGCGGCGACAAGATGTTCTGGGGGCGGCTGGCCGGTTGGCTCTCGGGCGTGCCGGTGATCTGCTCGGCGTTGCACTCGACCGGGCTGCCCGATCGCGTCGAGTTTTCCAACCGGCTGCTGGCGCCGCTGACCGATGCCTTCGTGGCGGTGGCCGAACCGCACGGCCGCTACCTGGCCGAGCACGAAGGCTGCCCCGCCGCCAAGGTCGTCGTGATCCCCAACGGCATCGACGCCGAACGGTTTTCTCCTCGTCCGCAGAGCGAACGCTTGCTGACGGAGTTGCACTTTGACCGTACGGCGCCCGTGGCCGGCATCGTGGCGGCGCTGCGGCCGGAGAAGAACCACGAGATGTTCCTCCGCGTCGCGGCAGCGGTGCGGGAGAAGTTGCCCGCCGCCCGATTTCTGGTGATCGGCGACGGAGCGGAGCGGCCGAAGTTGGAATCGCTCGCGCGGAGCCTTGGAGTTGCCGATGCGGTTCAATTCCTCGGCACGCGATCCGACGTCGACGAAGTGCTGTCGCTGGTGGACGTGCTGCTGCTGACCTCGCACATGGAGGCCAACCCGACTTGCGTGTTGGAGGCGATGGCCGCGGGAAAACCGGTGGTGGCCACCCGCGTCGGCTCGGTGGCGGAGACGGTTTTGCCCGGCAAGAGCGGCTACCTGGTCAGCCCGGGCGACTGGCAGGCGATGGCCGCCTACGTGCTCGAATTGTTCGCCGATTGCAGCCGGGCCGCCGAAATGGGCCGCGCCGGCCGCCAGCACGTCATCACCCGCTGGGCGGTCGATCGCATGGTGCGAGGATACGAAGAATTGATAGCCGGCGTTTACGCAGCGAAATCGACCCCCGTTCGGCGGGGACTTGAGCGGAGCAGGCAGACCGGGTAAGATGTCGCCGGCAGGTGGCGGCGTATGGACACCAACTTCACGAGGAACTTTCTGGCCGTGGTCGCCCGCATCCTGAGTGGGGCCAGCGTGCGCTGGATCGACTCGCAGCCCGACACCTGCCAGCGGGTCTATTTCGCCAATCATACCAGTCACTTGGATCCGATCGTGATCTGGTCTTCGTTGCCGCAGGCGGTGCGAACGATCACCCGGCCGGTGGCCGCTAAAGACTACTGGAGCAAGGGCCCGGTGCGCCGCTACTTCGCCAACCAGTTGTTCCACGCGATCCTGATCGATCGCGAAGAGATCAAGGTGCATCAAAGCCCGGTCGATCTGATGATCCGCGAGATCGGCCACACCTACTCGTTGATCATTTTCCCCGAAGGAGGGCGCAGCGCAGGCTTGGGGATCGGCGAGTTCAAGAGCGGCCTGTACTACCTGTGCAAGAAGCGGCCCGACTTGGAACTGATCCCGGTGTACGTCGATAACATGAACCGTATTCTGCCGCGCGGCGAGGTGCTGCCGGTGCCGCTGCTGAGTTGCATCACGTTCGGCCCGCCGTTGTGGTTGGAGGCCGGCGAGGCGAAGGTCGATTTTCTCGCCCGCACCCGCCAGGCGGTCCTGCGGTTGAAGGAATTGGAGTAGCCGTGAACGACTCGCGAACATTATGGTTGATCGCTGCGGTGCTGATCCTGCTGGGGATCTCCTCGGCGATCATCAGCATTTTGCGGCGACGGCCGGAGAGCCGCATCGACCCGGCGATTCTCGAAACGTTCCGCGTCCGCGTCCGCGCTTGGTGGATTTTGTTCGCCACGCTGGCGGCGGCCCTGCTACTGCACCCTTACTCTTGGGCGCATTGGGCAACGGTTGGGTTGTTTGGCCTGCTTTCGTTTTGGGCGTTGCGGGAGTTCATCACGGTCACTCCCACCCGTCCCGGCGATCATCGCACGTTGTTCTGGGTCTTCTTTCTGATTACGCCTTTGCAGTTCTGGCTGGTGGGAATGGGCGGCTACAACTCGGCCACCTACCCGACCCGACCCGAGTATTACTACGGCCTGTATAGCATTCTCATCCCCGTTTATGCCTTCCTCTTGATTCCGACGCGCATCGCTATGGCCGGCGATTACAGGCGATTCCTGGAACGGACCGCCAAGATCCAGTGCGGATTGCTGATCTGCGTCTACTGTCTGAGCTATGCGCCGGCGTTGCTGAGCCTTGAAAAAAGGGCAAATTCACAAGAGCGAGCCCACGCCGTCGCCGTTGACGCAACGATTTCGCCGAAGGAGAAGATTGCCGAGAGTGCGGCGGCAGGAACCGGCGAGCCCGACGCCGGCGGCGGCCCCCGCCTGTTGTTCTTCTTCATCCTGATCGCGCAATTGAGCGACGCCTTGCAATACGCCTGGTCGCAGCTTCCGAACAAACACGTGATCGTCCCCGCCATCAACACCACGCGCACCTGGGAAGGACTGCTGGGCGGCACGGCCAGCGTGATGCTGATCGGCGCGCTTTTGTGGTGGGCCACGCCCTTTAGCGGTGCCAACTGGTGGATGTCGGCCGTGATGTCGGCGGTCATCGCCCTGATGGGCTTCGCCGGCAGCATCACCATGTCGGCCATCAAACGCGACCGCGGCGTGAAGGACTACGGCACGCTGATCGAAGGACACGGCGGCGTCTTGGATCACATCGACTCGATCTGTTTCGCCGCCCCCGTCTTCTTCCACTTCACCCGCTGGTGGCTAGGCGCATAAGGCGTTCTCCCCTCTCCCTTTGGGAGAAGAGCCGGGGGTGAGGGCAGCGCAACGCGACGGTTGTTGGGATGGCAGTACATCTGCCATCCCAACACGGCTCCTCGCAAAGTGACCTAGCCGCTGCTCTCGACCTCGATCACTTGCAATTCGCCGATCCGGTCGGCGCCGGTCGAACTGAGGATCGTGTAGATCGTTCCGTCCGCGCCGCGGATGCGGCAGGTATGATCGACGTCGATGTTCTCCGCGACGAAGATACGGTAGCGGGCCGTGGTCGAGGGCGTTTCAGTGGTCGAGTCGATCGTCGTTTCCAGCGGCTGGATTCGTGCGCGAATGCCCGTCTTCCACGTCCGCCACAGCGGCGAAGCGGAACTCCCCGCGTTCTTCTGCACGGAGATCCGCGCCAGCGTCTGGCTCTTGATGGCGGCAATGGTGTCTGCGTCGCTCATAGTACGTGTACTCGAAATCGAAGGATGATGTTTTCGCCCGCGACGGGCGCGATCGTGTACTCCACGAGGTAGTTTCTGCCGGCGATTGTGAATGCCGGATAGTCGCCGATCGGGATGACGTGGCGGAAGTTGTAGTCGCTCGCCTGCGAATCGCTTTGCAGTGCGTCGAAAATCACGTCGGCTGCGGCCAACGACACGGTGACGTGGCCGTCGATGCCCGCCCGCGCGTCGGGGTCTTGATCGTCGAGCAGGAAGATGCTGTAGGCGATCGTCGCGACGTCGGCTTGGTGGATGTCGGTCCCGTCTTTGTAGACGCGGGCGCAGAGCCGCGCGGTTCCATTCTTGAAGGCGGTCGTATAAATGTCTTCATCGGCGATGCCTGCCGTCGGCCCGACGCCGCCGCTTGCACCGACGAGAATGTAGCCGGTCTTGTCGGAGTTGTCGCCGGGGGCAATTGTGGCCGGCACTTTTCCGCCGCTGGGGTCGATGGCGCCGGCGCCGCTGCCGACAACAAGTGGACCGCCCGGCGTAGCGGGCGCGGCGTCGCACGCCAGCAGTCGCCCCTCCGGCACGTGTAGATTGCCGCTCTCCTTCACGTACTCGCGGTACCGCACGCCGGCGACGAATGGCCCTGACGCCCCGGCCCGCAAGAGGATGTCCCAGTGGCCGTCGGCGTCGTGCGTCATCGCGTTGCCGGTCTCGCCAAGCTGCCAGCTTTGGTCGGAGTCGCGCCACCACTTTCCAGCGTTCATGCCGCTCTTGCATTTCAAGTAATAGTTCACGGTCCCGGCAGTGATCGGCGATCCATCGAGCCGGGCAATCACGGTAAAGCCGCGTTCCAGTTCGCCTGCGTTGATCGTGTGGTATTGGCTCATGAGCTTACCCGTAGGTTGATGCGAGAAGGCGGCGATAGGCGCCGTCGGGGCGACGCAGCGACGATCCCCAGGCCCGGCGCGACAATCGGAACGGCGCCAGCGGGTCAGCGGCCAGCGCTCGGGCAGCGGCCCGGTCGATCGGCCGATTGTAGATCAAAATCGCGGCGATGCCGCTGTTCCAATAGGCGCTGCCGAACAGGCCGAGTGTGATTCCATCGGGAATGGCCGCCACCGCGCACTCTCCGCTTCGCAGCAACGCGCCCTTGTAAAGCACTTCCATTCGATTGGCGGTGGCGTCGGCGTTGAAGACCCATGGCCGCCATTGATTCAGGGCGTCGGTCGGCATCGGCGCCGTGAGCTGTCCGTTGAAGGACGTGTTGCCGTACTCCCAGTAGACCGTGCCGTTGTAGGGCAAAGAGACGTTCAAACGCGGGTTACTGCCAGACGTATCGCCCAGCAGTGAACTGGTTCCACTCATCGTCTTGTGGTATACGGTCGCGGCGATTCCAATTCTTCCTTGCGGCACGGGAAACGTCGCCGAGAAGTAATTGTTCGAGAGATCCACGGCGGGACCGACCGGCGACGGAGTCCAACTGACGCTTCCTCCCGCCGCCACGGCCGCCCCTCCGCGTCCCGAGACGTCGCGGAGCACGTTGCCGCAGCGTCCCAAAGCCGGAACCCAAGCTCCCACCAATCCCCGCCACAACTGCGGAGATTCGCTCTCCGCCGCCGAACGGGCGAAGCCCTGCTTGAAACTCGGCGGATAGTCCTGTTGTCCGGCCATTACGCCACCGCCTGGATGTCGTCGGGAATCGGGATGAGGGTCAATACGTGGTCGGCCTCGGCGTTCGTCAGCGCCTTGTTCGCCGAGCCGTTCCACACGGCGACCTGAACGTAGCGATCGTGAATCGCGCAGACGCCGCTGGAGACCTCGACCTGGTCCACGCCTGCCGCGACCACCGCTCCGAGGAACTGACAGTTGTTCGACAGCGGCGTTTCACTGGTCAATTCGGCGTCGGCCGAGGAGAGCGTTCCGTCGGGGTTCGTGCCGTCGGAGGTAATCAGGTAGAGGCGAAGCGTGTCGCCGCTGCCGGGGGTGGCGGCCCAACGGGTCCTCAGCCGCCACTTGTAGCGGGCAGGCTGAGCGCCGGCGCCGCGATCCCACTGATTGGAAATCCGCCCCTTGCCCAGCGCTTCGTTCTGCGGCGTGAACGTAATCGTGCCGCCGCTGCCGCGAAAGGTAACCGTCGAGCCGGGCGTTTCGTAGATTTTTTGTGTGGCCATTGGATTAGGGATTAGAGGTTGGGGATTAGGGATTAGAAGTCGGAGATCGGGATTGGAAGTCTCGGAATTGGAGTTCTAATCCCCAATCCCTAATCCCCAATCTCTTTTCCTGGGTCAGGCTGCCAAATGTGCCCGCGCAAACGCCACGTCGCCCTCGCTGACCTGACCGAGCCCCAATTGCTCAGCGATGCTGGTCTGGCGTTGTGCGTAGCCGGTCAATATGGCGGCGATCGCGGCGTCGAGGCCGCCTTGCACCAACTGCGCGATTGTTTCCGCGAGGCGGGGGGAAGCGAAATCGATCCCGCCGCCGTTGCCCTGCTCGTCGCCGGGCAGCTTGAGTATTTCGATCATGTCGGCCACGACGGGCTGCCCCTGGGCAACCACCGTTAAGGCCGTCTTCAGCGCGGCGTACTGCTCGGCCGTCAAGAGCCCGGCCAGAGTGCGAAACGACCCGAAACGGCTGTAGGTTTCGACGATGTTCTTCGCGTTCAGAAACGCGGCCGCTTCGCTGTCAGTCTTCGACGTGCAGTCGGCTTGCTGAAGCCGCGCGACAAGAGTGTTGTAGTCCATGTGTTGCTCCCAACGGTCAAATGCTGTCTTGCAAATCTCCCCTCACCCTGTGGGAGAGGGGCTTGGTTGGGGCGGCAGTACGACTATCGCCCCAACGCTCCCTGCCGCTCGGCTCACGCGCCGGTACCAGTGCTCTTGACCACGTAGCGCGGATTGATGACCGCCGCGGCCCCGCGCTCGCTCGCCTTGAAACGGACCACGATGTCCTGGCTGAATTCCGCCTCGCCGCCGGCCGGCGATTGCGTGACCGTGATCGGCCAGTTCTCCATGTAGGCGAACGCCTTGCGGAAATCGCCGATGAACCACCACTTCTTCGCGGCGGCGGCCGTCTGGCCGGCGGCCATCAGCCGGCGGTAGGCCAAGCGGCTCTCCACCACCGTGTAGTTGCCCATCGGATTGGCGGCGATCGTGGTCGTCGCTCCGTTGGTATAGTTGATCTCCGCCGCGTTGAAGATGCGATGCGCGGCGTGGCGATAGGCCGGCATCACCAGCACGCTTGTCGCCTGGATCAGCACTGGCTCGCCCGTGTTCGGATCGAGAATGTCGGCGAACAATTGCTCGGCGGCGTCAACGTCGGTCCAGTCGATGAGCTCCTCGCTCATCTGGTTGACCCAGTTGCCGTCCGGGGCGACGCCGTTGCCTGTGGTGCTGTAGGTGTTGTAGGCAGCGCCCTTCCAGGCGTAGTTGTTCACCGTTCCCAGCAACAGGTCCAACAGCCGCTTCTCCTTGTTCAATCCCAGCACTTCGCCGACCTCGGCGGCGCGTTGCAGGATCAGGTGCGTGCGGTCGAAGAAGACGGCCTCCTTCGTCACCGGCACGATGAACCCGCGCTTGGTCGTCTGCGGCGTGTCGATGTAATCCTCGGCGAAGCCCAAGCTGGGATAGGGCATACCGGGCCGCACCTCGGAAACGTCGTCGCTCACCCGGCCAATGCCCGGAATCCGCTCGCCGTCGAGCCGGGTGGGAATCGTCTCCACCAGCTTCGACATCAGAAACGCCTCCTGGTTGTACGACTCCATGACTCGCGCCTGCACCACCTGGCCGGTGATGTTCGAGAACGCGGTCACGTCGACGCCGTCGCCGGCCTCCAACAGACACGCGCCCCCCTGCCGCGGATCCATCTGCCGCACCCGCTCCGGGCTAAGCGTCGCCTCGGCCAACTCGCGGATGCTGAAGTCCTCGGGCTTCAGATCGCCGTTGCGCAAGGCCTCCTGCAAGTGCTGCACGGTCTTCTCCGCGCCATTGGTCTCATACATCCGCTTCAGTTCACGATATTTGATCGCTCGCACGATGGTGTTCTCCAAAAAGGTAAGGATTCAAGGTTCAAGGTTCAAGATTCAGCACAAGCTGAAACTAGAGGGGCGAGGGGGGAGAAGAGATGTTCCACGCCGCGTCGTTCCAATCTCCTTGTCTCCCCGTCTCCTCGTCTCCCCCTCTCTTCTTACGACCCGCTCGCTGTGCTGCCGTTCACTCCGCCGGTCATCACGGTGGAGCGAATATCGACCAGCACGCTGGTGCCGGCGCTGGGCTGCCGCTTGGCGACGCGTGCGACGGCGTTCTGGGCCGCGGTAACTTTCGCCACCTGCTGATTCAATAGGGCGTTGCCGGCGGCGTTCTCGTCGACACCGACCATGTCGCCCAGCTCGAACGTGCCGCTGGCACAGTCGAACTCGAACACGCGTGTCCTTGCGGCAAGCGTGTATGAAATGTCTTGAAGCATTTGGTATCGTTGGCTGTCAGCAGAGACTTTTGCGGAGGACAGCCAATGAATGGCAGAGAGACTCGCGACATTCCGGCCCGGCTGGAGGCACTTCGGCGTCGATTTCTGCGTTGGCGGGCGACGCATCAGGCGCGCTCACGGATTCCGGACGGGCTGTGGACCGCAGCAGCAAGAGCGGCTGTCCGGTATGGGCTCCATCGCACTTCCAGGGTATTGCGTCTGGAGTACTACTCGCTGAAAAAGCGTGTCGAACAGCAATCCACGGTCGCCGTTGATCTGCCGAAGAATGCCTATCGACGCCGACCACCTCTTCCTCTCGGTGCCGAGTCGGCGGCCACGTTTCTTGAACTGGCCCCTGCCAGCAACGGTTGCGAATGCACGGTGGAGTTAGAGGACGCTGCCGGGGCAAAGATGCGGGTCCATCTGAAAGGAGTCCCGACGCCCGATCTGGCGGCGCTGAGCCGGAGCTTCTGGAATCCCTCGCCATGATTCAGGTCACGCCTCAGATGCGGGTAGTGGTGGCCATCGAGCCAGCCGACTTTCGCCGCGGAATCGACGGTCTGGCCCGGTTGTGCAAGGAGGTGTTGAAGCATGATCCGTTTAATGGCTGGGTATTCGTATTCCGCAATCGAGCGGCGACGGCGGTAAAGATACTCGTTTATGACGGCCAAGGTTATTGGCTTTGCCACAAGCGGTTGTCGAGCGGCAAGTTCTCCTGGTGGCCGTCGGCTAAGAATGCGGCGGCCAGAACGCTGGCAGCCCATCAGTTGCAGGTTCTTCTTTCGGCGGGCAATCCGGAAGCGACGCAAGCGGCGCCTGCTTGGCGATCGGTGGGGCCGGCGGATTGACGCGGCGATTGGCGGCGGTGCCCGCGAAATCGCGGCAAATCGCTCTTTCCACGCTTTGCGGATGCGCGTTATTCTGCGCCCGCTTGAAATGAACGCCATAGTGGTTTTCGTCGGCCTCCGTTGCTGGTATCATCATGCCAACGAAGCTTTCGACCATCGAGATCGACATGAGCCAGTTGGAAGACGCTCTGCGGCAAGCCGAGAAAAAACTCGACGAGAAGGATTATGCGATCCTCAGGGCGGTGGTGGATGCCTACGACACCATCGCCGAGTTAGTGGACGACAAGAACACCACGATCGCTCGCTTGCGGAAGCTGCTTTTCGGTTCGCGGACCGAGAAAACGAAGACGGTGATCGGCGGCGGCAAGGATTTGGCGTCGCCGCGGTCGGCATCTGCGGCCGTTTCGACTGCCGTGGTGTTGGCGCCGGAAGACGCGGCGAAAACGCCTGCCAAAGGACACGGCCGCAACGGGGCCGACGCCTACGCCGGGGCGGAGAAGGTTGCGGTGCCTCACGAGTCGCTCCAGCCGGGTGACGCCTGCCCGAAGTGCGACAAGGGCACAGTCTACGAGACGGGCCGGCCGGGCGTGCTGGTTCGATTGGTGGGGCAGGCCCCGATTCAGGCCAAGATTTACGAACTGCAGAAGTTGCGGTGCAACTTGTGCGGCGTCGTCTTCACGGCCCAGTCGCCCGACGAGGTGGGCCCGGAAAAGTATGATGCAACGGCGGGCAGCATGATCGCCTTGCTGAAGTACGGAACCGGGATGCCCTTCAACCGCGAGGAGAAGCTACAAGGAAGCTTGGGCATTCCGCTGCCGGCTTCGACCCAATGGGAGATCGTTCACGCCAAGGCCGAGAAGATCGAGCCGGCTTTCGCGGAATTGATTCGCCAGGCGGCGCAAGGCGAGGTGGTTTTCAATGATGATACGACGGTCAAGATTCTGGAGCTGATGGGCGCACGAGCCAAGGAAGAGACTTTCGCCGCAGAGGCTGCCGACACTTCAGCCGAGGGCTCGGCGAAGAAACCGCCGGCCGAGCGCAAGGGCATGTTCACTTCGGGCGTTGTTTCCAGCAAGGAAGACCGCAAGATCGCCCTGTTTTTCAGCGGGCGTCAACACGCGGGCGAGAATCTGGCGGACGTGCTGATCGAGCGTGCCGAATCGTTGGCCGCGCCGATTCAGATGTGTGATGCCTTGCCGCGGAATTTGCCTGGGGAGCTGGCGACGATCGTGGCCCACTGTCTGGCCCACGGACGGCGGCAGTTCGTGGAAGTGGCGGAACGTTTTCCCGAGGAGTGCCGGCACGTGTTGGAAGCGCTCGCCGTGATTTACAAGAATGACGGCATCGCCCGAGAGCGAAATCTGTCGCCGCAGGAACGATTGCTCTTCCACCAGGCCGAGAGCGGCCCGGTGATGGAAGAACTTCACGCCTGGCTTGTCCGACAATTCGAGCAACGGTGCGTCGAGCCAAACTCGTCGTTGGGCAGCGCGATTTCGTACCTGTTGAAACACTGGGAGCGGCTGACGTTGTTCCTCCGCGTGGCCGGCGCACCGCTGGACAACAACGTGTGCGAACGCGCGCTAAAGCGGGCGATCCTGCACCGCAAAAACGCCTTGTTCTACAAGACGTGCCACGGCGCGGAGGTGGGGGATTTGTTTATGAGCCTGATCCACACCTGCGAACTGTGCGGCGCGAACCCGTTCGACTACCTGACTGAGCTTGAGCGGCATGCGGGCGAGTTATCCGCCAATCCAGAGCACTGGATGCCGTGGAACTATCGAGACGCGCTGGAGAGCAAAGGAACGCGACATGTCAAAACACCGTCCGAAGAAAGCCGTTAAGACGGCAGATTCCGCGGCTAGGCTGCGTAAGGCATTGGCGAAACGCAGCAAAGGCGACCTGATCGACGTTCTGCTGGAATTGGCGAAAGATGACCGCACGATTCTCCGCCAACTCGACGCCAGATTCGAGTTGCAGGCCCCGGCCGAAGAACTGGCTGCCGCAACGCGGCAAGCCATCGCCGACGCGACCGACTTCGACGAACGAGACATCAACCGCAATTTCAGCTACGACTACGCGGCCTATGAAGCGGTGAAACGCAACCTAAGCCGATTGGTCGATCTGGGACAGTTGCGGCCGGCGATGGAGCTTTCGCTGGATTTGATGAAGCAAGGGAGCCAGCAGGTGGAAATGAGTGACGAGGGAATGATGACGGCAGACATCGAGGAGTGTTTCGCGGTGATCATCAAGGCCCTGAAGAAGTGCGACCTGCCGCCGGCCGAGATCATCGCATGGTGCGAGGGAATGACGGCAACCGACAGCGTGGGCTTCATCTGTGACGAGGAACTTGGGGCACTGCGAAACCACATTGAGGCGTCACGGTCGTGACACCTCGCCTCGTACCTCTCGTCGCCGATCCCGTGGCGGCACATCGCGTCTGGCATCGCCCTCCGATCATCGACCGTCCGTCGCCGTCACCACCGCCCGGCGATCAAAGATTTTTCACGGCTGCCGCAAGGACACCATGTCGCCCAGCTCGAACGTGCCGCTGGCACAGTCGAACTCGAACACGCCGGTGGTGGCCACGCGGATCGGCGCGGTCTCGCCGCTTCGGCTGCGCTGCATTGCCACGCCCAGAAAGATCGCGGCAAACGCCGCCTGAGTGGCCGCCTTCGTGCCTTGGACGGCCTGCATCGAGGCCGGCCTGGCGTCGTCGGTGTTCAACAACACCAGATCGCCGATTTCGATCACCGTGCCGGAATCCACCGCCGCCACGACCGGATTCGTGTCGCCGTATCGCCAACGCATCTTATCGCTCATTTCAGGTTCTCCAGTTAGGGGTCCGTTTAACCACGGCGTCCACGCCGGGTAGTCGCAGCCATCACGCTGCACTAAGTAATCGCTTCCACAAAGCTCCTGGCGTCCGGCGCCATGAAGCCATCCACGAGGTGCTGATCTCTCAACTGCGGTCCTGAGGAGGCGCCGCCGCTCTGCCCTCTCGACAACGTCCGCACCAGCCGCGAGCGCTCCTCGACCAACTCGCGCATCGCCGGTTCGTCACAGGCGGCCAGGAGCGACTCGAAGAATCGTCGGCTGCACACCGCTCCCGCCGTCGGATCGGCCGACTCGGGCTCGGGCAAGCCGAACTCGCGGAGCAACCGCAGCGCCGCGCCGCGCTTCTGGCCGGCCGCCTCCAACGCCGCCAGCCGTTCCACTTCCCGCCGCAACCGGCCCAACTCGGCCGCTTGCTCGCGGCCAATGCTCTCGACCAACTCGGGATAGTCCCGCTTCAGATCGTCAAGGCTCAGCGGTTCTGCCGCTTGCGCCGGAGCCGTGCCGGTCTTTGCGTCAACGGTAATTTCGCTCTCCCCGTCGCCGGCGGTCGCCGCCGATTCGAACAGCCCGCGGGTCGTGGCCGGATCGGCTACCAGATCGACGCTCTGCACGCGGAGGATCGCCTCGACCACCACCCGATCGCCGCGGCGGCTGGTGCGGGCCTCGACGTTGTGCGAAAAACCGACGTTCTCCGCCGCGTGCTCGGCGTCCCATATCAACTGCTCTGCCAGCGCGTGCTTCGGATTAAAATGGAAATCGCCGAAAAGCCCTTCGCCGGGCCGCATGGCCACGCCGCGGATCGTGCCGATCCGGTCTTGATAGTCGCGGGGCCCGGCCGGATTGCCTTTCGGGTGATTCACGTTCACCTTCGCCTCTTCGTAAAGGCGTGCGGCTTGCACGAGCGTTTCGGGCAAGTAGCTGCGGCCGTTGCGCGATTCGAGCCCCAAGAGCTTCACCCCGCGAATCACTCCCGCTTGCGCGTCCACCCGCATCGACGCCCCGCGCGAATCGCAATACTCCTGCAACATGTCGGTCATTGCGTCTCCTTTCATGCCAACAAAACAACCCGTCGCGAACCGGGACAGGTTCGCGGCGGGCTCGTTTGGACACCCGCCCGAAGGCAGGCTCCGCTCGATACCGGAATTAGTGGTCAGGGGAGAGAGGAGAGGGGAGAGGGAGGAGCGGAGAAGTGCGTCTCCGCGTGCAACCGCGGTATGCCGACCACGCTCTCACGTCTTCTATGTTGTTTCGACTCCTCAACCGCGTCTCTCTTCCCTCTCCCCTCTCCTCTCTCCCCTACTTCTCAATCCGCTCGACCGTGCGGCGGATGTGCTGGATCGTTCCGTCTTGCACGCTCAACTCGATGGCCGCCGTGCCGAAGAAACCGCGCCGCAGCGCCTCGGCCAGCAGCTCCGCGACGATCGACTGGAGCTGGGCCACCTTCTTCGCGTTGCCGGGTGTTGTGCCGTGCGTCATCATCGAGGATTACTATACACGAGTACACTTTCTTTGCAAGATTTCTTTTTGGGCCACGCGCGAAATTCTCGCGTGGAACGATGCAGTATCGATTCTGTATCGACCTTCGGTTGAATGTCAGACGGTAAATGTCGTGAGACAATAGCCGGGAGCCAACGGCTCCCGGAGCGGGCCGCAAACCTGCGCACATTCCGGGAGCCGTTGGCTCCCGGCCATTGGGACGGCTGGAATCCCATCCCCGTTCGCGGCGACCATACCAGCGCTCCGCGGAGGGGGAAAACTGTACATACTTACATGTTTTTGGTGTTGACCCCGCCGGCGGCCGTCGATACCATCATCACCCCGAGTTGTGCGCGAACGTTTTAGTAAGACCTTTGAGGACGACGGGTATGTTCCGAGCAAGAGCGACCTTCTGTCAACTTGGTTTGGCCTTTCTTCTGATGCTCGCCGCTTGGCCGGCGGCGGGCGATGAGCGTCTCTCGGCGTGGCAGCCGCCTCCCGCCGATCAGCCCGCGGCGCCGGCATTGGGCCCGGCCAGCCTGGAACCATCGCGGCCCCCTTCCCCTTACAACGCGGCGTGGCCGCCTTCCGGTCAGGACGCGGCCCGCACGTTCAACGCGCCGCGGCAAGATTGGACGTGCCCACCGCAGCAGCAGCCGGTCGTCGCGACGGTGCCCGCCGCGGCCACGGCCGAACGGCCGATCGAATCGACGTGGTATTTCCGCCAAGAGGCCTTCCATTGGAACGAACGCAGCGACGGCCAGGATTTCGTCAACGAGTACGGCCCGCTATCGACCGTCGGATACCTGCACCGCAATGGATGCGAGCGATTCCGAGTCGAGTTGTTCGGCGGAACGATGGCCTACGACGGCGGCGCCCAATCCGACGACGGAAGCTACGAGCCGTACCACGCCTCGAACGGCACGAATTATCTCGGCGTTCGCGGCGAATACGATCTTCTGATCGAACCGGCGTGCTGGACGAGGGTGCGGGCGCTGGTCGGAGTCGGGACCCGCTTCTGGATCCGCGACCTCCATGACTTCATCCTGCCTTCCGGCGACCAAGTCTACGGATATCAAGAATACTGGTGGACCTTCTATCCGTATCTCGGATTGGAGAGCAAGGACCCGGACGAGCCCGGCTGGCACTTCTTCGGCTCGGCGCGGTTCGGCCTGACGCCGCTGACCTATCAGTATGCCAGCGGTTTCGACACCGCGCTCTATCCGAAATGCGGCGTGACCGGCAAGATGGAACTCGGCGTGCGGGTAATGCGTTTCTCCGCCTCCGCCTATCTCGAAGCCATGACCTGGGGCGAGTCCGCCGTCAACCGCGACTCCTTCCAGCCCGCCTCGACTATGCTTACCGTCGGCGGCCAACTCGGCTACACGTTCTAACACCGACGACCGCTCGCGAGGAGATTGCGACGGGAGAGAGGCAGAGTCAAGGAAAGGCGGTATCGTAACCCCGAAGTGGGGTTGCGCGTTTCTCATTGAAGCGCTATGATTCGACTTTTGTGATTCTCGGGGTACTTGATTCTATTGAAGGTAGATACGATGATAGCCACACTACCCACTACTCAAACCCAATTCTACGGGGAGTTTCTTATGGGACGTGGCAAGTTTGATCCCGCAGACTTTGGAGTCACTCTGACGCGCGAAGAATTGACAGATGAGATATCCAATTTCTTCAACGACATGTACCGCGACACATGGACCGTGGATGAATTGTTGCTGCATCCGCGCGAGGCAGCATGGTTCTGTGATGAGACCCGCCGCAAATACCGATACTTTGACCTGCCGGACGATGTTATTCTGCGTGTGATTCTCACTCGCCGCAAGAATCCGAATGGGTAGTTTGCTAGGCCGCCGCCACCTAGTGCATTGTCAACGCAAAGATTTAGGGTCGCAGGTTCGATTCTAGTCGGATAATCGCGGCACTGTTTCGCCCTGGCAATCCGAAAATCAAGCTGTGACACAGCACTAGTCCTGGCCAGTCTTTGGCGGACTCTTATGCCGGCGAATCGTAGGCGCGTGCGGCGTCGGCGGAGGCGCTGGTCAACGGATTGGGAGTACCGTCTAGCGGCTGGTCGACCTGCGCTTCGCTCAGCCGCGATTTGATCTTGGCCACATAATCGGGCGACAACTCGAATCCGATCCACCGCCGGCCGAGTTTTTTCGCCACCGTAAACGTCGTGCCGCTCCCGCCGAACGGATCCAGCACAATTTCCCCCGGATTCGAGCAGCAGCGGATGATCCGCCCCAGAAGCTGCTCGGGCATTTGACAGCCGTGAAATCCCTCACGCTCCTTGAACGTTCCGGCCACTCGGGAAAAGTACCAAGTGTCGTCTTCCGCCTGAAAACCCTCGGGCAGATCTTGTGGACGCAGGATCCAATCGTGGCGCAGAATCCGGTCCTTCGGAGGAAGAATCCACGTGTTGTCTGGCAATCGTCCATTAGGGTTTGCCCTCGTGTCGGCGTAAACCAACTGTCTCGCCGATCGAACTCGCACCTCCGCATCGTTGACGTTGAACGTGAAGTTCTTCGCATTTTTCACAAAATGAAACAGATGGGTATGCGAGCGGCTAAACGCCCGCGTGCAGTTCACTCCGAAGGTATAGTACCAGATTACCCAGCTTCGGCACGTAAATCCCAGTTTTTGCGCCTCTATTTTCAATTCGGCCGCGTACTCGTCGCCGATGGCCAGCCAGAACGTACCGTCCGGCTTCAACGCCTTATATACCCCGGCCATCCACCGTCGATTCCACTCGACATATTCATCGCCGTCCCGCCGGTCATGGTAGACGTCGTATTGGTATCCGATGTTGAACGGCGGGTCGGCAAACGCCAGATCGATGCTGCCGGGCGCCACTTTGTCGAGCAATTCAACGCAATCGCCCTGATGCACTTTGTTGATCGCCAATCCCACGGGTTTTCTCCAAAATGCGCTGGAATCCTGTGAGCCCTATATGCTTCCACATAACATACCATTGCCGGTGCAAGAACGACAATCCCCCGTGCATCGAGCCGGCCTTTGCCTTTGGGTTACAAATTGCTTTCGGCTTCGTAGAATCTATGCGGTGAGATTCTCAATCACAAGAACCAGAAAGGGAGAAAAGACAATGACAACGAAACCCCCCGCCGCTAAAACGCAAGACGACATTGATCGAATGCGACAACAGTGGCCGGAGCAATACCGGAAGCAGATGGAAGAGCTACACGTGAGCGAAGGCGACATTACAGAACGCCTTGCCAGATATGCAACCGTACAGCACACCATTTGAATGCCTCATTGGGGGTGTACCCCGTTTAAGGATTGGTGGTGTGAGCACACGGATTTTTCCGCAATGGAAGCGAAGTTCGGTATTTTCAACGTAGTTGGCCACGAATTGCGCCGTGTCGCTAATCTACTTATACGATGGGATGTTCACAGCAAGGGAACTGTAGTATCATGCTCAGTTGTGGACACGCGATGAAGAAAGCCGTAGCCGTCCAACTCCCAACGAACGCTGGGAAACCAAGTCAAACGACATGAATGCGATTTTACCCGTCCCCTGCGGAAAAGCAATATGCCCCCCCCCGCAAGAAAATCCAAATTCTTTGTGAAGACGATCTGATAACTAACTCTCGGGTTGGGGTCTGGAAGGCATTTTCGTGCCCTCATCCGTCCGGCACCGGAATGACGCGGTCCAGCAACGAGAGGCGGCCGTCATTCGGAAGCCCGTTACCGATCAACCCAAGCTTCTCCACCCAGCGGGCGAAACAACTGCGGCCGGTTTTGCACCAACGCCGGATTTCCTCGATGACGCTCGATAGCGTAAAGGTGGAAAGATATTGGCGGAGCGATTCCAGCACGCTGACGATTACCGTTTGCCGCCGCGCGCCAGCCACCGTCTTGTTGGTGCGGCCCGTGCCCCGCACTGCGCCGGAGAGCGTAGCGTCCGTTCGGCTTCGTTGTTCGTTCCCGACACGATCAGCACTTCCCCGTTGGGCTTCTCCACCGGCTCCGCCGTGACAAACGTGAAGAGCTGCTCCGCCAGCATCACCCGCATCAGTTCGTTGCACAGCAGCCGATAGTCGTCTTCTGGCCCTTCGCCGGGCGGCAGTTCGGCTACCCACATCGGAGCGCACAACTCCAGAACCTCATCCTCCAGCACTGCGACCTTCCCCTTTCGTCCTTCCCCGCTCAGCCGCCGGTCATGCTGCACCCGACAGGCTTCGCGGTAAATCTCCAGCAGCCGGTCGGTAAACTGGCGATACTCGGCGTTGGCAGGCTCCATCAGCGTTAGCTTGATCGCCTTTCGCAAGAAATGCGCCCAGCACTTCTGTGATTGGGTAAAGTTCGCATACACCGCCGCATCGTCGCTGATCACCAGTCCCGCGAATATCGCCGGGTCGAGAATCTGCCGTAGTGTCTCCGCATCCTTATGCACGCCGAAGAACAATACCCGCACCTTCTCCGAGAGAAAGGCCCACACGCTGTTGATGCTCCAGCCCGTCTCATCGGTATGCACTACCAGCGAGTTGGCCAGCAGCAAGCACAGCAACTCGAATTCCTCTTCCCATTGCCGCGCCAACTGGTTCAACAGGGCGTCGGCCTGCGACTTCCGCAGCGTCAAGTGCTGGAAGAAGTTCATCAGCAGGCATACTTTGTCGAAGGAAAGGCCGACCACGTACACCTGGTAGGCAATGGCCAGCACGATCTCCGCCCCGAACTCGCTGCGGCCGAAGACGCCCGGAATCTTGCCGTATTGGTTCTTCGGGCCGCGATAAATGTCATAGGCCACCAGGACCGCTTGGCCGTCTTCCAGCCGCCATGCCACCCGCGTGTGCGACAGCCGGCAATCTGCCTTCCGCACCCCAGCCGGGAAGACTTTCTCGGTTCGCACGGCTTGAGCGATCTTCTCAGCCGTGCTAATCCGTCCGCCCGACCGCTGCTTTCGCCTCCGCCGCTTCCTTCCTCGCGCCTCCTGCCGCCGTTCTTCTGCCTCCACCGAGAACGGCTCCGAAATCTTCGGCGGCGAGCCGCCCTTCAGTTGACGCTCCAACTCTTCGTTCCGGCGCTGAAGGGTCACAATCAAATCGATCAGCCGATCGGGTGTGATCCGCCCCGCATGAACATCTTTCCTGAGTTGCTCAACATCCATGCCACCTTGATAGCCGATTTCCCAAAATCAGGCAGCGCCAGTTTTCAGGGAATGGACAGCTACCTACGTCGTCGCTGTCGGTGCTGGCCACGTACGCGCTTATGGCATAGGTGAGACCAGGTGTTACGGGGACGGGGGGCTGAGTCTGCCAGACAGTCGTAGTGCCCGCGAGATCCCCGTCGACGATCATCATGTTGCCGCTCCCCGTTGTGTGGTCTCCCATATTCTGAAATACGCTCTGCCATGAATGGGGATTAGAACCTACCACGTAATCCCCAGGCACCTCTGAGCTGTCAAAAGTGGGGTAGTTGTGGTAGCCGCTCACCCAGTTAGCGTTATTGGAGTCGAAGTCACAGATGTACACTGGGTCCGCCCGTAGTTGCCTTGTGGCGATGAATGTCAACGCTACTACCGCCACGCCAGTGATGAACCGTCTCATTGTTTAACTCCCTTGTCGTTGCGGGCGAAATCGTCGCCCTGGAACCGAAGAACGCAGAACGTAGCCGTTCACAGAAAGCCTGCCAGCCGATAATAGACAATGCTGATGGACGGTCAATTCTCGCTGCCTGGCGGATCGTTTTCTTTGAGGCAGTTTGGGCAGTACCAAGGGGCGGGCGTCTTCACGGGTTTCGGGCTTCGTTTGCGGCACTTGGCGCAGAGAAAGCGCTTGCCTTTCACGGCGGTTTTCGGGCGAGTTTTCTTACCAGTCCTGGGGAAGTTCTTTGCCATTACGCCTTATACCCAATCTTCCTCAGCAGATCCTTCCGCCACATGATTTCCCCCTCGTCCTCGATGCCTTTGGGAGAGAATCCGTCCACGACCCCCAGGATGCCGCGGCCTTTCTCCGTTTCGGCCAGCACGACTTCGGTCGGGTTGGCGGTGGCGCAGAAGATGTGGCACACTTCGGGCACCATCTTGATCGTGTTCAGCACGTTCAGCGGATAGAACCCTTCGCCTAGGAAGATGATGAAGGTGTGACCGGCGGCGATCGCCTTTGCATTCGTCCGGGCAAGTTCGATCATGGCCGGATCGGTGCCCGACCAGCGGATCAGGCACTTGCCAGACGCCTCGCAGAACGCCACGCCGAACTTGATCCCCGGCACGGCTCCCACGAGGGCTTCGTGCAGATCCTCGACCGACTTGATAAAGTGCGTCTGCCCTAGGATGAAGTTGATCGCCTCGGGCTTGTCGATTGTCACGGTGATGAGTTGCATATCGGACTCCTTTTCTGCTTTCCGTGGGATTGTAACCCCTTTTTCACCCGCTACTGCAATTGTTGCGCCCAACTATGGTAGGCAAAGCCAATTGCCTTAAATGACCACCTGGACAGTGTGGGTCAATCGAACTGGATCTTACCCACCGGGGCAAGATAAATAACGAACTCCTCCTCGCCGTCCACCCGCACCAGCCGATCCATGAGTTGCTGATGATATGCGGCGATAGCGCACGTTCCCGCCCCGATAGCTGCACAGGCTAGGTACAAGTTCTGGCAGACGTGCCCGGCGTCCAGAGCGATCACTTTGTGGGCGGCTAGACCGTAGCGCCACTCCATGCGGTAAGGGATGGTCGTCCAGATGAAGACTACCGCTGCCCGGCCGACGAAAGCTTGCCCCAAGGTGGCTTCCGTCAACTTCTGAGGCACCTGATCGTCATGGAATAGATGCAACAGATGGTGCTCCAAAGGAAGATAGCGATAGAAACCGGGCTCCAGACCGTTGACACGCTGCACCGCCAGATAAGTTTCCAAGGCATGCCGGTTCCCAGCGGATGGAACGGTGCGAAGTGTTCTGTCATCAATTTGCCCGCGAATCCCCTGCGAGGCCCACAGCAGCATCGATAGCTCGTCCAGCGTGAGCGGCGCTGGGCTGAATCGGCGGCGACTCTGGCGTTCTTCGATGGCTGACATCAAACCGATCAGTTCGATGCCCTGCCATTGGCCAACTGGAAGTAGTTTGATCCGCAGGGCGTCGGGTGGATACGGTTTTTCCAAGGGCGGCGGTGGGACGCCCCGGTGCTGATTAGTCTGCGAAAAGTCGATCTTCTGCCGGATCGTGTCCTTGAGAAATTCGCGGCAGGCGGCCAGAGGGTTCTCGGGCATGGCGACGGCTCCCGGGGGGTGGTGTTTTTGCCAATTGTCCCATTATAGTGCTGCAAAGCCCCATCGCTTTCGACCAGTCCGCTCTGCCGAATCCCGCTACCACTCCACTCTACCGATCCGTCGCCCTCCCCACACAATAGAGCTTGCCTGTCGTGCGGATGAACAGTTGCCCGTGCGAGGCGATGATCGAGGCCCGCACTGGATCGCCTTCGACCTGCTCGTCCATGGGAATCGTGCGGATCACTTTGCCATCGGATGCGCTCAGGATCGTGACCAGTCCGTCGAAATTGATTGTATAAATCTTGCCGTCAGCCGCCAGTGGTGAGGCCTCATGCGACCCCTTCATGAGCGTAGTCCACTTTACCTTGCCTGTCTTTGCCGCTACCCGTGACAAGGATCTGCGCGAGTCGCTCAGCACGAAGAAATCGCCATCATAGACAGCCGGAGTGGGCACTTCGCTTGTTACCTTCCTTTGTTCGCGGGTCGTCCACGCAATGGCATCATCATTGCGAATGCCCTCGCCGTCGACCTTGATCGCACAAATCGGCTGTCCCTTCGGAACGCAAACCAGAGCAAGGCCCTCGAAGACAACGGGAGACGCGACTTCTGGCCACATGCTGATGCGCTTCGGATTCCAATTGCCCCAACGCCAGAGTTCCGTGCCAGTGGCCGGATCATGGCCTGAAATGGCATCTCCTCCGGAGATCAACAACTGCTTTCGACCGTTGTGCTCCGATGGGATCGGCGTCGCATAGCCCTCCTGAGTCTCGCCCACGGCTTCCGACAGCCGAAAATGCCGCCACAGCGTCTTGCCGGTCTGCGGATTGACCGCCAAGAGATACGAGATCGATTTGGTCTTCTGCGAACCCTGATCCTCCTCGGGCGGATTGTGCTGCAGCACCGAAACATACAACTTGCCGTCGTAGAGCAAGGGGCTGCAACCCATGGTCCAGTAGAAGAACGAGAAGGGCCCGTAATCCTTTTGAAGATTGCGCGACCAGAGACGGTGGCTGTCAAAATCGAATGCCACAAGATCGCCGTTGCCGTAGAAGAAGATGACGACCTTTCCGTCGGTGACAGGCGAAGCCGAGGCAAAGTTGCTTCGATGTTCCTTTCGGATCCCCTTTGAAGTATCGTGGCTCCAGAGCAACTTACCGCTAGTGCGATCAAACGCCATGGCTTGCGTCACATCCTTGGCTGTATCGACGCCCGACAGGAAGAGATGATTCGCCCAAACGATGGGCGTGGCCGCGGCAGAACCCGGCAGATCCGCCGTCCAGGCGATGTTTTCGGTCTGGCTCCAATCGGAGGGCAGGTTCTTCTCGTCGCTCGATCCGTTGAAGTGCGGCCCACGCCATTGCGGCCAATCCTCGGCCCGCACCATAGAAACAGTAGCTAACACCAACATCAGAGTGAGATGGTACTTCATGGTTGCGAATTCAATGCTTCCAGTCTCAGGGTGCATTTCCCGTTTGGCTGCCGCTAGGACGCACTCCAAACGGCAACTTCTCCACGTTAGCCAATTGCTCTGTGAAATTCCAGTTGGACGGCTGATTCTCTCGCTGACAATCTGGTTTCACGGAGCATTTTGATGCCCGACTTCCCGTCGGCAGAATCGACTTGGACGTCGTTTGCCGCTCGAAGGCCATCGCGTGCGGGAGAGAGCGAGATCAAGGGACAGAAAGGAAGAGCGGTGTAATGCTGGTGTAACGCATTGTGCCCTCCCCGAAAGCGCCCGGTCGGACGATGGTGGCCGCCGTCATTGAATTGAGGGGATGGGCGGGAGGTCGCGATCAACTCTAGTGGGGGGGCTCTTGTCGGATAGAATTCGCCCGAGCGTTCTTCGCTCTGTGTCGCACAAGACCGCGTGAATGATGGGAGCGAACAATGGACCTTCAGGAAGCCTTGAAAGCGGTGTTTGACGCCACCAAGCAACGAAGGCAGTTGGGAAAAAGCTGTAACGACAACGGGTATGAAACACCTGTCGGGAAGTTACAATTGACTGAGCGGTCATCCGTTGTCAGTTCCTTGCCGACGCTTCCCGGCAACAACCACAACGCAAATCGAGGCGTCCGAGTGATGAAATTCATGAGATTTTTAATGAGCATCGGCATTTCGCTGGCTGTTGTCTCATCACTGACGGCAGCCTCAACGGATAAAGAACACTCCCTGCGCGTCTGGACGGACTCCACCGGGAACCATCGCGTGGAGGCTGAATTCGTCGAGTTGAGGGATGGCGTGGTTTGCTTGAAACGCAAGGACGGAACACTGATCCGCGTTCCGAAAGAACGGTTAAGTGCCGCGGATCAAGCATACGCAGGGCGAGCATCGCAAACCGATAGCCAGCTTCCTCGCAAGGGTACGGAGGGCGGGCAGCGGCGGGCGGCGGATGCCGACGATCTGACCGTCTGGCCCAATCGCGTCAGCTATGCCAATTCTGATCCCTGGCTTGCGCAAAACCACCACCGTTTGCGGATCATGCGACCACGGGTCCTGGTGATCAACTTCTCCAATGAGCATACTCTCCGGCACATCCAACAACTGACCGCGAACATCATTTTGGGATTGGCCGAGGGTTCGCGATGGCACGGTTAATCGACCAGCGCACAACCCGTCAACGAAGGATCATAGTAATCCAGAAATCGTTCGGCGGAAGCGAATGTCACGCAGTTTATCTTCATGGACGTTGCCAGCGCCGCCACAGCCTTGCGTGATTTGGGATCGTCATCGATGACGAACAGTGTGCCCTTGGATTTCGCCATGTTCATGGTCCATCTCCTATCCTGGCGCGTCTATCTGCATCATAGAGGGCGTTGGCACCCTGTAAAGCAGCATTAGGCGCATGTTTTTGCGGGTGCCCGCAAGACGGAACGGCTTCGCGGCAAGAGGAATGGAAACAGCGTTTCTCCGGGCGGCGTCCCCTCGGTTCCGGCGTAGAATCCCGCTTTCGACGCCGGCGTGGGCGCGGCGCCGAGGGCCCGTTCCCACCCTTCCAGCCATCGGCAGGGCTTGCCGAAAAGCCTTCGAGGCCGTGGACAGCAACATGGGAAAACGAGCGGATGTCGCCCGCCTACCCGCGCAAGCAATCCACGCAAGAATTTGCGGGTTGCCGCAATCGCGCGGCGGACGAGGGAGAGAGACGTCAGCTAAGTGGCAAACTTGCCTTCGATCGCTAGCCGGACGAGGTCGGCGACCGACTCGACTCCCATCTTGGCAAAGACTTCGTGTCTTCGGTTCTCAATGGTGCGGACGTTCAGGTCCAACTGTTTGGCGATGAGTTTGTTGGGCTTGCCTTGGATAATGAGGTCCATCACGCTCCGCTCGGCCGGCGTGAGGGTGGCGGCACGCTTCTGGATTGCGCAGCGGCACTGCGCTCGGCGCGGCCGGCATTCTCTTGGGCGAGAGCCTTGCGGATGGCATCCCAAAGCTCCTCTTCATCGTAGGGCTTCTCCAGGAGAGTCGTTGCGCCGGCTTTCAGGGCGCGGACAGTTGAACGTGTCCGCGGGTATGCAGTCAGGACAATCACCGGCAAGTGGATGTTCTCTTCCGCCAGCCGGTCCTGCAAGTCCAGGCCGCTCATACCGGTCATGCGGATGTCGGTGACCAGGCAGCCGGGGCACCCACGGGTGTGGCGGGCAAGGAACTCTTCGGCCGAGGAGAACGCTTCGGCACGGAGCCCGAGCGAACAAACCAGTGCGCAAACCGACTTTCGCGCGTGCTCGTCATCGTCCACGACGAAAACCACCGGCTCAAACGCCATCGGGACGGCCTCCGCTTTCAAGGGGAAGAGTGAAATGGAAGGTGGCGCCTCCGTCGGGGTTCGATCCGGCCCACAACCGTCCGCCGTGGGCCTCGACAATCGTACGGCAGATGCTAAGTCCCATTCCCATGCCGTCCGGCTTGGTGGTTATATAGGGCTCGAAGATCCTCGATTCACTGCCGGGCGGCAAGCCGACTCCGCAATCGGCCACTGCCACTTCGACTGCTTCGCCGCACAACGACGTTTCGATGGTAATCCGCCTCATCTTCTCGGGTGAAGCCTGCACGGCCTCGACCGCATTGGTAAGGAGATTGACGAGAATCTGCTGAATTTGAACCCGGTCCACGTGAACCGTCGGCAGATCAGCGGAGAACCGAGTCTCCATGGTCACTCGGGCCGTGCGCGTTTCCACGGCGACAAGCCGCAAGGCTTCGCCGACAATCTCTTCGATGCGGCAGGCGCTGCGCGGCGAATCGGCACGTCGCGCAAACGTCCGCAACCGTTTGACGGCTTCGCCCGCCGTCAGAGCGATTTCGGCAATTTCCCCGTTCCATTCGCGCAAGCTCTCAAGATTGGGCGGACCTTCTTCGGCAAGCACGTTTCGGCAGGCTTTCGCATAGTTGAGAATGGCGTAGAGCGGGTGATTCAGTTCGTGGGCCAGTTCCGCCGCCATTTCGCCGAGGGTCGACAGTCGGGCGACATGAGTCAATTGCTGACGCATTTGCTGCAACTTCTCTTCGACCTCCTTGCTCTTGGTGACGTCTTCCTTCACCGCAAAGAAGTGCGTGATGCGGCCGGCCTCATCTCTTATGGAAGTAATCAGCGCCCGCTCCCAAAACAGCGATCCGTCCTTCGCTTTGTTCAGGAATTCCCCAGACCATTCGCCGCCGGCCTTGATCGTCTGCCACAGAGAGCGATACTCTTCATCGGAGGTGTGCCCCGACTTGAGGATGCGGGGGTTCTTCCCCAACGCTTCCGCCGCCGTATAGCCGGTTAGTTGGCAGAACCTCCGGTTCACGTATTCGATATTGCCGTCGAGATCGGTAATCACCACGTTGACGGGGCTCTGCTCGATCGCCTGCGAGAGCTTGCGCAACGATTCCTCGGCCTTCTTCCGCGCTGTGATGTCGACAAAAGCCGCAACGCATCCCCGCACGCGGGCGCGCTCATCGTGCAACGGTATGGCACCGCCGAAGAGCGTAAACTGCTGGCCATCCTGGCGAACCACTTGCATCTCAAGGTTGCGGATCTCCTTGTCGTGGACGGCAGCAGATTGCATCGGGAGGTCGTCGCCGCGCAGTTCCTTTCCGGCCGAGAAGTAACGATGCCGCACCGGCTCTTCGCCAAACCCGTCTCTTCGCACCAACTCGATTCTTGCCGATCGGCAGAAGTGGCTGCGGGGAAGCACTTGCTGAGTGTGAGCCTCTTCTCCTTTCCGCTTACTGCTTTTGCCGAATACCCGGCTGGCCGCCAAAATCCGTCGGGCCGCGGGTAGTGGCCTGTCTCACGCAAGCCGGGACGGCCGACATGCCGAAGTGGATCAATGCCGTCGTGCTGAGCCCGGCGGACTAAACGCGACGCCTTCGCCAGGCGTAGGCCAGTAGGCTGACGCACTGATGCCCGTACATGTTCACGGGTGCCTTGGGGTGACTGACGGTTGTAGCCCAATACAAGATGAACGCGGCGGCGAGCGTCTCTGCGTTTCACGAGGTCGTCGTGGTGTCTCCGTTGCCAGGGGCAGCGGGGCATTAGGGCATTACTGAATCCTATTTCGGGGGGAAAGTCTCCTGCTTCCCAACGCGAAGGCGATCATCGGGTGCGCCGTTGCGCCAGATGGCTCCTTTCGTGGTTACTTGTCCTGCCGCTTGAGCCGGTGTACGCTGACGGGTGCTTGGGCCTTTCGCCCGGCGATCGGATTACCCGCGTAGATGTGACCTGGAGAAGCGAACGAATAACCAGCCCGGCGAAATTCTCCTGGTCCCGACATGGCCACCCTCCGTGGTGCGATTCGGGCCGGGAAAATACGGCAAAACCTTCAGCGTGTCAACAACAACGCCCAGTAATGATGCTACAGACTCGATAATTGGACATGTTCGGCCTTCTCATCCGGCCTTGTTGGAGATCACCAGTGACAATTCATTTCTTCCGGTTTACTTTACACCGTTTGACGCTGCTCTTCGGCCCATGGGCGTTCGTGTCGCTTGGCGCGGGCCTTGCGGCTGCGGGGGATGACACCTCGCCGATCGGATCGGTCCGCGTTGATAAGCCGATCACCGTCGAGGAGAGTCATGGAGATACTTGGGTGACTGCTTGGACCAAAGACGGCAATCTCTATTCGCCTTCTGACGACACATTCGGATTCCGCCGGATGGGGAACGCCAACATCGCGTTCAACCGTCTGGAAGGCGACAACGTGCGGAGGCTGCACGGGACATCGGTCAATATGATGGCCGATTACGGCAAATCGGCGCAACTCGGCCGGGATGGTTGTTCGTGGAAATCGAGCGGCTGTTATGCGGTGGATGGCGTACTCTATTGGGTGGTAGCGCGGCACAAGTACGGCGAGACCAGCGGCGATGCGAAGATGCGGCAAACCGCGGAGAACGCCAGCATCCTTAAGTCGGCCGATGGTGGAAAGACGTGGACCCGACTGGTCAAGGAGAACTACGAACATCCCACGTTCCCCGGCCGGCGCTTCGCCGCCCCGTACTTTATCGAGTACGGACGAGATGGCGAAGCGACGGTGGATAATGCGGATCGCTACGTTTACGCTCTCTCGAACAACGGATTCTGGGACAACGGCGACAATCTGACTCTCGGGCGAGTGGCCCGTTCAAAGATCGCCAAGCTGAGCGGCTCCGATTGGGAGTTCTTCCGAGGCGGCGACGGCATGGACGATGCCGCTTGGAACGCCGACCGCCATCGAGCGAAATTGGTGCTCGATGCGCCGGGGAAACTCGGCATGACCGGCGCAGTTTTCATTCCGGCGTTGAACCGATATCTGTTAATCGGCTGGTACTATCCGGCGGGTAGCGGGAAGCTGAAAGGCGCCTCGGTGAGAACGATCTGGGATCTCTACCAATCGCCCAAGCCTTGGGGCCTTTGGACGAAGATCGGCTCGAAGGAGTATCGCCCACAGGGCTATTATTCGCCGCAGATTTGCCCGAAATTCACTAGCCGTGATGGAAGGCGATTGTTTGCCGTGACCGCCGGCGACTGGACCAATCCACGAGTATACCATCTAACGATCGTTCCGATCCAGCTCGATCGCCGGCAGAATATCTGGCGGTGATCAGCCATTCGCGGCTGTCACCAGGGTCACATGCAGATGATCATCCGATCCGCCAGTTTCTTAACGATAGACCAGGAGTGCAAAATGTCGAGAAGGCTAACATTGTTCCCCGTGATTTGCCTCGTGTTTCTTGCAAGCGGCTCGGTTTCCGGTTTTGCCGATGAACAGCAGGGAGGGGCGACAACCGAAAGTGCCAAGGCATCACTTCAAGATTTGGGAGGCGTGCAGCTTCGCTATCCAGGCGTTAGGTGGACTTTGCTGTATGGCTCTTACGAAGGCGTCGAGCAGTTTGCGGTCAATGAACTGCAACGCATGGTGCAGCGTAACCTGCCCTACGTCCTGGAGATCCTCCCGATTAGCCGAACGCCAGATCCCAAACGCAATTTGATCCTGCTGGGAACGCCGAGGACGAATCCCAAGATTGCCGAACTCGGCCACAAGGGCCTGCTAAAGTTGCCGACGCGCGCCCAGGGCTATACCATAGCCTGCTTGAAGTCTCCGTGGCAGAGCAATGCCCGATTGATCGTGGTTGCAGGAACCGATCCCTCCGGCGTCCTGTACGGCGTGGAGGAGTTTAACAAGAAGTTGGCGGTGCTGTTCACGCAGGATTTACGGCCCGGTGAACAGCGGGCGAACTTTGACGGGCTGCGCGACTTTAGCGTTACCGATGCGCCCGTCATTGAGAACCGAGGGATCTGGACGTGGGGTTACGTCATCTACGATTACCGACGATTCCTCGACAACATGGCCCGCTTGAAGATGAACCGCGTGACGGTCTGGAACGACGTTCCGCCGGTCAATTGCCGACAGTTCATCGCGTACGCGCATTCCCGTGGGATCAAGGTGATCCTCGGCTACTCTTGGGGATATGCCTTGGCCAAGCTCGATCCGACGAATCCGCAGCACTTGAAGTTGATCAAAGGCGAAGTTCTGGAGAATTACGAGGATCACTATGAGCATCTGGAGATGGACGGCATCTACTTTCAGAATTTCACCGAGCAAGGCAACACGATGATCGGCAACAAATCGATTGCCGCCTTGGCTTGCGAGTGGGTGAACGACATGGCCCGCGCAATTTTGGAAAAGCATCCCGCCCTTCGGCTGGAATGGGGGCTCCATGCGAGTTCCATCCGGGAGCACTTCGGGGACTTGAAGAGTCTTGACCCCCGCGTCGTCATCGTCTGGGAAGACGCGGGCGGAATGCCATACTCCTACGATCCCGAAGCTCCGGCCTCCGCCGTCGACGCCGCCAGGGACACGAAGGTTCGAGATGCGGCAATCGAGTACTCCAAGAAACTGGCGACGTTTCGCCCCGGCAGCGAATTTGCAATGTGTTCCAAAGGTTGGATCCAACTGCGCTGGCCGACCGAATCGGAACCGCACGGATCGTTCCTTCTCGGTGAGCGCACGCACGAGTTCATCGCCAATCGGTTAAGGGAACGGCAACCCCGCTGGGATTACGTCAACGCGAAGTGGATCGAGAATTATTCCGTGGCGATGCGATTCTATCGTGAGCTTCGCAAGACAACATCCGCCCCGATGATCGTGGTCGGCTTGGTTGATGATGGGATGTTTGAAGAACAAGTCCAACTCAGCGTAGCGCTTGTCGGCGAAATGCTCTGGAACCCCAACCGTAGCGAGAGAGAGGTGCTAAATGCGGCTTTGAGTCCCTATTATCGGATTGTTGAATAAAGAAGAGAAGTACGTGCACAGCTAGGTGAAACGGCGGTGGGTATTCTCCCTCTTGACCATGATGCCATAATATAGGGCACTCGAGGACCGTCCCTTGCCGCTCAATTCGGAGGCGACCTATGGGCATTTTCAAGAACACCCTCGCCACCCACGCTCCATGTTCCACCGTCCTGATTCGCCTGATCGTCGGTGGCACGTTCCTATCCGAAGGCATTCAGAAGTTCGTGTTGGCTGACGATCTGGGTGTGGGGCGATTCGTCAAGATCGGCATTCCCCACCCCGAAGTCATGGCGCCCTTCGTCGGCGTGTTCGAGATCGTTTGTGGGGCACTCCTGGTTCTCGGTCTGCTGACACGATTGGCGGCGATTCCGATGATCGTGAACATCTCGGTCGCCATTCTCTCCACAAAGATCCCGATCCTTTTGGGACACGGCTACTGGATGTTCAACCTTCTCAAAGCCGGTTCCTACGGCTTCTGGAGTATGATGCACGAAGCGCGCACCGACTTCGCCATGTTCCTCGGCGGGATATTTCTCCTGATTGTCGGCGCGGGGTGTTTTTCAATTGACGCCCTTCTGGTCGGATGTTGCCGCCCAACGCCACCTGTTGATCGAAGGGAAGACCAATGAACACGCTCGGCTACGTCATCGTCTTCGTCAGCGACATGGACAAGTCGATCGCCTTCTATCGGGATGTCTTGGGCTTTCCGGTCACGCATCACTCGCCCAACTTGGAGGTGCAAGTCCTCTACTTTCGCCGAAGCGTTTCGGATTGCCGAGTATCGGAGGGCCACCATGAAAGTCCAACTCATCAGTGCCGACATAGAGATCCTGTTGAACGCTTTGCCTGCGATCATCGGTCGGAGCGACACTGCTGATGTCTGTCTGGATGACGCTGACACGGGAGAGTTTCAGTGCATCATCGAGCAGGACGACGGCAAGCTAAGTGTTGCCGACATAGCTGGTGGCCCCAGCACATTTGTCAACCACCACCGTATCACGAAGGCAGCGTTGATGCCGGGCGACACGCTGAGGGTTGGAAGAAGTGATTTCACGGTGCAGTACGAGCTGAAATAGCGACTTCGGGGCAGATTACGCAAGACGAGCACCGGTACGGCAACGGTAATAGCGAACCGAGACAATCGCTTTTCTCCGATAGTTGCACCGGGTTTTTCCTGATTGTGGCTCTGGTGCTTTTCGCCTAAACTCATCATGAGTTGCTCTGGGTCGCCGAAGGTGAACTTCCCCCAGCAGGAAGCCAGCAGGCATTTCTGGCCGATGGGCTCGGAAGCCTGGAAACGGTAATGGCGACTCCGTGCAGGACTTTCCAACGCACTCACTTGGCCGGAAGATACCGGCAATACTGAGGCCAATGCCGTGCCAACAACGAAACAACCTTTGCCAAAACTCGCCGCAGGCTCGGAGGTGCGAGTAAAGAAGGGCGTTACTGCCCCTAATCGCCCCGACATGCCTATCGGCGGCTGGCATGGAAAGGTGTACGAGGTGAGCGGGACGATTTGCCTGGTCCATTGGAGCAAAGCCACACTGGAAACCATCCATTCAATCCATCGTGAGCGGTGGCGGCGGGATGGTGTGGATTTCCGGCTGATGTGGTTGCAGCAAGATGTATTGGAGGTCGATTCGCGGGAGCCGTATTGAGATGGCCAGGCGAATGGATGATTGACCTTCCACCGATTTCTGGTATCTTCATTGGATCGGGCGGAAGGATGCTGCCTGAAAAATGCCCTGCTCATCCTTGGATGGGTAGGGCTTTTCTATGCTGTGAAACAAGGATCTCTTCCACACAGAAGAAGAAACCCTGGCGTCACTACCAGGGCTCGGATGACTTCGCGGAATGGCAGGCAGGTCAAACCGGGATTGCGTCTGTGCCGGTGGCTGACATCGCATCCAGCAGATCCTTGAACTTCTTCACACCGCCAACTTCCTTGCTGAGGGCAAGGAGCCCATAGAGTTGAACAGGGCCACCATCGAAGGGTCGGACAAAGGGGCAATCCATGCCGGAATCGATTCCCTGAAAAAAAGGCGACTCACGCTGTGCATCAACATCTTTGGCAAGAACCCTGCCCTGCGGCCCAAAGGGTTTAAGACCCAGGCGAGAGACGGAGTAGGTCTTGCCACATTGGAGCGTGCCAAGGCACCGTCTCCCTCTCGGCGATGCGATTAGCTCACCCGCCCTTCGCCTCGGCCTTCACATACAGTTCCGCTGGTGCCTGATCGAAGTAGCGGAACAACGCAGGGCAGAGCCAGCCTTCCATCAGCGGATCGTCGCTGGCATACCAATTGCCACCCATTTCTTCCCGCTTCCACGTCAGTCGCTTCTGATAGCCGGGAAACGGCGCCGCCTAAAACAGTAGCCGGAAGCCGTTGCGTGCGTCGGGGATGTCCTTCACCAAAAAGTCAATCATCTCGGGTACACCGCTGACGAACGGCTCCTGATGCAGTCCTGTCGCTTGATCGTCAAATACCCAGGTACCGATCTCTTCAAGCCAGTAGGGTGCAATGGCCATGATTTGGTTGGACATAGTGTCTTCTCAATCCGAATAATTCGCCAGCACCTTCCACGCCACGTAGACTCCGATCAGGCTGCCAATCGTGCTGACCATGAGCGTCCCCATCAATCCAAAACCGATTGCACCGCCAGCCCACCAGCCAATATACCCGCCAACCGTCATCCCGACAAACATCAAGAGACGAGTCACGATTTGGCTTTCTGACACTGGAAGTAACACTTCTGCACCGCGGCAATGCACGACTGGCCATTGGCCGCCATCTGCGTGCAGCGGGCTTCAGCCGACTTGGCCTTCTCGATGATCGCCTTCACTCGGGTAACGACACCTTCACGAACATCGGCCTCGATGTCTTCTCGTGTCAGGCCGAAACAGGCACAGATGGGAGCATCGGCATCTTTCGGATAGACCGGCTTGTCGAGGTCGCCGGTCAGCATGACTCGCTCGAAGGCATCGAAATAGACCACCTCGCACTTTGGCGAAGGGCAGAAGTTGGCGGGATCGGCAACCGTCGGCGTCTTGCCCGTCGGCAAGTACGACTGGATCGTTTCACTGCCGACCGGCTCCCCCTTGGAGCCACACCGAGGGCAATAGTCGGCAGTCTGGTCAGGTTCACGTACAAAGGCTTTGTTCATCGTCCCAGCATCCCGACTATAGGCCGTCGTCTACCTCTGCCTCCCCCGTCCCTTCCTCCCCGTCATTTCCGCCAACTTCAATATCGCTTCTCTCTTCCCAATGCGACGAACGGCAACCAACGCAGCGAGTTGGCCATGGGAGGCACTTCCTTTCCAATGGTGGCATCTGGAGAATGTGGGCATTCTACATTCGACACCCTTGCCGGAACAGGGTGTGTCGGCAAGAATTGGTTGCTGCCCTGGTGTTTGGGAGACCGCATGAAGACTCGCGAAAGCGGTATGCCATCTGAGGAGGTCCGGGAGCGTTTCTTCAAGCCGGAAGAGACACTGAGGAAGTTGGCGCCGACGACGGATTGCACGGGAGTTGTGGACTTCGGCGGCGGCGATGGCACTTTCACGATACCTGCCGCTCGAATCGTTCGCAGCATTGTATATGCTCTCTTGCAACTCTCCTTTGTCCGTCAGCTCACTGCAGCGTCTTATGCTGCTGGTCACGGTCGGCCATCGATTGATCCCGAGGTCTGCTTCCGCATGTTGTTGGTGGCCTATCTCTACAGCAGCACCTCGACCAGTGTCATGCAGACAGAAGCCACGAGATTCGCGCGGCCAAAACGTTGAAAGAGTGGCGACCGGCCCGGAGAAGATGTATATTGTCAGCAGCGCGGAGTCAAGCACCGCGCATTGAAGCTCCCGCCAGAGCAAGGACTGCGCCCGGCAGGCCGCGATTCTGCGAGGCTTGTGCTACTTTCGGGGAGAGCCCAAGTGCTCCAGATCGGCGCCCGGGATCCACGTAGCCTCGATTTCCTGCAGTTGCCTTCATTCAAGGAGAAGAAAATGCGAAACGCCATCACGGCAATTCTTTGCGCGACGGCGGTGTTGACGAGTTGTACGCGGCTAATCGCAAGAGAGGGGGAGGATGTGAATCCCGCGGCGGAGCCGAAACTTGCGGTAGCGGCCGGACTTTTTCGGTCCAGGCTGGAATCGCTCAAGCAGTACGCGTGTCCCGCGTGGTTCCGCGACGCCAAGTTCGGCATTTGGGCCCACTGGGGACCGCAGGCGGTGCCGATGGACGGCGACTGGTACGCCCGGGGAATCTACGAGCAGGGCAGCAAGCACTACAAGTATCATCTGCAGCACTATGGCCATCCGTCGCAGTTCGGCTACAAAGATATCATTCCGATTTGGAAGGCGGAGAAGTGGGATCCTGACCGGTTGATGCGGCTTTACAAGGAAGCAGGCGCAAAATACTTCGTCAGCATGGGATCGCACCACGATGACTTCTTCCTCTGGAATTCAAAGCTGCACCGCTGGAACGCCGTCAACATGGGACCGAAACGCGACGTGGTCGACCAGTGGCAACAGGCGGCGAAGAAATACGGCTTGCGATTCGGAGTTTCCGAGCATCTTGCCGCCAGCTTCACCTGGTTCCAGCGCCCGGCATGGCGCCACCGGTTTTGTTTGTCAAAACCCATCAGAGGGCAACAATCCGCCGAAACGCTAGCAAACCGACCGGACCTTTTCAACAGGCCCCTAAACGGTATGGTCGCCCGTCGCGCTCAGCATTTCGATTCGTGCGACAACCATCGCCTGGTCGGGTTCCGCCTCGATCGGCAGAATTACGTAAGCCATGTTGTCGCCGCAGCAGTCGAGAATGATCTGAAGGTCGTTCGGCACCGCGAATCCTTGGAAGCACGGCTCGTGGCCGGTGATGAGCAGCTTGGCCCCGACCAGTTCGGCAAACGCCTGGGCGTTCTGGCGACGATAATCGCGGCCCCAGACCAGCCGGAAGACGTCGGTCCCATCGATGCCGTCGCCGCGGCAAAGATCGCGGAGCAACACCGACGGGTCGAATCCCTGCGAATCGACGCGGTCGGGCAGGCTGTGCGTGACCAACACCCCCTGCGGCAGCCGCACGGCCAGTGGACAACTCCACAGGAAGCGAGTCAACGCCAGACGAACCTCTTCGGCCGCCGAACCGTAACGCTGCCGCAATCCGACTCGGAACGACATGTTCAACAACTGGTTGTTCTTGCAGATCGGGAAATCGGAGAGCTCCGCCATCTCGTGGTTGCCGAGGATCAGATGCACCTGCCGCGGATGCTTCACGACCAACTCGGCGACGTCTTCGAGGATCGTGTGCGACATGCAGCCGCCGCCGGGATAGCTCGATCCGCCGTGGCAGACTTCTTGAATCACCAGATGACGGTGCGGGTACTGGTCGAGGGCGGCGATCTGGCGGATGCGGTCGAAGTTGCCGCGATGCCCGTGTACGTCGCCGGTGATCATCACTTCATCGGCCAGTTCCGGCGTCAGCACCACCGTGCTGCCTTGCCGGCCGGGCATTTGCCGGTTGACCTCCGCGGCGCGATCGAACGTGGCCAGGACGTTCGCGACGTCGAGCGGAGAGGCGATCATCACCATGTGCGTCCAGCGGTCTGCCATTTCCGGCCCGCAAACTTACTTCATATTACCCATTCTACACTCTAGCGGCGATGCAGTCCGAACGAATCGTTCTTGTGCGTCTTGCGGAAAGAAGCGGTTCTGCCGATTTTCTGGACTCTAACGATTCTGAGGCCGATGTCTGATGAAGGCGGACACGGATTCTCCCGCATCCCGATCCTATCTTTCCCGCCCCATCTGACAAGAGGAAATAAGGAATTGCCAGACATGAAACGTGCAACGTTCTCGGTTCTGACCCTGATTGTTTTGGCCGGGCTGAGCGGCTGTGCCTGCCATCAGCACTTCCCCGCTTCGTGCGTGGGTGGCGATTGCAGCGCATGCCCCTGCCCCGGCGGCTGTAGTTGCGGAGCGGCCCAGCCGGGCTGCTGCGGAGCGGCTCAGGCAGGCTGTGGCGGGGCGGCTCAACCGGCCTCCGCGGCTTGTGAAGCGCCCTGCGACCCATGCGATCCTGCGGCGAAGAAACACCACTGCTTCCTGGCCGGTCTATTCTGCCACAAGAAGCCTCCAGCAGTGAATGAGCAGCCGGCCGTCGACTCCGGACCTCCGGCAGGGGCCATCACGTATCCGTACTACACGGTTCGCGGCCCGCGCGATTACTTCGCCAAGAGCCCGACCCCGATCGGGCCGTGATGTAGACGTCGCCGTCCAATTGCCGGACCTGCGGCAATTCGAGCGAGAAGGCCGCGGAGATTTCCGCGATCCCGCAGCCGGCGATGGGCGTTGCCGCCGATGCCCCGCCGAGGAGCTTCGCCGCGATGAAAACGTGGACCTCGTCGATCGTCCGCGCATCCAGCAGGCTGCCCAGCAAGCGGCCGCCCCCTTCGACCAGCACGTTGGTCCAGCGGCGGCGGCCGAACTCGGCCAGCAGAGCGTCGAGCCTGGCGGCGTGCGTCTGGCCGTCGCAGACGAACACTTCGCAGCCGGCATCGCGAAGCCGATGGCAGTTTGCCGCGGGAGCCTCGTTTCCTACGGCCACCAGCACCGGCGACTGGCCCACGGTGCGTACCAACTGGCTCTCGCTGCTCAAAGACGCTTGCGTATCGAGGATCACGCGGGCGGCAATCCGCTGCGCCATCGCGGCAGAAGGGGACAGTCCCATTTTCGCTGCCGCGATAATTGGGACAGTCCCCGGGCGGGCCGTCAACAGCGGGTCGTCTCGTTCGGCCGTGCCGCGCCCGATCACGACCGCATCGACTCGGCCGCGCAGGGCGTGAACAATCTCCCGCGATCGCGGATTCGAAATCCACTGGCTCTCGCCGGTGTGGGTGGCGATTTTGCCGTCGAGCGTCATCGCCCATTTGGCGATGATCCACGGTTGGCCGGTCTCCACGAGTTTCAGATAGGGGGCGTTCAGCCGCACGGCCTCGGCCTGCAACAATCCCACCTCGACGGCGATTCCGACGGCCCGCAGCGCGGCAATGCCGCCGCCCTGGACCTGTGGGAAGGGATCGCGCATGGCGACGACCACTCGCCGCACGCCCGAGGCCAAGATGGCATCGGTGCAGGGGGGCGTTTTGCCGTGGTGGCAGCAGGGTTCAAGGGTGACGTAGAGCGTGCCGCCGGCCGCTCGATCACCGGCGATTTGCAGGGCTTCGACTTCGGCGTGGGCTTCGCCGAATCGCCGGTGCCAGCCCTCGCCGATGATTTCGGCCCCCTGGGCGATGACGCAGCCGACCATCGGGTTCGGCTCGACGAGTCCCTCCCCGCGGCGAGCCAGTTCCAGGGCCCGACGAATATGCCACAGGTCGATTTCGTGCTGTTGCATGGCGATTGACGATTAAGTTCGTTGCATACGCTCGAAATGTGGCACAGACTCCGTGCCGTTCCAACCATGGCGCAACGTCACCGGGGCGTATCCCTTGGGGGGAGTCGAACATAAAACGGATTCCTCGGGGAATCAAGGGGGAGGCCAGTCAAGACGGTCCATTTTCCGGTGTCTCGACCGGCGATTCTGCTTCGTCGGGGCCAGAGTTGGCATTGATTGTCAGGTTGTGGCCGGGTTTGGCTCAGAGCGTGCGGGGCAGGATCGTGGCACTGGTAAAGGCGTCCGGGCTGCGAAAAGGCCGATGAAAGCGAGCGAAAGGGCGTGACGGCATAAGTCAGGGTTGCTCCGGACTGCGTCTGGCCCGAGGCTATCGGCAACAGTGCGCCGGGGCCAGCGTCGCGGGCAGTGGATCAAAAGTCACCTTGGAAGAGGCTCTAAAGGAATTGCATGCCAAGGACTTAGGATAAGTGAAGAATGCAGCTTGCAGTGCAGGTTGCGGTGAAAGCGGGCGATCTCGAATCAGCGAGGGATTGTGGGGCCGCTTCGGACGGGGATCGGAGAAATCGGAACATCGTCCGCCGTTGAGAACCTCGATTAGGTGAGAAATGCCTCAATACAGCCTATCATCTTTCCGACATATCGGAACTTCTCGGGGAACTTGATGTAGATTGGCGCGTAGTCGAGCGCATCGGCGGTGCGCTGAAGTCTCCCCTTCCTCTTCGTGTATCTCTTCCCACCGATCTTGTAGCAGTTGTCAAGGTCGTCTGCAGGTGCGGACCGTTGTTCCATATCGTCATGTTCGGGGTCAAATTTCAGAGTCTCCTTGATCGCGGCAACGGTTATGGCCGGGTCGATTCTTCCGTAGTGGGTGGTCTCGGCCAGGAACCACCCCTCAATTTCCATGATGGCAAGTATGAAGGTCACGGGGATTAGTGAAGTCTTGATGTACTTTGGCAACGACGCTTCTAGCTTCGGGATTTCGTCGCGTGTGAAGGTCGGCGCGACGTCGTGGAGGCCAATGATTCTTGAGTAACCGTGATTGGTCAGATTTTGGTGTTCGTAGCGTATGCGAGTCTTAACCGAATTATCTGCGCCACAATCATAAATGAGAACGAAGTACTTTTGGCCGGTATTAGGACGCGCCGCCTTGATGAGACGGGTAGTAAGTTTGGTTGTTGTCCCTCCGCGGATCGCCCGGTGCTCTATCAAGACGTTGTGCTCGCCGGCAATCTCTTCAATCAACTTATCCATGAACAAGACTTCGGTAAGCCCTTCCACGAAGACAGCCAGCTTATTCACGTGCGGATGTCTCCTCTCGTGGCGCCCCGCTCACAAAATCCATTTCGAGGAATGAGAACTTACTCAGACCAGTGAATCTGAATTCCTCGAATATCTCTCGCGAGTTCTCGCGGTTTCGCACGTGAACGTGGTTGCCCTGTCGCTGCAGTACAGACCACTCATCGAGTGGCACGTGGTTCATTACGAAGCGGTCGTGTCTTAACTCGGGGTTCAAGTGGAAATTGTCAGGTCGATTTTGCGTGAGTCTTCCTCGGTGACCGCATTCGTGGGGCTGCGGTCTTGCCCACGGTAAAATCTTGTCTTGTTACGCCGTAAAATAGCTTGCGGTAGCCCTGCCGTCGTCGTCGCCCTCGCCGTTCGCCTCCTCGCCCCGTCGTTGGGAGGCAACGGCGAGGGCGGAGACGTAAGGCAGGGCGGCCCTGCTGTTGTTGAGCCCGAGCTGGGGCCCTGTGTGTCAGGCCGCCTCGCCGCTCAACATCCGATCCAGTTTCTCCTTCGCTCCTTTCGCCCAGCCTTGCCACTTCGGAATGCGAATCGCCATCCCGCCCGTATACACTTCGATTGGCACGAAGGGATCGCCGCCGGTCTCCGGCACCAATGCCCAATGCGGCCGCCGCTGATTGTAACGCTGCCGAAATTCTTCCAGGCACTCTCGGGCATGGCCCGGGTTGTCGTATAGCCGCCAGTAGACCTCCTCCTGCTTCAGCGTCTTGTGAAACCGCTCCAACAGACCCAACTGCGTCGGCGTGCGGTACTGGATTCGCACGTGCGAATACCGGCCTTGCAGGTACGTCCAAAAACGTTTGGCAATGAAGGACGAGCCGTTGTGGGTCACCAAAAACGGCGTCTTCGTAAGCGGCCCGTGCAATCGCTCCGCCTCTTGCCGTGCCAAGCCCAAGGCATGGATCGCCTCGACCGCACTGTAGCTGTTCGTCAGGTGACAGGCCAGCAAGTAGCGGGAGTAGTAGTCGATCGCCGTCACCGCATACCACCAGCCAAAGCCCGGAATATGCAGGTAAGTCACGTCCATTTGCCATAAATCGTTGGGCCGCTGCGGCAACAACTCGTAGAGCTTCAGCCGTCGTTATTGGGGCCAGTACATGACGGACCTGCCCGTGTCCAATCTCCAGGTGGACGAGATTTGGGGCTATGTCGGCATGAAGGAAAAGACCCGGCAACGGAAGGCTGGCCCGGCTGACTTCGGCGATGCCTACTGCTACACGGCAATCGAACGGGATAGCAAGCTGATGGTCTGCTGGCACCTGGGCAAACGGAGCCCTACTGATACCGAATGGTTCGCCGACAAGCTATACCGCGTCACGGCCGACGGGCGGTTCCAGTTGACCACTGATGGCTACCAGTCATACAACAAAGCGATCCCGGGCGCGTTCGGCAGCCAAGTTGACTACGCCCAGCTTGTGAAGATATACGGTACGCCGCGCGATGGTGCTGCCCGCTACTCGCCACCCGAGATAATAGGCATACACAGGAACGTGATTTGCGGGAACCCGGATCAAGCGATGGTTTGCACGTCGCATGTAGAGCGGCAGAACTTGAATATCCGCATGGGCATCCGCCGCATGACCCGGCTGACGAACGCCTTCAGCAAGAAGTGGGAGAACCACGAATACGCCTTGGCGATCTACTTCCTGTACTACAATTTCTGCCGGCCGCACATGACGCTCTCCAAGGGGAAGAACAAGGGCGAGCGGGGAACCCCGACAACACCAGCGATGGCTGCTGGACTCACGGACCACGTGTGGACGTTGGTAGAGTTGCTGGATGAGCTAGCGACACGGTGCTAAACCGATTGCGGGAATCTGCGGACGTGGTAAAATGAAAACCGCCGGCGGGAACCGGCGGTTCTGGTTGCGTGCCGTCAGGGCGGCACTGGCGAAGATCCTATTGCCATTGTACGCCCTTTCTTCCTTCGGTCAATGGGGTGTTCAATGGGTCTACGGAAGAAGTTGCCAGTAAGAGAGATTATCATAGGAGTCGTAGTGGTTGTCGTTTCAACAGCGATCATTGCACTTCTCACGCTACTCGGGAAGGCCCTCATGGACGCATTAAAGGCATTCTGGGATGCTTGTTCGTGGAGAGAATTAGTTGCAATAGTATTCGGGCTTATAGGGTGTTTTGGCGGCATCTACGCCGCAATTTACACATGGAGATTTGCGCGTGTCTTACGCGAGTCGTCGTTCTCTGGCGGGGTTATATGTCTGGACGAACTGACCCCGACCGATGAATGTACGCTAAATGGTTTGGATCAGGAACGGCAACTGTGCGACAGTAAGCTTAGACATTATCTCTCCGTCCATCCTAAACAACTCGGCGGCGATTGTGGCGAATCGCACGTTACATACCATCTCCCGAAGGGGTTCCGCTATCTATGTGGAGTTGCGGCAATTGCAGACATTCTGGAACCTAACACCGTAAGAGCCTTTAAGACCGAAACTCCACTCACTTTTGAGATTTTCGGCGACAACAAATCGCTGTGGACATCTCGTCCATTGGAGCACGCTACAGAAACGCAGCCATTTCAAGTGAAAATATATAGATGTGTGACATTAAGGCTAGTCGTTCACTGTCCAGGCAGCATTGGCTCTGCATGGGCCATCTGGGTTTGCCCTATTCTCTGTCGATAATCTTTGCCGCCCTTCGTTTTTCAGCAACGCACTGTTGGCCCACTACCTCCGTGCGATACTGTACAAAAGTATCTAGTACCCCCTAGGGGAGTCGAACCCCTGTTCTCGGACTGAGAATCCACTCCACCCCCTTTTGCCCGCTTTTGCACACTACGGCCACAGTGACGAATCCCCTTGAAAACAAGGCGTTTTCTGCCTTTCGGCGTAGGGCGACGGGTCGGCCACGTAGCCGGCTCGTGGAGTGTTTATGGAGTGTTGGCGGAGTGTCAAAGCGTTCGACTTCGACGAATTGCGGTCCAGTCGTCGTGTCGAAGACACCCGCGAAGGCTCTTGGTGTCGGCCGGCTCGCTGCCGCGGAGCCGACTATGCCTCTTGGTTCTTTAATGCCCGGCCTCGCGGGTCGCCGCCAACTGGCCAATGATCGTCCTGCCGACGCCACCAATCGGACGATGCTCACCAGGCACTAGGGCGACGAAAGGGGGCATGAAGCCGAGCGGGAGGCCCAACCATGACCAAGACATCGACCCAGACCACGCCCGGCGCACAGAGGGCAGCTAGCCCACGTCGCAGTGCGCCAGAAGCGATTCTGGAGCAATGCCTCGCCAATGGCCGGGCCGGTACGGAGCGTGGAGGCAAAGATGGGCCACAAGCCGGCGTTGAAGTTCAGTTCACAGCGCGCCAGTGCGTGCAAACGACCCTGGACGGCTCCCAGGTCGTTGAAGGTCGTCCGCGCTCGAAAACGCCCCCGGAATCCTCGCGCTGGTCGATGTCCGGCGATCAGGTCGCCCTGGGCGGCTCCCAGGTCGTCCGTGGCGTCCGCGCTCGTCGCCCCCTGTACCACGGTGCCGATTCCAGCGCCAGAATCGACGCCAACGGCCGGCGGTCGCGCTGCCCTCAGCCGGGACGGACGGCACCGAGGACAACGCCCGGGGCACCACTCATCTTGGCGTCGGAATACGACCCCAACCCCCTCCCTTCGCGCGCACGACGCTACCCCGTGTTTTTGGTGGAAATTCACTGTCAAAAGCAAGAACTTCGTGGTCAAGATGGGCAATCTACAAGCGGCAGTCTTCAAGCGATGCCGGTGAGTCCGGATGATGTTTCCGACTTACCCACGGCTATACTTCCACTGGAAAAACCCGCAAAAGGCACACGGTTGTGGGAGTAAGCAGGGCATCGCGAGGCTGTATAATGCGTTTTTGGAAGGATTCGTAGAGGGTACTACACCATATACGTTTCCGAGGGAAACACGAGGAAAAGCGATGCTCAGCACTCTTGATGTCTCCAAAGACGACCGCGGCAGCTATTCATTGAAGGCGCCGCCCGGTCGGGAAGGTGAATTGGCCGAAGAAATACGGAGGAGCGATACCTACAACCTGTCACCTTACGCGGGCCTGCTCATTCTGCAAGCTCGGTTGGCGGAACTCGAATCCATTTGCCTCACCGCCAGCATTCCCACTGCGAAGGTCAAGGGCGATCGGAGTCAGCCAACGGCGATCAAACGCAGGGGTCGCGTTGACCGTCTGCCCTTCGGCTGGCGACTGGACCCGCACGACAACAAAAAACTGCTGCCAGACCGGGAGGAAGGGGAAACGATCCGCCGGGCCCAATTCTTGACCGCGGCGGGCCTAAGTCTCCGGGAAGTTTGCCGGCGGCTGGACCAGGAGGGGCGCGGGCGGCGCGGCAAGAAGTGGGAGGGAAGTCACTCGATCTTAGGGACGATTTTGCTCCGCAACAAGCAACCGTGATGACACGGGCACCCTACCCCTTGGGGGAGGTTGTGAGTCCTGGCCGGCACCGCCTCAACCGCTCAAAGCTGGCATCCTGGCGCTGGTGGTGGTTGGCGGGGTGGAATGATCGGCGGCCAAGCTATGGTGCAGGCCCGCGTCGCGCCAGAAGCGCTCTCGATATTCCCAAGAAGATACCCCTTGGAGGCCAGCTTTGTGGCAGCCCGTAGCCGGTGGGCGCGTTGTCAGGGGTCTGAGTGGCGGATAACATACCTTGGGCCGTTGCAAGGAGCGAACCATGAAGCGCGCCTGTCTGTTCTTCACTTGGCTGCTGTTCATCCTTTTCGCGTGTTGCAACGCCGCCTCGTCAGATGAGGCGATGAAGCCCCTCGTTTTGGAAAAATCCGGCCCGGAGCGGCAGTTGCCGCAGCGGTTGCTAGGCGCATCGGCGGAAGCTCTGATCGAGCATCTCATCGACAATCCACGAAAGGTGGCTGCCCTCAAGGCAATGGACCTGGCCTTCGTGCGATTTCCGGGGGGATCGCAATCCAACTATTACGACTGGCGCACGGGACTCCTCGATATGCCGTCTACGCCGCGAAGCTCGCCGTACATGCGGTTCTGGGCCGAGATCGCCCCCAAAATCCGCACCGGCTTCCCACAGGGGGTCAAGATCGCGGAATACACGAAATTCGCCAGGGAAGTCGGCGCCGAAGTCGTGCTGGTTCCCAACCTGGAGACATCGAGCATTGTCGAACAGGTCGAGTGGTTCCGTCAGATGCAAGCCGCCGGGGTCGTGCCCCGTTATGTCGAGTTGGGCAACGAGTTCTGGATCGCGATGGGTTTCGACCCGGAAGTGCTGAAACGCTGGCCGGACGAGCCGACCACGATGCGGATTATGAAGCAGTATTGCGATGCCCTGCGGCCCTATTTCCCGCCGGGCACCCGCGTGGCGGTGCAGAGCGCGGCCAGCGCTTTCTGGCTTCGCGGCAATCCGGTTCGTCCCGCCGGACGGCGCTTGAGGCAGTGGGATGTTGACTTGAAACCAGCGGGCTGGTTTGACGCCGTGACGATCCATCCCTATCCGCGCATGGACACGATCATGGGAGAGCGCGGGGCAGCCCAAGGTTGGCATCGCCCGGAGGAGGCGATGAAATTGTTCAGAGCCCTTCTGGCCCATTGCGATCAGGGCACCGACTGCGTCATCGCGGACGTTCGGCAGCGACTACCGGACAAGGACATTTGGGTCACTGAATGGAATACTCGTGGGGCAGACTACCAAAGCAAGGATGAGCCGACCCCGGCCATGCACGTCCAACTCGTTTCCCGTATGACGTTTGCGCTGCTACGTCACCGCGAGGTCACGATGTCGTTGTTCTTTACTCTGAACTTCTTGCGGCACGGCCCGGCGGGCGGAGCCTTCCAATCCGATGGACAGGGTCGCTACCGGCCGATGCCCCACGTACTCGCCCTCCGCTGGTTCCATGAAGCGGCCAACGGCGGAGCGACCTACCAGCGGTTCCTCGAATCCGGGGCCCACCGGATACCGGGCGACGGTGCGCCGGCCGAGAGTTATTTCGAGGTGGAGGCAGCCCTGTTCCGTAAGTCGAAAGCGGTTACGCTCATCATTCAGAACTGCTCGGCCGAACAGCGGGTTTTTCGGTTGCCGAAATCGGTTCCAGAGCAGGCCCCGTCCAGGATCGAGACTTTGGCCGCGCCCGATCTGATGGCTGCCTCGACGAATGTAACGCCCACGGAACAACCCGTGGAGGCTGGCGGCGAGGTCCGCGTCCTGGCCTATTCGATTATGAGGGTCGTTTGGAGGTAGACCCCTCCTGCGATCATAACCAACCGAACCAGTCGCCAGTCCAACGCATCGCCGATCCACTGCCGTTAACGGCGTCAGAAGACATCGGGCGTGCAGAACCATCGCCCTATAAATCGGCGAGAAATCTGCTCTCTTCCACTCATGTTGGGCAATATTAGGACTTCGTAAGAAGCAGACATTTCTCGAAGGAGAGGGGGATTTTCCGAAATTCCCTGAAGCAGGGGATTGACGCTCCCCAACTGAACCATCTATACTCCAGCACCTCTCACACCACACTTGTTGTGGGTATCCTTTCCCGTGATTGTCTTCCAGCCCCGGCCAATAACATGAGTATGGGTAAGATGGTTGTTCATCGTTGGGAAGACGTATTCAACGGCCTCGGTTTCCGCCGCCACGAGAAGCGGAAGAGTTGCGTCCGGCCGCAGAGACGGCGGAGGCTCGCTTTCGAGCCGCTTGAAGATCGGTCGTTGCTCTCGGTGTGCGTCTGGAACGGCGGCAGCACTGCCGATAGCAATTGGATGACGCCGGAGAATTGGGTGGGCGACGCCATCCCGCAGCCCGGCGACGAACTCCAATTCGCCGGCACACCGCCTAGCGGCGGCGCTTTCAACGACTTTCCCGCCGGCATGCAGTTCCAGTCAATCGACTTCGCCGACAGTGGGTTCACGCTGTCGGGAAGCAGCATCGTGTTGACCGGCGACACAAATAGCGAAGGCATCGACGTGGAATCCGGCGTTGCCGGCTCGACAATTTTGCTGGACGTCGCTCTAGCGAACCATATCACCGTTGACGTGACCGACACGACGCTTTCGATCGCCGGCAATATCTCCGGCCCTAACTATCTGACGAAAACCGGCGCGGGCACGCTGGTCCTTTCCGGCGTAAACTCCTACACCGGCGGCACAGATATCGAGGATGGAACGCTCCAGGTGGGAAACGGCGCTGCCTCGGCGCTCTGCGGCAACGGGCTCTTGGTCAATGGCCAGAATGCCGTGCTCGATCTGAACGGCAATAACGTCACCGTCGGCGACGTCGGGCTCATCAACGGGTCGATCACGAGCAGCACAACGTCGGCCAGCATCACCGCCACCAGTTACTTGGTCATTAACGGCACGATCGACGTCGCCCTGCACGGCACCGATGCCCCGCTGATGAAGGCCACGACCGATGCCGTCACGCTCAGCGGTGCAAACGACTACACCGGCCCAACCACCGTCTACGCCGGCCAACTCAACCTCGTTGGCGCCAACGCCTGGAATCCGGTCCTTAACCTCGGGCATACCGACATCCAGGACGGCAAGGTCATCCTCGACTATTCCGCTGCTCCCAGTTCCGACCCAGCGTCGAACGTATTGAGCGATCTGACGGCCAGTTACGCCGCCACGCCTGCGTTCTCCTCCGGCCAGATCTACAGTTCCACCGCGACCACCGTCAGCGGCCTCGGCTGGACCGACAACGCCACGTCGCAGCAGGTGACGATCGCCCGCGCGGAATACGGCGACGCAAACTTGGACGGGTACGTCAATCTCGCGGACCTTGGGATAGTAAACGGCCATTGGGGTCAGAACGGAACTTGGGGAACGGGCGACTTCAACTACGATGGCGTTGTCAACCTCGCTGATCTGAGCACGGTACTCGGGAACTGGGGCCAACAACCGACGGCCTTGCCGCCGCAGGTCGCCGCCATCGTCCCGCTCGGCGCTCAGCAAACCACCGCCGACGAGCTTCAGTTCGTCGTCGCGTTTAGCAAAGATGTTACCGGCGTCGACACCGGCGACTTTTCTCTCGTCTGTTCCGGCACTACCGCCCAAATCGCCAATGTCACCGGTTACAGTGGCTCTGACGGTGCCTACCCGGTCTACCTCGTCACGGTCGACAACGTCTACGGCAACGGAACGGTGCAACTGAACCTGGTCGACAACGGCACGATAACCGACGCCGACGGCACCACCCATCTCGACAACACCGGCTTCAACACCCAGGGCGAATTATTACCGACATACACCGGACCGACGTACACCGTCTCGTCGCCGTTCGTCTGGCAAGGCGGGACCGACACTCATTGGTCCACGGCCGCGAACTGGAAGGACAGCATATTGCCGATCCCCGGCAGCAGCGTTTGTTTCGAGGGCACCGGCAGCGCTATTGACAATCTGCCAGCAGAAACCGCGTTCCAGTCGATCGAATTCGCTTCCAGCGGCTTTTCGCTCATCGGAGGAAATGCCCTGACGCTCACCAACGGCATCACCCTCGACCCCGGCGTTACCAACACCACCATCTCCACGCCCGTCGTCCTCGCCGGGCCTATTGCCATTGATGTTAGCACTGTCGACCCGAACGAAGCCCCGTTGACGATCTCTGGCAACATTTCCGGCGGCAATTCGCTAACGAAAATGGGCCCCGGCGAACTCCTGCTGACGGGCAGCAATTCTTACATAGGTGTGACAACGGTCTGCGGCGGAACAGTCGAACTCGGCCCCACCGCCCAGCCGCCGGTACTCACGGGCCCGGCCGGGGCCGACATTCAAGAGGGCAGTATAGTGTTCGACTACACGAACAACCCCGAGAATCCCTATCCCGATCCCGCCTCCGAGATCCTCTCGATCCTGGCGCAAAGCTACAATAACGGCACGAATCCCTTCACTCCATTCTCGTCTGGGCAAATCCGCGATACAACGGCCGCGGCCACCTCAACGGCGCTCGGTTGGGCCGACAACACCCTCGGGGAGAAGGTAACCGTCGCTTGTACGTTGTACGGCGATGCCAACCTTGACGGTACGGTGAACCTCGCCGACCTTAGCAAGGTCTTGCCGGATTGGGGCAAGACCAATCAGACCTGGGCCCAGGGCGACTTCAACTACGATGGCGTTGTCAACCTCGGTAACCTTACCAAGGTACTCGAGAACTGGGGCCACCAACTCAACTCCTCTCTCACCGCCAGTTCTACCTTCACTGTCGATTTGACCGACGATGGGGTCGACTTGCCCGCCTACGGGCCGGGGACGCTCGTCGTGACAGGGGCCGTGCGTCTCAACAACGCGACCCTGGACCTCACCAGTTCCCGTACCGACACCGACAACTACGGCATTCTCCGCGTGCTCATCGAAAGCGACAGCGGCACCCCGGTGATCGGCACGTTCAACGGTCTGCCCGAAGGGGCCGAGGTCAACGCGGGCGGCGTGCGATATTACATCACCTACCATTACAACGCAAAGACCGGCGAGTTCGGCACCGGCAACGATGTGGCGCTCGTTTCGTCGCCTGCATTCGGCGTCTCGTCCGCGCTCCTCTCAAGTCAAACCGTCACGTTGGATTACGCGTCAGAGTCGCATTATCTGGATGCGACGCTCGTTCCCCGCTATACGTGCTCGCAGTTTCAATTGTCCACCGCCGTCTGGACGCAATGCTACCCCGCTTGGGCGAATGCGACCTTCTCGTTTATGAGCGAGGATTCGACGATCGCCTCGGTCGATCCCAGCACGGGCCTTGTCACATTCCTGCCACAGGAGAGCGAAGTCAGCGTTTGCCCTACGTGTCGCATTCTAGTGACCGCAACCCTGGCTGGCCAGTCGCCGCAGACGATAGAGATTCGTCTCACCGGGGCGTCCATCGAAGATACGTACTACATCCCCGACGGTGCCCCCGGGTCAAATTACACCTTTGACCCCTCGAAGGAAGTCCTCGTTCTCTACAACGCCGACTCGACCGGCGGTGACTTGAACAACGTAACAAGCAGCACCGCGCTAAAGGAATACTATAAGGCGTACCGACCGGGCATGGAAAATGCGAACTACCTTGGCATCACGGGGCTGCAAGACACCGGCTACAACGGCACACCGGCCGCTGGCCAAGACCCTTCGGCGGCCACCGGACAGGACTGCGAATCGCTCCTTTCACAGGTGGCCGCATGGGTGCAGAACAATCCCGACAAAACAATTCGCTACGTTGTCGGCCTTTGCGGACTGCCGAGCCGAAGTTGGAGTGATGCTCCCCTGGTTGTCCCGAACAGCACCACACCAGACACCGATACAGACTCGAACAGCGTCTCCTTCATGATTTCTGAGATGCTGAGAACCGACAACACCAAACCGTTTGACCCCAACACCTTCGAAAATGGCGCGGATCGGTTCAGTGTGGCGGAATACGGCGCGCCCTTGGTTGCCTGGCTCGATTGCGGCAGCTACCAAGGTACCACGGCGTATATCAATAAGGAGATCGTGGCGGCCGCCAACGGGGGGCTTCAATCCGACGGCATTACGATTTCCGGTAGCGCGGCTGGTGTCGGCGGTAACACGTGGATATTGGATGACACGTGCCACGGTCAAATTGCCGGAACCAACGAAAGCTACGCGGACATAGGCGATGCATCTCTTTACTTCGACAGCTTTCTAACCCAGGTTGGCGGTGCCCCTCCGCCGATGACCCCGGACCTGCCAGCGGGAAGCGTGGTCGACCACAACACCGGCGCAACCGGGATCGGCGGCAACGGATACGGGCCGTGTGTCGCGACGGCGGCTAATCCAACCGCTTATGGATCATGGGGGGTACATTCCGGCGAACTGGCGAACGATTGGCCTGTCAACGGGCAGGTCACGTTCACCGGCAACGCCGGCTGGTGGATCGGGATGTCGGTGGAGAGTTTTAATGGCATCTACGGCAGTTCGATGGGCAACCCGGAGGAATTTTTCGCCGCAAACGCGTTTGGCGGAACAAACTACAGCAACACGCCAATCTGCTGGGTCGGATCGACAGCGGAACCTACGCTTCCGGGAATCGAGGGCTCGGCCTATCTCGACCGATGGGCGAAGGGCTGGTCGACCCTGGAGGCCGCTTGGGCCGGCATGGAAATGAGTCCGTGTGCGTATGCACCATATTCCACTTCGTATATTGTGGCTGTCACCGATATTTGCCTTGATCCGTGATCCGTAAACGCCTGGAGCCCCCACGTTGGGTTATGGCGTGACAATCTGTGTCCTGTTATACTAAATATCGGTCCCCTGAATTGTGAAAGGGTCGTCACTATGAAATGCTGGAAGCCAGAATCAATTTGCATGACGATCACAGTGCTTTGCGGCGCGATCCTTGCATTTGGCAAGGTCACGGATGTATGTGCAGAACCGTTTCAAAATCTTGATTTCGAGTCAACCGTGGTGCTTGGCCCCCCATACCATGTGATTGTGCCGGGTTGGACCACGAGTTCCAACGGGTTCTACTACGACACCATAGCGCTCGACGCCGCCGCCGTTTCCATTCAGGACGGCCTCACTCCATACGGCGGCCCGCGAATCATGTACCCGCTTTCAGGTTCCTATTCGGTGTTGCTTCAGAGCGGTCACGACCCCTTTGGCGTCCCTGAGACCTCTTGGATTTCGCAAACCGGCGATATTCCCGCTGACGCGAATTCCATACTCTTTATCGGGGATGACGGCGCTCCGACGGTGTCGCTGAACGGAACCGTGATTCCAACATCGGTCTACTCGGTCGGGCCAACGGTCAACAGCCTCCACGGGCCGATAGATACCTATATCGGAGACATTCGAGCGTTTTCTGGTCAACAAAACGTCGTTCTCACATTCGAGAGCGCGGGCTTTAACACCCTCGATGACATCCAATTTTCCTCAACCGTCGCTCCCGAGCCATCCACGCTGGCTCTGTTGACCGTCGCCGCCCTCGTCACCCTCGCCCATATCGCGCGCCGCCGGGTTGCGTGTGAATGATCGAGTGGGAGATTTGCTATGAAAGGCTTCAAACTGCCGCGGGTGGCCTCGATGGCTTGTCTATCGAGGTGCCACAGGCACGGGAGGGATTGGCGTCGCGCGGAACCCTCCCGCGGCTTCGCCGCCCCGATAGGCGAGCTATCGGGGCTACCCGCTGCCTTTCACAAAGGATACTTGTAATGAGTTGCTTGACACGACGGTTCCCATGTTATCCGCTCGCGATCATTGTTGCGGTCGCTGTCGCTTTGTGCGGACCTGAGGCGGCTGTCGGTGCCCCGTTCCACAACCTGGGGTTTGAGTCGGCAGTGATTGGTACACCGGTGAACTTTGAGTTGCCCGCATCGCAAGCCCTGCCATATTGGACGGCCAGCTATGGCAATCCAGGCTATGTTTTGTATGACACTGTTTCTACCGGATCGCCTGCCGTGTCAATTCAGGACGGTCTTACTCCCTACGGTTCACCCCCCATAATGGAGCCGATTCAGGGGTCGTATTCCGTTCTTATCCAAGCCGGCTACGACCCCGATGGGGATGCCTGGATAGCGCAGACCGGCGATATTCCTGGCAATGCGCAGTCGTTGATGTACATGACCGAGGCCAACTTTTCAAATCTCGTGGTATCGCTCAACGGAACCGACATTCCAATGTCGTTGTACTCCGTGGGGGCGGTGATCAACAGTTACCACGGCGCGGTCGAGACGTTCATCGGGGACATACGCGCGTTTTCCGGCCAGCAAGATGTGACATTGAAGTTTGACGTCTCGCACCCAGGCTATGGTGACCAACCTGCCACGCTGGATGGTATCCAGTTCTCCCCGACGATCGTACCCGAGTCATCCACGCTGGTCCTTCTCGCCGTCGCCGCCCTCGTCACGTTCGCCCATATCGTGCGCCGCCGGGTTGCGTGTGAATGATCGAGTGGGAGATTTGCTATGAAGGGCTTCAAACTGCCGCACGTTTCTCTTGTGCTGCTTACCTGCACTGCCGCCACGCTAACACTCCATGCCAAGGCAGCCGCAGGGCCGTTCCAAAATCTCGACTTCGAGTCAGCCGTAATCGGTGTGCCAGTGAACTATGAGCTACCTGCTACACAAGCCATGCCGGGCTGGACGACAAATAACTTCGATAGCGGCTACATCGGTTACGACGCCCTGCCCCTTGACTCAGTCGGGGTGTCTATTATGGACGCCCTCGCCCCGTATCCCGGTTGGCCGCGGATCATGTATCCGCTGCAAGGCTCCTACTCGGCGTGGCTTCACAACGGATCGGGGCCGGACGGGGTGGAGGTGCAGGCGTGGATTTCGCAGACTGGCGACATTCCGAGTACCGCAAATTCGCTGCGCTTTACCACTGAACAATACTTTGATGATCTGACTGTTTCGTTGAACGGGATCGAGATCCCGATGTCTCTCTATTCATCCAGCCCTGAAATCAACCAGAACCATGGGGCGGTTGAGACGTTCATCGGCGACATCAGGCAATTTACCGGCCAGTCGAACGTGGAGTTATGCATCACAGGCGACGGTACCCTCGACAACATCAAGTTCTCACCACTCGTTGTTCCCGAGCCGTCCACGCTGGCTCTCATCGTAATTGGTGTCCTTAGCGCCCCCCTCTATTTCCTCCTCCGCCCGCGCACTTTAGCGAAGTAATCGGGATACCACAGGTCTAGAAAGGACGCAGCTACAAGATCACAACGATGACAGAAGTTGTGCCGAAGAAGAACCAAAGTCGCATACCACCGTCAAATGGTGGCCCGAGAACTGAAATAAAATCACCGAATCATTGGGACGGCCGGCGGTGCCTGCATCGCTGCGGCCATGCGGACCGGGCAGGTGGTCGCCTGTCCTGCCTTTCGGCAACCGCTGCCCGGTTCGGCCCGACCGATGAAGGAACGGCAATCTCTACACTTGGCTGCTGGGTTTCCTGTCGTTGCCATTAGGAAGATTATCGAGACGCTTCTAACGGCTCAGGCGTTGGCGCACTCCAGCGCAAACCACTCCCGCCACTGCTCGGCTGTCCAGGCGGCTTTCTCGTCGATGATGGGTTTGGCGTTGGGACGCTTGCGGCGCTTCTCGATGGTGAACCGCGGGGGCTCGGGGATCGTGTGGGCCGTGTCGCAGTAGGGCGGGGGGAGCTTGCCGGTGTGCTTCATGCGGTGAAACCAGCGTGTCGCCCGCCAGTACCACTCGAAACCGTTGCCGGTCCCCTTGCCATCCTTGTGCTGGACTTGGCCCCACGGCAGCCCGCGATGATCCTTGATTTGACGGCCCCAGAAATCGGCCACAACAAGCAGCACGTCCTCACCTTTGCCCAGCCTCTCGGCAATCTCGGCAATGTAAGCCAACTGCTGCATGTCCCATTCGCTCCGCTTGCCCACCTTGCGTGTGCCGAAGCCGGCGCGATTGCAGGCCAGCCCTTGCTGCCGGCGCCACTGTAGCGCCTCGGCGGTGCGCTCGCCGATCATGTCGGCCTCAAACTGGGCCAGTCCGGCGAAGAAGATAACCACCAACCGCCCGACGGTGCTGTCCATGTCGATGTTCTGGCCGCCGAGAAACTGAATCACGATAACGCGCACGCCCCGTTTGGCGAACTGCTCCAAGGTGTCGAGAATGTCTCTGGCAGTTCGGCCAAGCCTGTCCAGCTTTGTCACCACAACCACGTCACCGGGTTGGGCGTGAAGAAGGAGCCAGCGGCCTTGAGGCCGATGCCGGAAGTCTGTGGTCCGGCCGGACGTGCCCAGCGGCTCGTCGAGGATTGTCGGCTCGGGCAATTGCACGGCGGCGCAATGCTTGCGGATCATCTGCGCCTGGACTTCCGGCGACGCCTGCTGTTTCCGCGTGCTGGCGCGGGTAATGCCGTAGACTGTCATGGCGTATTATCTCCTTCTTCTGGGGTTCAGTTGTCCGCGCAAAGGAAAGGCCGTGTGCGGGCAGCCTGCCACCGAGTAGGAGTTCGGTGGCAGGCGATCGGCGTACCCCTACGCCCAGCCCGCACACGGCACGAAACCCGCTTGTCACACTTCTTGGACGGACTGGCGAACGGAACTGGGGGCGTTCACATGGCCGTTCGTCGCTACCCAGCGGCCGAGCGCCCGCGGCAAGGCGAAGCGGACGCGGGAAGGAATCGTCTGCCCGGCGTAAGGGTGAAGAGGGCGAAGGGAGGGGAAAAGGCGGTTGGGGAGGGTGAGGGCGAGGCGGGTGTGCTGCTTGTCTGCGCCTGTTACGTGGCCACAGTCATTCCTCTACCACTTTAAGCTCCGCACCAGGACAGGATTACGGGAAATGGGACAGTAGCACCATGCCGTGGCGATACCCGCTTGGATGAACGCGACGTTGGCGTCGCCGGGCGTGACTGGAACTGCGCGCCGTCCACGGCACCGGATACCCGCTTGCCGGTGCGGTGACCACCTCGCGCCAGTTTATGCCGCCAGAAATAGAAGGCCGACTCCCGCAATTCCTCGGCGCGGCAAAACGCCCGCACCGATTGGCCGCCTTCCCTCCACCGCCGCACCACCTCTTCCCAATAGCTCCGTCGCCGCGGATCGCCGTGTCGAATTCGTTTCTTCATGTTCGGGCTCCTGAGGTTCATCGAGCCGAGACCATCCCGGCCGATGCCCCCAGCCTACCCGACTGCACAAGACGTGTTCCGCCAGTCACTTACGAATGTACTGCTGAGCGTGGCGCAGTGGGAACGCGAGACGACTGCCGAGCGAACCCGCGAAGCCCTCCGGCACAAGATAAACAGCGGCGAACGCTGCGGGAAGGTGCGTTTCGGCTACGATCTTGCCGACGATGGCAAGACGCTCCTGCCCAATCCGGCCGAACAGCAAGCCGTCGCCCTCATGCTTGACCTTCGCACGGCCGGTTGCACGCTGAGAGAAATTGCCGCCGCGCTGACACAACACGGAATCCGAACCAAGGAAGGCGGTGAAATGTGGACGCATACCGCCGTTTCCCGTATCCTCAAAAGAAGCCTGAAACGAAAGGCTGCATGATGCCACGCAAGAAATCTTCTACCATCGTTGACCAGTTGCGGCAAGCGATTGCCGACAGCCGAGAGACGGAATACATGATTGCCAAGCAGTCGGGCGTGAGTCAATCGGTTGTGAGCCGTTTCGTTCATGGCGAACGTGGCATCGGCTTGGAAACGGCGGCGAAGCTGTGCGCCCACCTCAAGCTGAATCTGAAACGCTGAAGCGGGGGCGGTTCACTTGCTGGGCGAGGCGGGGGAGGGGGGGCGAGCTATTTCGTCCGTCTTCATCGGAAGTCCCGTGAATGGTTTGCTTTCGGGATGGCTTGTTTTTCGGACCCTGTCGCGTTCCAAACAACCTGAACCCCCGGTAGCGCCCTTTGGAACTCCGTCACGCCAACGTCCGTCACCTGAGTTCCTTGAATAACCACAACCTTGAGACGCGAGAGATTCCTTAGTTTCAGCAGGCCCAAATCTGTAACTCTGGTATCGCCGAGGTTCAGTATTTCAAGTGTCTTTTGGCCCCTTAGATATTCGAGCCCCGCGTCGGTAACACGCGAATGTGCAAGATGTAGGAACCGAAGCTTCGTCGATCCTCGAAGTTGCTTGAGTCCCGCATCGCCAACAGACGTGTAACTGAAATCGATTTCTCTTAGCTTGGTCAGCCTTGTTACGTATGCTAATCCTGCGTCTGTCACATGAGTGCCACATAGTCCAAGATTCTCGATCGATTTGAACTCGGCCAGCGCCGCCAACCCAGAATCCGTGAGATTGCTTCCGCCTAGGTTTAGGTATTTCATCTGGGTCATCGCCTTGAAACAAGCGACACTGGCGTCCGTGAGTCTGCCTCCTCCTGCAAGGTCGAGTGAGTGAATCCGCACCAAGCCACTTATGAATTGCAGTCCCTCATCGGAAACGTCGGCGTTAAGAAGACTAAGATGCTCAAGTTGACTCAGTTGTCGAAGTTGCTTAACACCAGCATCACTGATCTTGGAATCCTTGCTGTTGATATACAACTCCCGCAACGACCGAAGCTGCCCAATGTAGTACAAGTCTTTGTCGCAAACCTTTACGTCCAACAGGCTCAGCCTGTGCAGTCCTGGAAAATCCCTCAGCAGGCGCAAATCAAAATCGGAGAGGTTGGATTTCCAAATATCCAATCCAATGACTGCTCTATCCGATCTTGCCTCATCGTACGTGATCGTTGCATTAGCTCCTTGCAGCCGGCTAAGCGTCGCTGCCGCTTCTTCAACTCTGTCGCCGCCCTTTCCCGCCAAACACGGGTGATCGCTAGCGATGAGCAGGCCAAAAAGCAATCCGAATACTAAAGAACGTCTGGCGTTCATTTCAGCACACTCCTTGTGGCCACGGCGTCAACGTCACCGAGGAAAACCACTTAAATGGGTTCTTAATACAAATTGCCTCAATCTTCTTTACTGTCGTTTTCTGTATAACTGGAACGGAAACCGGATAGTCTCTAAGAACCGTCACACCCACAGGTAGCGTACCCGGCGGAACAACAACCGGGCTTCTAACAAATTTGTGGGTCTTCGGATTGAATCGTTCGATGACATAACAGTGAAATGCCACAGTGAACGTACTAGTTGTGGTCTTCGTGCTCGCAGTATACTCCCCGATCTTGATGTAGCCTGGCGGACATGTTGCGCTGCCTACGGTCGTCGTGCTCGCCTTCAGGTTTGCTGTGGCCCCCGCAAAATCTTGTCTCGTTTTTCTCCGCTAAGCGGTGGAGAAATGGACCTCATGGTGACGGTCAACAGGCCGAGTTCGCGCAGGGCTCGACGGGCGGCCTGACGATGCACTCGATCCCCACAGCCGCTATTGTACCAGAGCGCGGGGGGAGAAAACGGCCCGTTCCCTGGCCCTCCCGTGCAAAGCTGGCGTAAATCAACACGGCCGCCCCGAAACGTGGATATCTATTCAGACGGTCCTCCGGTCTTGCCATCCGTCTCGAACAGGTCCAATTGCCCCGGCTGACAGTCCATGCCGGAAAGCAGCACCTTCTGCCGGGTGTTCTCGGGTTCGTCTCCACGCCAAGGCTTAGGCTCGGGAGGAACGTTGCTGAGGGCGAATTCGTCGGAATTGCCATTCGCGTTCATGCGGCCACTTCCTCCCCACACCGCAACTCCAGCGCCCCGCCCAGGGCCGTCATCGCTCGCCGCATCGAGTAGTTCCCGTTGCGCCAGCCCATTTGCTCCATCCCCAGCGGCATGGGAACATTGGCGCCGGCTTCCTGCTGCCAAATCCAGGCCAGCCGCTCCTGGCAGGCTTTCGCAAACGTCGGGCCGGCCGAGAAGGGAAAGACCTCGAACCGCTGCAAGAGCGCCTCGTCCAACCCGCTGGCGTCGTTGGACGTGGCCACCACGATCAGCCGCTCGGGCATGTTCTGCTCGCTAAGCTCGTCCTTGAGCGCGGCATTGACGTGTCGGCTGACGATCAGTTCCAACTCCTCGACGAGCAGGACATGCCACGGGTTGCCCGCCATCGGCTTGTACCGGAAGGTCTGGCCGAACAGCCGGCGAACCTCGTCGATGCTCAAATTGCTGGCGGAATACTCCACCAAACCGGAGAAGGGGCAGACGCCCAGGTCTTGAATGAGAGCCTTGGCCGTGGCGCTCTTGCCCACGCCGCCCAGACCCTCGAACAGCAGACAACAGGGCTGAGGCAAGGCCACCAGCCGCTTCAGCCGCCGGATGACGGCTGGCTGCCCGACCACTTCGTCCAGCGTGCGGGGTTGATAGGAACGTGACAATCGCATGGCATGGTCTCCAATGGGGTTCAGGGTTCAGTACGAATAGAGTTTCATCTTAGACACGGGGACGCACTCGATTACCAGGTCGGGGAAGCTGCGGCAGAGTTGCTGCCGCTCGGATGTCGAGAAGTAGAGCAGCCGCCCGCAGCCGTTCTCACAGACCAGACCGGCCGAGGCAATCAGCATCCGGCCTTCGCACTCCGGGCAGCCGGTTGTCAGGATGTCAGCCAGCGTCTTGCGCGGTCGGCATTTCACGAGTCGAACTCCCCTTCCGCGGTGAACAGGTAATGGTCATTGGCGGTCAGTTCATCGTCGAGGTACTCGTCGCTGTCGCGGTACTCGATTTCGGCGTAGCCCAACTCTTCCAGCCGGCGGCAGGCTTGCTTGTGGACCTGATCCAACTCCGCTTCAACCGCCATGCAAAGCTCGTCCAGGACGCGCTGCTCATCGTTGTTTGCCCTGTGATAGGCGTAGCATTCGGCGTGGCCGCCGTTGGCGTCGATCGACACGGACCACTCCGGCGAATACTCCCACCCGGCCGCGGCCTCCAAAAGCTCGACGGTCTGCATGACCTCCCGGATTGCCTCGTTCTTCTTGGCAATCGCCTCCAAGTCCGGGTGGGCCGTGAAGCTGACGCCATCGCCCTGGCAGTAACTCAGGCTCCAAGAAATATCCGGTCGCTGGATGGTCTTGCCGCCGGATAGCCTCTCAGTGCGCATCGCCACTTCGATCCCGTACTCCTCCAGCAGCACCTCGGCAAACAGGTCGGTCAGTTCTCCCGAATCCCACTGGTCCCACGTCCAGCCCTTTTCGCGCCAGCAGTCCCTCGCCCGCACTTTCGCCTCTTCGGACAGTTCGCCATACGGGCGTGGCGTTGGCAGGCTTTTGCGGCGGCGTTTCGGCTTCGGTGGCGCGACAGTACATCCCATACGTGGAACTCCTCATCGAAGTGTTGGGCATAGCACACGTCGGACAGGCCCCGCTCATCCCGCGGCCCGTAGCGGCAACGGGAGAACACGACGCGGTATCGGCGGCACTTGCTCGTCCAGAGCTTCCGATCGGCGGCGATGGTCTGGTCTCGCCGGGGACGCTTGGGGAAGGTCAGCATGGGAGTCTCGTACCCCTTTGGTTGTGCCCTAGTAGAACGTGGACACCGTCTTGATTCGGATACACTTCACTGGGAAGACGGGCGGTGATCACCCCCCGATCTTCCGCCAGCCAAGATTGGCGAGTACAATGGGGCAAACGAGGGCCAGCGGGGGGACGCAAGAGGTCCGGCTGTTTCTCCACCACTTATGCCGAAGAAAAGCGACAAGATCTCGGAGAGGCCACACGACAAAGTGCGACCAAGACTCCGTTGGTTCCATCCAACGCCGAGTCGTTTGCTGGTCGCCTTGTTGGCTGTGGAGGGGATTCTGCTGTTGTCCGGGCGGTGGTTTCCCAAGGGTTATGCCGTGCTGATCGCCATTGCCAGCGTCGGCGTGTTCCTGTTCTTGATGCTCGTTTGGTTCGTGCTTACCCTCAATTTCCATTGGCGGTTCCAGTTCAGCCTTCGGTCGCTGCTGGTTCTGACCGTCGCAGTTGCCATCCCGTGTAGTTGGCTGGCAGTGGAATTGAAGTGGGCGAGCGAACAAAGGGAGGTAGTGGAGGCGATTCAGGAATTGAGTATGCGTGGTGGCTGGGTGAGGTATGACTATGAGGATTCCCCAAACCAAACACCGTCCGGCCCACCTTGGTTACGCAAACTCATTGGCGATGACTTTTTCGTGAATGTTAGCGAGGTGAGCCTTGACGAGACAAGCATAACGGACGCCGGACTTGAGCATCTCAATCTCAAAGCACTGGCCGGACTCCACTACCTATCTCTCTACGCCACGCAGGTGACGGACGCCGGACTTGAGCATATTAAAGCACTGACCGAACTCCAATTCCTGTATTTCCACGACACGCATGTAACGGATGCCGGTCTTGAGCATCTTAAAGGACTGACCCAACTCAAAGAGTTGATGCTCATCTACACCCCGGTGACGAACGCTGGCCTGGAGCATCTCAAGGGGCTGACTCAACTCCAGTTGCTGGTTCTCAACTCGACGCAGATCACAGACGCCGGACTTGAGCATCTCAAAGGACTGACGCAACTCCAGAAGTTGGCTCTCTGCGACACGCGGGTGACGAACGCTGGCCTGGAGCATCTTAAGGGACTGACTCAACTCCAATCGTTGATTCTCGACGAGACGCAGGTGACGGACGAGGGCTTGAAACATCTCAAGGGACTGACCCGACTCCGAGAGTTGTGGCTTAACGATACACGGGTGACAGATAAGGGCGTGAAAGAAATACAGCAGGCGCTGCCGAATTGTGACATCCGGGCTGGAAGCACCGAGCGGCGAGTCCCGCTCTTGGACTATCCAACTCGATGAGTTGTTTCTCTACAACACGCACGTAACGGACGAAGGCGAGCCCTACCGGCAGGAGATTGCCGGTGGGCCTTCTCTTTCGCGTCTAACTCTCCTGTGTTGCTTTTGCCGTGGGGAAGAACGTCCGCTCGTTCGCGTCCCACTGCTGCTTGATATTCACCATCCATTGGTTGCAGAAGGCGGTCAGGTCGGCTTGGCCGTGCGGACGGTATCGCCACTGGCCGTTCTCCTGCCATGCCCAGCGGCGATAGATGCCGGGGTCCTGCTGGAAAGTCAGCGGGACCACGCCCAGCGGCGTCGCGAGGAACTCCACGTCCGGGTCGGCCATCACATCGCCGTTTTGGACGTAGTTAGGCCCCGCGCCTTTCTCGCGGGGCGAAGTAAAGGGCGTCAAGCCGCCGCCATGATGTTCTTGTGAACCTGCAAGACTGTATTGCTGAAATCCGCCGGGGCCTTGATGAGTACCGAGGCATGGGGCACGGCGAAGTAGAGCGGGCCGGCCGCGGCAATCGCCGGCTCCAGCCAGCACTTCGCCACTTGGGCAAAGCAATCGACCGCCGCCAGCCAGCGCCCTTCCGTGGGCTTGCCGTTGGGATTAAGGTTATGATTCTTCACCCTGTCCACCAGCGCGGCCAGCGCCGCCATGACTTGGTCGCAACGCGGCGGAATGTCCAGCGCAACGGCAGTCGCCCCTGCTCGGGCCGTCTCGGCTTGCGCCAACCAGACCTCTGGGTCGGGCAGGTCCAGCGATTGCTCCCACGTCTGGAACTCCAGCGCCGCCTCTTCGCCCACGCAACCGGCGACGGCCCGGTAGCGCAAGAGCGGCTCGGCGTCGATCGCTTCCATTGCCGCGGCGCAGAGGGCCGCATTGGTCCAAGAGCGAATCGAGGGCCACGGCCCCGATGTCTTGGCCCTGTCTTTCGGGTAGGCTTGCAGCAGTCCCGGCTTGTGCTTGTGGAACGCGGCAATGAGCGAAGTGTTCCGCCCGATGCACTTCTCCCAGTCCGCGGGCAGCGGGGTAAAGGTCGGCTGCGGGAAATTGAGCACGTTGCCCATGCCGCGTTGCCACGCCTCGCTGTCCGTTTCCCACGGCAGGTGACAGAGCCGATTGGCTAGCGGCGGCTCCAACTCGGAACCGTTGGCCGCGCAGTCGGGCGGATTGCAGGCGGCCAGCTTCCAAACCGTATCCGGCAGCAGCGCGTCGCCCACGCGGTTCTCGGCGATCACCCCCAGCAGCGCTGCTTGCACTGCCGGCGGGCAGGTCGTCAACTCGTCGAGGAACAGCACCCATTGGCCATTCTGGCAGTCTTGCACCACTTCGGCGGCATGACGGCCATGTAGGGCCGATCGCCGTGGACCGGGTAAGGGTATCCGCCCACATCGGCCGGCTCGCGGAGGGAGCCAATTAGCGTATAGCACTGGCGCGACATGGCACGGGCGAAGGCTTCGACGCTCCGCAACTTGCCGCAGCCGGGCGGGCCGGAGACTAGCGGCGTGACCTTGCCGGTCTGCGCCACTGTCCAGAAAATCAGGTTGGGTGTGGTCTTACAGGGCATAGAATTACTCCTCTCGGTTTGGGGTGGTCCATCGTCGCCCCGGGCCGCTACTGTTCGACCCGGGGCGGAGGGGAACACCACAACCCCTCAACCGTCGTCCCAGCGTTTCGCCACCTCAGTCTCTCGGCGGCGCATGTTTCGCCACCTCATCCTCGCGCACCTTGTGCAGGACAAGACATCTCCGCTCGGGGTCATAGGTGCTGCGCACCCTCCCCTCTCTGATAGCTTTCGCTATCGCCAGTCGCATCGCCTCTCTGGGCGATAACTCTCTGCCACTACCCTTTTCCATTGGATCTCCTTGCAGTCAATCGCTTGCGAGCATCCGCCATAAGCTCGGCAAACGTCTTGGGTTTGCGCTTCGGCTGTTGGGCGTAGCGATCCCGGCGCTCCGCCTTGAGTTGTTCTTTGTGTTCCTGATAGTATGCGTGGGCGTAAGCACCCTTCTGTGGCGGATTGGCTACCTTGCGCTCGGGCGGATGATACCCCTGCGTTGTCTCGGCGCGTACGACATAAACCGCACGCCATAGCCGATGAGGTACGTTAGCATCGGCCTTCGCAGCAGCCGCATCGGCAGCAGCATGAAGCCCACACTCCCACTCATACACAAGGGTTATCTCCTCCTCGGTGAAGTCGCCCCTGGTGAGCATGTAATCGAGAATCCCTTCTGCCTCCCTGAGCCGGGTGGCGTGGGACGGCCGCTTGCCGAAATCACCGCATGACGCTACAACAGCAGTAGACATGACTAACTCCTCTCGCGAGTTGGTGGTGTTTAGGGCGGCGGTTAGGAGTGTGAATCCTGACTGCCGCCCGGTTTTTTGGCGGGCGAAAAAAACCAATCGCCCCCTACCTAAACCAAAGTGCCGCAAAATTGAACACCACGCTAAGTCGTTTTTCTGCAACGACTTACAAAAAATCTCGCCCGTTTTAACACGAGTCGCAAGTCGTTGTGGCGACGCGACTTGAAAAAATTATTTTTTCCACTCGCCAGCGGGCGCGGATAGTTTGCACCGCGCACGCGCTGCCGCGTGCTCGCGTGTACATGCGTGCGTGTGTGCGCGGCTCCAGCGCGCTTGGTCCAACGTGCTTGCTCCACTGCGATTGCGCATGGGGTGCGACGGCGAAAAAACGCGGCCGGCGCGAATCGGACCGTCGGCCGAAAACGGCCGCGCCGACGGGGCCAGAATCGCGCCGCTTGCGTCGCAACGGCCGTTTTGACCCGGAATGCGACGATCGGTCGAAACGCAAACCGCGCGATTCCAGGGCCGTCAAAATCGAAATCGACCCACTCTACGCGGAGCTGCGCCACGACTACAAGCGTATAGACGTGTACAGAAAAGCATGATGTTGCGCAATGGTCAATGGCATACTCGGCAGTCGTGTTTCGACGGTTGAAAAGCACGAACGTTCGTTTCGACTTTTTGCCGGAGTACGTGGTGTAGCTGCGCTTGGCAGAGGTTGCGCGCTCGATCGAAGAACAACCTCAGGGGCCCCACTCCCCTTCGGAAAGTGAACCAGACGCCCGCGCCTTCAGCGGCGATACATAGGCGCTCTATACCCCTCTCACAAATGCGCAGAAATCGTGTTCACAATGGGCTATCTGCGAATTGGACGAAATCGGTGCTTGATCTGACACAACAGCAGAAGAGATTGCCGAAAAAGGGTGGTTTTTCAGGAGCCCGAAGAAACGGTTGACTTTCCGGCAGACTTGGCCGTATCGCGCCGACACTTAGAGGGTGTTTTTGGAATGCTAGCAGTCAGGCAGATACGTAGGTTACGGGACTTGGCTAACGCAACGTCCGGTGTTTGATCCAGCGAGAGTACCCGTGTATCGTTTTCAAAAGCCCAGTCACGTTCTGTTTTGCAGTCTGAATGCGGCTATCCGCGCCGGCCGCTAGCACTTCAAAAACACCCTCTTAGTCCGCATCCCGAAGGGAGAACGTATGCGTCTTGCCCGCAACAACATCCAGAGCGAAGGTTGCGTATCTGCCGGACTCCTTGTGCGGAATCTGTTTGCCGTCTTGGAGAACGCAAGCGGTCTTAATGCCTGGCGGCAGACGCACTCTGAAGGATTGTCGGCCAGGCTTCCCCTTCACCCAACCGGCAATCCGATCCTCACGCAGGACATAGCCGACATCCCTGTCCTTCAGGATGCCGGGGTTCTCGATGCCGAACCCGGTTTGGTACCAAGCCGGTGGAACGCAGGGTTCAATGATGATCGTACCGTCAATATCAGCGCTTACGCCCATCAGAATCTCGCCAATGATTGTGGCATTGTATTCTGCCGGATATTCGGCGTACTTCGGAGTCGAGTCCTGCCCATCTTCACCAGGCTTGAATCGCCCCAGATCGTAACGCTCGCCAAAGAAGCCCCGACCCCCTCCGGAGGAGCGATCGTACAGGTCATTGGCATACCCAATGGTCCTGTAGATGCCAGCCCCGTCACCCATGCGTTTCCGCATCCACGCGTCGTGGCGCCAGATGCGTCCGAGCGCCGTTCGATCCTTTTGCGGGTTGATCGCGTTCAGTTCTCGCCCCGTGTACGTTTCCGGTAACTCGGTAGTCCAAGTCGGGGCATGTAAACCCTTGTAGCTGTAGAAGGCGTCTTCGTGGGCTCGGAAGTACTGCCATACACGCCTGGTCTGGGCATCGTCGGCCACGCCGTACCCTACCAGAGCGAAGTTGACATCCGACATCCCGTGCGTGTATTTCAGGTAAGGCTCTGCCGTGGGGGTGATCTCAAACTCTGCCAGTCCCGCGTTGCCACCGCCCTCCGCTTGCATGCGTTCCGCCGTAAACTTGACCCAGTTCACAGTCCGCGAAGGAAAGGTCGCCAGCGCGCGAGAGCCGACGCCCGGCGCAAAGGTGACCGGTACTGTCGAACCGTCGCTAAACGTCAAGTGCCCTAAGGCAAACGCTTCGGCAGGCGATGATCCAGGGGCCTGACGGTTGGAGAGGATCACCCGATTGATAGCCGTGGGCGCCTTGAGATTGACTTGTATCCAGGCTCCCGCCGTCTCACCCTTGGTGGCCCACTCGCTCTGTCCCGCCCCCGCCCCCACGCCAACAAGGTCCGGACCATATCCCAGGACGCCGTCGATCGCTTTGGTGGCGAGGTTGCCCGATCCGTACTCGGAGCTTACTCCCCCAATCGAGCCGAGACGGTCGCTGCGGGCGATGTTGTTTCTCTCGGCATACTCGAAGAAGTAGCCGAGGCTGGAGTCCCACAGGACGTTCTTGGCACCGACGGCCAGTTTGTTGGCTACCGCTTTGAAACGGCCGCGCTGCCTCCGATTTCCCAACACGTTTTCCATCGCCGCCAGCCTGTTGAACGCCAGGAACGCGGACGCTTGCCCCGTCCCGTCGGTGCCACGGCGCATCAGCGAATCGTGGTCGTAGTCCCAGCTTTCGAGCATCCCCTGCTCGTCAATCCAGCCTTCCAGCCAACCAGCGGCGTCACGCATATACGGAATGTTGTCCCGCAGCCACGCTCGATCCTGCGAAAAACGATAGATCAGATCCCCGGTCAGCAGGAGATCGATCGATCCGGAGGCCCTCAAAGGATAGGCAACGGTCGTTCCATCAACCGAGCGGTAGGGATAAACGGTGCCCGAATCGCCTGGGAACTCGGTAATCTTGATACCGCCATTCGGCAAGCGACAGTGCCGGATCGTGTATTGCCATCCAGTCAGAACCAAGGACAGGTTCTTTTCACAAAACAGATAGGCCCTGGTTTGGTACTTGACGTCGATCGCAGGATACCAGCCACTATAGTGGTTTGCCGCATCGACCATCCACGGCCTCCTGCTCGGATCAGCGACCTGAATTTGGCAGGGTTTCAGCGTGTTTTCCCAGTTTCCGACAAAGATCCTGCTGATATTTGGATCAGGGACCGTGATAGTGGGTAGAGCCATCAGATTGCCGTTCATCGCCATCATGCCGATCAACACCGTGCTCAAACCCGTTAGCATGCTGGTTAGCCCGCCACCGTGGCGGACGAGGCTTGTGGATTCCGCGTGCCCTACTGCACCTTGGTACATCGCCTGTTCCTCCTGGGCCAGTTCAAATCGATCTGATCTGATTGCAACCGCCTCCCCTTTGGTATTTCACACCAACCTCGCTCGAATACGCTCAGAGCGGCGACCTTTTGGCCATGTTAGTCCGACGTTGAGTGCAAGTCCATATTGCAGCCGACTTTATTGTCGACGAGCCGGGCCGAAATGACATTCTGACGCAGAACGCCTCCTCAGCCACACTAAAGAGGTCGTCTTAACAATGGTTCCCTTTCCGGCGTCCGGCCGATCATCCCCCCTCCGCCTGACTTTGCCGAGGGAGGCAGTCCTGAATTGCCATCAGCGAATTCAAACTACTGGAAAGCCGTGGGGAGAGGGGTTGTTCGAATACTCGCCGGTCCCTCTTTTCGCTCAGAAGTCGTACCACAGGCCGAAGCCGATTTGGCTTTGGTACTTGTTGTAGAACTGGTACTCTTCGCCCATGCCGTCGGCGCAGATGAGGCCGAGGCGGACGAGGTGTGTGTTCTGGCCGCGCCACTGCCAGCCGGTTTCGAAGGTGACGTTGCCGCCGAAATCGTTTTCCTGCCGCAGATGGGCGTGGATGGCGGCGAAGGGCATGCCGGCCAGCCCGTCAGTTCCTGGTTGCTCAATTCGGCGCCGAACTGAAGATCGAACGGCTTGGCGCCGCCGGTGGCGTTGAACGCCCAGCCGAACTCGGAGTAGAGACGCAGATTGGGCGTCGGGCAATACGCAAAGCCGAGGTCGATGGCGTCGCGGATATAGGGCACGCGGCCGACCTCGGGAAAATCGAGCATGAACTGATCGCCGGCGTGCGAACACAAGTGGTAGCAGGCGAGCTTGGTCTCCCACGGACCGATACGATACGTCAGCGGCACGCCCACGCGGAAGTCCGTCGATCGCAATTCCCGTTCCAACATCAGATCGAGCCGGGGAAAGGCGGCGCCTTCGACGTCCAATTGCCAGCCCTCGGGATGGACTGGGTCTTCGCTGCCGTAACGAAACAGTCCGAAACGACCGCCGAGCGTCGAGTCCCACTCCCAGCCGTAGCCGCGGACGTAGTCGGCCTGCGTCCCCATGCGGCATTCCTTTTGGCCGGCCAGGTAGGAGGGATACAAGAGCCCGTTGGGCGCGAATTGCCATTTCCAACAGTCGTTGCTGTTGGCAAGCCAGGGGGCACCGCTGTCGAATGTGGACGGCGGCGGCGAACTCGTTGCCGCCAGCGAGGACGCCTCTGTTGGCGGTAATGCGGTTGCTCCCAGCATCGGCTGAGGCGGCGCGGAGAAGACGTGATCGGCAGCCGCTGGCCCGTAGTTCGACGGCTGAACTGCCCAGGGCGTTTCCCCGGCCGGAGGCACGGTGCCGGGCTGCGCATAGGTAGCGGCGTGCAAAGGGCCCAGCAGCCCACAGATTCTTCGCTCACCGCATAGCCTTAAACCCAACTGGCGGCCCTTTCCTTCAATCTGTTGCGGCGCATGGCCTTGCGTAGCCGGGCTGGACTTACGCCCACTGGCGAAAAACCGGTAAATTCGTCGGTAAACCAACAGCACTCTGTTAGGACCAGCGGCGCGGTTAAGTAGACTGACCTAGCTCCGTTTTGGTAGAATGGCGGGTTCGGGACGGCCGCGGGCTTGTTGCAACAGCCCCGGCCAAGCGGTCCCAAGGCGCGATCGGTCTCTCGCTTTCCGTGTACCCTCGCGCCTTGGGCCCGGCCCGACCAACACGGAAAGCACTTCTATGAAACGGCCAGTGTCGGCCCCGATCGACAGGGTTCATGGTTTGGTCAAGGCGCGTAAGAGACGCGCAGAAGCCCTGATAGAGAAGGCAGAAGATGGGCCGCCCGGCCTATGGGTCTGGAGGAAGGCGGCGGACCCGCAAGATTCTCGTTGCCAGTTTGAGAAGGCATACGACGACTTCGTGGACGGGCTCGACACGATGAAGGCAGCAAGGAACGATTTGGAGAATCAGGGGTACGAGGATTGCGATTTCGTCTTCCTCGACGCGGCAAGAAAAGAGTATTTCCACGTGGCGGGGATACAAGCCTGCTACGTTGCACTGGTCAAGGCAAGGCACAGTTTCTTAACAGGCATCCCCGGCGGCATAGCGAGTTTACTGGATTCCCTTCGCCCGCTCGAACAAGCCCTGCTGAAGGCCCGTGCATTCGCGCGGAAAAGTCTCAAACGAAAGACGGCAAAACGGCGACGGGCCGGCAAACCACGCAAGCCGCGGCCACTCACTCCCCGGCAAACCGAAGTGATCCAGATTGTAGGTGAGTGCAAAGGCAACATCGCAGCGGCAGCCCGTCGCTTCGGTAGGGACCGCAAGACGATAGAGGAAATCTACCGAGCCGGTATGACGAAGTTGGGAAAAACGGTCTACCATTCCAAGGACAAAACGCGGTTGCTTGCCCGAGATCGGCGAGGACAGGAGACCGTTTCAGAAGACGACGATAGGCGACGGTAGGGGGTGGCTTACGGGGGTGTTTTCCCGAATTTTCAAGAGACATTTCACCCCGTAAAATAGGCCCTTTTCTTGCTATTCTGCGCTTTCTGCGCAAAATACCCCCCGCTGAACGGTTGGGGTATGAGCAAACATACCCTAACACCCGAAGAAGAAGCAGCGTATGCCGAACTGGCACAGGCCGCGGCCCGCTTGCGTAGAGCGCAGGAGCGGGCGGCCAACAGATTGTGGCGAAAGGTCGGACCACGCCGCCCCACAGAAAAGCCGGCTAAGGGCCAAAGGGACGAACGATGACCCAAACACCGCCCCCAACCACAAGCGGAAGAGAAAGGCCAGCTAGCCCCCGTCAGACTCCGCTAGAGGCCATCCGTGGGCATTGCCTCAACTGCTGCGGCTCTTCCCCCAAGTCCGCGCTTTGGTGTTGCTGTTCGGACTGCAATCTTTGGATCTTCCGGTTTGGGCGGCGTCCTGAGTCGATGCCCCCTGAACTTGTCACCGCCGCAACGTTCATCGGCCCGGATGTGAACGAGGACGATTTACCCAATGGGATTGAAGCGGCGGCGGCTTACCTCGCCGAGCGACAGGCCGGCGCCAGGCAGGAGGGCGGCACCCATGAATAGCGAAGTTTTCGACTTGGCGCCGCCCAACGCCGTCGCATCGGAACGCGCCTTGCTCGCCGGTTTCCTTGATCGTGGTCGAGTTGACCCGGATTGCGACTTGCGAGCCGAGCAGTTTTACGATGGCCGGAACGGTGCGATTTACAATGCGATGAGCGACTTGGAAGCGGAGTTGGGCGCGTGGGACACTACCGCGCTGATAGCGTGCCTACAATCCGATCCGCTCTGGGGAGAAAACGGATTTGACGCCGCATACGTTGCCGAAACTCTGACTGCTGCTGGCAACCCGGCTATTGGTGCGCACCATTCGCGACAGATCAAGCAGGCATGGCGACGGCGGACGGTTGCGGCGGAAGCCGAACGGTTGTTGCAACTATCCCACGACGGGTTTGACGTCGACGCACTGCAAGCAACGTTGGGAAAAATCAATGGTGTAGTTTCCGAAGAGGCCAAGTCCCCGGACCCACGATTTCAGCTTGTGAGCAGCACCGCGCTCGACTCCGCCGACTACGCTCCGACGCCACTCATCACCGAAGCCCTCTTCGCCGGCATTCCGGCAGTCATCGGCGCGCCATTCAAGACGTGCAAAACACTGGTTGGCATCGACGGCGCAATGAGCATAGCGACGGGCCGGCCGTGGCTGGGGGCGTTCACAATCCCTGAACCCCGATCGGTTGTCTATTTCAGCGGCGAAGGCGGGCCGTGCGTGGCCCAAGAATATGGGCGGCGAATTGCGGCGTCGAAAGGAATCACGCTTGCCGATGTCGCACAGTTGCGGTGGTGCTTCACAGTCCCGCGATTGGAAGACTCACGCGATCTGGAAGAGTTCTGCCGCGTGCTCGACCAGACCCCCGCGGAAGTCGTTTTCCTCGATAACCTGATGCTCTGTTTGTCAGGCGACAAGGCAGGCGTTGTCTTCTACATGGGCGGCGTGCTCGGAAACGTCATTCGGTTGTGCGGGGAACGTGGTGTAACACCAGTGTTCATCCATCATTTCAAGCGAAACAGACAGGACCAGTTTGCCCCAGGTGAACTTGCCGACCTTACTCAAGCTGGCGTAGCGGAGATTGCCGGCCAATGGTGGCTGTTGACCCGGTCTGAACTCTACAGCCCCGAGCGCCCGGGCGAGCATAGGTTGTGGCTGAGCATCGGCGGGCGAGTGGGCCATTCCTCCTTACACGCCCTGGACGTTCACGAAGGAAGCCGAGCCGATCCGGGCGGACGACGTTGGGATGTTGGGGTACGGGAGCCGGATGAGGTTCGCAACGAAACCTCCTACCGCCGTGAGGCTACGGCACGAGCAAAGCAGGAAGAATGTGCCGAAAACGACAAGCAGAAGGTTCTCGGCGCGATGGCCGCATTAGAACGGGATCACCCCGAAGGTAGCGCGCTGACGTCCATTCGGGACCGATCGTGCATCAGGGGAAAGAGGCTGGAGGTGGCACTGTCCAAGGCGCTTGGGGAAGGTCTGGTTGTGGTTTGCAAGTTCTCCAGGTCCAACCACAAGACCCCAATAAGTGGTTACCGTCTGAATCCAGAAAGGGGCGCAAATGAGCACTACGGAGCACTACGGTAAGAGCACTACGGTAAGTCTGCCTGCCACGGTGCTGAGCACTACGGTAGGCATTGGCCCCTATAAGGGGCCATGCCGTTACCGTGGTGCTCTCGGCACTTCCCGACCGACCACAACGGCGAAGGCCCGTCGGCCGGCCCCCAAACCGTGGCCACCGAAGGAACTGGCGTTGCCCGACACCATCGAAGCTATCGAGGCCGGGCGGGCTAACCAGCAAGAGCTACTCCCTGACCCAATCGACGATTCACGGGAAGGCCGGCTGACCCGACTGCTGGGCGAACCAAGTATGCGAGGGAAGCGACTATGAGCCTCAAAATCGAGTTCGACCGCGAAGCTCTTCGCCCTCTGGTACAGTTGGCCGTGGCGGAGGCGCTCGACCGCTTGGAGGCCGAGCGAGCGAAGCTCCAAGGCCGTTTGGCGTTCACCGAACCCGAGGCTGCGGTTCTGCTGGGCGTGAAACCCCACGTGCTACGCGACTGCCGGCGCCGCGGCGAGTTGCAGGGAGCCAAGGTCGGCAGCAAGATCGTCTACGCCCGGGCCGACCTGCTGGAGTTCCTCGACCGCCAAAAGGAAAATTCTTGACGCCTGCTTGACGTAAGCACCGCGCGGTGTACAATACCGGCTGGAGTCAGAGATCATGGCACTTCAAGACCAATTGCGAGAGGCCGTCGCGAATAGCGGGTTGAGTCTCTACCGCATCGCCAAAGACTCCGGCGTCGTCTATCAGGTTCTTCACCGCTTCGCCAGGGGCGAGCGCGACTTGACGCTGGAAACTGCCACAAAGCTGGCGGACTACTTCGGCATGCGCCTGACCCGTCCGAAGCGGCCGAAGAAAGGGTAGGACCATGAAGGCTTGGTTATTCCAGGACAACAGACAGAAGGCGAAGTTGGGCGACAAGTGCCCGTGGTCGGTCGGATGGTTCGATCCTGCGGGACGCAAGCGGTCCAAGAAGATCGGGTCCAAGAGCATGGCGGAGAAGTATGCCCGGAAGAAGGAAGGTGAGCTTGCCGCCGGGCTGTGCCGATCCGGCCCCGAACGGGTGTCGTGGGCAGCATTCCGGGCAGAGTATGAGCGGACCATCATGCCCAAGTGGCGATCGGAATGGAGCCGGATAGACGCAGCCCACGCCCTGAACGCCTTTGAGGAAGTGGCCCGACCGAAGTACGTAGGGCTTATCACTGAACGCACCCTGGACCAGTATGTTGCCGCCCGGCTGCCGATGCGCGGGAAGCGGAAGGGGGACACTGTGTCGCCCGAGACGATCCGCAAGGAACTGCGGGCCATCCGTGCAGCCCTGAATCAGGCCAAGCGGTGGAAATACCTCGCGGCCGTTCCCGCCATGCCGGAAGTCAAGGGCTTCGGCCGGGACAAACCCTACGTCACCGAAGAGCACTGCAACCTCATTTTGGGAACCTGCGATACTGCTCGGCTGCCGGCCGATCAACACTTCACCCCCGGCGACTTCTGGCGGGCTTTGCTGGGCATGGCTTGGGTGACGGGTATGAGGAAGTCCGCCTTGCTGGCGCTGGAATGGGAGGATGTGGACATTGAGGAAGGAATTGCTATCAGCCGTGCCCGATCAAACAAGCAAAAACGCGACCAGCGGCACAAGATCGGCCCAGTTGTGGGCCTGCTGAAGACCCTGTACGCCGTCCGCAAGCCCGGCGAGGTCCGGGTCTTCGCGTGGAACTATTCCACCCCAAGCCTGTACCGTCAGTTGGCTGTCATTGAAGAGGCCGCAGGAATTCACCTACTCTGTCGGGAAAATCACGAACACACTCAGTGGTGTCATCTCTACGGATTCCACAGTTTCCGTTACGCCCACGCGACCTACAATTTCGGGCGTGTGCCGGATCGAGACTTGCAGGAACAGATGGGGCATCGAAGTTTCACCACTACCGAGCGGTACATCAAGTACGCGAAGGAACACCAGCAACGGGCCTATGACGTGTTCCTGCCCAAGGCACTGAAAGGTGCGGCAGGCTGATCGCCTGTGGAGTGTTTATGGAGTGTTGGCCCTTTTCGCGTCTTAGGCCGATTGACGTAACTGCTTACCACACAACCAGTACCCCCTAGGGGAGTCGAACCCCTGTTCTCGGACTGAGAATCCGATGTCCTGGGCCACTAGACGAAGGGGGCCCGCGATTGTCGGCTATCGGCGGGAGGCCAATAGAACACCGATTGTTACCGACGTCGGCCCGGCTGTCAACCCTCGTCGTGGAACTGCTCGAGCCACTTGTTCCACTCGCGGCCGGAATTTTCCCCCAATTTCGCCCGGTTGCGGTTGATCGCAAATCGCAGCAGTTTCCGCAGCGGTTCGCTGGTGAGCTTGTCATCGATGGGGGCCAACTCGCTGAGCTTGCCGAGGATGCTGTTCGACTCCTCGAACTCGCCGCGAATACTCAGCACGCCGCACTGGCCCGCCAGGCCGAACGCCTTCAGCTCGACTTCAAACTTGGGATTGGCGGCGTCCAGATTGGGGCTGGCCAACTTCTCGAAGATCGCCATTGCCCGATCCCACTCCCCCTTCCGCAGGTAGATCAAGGCAAGCTGTTGTCGCGCCCGGAGCGTGGCGTACTCCTTGTCGGGGAAATAGTCGATCACGCTCTGCCAGGCGGCTTCCGTGTTGAGTTGGCTGGCGCGATAACACTGACGCCAGACGTTCTCCTGCTTTGGGATGACGGGCGCGGCGGCGGCGGCTCGCGCCTCGGCCAACAGCGACGCCGGCGCCAGCAGCCACCATCCCGCCACGGCGCCGACCGCCAGCGCGGCGACCAACCCGACGGCAACGCCTGCCGCTCGCCAATGCCAGGATCGACGGCGGCTGGCGGCCTTCATCAGTTCGTCGAGCTGCCGGGTCAGCGCGATCCGCGGATCGGGGGGCATTTCGGCCGCGATCGAATCCCAAGCGGGCAGGTCGTCCGGCCAATCGTCGCCAAAGTGCTCCATCTGCACGCGGCGCAACTCGCGCAGCAAATCGCGGGCCGAGGCGAATCGCCGCGACGGATCTTTGGCCAGCATCTGGTGAACGATGCGGCACAGCGACGGCGGCAGATCGGGCCGCAACGACTCCAGCGGCTGCGCCGACTTCTTCAGATGTTGCACCGCCACGCCCAGGGCCGTTTCGCCCTCGAACGGCGGCGAGCCGGTCAGCATGTGATAGCAGGTCACGCCGAACGAGTAGATGTCGCTGCGGGGGTCGAGCGTTCTGCCTTCGACCTGCTCGGGGCTCATGTAAAGCGGCGTGCCGAGGGTGATGCCGATCTGTGTCAGGTCGTTGCCGCCGCCGGGGCGCGTCAGCCGCGCCAGTCCGAAGTCGGCGACCTTCACTTCGCCGCCGGCGGTGAGCATAATGTTTTCCGGCTTGATGTCGCGATGGACCACGCCCTGCTCGGCCGCCTTGACCAACGCGGAGGCGACTTGGCGCATGATCGAAAGCGCGTGGGGCAGATCGGGCGGGCCATGCCGCGTGACGAAATCCCGCAGATTCTGCCCTTGCACGTACTCCTGGGCGATGTAGTGCAACTGGTCGACGCAGCCCACCTCGTAAATCTGCACGATGTTGGCGTGGACCAGCGAGGCGGCCGCCTGGGCCTCCAACTCGAAGCGTTGCAGATATACGCGATCGCCGGCGAGCTCCAGCTTGAGGATCTTGACGGCCACCCGCCGCTTCAGCCGCTCCTGCTCGGCCAGATAGACTTCGGCCATCGCCCCGCGGCCCAAGCGCCGCAGCAGATGGAAATCGCCCAATTGCCTGCCGGAGAGGTCGCCATCGGGGGCTGGAACCGCAGATTGGGGAGCATCGGAAGACATGGCGATTTGTGACCCTCGGGCAGCTTTGCACGGTCAGTGGCGTACAGCTTCATTATCGTCGATTTGGCGAGCGACCGCAACGTGGGCCGTAGAGAAACTCGCTTCTCGTCTGAGAACAGCGGCAATGTCGGGTATGAGCCGTTCCTTTTCTTGGGATTCTACCAATCACATCCTTGTAGGGGCCAGGCGGCGACATAGCAACGAACAACGGCTATATGCCCGGTAGAAGGAAGAGCCTGTCCGCGTTCGCGTTTTCGCAGTACAATGCGGCCATGCAGGTCATTTCGCTCCAATCCGGCAGCAACGGCAATTGCATCTATGTGGAAACGGGGGGCGTCAAGCTGTTATTCGATGCGGGGATCAGCGCGATTCAAGCCGAGAGACGGCTGGCTGCCCATGATCGGGACATCGCCGGCGTCGATGCCGTTCTGATTTCGCACGACCACATCGACCACTCTCGCTGCACGGGCGTCTACCATCGCAAATTCGGCCTGCCGATCTTCGCCACCGCCAAGACCTATCGAGCGGCGGCTCGGTACGCTCTGGGCGAAATCGACAACCTGCGGCATTTCACCGCGGGCGAGAGCCTCCATTTCGGAGAAGTGACGGTCGAGACCTTCTCGACGCCGCACGATGGAGTGGACGGCGTCGTATTTGTGGTGGATGACGGCAAGCGGCGTTTGGGCATCCTCACCGATCTCGGACACGTCTTCTCCGGCCTGGGCGATCTGATCGCCTCCCTGGATGCGGTTGTGTTGGAAAGCAACTATGATCCAGAGATGCTGGCCAACGGGCCTTATCCTGAGTTTCTCAAAAGACGTATTGAAGGCCCCGCAGGACACATCTCCAACTTCGAAGCTGCCGAGGTCTTGAAAGCCAATGCCGGCAAGCGAATGAAATGGGCGTGCCTGGCTCACCTCTCTGAAGACAACAATACGCCCCAGTTGGCGGTCAAGACGCATCGCCGCTTGCTCGGCAAGCGGCTGCCCATCTTCGTCGCCACTCGGTATAGAGTGAGCGACGTGATGGAAGTTCGCTAGCGGCGGCGCGAAATCCGGCGAGAGCCCGTTCGGCTCTAGCAAGAATGTCCCGACTCGCCGCTCTCTTCGGCGTATTGCTTCATATCCGCAGAGAAGTCAATGCACACGAATGGCTCGTCTCCGACAACCCACGCGTCGTGGCCCGGAGGAATACTGGCAAAGTCGCCGGATTCCAAGTCCATTTGGCTGCCGTCATCTTGTACAATCCGCAGGCGACCACTGATGACGTACTGGAGATGCTGCACCTGACAGCTTTCCGTGTTGGCCATTGGGCGGACGTGCTCCGACCACTTCCAGCCGGGCTGAAGCGTGACCCGCGCGAGGGTCGCATCTTCGACAGTCGTCAGTTCCAGCTTCCCGTGGCCGCAATCCCGGGTTACATCGGGAGAAACGAAGTTCTTCTTTGCTAACCTCGAAGTTTCGGTAGTCATGATTGGCTCCTTTCGAGTCGTTGCGTAATTATACGGAGAGAGGGCATTCGGGTGAAAAGCCGATGGGCAGGAGTATTCTGTGGCACCATTGCACGAAGGTCGACGATTGCGGATTCGCCCGTAAAATCGCCTACCACAGCGGCTTGGCGGTTACCATGGGACAATTACCAGGAAATCCCTCAGGGGCGATACAGCACGGTTCCGACTGCCGATGTCCTTCCAGAACGAGGAGCTTGCCCTAGCGGCCGCTCCCGTCCCGGATCTGGCCGCTCTTTTGAGGGCTTCGCCAGTCCCCAAAACATCCATCCTTCTGCATCGAGGGCATGAATATTGCAGGTAAGTCCAGTAGTGTTTACCGCAACTATATGTCAGAATGGATTTCTGCGGATCGTCGTTGTCCCCCCACATCGGTATTCTTCGATAGGAGTCTGAGTTATGCACGGCCGTATCATCTCCCTGAGTCAAGCCTCCTTGGTATCCATAGCCCTGGCCGCAAGCGTGTTTTTGTCCGCGCAAACTCTCTCCGCCGACAGTTTTGACTGGCAAAGCGTCAACGGGCAAAATTGGAACTCGGCCATAGAATCCCAGTTTGGCGGGACGTGCTGGGATTTTTCCTCCTGTGGCAACCTCGACGCGAAGTACATGCTTACTCGCAACGACCCGAACTTTGCTCCCCAGGTTTCCGAGGAACAGATCGATTGGGAAACGAATCCCGACATGGGCAGCACCAGCGGGGGCTCGGGCCAAAGTGTGTTGAACTATTTCACGACTCACGGCGTTGTCTCCGGGACCGAATGCCCCTATCAATCCTCGAGCCCCGACACCGGCATCGCCCCCTATTGGCCATTGGCCGCCGGCTGGCAGAACCGCGTCTGGAAGAGCACTTCCAACTGGGATGGTTGCGCCGGAGGCGTCAGCCCCGCCACTACCGCGGCGATGAAGGCTTACATAAAGCTGTACGGGCCATTGGAGGTTGGTTGCCAGGGAGACGTCGATAGCACGGGCGACTTGTTCGATTCTGTCGCGGCCGTAGAGGGGTATACCGGCGGAACGATTTCCGCGATGGACCATGAAGTGTCGCTGGTCGGTTACGTCGACGACCCGAACATGGCCAACCACTGCGGCGGATATTGGATCATCAAGAATAGCTGGGGCACGGGATGTGGAGTCAACGGAACTGGCTACTATTATATCCCCTACAATAACATTGAAGTTCATGGCGACATTAGCGCCATCACCGGCGCGGTCTATTACACCGGACCGATGTACCATACCGGCGCTTGGGACGGCACGGGCACCGATTACACCGGGACGGCGGCGACGAACACTTGGAAGGGGACGACCAGCGGCGTGTGGGATACGACTTCTGGCACGAGCGGCAACTGGATGAATAACTCGACCGGCAGCACATTCACCTGGGTCAATCAGGAATTGCAGGCCATCTTCGACAACACCGGCAACAATCGGGCCATCACCATTAACGGCACCATCATCGCGCATGGATTGACCTTCAACGCCGGCGGGACCGGCTACTCCTTCGGCGGCGGATCGCTGACGGTCACCTCCGGCGGCATCCAGGCCAACGAAAACGTGACCTTCAACTCGCAAGTCTACATCGGCGGGCCGCAATCCTGGACCGTCGCCAACGGAAAGACACTGACCGTCAACGGCGCACTGCACACGATCATCAGCGATTTGACCTTCAATGGGCCGGGGAATACGGTCATCGCCGGGACGATCGACGGCGGCGGGGTGATGAACACTGTCGGCGGGGCGGCGCCGGGCGGACTGATCCAGGCGGGCGCGGGCAACGTCACCCTCTCGGGCATTGCAACTTCGCCGGCAACATCACCGTCAATTTCGGCGTGGGACCGTTGAACCTCGCGCCCACCGGCGGCTCGGCCAGCTATACGGGTGGACTGTTCGGCGGCGGCACGATCAACATCGGCGCCGGCACGGTCTCGCTGGGAGGGGCGGCGTCGAGCTTCACCGGTACGTTTAACGTTCTACAGGCCTGTATGCTGCAATTCGCGCCGGCGGCCGGAGTCACCAACGTCTTTAGCAGCCCGATCGGCGGCGGCGGCGCGGTCGCACAAAACGGCCCAGGCGTCACGATTCTGGCGGCCATGAACAACTACAGCGGCGCCACCATCATCAGCAGCGGCGCGTTGCAGGCCAGTTTCGGAGCGGGCATCCCGGCAACCTCCTTCTTGGCGCTCGACGGCGGCGTGCTGCAGAGCAACGGCGGCGGCACGACTAACTTCACCCGCAGCCTGGGCACTTCCGGGGCTACGTTCCAATGGACCGCCAACGGCGGCGGCTTCTCCGCTGGCGGCGGGCCGATGACCGTCAACATCGGCGGCGATTCCACCCCCGACACGCTGACTTGGGGCACAACCGTCGGCAGCCAGATCGTGGGAACGCTCCGCTTCGGCTCGACCAGCGCCACGGCGGCGACCACCTTCCAGAATTCGATCAACCTGGGCAGCGTCGATCGCACGATTCAGGTCGACGACAACCCGAATGCCACTGGCGACTATGCGGAGATCACCGGCAGCATTTCCGGCGCGGGCGGCATCGTCAAGAACGGGGCGGGCGTGCTGAAACTCTCCGGCGCGAACAGCTACACGGGGAACGTGACCATCAACGGCGGCGTGTTGCAGGCGGGGATCAACGGCGGCACGGGGATTCCGACGAACAACTTTTTGGTCCTCAACGGCGGCGTGCTGCAAGTCCTCGACGCCAGCAGTTTCACCCGCAGCTTGGGCACTAGCGGCGCGACGTTCCAGTGGGGGCTCAACGGCGGCGGTTTTTCGGCCGGGCCCAATCCGCTGTCGGTGAACGTCGGCGGGCAGGCCGCGCCGACCACGCTGGTTTGGGGCTCCAGTTCCTCCGACGTAGGCACAAAGATCGTCGGCCCGCTGTTGTTGAACGTCTCGACGGCCGGTAATTCGCTGACGTTGCAGAACGGCATCGACCTGGCCGGCGGGGCGCGTTCGATCGTGGCGGGGGGCAACACCGTCTATCTCAACGGCGCGATCAGCGACAGCCTCGGCGGGGCTTCATTGAGCAAATCGGGGCCGGGCGTGCTCTGCATCGCCGGCTCTTCGCCGAACACTTACACGGGCACGACCACGCTCTCCGGTGGCGACGTCTATCTGAACAAGTCGTCGCTCTCCGGTTACGCGATTCCGGGCAATTTGGTGTTGACCGGGACTGCGCAAATGTCTGTCCGCCTGCAAGGAGACAATCAGATTGCGCCCAGCTCGCAGTGGACGTTCAACGGCACGGGGGGCTGGCAGGAGGTGCAGCTTTGCGGGCACAACCAGACGGTGACGGGCCTGACCTGCGCGAGCGGCCAGGGGGCGGTGGAGAACAGCAACGACGCCTCGGGCTACGGCGCGGTGACGCTGACGATCAACGCGGCCGCCGGCAGTTCGTTCAGCTTCAACGGCGCGCTCCGCAACACCTTGGGGGGCAATTGCGGCGGGTTGGGGCTGGTGAAGGGCGGGGCGGGGACACAGACTCTTTCCGGCAGCAATATCAGCTATAGCGGTTCGACAACCATCAGCGGCGGCACGTTGGCGTTGCAGGACGTTTCCAGTTTCGCCTCCGCGGCGATCGCCGACAACGCCACGCTGGAGTTGGACGCGATCAACAGCTACGTCGCCATTAGCAGCCCGATCAGCGGTTCGGGCTCGCTGAACATCAACATCAACGGCGGCAACCTACTGACCATTGCCGGCGGCGGCAGCGGCAACAACTATACGGGGGCGACCACGATTTCGGCGGGCACGGTCACGTTGGCGAAGACCGCCGGCTACGCGATTCCCGGCAACTGCACGATTTCCGGCGGCAGCACCTGCGTCATCGTCGGCAACGCCAACCCGCAGTTTTCGCCCAGCGCGATGCTCACGTTCTCCAGCAGTCCGCGGCTGGAGGTTTGCGGCAACAACGCGATCGTCGCCGGCATTTCCGGGGCGGGCATCATCGAGAACACCGAGACGCAGACGGGCGTGGGGGGCGGCACGTTGACGGTGGTCACTCCCGCCGGCAGTTCCTCCTCCTACAGCAGTTACTTGCGCGACACCCCCGCCGCCGGCACTGGCAGCGGCGTGCTGACGCTGGTCAAGGACGGGGCGGGCAGCTTGACGCTCAGCGGCAGCAACGTCGGCAGCTACAGCGGCGGGTTGGTCGTCGCCAACGGCACGCTCGATTGCAGCACCAGCGGCACGGCCTTGCCGACCTGCAATTACACGATCGGCGGCGGCGTGCTGAAGATCGCCACCAACAAGTCGCAGTCGATCAAGGCGTTCCAGATGACCGGCGGCTCGGTCAGCGGCGGCACCTTGACCGGCACCAGCGCGTACGATCTGGAGGCGGGCACGGTGAGCGTCACGCTCGGCGGCAGCGTGGGCTTGATCAAGAGCACGCCGGGGTCGCTGACGTTTACCAAGCCCTTGCCCAACGGCCCCTACACGATTTCCGCCGGCACGTTGGTGCTGGGCACGTTGTCGAAGACGATGTCGGGCGGTTCGTTAACGATGACCGGCGGCAGCTTGAGCAGCACGGGCACGCTGACCGCCGCCACTGGTTACAACTACAACATCCAGGCCGGCACGATCAACATGATCCTGGGCGGGGCCGGCACGATCGGCTTGTTGAAGAGCGGCACGGGCACGGCGGTGCTCTTGGCCAGCAACAAGTACGGCGGCACGACCACGATCAACGGCGGCACACTGCAATTGGGCAGCGGCAGCACCAATGGCGCGGCCGGCTCGTTGACCAACATCACCATCAACTCCGGCGGCACGCTGCAACTGGGCGACGGCGGCACCGGCGGCTCGATCTCCTCCGGCACCGTCACCGTCAACCCCGGCGGCATCTTCGACGTGAACCACTCCGATGCGGTGGTCTTTGGCACAGGTTACAAGTTCGCCGGCAGCGGCACGCTGGCCAAGGACGGCAGCGGCACGCTGACCATGCCCGCCGCCAGCACGTTCGCCGGCAGCCTGCTGGTCAATAACGGCCTGTTCGATTACAGCGGCTGCACGGGAACTTTCCCCAGCGGCAACTTCACTATCAACGGCGGCACGCTCGCCCTGGGCACGCTCACCAAGACGATGGGCGCCGGCAGCGTGTTGACCCTGGCCGGCGGCACCTTAAGCGGCACCGGCACCTTGACCGGCACGTCGACGTATCAACTCCAAGCCGGCACGGTCAACATCAACCTCGGCGGCAGCGTCGGGGTGAACAAGACGGGCACGGGCACGGCCATGTTGTTGAAGAACCTGCCCGGCGGAAACTACGCGATCTCCGCCGGCAGCTTGAACCTGGGCGGATTCTCGCAGTCGATCAGCGGCTTGAGCATTACCGGCGGCACCGTCACCGGCAACGGCACGCTGACCAGCAGCAGCGACTACGACGTGCAAGGGGGCGTGGTCGACGTTGTGCTCGGCGGCAGTTCCGTGGGCGTACACAAGAGCGGGCCGGCCACCGCGATCCTCACCCGCACCAACACCTTCGGCGGCTCGACGACCATCTCCGGCGGCGCCTTGCAGGCCGATTTCGGCTCGACCATACCCGCCAGCGGCTTCTTGATCCTCGACGGCGGCGTGTTGGAGACCCTCAGCGGCGGCACCTTCACCCGCGGCTTCGGCAGCGGCGGCAGCAATTCGTTCCAAATGACGGAAAATGGCGGCGGCTTCTCCACCGCCGGCGGCCCCTGCGCGGTCAACATTGGCGGCAACGGCGACACCGTGCCCTGGGGAGACGACGTCGGCTCGGGATTGGTCGGCACGCTGAAACTCTGCTCGCCGACCTGCACCAATTCAGTGACCGTCTTGAATCCGATCGACCTTTGCGGCGGCGCGCGCACGATCGAGGTCGACGCCAATCCGAACTCGACGGCCGACTACGCGGTGCTGGCCGGCGCCATCGGCGATTCCTACGGCAACGGCTCGCTGCTGAAAACGGGCGACGGCACACTCTACGTGCAAGGGTCGGACTCGAACAGCTACGGCGGCACGACGACGATCATGGGCACGGTGGTGTTGGCCAAGACCGGCGGCGCCATCGCCATCCCCGCCGACACCCTGATCCTCAGCGAGACGGGCGACGGCACCAGCACGATCCTGCAACTCAACGGCGACAACGAGATCGATCCCGCCACCACGCTTATCTTCAGCACGTCGCTGGCCAGCACCGCCTGGAACTGAACGGACACGCGCAGACCGTGGCCGGCTTAAGCGGCAACAGCCTCGCGGTGATCGAGGGGCAGTTCGACAACACCGGCTTGAATACCGACAGCACGCTGACGGTGAACAACGCCGGCAGTTGCACCTTTGCGGGGGTGATTCGCGACAGCGCAGGGCAGCGGCACGGGCAAGGTGAACCTGATCAAGAGCGGCACAGGCAGCCTGCTGCTCAGCGGCACGGCCAGCTACACTGGCGCGACGACCATCAACGGCGGCACGCTGCAAGTGACCGGCTCGACCTTCGCCTCCTCGGGCGTGAGCATCGCAGCGGGCGGCACCTTGTACTTCTACCGCGCCGCCGGTTATCTGGGTTACGCCAATCCGATCACCGGCTCGGGCACGGTGCAGATCTACCAAGGGGCGCACGGTCTGCACGCGGGCACGGGGGCCAACACCGCGCTGTGCGGCTTCGCCGGCACGGTGAGCGTGTCAAGCGGCGGCGTCTATCTGCACAGCGCCGGTGCGCTGGGCAGCGGCCCGGTAAGTCTCGGCAATGGCGCGATCTACGACCTGTTCACTTCGGCCAACACGACGTTTAGCAATCCGATCACCTTAAACGGCATCGGCGGGACGATGGACTCGGCCACCAAGCCGGCGATCTACGGCGACGGCAGCGGCGCGGCCTACACGCTTTCCGGGCAGATCACGCTGGCGGCCAGCAGCGACGTGGGCAATTCGGAAAACAACGCCCCGCTGACCATAAGCGGCCAGATCACCGGCCCCGGCGGGCTGGTGATCGGCAAGCCGGGGACATCGCCGGTCACGCAATACGGCGGCGTCACGCTCGCCGGCACGGCCAGCAACAATTACAGCGGCGGCACCACGATCAACCGCGGCACGCTCTACTTGCAGAAGAGCGGCGGGGCCATCGCCATTCCCAGCAGTATCACGATCTCCCCCTCGGACACCAGCGCCCAGGGAGACACTTACCTGATTCTCAATGGGAGCAATCAGATTGCCTCCTCGGCCACGCTTAGCTTCGCCCCCGTCCGCGCCATGAACGCCTATTTTGAGTTGCTGGGCAACCAGCAGACGTTGGCCGGCATCGTCGACAGCGCCGGCCGCGGCATCATCGAGAATGCCGAGCAGCAGAGCGGCGTCAGCAGCAACGGCACGCTGACGATCAACAACACCGCCAACTGCACCTATGGCGGCTACATCCGCAACGGCGACTTCGCCGCCAACGCTGCGAGCACGGGTCTGCTGGCGTTGGTCAAGAGCGGTCCCGGCACGTTGACGCTTTTGGGCGGGAATTGCAGCGCCTACACCGGCGGTCTGACGGTCAACGCCGGCACGCTCGATTACAGCGGCGCGGGGGTATTGCCCGGCACGCCGACCGCCTATCCCAGCGGCCCGACTGGTCCGACCTCCCCGGCGGTCATCACGCCTTGCCCCTACACGATCAACGGCGGCACGCTGAACATCGGCTGGCTTTCCGCCTCAATCGGACCGTTGCAGATCACCGGCGGCACGCTGACCGGCACGGGCACGCTGGTGAGCAACACCGCCTACGACGTGCGCGGCGGCAGGGTCGATGCCGCTTTGTCCGGCGGCAGTTCCATCGGCTTGACCAAGTCCGGCCCGGCCACGGCATTGCTGACCGGCGCCAATTCCTACGCCGGCCGCACCACGGTCGCCGGCGGCACGCTGGAGTTGGGCTCGGCGGCGCAGAGTTGTGTGTTGAACGTCGGCGGCGCCGACATTCAATCCGGCTCGCTGGTCTTCGATTACGCCGCCGGCGCGGATCCGATCGTGACGATCCAGAGCTTGCTGAAGGCAAGCTACGACGGCGGTCGTTGGGACGTCGGCCAGTTCCGCGATTCAACGGCGGCGGCGACGGGACTGACGTTGGGGTGCGTCGACAATACTGCGACGGACCAGGTGACGGTGATGGCCACGTATCCGGGCGATTTCAACCTCGACGGCGTGGTGGACAGTCGCGACTATGCGATTTGGGCGGCGAACGTCTTCACCGGCAGCAGTTGGCAGCAGGGCGACGCGAACTATGACGGTGTGGTCAACGGCCTGGATCGCGACTTATGGTATTCGCATCTCGGTCTGCCGCCGTTGGCCGCCGCCATGCCCGCCGCCGGCGTCACCGCCGTCCCAGAGCCCGCCACCTTCGCTCTGCTAGTAGCCGGCCTGATCGGCTTGCTGATGTACGCTTGGCGGCGGAGAAAGCACGGGGCGTAGGAATCGATGCCGACCGCGCCTTGGCCGCGCTGCTCGGCGACGTTCGCGTGATCCTTCTCGATTTTCACGCCGAGGCCGCCGGCGACGTGCGGCTCAACGGCAGCATCGTCGACGTCGATTCGCCAACCGGCCACGCCACGGCCATCCGCCGAATCTGCATCGACGAAGCGGCGGCAAAGCGGCTGGAACGGAGCTGAAACGGTCTATCGCCCAAACAGCGCTTTCATGCAGATCTGCGACCAGGTCTCGAAGCCGCTCATGTCGACCAGGATCGCTTCGATCGGACGAAAGCCGCATTCGATGATCTCGGCTTCGCGCGGGCGGACGGTGGGGCGGGCGACGTCGAAGAGATGGACCACGCCGAGATGCACGCTGCCGACTTCGGTTTCGTCATCATTGATCAGCCCGACGCATTGGGCCGTGTAAGGCGTGTCGATGGCGACCTCTTCCTCCAGTTCCCGCCGCATTCCCTCCTGATACGGATTGCCGACGGCGTGCCCACCGGCGTCGATGGCCGAAATATGGCCGCCGATGCCCACGCTGCGCTTGCGGTGCAACCGGCCTTCGCCCATGCCGGCGCCGCGAGTGTATTGGAAGACGGTCGGCCGGCCGTCGCCGCCTGTGTGGCGAAAAATCACGTACGGAATCAGTTGCTTGAAGCCGGGGTCCTTTTCCACCTGATTGCGCGGCCGGTAGAGGACGTGATCGGGCCGCAACAGTTCGTCGAGATACTGATCGACTTCGCCGCAAAATCCCTGAAAGTGCCCCAGGCGGTGAAACAACTCGGTAGGAACCACCAATACACGTTCGATCTGATCTTCAGGCACAATAGCATCCTCGCGGGTGTTGGAAACTCGGGCCTTGGCGTTCACCGCTTCCGAGTCTATCCGAACCCGCGGCACGTTTCAACCGCCGGGCTGATTCTCTGGGTCCGGAGTTGGAGCCAATGTAAAGGCACAGCAGGCTGAAAGTTGTGAGTATGGCGGCAACGATCACCAGGGCGACCGTCACGGCTTGTTCCTCCTTTGGCGAATTCTCCATATTTCGCTGTATCCATGTTCATGTCAACAAGGAGTCCAGACTGCCCGCGCCCAGGGCCGATCAGTTTTCGACTGTAGGAGGCGACTCCTGACGCCGATTCCCCGAAAACGGCTACAAAATCGGCGACAGGAGTCGCCTCCTACAATCCCGTGTTGGAAAACTGACCGGCCCTATGCCCGCGCCGGCACCAGGAAACGCTTAGCAAGTTGAAAAGCCGGTGCAATAGGGGCAGTCCGCGTGGAGACCCGCGCGCGTGGTATGCCCAAAGAACTGGGTGGAGCGTCCGCAACTTGGCAGATGGTGATGGGCTGTCTCTTGCCTGCCCCCCTCAGCACCCTTTGCGCAACCGTCAGAGTCCCCCGTCGCGGAGCCGCGTTGCCATTGTTGACAGAACGACTCGATTCCTTTCAATCATTCTGTGCCGTGAGTTGCTCCGATACGTGAATTACGATGGATCGCGCGATTCACAGGACAGTGAGAGGCACGTCGGTCGCGTGCCACCAGAACTCCCGCCCGAGCAAGCTGCCCCGGCCGCTGCTCTGCTTACGACAGCATTCAACGGAGTGACAATCGTGAAACTCATGGCCGCTTCGCTCTTGTTGGCAATATCGTTTTGCCCAAGCTGGGCCAGTGCTCAAGTCGCCTTGGCCAGTGACGATTTGCGCCAACCGGCCGCGTCGCCCGACAGCGGGTCGGCCGCCGCACCGGGTCCGAAAACTGACCAGCCTGCGCCGACGGCCGGCGAGTCGGCGGCAAGCGATGCTTCCTGCTGCTATCGAAACGGTTTCTTTCGCAGGTTCTGGCAGGCCAACGTCGAGGCGTTCCAGAAGAAGGACGAAGCGGCCGAGGAAGAGACGCCGCCTGCCCGACGGGCGTTGCCGGCGCCCTTTGCATCGCCGCCGTTTCCGAGCGCGGAGTATCAGGGATACCCCTTGATTGGCGTGCCCGCCAGCGACGCCACGTACCCGTTAATGAAGGCCATCGACGCCGGCCCGCACGCGGATTTCTTCAAGGAGAACAAAATCAACCTGGACGGCTGGGTCAACGCCTCCGCCAACTGGAGCAACGCCCGGAACTCCAACGCGCCGACCGCCTACTGGCTCGACCCGAACGCCCTGGAGCTCAACCAAATGGTGCTGCGTGCTCAGCGCACGGCGGACACGGTGCAGACCGACCACATCGACTGGGGTTTCCGCTCCGTTCTCCTCTACGGCCAAGACTATCGCTACATGGTAGCCGGCGGCTGGCAACCCGCCAGCGACGAATTGCTGCTGAGGAATGAGCAGTACGGGCTTGACCTTACAGAGCAATACGTCGAGGTGTATTTGCCGGGCATTACCCGGGGAATGGAGGTGCGCGTCGGGCGATGGATCGCCTGCCCGGACATCGAAACGCAGTATGCGCCGGACAATTACATGGCCACCCATTCGTTGCTGTTCACCTATGACACCTATACGCAAACCGGCGTAATGTTCTCCTTCATGCTCAACGAGCAATGGATGGTTCAGGGCGCCATCACCGCGGGCACCGACATGGCGCCGTGGTACGAGGGCGCTACTCCAACGGGCATGTTCGGCGTTCGCTGGGTGTCCGAAGACAACAAGGATTCGATCTACACCTGCCTGAACAACATCAACAGTGCGGAGTTCCGTCATTTTGACTTGGCTGAGGGGCCCGCCGGGCACGACAACTTCAATTACATCGTGAGCACCTGGCAGCACAAGTTCAACGATGACGTCCACACGAAAACCGAAGGCTACTTCATGTGGCAAAACGACGCGGAACTTGGCGGTACGCCGAGCCTCGGCCCGGCGATGCCCTTCGGCGGCGGCGGTGGCGACGGGCAACTGCTGCCCGGCATTTCCTATACCTACGGAGTCGTCAACGACACGATGTTCGAGATTTCCAAGAAGGACTTCATTACGGTCCGAAATGAGTGGTGGAGAGACGAGCGCGGTATGCGGTCGGGCTACCCGGGGACTTACACGAGCCACGCCATCGGACTGACCCACAACTTCAATTCGGTGCTGCAAATTCGTCCCGAAGTCGGCTACTACCGCAACTGGACTGAGCCGGCCTTCGACCTCGGCACCAAGCAGGGCCTTTGGTTGTGCGGGTTCGATATGACCTACCATTTCTAATCGCGTTGGGACGAACCCCCTTTGCCCGCCCCCCGTCTCCGCTACAATTGCGGCATGAACGCCATCTGCCTTGTTTTCGATCGGCTGCACGCGGGCTACCTGGGGGCGTATGGAAATTCGTGGATCGAGACGCCGTCGTTCGACCGCTTGGCCAGTCAATCGTTTGTGTTCGACCGGGCGCTCGTCGATTCGCCGGAATTGCCGCTCTTATATCGGTCCTATTGGCAGGGATGGCACGCCTTATGTCCGGCGGCGCTCGAATCGAGGCCGTCGTTGGCCGCATTGCTCGGCCAAGCCGGCGTAACGACGGTTCTGCTGAGCGATGAGCCGCAGGTTGTGCGGCATCCGTTGGCGGCGGAGTTCGACGCAATTGTCGAGATCGATCCACCGTGGCAAGCGCAAAACGCGACGGCGGTCGAGCAGACCCACTTCGGCCGCTGCTTCGCCGAGATCATCGACTGGCTGGAATCGGCGCGAGGGTCGTTCCTGCTCTGGTGCCATCTGGGTGGCCTGGGCACGACGTGGGATGCGCCGCTGCGATTCCGGCAGGCATATTGCGAGCAGGGGGATCCGCCGCCGCCCGAGGCGGCCGACGTGCCCGAGCGGATGCTGCCGCCCCAGTACGATCCCGACGAGTTGCTCGGCGTCATGCAATCCTATTGCGGCCAGGTGACGCTGTTGGATACATGCCTCGGCGCGTTCTTGGATTTCTTCTATGGGCTGCCGATCAGCGGCGAGACGCTGTTGACGGTCACTTCGGCTCGAGGATTTCCACTGGGCGAACACGGCCGGGTGGGGCCGTGCGACGGCGCGCTGTTTGGCGAGACGGTGCAGGTCCCCTGGCTGCTGCAGTTGCCCGACGCCGCTGGCGCCGCCGTGCGCAGCCAGGCGCTGGTCGAGCCGGCCGACCTGTGGGCGAGTTTGCTGGAATGGTGGGGCGTCAGCAACGTACCTCACTCGCCCACTGCCGAAAGCGTCCTGCGGCTGGTGCGGCAGGCGGCTGGCGTCAAAGGGGACGGTCCCATTTTCGTCGCCCACGGCTTCGCCGCGGTGCCCGCGAAAATTGGGACAGTCCCCCGCGATCGGCTTTGCGTGGCTGGCAGCCGCGGTCAGCGGGCGATCCGCACTCCCGCTTGGTATCTCCGCGGTGGACTCGATCCCGAGCTGTACGCCAAGCCGGACGACCGCTGGGAGATCAACAACGTCGCCTCCCGCTGTCAGGAGGTGGTCGAAGATCTGCAAGACGCGCTGACCCAATACGAACTGGCCCTTCCCGAGGGCCGAATTGCCGAGCTTCCTCCGCTTGGCGAGGTGCTGCTCGCCGGGTTGGAATAATGCCGCCCGCAGGCGCCGCGCGGCCGTTTCAGACGATCCAACCCCACCATCCTCCCCCCCACTTACCCGGCCGCTTGCCCCGAGGCAGCCGATTTCGTGAACTAGACTTTTATTGAGGACGCCGTCGCGGCGTGGGGCTCGTAGGCTGTTGAGCACCGAATCATGGGCCAGATTCTCAGAGAGATCGCGCACGTGGTGAACCACATGGGCATGCGCGAGTGGTTTTGGGTGCTGGCCGCCATGATTCTCGTGGGGGTGATCTGCCTTCGCGGGTACGGTTCTCGATCGAAGTACTGAGCGTTTGGCAGTTGTCGCAATCGCGGAGAAGCCTCACATGGAATTCAGTGGATGGAGTATTCAGATTCCGATCCCAGTCGCTTTGGCGATTGTGGCTACGATGGGATATCTGATCAGCCGCTGGCGCCGGGCAGCGGACAGCAGCGCGGTGATGCGGTCGTGCCGCGAACTGAGACGCGCGCAAGCCGTAGCAACCGATTTGGAGAAGACCGCGCGGACCGTCCGCCAAAACCTGGCAAAATATCACGCCAGCATATCGAAGTTCAAGGAGCGCGTCGGTCGGCTGAACGAGCAAGGAGAAACGACCGCCTGGAGAGAGCTTTGCCAGGAGACCGAGGGCATTCTCGGCCCGACGCTGCGGTTGGCCACGCAGATGGCCATCGCTTACGACGACATCCGCCAGCAGAGCGCGAATCTGATGACCTTCACCGAGGTCCGAACGGATCCGTTGACCGGCTTGAACAACCGACGGGGACTCGACAACGCGCTGGCCTCCCAGCTTGCACTGATGAGCCGCTATCAGTCCCCATTCTCCGTCGCCATGCTCGATATCGACCACTTCAAGCAGGTGAACGACCGCGAAGGCCATCTCAATGGCGATCGCGTCTTGCAACAGCTTTCTCATCTCTTCGAAGAGTGCGTGCGCGAAACCGACCTGCTGGCGCGTTACGGCGGCGAAGAGTTCGTCGTCGTCATGCCGCAAACCGATTTGGCCGGCGCGTGCATCTTGATCGAGCGACTGCGCTACCAAGTGGCAAACCGCATGGAGGTTACCGTTAGCGGCGGAGTGGCCGCGGCCAGCGATAGCGACACCGCCGAATCGCTGCTCGGCCATGCCGATACCGCTTTGTACAGCGCGAAGGTCGCCGGACGCAATCGCATCTTCTGTCATACGGGCAACGACGTCCAGCCGGTTCCCGAGCAGGAAATGCACGAAGACGCGGCATTCTTCATCGGCAGCAGCCAATAGGCCCCGCCGTTGATTGGTTTCATGGTGGGGCGGTAGTTGCACCGTGTTGGGGTGGCAGTTGTACTGCCACCCCAGTGAATGGCTGCAAAGTTGGGGTTGCGGTGCAACTGCCAACCCAACGTAAACTCACTCCCCCGCCAGCGCCTTTAGCACCGCCGCCACCGCGGCTGGGATTGCCGCCTGAACCGCCGGCGTACATTGCTCACCAAACGTCAGCGTGTCGGCCGCTTCGATGGCGACGAGCCGGATGCGACTGTTTTCGGGCAAGCGGGCGCGGCGCGGCGGCCGAACTCCAACGCCGTCGCCAGATTCACGTCGTGGGCCGAAGCGCTCCGCTGCGTGGCGATGCCCTCGGGGGTGAGCAGATGGATCGTGCCCGGCGGCGCGCCGGTCTGAATCGCATCGACCACGATCGCCCGATCGAAGCCGATCATCCGTTCCATCAGCCGCAGCCCGCCCCAGTAGTCCTCCGAAACTTCCACGTCGCGGCGATCGGCCAGCAGCGGCTTCAGTTGTTCGACAACCCGCAGGCCGACGCTGTCGTCGGTCACCAGCGGATTGCCGAGGCCGAGGATGAGGGTTTTCGTGGCAGCGGCATCCGTCATCATTTTAATTCCACTTCGGCCGGGGCGACGATCCGCACCGCCTCTGTGCTGCCCGACCAGGTGGGCAACTCGCAAACGGTCGCCTCCCAGCCGGGATGAACCAGCCAGCCATGAAACGGCGGCTGGCCGGTGACGTTGCCGGTCAATCGCCAGCGGCTGGCGTCAAAACCGGCGGGCACTTCCACCTCTTTCCCCTCCTCTTCCGTCACCGCCGGCCGCAAGGCGAACATCCGCGCCAACACCGCGGCACAATCGCGGTGTACGTCGCGGGCGGCGGCCCCGATCTGCGCGTCGCTGTAGCCGGCCAGCGATTCCTGAATGAAATCGACGAACCGCGCCTCGCGCTGCAACGCCGCCAGCAGCGTAATCGCGTCGCTCCGCGCCGCCTGCTTCGCCGCGGGCTTTGCCGCGGCCGGTTTCGCCGCGGGCACAGCCGTGCCGGGGGCTGCTCGGCCGGAGTCGCTGTCACCTTGCGGAAGCTTCTCGTCATTACCGCGACAATCGCCCAGCCGATTCCAAGTCCTACAAAACCGCCGATCCACGAATTACGCCATGCGGTATTGTTGCTGGCGAGCGCGGCAAACCAAACGTCCGAGCCGATCGTGAATCCGACCGACATCAGAAACAGTTGGAGAAAACTGTATCGCCACATGGCAAAGACCCTCTCGGTTCCTTACTAGTCAGCCCCCACACGGAGCATGGGAACATGAGCGATTACAAGAATACACAGCAATGCCGTGCAGGAGAAGGGGCTAGCCGACGATCCGCTTCCAACGGTCGAGATTCCATTGGACTTTCTCGGCAGGGGTCATCTTCTCGAAATCGGGCGTGCCGACCGGCTTCTTCGGTGCGGAAGCTGGCGATGCCGGGCGCGGCTTGCGGCCGGGCGAAGTCGTGCCGCTGTAGGCCGAAGCCGTCTCGGTCTTCTGCAAGTCGTCGGCCAACGAGCGCAGCGGGCGAATGCCCAACTTTCCCAACGCAGCGTGATATGCCTTGACGGCCTCCTCGGGCGACATCTGGTCGTCGGCTACGGCGCGGAGAAACTGCACGAAGCTCAATTGGTGCTCGGCGTTGTTGATCTTCCGGCCGTAGAGGGCGACGCGGGCGCCGTACTTCTTCGCTTCCCAGAGCATGTGAAAGGCGTCGAAGCTGGTGCCGGCGGAGCCGCCGAGAATCCCGACCACCAGCGAGCGGTCATAGCGGGCAAGCGCCTCCATCGCCGCGGGACCGTGGTAGGCGATCTTCAGGAATAGCGGCCTGCCGCAACTGGTCACCCCCGCCAACGCGCGAACGATATTGTCGTTGACGAACCGGGCCATATCGGCTGGAGGATGCTCCGGGGCGTTCGCGTCGAACACTTCAAGGAAGTGGCGGAATCCCTTCGTTTCGGCCTCGATGCGAAACGCCCGGTAGCAGTCCAACGCGCGACGATCGAGATCGACGTCGTTGTTGAAGGTGATGGAATACAGCCCGAGGTCGGCCCCGAGGCCGCGTTGGCCCGGCTCGCATTCGGCGCGGCCGCACTGGATGTGGTCGATCGTGGCGGTACGAAACGGCTGCGAGGGCTGCCGGCTGTAATAACCCGTGCCCGAGGCCAGCCAGATATCGGTCGTGTCGTTGGCCCGCACGGCCGGAGTCACGCGGCTGTTGTCGAACAACCGCTCGTTGATCGTCAGCACCTCGTTCGAGCTGGCGCTCATGAGCATGACGTCAACGAGCCCTTGCGCGGTGATTTCGCGTATCTGTTGGCGAAACTCATCGAGCGTGCGAAAGCGGGCCTCGCCCGCGTAACTCTCCGGACTGCGGCCGGGCGCGGACAGCCCGAAGGCCATGTCGGCGTCCTTGGCGTCGGCAATGATGAACTCGCGGCAGGAAGAATCGGCGAGAATATGGGCGAGCTTTCGATCCAGTGATTTTTCCATCGTCGGCGTGCTGATTGGCAAGCAGGGAGGTGATGTCGATGCTATCTATTGGGACATTATCGGGACATTATTGGAAGGACGTTCGGGAAACCCCAAGAATGTCGCTGCCGGCTGCGGCCGCACAGGCTCGGTGCGTTGTTGGAAAGCGCCGACTCGCAAACTACCCTCATTGTAACTCCCCGCGATCATGGCGGCAATCGCGTGGACTGGGTCACCAGGTCGTTCGGGCTATGGGCCAGCCTGACGCGCCGCGTGGACGCGGCGGCTAAACGAGTCAGGCAGCATGTTGTTCAGTAGGCATTCCTGGCCGAAAGGACCACGAGTATCGTGCGGAACAGGATGGTGACGTCCAACCAAAGCGACCATTCGCGGATGTAGAACAGATCGCACTCGATCCGCTTCCGCATTTTCTCGGGCGAATCGGTGGCGCCGCGCCAGCCGTTGACCTGGGCCAGGCCGGTAATGCCCGGCTTGACCTTGTGGCGGAGCATGTAGCCTTCGATCTGCGAGCGGTACTCTTCGTTTTGCACGGAGGCGTGCGGGCGGGGCCCCACCAGCGACATGTCGCCCGATAGCACATTGAACAACTGCGGCAATTCGTCCAATGAGGTCTTGCGGAGGATGGCGCCCAGCCAGGTGACGCGCGGATCGTTCGGTTTTGCCTGAACGACTTTGGCGCCGTCCTCGCAGACGTTCATGGTGCGGAACTTCCAGATGCGGATTTCCCGCCCGTCGAGCCCGTACCGCTTCTGCCGGAACAGGGCGGGCCCGGGCGAAGAGAGCCTGATCCCCAGGGCAATCAGCGCCATCGGCACGGCCGCCAGCAGCAGAAGCAGACCGCCCAACACCACGTCGGAAACCTGCTTCGCCAGGCCGTCGATGCCGTAGATCGGGCTCTCGAAGACGCTGACGACCGGCAGGCCAAGCACGTCGGTCCAGCGCGAATAGAGCATTTGAAACACGAAGAAATCGGGCACGAGGTAGACCGAAGCCGTCGTGTCGCTCAACTGGTCGAGCACGCCGCGGATTCGGGTCTCCGCCCGCATGGGAAAGGTGATGTAGATGCGTTCGATCACTCCCAGTTTGGTCTGGTCGACCAGGTCCTGGATGGTCCCGATGCGGCGGCCGAGATCGGCGGGAATGGCCGGATTCCGCTCCTCGGGCCGGTCGTCGAAGAAGCCCGCCAGCGACAATCCCATCTCCGGCAGCGCCTCGATGTTCCGCGCCAATTGAAAACTCAACTCGTTGACGCCGACGATGGCGAACTTCCGCCTGTTGTAACCCAACAGACGGCGAAGCCGCTGGATCCAACGGCTGATGATTCGAGCGGCGACGATCAGCACGGGCGTGACGACAAGCCACAGAAACGCCGAGCAGCGCGAAAACTCCGCGGAGCGGGTGGTGACGAACGCCAGCAGCAGAAGCGCCATCCAGGTGCATCCCCAGCAGATTAAGGTGCCGACAACCTCCCGATGCTCGGAGACCCCGTGCCAGTTGCGGTACATATCGCCGATCTCGGCGAGCAGGCCGTAGACGATGATCGCTGCGGCCCCCGCGACGAGGTAATGGTCCACTGTGGTCGTCAGCCCGCGTTGAATGGAGATGGCCAATCCCGCCGCGATGCACGAGGCGTCGGCAAGGCGATACCAAACCCCCCGAGCCGACCATCTTTGGTGAATGTAGTAGCGCGGTTGCATGATTGGTTCCGACCGAATCTCTTCAACTATAGGTTATCTCAACGCAACCGGAATATCCTATCTTACTCAAATTATCAAGAATGACTTTTTTTCAGACGATACTGGCTTTGGGGAAAGTATTCAACAACGTCATCTTTAACGCAGCGACGAATCTCCGGTGCGTCACGGGATGCCCGGAGTTTACCGCGGCGATCAGGATGACAGTGCGGGGGAAACGACGATGAAGAAGTGCCATTTCTTGGCGGCGGCCTTATTGCTATTTGTACCCGTGGTGTCGCTGGGCCAATCGCCCGCTTCGCCGGACGATGTTGCCGAGCGGATGAACCGCCAGGACGCCGACATCCAGGCTTTGCGTGAGGAGGTCAAGCGGCTGCGGGAAGAGACGGTGCGGCTGCCGGCGGTCGCGACGACACCGGCGGGGATGGCGCCTGCTGCGGATGCGGTCGCTCCCGCCCCCGCTCCCGCGGACGCCGGCGTTATTGTGCCGGAAACTGCCAGGGTGAAGGCAGGAGAGGGAAACTTCTTCTCGCTGGACGAGCTTCGCGGGGAGATGACGAAGTTCTCTTGGAAGAAAGGGGACTTCGCGGTCACCCCCTACGGTTATCTCTGGGGCAACTCGGTCTATTCGACCGAACGGACCTCGCCCGGCTCGTACACGTTGTACGTGCAATCGGCCAGCACAACGCCGGAAAGCGAGTTCATTGTCGATGTGCGGAACACCCGGCTCGGGTTCGACGTGCTGGGACCGAAAATCCCCTGTTTGGGATGCGCCGAGAGCGGCGGCAAGGTGGAAGTTGACTTCCAAAACAGCGTTCTCACGACAGAAAACAAGCCCACCATTATGCTGCGGCACGCCTATTGCGAAGTAAAAGACGAGGACTTTCGCATCCTCGTCGGGCAAACGTGGGACGTGATTTCGCCGTTGAACCCCGATATGTTGCTCTACTCGGTCGGCTGGGACGCCGGCAACATCGGCTACCGCCGCGCGCAGTTCCGTTACGAGCGATACTTGAATTTCTCCGACGTCTCGTTGGTGACCGTGCAGTCCTCGATCAACCAGGACGTCTTTCCCGACACCATCACCGGCGCCACGGGCGAGCCGTCGAATTGGCCGATCGTCGAAGGACGCGTCGCCTGGACCGTCGGGCGCCGCGGCCAAGGCTGCCTGCCGATCACCGTCGGCCTCTCGGGCCACATCGGCGAGGATGAGTTCGACAGCACCGTCCTCGGCCGCGACAACCGACGCCGCACGTGGTCGGGCGACCTCGACGTCCGTGTGCCCCTGAACGAGTGCTGGGGGGTCGAAGGAGAATGTTACATCGGCGAAAACCTCAGCCCGTTCCTCGGCGGCATCGGCCAGGGAATCGACCCTCTTACGGGAAACACGATTCGCGACGCCGGCGGCTGGTTTGAAGTCTGGTACGACTGCACGCCGAAGTTGCACAGCCACGTCGGTTACTCGGTCGACCAACCGAACAATCACGATCTGACCGCCGCCACCGAGAGGAGCTACAACCAGTTCTACTTCGGAAACTTGATCTACGACGTGACCAAGAACTTGCTGGTCGGGGTGGAGGTCAGTTCCTGGAAGACGCTCTACGTCGGCGAACTACCAGGCGACTCGGTCCGCACCGAGTTCGTCGCGAAGTACGGGTTCTAAGCGCACCGCTCAGCAGAGTGGGGCAAATATTCTTGCCTGCCAAATGTGCCGCATTCTCTCCGGCAGACAGGAATGTCTGCCCCACTGGACAAAACCGCTTGCGGTTTCGCAAGCGGTTATAGCGACTCGCGCGCGGCCCGAATCAATTCGCCCGCCCCCTGGGTCAGCAGTGCGTCGGCCACGTGACGTCCCAGCGCGCCCGCCTCGGCGATGGGAGCCGAGTCGGCGGCCTCGATCCGTCGGGCGCCATCGCAACTCAGCACGCGGCCGATCAACGTCAGCCGGTCCGCCTCGACGCGCCCCAGCGCGGCGACCGGCGCCAGACAGCCGCCCTGAAGCGCCGCCAGCAGCGTCCGCTCGGCGGTCACGGCGGCGCGGGTCGGCGCGTGGTCGAGTTCGGCGGCGACGCGGCGGGTTGGCCCGTCGTCGTCGCGAGTTTGCAGCGCCATGGCCCCTTGGCCCGGCGCCGGCAGAACGATCTCCCAAGGCAACACCTGGGCGATATGTTGATCGAGCCCCAAGCGGTGCAGCCCCGCTTCGGCCAGCACCAGTGCGTCGTAGCCCCCTTCGGCGAGCTTGCGCAAGCGGGTGTCGACGTTGCCGCGGATGTCCTTCATCTGCAAGTCGCGGCGGAAGTGGAGCAGTTGCGTCCGCCGCCGCAGGCTGCCGGTGCCGACGACCGCCCCCTTGGGCAATTCGTCCAGCGACGCCGCACGGGCGGAGACCAGAACGTCGCCGGCGGGCGCCCGTTCGGGCACTGCCGCCAAACAGAGCCCCGCCGCCGCCGCGGTCGGCAGGTCTTTGAGGCTGTGCACCGCCAGGTCGATGCGGCCGTCCAACAGCGCCGCTTCGATCTCCTTTGTGAAGACGCCCTCTCCGCCGATGGCAGCGATCGCTCCACGGCGGTGGTCTCCCGTCGTGGTGATCGGCGTCAACTCGACTTCGATGCCGCGCTGCCGCAATCGCGCGGCGACCCACTCGGCCTGCCATCGGGCCAAAGCGCTTGCTCGTGTTCCCAGGCGAAGGGGCATGATGGAAAAGAGATCGGAGACCAACCGTTCAAGGGCAACACGATGGGATGGCAGTTGCACTGCCATCTCCTATTCCCGATTCCCGGCGACGGGGCGGCAGTGCAACTGCCGCCCCAACGATATTGAAACACCTTCTATGCGGTTTTCGCTTCACCGGGTACGGGGAACTGGCGGCACAACTCGGCCACTTGCCCGCGGATCCGGCCACGGAGCGCCTCGTCCTCCGGCGCGGAGCACTTCGAGAATCCAACTGCCGATGGTGCGCAGTTCGTCGCGGCCCATGCCGCGGGTGGTGAGCGCCGGCGTGCCGATCCGCACACCCGACGGGTCGACCGGCTTCCGCTGGTCGAACGGGATCATGTTCTTATTGACGGTAATGCCGCAGCGTTCCAACGATTGCTCGGCCGTGCGGCCGGTCGTGCCAAGCGGCGTAACGTCGGCCAGGATCAGGTGGTTGTCGGTGCCGCCGCTGACGAGTTTCACGCCGCCGGCCAAGAGCGTCTCGGCCAGCGCCCGGGCGTTGTCGAGAACTTGCTGCATGTATTTCTTGTAGGCGGGCGTGAGGGCCTCGCCGAAGCAGACGGCCTTGCCGGCGATCACGTGCATCAGCGGCCCGCCCTGAATGCCGGGGAAGACGGCCCGATCGATCTCCTTCAAATACGCCTCCTTGCAGAGGATCAGCCCGCCGCGCGGGCCGCGGAGCGTTTTGTGCGTGGTCGAAGTGACGTAATCGGCCACCGGCACGGGATCGTCGTGCAGCCCCGTCGCCACCAGCCCGGCGTAATGGGCCATATCGACCATCAGCTTCGCGCCGACCTCGCGGGCGATCTCGGCAAACTTGGCGTGCGGAACCTCGCGCGGATAGGCGCTCGCCCCAGCCACGATCATCTTCGGCCGGTGCTCGCGGGCCAACGCGGCGATCTGATCGAAGTCGATCCGATGCGTGTCCGCCCGAACGCCGTAGCTGAAGAAGTGGTAGAACTTGCCCGAAATGTTCAGCTTCATGCCATGCGTCAGATGTCCGCCGTGGGCCAGGTCGAGCCCCAGCACCACGTCGCCCGGCTGCAAAGTCGAGAAGTAGACGGCCGTGTTGGCCTGCGCGCCGGAGTGCGGTTGCACGTTGACGTGCTCGGCCCCGAAGATCTGCTTGGCGCGGTTTCGGGCCAAATCTTCGGCCACGTCGACGAACTCGCAACCGCCGTAGTAGCGGTGCCCCGGATAGCCCTCGGCGTATTTATTCGTCAGCACGCTCCCCATCGCCTGCATGACGGCGGGGCTGGTGTAGTTCTCGGAAGCGATCATTTCCAGGCCGTTTCGCTGCCGTTCGATCTCGCCGGCGATGGCGGCCCAAACTTGGGGGTCTTGACGTTCGACGTAATTCATTTACAGTGCCTTAAAGGTGAAATACCAAGGGGATTTATGCCCCATTGACAGGTGGTGTTCTGGCCGGTACGCTTGCGGCTGGTATTGCGATTGGTATAATTGTTCCGCGGTTGGGAGTCAAGCGAGGCGAGGAGACGCAGTCGATTCGAAGTCCTCGCCGGCTTCCCCGTGCAAATTATGGAACTACTCTGTTTGGCCATCGTGTTGCTCTTCTTCGGCCTCTCCTTCGGGATGGTGTGGCTGTTTGAACGGCTGTAGGAGGTCAGTGGTGGGAACCGTTGTCTACCTGATCGGCGGCATCGTCGCGGCCCTGCTGTTCGCCTACCTCCTTGTGGCGCTGCTGAAGCCGGAGTGGTTCGCATGAACGCCTTCGGCCTGCTGCAAATCGGCATGTTCCTGGTCGTTCTCGTGCTCTTGGTCAAACCGCTGGGTTGGTATATGGCCAGGGTCTACGAAGGCAAGCCCTGCGGGCTGGGTTGGGCCGTGGGATGGCTCGAACGGCTGATCTATCGCCTCTGCGGCATCGACCCGCGAGAAGAGATGGCCTGGCCGACGTACGCGAAGGCGATGTTGGCGTTCAACCTGCTGGGATTTGTGGCGGTCTATGTGTTGCAGCGAGTGCAGGGGTTCTTGCCGCTAAACCCGCAGCAGATGGCCGCCGTGCCGCCCGACCTGGCGATGAACACGGCCGTCAGTTTCGCCACGAATACGAATTGGCAAAGCTACGGCGGCGAGAGCACGATGAGCTATCTAACGCAAATGCTCGGCCTGACCGTGCAGAACTTCGTCTCGGCGGCCACGGGAATGGCCGTTCTGGTCGCGCTGGTTCGCGGCTTCGTCCGGCGATCGTCGCAGACCATCGGCAACTTCTGGTGCGACTTGACGCGAAGCACGCTGTATATTCTTCTGCCCCTTTCGGTCGTCGTGGCCTTGGTGCTCGTATCGCAAGGCGTCGTGCAAACGTTCCAGCAGTATCGGACGGTTGCATTGATCCAGCCGACAACCGACGCCGACGGAAAGCCCGTTGCGGAGCAGCATCTTGCGGTTGGCCCGGCGGCCTCGCAAATCGCCATCAAGCAACTCGGCACCAACGGCGGAGGCTTTTTCAACGCCAATTCCGCGCATCCTTTCGAGGATCCGACGCCGGCGGCAAACTTCGGTGAATTGCTGTCGCTCGTCATGATCTCAGCGGGCCTTTGCTACACGTTTGGGAAGATGGTGGGCGATACGCGCCAAGGCTGGGCCCTTCTGGCGGCCATGCTGCTCCTGTTCGTGCCGCTGCTGTTGTTGGGTTATTATGAGGAGCAAGCCGGCGTTCCGGCCGTTAGCGCCTTGGGCGTTGATGGCACCGCCAGCGCGCGTCAGCCCGGTGGAAACATGGAAGGCAAGGAGGTCCGCAATGGAGTCGCACAGTCGGCGATGTGGGAAGCCGCGACCACGGCCACATCGTGCGGGGCGGTCAACTCGATGCACGATTCGTACACGCCGTTGGGCGGCCTGGTCGCGCTGTGGCTGATGCATCAGGGCGAAGTGGTGTTCGGAGGCGTCGGCAGCGGGCTCTACGGCATGTTGGCCTTCGCCATCATCGCCGTGTTCATCGCCGGGCTGATGGTCGGACGCACACCGGAATACCTCGGCAAGAAGATCGAAGCGTTCGAGATGAAGATGGCCGCGCTGTTGGTGCTCGTCATGCCGATGATCGTGTTGGTCGGCGCCGCGGTGGCCGTGGCCACCGATGCGGGGAGAAAGGGCATTTCCAATCCGGGACCGCACGGCTTCAGCCAGATTCTGTATGCGTATACCTCGGCCGGCAACAACAACGGAAGCGCGTTTGCCGGCCTCGATGCAAATCATCCCTTCTACAACTTGTCGCTGGCAATCGTGATGTTGGTGGGCCGCTACTGGCTCGCCGTTCCGGCGTTGGCGATCGCCGGATCACTGGCGCGAAAGAAGGTCACGCCCACGACCGCCGGCACCCTGCCGACGCACACGCCGTTGTTCATCGTGTTCCTGGCGGGGGCCGTGATCTTGGTGGGGGCCTTGACATTCATTCCCGCCTTGGCCCTCGGGCCGGTCGTGGAACATTTGATGATGATAGGTCGATGAACTATGGCGTCTCAGGCAAAAGCCCATTCGCTGTTCGATCCCGCAATTGTCGGTCGTGCGGTTCTCTATGCCTTCGTGAAACTCGACCCACGGCGTCAACTTCGCAATCCCGTGATGTTCACCGTGTATGTCGGGAGCATCCTGACGACGGGGTTATACGTCCTGGCGCTGCAAGTCGGCGGGGAGGAGCCACCGTGGTTCATTCTGGCCATCTCGGCATGGCTGTGGTTCACCGTCTTGTTCGCCAACTTCGCCGAAGCGATGGCCGAAGGCCGCGGCAAGGCCCAGGCCGACGCGCTGCGGGCGGCCCGGCACGATATTCACGCGAAGAAACTCCTAAAGCCGCAGCCCAGGAACGAAGCGTTTCTCGATCATCAAGCTATGGTCCAATGCGGGGAGATGGCCATTGTGCCAGGCCCGGACCTTCGCAAAGGCGACGTGGTCCTGGTCGAGGCGGGAGATCACATTCCCATCGACGGGGAAGTGATCGAGGGCATCGCTTCGGTGGATGAAAGCGCGATCACCGGCGAAAGCGCCCCCGTGATCCGCGAGAGCGGCGGCGACCGCAGCAGCGTGACCGGCGGCACGCGAGTTTTGTCCGACTGGCTCATTGTACGAGTCACCGCCAACCCCGGCGAGACTTTCTTGGATCGCATGATTGCCATGATCGAAGGGGCCAAACGTCAAAAAACGCCCAACGAAATCGCGCTCGACATCCTCCTGGCCGGCATGACGATCATCTTTCTCTTGGTTTGCGTCACGCTGCTGCCGTTTTCGATCTTTAGTGTGGAGGCTGCCGGTCGGGGCACGCCTATTACGGTCACAGTGCTTGTCGCCCTGTTGGTCTGCCTGATTCCAACGACGATCGGCGGGCTGCTCTCCGCCATCGGCATCGCGGGGATGGATCGAATGATTCAGACCAACGTTATTGCGATGTCGGGCCGCGCGGTGGAGGCCGCCGGCGACGTCGATGTCTTGCTCTTGGACAAGACGGGAACGATCACGCTGGGCAACCGGCAGGCGGTCGATTTTCTGCCGGCCGAAGGCGTGTCGGTCTCCGACTTGGCCGATGCCGCGCAGTTGGCCTCGTTGGCCGACGAAACGCCGGAAGGACGCAGCATCGTGGTGCTAGCCAAGACCAAGTTCGGACTGCGGGGCGCAACGTGCAGGAACTTCATGCCACATTCATCCCCTTTAGCGCTCAAACCCGGATCAGCGGCGTCGATTTGGACGGGCGGCATATCCGCAAAGGGGCCGCCGATGCCATCGAAAACTACGTCCGCGGCCATCACGGACAATTCACCGCCGACGTCTCCGCCCACGTCGAGCAGATCGCCAAACAGGGCGGCACGCCGCTGGTGGTTGCCGAGGGCGACAAAGCCCTGGGCGTCATTTACTTGAAGGACATCGTGAAGGGGGGAATGCGGGAACGTTTCGCCCAGATGCGGCAGATGGGCATTCAGACCGTGATGATTACCGGCGACAATCCGCTGACGGCCGCCGCCATCGCCGCCGAGGCGGGCGTCGACGATTTTCTTGCCCAGGCGACCCCCGAGGCGAAACTGGCGCTGATTCGCACCTACCAGGCGGCCGGCCACCTGGTGGCGATGACCGGCGACGGCACCAACGATTCCCCCGCCTTGGCCCAAGCCGACGTGGCCGTGGCGATGAACACCGGAACGCAGGCCGCCAAAGAGGCCGGCAACATGGTCGATCTCGACTCGAATCCCACGAAGCTGATCGAGATCGTGGAGATCGGCAAGCAATTGCTGATGACCCGCGGGGCGCTGACCACCTTCAGCCTGGCCAACGACGTATCGAAGTATTTTGCCATTATCCCGGCGGCGTTCGTGGGGACGTATCCGGTGCTCGGACGGCTCAACGTCATGCGGCTGGCAACGCCGGCCAGCGCGATCCTCTCGGCCGTGATCTTCAACGCCCTGATTATCGTGGCCCTGATCCCGCTGGCGCTGCGCGGCGTGCGCTATCGTCCCGTCGGCGCCGCGGCCCTGCTGCGCGACAATCTCCTGGTGTTCGGCCTAGGCGGTTTGGTCGTGCCGTTCATCGGCATCAAGTTAATCGACATGCTCTTGGTGGCATTGCACTTGACGTAGAGGACATTTGTGAGGGGCTAGGGATTAGGGATTGGGGATTAGGGATTAGAGACTGCGGTCTTACGCTGGCCACTGGCCACTAGCCACTAGCCACTCAAACAACATGTTAAAACAACTGAAACAAGCGACGTTACTGTTCCTCGTCCTCAGCATCCTGACGGGAATTATCTATCCGTTGGCGATTACCGTTGTCGCGCAATTGGCCTTTCCGAAGCAGGCCAACGGGAGTCTGATCTACCGCGACGGCCGGCCGGTGGCCTCCGCGCTGATTGGCCAACCTTTCACCGATGCGAAGTATTTTTGGAGCCGGCCCTCGGCCACGTCGCCGATGCCGTACAATGCCGAATCGTCGAACGGATCGAACCTGGGGCCGACGAATCCCGATCTAACGAAGGCCGTTCGCCAACGGATCGCGGCGTTAAAGAAAGTCGATCCCGACAACGACGCGCCGATCCCGGTGGACCTGGTTACATCGTCGGCCAGCGGGCTCGACCCGGACATTAGTCCCGCTGCCGCCGAATATCAAGTCGCCCGCGTGGCAAAAGCCCGCGGACTCGACGTTGCGGTTGTGCGGCAGTTGGTCGCCAAACACACGGAAGGCCGCACGCTCGGCCTGCTGGGCGAACCACGTGTGAATGTTGTAGAGTTGAATCTCGACTTGGATAACCTCCGGCGCTAGGTGCCGATTGCGGCTCCGCGTTATGTCCGACCAACGTCCTGACCCTGATGCTCTGCTGGCCCGCGTGCGAGCGGAAGAGGCGAAGCGGGCGCGGGGAAAGCTGAAGATCTTCTTCGGGGCCGCGCCGGGCGTCGGCAAAACCTACTCGATGCTGGAAGCCGCCCGAAAGGCTGGCAAGGAGGGCATGGACGTCGTCATCGGCTACGTCGAACCGCACTGCCGCCCCGAAACGCAAGCCCTCGTGCTCGGCCTCGATATTCTCCCGCGGCTCGAAGTCCCCTATCGTGGCTCGAGCTTCTTCGAATTCAACCTCGACGCGGCCCTGGCGCTGCACCCACAATTGCTGATCGTCGACGAATTGGCGCACACCAACGTGCCGGGCGTCACGCACACCAAACGCTGGCAGGACGTGGTGCAACTGCTCGACGCGGGCATCGACGTCTATACGACGCTCAACGTGCAGCACCTGGAAAGCCTCAACGACGTGATCGCGCAAATCTCCGGCGTGGTCGTCCGCGAAACCGTGCCCGACTCGGTCTTCGAGCACGCCGACGAAGTCGAACTGGTCGACCTCTCGCCCGACGACCTCTTGGAGCGGTTGCGGGAGGGCAAGATCTACGTCGCCCCCGAGGCCGAGCGGGCGATGGCCAACTTCTTTGCGAAGGGCAACCTGATCGCCTTGCGCGAACTCGCCTTGCGGCGGACGGCGGAACGGGTCGGCGACCAAATGGACGTCTACCGCGACGAGCACGCCGTCAGCGAAACGTGGCCCGCCCGCGAGCGGCTCTTGGTCTGCGTCGGGCCGAGCCCCTTCTCCGGCCGATTGGTCCGCGCAACCCGCCGCATGGCCGTGAGTTTGAAATCGCCGTGGGTCGCCGTTCATATCGAGACGCCTCACGACGCCCGCTTGTCCGACGCCGAGAGGGAACAACTCACGCAGACGCTTCGTCTGGCCGAGCAGCTTGGGGGCGAAACGGCGACCCTCACCGGGCAAAACGTCGCCGATGAACTGATCCAGTACGCCCGCAGCCGAAACGTCACCAGGATCGTCACCGGCAAACCGAAGCGGCCGCGATGGAAAGAGCTGTTTCACGGATCGCTGGTCTACGAACTGACTCGCAAGTGCGGTGACATCGATGTTTACGTGATTAGCGGCGACGCATACCCCGTGGCGGCGCCGCTGCGGGGGCCGCGGCGGCCAAAATCTTACCGGGGCTATTTTGGGGCCTTGGCCACCGTGCTGGGATGCACCGGCGTAAGCGCCCTGCTGTCGCCGAGCATCGCCCCGACCAACCTGGCGATGATCTACCTGGCGGGCGTGGTGATCGTGTCGCTTCGGCTCGGACGCGGCCCGTCGATCTTTGCCACGGTGCTGAGCGTCGCCACGTTCGATTTCTGCTTTGTGCCGCCGCAATGGACCTTTGCCGTCAGAGACACGGAGTACTTGCTCACTTTTCTCGTCATGCTGCTGACGAGTTTTGTGATTAGCACGCTGGCGGCCCGCGTGCAATTTCAGGCCCAGTCCGCGCGACAACGGGAGCGGCGCACGGCGGCATTGTACGCAATCAGCCGCGAGTTGGCGGCCAGCCAAAGCCGCGAGCAGATCGCGCGGATCGCGGCACAGCACGTCGCGGCGGCCTTCGACATGCGCGCCGTCGTTCTCCTCTCCGATCGACAGCGGCGGCTAATCCCCTCCGCAGCCGACGCCGCCGGTTTCACGTTAAGCGTTCACGATCAAGCCGTGGCCAAATGGGCGCTCGACAACGGGCAAACGGCCGGACGAGGAACCGCCACGCTTCCGGGCTCGGAGGGCATCTACTTGCCGCTGACGACCTCGCGCGGAGTCCTCGGCGTGCTCGGCGTAATTCCGTCCAACCCGGTGTTGACCGTCGACATCGAGCAGATACATCTCTTGGAAGCGTTTGCCGGCCTGACCGCACTGGCGCTGGAACGCACCGATATCGCGGATTGAAAGCCGCTTCTCCTCGATGCACGGGAAGAAGTCTCGGCGACTATTTGTTGGGAATGAAGTGGCCGTGGAAGCGGCACGTCACGCGGGCGGGCAGCGAGACGGAGACGGAAAGTTCGACGCTCTGCGGGTTGCCAGAAGGGGGCAGGACAATCCGCCAAGCCTGCCAGCAACTTGGATAGGTGCCCTTGCCCAACACGGGCTGACACGGCAGAGGCCGGCGGGCCAATTTCGCTTCGCCGCTGAAATGCGTGCCGATGTCGCCGAAAAAGGCCAAATCGGCCCCTTTCTTGAGTTCCGCAGCAACGACGAACGTACCGCCGTGGGCCGAGGCCGGCGTCTGGGCTTCGATCGCAAGCCGTTCGGCATCCTTGGCGATGGGGCGAGGAAGCGGCGGCTTGGCGGTGGTTACCGAGAGGCGGAAACGGCCGATCGTATGGTCGGCCGGGCCGTCGCGGTAGCCTTGATCGAGCGTGAAGGTCAACCTGCCGCCGCTGGCCAGATCAAGGGGCTTCTCCGTTTCAAACACGGCCGTCTGTGAATCGCCCTCGCGCGGATCGATCGACCATGCCGTCTTCGCATCGCCATCGATGGCGGCCTCGATTGGCCAACCGCCAAAACTCGTCTGCGAGAAGCTGGCGGAGGCGTTGCGCAGCCGCACCGGTTCTGATTGCGTCGGATTATCGCGCGGCGCGGCGGCCACGCGGAATTCGCTCAGTGCGAAGTTGCCGTTGAACACCCTGCCCGGACCGCCGGACGGGAGTTGCGGATCGTCGAGGACTTCCAGGCGGATTCCCGTAATGCCGCGGAGCTTCGTGTGGGCGGTGACGACGTACGTGTCGGGCGAAGGGTTTTTGCCGCTGGCGAGGATCGAGCCATCGGGCTGCTTCGTCAAGGTGGCCCCGCCCTTCGAGACGGCGCTGGAAGGTTCGAGCACCGTCCAGATCGCCGAATCCCGCGGTGAAGGCTGATTCTTGTCGTGGACCTTCAGGTCGATACTCCGGCTTGCTTCGGCAAACGCGGTGGGAATCGGCTGCTCGACAAACGAGCGACCGAGCGATGGCCGTTGGCCCGCGGGAACGACTTCCACAAGCACAACCTCGAACGGCTTGAGCATGATGGCGGCCTGGGGTCCAAAACTTGCCGCATCGCCCACTAGCCGCGCGGGCTCGGGATACCGGCGGTACAGATCCCAGCGTTTTCCGTCGGGCAAGCCCAACGCCAAGTTCAGTTCGAGTCGTAGCGAACGATCCTGCCAGGTGCAATTATTCATGGCGAGAAAGGCGCGGCGGCCGTCGGTGCAGCAGTATCCGTAGGGCTCGTCCTTCAAGGGGTTGCCGAGAATGAAATGCGGATTCTCAAAACACTTCGGCTCTGCCCGCAGCAGGGCGAGGAAATCGGCCAACTGTTTCCACTCCGGCGGCGAGAGCCAATCGTTATCGGCCCAGATTTGCGCCATCAGGCTGCCGCGGGAAATGTCCATGACAAAACCCTCCTGCCAACGCTCCTTGCCGATCGAGCTGTTCCACGCCCAATCGGACAACCAGATTCCGAGCGAATCCTTGCCGAGCGCGGGCACGTCGCAGGCGTGCCGCTGCGCCTGGTCGAGCTTCTGCGTGACGCTATCGCGGGCGTAGATCGCGGGTTGGGACGACGGGCTGGCCGCCTCGATGCCGATGCCCGAGTCGAACAGCGTGTCGCCGTGCAGCAGCCACCAGGGCGAACGGTATCCCCAGTAGAGAATCAGGAAGGCTTCGGGGCATTCTTTGTCCAAATCGTGGAGAAACTCGATCACCGAGTTCTCGATCGCCTCGGTGGAATACAGGCCGGGCAGGTGATCGTGGCGGGGATTGTTGCAGACGGTGTGCAGGTTGTCGCATTTCAGTTCGCGCACGCCGTTGTGGCGAATTTGATAGAGGAATCCTTCGCGATACAACGTTTTGATCGGCTCGCTGGCGCGGCAGAACCAGCCGGGGTTGTCGCTCACCGAGGGGCGGGCGGCAGGATTCAGGCCGATGCCCCAGCCGCCTCCCCACGTGTTCGAGCTATCGATCCACAGGCCCGGCGCCGTGCCGAGCGAGTCGAGGATCGGCTTGATGTTGGCGATGCCCTTGGGGAACTTCTCGGGGTTCCAACGTTTTAGGTCGCCGGCCGGATCGACCCAGAAATGGATGTTGCAGAAGTCAAAGCGGCAGCCGGTCGCTTTTTGGCTCTTGGCCAGCAACCGCAGGCTGTGCAGCTCGAACTCGTCGGAATTGAACCAACTGCCGTGGGCACCCGATGGCCAGGAACCGAAATTGTCGAAGATGGCGTAGGGTTTGTCGTGCCCGCGAACGACGCGGCGCATCCGGCTGCGGACGTGGGCGACGAATGTCTTTGCGCGGCGTCTCTTTCTCCCACGCCGTAGACGGCTTCCATGCAATCGAACTTCGCTCCCGGGGCGAGCTTGATGCCGGGATATTGCCGCAGGCTCACGGTCTTATCCTTGGCAGTGGCCCAACCCGCCGGATGCGCCAGGCTCATGAAGTATTCGCCGTTGAGGTAGACGGGAAAGCCCTGTTCGCGGTCGGCCAACTTGGCGTCGGTCGGATAAGTGCCGAGGCGGACGTTCAATAGGCGGACTTCCCGCTGGCCGTCGTTGGTTATGGTCACGAACTTGTGCAACACCGGTTCTTTGTCGTCCCATTGGTAGAGGACCGTGGCCGAGAGCTTTGGTTCGGTGCAACCCAGCGCGACAGACATGCCGGTCTTCCGCCCACCCAACGCAACCGCCCGCCACTTCGGCGTTTGATGCGGCCCGTTGAGTTCCCCAAGGTCCACTTCCAGCTCCGGACCGCGGCCGAGCGAAATGGTCTTGCCCGTGAGCCGATTCTCCCACTTCACGGCGCGAAGGCCGCCGGAGACGTCGAGGGTGTAGACGAAGAAGGAGGATTGTAACTCCACCCGCGATCCACCCAGCACGACGAGGCTGCCGGATTCTGCGGCAATCACCGCCGACGTTGAGAGCGACAGTGCAATTGAGAACAGAAGGCCGCAAACCACGATGCGTGGAGATCTCATGGGATGATCGCGAAAAAAAGGTGAGAAATCGGTCAAGGCGGGCAAGAGCCAGTTTACGGCATATTGCCGCCGATGCAATAGTCCCCAGTGGCTAAACCTTGCAGCACGATAGTGGAACACGTAGGATGACGTGGCGACTTTTTTCCCATCATCCGCCGCAATCAGCAGAAGACAACCGCAAGCCAATGCCTTCCGATCCGCCCTCCGCCCTCCGCCCTCCGCCCTCCTACGACGCCCTGCTGCTGGTCTCCTTCGGCGGTCCGGAGGGGCCGGACGACGTGATGCCGTTTTTGGAAAACGTCGTTCGCGGAAAAGACGTGCCTCGGCAGCGGCTGCTGGAGGTTGCCCGGCGTTACGAGTTGTTCGACGGCATAAGCCCCATCAACGGCCAGAACCGTGCGCTCTTGGCGGCGCTGGTCGCCGAGCTAAACGTCAATGGACCGCGGCTGCCGGTCTACTGGGGCAACCGCAACTGGCACCCAATGCTCGACGAGGCCGTCGGCCAGATGGCCGAAGACGGCGTCGAACGGGCCTTGGCCTTTGTCACCTCTCCATTCGGCTCCTATCCCGGCTGCCGGCAATACCTCGACAACATCGAACTCGCGCGGCAGACGGTTGGGCTCGCCACGGCGAGGATCGACAAACTGCGGCTCTTCTACAATCATCCGGGCTTCATCCATGCGACGGCCGAACGATTGGCGGCGGCGTGGAACGAAATCCCACCAGATCGCCGCAATCAAACGCTGCTCCTCTTCACCGCGCACAGCATTCCCGCTGCTATGGCCGAGCGTTCTCCGTACGAGCGGCAATTGCGCGAGGCGTGTCGGCTCGTGATAGAGGGGTCAGGGGTCAGGGGTCAGGGGTCAGAGATTTCAAATCTCCAAATCTCCCAATCTCCCAATCTCCCAATCGACATCGTCTTCCAAAGCCGTAGCGGCCCGCCATCGCAAGCGTGGCTTGAACCGGACATCCGCGATCGCATCCGCCAGTTGCCGGCCGAGGGCATCCAAGACATCGTCGTCGTGCCGATCGGTTTCCTGGCGGAGAATATGGAAGTCGTTTACGACCTGGACGTGGAAGTCGCCGGGCTGTGCGACCAGTTGGGCGTCAACATGATCAGAGCAGACGTTGTGGCCAATCATCCGCGCTTCGTGCGGATGATTCGCGACCTGGTCATCGAGCGGCTCGACCCCACCGCGCCGCGGCTGGCGTTGGGCTCCGATGGCCCCTGGCCCGACCAGTGCCCCGCCGACTGCTGCCGATGCCAGTAATGCCGCCTCTGGCCCGCATTTCTCGCCGCAGTGTGCCACTGCTTGGAACAAGCAGTGCCGGGGCAACGGGTTACGCTCCTCACTGCTTCTGCGAAGCAGTGGCACACCGACGGCCAATCCCCTCATGTGGCGAAGAACACCAACCAACGCGCAACATCTTGTCAATTCAGTAGTTACGAACAATTCGCTCCGTGCTATTGACAAGAGATATTGGTATGATATCATTGCGATATTGAAGTCTGGTCGTCTGTCACATTTCTTGCGGGGAGGCGAAAGCCATGAGTCAGGAAAAGCAGGTGCGTACGGTGAATGGTTGGACGATGCTGGGCGTCGAGATTCTGATTTTCTGCGGCGCGGCGGCATTGTTGTGGCTGTTTGTTCGCTCGGCCATCGAAGCGGAACACGCGAAAGCGATTCCGAACTTTTGGCTGCTGGCGGCAAGCGTCTTGACCTTCGCCTTGGGCGCTTTCTTGTGCGGCGGCCATTTCACGCTACAGCCGAACGAAGGGCGGGTGCTGATTCTCTTCGGCGCCTACCGCGGCACCGTGCGGCTGCCCGGCTGGCATTGGACCAACCCGCTGAACACGAAGAAGCGGATTTCGCTGCGGTCAAGAAACCTCAACGGCGAGAAACTCAAGGTCAACGACAAACGCGGCAACCCGATCGAAATCGCGGCCGTGATCGTGTGGCGGGTGCAAGACACCGCCCAGGCCAGTTTCGACGTGGAGAATTACGACACCTACGTTCACATCCAAAGCGAGTCGGCCGTGCGGCATCTGGCGAGTGCTTACGCCTACGATCACGGCGAGGAGCACGAGCTGACCCTTCGCAGCAGCGTGGACGAAGTCTGTGTCGCCTTGCAGAAAGAACTTCAGGATCGGACAGCCAAGGCGGGCGTCGTGGTCGAAGAAGCCCGGCTGACCCATCTAGCCTACGCCCCGGAGATCGCCGGCGTGATGTTGCGCCGTCAGCAGGCCGAGGCGATCATCGACGCCCGCCAAAAAATCGTCCATGGGGCGGTGAGCATGGTGAAAATGGCCCTGCACGACCTGGCTGAGCAGGGAGTCGTCCAACTCGACGAGGAGCGCAAGGCGACGATGGTCAGCAATTTGCTGGTCGTCTTGTGCGGCGAAAAGGACGCCCAGCCGATCGTCAACGCCGGCACGTTGTATACCTAGAACGGAATTCACTCCGATTCCATCGCGGACAACTCGTTGTCGATTTCCGCTCGTCAAGCGATCGTCTCCGGAAATATTGCCATGAATCCCACAGACATCTCGCACAAACCTGCCTACGACGGCTTGGCCGCGTGGCTGCGCCCGACAAAAGCATCGATGATCGTTGGAATGATCTTCGCCGTGGGGGCGCCGATGGCGATCGGCATTGTCGGGTTCTGCCTGTGTCAGCAGTCGGAAGTGGAATACAACTGCAAGACGGAGATGATTGCCCGCGGCGAAGTCAAACGGGAAATGCTGCGCGTCCTGAAAATCACCAAGGGGAACGGCAATTGGAACGTGTCGCTGGGAAAAGACGGAAAGGCCTTGGCGTGGCGGTCGGAGAGCAACGTCGACGACCTGCGGGTTGGCGGCAAGACGGCCGCGTACAAGTTCGACGACGCCTACTTGATTCCGCGTTTCGACCGCGGCAACTTCGGGCCGAAGTGGTACTTGCTGAGCTTCGGCCTCGTCTTCGGCTTCGTGGGGGGCGGCATCACGTTGCTGCGGACATTACGGTGGCGGTCGCACTACGCACCGCCGAGTGACCGGGACTCGAACTCCTCGACACCGGCGACGTCCAGCCGACTGCCGAAGCCGTTTTCAGGCCCCATGATGAGTTTCGACCACGATCCAAGCGACACGGAGTTGACCTGCGTGCTGCAATGTTCTAACGGAGTGGCCGGAATCAAGGTGGTCGAGACCGACGGAATGGTGCGAATCAGACCGGGACTGTTTCCGGTAACGGGAATCATGCTGTCGATGATTCTCGGCGCCGTGGTCTTTACCGGTGTTTTAATCGTAATCTACAGGACGGACCCGGATTTCTTTGGAATAGTCTTCTGGGTTATGTTGGGGCTCTACTGGTTCTTCCTTATCCCGTTCTGGTGGATCGTTTTGCTTGTAATCAATCGCGCGATTGCCGCAAACGATGACTTCATTCGCGTAGATATGGGAAGGCGGACTTTGGAGTTGTGTGAAGAGGGTCGCACGTTCCGGGCTGCCGAGATTCTCGCATTTACCGAGATATCGCGATACTACCGCAGTGACGCCGCGTTTGGATGGCTGCGAAGACTGCAAACCAGCGTCTTGGTCCGCGCTGCAGACTCCCAAATCGAACTCCACGCACTGGTCGATGGAGCGACCCGCCCGCCGTGGGCCGATCGGCTGGCAAGCATCTTTGCGGTGCCCGTTCGTCGAATCAAGTTGAACAAATCCGAGAGTCGGGCGCTGAACGATCGATAGAGACGTTTGAGTCCCCATCGCGGCCGCCGGCCGCGCTGAATCGCATGAAACCACGCAAGCCATTCCTGCTCCGCATCAGCCCGACGCTTTATGAAGCGATCGAGGGGCTGGCACAGCAGGAAATGCGGAGCGTCAACGGGCAGATCGAGTACCTGTTGAAGGAGGCGGTACGGCGACGCGGGCGCAAGGTCGCCGAGGAGGCGGTCGAGTCGCCCGACGAGAACTCATCAACGTCAGAATGAAAGGGTCATGCCGTGAAGGTCGCAAGCTGCTGGTTGTTCTTGGCCGTCCTGGTCTGCGATTGCACCACTGCCGCAGAGCCGGAGAAGCCCCAGGACAAGAATATCGCGTCGGCTGCGGGCCAGTTCGTCGATCAGATGGCGAAGGGTGAATTCTCCGCGGCCGTCAGAGATTTTGACGCCACGATGAAGAGTCTGGTGTCGCCGGACAGGCTCAAACAGATTTGGGAACCGCTGGTTGCCCAGGTTGGCCCGCTGAAATCGCAGTTGAGCGCCCGGACCGAGCGCGTGGGCGCGTATGACTGCGTGTTCGTCACCTGCCAGTTCGAGAAGACCAAGCTCGACGTGAAGGTGGTTTTCAATCGCTCGAAGCAGATCAGCGGCCTGTTTTTCGTGCCGACCAAGGCCGCCGCCAAGTACCGGCCCCCTTCCTATGCAAACCCGAGCACGTTCGTAGAGCGGGAAGTGCAGATCGGCAACGGGGAGTGGGCGCTGCCGGGCACGCTGACGATGCCGCTAGGCGACGGGCCGTTTCCAGCCGTCGTCCTGGTACACGGCTCCGGGCCGAACGACCGCGACGAAACCATCGGACCGAACAAGCCCTTCTGCGATTTGGCCTGCGGCCTGGCTTCTCGTGGTGTCGCCGTCTTGCGCTACGAGAAACGGACGAAGCAGCACGCCGCGAAGCTCTTGGCCCTCAAGGGCGATTTCACCGTCAAGGAGGAGACGATCGACGATGCAGTAGCGGCGGCGGCGCTGCTGCGACACACGGAAAAGATCGCGCCAGACAAGGTGTTTGTGCTCGGCCACAGCTTGGGCGGGATGCTCGTGCCGCAGATCGCCGCGCAGGACTCCGCGATTGCCGGGTTCATCATCGCGGCTGGAACCACCAGACCGCTCGAAGAGATCATCCCCGCGCAGTACAAGTACATCTTCAGCTTGCAGGGCAACATCTCCGAGCACGACAAGGAGACGTTGCGGAAAGTCGAGTCGGAACTGGCGCGGGTGAAGGCCCTGGAACGCTCGCCAAAGGCCGCCTCGACGGAGCAGGTTCTCGGCGCGCCCGCGTCATACTGGCTCGACCTGCATCGCCACCCGACCGTGGAGACGGCGCGGGGCATGAAACAGCCGGTGCTGGTCATCCAGGGCGGCCGCGACTATCAGGCAACGTTGGAGGATTTTCAGGGCTGGAAGGATGCGCTCTCCTCGCACAAGAACGCACAGTTCAAGCTCTACCCCAAACTCAACCATCTGTTTATCGAGGGCGAAGGCAAAAGCACGCCTAGCGAGTATGAAACTCCCGGCCACGTGGCCGAGGCGGCAATCAAGGATGTGGCGGCGTGGATCAAGCAACCCGAAAAGAAACTCCCATGAACGCGCCCTACCGACGAAGTCGATGGTTGATCCTGCTGGGCGGGCTGGCCACTCCGTTGGGCATAGCGGCGGCCGTCGCCGGGGTTTGCATGCTCAGGGCCGAGCCCGATCCTGGCGCGCCGGCTTGTGCGCCGATCATCGTGGGGATTCTCCTCTGCACCTTCCCTACTCTTCTCCTCGGCGTGGGCGGCCCGCTGATTATCATAGACGTGATCCGCCATCGCCTTATCGTCGAAGGCGACAGCATAACCCAAATGCAGCTCTTTCGAACGAAACAGGTCAATCTCGCCGATGTCGTCGAAGCGCGATGGCGAGTCGGAGGCAGCGGCATCCTGAAGCTGAAAAACGCAAGCGAAGCGATCAAATTGGAATTCGCCGGCTATTCCGGGGCAGAGACGCGGCAACTCATCAAGTTTTTCCATCTGCGTCTTCCCGCCGAAGTCCAAAAAGGCTGGAAGAAGTTCTGGGAGGCGAAGTGGCGAATGTTCGACGAGCCCGATCCTGCGCGAAGCGAAGAGTTCGCGGAGGAGACTCGTCGCTTGCGTCTTCGGCTGTCGATCTGGCTGCTGCTAGGCGGTAGTGTGCTCGTCTTTGTCGCGGTCGTGGTTTGGTTTTACACGCACGATATCAGCACCTTCAGGCATCTTGCGCTTCTGATTCTCCTCTTGCCGATAATCTTCGTTGTTTCGGCCAACCGCGGCAGAATCGCCGAGCATCCGGACGTGCGGTCGGGTCGTACCGCCAGCCTGCGTCCGTTTATCGGTCTCGCCATCGCGATGCTGGATATACTTGTAGCAATACCGTTCGGCCTGCTGAGTCTGCCGATCATGGGCCAGTCGGTAATGTATGCGGGCGCTGCGATTGGCTGCCTCTGGATGGTCATTGGGGCATGGCGTCAGCAGCGGAGAATCCGACAAGCGACATCCCTCGCCGCCAAACTCGCCGAGCAGGAGTACATGCAGCCTGAGCCGGAACGCAACGCCAGCGGCCTGTAGGTCCCGCTTGCCGAGCGGGACTTTCGCGCGGACCGGGGGCTTCCACCTGCCGAGCGGGACTTTCGCGCGCGGGACACCTGATCCCGCTCGGCAAGCCGGGCTTTTGCTCTTTCCATCCGGTCCCGCTCGGCAAGCGGGACCTACCGCAAGCGGGACCTACTGAGATCGGGCGCATGGCACGGCGTTTGGTGATCTGCTAAACTGGTGCTTGGCGCACCGCTGGTTGCGGGCGCAACGATTCGTTCCCACGATCTGATTTTCTCCCCTGCTTGCGTAAAGGAAAGACACGATGCACGTACTCACGAAATCGGCAAGGGTCTGGAATCGGTTGTTGGCCGCCGCGCTTTGTACGTTCTCGCTGGCCATTGCTTCTTCCGCCGCCTTCGCCTCCGACGTGGGCGACCGCTTGGAAAAGGGCTTCCTCTCGCCGCCGGCCTCGGCCCGGCCGCATACCTGGTTTCACTGGATGAACGGCAATGTGACCAAGGAGGGGATCACCGCCGATCTGGAAGCGATGCAGCGGGTGGGCATCGGCGGCTTTCAGGTCTTCAATCCCCTAGAGGGCATTCCCGACGGGCCGGCGCCCTACATGAGCCCGCAGTGGCTCGACATGATGAAGTTCGCCGCGGCCGAGGCCGATCGGCTCGGGCTGGAAATGTGTTTCCACAACTGCGCCGGCTGGTCGAGCAGCGGTGGACCGTGGATCAAGCCCGCGCAGGCGATGCAGACGGTCGTCATTAGCGAAACGCAGGCGAAGGGGCCGGCCAAGTTCGACGCCGTCTTGCCGCAGCCGCACACCGACCACGGCTATTACCGCAACATTGCCGTGCTGGCCTTCCCCACTCCGACGGCAAAGGCGACGATCGACCGCCTGCCGCCCAAGTCACTCTCGCAGCAAGAATATGAATACGGAATTCAGCCGGACGCCAAAACAGTGCCGACGGCAGCCACCGTGGCCAAGGATAGCATCGTCGTGCTGACTTCCAATCTCGCGGCCGACGGTAAATTGACCTGGGACGTGCCCGAGGGCAATTGGACGATCCTCCGCATCGGCCATACGCCGACCGGCGCGGTAAACGCTCCCGCGCCGCTGGCCGGCCGCGGACTGGAATGCGACAAGCTGAGCCCCGAGGGGGTCGAGGCCCATTGGGCCGGCGGCATCATCCCGATCCTCAAGCATCTTGGCCCGCTGGCGGGCACGGTCGTCAACGATGTCCTGATCGACAGTTACGAAGTGGGCGACAACAATTGGACGCCGAAGTTCCGCGACGAGTTCATCAGTCGCCGCGGCTACGACCCGATCCCCTTCCTGCCGACGCTGGCCGGCCGCTACGTCGGCAGCGGCGAGCTGACCGAGCGATTCCTCTGGGATTTCCGCCGCACGCTCTGCGATCTGTTCGCCGAGAACTACTACTGGCGCTTCGCCGAGTTGTGCCACGAGCACGGCCTGAAATTCTCGGTCGAGCCCTACGACGGCCCGTTCGAGTGCCCGCAAGTCGGCGCGAAGGCTGACATCATCATGGGCGAGTTTTGGGCCACGACCGACTTGAACAGCATCGGTGCGGTCAATACGGTCAAGCTGGCGGCGACGGTGGCCAACACGCACGGCATTCCGATCGTCGGCGCCGAGTCGTTTACCGGTTCGCCGGGCCCCTACAGCAACTGGCTGGGCCATCCCGGCATGTTGAAGCCGGAGGGGGACGCAATGTGGTGTCTGGGCCTGAACCGCTTCATTTTCCACACCTACGCCCATCAGCCCTGGCTCGACAAACTGCCCGGCATGACGATGGGCCAGTGGGGCACGCATTTCAGCCGCACGAACACCTGGTGGGAACTGTCGAAGCCCTGGATGCAGTACATCGCCCGCTCGCAGTTCCTGCTGCAACAGGGGCGCACTGTGGCCGACGTGCTCTTCTTCTCCGGCGAAGCGGCCCCCAACGGCGGCGTTTTCCGCCCCGACCTCAAGGCCAAGGGCTACGACTACGACACCGTCGGCACCGATCTGATCATGAAGCTCACGGTCAAGGACGTCGATGTCTGCACGCCCGTCGGCGGCAGATATCGCCTGCTCGTACTGCCCGACACCGAATGGACGACGCCGGCGTTGGCGAAGAAGGTGCAAGAACTGGTCAACGCTGGCGCCGTCGTGATTGGTCCGAAACCGAAGAAATCGCCAAGTCTGGTCAACTATCCGGCTTGCGACGCGGAAGTGCAGAAAATTGCCGATGACGTTTGGGGAACAACAAATGGCACACAGCGTTATGGTTGCGGCAAGATCGTCACCGGCCGCGATATTGAGGAGGTGTTGCGCGATCAACAAGTGCGACCTGACTTCCGCAGTAATCCGCATCTGGACTTTATCCACCGCGTTATTGGTGATGCGGACATCTACTTTGTGGCCAATACGACGAAAAAGCGAGTGACGTCCCTTTGCGAGTTCCGCATCGATGGCCGCCGACCGGAGTTATGGGATGCCGAGACGGGCGCGATCGAGCCCGCGCCAATGCGGGGGGCGTCCGGCAATAGTGTGACGTTGACACTTGAGCCGCGGGGTTCGATCTTCGTCGTGTTCCGTCATCCGAACGAGGATCCGGCGCCTCGCGGCGAGTACGACAAGATTCAGTCCCCGAACGACCCGTGTATTGCCCGATCACCCGAGCTCACGATCAAGAGGGCGATCTATGGCGTTCTTGATCGGCCAAACGGTGGCACCGTCGATGTGACGGCGAAACTCGCCGGATTGGTTAGCAACACCGGCCGCCTAGAGGTAACGGCCAACAACAATCTCGCCGGCGATCCCGCGGTTAATTCCGTCAAGCAGTTGCGAGTTGATTACGTTCTCAACGGCAAAGCCAAATCGATAACCGTTAGCGAGAACGAAGAACTTGAGTTGCCCGCGGACCTGCCTTTCAACGTGCTTCCGGCCCCGCGGCTTTCTGTTGAAAACGGCAAGATGTGGTTGACAGTCTCCGGTCCAGGCCGCTATGCCTTGCTTGGAGGGTTTGACGGCCAGTCGGTTGGAATGCAACTGGACATCCCCGCTTTCCCCCAGCCCGCCGACGTAACCGGCTCCTGGGACGTGACCTTCCAAGAGGGCCGCGGCGCGCCGGCGAAGGCGACGTTCGAGAAGCTGATCTCCTGGCCGGATTCTAAGGACAAGGGGATCAAGTATTTCTCGGGCACGGCGGCGTACCGCAAGACGATCAACATTCCCGCCGAGCGCTTTGGCGAGAATCGCTCACTGCTGCTCGATCTGGGCAGCGTCCGCGAGATCGCCGAAGTGCGGCTCAACGGTCAAAACCTGGGCATCCTCTGGAAAGCCCCGTTCCGAGTGGACATCACCAAGGCCGCCAAGCCGGGCGACAACGAGTTGGAGGTCCGCGTGACGAACCTCTGGCCGAATCGGCTGATCGGCGACGAACAGTATCCCGACAACTGCCAATGGGACGGCATCCACTTGAAGCAGTGGCCCGAGTGGATGGTCAAGGGCGAACCGCGGCCGGTCAAGGAGCGGCTCACGTTCACCACCTGGAAGCACTGGCACAAAGACTCGCCGCTCCAGCCCTCCGGTCTGCTCGGCCCGGTGAAACTGCTGACGCTGCAAAAAGTGGCCGTGCCGTAAGCGTCGCTTCGTAGAAGAACAACCGGCGGATACCCCCTGGCGACCTGCGGCAAATTGCCGTAGGCGCTTGGGGACTGTCGGCGACCACAGCGATGCGCTCACCACGGAGACACGGAGGACACGGAGAAGGCAAACCGAAATGGGGAAAAGCCACAGATAAACACAGACGAACACAGATAGCCCTCGGCCTGCCGTACGAATTCTGCGTTCGTTCGACATTTATCTGTGTTCATCCGTGTTGATCCGTGGCTTCCTTGGTTGTGCCTCCGTGTCCTCCGTGTCTCCGTGGTAAGCTCTTGGGTCTTTGAGTTGTCGCCACGTGCCAACTTCCGACCAATTCTGTTCGCGGTCGTCATTTCACCTCGAATTTCCCCCGCAACTTGATGAATTCGTCCTCGGCGGCGGGACCGACCATCAGTTCGATCGTGCCGGGCTCGACCACGCGCTTCATCGCCACGTTCCAAACGGCCATTTCGGAGGCTGGAATCGAGAATTCGACGCGCCGCGTTTCGCCGGGCATCAGGTCGACCTTGTGGAAACGAATCAATCGCTTCAGCGGCGTCACGACCGAGGTGAAATCCTCGTGGTAATAGACCTGCGCGACTTCGCGGCCCTCGCGGGTGCTGGTGTTCTTCACGTTGAAGCTGAAACGGACTGTGCCCGCCGGGTCGATCGTCGGCGTTTCGATTTTCAGGTCGGAATACTCGAAACTGGTGTAGCTCAGCCCGTAGCCGAACGACCAGAGCGGGGCGGAGGTCGCACCGAGGTAGTTGCCGCGGCCTTGCGGGGCGTAATCGTAGGTCGTCGGGATGTGGCCGGCGGTCTGCACGACGGAGACCGGCAGCCTCCCACTCGGATTGATTCGGCCGAAGAGGATTTCGGCGACGGCCGTACCGCCCTGCTCGCCAGGATAGAACACGCTGAGGATCGCGGGAATGTGCTCCTTCATCCACGGTTCGCTCAGCGGCCGGCCTTGCACCATGACGACGACCGTCGGCTTGCCGGTGGCCACGACGGTCTTGACCAGATCGTCCTGCACGCCGGATGCCATCAGTTCGAAGCGGTCGCAGGCTTCGCCCACGGTCGCCAGCCTGAGAAAGTTGGGATCGGTCTCGCCGGTGCCGGTGCCGACGCCGGTGGAACTCGTATCGCCGATCACCACGATCGCCACGTCGCTCTTTTGTGCGGCCGCAACCGCTGCGGCGAAACCGGCGGTGCTACCGTCGAGAAAATCGCAGCCGCGGGCGTAGCGGACGGCGACGCCCGAGTCTTTCAGCAGGTTGCGGATTCCGCCGAGCACCGTAACGCCGCTCGAATTGTCCTTCGAGGCCGAATAGTCGCCATACTCGACTTGATTCGCGTTCGGCCCGATCACCGCGACCGATTTCAGCTTCGCGGCAACGAGCGGCAGCAGATTCTTCTCGTTTTTCAGCAGAATCACCGATTCTTCGGCCATTCGCCGGGCCAGGGTGACATGCGCGGGCGTGTGGATCAGTTTCGGCAGTTCTTCCGGCGTAGGGAAGGTTCGCATTCCGTCGAAAAGCCCGAGGACGAACTTCAACCGCAGAATCCGCGAGCAGGCGAGGTCCACATATTTTTCGGCGATCCGGCCCTGCCGCACCATTTCGACGAGGTGCGGATAGGCGTAACCGCCGGCGGCTTCGAGATCGACGCCAGCCTTCAGGGCGAGCATTCCCGCTTCGGCCGGCGAGCGGGCGATGTGCTGCGATTGTTCGAGCAGAGCGATGCCGCCCCAGTCGCAATAGATATAGCCCTTGAAGCCCCACTCGTCGCGGAGCACGGTGGTCAGCGCCCAGCGGTTGGCGTGCGATGGGATGCCGTCGGTCGTGTTGTAGGAGGCCATGACGGATGTGAGGTGTCCCTCTTTGATGGCGGCTTCGTGCGGCATGAAATAGAGCGAACGCAACTCGCGCTCGCCGACGCTGCACGCCGCGGTATTCAGGCCAGCCGCGGGGGTCGAAGAACCGCAGGTCCAATAGGCGACCGTGGCGATGCGATCCGGCGGGATGCCCTGCCAGGCGTTTTCGCCCTGGATACCTTTGACGAAGGCCACGCACAGCCGCGACGACAAGTAGGGACATTCGCCGTAGGTCTCCTCCACGCGGCCCCAGCGCGGGTCGCGGGCCAGTTCGAGGCCGGGACCCATGCCGTGCGAGAGGCCCAGGGCCGCCGCCTCCTGGCCGATGGCCGCCGCCATTTCCTGAACCAGTTCGGGATTCCACGTGGCCGCCTGGGCAATGAATTGCGGAAAAACCGTGGTATCGAGTGCCAAGACGCCGTGCATCGTGCAGTGCAGGTTGATCATCGGCACGCCCAGCCGCGTGTGCTTCAGGCCGTACTCATGCACCGCCTTGCTGAGCCGCAGTGTATCGCGGGCGTGAACGCCGATGGGGGAGAAGACCGCCCCGTAGCTGATCCCCTTGAACGCGGCGTCAAGTTCCTTCTCGCCGATCGTCTTCTTGGCGAAATCGGCGGCGACGGCCTCGCAGCCGAAGATCGGGAACTGCTGGAGTTGCGCCACCTTCTCTTCGAGCGTCATCCGACCGAGCAGGTCCTGGATTCGCTGCTCGACCGGCAGCCGCGGATCGCGAAACGGCTCGTCGGCCGACCATGCGGCGGCGACCAGCAACAGATTCAGCCCCGCAAGGCACGATATCAACGCAAGAGATCGACAGAGCATTGGTAGGTTCCTTGTTTAGAGTTTTTTGGCAGAACGTACTCTTCACGCTCCGCGTGAAGCGGCTTCGGCACCACTTCCCTCTCGCGGAGCCAGAGGAGTACAAAACACTCAGGAGCGATCGTGCATCCAGTGGGCCTCGATTTCTTCGAGCGAACGCCCTTTCGTTTCCGGTACCCACATCCACACGAGCGCCACCAGCACGGCGCAAAATGCCGCGTAGAGATAGAAGGGATACGCGTGGTGGAATCGTGCAACCAAGTAGGAGTCTTCGTCCATCATCGGGAACGTCTGCGAGACCACGAAATTGGCCGACCACAGGGCAAAGGTGGCTATCGACATCGCGCGGCCGCGAATCCTGTTGGGAAATATCTCCGAGAGGATCACCCAAACCACCGGACCCACCGACAGCGAAAACGCGGCGATGTAGCTTAGGATGCAGATCAAGACCGAACCGGCCGCGAAGTGGCATTGTGAAGCGGCTCCCATGGCCGCCAGCGAAAGTCCCATGCCTGTCGCCCCGACAATCATTAGCGGCTTGCGGCCAAGACGATCGACCGTCCCAATGGCAATCAGCGTGAACGACAACATGACTGCGCCGACCACAACTTGCTGCAGCAGAGCGGCGTTGGTTTCCGACCCCACTTTCTTGAAGATCTCCGGCCCAAAGTAGAGAAAGACGTTGATGCCGGTTACCTGCTGCAAAACTGCCAATGCAATGCCGACCGCGAGCACGAACCGCATTTCAGGCGCGAGGACTCCAAGATGCTTCTCCGCCTCCTTGGCGACCGTGGCGCCAATTGCCTGCGTCTCGGCGTCGGCAAATTCAGGGCCGCCGATGCGAGCCAGAACCCGCCGGGCCTTGTCCAATCGCCCTTGTTCCACCAACCAGCGCGGGCTCTCGGGCACGGTCGCCAGCAACAGGAGAAAGATCGCCGATGGCGCGATCCCGGAAGCGAACATCCATCGCCAGCCCATGGCCTCGTTCCACGACGGATCACCCCCCAACGCAATAAAGTAGTTGACGAAGTAAGTCACGACCATGCCGGTGGCGATCGCGAACTGATTGACTGAGACCAGCCGTCCGCGAACCCGCGCCGGCGAGATTTCGGCGATGTACATCGGGGAAGCCATGGAGGCGACGCCGACCCCGACTCCGCCGATGACGCGGAAGACGACGAAGAAGCTGAACGTGTCGGCCGCCGCCGTGCCCACGGCAGAAACGAGAAACAGGATGCCCGCCAACATCTGGGTCTTCTTCCGGCCGGCGAAATCGCTGACCACCCCCGCCACTGACACACCAATCACACAGCCGAGCAGAGCGCTCGAGGCCGCCCAACCTTTCATGGTCGCATCGAGTTTGAAATGCACCTGCAGAAACCCAATTGCATCGGAGATCACCGCCGTATCGTAGCCGAAAAGCAGCCCGCCCAGCGCGGCGACCAAACATACGCGAAGAACGAACATGCTCTGTTCCTTGTGTGGCGGTTTTCGGCAGGTCGCAGGCGGCGAGAAAGCCCGATCGTCTGATGGCTGAGCATGGACGGCAGGTCCGCCGATCGGGCCCCGTTATTCTCGCTGCGATCAGCATAGCAGGCACACCGCGGGCATTCAAGCAGCGCCAGAGAGGCGCGAGAGAGGAACTATCGTATGCCACTGCTTGGCAACCGCTGTCGGCGAGCCATCTGCCCTCCGCACTGCTTCTGCAAAGCAGTGGCACACAAAGCGCGATTATCGGGCCGCGTCTCTCACCCGGCGGGCAGACGGGCCTCGTAGGCAAGGCTCCGCAGAAAGCCCTTTGCCTCCGTGTAGCTCTGCGGCGGAACGCTGGTGACGAAGTTCGTCAGTTCGACCGTCATGTCGCCAATCGTACGAACGGCTGCGAGGTAATCGTCGGCCCCGAGCACGCCACGATAGGCTCGGGTGGAAAAAATCTTCTCCAGGATCGCCCTTTGCTGACTGAAATCAGCCGAGGTGAGCAGGATTGGCCAACGGATCTGACCGGTCACTGCATCGAGTTGGGAGTTGTTGAGCGGTTTCGGCGCTTCGAGATGCGCGTAGCGCACGAAGTTGGCAGGATTGCCGCGCTCCCGTCTGTTTGCCGCCTCGCGATACTCACGGTTGATATTGCGTGCGTCGAAGTAGGTGGTTACCCACAGGTGGTAGTTCTCGATCTCATGCTGTCTGGCGGTGCTCCAGTTGATGGCGGCCGCCGAGTTTGCCAGATTGCGTTCACCGGTGGAGCGAATTACGTCTGCCAACCCGCGCAGGTAAGACCCGGCAACCGTCGTGCCGGAGTAGCCGCCATATAAATATGGACTTGCGACACCGCCGCCGTAGAGGAGCGTCGGTTGGCTGATCGTCGACACCGCGCTTCCGCCCGAAGACATTCCGCTTCCGCCCGCGGCGAGCGTCCGCGACTGGGCAGACACGCTCGCAACCGCCGCCGCCAGTATTAGATAACCGATGGTTTTCATGGTCGCGCTCCTTAATTCCTGTGACCCGTTTGCCTCACTAGAATTAAACGGACCGGCAGCGCCAACGAACACCCCCCCGCCGGCAAAAAGTTTAGCCCGCGTCTTTCGCTTTCCCCCTGCGTATAATTCCGTGCTAAGGCTCCTGTAGGGAACGCCCTCCGCGGCGTTCCGAGAGCCGCGAAAGACGAGGTTTTCCTCGCCGGCACGGAACGCCGCGGAGGGCGTTCCCTACAGGAAGAACTTCGTCAACTTACTTTGACGCGACTTCCAAGTTCGAAAAGTTTGGGCGGTACAGAGACAAAAGCGCCGACCGTCAGGTTTTCGACTACGCAAAAGGAGTGGATCATGGGCAGAATGCTGTTATCCTTGGTGATCGCGGCTTGTTGGGTTTGTATGTCGGCGGTCAGCGGTCACGCCGAAGACACGTCGGAACTGATCGCGCAACTGCGTTCTAGCGACGAAGCGGTACGTCTTCACGCGATCGACGTATTGGGCGAGCAGTGCTGGGCGCCGCCCGAAGTCCTGCGCGCGCTCGGCGGCGAATTGAAGAGCCGATCGGCGGTCGTTCGCGCCCACGCGGCCCATGCCATGGGTAACCTGGCGGCAGGAGCTCGACCGGCCGTTGCCGCCTTGGCGCCGTTGCTCCACGATCCCGATCCGAAGGTGCGACGGATGGCAATCCGCGCATGGGGGCGAATTCGGCCCAACCCCGCGGTGTCGGTTCCCCTGCTGGCCAACGTGCTGAAAGATCCCGATGCGTCAATTCGCACGGAAGCGCTGAACATTCTGACCGATATCGGCCAGCCCGCGGTGCCGACGCTGACTCGACTTCTCGGCCGCAACGACGTTACCTACTGGTGCTGCGTGGCGTTGGGTGAAATGGGAGCGGACGCCGCCGACGCGGCCCCGGCGTTGGTCGAAGTTCTCAACAACGATCCACGGCCGGAGGTCCGCCGCGAGGCGGCGTTGGCCCTCGGCGCGATCGGCGCGGCGGCCCCGGTCAGCGTGCCCGGATTGATCGAAGCGCTCGACAACAAGAACCCAACGGTGCTTGCCGGCGCCGCGTACGCTCTCGGCCGGATCGGTCCCAAGGCCACGGCCGCGGAATCGCCGCTTGTCAAGTGTGCGGCCAATGCCGATCCGTTGGTGAAGACCGTGTGCGCCTGGGCACTGGCAAAGATCGACCCCGAGAATGATGCGCGGAAGCGGGCGGCGATTGCACAGCTTGCGGTGGCATTGAAAAGCAATCAGCCGTCGCTTCGCAACGCGGCGCTCTTCGGCCTGGCCGATCTGAAGCCCGCTTCCGGGGCGGTGCTGCCGGCGATGAGCGAAGCCCTGCACGATCCCGACAAAAGCGTGGCGGGCGCGGCCTTGTACGCGGTGGCCGCGCTGGGCGATCCGGCGATTCCCGCATTGACCGACGCGCTGAAACGCAAGGAGCTTCGTCCCGACGCGGCGCGAATTCTCGCGCAAATGGGATCGCGGGCGAAGGGGGCAGCGCCGCCCTGGTCGAAATCGTCAGGACCGACCAAGACGGCCATTCGCAGAGCGAGGCCCTGATGGCTTTGGGGTCTACCGACGCCGACCCAAAGGTGGTCGTCCCCGCTGCGATCGAAGCCCTGCACTCCCGGCGAGAGGACGTCTGCTCTGCGGCCTGCTTCGCCTTGGGGCGAATGGGGAAGCCGGCCCTGGCGGCCGTGCCCGAGTTGGAGAAGAGGCTCGGCGATCGGGACGAGTGCGGGGCGATGGCGGCCTGGGCGCTGGTGCGAATTGCCCCCGATTCACCCGAGGTAGCCCACCGACTGGTTCCCCTGTTTGTCAAGGCGCTCAACCAGTGCGAGCCGACGGTTCGCATCGAGGCGGCCGCGTCGCTGGCGCGCATGGGGCCATTGGCGAAGGATGCCATCCCGGCGCTCCGCCGAGTCAGCGCCGACAACGATAAGAGGGTTCATGCCGCCGCGCTGGCGGCACTGAGCGCCGTCAACACCCCGCTGATCGGCCGCAAGTAGATTCGCGCGGCAGCCATGAGCCGTTATAATGCGGGATTGGCAAGGTCCGCGCCATGTCCAATCCAACGCCGCCGCCGCACTCGTACCTCTCTCGCTTTGGGCTCAGTTCGTTCCGCACGGGCCAGGAACGGGTGATTTCGACGGTTCTTGCCGGGCGGGATTGCCTTTGCGTCATGCCGACCGGCGGCGGAAAAAGCCTCTGCTACCAACTGCCGGCGCTGGCGCTCGACGGTCTGACGCTGGTCGTCTCGCCGTTGATCGCGTTGATGAAAGACCAGGTCGATCAGCTCCATTCGCTGGGATTGCCGGTGAGCTTCATCAACAGCACGCTCTCGGCGGCGGAGCAGAACGACCGGCTCGACCGCATGGCGGCCGGCGAGTTTCGCCTGCTCTACGTGGTGCCCGAGCGGTTTCGCAGCGGGCGATTTCTCGATGCCGTTCGGGCGGTGGGGGTGAAGCTGCTGGCGGTCGACGAGGCCCATTGCATCAGCGAGTGGGGACACGATTTTCGCCCCGACTACGCCCGCCTCGGCCATTTCCGCCGCTTGCTGGGCAATCCGACCACGATCGCCCTGACCGCCACGGCCACCGATCGCGTGCGCCGCGACATCGTCGAACTGTTGGCGCTGCACCAGCCCGAGACCTTCATCACCGGTTTCGCGCGGCCGAACCTCTTCTACGAAGTTCAGATGCCGCGGAGCGAGCGGCAGAAGCCCGGGACGCTGGTCGATTTTCTCGCCCGCACGCCCGGCTCGGGCATCATCTACACCTCCACCCGCAAGCGGGCCGAAGAAGTGGCCGAGACGATCACCGCTCAAACCCGCCGCCGCACCGTCGTCTATCATGCCGGGATGTTGCCCGACCAGCGCCGCCGGGCCCAGGACGACTTCATGCGCGGCCGCTGCGAAATCGTGGTGGCCACCAACGCCTTCGGCATGGGCATCGACAAGCCCGACGTGCGCTTCGTCGTCCACTACAACATTCCCGGCAGCCTTGAGGCGTATTATCAGGAGGCGGGTCGAGCCGGCCGCGACGGCGACCCGTCCCACTGCCTCATGCTCTACCACACCTCGGATCGCTACATCCAGGAATACTTTATCGACAGCAATTACCCGGCCCGCGAGCACGTCGAGGCCGTCTACGACTATCTCTGCGAGCTCGACGAGAATCCGATCGAAATGACGCAGGACGAACTGAAGCAGACGCTCGGCCTGCCGATCGGCAGCGACGGCGTCGGCAATTGCGAGCAGATTCTCGAAGGGGCCGGTGTGCTGGAACGCCTGATCGCCTCGCAGAACATGGCCTCGGTGCGGATCGACAGCGACTTGCCCACGCTGGTCGATCTCCTGCCCAAGCAGGCGAAGTCGCAGCGGAAGGTGCTGCGTTCGGTTGAGCACATCGTCGGCCCGCGGCGGCAGGAGTTGGTGCAGTTCAACATCCGTGACCTGTCGGCCAACGACGAGATGGATCAGACGTCGATCGCCCACGCGCTGCACGAACTAAACCGGCTGGAAGCGTTCACCTACGTGCCGGCCTTTCGCGGCCGGGCGATTCGCATGATCCGCCGCGATCTCGCTTTCGACCAACTGGACATCGACTTCGACGAGATCGAGCGGCGCAAGGCGGCCGAGTACGAAAAGCTGGAACGGGTTGTCCGTTTTGCCATGGGCAGCGCGTGCCGTCAACAGGAGATTCTCCGCTACTTCGGCGAGACGAACGCCGATCGCTGCGGCCATTGCGATAACTGCCGGCTGCAGGAGCAAAGAGATCAGAGATCAGGGGTCAGGGACCAGAGTTTAGCCGCCGCGTCCACGCGGGGCGAAACCGACACCGAGGGGCGGGCAATTCATTACCCACCTGCCGGATCGATCGACGACGCGATCCTCCGCACCGTGCGAATCGTGCTAAGCGGCGTGGCCCGCGCCCAGGCCCGTTTCGCCTGCGGCAGGAACCGCATCGCCAAAATGCTCTGCGGCTCGAACAGCGCCGAGGTGAAAAAACTCGGGTTGCACCGCCTCAGCACGTTCGGGCTGCTCAAGCATCTAAAACAAGATGAAGTGCTCTTGATCATCGACGCGCTGATGGCGATGCGCTGTCTGCAACAGGTCGACGTCGATCGCTTCCGGCCGGTGCTCGAGCTTACCGACTTCGGCGGCGAAGTGATGCGCGGCCGAGCGATACTCCCCAACGAATTGCCGATCCCGCTCGAATTGCAGCGAAAGCTGCGCGCCCTTCAAGGGGTGGGCAATTCATTGCCCACTGGCGCTGCCCCAAACACAGCCCACACCGAACGGGACCGAGGAGCTTTCGGCGAACAATCTGACATTTTGCAGAAAAATCCTCCCGAAACCTCCTCCGTCCCCCTCGATGCGCCCGATCCGGAGCTTCTCGATTCGCTCAAGCGCTGGTGTGCCGAGATTGCGGATGAGGCGGGCGTGCCGCTCTATTGCATCTTGCAGAATGCCACGCTCGCCGAGTTGGTCCGCTGCCGCCCGACCACTCCCGCTGCGTTGTTGGCGGTTAAGGGCATGGGCCCGGTCAGGGTCGAGCGTTACGGCCACACGCTGCTGGAGATCATCCGCGAGGAGTTGGCGGAAGACGGGGAGACTGCGAATCAGCGAGACGTCGGACAATCTGCCGTCTCCTCGTCTCCCTCTCTCCCCGTCTCCCCCTCTCTTCCTTCCTCCCACTGGACCCGTCGCCTCCTGTCCGCCGGTTTCACGGTGGACGAGTGCATGGCGATTCGCGGGCTGACACGCGAAGTGGTCCTGGAACACGCCCGGCAGGCCGAGCAGGATTCGGCCGATCGCGAACTATAGGCAAAAAACGCTCGGCCCTGTGCTCCTTCTCCCGCCGGTCGCCAACCGTCGGTTCATCAGATATAATTGTACGGTGTTATCGACGTAAATCTCTGCTGTTGTCCCTGCCGGAAGTCTGAGAAGAGGAGCATCCATGCCCGATCTGCCCGAAAAGCCCGCGAAGAGCAACGATAGTCCGCCGCCGCCGAGGCTGCGTTCCAATCCGCGGATGACAGCGTCGCTGTGGTGGGCGTTGGCGATACTCGCGATCGCGGGGATCGTCATCTATGAGCAGTCGAGCAACGGCCCTTCGGAAATCGACTACGGCTTCTTCCGGCAGCAATTGGAAGTGGATAAGAACATCGCTAGCGCCAATATCGAGGGGACGAAACTCTACGGCGAGTTCAAGAAAGCCCCCGTCGATCTAAAGGCCAAGCCCGATTCCCACGGCGTCTCCCCGTTTCTAAACAAGAAGTTCGTTACCGTGCTGCCGCCGATGGCGCTGGACAGCCAGGAGCTGGACCGCCTGTTGCTGCGACTTCTCGGGCCGAACAACTACAAAGCGACGGTGCCGCCCGACAACACCTTCGTCGTGCTGTTCGTCTACGTGTTGGTGTTGGGGGCTCTGTTCGTCGGCGTGGCGTTCCTCTTTCGCAGGGCCCGCGATTCGTTCTTCTCCGGCGGCTTGACCGGTAGCTTTGCGAAGAGCGGGGCGCGGCGCTACGACGCCTCGGGCACGCCGATCACCTTCGCCGACGTCGCCGGGCTGGAGGGCGTCAAACACGACTTGCAGGAGGTCGTCGATTTCCTCCGCAATCCGGCCAAGTTCCAGCGGCTGGGGGCCCGCGTCCCCAAGGGCATTCTGCTGATGGGCCCGCCGGGCACGGGCAAGACGCTACTGGGCCGCGCGGTGGCCGGCGAGGCGGGCGTCCCCTTCTTCTCGATCAACGGCTCCGAGTTCATCCAGATGTTCGTCGGCGTCGGCGCGGGCGCGTCCGCGATCTGTTCAACACCGCCAAAGAAAACGCCCCGGCCATCCTCTTCATCGACGAAATCGACGCGGTCGGCCGCCACCGCGGCGCCGGCGTCGGCGGAGGGCACGACGAGCGCGAGCAGACGCTCAACCAAATTCTCAGCGAAATGGACGGCTTCGCGCAGACCGAGTCGGTGATCGTGATGGCCGCCACGAATCGGCCGGACGTGCTCGATCCCGCCCTGCTGCGCCCAGGCCGTTTCGACCGCCACATCACCGTCGATCGTCCCAGTTACAAGGGCCGGCTGGCGATCTTCCAGGTGCACAGCAAGGATGTGCCGCTGGCCGGCGACGTCGACATGGAGCGGCTGGCGGCGGGCACCGTCGGCCTGACCGGCGCCGACATCAGCAACCTGGTGAACGAAGCCGCTCTTTGGGCAAGCCGTCACGACAAAGACCGCGTCGAGATGGCCGATTTCGAGTACGCCCGCGACAAACTCTTAATGGGCTCGAAACGCGAGGAGGTCCTTTCCGACCAAGAGAAGAAGATGACCGCCTATCACGAGTCGGGCCACGCTCTGTTGGCCTGGAGCGTGCCGGGCACCGATCGGCTGCACAAAGTCTCGATCGTTCCCCGCGGCCGCTCGCTGGGCGCTACGCAACTGCTGCCCGAGGAAGATCGCGTCAGCATCAGCGAGAGCGAATTGCACACGCGGCTGCTCTTCCTGCTGGGCGGCCGCGCGGCCGAGAAGATGGTCTTCAACGAGTACACGCAGGGGCCGAGGACGATCTCAACAAGGCGACGCAATTGGCCCGGCGAATGGTCACGCACTGGGGCATGAGCGACCGGCTCGGGCCGGTGGCCTTCCGCGACACGGAGGACCATCCCTTCCTCGGCCGCGAGATGGCCGAGCCCCGCCGCTTCAGCGAGCACACCGCCCAGGTGATCGACGAGGAGGTCTCCCGCATCCTCCGCGACGCTTCCGACAAAGCCACCGTGATGCTCGGCGACCGCCGCGAGAAGCTCGACCTGTTGGCCAAGAAGCTGGAAGAGGCCGAAACGCTCGACGAAGAGGAGATCGAGAAGCTGATCGGGCCGCCGCTCTATAAGAGGCCCGATCACGGCGAAGTGCCCCAGCCGAAAAGATGACCACGATCGAAAAGAAGATCATTCCTCGTCCTGGACGTCGGTTGCGTCAAAAAGGGCTGTCTGGTGAGTGGTAGGAACTTGAACGGACTTGGCATCACTTACTTTTCTGAAACAAAATCGTTCGCCGCGCAAGCTGAGCGAAAAACCGGTTCCTGCTGGGTAGGATGCGGCATCGAGCAGCGCCGGCCAACACGTGGTGATTGCCAGCGCTTTGTAGTACATGTTCCTCCGATGGAGCGCGGCGCTCATGATCACATGCGTCACATCCATCTCCCTGCAAATATCGGGAAGGCGCTCATCCTTCTTGCTGTGCGAACCGCGGTCCGGGCTAATAACGATCCAACCGCCTTCTTTGCTCAACTCCGGTATCCATTCGAGATCCGGCATACCCTTTGGGAACTTCGTAAGGAGATGCGCAACCTCAGCGTCGGCCCCGTAAAGTTGCAGCGAATCGCGGATTTGTCGCTCTACTACAAGGTGGCTCAGGCACTCATCAAGGAAGAACCGGATTGGCTGTGTCACGCAGCAGGTGGTGATAGATAGTCGAAATATTCCCGTGCAAGCTCAACTTGCTCTGGTTCTACCCCGTAGATTGTCGCAGCACGGCTGGGGCTTCCTTCGGATATGGAAGCATCCAACAAAGTCCGAGCAGTATAACCACACGACTCGAGAAACGGCTCGCCAAATCGGACCTGCGGATCCATCACGATGTATTCCGGGGCATCTTTGATGGTCGGAAACGCGAGATACTTCTTCGCCAACTTCGTAGTCTCATCGAAGACCAAACGATAGGCGTACGTGCGAACAACCTCGCCGATCATTTGGTTGTGGCACTTCTTGCCGGTTAGCTGAAAGTATCTTCGTGCGCCTTCCTCATCCTCGCCGACGCAAAGCCAGATCACTTGCTTTCTCGGCTCGTCGGGAGGCCCAAACAACCCGATGCGAGTGCTGTCCAGAGCGAAGGGGTACGGCGTGCCATATTCCTCCTTCGCCCGGATGTACGCCTCCCTGATTGTTTGGAGCGAGATGCCGGGATGTTCTTTTCTGATTCTTCGGATGGCGAGCGCTTGAACAAAATCCAGAAAGGTAACGTCTCTATCTTCGGGTGTTCCAATCTGAGGGGTGATTACGGGCGATCCTTGCCCATTCCCAAACATCCAGCGGTTCATTAACCTAGTCGTAACGCGCGCGTACAAAGCAGCCTCGGAAGGGCTATAGATGCCGATCCCCAGGAGGTCAGCCATTCTAATCATTGGGAATCCCTCCGAACCAGAAACGACCGAGATTCGAAATCTCTCCCCCCTCTTGCAGGCGAGGAACTGTGTGTCGGTGACCTCTACCGCAGCATGGAGCCCGCCGCGGGCTTACGGCGCAAAAGCCTTATAATCTGCTGGAGGGGCTGTGTCAATACGGCCGGGATTCACGTTCTCTCCCTCTTTTGATTGTATTGCCAAAGCGCTTTCTGGCAAGGTGTTTTCGCTATTGACTTCCGTTAAATTGCCAAATCGCTGCGATTGCGGGTCGAACTCGTTACAGTGTGAATCCACTCATTTTACTCCCGAGGTCAGCCGCCGAACTCCTTGGCCAGGCGGCGGAAATCGGCGAGATTCCGCACTTTCCGCGCGGCCGCGCGAAAGTCGCCGTAGTTGGGCAGAAACTTGGCGAAGTAGCCACTCGTTCGCGGCAGGCGGCGGAGCGCCAGCGCTGGGCCGTAGAAGCGAAACTCGTCCTCGACCAGTCGCAGCATTGCGCAGATGCGCTGGCGAGGCGTCGGTTCGGGCGGTTTCGCTGCGCCGCACCAGAGCGAGCGGGCTTGCTCGAAGATCCAAGGGTTGCCCAAGCAGCCGCGGCCGATGGCGACGGCCTCTGCGCCGGTTTCGCGCAACAGGCGAACGGCGTCGGCCGCCGTGCGAATGCTCCCGCCGCCGAGGACGGGAATCCGCACCGCCCGCTTTACTCGCGCGATGACGCTCCAGTCGGCATCGCCGGCATACCCTTGCGTCACGCTTCGGGCGTGAACGCTGACGGCCGCCGCCCCCGCCGTCTCGGCACGGCGGGAGATTTCGACGGCGGTTTCGCAGGCGTCATCGGGCCCGCTGCGGATTTTGAGGCTGACGGGAATCGACACGGCGCGAACGACGGCGGTGACGATTCTCGCGATCTGCGGCGGATCGGCGAGCAGGGCCCCACCCTCGCCGCGATCGAGCAGGCGTCGCACGGGGCAATCGAAGTTCAGATCGACCAGGTCGTAGCCGAGCGATTCGACGATCCGCGCGGCCTCGGCCATCACGGCCGGATCGACCCCGCTGATTTGGCCCGCCCGCGGGGCTTCGCCCGGCGAAGTCGAGAGCGTCCGCAGCACGCGCCGATCGCCGCGAACGACGTGCGCGGCATCGACCCGCTCGCTGCACGTGAGGCTGGCCCCGTGCCGCTTCATCAACATGCGGAAGGGCGCGTTGCTGTGTTCTTCCAGCGGCGCTTGCGTGAACGGATGTGCGATTCGCACCGAGCCGATTTGCATCGAATTGCGATTCATTTCTGATCGAAGATTGCCCATTGACCGCCGCCGAGCGACTTGGCTTGATACATCGCGCGATCGGCGCGGTGCAGCAGATCATGGATCCGCCGGCAGTCGGCGAAACTCAACGCGACGCCGACGCTCGCCTTGACCGTCACGTCGCGGCCGTCGATCGCGGCTGGCGCTTGCAGCCGATCAAGGATCCGCCGCGTCACAAGCTCCGCCTCGGCTTCGTTTCGCAGGTCGTCGAGGAAGATGGTGAACTCGTCGCCGCCGTACCGCGCCGCCATGTCGCCGGGCCGAATGCAGCCGGTCAGCCGCTGTGCAACCTCGCACAGGACGCGATCACCGGCCAAATGCCCGAGAATATCGTTGATCGTTTTGAAGCCGTCGAGGTCGATGAAGCAGACGGCGAAGCGGTAGTCGCGATGCCGCTGCGCCCGCCGCATCGCCCGATCCAGCCGTCGGGCAAACAGCCGCCGATCGGGCAGACCAGTCAAGGGATCGTGGCCGGGCAGGCCCAGCCCGACCGAATCGCAAAGCTGGGCCGAAAGCAGCGTTTCGTACTGCGCCAACACGTCGTCCCACTGAAACGTCTCGAAGAAGCGGCGGCGGCTCGCCTCGGCCATCGAGCCGAGCAGTTCCGGCGACGCCAGCATTTCGTCGAGCCGTGCCGCGCATTGTTCGGCGTCGGCGAAATACTTGGCCCCCTCGCCCGCCACCCAACGGTTGAAGCAATTGTCGTGCGCCAGCACCGGATTGCCCGCCCCAAGCGCCTCGACCAGCGACGGATTGGTGCCGCCGACGCGATGGCCGTGGATATACGCCAGGCAGTGCCCGCGCAACGCACGGAGCGTCGTCTTGTCGTAGATCGCCCCGAGGAACTGAACTTCATCGCTTGCGGCAGCTTGCACCGCGCGATGGTACGCCTTCGACTGGTCGTACTTTCCCAGTACTGCCAGCGCAAAACCGCGCGGCTTGCTGGAAAACGCCGTCACCACTTCGAGGATCGAATTCTCGGGCTCGGCTCGCGCGATGAGCGTCAGAAAACGCCCGGGCGTGAGGCCGAGGGGCGCCAGCGGCGCCGGATCGGCATTTTCGATCAGCTCGGCCCCATAAGGGATCATCGTAATCTTCGTTGCGCGGACCCGCGAGCTTAGCCGCCGCTTGATTTCGGGATGGTCGGCCACCAGTTGATTGCCGAGCCAGCAGGCAGCCCAGTCGTTCATCCAGAGCCACGCCTTGGCGGGCAGGCTCCACTTGGCCCGCGCCCATTCGATCCCGTCCATGTTGAAGACATTCGGGATGCCCTTCCATCGCAGCAGAGCAGCGAAGATGGCCGTGTTGTAGCCCAGCGTCAGGCACAGTTCGTTCGAGCGGGCGGCGTGGCGAGTCGCCTTCCAATCGAAGGCGATCGTTCCGGCAGGCCCCCGCGCCGCCACGGGAAAATGGACACGGCCGACGCCTTCCCACGTGTCCTCGAACATCGGGCCTTTGCCGTCCTCTTGGCAATAGACGGTCACAGTCCAGCCGCGGCCGACCAGATAGAGCGAGAGCCGCTCGGCAAAGGTCTCGAATCCGCCGTGCGCCGCCGGCACGCCGCGAGTACCAAGGATACGAAGTCGCTTGTCCATTCGGTCAATTCCTGACGCCCAGGCTCGAATAAAGGGCGAGCATCGCCTCCGCGTAGCCGGCGCGGGAGAAATGAGTCTCGACGAACGAGCGCGCACTGCGTCCCATTTGCTCGATCCGTGCAGCCGGCTCGGCAGCAACTTGTCGCAACAGAGCGGCCAGTTCATCAGCATCGCCGCTCTCGAACGTCCAGCCCGTCTGGCTGTCGATCACGATCTCGGGAATGCCGCCGATCCGCGCCGATCACCGGCTTGCCGAGGGCAAAACTCTCCAACACGTTCATCGGGGCGTTTTCGTACCATTCGGACGGCAAGACCACCGCACGCGCACCGCGAATCAGGCCGTGCAGTTCGCCGCCGGAGCGGTAGCCCAGGAATTCAACGTCGCCGCACAACTCCTGCTGAAGCGATTTGAGTTCGGCCTCCATCGGGCCCGTGCCGACAACTTTCAAGGCTGCCCCGGCCGCTTTCGCTGCACGAAGGAGCGTCGCCACCCCTTTTTCCGGCGACAGCCGCCCGCAATAGACGAAATACTTGCCCGGCTCGAAATTGGGCGCGAACCGCTCGGCATCCACGAAGTTGGGGATATAGACGAACGCATCCGCTGGCCATCCCCATTCGACAAACTTCTGCAAAAAGAAGCGGCTGGGCACCACGACCTTGCTCAATTTCCTGTAAGTTTTCAGCAGGCGATGCACGCCGGTCTCGACGGCCACAATCGCGCTGGCGGCCAGAGAATCCCGGATGCAGCGATGCCTGACGACGTTGAGGAAATTGCCCCCCTTGCAGCGCTCGCATATTCCGGTCTTGTTGAACATCTTGTACGCCGGACAGGCGAGCTTCAGATCGTGGGCGGTCATCACCACCGGAATGCCCGCCCCGGCGAGGACCGGGATGATCGCCGGCGAAAGATGGTGATAGACGCAGTGCAGGTGGGCCACATCGGCGGGAAACTCGGCGAGCAGTCGGCGGAGCTTCCGGCGGGCCTCGAACGAGTAGACGACTTTGGTCGCCATCGCCGCCTTGGCCGGCAGAGAATAGGCGTGGCCGAACTCGATCTCGTCGACGAAAAACCTGGACCAGGGCGTCTCCAGGTTCTTCGGGTGCTTCATCGAGAAGAACCCGTTCTCCCAACCGAGGTCTTCCATCAGCGCAGCATGAGCGAGGTAGACGACGTCCGAGCCGCCGCGGCGATAGTGGTAGTTGTTGATGCTCAGAATCTTAGGCATGGGACTGCCAAATTGTTATGAGAGGCGTCACGGCTGGCATTCATTCAGTAGGTCCATACAAAAACGTACCACAGGCTGCAAGCCGAGCAGGGGTCGTATCATCGGCAGCCTCGGCATAATGTGCAATTCTGGCGGCAACGCCCCCGACAGACAAGGGGAACAAGGCGGAGGTTGACGAAACCAGCGGTTGTCCCTCGGTTGCAGGGACGCCTGCGCTTGCGGAAACGGTCCCAACGGGCCGTGGGCAATGGGTCGGATAGATGGTATACTGGGCGTTGTTTCCGAGCGGGAATGGAGAAACGCATGGCGCGGCTGATCTGCATCGCGTTGCTACTGACGCTGGCGGCGTTTCTGCCCGGCTGCGGCGGCTGTCGCAGTACGCCCCCCAAGACGCCCGAGGAGCTCGAAAAGGAGGAACTCGCAAGGAAGAAGGAGGAAGAAGAACGAGCCAAGCCCGACTTCGATCCGAATTGCCACATCGTCTCGCGCCCGCCGCTCGGCCGGCCGACCCTCGGATGTTTCGCCAAGCCGGGCCATTGGGCCTGCGTGACGCTGGAAGACGCCAAGACCAACCACTTCGATTTCGTCGGCGAGTTGGAACTGACCGCGACCGATGGCTACGGCAACCCGCTGCCGATCCCCGACACGCCCTTCGACCTGGCTGTCTGCCGCGACATGGCGTTGCCGAAGAAGCAGACCAAATCGCTCGAATCGGTGGTGTTCATTCCTCCGGGCGCCAGGACCGCCTCGACTGCGTACAGTTTCAACGCCGGCCAGGGGGGCCGCCACGTCGTCGAGTTTGGGCCCGAGCGGCTGAGCCCGCTGATGCCGTCGTGGCAGTATCATCTCGTCGTCCTGGCGCGAACGCCGGAAGCGTACAAATACGTTGAGAAGCTCGATTCGATCCGTTCCGATTCAATCGGCCCGCCGGACAGCTTGAGAAGCGTCACCCCGCCCTACTATCGCGTGGCGATGCTCGGAACCGATCGGCGGTCCGCGCTTCCGTCGCACGCCAACCAGTGGACCAGCATTGCATGCGTCTTGTGGGACGATGCGGCGCCGACGGCGTTGGATGCGGCGCAGCAGCGGGCGATGCTTGACTGGCTGCACTGGGGCGGGCAGTTGATTCTCAGCGGCCCCGACACGCTCGACACGCTTCGCGACAGTTTTTTGGCCCCTTATCTGCCTGCGCTGTCGGCGGGCGTCCGCAAGTTGGGCCCGGCCGAGCTTCGAGAGTTGAACGCCTTTTCGGGCAAAGCGAATGGGCCACTTCGACCGGCGCGGCCGTGGAGCGGAGTTCGTTTGCAAAAGCAGCCGCAGGCCGAGTTCGTCCCGGGTAGCGGCGAACTGCTGGCCGAGCGCCGCGTGGGGCGCGGGCGGGTCGTGGTCTCCGCCTTCCGCTTGTCGGAACGGGAGTTTATCGACTGGCCGGGACGCGACGAGGTTTTCAGCGCGATGCTGCTCCACCATCCGCCGCGGAGGTGCTTCGTTGGCGGCGACGGCGAGCCGCTGCTGCAATGGGCCGACGGCGTTGACCGCTTCGACGCCGGGCGGATCACGGGCTTGCGGTTTTTCGCCCGCGACGCCGGCGTCCCCTTCGCCACCTACGGCGCCGATCGAGCCGATACGCCCGGGCAGGACGCGCCCTATCCGTTCGCGGGGCAGAGCGGTGTTTTGACTGGCGATGATGCGGTTCCCGCGCCCGGTGTGGCGGCCTGGAACGATTTCAACGACGTGGCCAAGGCAGCCCGCAAAACGCTGGTTAATGCCGCCCGCATCGAAATCCCCAATCGCGCGTTTGTGATCTGGGTCATGGCGGTCTATCTTATCGTGCTGGTGCCGGTCAACTGGATGCTGTTTCGCGGGCTGGGGCGGGTCGAATGGGCCTGGGTCGCCGCGCCGCTGATCGCCATCGTCTGCACCGGCACGGTCATTCGTTTGGCCCAGCTCGACATCGGTTTTGCCCGGCTGCAAACCGAAGTGGCGGTAGCGGAGATACAGGGCGACTATCCCCGCGCGCACGTCGCCCGTTACAACGCCCTCTATACTTCGCTGACCACGTACTACAATCTCCAATCCGACGATGCCGGCGCGGCGATCTTGCCGTTTCCGACCCGCGACCTAGTGCTTATCAGCTTGTCCGCCCCCCCGCAGACCTCGAAACTCACCTGCCGCCGCGGCGACCAGGTGACCCTCTCGGGCTTTCCCGTCAATTCCAACTCGACCGGCCTGGTCCACAGCGAGGAGCTGCTCGACCTCGGCGGCGGCATTTCGTTGGTCAAAGACGGCGACCGCGCTTGGAAGCTAATCAACCGATCCAAGTTGAATTTGCACGGCGTGGGCCTGTTGCGGAAGACCCCTTTCGGCGCCGAAGAGGCCTGGCTCGGCGACGTTCCCGCCCGAGGGACGGGCACTTCAGTGCCCGTTGAATCCCCCGCCGAAGTCCCCGTCCACTGGAACGCACTCGATACGGCCGATCCTGCCAAACCGTTATGGGCCGCCGAGCGCGAGCAGTCGCCCCTGAGCGCGTCGAAAGCCGCGTCGGGGTCGCTGAGCCTTCGCAAGTTGTTGATCCTTGCCCAGGACCCTTTGGGCCTCGACGCCGGCGAAGTCCGCCTGATCGGCTGGTCGACCGACGATCTGCCGGGCTTGCAGATCAAGCCGGCGGCGCCGCAGGTCCGCCGCGGCATCGTGGTCATCGCCCACCTCAGCTATGGCCTCGGCGACCCGCCGAAACCCGACGCGAATTCCAGGAATCATCAATGATCGAACTGCTGAATTTTACGAAACGTTACGGCGATTTGCTGGCCGTCGATGGTCTGTCGTTGAAGATCGAGCCCGGTGAGATGTTCGGCTTCATCGGGCCCAACGGGGCGGGCAAGAGCACGACGATCCGTTTTCTGGCCACGCTGCTGAAAGCCACCGGCGGCGAGGGGATCGTCAACGGGCATCGGGTGAGCAAAGACCCGTTGGGCGTGCGCCGCAGCGTCGGCTACATGCCCGACAACTTCGGCGTCTACGACGGCATGAAGGTCTGGGAGTTCTTGGACTTCTTCGCCGTGGCCTATCAGATTCCCCGCGGCCGACGGCGGCAGGTCGTCGCCGACGTGCTCGATCTGCTCGATCTCGGCGGCAAGCGCGAGGCGTTCGTCAACAGCCTTTCCCGCGGCATGAAGCAGCGGCTCTGCCTGGCCAAGACGCTCGTACACGACCCGCCGGTGCTGATCCTCGACGAACCGGCCAGCGGACTGGACCCGCGGGCGCGGGTCGAAGTCAAGGCGCTCTTGAAGGAACTGCGGCGGATGGGCAAGACGATCCTCATATCCAGCCACATCCTCACCGAATTGGCCGACTGCTGCACCTCGATCGGCATCATCGAGCGCGGCAAGCTCTTGATGCTCGGCCCGATCGACGAAGTGTATCGCCGCATCCAGCGAAACCGCATCGTGCGGATCAAGTTCTTGGACAATATGGAGGCCGGCGTGTCGATCCTCCGCAGCCAGCCCGAGACCCGCGACGTGCAGATCGAGAACAACCACGTGACCGTCGAGCTTGCCGCCGACGATCAGCAGGCCGCCGCGATCCTGGAACGATTGTTGGCCGGCGGCGTCCGCGTCAGTTCCTTCGCCGAGAAAGAGCCGACGCTGGAGGACGTGTTTATGATGGTAACGAAGGGAGCCGTGGCATAGGGTGTTGCAGAAAGAATGGCATTACGTCGTCGCTCAGGAAGATCTCTATGAAAGGTGGGACGCATGTTCTGTTTATGATGAGGATGGCATCCGAACGGTCTTTCAACGGAACCTGGAGTCAGCCAAGTCTAACCTTGCCGAGCTAGAAGTCTTCTGCGGCCGCAAAGCCGACTTTGGGGGGCTAAGCGGGTGGGTCTTCGAGCAAACGATCCAATACTGCCTTCAGAAGGAACTCGATGCGCGGGGGCTAAGCCACGACATGAAGGAGCAGCAGCCACTTGACGGGAGGGCGAAGGTGGACCTTCTGATCGGTGGCAGATTGGCGATTGAGATCAAGTCCCGCGGGCTCTTCGGCAGGACCGACATAGAACGATACCGCCGTTACAGCGAGGCGGCAAAGCAACACGGGCTTGTGTATCTCTTTCTTACCGCCTCGGAATCATACCAGCCATATCGAGATGGCATCGCTGACGCCGTTGGCAGAGAGGGCGTGTTCTTTCTTGATGTGGTGGGAAGTTGGGACCGATTCTTGATGCGGATCGTGAATGAATTATGTCCAGATGAACGTCGACTCATGGACCCCAAGTCGTGTTCCCATCCGCTCTGAATCCGTTCTCAATGTAGACCTGGAACCTGTGATGGCATACTATGAATTCGTATGGACCGACGAGACTGTTGCCCATTTGGCTGAACACGGCGTCGCTCCTGAGGAATTCGAGTACGTCGTGTCGAACCCTGAATCGCGAGATAAGAGCCGCAGGACAGGGCGACCATGCTGCTTCGGCGAGACATCTGACGGGCGATACCTGTATTGCGTATATGAAATGTTGGACGACAACACGGTCATTCCGGTTACGGGCTATGAAGTCCCGCGGCCAAGGCGATAGGAAAAGGTGAACCAGCCATGCAATCTTCCAAGAAAGTCCCTGCGGAAATGCTCGAACAGCTTCGCGCCGATCGCGAGGCGATTGCGGCGGAATTGCCGGAGGCGATCCAACGATCGGAGCGATTGCGCGAAGCGGCATTGGAAAACACGATGAGCGGGCGGCTTCGGCGAGCGGTACATCAGAGCCGACGTCCGCTGGATGCTATTGCGCGCGATGCGGGCATACCCGTCGATTTGCTCTGCGATTGGCTTGCGGGCGACCGGACGCTGCGCTCCGACGCGCTCGATCGCGTTGCCCAGGCCGTCGGAGCAGAAATGTCGATTACCCTCCGACCGCGCTGATGCCGGTCCCTGGCAACACGAACCATGTATCTGTTAGAAAACCCCGTTCTGCAACGCGAACTCTTGGTAAATCTCCGCATGTTGCGAGGGTTCGTGCTGCTGTTTGCTTACGTGGCGATGCTGGCGGCGGTCGTTTACGCGGCGTGGCCGAGCAGCGATCGGCTCGATCTCAGCAGCAGCCCGCCGGAAGCGAGGAACCTGGTCAATCTCTTCTTTCTCAGCCAATACGTGCTGTTGTCGCTGATGGCGCCGAGTTTCGCGGCGGGAACGATCACCGGCGAGAAGGAGCGGCGGACTTACGAGATGCTGCTGGCCAGCCCGCTGCGGCCGGGGGCGATCGTCGTGGGCAAACTGCTGGCCTCGCTCAGCCATCTGGCCGTGCTCGTGTTCGCCTCGCTGCCGATCGTGATGCTCTGCCTGCCGCTGGGCGGCGTCTCGCTTTACGAGGTGTTGGCGACGTATTTCGCCATGGCGGCCTCCGTCGTCATGTTCGGCATGATTTGTGTCGCGGCCAGCAGTCGCTTCACCCGCACCATCGCCTCGCTGGTTGTCTCTTATCTGATTATCCTGCCGATGGTCCTTCTCGGCGTGATGTTTTACAAGCTCTTCGAGCAGGAGGCGGCGTTTCGGTTGGTGGTGCTGACGTTCGTGATTCCGGGCGGTTGCGCCGCGGTGTGTGCGGTGCTGTTCATGATGACGACGCAGCGGTTGCTGCGCCCGCCCGACGTCGGCGCCGAGGCGAAGGAGGTGGTCGATCCCGACATGGAGCAGCGGAAGGCCGTGGGCATGGTCATCCGCAGCGACCAGTTTCCCGACAAACTCTTCGCACCGGCCAAGCGGACCGATTTCATGGCGGACGGGCTGAATCCGGTCTACGACAAGGAGATGCGGAGCGAGTTGTTCGGCCAGGGGACGTTGATGCTGCGGCTGGTGATTCAGTTGAGCATGTGCCTGTCGTTGTTCCTGATGGCCGGCTGCATGTACATGGCGCCGTCGATGGCCCCTTGGTACGCCTCGTACGTGCTGCTGTTCAACATGCTGGTCGGGCCGGTCTTTTCGGTGGGGGCGGTGACCAGCGAACGCGAACGCGAAACGCTCGAACTGCTGCTGACCACGATCCTCTCCCCCTGGCAGATTCTGCGCGGCAAGCTCTTCTCCGGCCTGCGGGTCTCGATGGTGCTGACGAGCTTCCTGGTTTGGCCGCTGCTTTTGGCGTGCCTGCTGCCGCCGTGGACCTACTGGGCCGACATGCCGACGATGTTCGGCTACGTGGCGATCATCGCGCTGAGCAGCCTGACGACGACGGCCACCGCGCTGTTCTGCTCGGTGATCTTCCGCAAGACGACGGTGAGCATGATGAGCACTTACGTCGTGATTCTGGCGTTGTACGGGGTGCCGCTGGTGGTCGATTGGTTCGCGCGGCTGCTATTCCCGTTGTCGGAGACGACGGCGAGGATTCATCACTACCTTACGTTCACCAGTCCGTTTTCAGCGTCGTTCAGCCTACCGCTGCAACTGCCGCAGGCGTCGCAAACCGTCGGCGGCGCGACGGGGCCGGCGATCGCCGCCAACTGGCCGGTGTTTTGCGGCTATCTGGCGTTCTACCTGTTGTTCAACCTGGCGATTCTCGGCTCGATTCTCTGGCTGTTCAACAAGCGCTGGCGAGTGAGCATGTAAAGTGCTCGCTAAACCAAGAACGTCCCCGAGTACTGCGAAGCATTGCCGACGGTGTCGACCGCCCGGATGATGAAGGTGTGGTTGCCGGCGGCAAGCCCGCTGAACACGCCCTCATAATTAAAGCCGGAAGACGATTTGAAAGGGCCGAGGATCTTCTTGGCGACGCCGTCGATGGTCACCGACACGGTTTGCACGCCGTCCGAATCGTCGGCGTTCCAAGTGATCAGCCCCTTGGCCACGGAGACGGCGACTTGGCTGATTGTGGGGGGAATGCTCGTTATCTGGAATACCCCGCTGTATTGCGCGAAGCGGCCGGAGTTGTCGGTGGTCGAAATGACGTAGGTGTGGCTGCCGATGGCAAGCACGCCGAGCGCGCCGGAGAAGTTATACCCGTACGCGGCTGCATAAGGACCGCAAACGCCGACCCCCGCGCCGTCGATCGTCAGCGTGGCGCTTGCCACGCCGTTGGAACTGGCGGCGTTCCACGTCAGCGAACCGGTGGCGACCGACACCACAATACTGCCGATCGTCGGGCCGGAGACGGTAAACACGCCGACCGATTTCGTCGTCACGCCGCCGCCGCTGGTGACCGTGATGGTGTAGGTATGGGTGCCGGACGCGAGCCCGCTGAAGGTGCCCTGATAATTCTCGCCGGAGGCGGCGTCCCACGGGCCGGAAACGCCCGAGACGGCAGCCCCGTCAATCGTCAGCGCGGCGGCCTTAATGCCGGTGACAGCGGCGGCGTTCCAGGTGATGGTGCCCTGATTGGCCGACAGAACCACGTTGTTGATCGTGGGGGTCGATGTACCGCTTACAAACCATGAAGTGTATTGCGACGTATTGCCGGCGGCGTCGGTGGCGGTAATGACGTAGCTGTGACATCCATCGGCGACCGTGCCGATCACCGCCTCGAAGGTCTCGCCCGAAGACGCCGCCCACGGGCCGTAGACGCTGGTGACCGCCGAGCCGTCGAGCGTGAGAGTGCAGCTTGTCGCGCCGCCGGTCGCCACCGTCGCGTTCCAAGTGATCACACCCTGCCCCGGCGCTGCGACGGCCTTGCTGACCGTTGGGCCGGCGTTGCTGCCGACGACGAGCGTTCCTGTATATTGTGAAGCGTTGCCCAAAACGTCGGTGGCCGTAATCACGTAGGCGTAGGCGCCGGGGGCAAGCGTGTTGTAGGTCCAAGAGTAGTTCAGACCGGTGGCGGCCGTCCAAGGGCCGCCAACATCGGTCACCGCGGTGCCGCCGACCGTCAGGCCGGCGCTTGCCACGCCGCTGGGATCGGCGGCGCTCCAGGTGAGCTTACCCAGCGTCGCCGACGCCACGACATTGTTGATCGTCGGGCTGGGAGCGACGGCGGCTGCGGCGGCATGAGCGGCCGCACCGGCCGGCACGGCGGCAATGCTCGCTGACAGCATCTCCCGGCATTCCAACTGTTCCATCCGCAAGACGCGGCGGCCTGTCGTCCGATTGCCGCGGGCGGGCGCTGCGGAGGTCTTCTTCGTTTTCTTATAGCTTACCGCGAAAGGAAACCACGACGAGAAAGTGGAGCGTGACATGGGAATCGATCCTTGAAAAGCGGGCACCAACGGATGAGACTCGATTGTCGGTACACCGGGTGTTTTCGGCGTGCCAGCGCCGCGGGATCATAGCGACGATGTCCATGCTTGCCCATATCAGTTTCAAGCCGGCCGCCGTAAGCTGCGCGTTTGATCGCCCTGATTCAGCCACAACATCGGGTGCGGCAAGGGGTTCCGCAAAACGTTTACCCATTTTCCCCCGTCTGGCGTGCTTGCGGCATTTCTGCCGCCTGCTAGAATCAGAGTCAGGCGGCCGGGTTTGTCCGCGGGGAAAAGGGGACAGGCACCTTTTGTGCGAAGCCGGGCACCAGCCGAAGGCGGGTCGAGGGCCGTTCCGGCAAAAGGTGCCTGCCCCTTTTCCCGTTTGTCTGAGTACCTCGGCCAGGAGGCGAAAATGTCAACCGCAACGATCGACTTTGGCCCCGTTCCGGCGATTTGGCGCCGGCGGCATCTGTTGGGCCTCGAAGACCTCTCGGCCGAGGAGCTTACGTTGATCCTCGACAAGGCCGAGGTGTTCAAGCGGGCGGCGGCCGACGGTCAGCGGAAGGTTCCGCTCTTGGCCGGCAAGACTTGCGTGAACCTGTTCTTCGAGAACTCCACGCGGACGAAGAACAGCTTCACGCTGGCCGCCCGGCGGCTCGGGGCCGACACTCTGGATTTTTCGGCCTCGACCAGCAGCCTGTCGAAAGGCGAAACGTTCATTGATACGGCGAAGAACATCGAGGCGATGGGGATCGACCTGGTCGTGATCCGCCACCGCACGCCCGGGGCGCCGCAACTGCTGGCGCAAAACCTCTCCTGCGGCGTGATCAACGCCGGCGACGGGCCGCACGAACATCCCACCCAGGGTCTGTTGGACATCATGACCATTCGCCAGCGCAAGGGCCGCTTGGCCGGGCTGACGGTGGCGCTGGTGGGCGACATCGCCCACAGCCGCACCGCCCGCTCGAACATCTGGGGGCTGAAGAAGCTCGGCGCCAACGTAATCGTTTGCGGGCCATCAACGCTGGTCTCGCCGCGATGGAAAGAGCTGGGCGTGGAGTATTCCTACAGCCTCGACGCAATCCTGCCGCGCGTCGATGTGTTGAACCTGTTGCGAATCCAATTCGAGCGGCAGAACACCCGCCCGTTCCCTTCGGTTCGCGAATACGCCCACCTCTACGCGATGAACCGCGAGCGACTGGCCGCCGCGAAGCCCGACGTGCTGATCCTGGCACCCGGCCCGATCAACCGCGGCGTCGAGGTAACGCCCGAGGTGGCCGACGGTCCGCAATCGGCGATTTTGGAGCAAGTCACCAACGGCGTGGCGGTCCGCATGGCGGTGATTTGGCTGATCCTGGGATAGCCGCTTGCAGCTTCGCAAAGGTGTCGCGTAAGAATAGCTTGACTGATTTGCCGCGAAGTGTTCCTGTAGCGAACGCCCTCCGCGGCGTTCCGGGAGCCGCGAAAAACGGCGTTCTTCCTCGCCGGCACGGAACGCCGCGGAGGGCGTTCGCTACAGGAACATTCGTCAACTTATTTTGACGCGACCCAAAGGGAAGGCGTCGGAATCGACCTTCTAAACGACTCTTTCGCGATCTCTCGCGCACGACGCTTCGTGCCGGCGAATCCAACCGGCGGTCAAGCACAACACGCCGCAGGCCACTAGCCAGTAGCCCAGGTATCCGTAGCTCGCGGCATAAAAGGCGAGTTTGAGATATTCCGTCACGATCGACAGCAGCCCCACTTGGCTCTGCCACCAGCGGTCCATGGGAAACTCGTCGCTCGGGGCCGAAACAAATGATACCCGCCAGCCGCGGTCGCCCAGCACTCGGGCGAACACCCAGCGGCTGCGGCGCGTGTGACAATCGTTGGTGACGACCAGCACCCGGGCGTTAGGCTTGTCGCGGAGGAATGCGACCAGGGCCGCGGCTTCGTCGTAGGTCGATGCCGCCGCACTGGGCAGAATGGCGACGTCGGCCGCCGCAACACCGCGACTCAGCAGCACGCGGCGGTTGATCTCGTGGTACGGCGGCACGATTCCGTCGATCACCTCGGGCGATGCCGCGGTCTCCGCCACCAGCACGCGGCGGGCCCAATGGCCCTTCACCAGCGCGGCGGCGGCAAACGGGCGACTATTCTCGCCGCCGTTGAGAAGCATGACGTAGTCGGCCTTGTGCGGCCGTTGGCCCACGTCGAGCCAACTCGCCGCCGCCCGCAGCAGACGTGGATAGGCTGCCCAGCACGCCGCCAGGACGACCACGGCCAACAGCAGTGCGACAAGCCAGCGGCGGCTCATGGCGTTCTCTCCGGCAAGGCTTGCAAAAAATCGCGCTCATACTGGTCGGCGTTTTTCTCCATCATTTTCGCCGCACTGCCGCCGGGCCGTCTCTGCAACCGCAGGAGCCAACTCTCACCGAACGCTCGATACCCACAGCGGCTAGTCCACCAATTCGTGTCGTCGTAATCCCGGTTGCGCAGGGCCTGCACGCGGAGCGATGCGGCAGTGGCCGGTTCGAGCACGTCGTCCATCGCGCGGCGCATCTGCCGGCTATGGAATTGCGCACTGAGCACAAGCACGCGGTGGCCGGGGTGCTCGCCCGTCCAGTCGGCCAGCGCTCGGGCGGTGGCCCAGTCGTTCCAGGGCTCGCCGCCAAGGATTGAGACGGCCTCTTGCGGCACGTGCCTGGCAGCCAACTCCCGCCGGCTCGTCGCTGCGAACGATGGCAGCACGCCGACCTCCTCCAACCGGCTGGGGCCCGGCGTGACAATCAACACGCGGCAGGACGGTTTCTGCCTGTAGAGCTCGGCCGCCACGTCGTAGCAGCGATCGCCGTTGGGGTGGTATCCCCACGAAGAGATGCAGACGCAGTCATAATCGTCGGTCGGCTGATCGACGATCAACAGCCCGGCCAACCCGCGCAACAACGGCGCGTGAAAGAGGCACACGACCGCGATGACGGCCGCCAGAACCCCCATCCGCCATTTTCGTCTTCTCGTCATGTGGTAAAACCGTTGCTGGTCAACTGAAACTCCCCACCTACTATCATGCACTGTGCCGAGGCGGTTGTCGAGGTGAAGAATCGGGCGGCGCTGCAACGAATTTCGGACCCTCGACGCGCCTTGACCTCCGCCGGCACAGGCAATACGATCATGGCGACAGCGTTTTGCCGCCGTTGGACCATGCCCGGGAGTCACCGATGATTCTGGATCGTCTTGAGAACGCAGACCTGTACCGCGCGATGGGCGCGAACATTGCCGCGGCGCTCGACTACCTTCGTCGCACCGATTTCTCGCAAATGCCGGTCGGCCGCCACGAAGTGGACGGCGATCGGGTCTTCGCCATCGTGCAGCGCTATCGGCCGAAACCGTTGGCCCAGATCGTCTGGGAAGCGCATCGGCAATACATCGACGTGCAGTGCCTGGCGGCGGGAAGCGAGCGAATGGGCTACCTGCCGCTTGCCGACAGTTTGAGCGTTCGACAGCCCTACGATCCGCAGAAAGACGCGGTTCTTTTCGACGCCGACGGGCAACTATTCACGATGTCGCCGGGCGATTTTGCCATCTTCGCCCCCGGCGACGTTCACGCTCCCGGCTTGGCGATCGACTCGGCCGATGCAGCGCTGAAGGGGACAGTCCCATTTTCGCTGACACGAAAATCGGGACAGTCCCCGGCGGAGGTCTGCAAAGTCGTGATGAAGTGCCGCGTGAAGTGAGCATCCGACGGCGTTGCCGAGGGAATTAGCGGATGGCCGGGGATCTCCATCGGCCCGAGGGTGACGATCTTCCGCATCGTGTATCCTTGCGGCACGTCCGTCTTCGCATCGAAGCGGAGGCGGGGGAAGACGCGGCGGTTGAGGGCCAAGGCGTGGACGTCCTCGGCAATCAGAATGCCCGGCGTCTTCGACGGCTCGAAACCATGCGTGTGATGCGCGGGGTTGTACGACATGAGCGACAGGTTCGTCCCCATGTCGTAGCCGTAGACATCGACGTGAGGCAGCCCGAAAGCATGGCCCAACTCGTGTTGTAGCGTCGATTGGAAACTGGGGGCCCGGTCGAGCCCGTACGACAACATTTCCACGATGCCGCCGCCGGTGTTGATGCCGCCGTTGAACGGGCGTGCCCCGCCGCACGGATAGTCGTCGCGCGAGTTCATCACAATCGCCACGAATATCAGAGGGCAGTTGTAGCGGTTGTACTTGTAGTGCCGCAGCAATTCGTCGACCATCTGCGGCGCCGCCCCCTCCGACTGCGCACGATAGTAGGCGGCGTCGTGTTCGGCGTGGTAGACCTGCGGCTTTGATGCGGCCAGCGCGAACGTGTCGCGGCCCTTGAGCATCTGCTTGTAGCGCGTTTGCGCCCAAGCAAGGTGCTTCTGCAAGGTGGCCGCTTGCTGCTCCGTCGGCGACGATTCTCCCTTGACAACGAAGAAAACCGGCAAGACCTTCACCTCCTTCGGTGGCCGATAATCTGCGGCGAAACCCGCCGACGATAGAACCAAAACGGTCATTGCCGAGAACCACAACTTCGATCGTTGCATCGTTGGACTCCTGGTGGACTGTAGGTGTTAGCGGCAGACCAACCGGTCCGCGCTTCGAGGTGGGCAAGAACGACGTCGAACGCGATAAACGGATTATAGCAAAACTGGGGGCGGTCTGTCTTGGGTGCTGGGAGTTCTGCTATTTTGGCAGCCGGCCGCGATACGCCCAAAGTCCCAATGCCGGATTGCTGACGTAATAAATCCGCTCGCCATCGGGCAAGTCGTTCCAACCGTCGCGTAGCGCCTTGGGATTGTAGCGGGCCAGCATCGGCGGCAACTCGGCGTAGCGATAGCCGACCGATTCGATCTCTTCGCGGCTGAGTTCGCCCGGACAGTAGGTGATGGTGAATCGCCCCTCCGACGATCCGTGGATCATGTGGGAAGCGGCGGAGAGATTCTGCGGCAAGTCGTCGGTCTGCTCGACGAACCGCATGATCTCGGGCGTCGTTCGATATCCGTACTTTCGCACGAGGCGGTCGATTTCGGCATCCTCGCCGAACGTGCCGACGCCGGGGGCGAGCACAACCAACTCGCCGCCGTCGGCCACCGCCATCCGCGTGCGATAGATCGCCTTGTTGCCTAGCCACGTGCTATGGAACTCCTCCGGATCGAGCCAGACGACAACCTTTCGCGGCGGTTCTTCCAGGATTACGAAGTTGACCTCAACCGACAAAGCTGCCGCTTGTTGGAAACAGTCGCCATTGTCGCCGATGAACAGTCCGCGAACCGCCAGGCCGCAGTGGGGCAGAAATTCCTGTCTGTCAGAGCGTCCCGCTTCCGCCCGGCAGACAGGAATGTCTGCCCCACCAGATGAATGGACCGGCCCTGCTTCACCATCTTCGCGCGGACCGATAACTGTCAGCACGAAGACGGCCGGCAGATGCGGACAGAAGTGGGCCTGGGCGTAGTTCAGGATGCGGCGGACGGGCGTGTCGGCTCGGCCCATGATCCGCTCCATGCCGTACGAGGCGGCGATGAAGTGGCTCTCGTTAATCCCCTGCGACCCGCCCACGCCGACGAACAGGTTCTTGTTGTGGTTGGCCATGCCGATCACTTCGTGCGGCACGACCTGCCCGATCGAGAGAATCAGATCGTGCCGGCCTTCCCAGACGAGCCGGTTCAACTCGACCGGCCAGGGCTTGCGCCAGATGCCCTCGGTTGCCCGCGCGACGAACTCGGCCGGGACTTCGCCGATGGTGAGCACGTCGCGCCGCCAATCGTGTACGCGGAACAGCCGCTTCGGCACGCCGGGGAACATTGCGTCCAACTGGCCGTCGGACATGGGGGCGTGTGTGCCCAGCGCCGGCAGAATGTCGGTCAGCCGATCGCCCAGATAATCGTATGCGAAGCAGGTCAGCGGGCCGGCCATGCTGTTCGGCCGCGTAAAATCGGGCGGAATCGCCAGCACCCGCCGCCGCGGCTCCAGCCGGCGAAGCGTCGCGATCAAGGCCGCCCGCAGGTCTTCGGGAGTCAGGTCGTTCGTGGGCGAGCCTTGAGCGTAGTACGTTGCCATTTGCCGAGACGCCGGAGGTCGAACCGTTTACTTGGCCACAACTATACGGTACTGCGGCCTGGGCGTGCTCGTCAAGCCGCCATCGGCGTCGAGCACGGCCGTCTTGCCCTCCAAGTGGTACGGAAACGGCTTTCCCGTCATCGGATTGAGCGGAATCGGAACCTGCTTGATCGCGTCGAGCGTCGGCGGCAGTTGGCCGTTGTGGGCGGCAGCGTAGATCCGCAGGGCCTCGATGCAGCGAACCGCCGCCAGTTGACGTTCCGTTCGCGCGAACGCCGACATGGCGATGGAGACATGGGGCAGCAACGTGCGGGCGAAAGGAACAATCTCCCGCTTCATGAGGGCCGGGAGTTCTCGCTCCGTCCGCGACATTCCTTCGGCCGCCTGCGGATAGGGTAAGTGCCACCATTGAAAGAACTCATCCCGAATCGCGTCACAGATGTCCAGCGAATAGAGCAGGACGACTTGCGCCGGCGGCATGGAGTCAAGCTCTGTTTGCGAGTAGCCTGCGGCCAGAAGTGCGGCCTTTGCTCTCGGGGCCTCGGCGAGAGCGTGTGAAAGCGTCTTTGCAATCTCCTTCGCCCGTTGCTTGTCGGACGCCCGAGAGCGTGCGAAGTCATCCTCGTACCCGACCAATTCTGAGACGACTTTTCGCAGAACGTGGTCCCATTGCTCCGGCACGTACTGGGTGTGCCGAAGCGTTTGCAGCTCGGGCCATTGCAGATAGAGCCCGTCATACTCGGCTTCGATCGACGTCTGTGGATCAATCAGCGGCGACGGCAATTCCGTAAGGCTCCAGTACAGATTTGGCGATCCCGCTTGTTGGCAGAGCGCCAGCACCTGATCGTTCATCATGTTGGCAATTGCCAGGCCATTGAGACCACTAACCAGGAAAGGCTGCTTGGCCACGTGGCGAGCCATGCCGTAGCCGGTTTGCAGCGAGGTGATGGCCTCGTCGAACTTCCGTTCCGCGATCTGCAACCTTGCCCGCAGAGCCACGATACGAGCCATATTGCGAAACTCCTGCACCTCGGGCAGCAATATCTCGAACACGTGGCCTTGCCGCAACGGCACGTCCCAATTGCAGTGCTCGCGCCGTACAGCCAGTTCAAGTTGGCTTCTCACCGATCCGCCGAACGCATCGGCGAGTTTTCGTACGCGCTCGCGTGGCAGCTTATCGAGCGGCGTTTCCAGCCATTCCTCAAAATGGGTAAAACCACTGGGCGACTCGTTTTTGTTGAACCTGTCGAGCGCCTCATTCTGCATGTCCTTCCAAATTTCCATGTGACGCACAAGTGCCTTCATATAGAGGGGCACGGCGTCGCCGGGCGTGCTTTCGAGGAACGTCGGCAACAGGTGATACTTCAGCGCCGGTTTTGGCGCCGCCGCCGGGTGAATCGTGAGCGAGACAACCTCGATCGCGGGCTTTGCCGATTCGGCCCCTTTTTTCGACTTGCCGTTCTTGGCCGCCGCATCGGCTGCTTCAACCGATGATGTAATCACCATCACTGCGAACGCGAGGCCGAACGATACCGCAAGAGTTGAACGTCTTTTCATGGAAACCTCCTATTCTTCAACCGTTTGGGTTGTCGAGGAATTGTTTGAGCAGATTCCGATGCGTCTCTTCGTGGGGCACGGCGGGAGCGCCGGGGACGAAATGCCCGGGCGATTCTGGCAGGGCGTCGATGCCCTTTTCCAGCACCAGCCGGTACAAACGCCGGTTCTCCCAGGGCGACGGCGGCGAGGCATCGACGCGAACGTCAACGGCCGCCGGCACATCCGCCATCAAGACGTTGTCCGATCGTTCGACGAGCTGCGGCTTCTTGCTCGTGCCCCAGAGGATGGCGAAAGTCGCTGCCACAAATAGCGACGCGGCGGTGGCCATCGGCCAGATCTTTGCGGCAAGTCGACGCCGCGGCGAGCCTCGACTCGCCGCATTCCTGCCCGCCAGAAACATCAGCCGGTCGCGATCGATGCCGCTTGCTACGGGCGTCAGGCTGGAAAGCGCCGCCTCGATCGCCGCCAACTCGTCGTTCAGTCGTTCTTGGGACATAGCGTCCTCAGTTTCTCTCGCAAGGCCGACAGCGCCGCTTCGTAGCGTCGATGGGCGGCGCTGTCGGAAACGCCCACCAACTTACCGATCTGTTGAAACGTCAAGCCGCCCCAAATCCGGGCGACCACCACTTCGCGCAGTTTGATGGAAAGCGATTCCAAAGCGGCCGCCGCCACGTCGGCGTCGAGCCGATCGCCGGCCGATCGCTCGAACGCCGAACGATCGCCCACCGCGGCAGTCTCATGCCGCCGCCGCCTTTGCGACGAACGCCACGCCGTGATCGCCCTGTTGCGCACCACGCGATACAACCACGCCGCCGGATCGTCCGGCAACCGCGGCTGGCCGGCCAATTCGATCAGCGACTCCTGCACGACGTCTTCCGCACAGTCGCACCATTGCCGCGCGAACAACTCCAAAGGCGCGGCATAGCGATCGAACAGCCGCCCGAGCAACTCGGGCGTCGGCCAATCGCCGGCGTTGGGATCGTTGTCGTTCACCATGATTAAGACGCCGGCCAACGCGGCTTATCCCGCGACTGCCAACCGCTTGCGGTTTCGCAGACGCTGGACGATAAAGTGTCCACCCATACGGAGGGGGAATGCCTTTTGCCGGCAATTCCGAGTATAATTACACGATTACGAAACATGCAACGCAACGAAATCCTCGATTGGCTTCGTGAGAGCGACCCCGCGAGACTTGACGACCTCTGGCGGCTTGCCGACCAGACGCGGCAGGAGTTCGTCGGTGGCGAGGTGCATTTGCGCGGGCTGATCGAGTTGTCGAACTACTGCGTGCGGCTGTGCGGCTACTGCGGACTTCGTGCGGGCAACGCAGCCCTGCGGCGCTACCGGATGTCGGATGACGAAGTGCTGCAATGCGTGCGGAAGGCCGTCCAATTCGGCTATGGAACCGTCGTGTTGCAATCCGGCGAAGACCCCGAATTGACCCGCCAACGCATCGCCGGGCTCGTACGACGCATCAAGGCCGATACCGCGCTGGCCGTGACGTTGAGCCTTGGCGAACGCGACGACGACGAGCTGGCCGCCTGGCGCGAAGCGGGGGCAGATCGGTACTTGCTCCGCTTTGAAACCTCGAACCGCGCGCTCTATGAGCGAATCCATCCACCGCGGGCAAAGGAGCCACAACAGGAACAGGGGGGCAGACATTCTTGTCTGCCTGGAAGTGCTGAGCCATTGGCTGGCAGACAGGAATGTCTGCCCCACTGTTCGTCAGGCAGACAGGAACGCCTGCCCCACCGCAGAATGGCGATTCTCGCCACGCTCGCGCGGCTTGGATACGAAGTCGGCAGCGGCGTGATGATCGGCATTCCCGGCCAGACTTACGACGATCTGGCCGACGACATCGAGTGGTTCGCCCGGCTCGATCTCGACATGATCGGCGTCGGGCCGTACTTGCCGCATCCCGATACGCCGCTGGCCGACCGCGACGCTTGGCCTCCGGCTCCCGACTGTCAACAAGTGCCGGCCAGCGAGGAGATGACGTACAAAGTAATCGCTTTGACCCGCTTGACGTGTCCGCGGACGAACATTCCCGCCACCACCGCACTGGCCACGTTGAACCGGCACGAGGGCCGCGAGTTGGGGCTCGTGCGGGGGGCCAACATTTTGATGCCCAACCTCACGCCCACAAAATACCGTGCCCTGTACGAAATTTACCCCGATAAGGCGTGTATTGCCGAAAGCGGCGAGGCGTGCCATCATTGTTTGAGCGGGCGGATCGCCGCCCTCGGCCGCCAGGTCGGCCAAGGACGCGGCGACTCGCCCAATCGCGAAATACGGCTGTTATCGCCGGACACCGGTCGTACTCCTCACGCTCCGCGTGAGGAAAAAACGGGGGCCGATTCAGCCTCACGCGGAGCGTGAGGAGTACGGCCCCGCCGCCACGATTTGGAAAGTGAGATTTGAGAAATGCCCCTGGCGATCGAAAAAGCGAAACTCAGCCGAAGCGGCTTCGATTTTATCGACGACGAGCGTCTGCACAAACTGCTGCAATGCCCGGCGGACGCGGGAGTGGTGCGCGACGTGATCGCCAAGAGCCTATCGAAGCAGCCCCTTTCGGTCGAGGAGACCGCCGCGTTGCTGGCGGCCGGCGAGCCGGAACTGCTCGAGCAGATCTTCGACGCCGCCCGGCAACTGAAACGCGACGTTTACGGCAACCGCATCGTGCTGTTCGCCCCCGTCTATATCGGCAACAACTGCACGAACGACTGCCTCTATTGCGCTTTTCGCCGCTCGAACAGGACGGAGATTCGCCGCACCTTGGACGCGGACGAAATCCGCCAGCAGGTGTTGGCATTGGAGAACAAGGGGCACAAGCGGCTGATCCTCGTCTTCGGCGAGCATCCGGACTACGACGCCCGCTTCATGGCCGAGTGCGTGCAACACGTCTACGCCACCACCACCGCGCGGGGCAACATCCGCCGCGTCAACCTGAACGCCGCCCCGTTGGATCACGACGGCTATCGCATCGTCAAGGCCGCCGGCATCGGAACGTATCAGATCTTCCAGGAGACCTACCACCACGAAACCTATCGCCGCGTTCACCCGAAGAACACCAACAAGGCCAACTACCTCTGGCGGCTCGACGGCGTCGCCCGCGCAATGGAGGCCGACTGCGACAACGTCGGCATCGGCGCCCTGTTCGGCCTGTACGACTGGCGATTCGAGGTGCTCGGGCTGGTGAGCCACGCCTTGCACCTGCAAAAGCACTACAACGTCGGGCCGCACACGATCAGTTTTCCGCGGCTGCGGCCGGCGTGCGGCGTGAAGCTCGACGAAACGCGTCTGGTCGGCGACGACAACTTCAAGCGGCTGGTGGCGATCCTGCGTTTGGCGGCCCCGTATACGGGCCTGATTTGCACCGCCCGCGAGCCGCCCGCGCTGCGCGCGAAATTCTCGGCTTCGGCGTTTCGCAGATCGACGCCGGCAGCCGCATCGAGATCGGCGGCTACACCGAAGTGGGCGACGCCCAGGTCATGGAGATCGAGCAGTTCGAACTCGGCGACATCCGCCCGCTGGACGATGTCGTCCGCGAGTTGCTGATCGACGGTTACATCCCCAGCTTTTGCACCGCCTGCTATCGGCTCGGGCGGACCGGCGAGCAGTTCATGGAGTACGCGATACCGGGCTTCATCCAGAACTTCTGCACGCCCAACGCGCTGAGCACGCTGATGGAGTACTTGGTCGATTACGCCTCGCCGGAAACCCGTCGGGCGGGCCAGGCGGCCGTGCGCCGCGAACTCGAAAAACTGCCGGACGGCGAGCGAAAGCGCCTGCTGCTGGATCGCTTGCGGCGAATTTCCGAAACCGAGGAGCGAGATCTGTTCTTCTGAGAATGTCTGCTCCGTTTAGCCCCGGCGTCCACGCCGGGAACACCGCCAACGCCGCGCAGACGCGGCGGCTAGACAATGTACACGTACCGATGACCCAATACCGCCGCGAAACTGATCTGCTGGGCACCCGCGACGTCCCTGCCGACGCCCTGTGGGGAATCCACACGCTGCGGGCGATCGAGAACTTCCCGCTGGCCAATCGGCCGGTCCATCGCCGGCTGGTCCGTGCTTTCGGCGCGGTCAAACTGGCCGCGGCACGGACCAACCATGAACTGGGCCATTGGGACGACGCCAGGTACGCCACCATCGAAACCGCCTGCCGGGAAATGATCGCCGGAACGCTCGGCCAGCACATTGTCGTCGATGCCCTGCAGGGCGGGGCGGGCACTTCCACCAATATGAACGTCAACGAGGTGCTGGCCAACCGCGCCCTGCAAATCCTCGGCCGGCCGCTGGGCGATTACCAGACCGTCAATCCGCACGACAACATCAACTTGCACCAATCGACCAACGACGTATATCCTACCGCACTGCGAGTCGCGGCCATCTTCGCCCTGCACGATCTGGAACGCAACGTGATCGCCCTGTTGGAGGCGTTTCAGGCGAAGGAGAAGCAATTTGCCGGCGTGGTCAAGATCGGCCGCACCGAGTTGCAAGACGCCGTGCTCGTGACGCTCGGCCGCGAGATGGCCGCCTACGCCGAGGCGATCGCCCGCGACCGCTGGCGAATCTACAAGTGCGAAGAGCGTCTGCGCGTGGTAAACCTCGGCGGCACCGCCATCGGCACCGGGCTCGGCGCGCCGCGGCAGTACATCTTCCGCGTCGTCGAACATCTGCGGCAAATCACCGGCCTCGGTCTCGCGCGGGCCGAGAATCTGATCGAGGCGACGCAAAACGCCGACGCCTTCATTGAAGTCAGCGGCATTCTCCGCACGTTGGCCGCGAACCTCTTGAAGATTTCCAACGACCTGCAACTGTTGTCCTCTGGCCCGTATGCCGGGCTGGGCGAAATCCGCCTGCCGCCGCGTCAGGCCGGCTCGTCGATCATGCCCGGCAAGGTCAACCCGGTGATTCCCGAGGCCGTGGCCCAGGCCGCCATTGCCATAAGCGGATACGATCTAATGATTTTGCAGGCCGTCGGCGGCGGCAATCTCGAATTGAGCCAGTTCCTGCCGCTGGTGGCCGACAGCCTGCTCACCTCGCTCGACCTGCTCGACAACGCCTGCGACATTTTCGCGCGGCATTGCGTGGCGGGAATCGAGGCCGATGAACACCGTTGCCGGCAGAACGTCCGCAACAGCACCGCCTTGTTGACCGCGCTGGTTGATGCGATCGGCTACGATGCGGCCGAGCGACTCGCCGCGGAAGCCGCCGCATCGCCCGCGCCCATCGACATCCGCCAGTTGGCGATCGACCGCGCACTGCTCGAGCGCCGAACAGTTCGACGAGTTGACTTCGCCCGAGCGGGTGACGAAATTGGGAAGCGAATCGGTTGGGAAATGACGGTCATGCAGAACGCTCCTAAGAGCCTCCGCCTTCACATCGGCCTGTTCGGCCGTCGCAACGCCGGGAAGTCCTCATTGCTAAACGCGCTCACGCGGCAGGAGGTTTCGATCGTCTCGCCGATCGCCGGCACCACGACCGATCCGGTCGAAAAGCCGATGGAGCTGCTGCCGCTTGGGCCGGTGCTGTTCATCGACACCGCCGGCATTGACGACGAGGGGGCCTTGGGTGACAAGCGGGTGAAGAAGACGCGGCAAGTGTTCGATCGTACCGATGTGGGGATTCTCGTCGTCGATGCGGGGCAATGGGACGAATTCGAAGAAAGCATCTTCCACGAGTTGCGAGATCGCGACATCCCAGTGGTCGTCGCTTTCAATAAATCCGACCTCACCAAGCCGCTTGCGGCTTCGCAAGAGGAGCTGCGCGAAGCGAAGACGCCGTTCGTCGAAACGGTCGCCAGCAAGAATCGCGGCGTGCTCGAACTGCGCGAGGCGCTTATCGAGGTCGCGCCGGAGGAGTTCATGCAGCCGCCGGCGCTCGTGGCCGACCTGGTGCCGCCCGGAGAAATGGCCGTGCTCGTGGTCCCCATCGACACCGAAGCGCCGAAGGGCCGGCTCATCGTCCCTCAGGTGCAGGCGATTCGCGATCTGCTCGACGGCGACGCCTACTGCCTGGTTGTCAAGGAGCGCGAGCTGCGCGAGGCGTTGGGCCGCTTGAACCGCCCGCCGGCCCTGGTGGTGACCGACTCGCAGGCGTTCCTGAAAGTCTCGGCCGATACGCCGCCCGAAGTACCGATGACGTCGTTCTCGATCCTCTTTGCCCGGCAGAAAGGCGACCTGCGGCAATTTGTCGAAGGGGCACTCGTTATCGAACGGCTGCGGCCGGGCGACCGCGTGCTCGTGGCCGAAGCCTGCACGCATCACCCCATCGGCGACAACATCGGCCGGGTGAAAATTCCGCGCTGGCTCACGCAGTACGTCGGCGGCGAACTGCGGATTGACAGCGTGCAGGGACACGAGTTTCCGGCGAACCTGAACGATTATCGCCTGGTAGTCCACTGCGGGGCGTGCATGTGGAACCGTCGCGAGATGCTCACCCGCATGGCCGCCTGCCGCCGCGTCGGCGTGCCGATCTGCAATTACGGCATGACCATCGCCTACACGCTCGGCATCTTCGACCGCGCCCTCGGCCCATTCCCCGATGCGCTCGAAGCGTACCAGGAACTCAAAACCTCTCGGGCAGAGAACCGCCGTTAGAGCATCTCCAGCGGCGCCGGACCCGCGGGCGGCGGGAAGATGCCGTCAAGCTCTGCAAGCTGCGACAACGTAAGCTCATGCTTCAACGCGTCGAGGTCCTCACGTAGCCGCGCACGGCTGCCGGTCTTCGGAATCACGATCACGTCCTCCTTCGACAGCAACCAGGCGATCGCGGCCTGGGCCGGCGTCATGCCGTAACGCCGTGCAAAGCCGATGAGTCCGCGATCATCCAACAGCCGCCCCTGTTCGATCGGCGAGTAGGCCATGATCGGAATTGCCCGCTCTCGCAGCCAGGGGAGCAGTTCCCATTCGATGCCGCGGCGCGAGAGGTTGTAAAGGACTTGATCGGTGACGATCTCCGAGCCGCCGGCAATCGACCACAACTCCTGCATATCCGCCAGGTCTAGGTTGCTCACCCCAAAATGTCGGATCTTGCCGGCCCGTTGCAGCGCCGCAAACGCCTCCAACGTCTCGGCCAGGGGCACCGCGCCGCGCCAATGCAGAAGATAGAGGTCGAGCCGGTCGGTGCCGAGGCAACGCAGGCTCCGCTCACAAGCGGCGACGGCCCCACGGCGGGTCGCGTTCTGCGGCAGCACCTTGCTCACCAGAAAAACCTCGTCGCGTCGGCCGGCGATCGCCTCGCCGACGAGTTGCTCGGCTCGCCCATCGCCATACATCTCGGCGGTGTCGATCAACGCAGCGCCCAGATCAAGAGCGAGTCGGACCGTGCCAATCTCCTCCGCCCGCCGGGCCTGATCGTCGCCGATATGCCAAGTGCCCAAGCCGACGGCGCTCACCTTCTCGCCGGATGGCAGCCTGACCGTCTTCATGTCGTCAACTCCTGTCGGGACATGCCTCAGTAAACGCGCCGCCAACCTATGAAAGTCGATGTCATGCACCGTTGTCAAGATGCGACCCGCAATGGGGGGGATTGCAGCGTCGGAAATCGAGCACCTTTTCGGCAATTGACGTGCGAATACTGTTTTTATGTTCAGTCGGCGGGGGGGCGGAGGGCGAAAAGGGGGACAGGCGCGCTTATTGACGAAAAACCGCGATTGTGGTAGTTTGCGGGGATGCCGCGCGCCGCACGAGTTGCTCCGGGAGGGATGCTGTTCCACGTCTTGAATCGAGGCGTGGGCCGAATGCAGTTGTTTTCCAAGGAAAAGGACTATGCCGCATTTGAAGGACTCTTGCAGCAGACACGCGAGTCGCGGCCGATGCGGATTTGCGCCTATTGCCTGATGCCCAACCATTGGCACTTCGTGCTTTGGCCCGAGCATGACGGCGACTTGGCAGCCTTCATGCAGCAACTGACCACCAAGCACGTGCGACGTTGGCAGTTGCATCGCCGCCGCGTAGGCTACGGGCACGTTTACCAGAGCCGTTACAAGTCATTTCCGCTTGAAGAGGAGGAGTATTTCTACCAGGTTGTGCGTTACGTGGAACGCAACGCGCTGCGGGCGGGTTTGGCCGAGCGTGCCGAGGCGTGGAAGTGGTCCAGCCTTTGGCGACGGACCTGCGGCACGCCGCAGCAGAAACAGTTGCTTACCGCATGGCCCGTGCCCTGTCCGCGAGGGTGGTGTAAGTTAGTCAACGAGCCACAGACCGAGGCGGAAGTGGCGGCGATCCGCCGTTGCGTGGCCCGCGGGCAACCTTACGGAAACGAGCATTGGGTCCGCCAAACGGCGGCACAACTCGGGTTGGAATCCACCCTGCGAGCGCCGCATCGTCCACGAAAGGCCCTCGACGAGCCATGATCTCTCAGATAAGCGCGCCTGTCCCCCTTTTATTCCCTTTTATTCCCTTTATTCCCGCTGTCGTAGTCCTGTTGGCTTACGCCCGCAAGAAACGGAACTAGTTCCTGCCGATCAACATGACGAACCAGCGTTTTATTGCCGCCGACATTGGTAATGCCCGGATCAAACTAGGACTGTTTACCGACAACAATGGGATTGGACTCCTCGAACCTAGGCAAACACTACTGCTGCTTGGCAAGGAAGCAGAGCTTGATGGGATCGATCCTTGGCTGGCTGGCACTGCGTGCGATGACTTCAGCCGCGATCTGCCCCACCTGCCGTATCAGTGGTGGATCGCGAGCGTGAATCGCCCCGCGGCTACTGGGCTGATCGACTGGCTGCACGAACATCGCGCGGGCGATCGCGTCGTGCTGTTGGCCTCTGGCGATCTGCCGCTTGTCGTGAGGGTGGAAAGGCCGGACATGGTCGGCGTCGATCGGCTGGTCGATGCGGTGGCCGTCAATCGGCTGCGCGATGCAGGCCATCCGGCGGTGATCGTTGACGTCGGTACGGCCATCACGGTCGATTTGGTTTCGGGCGACGGGGCGTTTCTGGGCGGGGCGATTCTGCCGGGCATTCAGATGTCCGCCAGGGCGCTGCACCACTTCACCGACCTGCTGCCGTTGGTCGACGTTGCGGAATTGGCCGTGCCGCCGCCGGCCTTGGGCGACTCGACCGAGTCGGCCATGAGATCGGGACTGTTCTGGGGAGCGGTGGGGGCGATCCGGGAATTGATCGAGCGGATTTGTGAAACTGCAAGCGATTGGGGTGGCAGTTCAACTGCCACCCCAGCGCATTCGACTGCCACGGCAACACAGAGCGAGACTGCAAGCGGCGGCGGGCCGCAGGTGTTTGTTACCGGCGGCGCCGGCCCCGCAGTCGCTGAGCTGCTCGGCCGCGCCGCGCGGCACGTACCGAACCTGACGTTGGCTGGAATTGCCCAAGCGGCCCGAGAACGCCGATCGGCCGGCAAAAGCAGTTCTGTTTAACGGATCGCTACAGTAGACGGGCTCAAGAAATCCCACCCCAATAGCGCCCTGGCTTATCCGCTTGCCGTTTTTGGGGTATGATTGACCAAGCGGCGAAATCGCTTGCGCCGCCCGGTTTTCCGATTCTCTCGATTCTTTCGATCCTCAGGAGCCGTTTCATGACCGCATATTCCGTGAATCCTGCCGGCGAGAAATTCCCCATCCCCAGCGAAGGCGAGTATGCCAAGGAGTTTTCGCGGATTCAAACGTTGGCCGATCAGGCTCGGCGCGAAGGGAAGGAAGTGGTCGTGGTGATGGGCGTCGGCTTTGTCGGCGCGGTCATGGCTGCCATCATCGCCGACACCGTCGATAAGAAGAGCGGCAAGCCGAGCAAGTTCGTGATCGGCTGCCAACGTCCCAGCCCGCGCAGCTATTGGAAGATTCCGATGCTCAATCGGGGCGAGTCGCCGGTGAAGGCGGAGGATCCCGAGGTAGATCCGATGATCGCCCGCTGCGTGAAGGAGAAGAAGACGCTGGTGGCCACGTTCAACAGCGAATGCCTGAAGCTGGCCGATTGCGTCGTGGTCGACGTGCAATGCGACTATACGAAGCACGAGTTGGGCAAGATGCGGAGCGGCGAGGCCGAAATGAGCGCCCTGGAGGCGACGATGCGGACGATCGGGCAGAACGTCGAGCCCCATTGCCTGACGCTGATCGAAACCACGGTGGCCCCCGGCACCACCGAATTCGTGGCGTGGCCGATCATGAAGAAGGCGTTCGCCGCCCGCGGCATCGAGACCGAGCCGTTGTTGGCGCATAGTTTCGAGCGGGTGATGCCCGGCCGCGAATACGTTTCATCGATTCGCGATTTCTGGCGGGTCTGTTCCGGCTGCAACGCCGAAGCGCGGAAACGCGTCGAGAAGTTCCTCCGCGAGGTGCTCAACACCGAGCAGTTCCCGCTGACGGTGATGGATCGGCCGATCGAGTCGGAGACGACGAAGATCGTCGAGAACTCGTATCGGGCGACGATCCTGGCGTTCTTGAACGAGTGGAGCCTGTTTGCCGAGCGGAACGGGGTCGATCTGACCAAGGTGATTAAGGCGATCAAGATGCGGCCGACGCACAGCAACATGATTTTCCCCGGACCGGGCATCGGCGGCTACTGCCTGCCGAAGGACGCCGGATTGGGTTATTGGGCCTACAAGCACATCCTGGGCTTCGAGGACGGCGACGAGGTATTCAAGATCAGCCCCACGGCGGTTGACATCAACGACACGCGGGCTCTGCACGTCGCCGAGCTGGTGCGCGACGCCCTGCGGAACATGGGCCGCTACATCGCCGGGGCCGACGTGCTGATCTGCGGCGCCAGCTACCGTCAGGACGTGGGCGATACGCGGTACAGCGGTTCCGAAATGGTTGTCCGCAAGCTGACGGAGATGGGCGCCGAGATGCGCGTCCACGATCCGTACCTCGACCACTGGTTCGAGTTGGAGCAGCAGGACGTTTATCCCGCGCCCGGCCATTCGTGGTCGCGATTCTTCCACAACCAGGAGGGCTTGAAGGACATCCGCGTTCAGAAGGACCTGGCCACGGCGATCCGCCACGCCGAGGCGGTGATTCTGGCCGTGCCCCACGAGCACTATCTCGGGCTGGAGCCCGATCAGATCGTCAAATGGGCCGGCGGGCCGCTGGCGGTGATCGACTGTTTCGGCATCCTTTCGGACGAGAAGATACGCCGCTACTTCGAACTGGGTTGCGAAGTAAAGGCTCTCGGCCGCGGGCATATCCAGCGGATCAAAGAGCAAGTGCGGGCGAAGGCCAAGTAGGGAGAGAACCATGCCGTGCCGGGGAATTCGAGGCGCCACCACCGCCGAAGACAATACGCCCGAGGAAATCCTGAAGGCCACCCGTCAACTGCTGGCGCTGATGATCCGCGAAAACGGAATTGAGCCCGAGGACGTGGCCAGCGCGATCTTCTCGACGACGACGGACCTCGACGGGGAGTTTCCGGCGTTGGCGGCGCGGCAGTTGGGCTGGTTCGACGTGGCGCTGATGTGCGTACACGAGTTGGACGTGCCCGGCTCGCTCCGCCACTGCATCCGCATCCTCGTGCACTGGAACACCGACAAGCCGGCCGACGAGATCGTTCACGTCTACGTCAAGGAAGCTCGAAGACTCCGTCCCGACCGCTCGACCCTGCCGCCGGTCGATTGGACGGAACTGGAGCAGTGGATCGCCGAGCACAGCAACGAGGTGGCGAAACCGGCGGGTAAATGATGAATGCTGAGTGATGATTGATGAATGACGTCAAAGTGCTAACGGGCGGGCGCCCCCATTCATCACTCATCATTCATCATTTAATGTACTCTTTGCCCCGGTTTTGCTCCTTCATCGGGGCTGAGCAAGTAGATTTCGCCGCCACCGCCGCCGGCGGCGACGATCATGCCTTCGCTTAAGCCGAACTTCATCTTCCGCGGGGCGAGGTTGGCCACGCAGATCACCAGCCGGCCGACCAAATCCTCGGGCTGATAGACGCCCTTGATGCCGGCGAAGACGGAGCGGCGGTTGTCGCCGCCGAGGCCGAGCGTAAGTTTCAGCAGCTTTTGCGCCCCGGCACGTCCTCGGCCTCGATCACGCGGACCACGCGCAGATCGATCTTGGCGAAATCGTCGAAGCTGACGGTTTCGGCCAGCGGCTCGGCCAGCAGGGCGGCGTCGCTGTCGAATGGGAGCGTTTCGGCGGGCGTTTCCGCCTCATCCGGCTCGGCGCTGGCGGCCACCATCGCCTCGACCTGCTTTGCATCGACCCGCTTCATCATGTGCGAGAACTTTCCGACCGGCGTGCCAAGGAGCGGCTGCTTAGCCTGTTCCCAACTGGTGATCGGGGCGCCGAGCAGTTCGCCGGTCTGTTTTGCGAGTCTTGGCAGCACGGGGGCCAGGTAAATCGCAAGCTGACGGAACAAGTTCAGGCCGGTGGTGCAAGCGATTTGCACGCCGCGTTTTGCTTGCGGACCGTCCTTCTTCGCCAGTTCCCAGGGCCGGCGCGATTCCATATAGGCGTTCGCGCGATCGGCGGCGGCCATAATCAGCCGCATTGCCCGGCCGTAATCGCAGGCTTGGTAGGCGTCGGCAATCTCCTCGCCGTCGCGTGCCGCCTGGTCGAACAATTCTCGGCTTTCCAACTCCTCAGCCATTCCCGTTTTTCTTAGAAAGCCGGCCGTTCGGCTGGCGATGTTCACGACCTTGCCGACCACATCAGAATCGACTTTGCCGATGAAATCCTCGAAGTTCAGGTCGATGTCATCGACGCTCGACGACAGTTTCGAGGCGTAATAGTAGCGCAGGTACGACGGGTCGAGATATTCGAGGTAGGTCGAGGCGCGGATAAACGTCCCCTTGCTCTTCGACATCTTCTCGCCACCGACGGTAAGAAAGCCGTGGATGTGGACTTTCTCGGGCAGGCTCAATTCGCCGGTTTTCAACATGGCTGGCCAAAAGAGCGTGTGGAAATAGGTGATGTCCTTGCCGATGAAGTGATGGATCTCCGTCTTGTCCGGACCGCGCCACCAATCATCGAGGTTTTCGCCGTGCTTTTGGCACCATTGTTTCGTCGAGCCGATGTAGCCGATCGGGGCGTCGAACCAGACGTACCAGTAGTTGCTGGGGCTATCGGGAATCTGGAAGCCGAAGTAGGGCGCCGGCCGCGAGACGTCCCAATCGTGCAGCGGCTCGCAAAGGAAATGCCCTTTCAGATAATTGGCGATCTCGGGCTGAAGATGCTCGCCCCCCTGCGTCCAGTCTTCCAGAAACCCGTGCAGCTTTTCGATGTTCACGAAGAGATGATCGGCCTGGCGGATTTCCGGCGTCGTGCCCGAGAGAGTGCTCACCGGGTCGATCAGTTCGGTCGGACTGTAATGGCAGCCGCACTTGTCGCAACTGTCGCCGTACTGGCCGGGCGAGTTGCACTTCGGGCAAGTCCCCTTGACGAAGCGATCGGCCAAGAACGTGCCGGCCTGGGCGTCATAAAGCTGAGTGACTTCCCGCTCCTCGACCAGCCCCGCCTTGCGGATTTCGGCCCAAATCTCGCCGCAGACTTCTCGCGTCTGTGGGCTGTTCGTGCTGCCGTAGTTGTCGAACTCGATGTCGAAGCCGGCAAAGTCCCGCACGTGGGCCTCTTGCATCCGGGCGATCAGCTCCTCTTCGGAAACGCCCTCCTGCCGGGCGCGGATCATAATGGCGGTGCCGTGCGTGTCGTCGGCGCAGATATAGACGCACCGCCGCCCGCGGAGTTTCTGGAACCGCACCCAGATGTCGGTTTGCAGATACTCGACCAAGTGTCCGATGTGGATATGGCCGTTGGCGTAGGGCAGGGCGCTGGTAACGAGGATTTGCCGCATGACTGCTGGTTACTCCGCATGAAAGGCAAGCATGATCGGGCCGAAAAGGGGCATTATAGCGAAACGGCGTATAAGTCGGGAGGGCGGCTCGGGCGAAATCTCCGCGGCGGAACTTGTCGCACGGAATCCCCCCAGCGAGTAAAATAGAGGCGCGTTGGTAATTCGATTGGGGAGAGTTTTTGCGCAGGCCTCTGCACCGGCGCCGTTCCACCGACCCCGCCAGGTTCTTCCATGTTTGCAATGTCACGCCGCTTGCTGTCGCTGTCGGTTTTCCTGCTTGTCGGCGGCGTGTCGCGCGGCGAAGTCCCACCGCCCGCAGCCACCCCCGCCAAGATCGTCGTCAGCGGTCCCACGTCTACGGCCGTCGATATCAAGATCGTCAAAGTCGATCAGCAAATCCCCAAGACTTACGCCGGCAAGTTGATCCACAACACCCCTGGCTTCCAGTTCTACGTCAGTAAGCACTATGCCTTGAAATCGAGCCGGGATGAAAACTACTCCAGAATGATCCTGGAAGTCGCCGAGTTGGCCTATCCGCATTGGGTGGCGATGGTGGGGGCCGAGCCGCCGGAGCCCGACACCCGCATGTACTTCGTCTGCGCCAACAGCGGCCCTCAGATGATCGAGGCCATGAAGAGCGACGTAGGCATGGGCACCGCCGGCGGCTTCGGCGGCGGCATCACCATCTACAACAACCACTCCGCCTACAACTACCAAAGCGGAACGCTCCTCTACCACCAACGTGCCCTGGTGATCCACGAAAATCTGCACATGCTGCAAATGATCGTCTACGGCACCGGCGGCTCGGAGGACTTCACGTATAGCGGCGAGCAGCACGTCTACGATCCGGCCAAGAAGCAACTCACCGTAATGTGCCTCGACAAGGCGCCGACCAACAATTGGACCGACGTCGGGTTGGCGGCCCTGCGGAAGGACTTTATCCCCATGCCGAAGGCCGCCGACGCGCTCTGGGGCGCCGGCGGCGGCAGCGGCGTCATATATCAGCAGTTCCTCTGGCGCGATCCCGATCGCTGGCTGAAATGGTGCGTCTGGCGCGACGAATACTACGCCAGCCGACTGGATCACGAGCCGAACTCGCGGCTGATGGCAGACATCTTCGGCCCGCTCGATAAACTCAACGGCGATTGGGCGCGCTGGGTCCGGCAGACGTGCAATTCGTTCCACTTCGTCGATTGGGGATGGGAACAGGAGGGCAACGCCCTGTTCGCCTACGGATTTCCTTGGGACGGCCGCTATTGGTCCCAAACCGATCTGAATTATGCCCCGCAGGAGAAACTGGATTACGATCCGCTGCGGATGGATTATCCCGCCGAGCCGCGGCCGTCGATTGTCGGACCCGTGAAGCAAGGCGTGGCAGAACCTTCCGTCGGCTACGTCCTCGATTTCTCCCGCGGCCTGGGTTGCTGGGGCGGATTCGGGCTGGGCGTCGACGGCCGCTCGCTCTGCCAAGTGGTCCTCGTCGAAGGCCGGACCTTGGTGATCGACGGCAAGGATTGGGGAATCGCGCGGAGCGAGCTTCCGCTCCCGCCCGCGCTCAAAGACGCGGCCAAGGCCGACGGGCTCCGCTACGGCGTTACGATTCGCATCAAGAAGCGGAGACTGGAAGTGACGGTCCGGGCCGGCCGACGGGGAGCGATCAAACAGTTCACCACCGCAGTGCCGATCACCGCGGCCCAGCGGCAACGGCTCATGAGCCAGCACATCGCGATTATCGGAAAGGGCGCCTACCCAATCATCACGCCGTGGCTCGACGACGGCCGCCGTCTGCCGCCCGATCTGACCAAACCGGCAGCGCCGAACTTCTGGCGATTCGCCGGCATGGACCGACTTCTGACCCTCTACAAGGCGGCGTGGCGGCTGAAGGAGAAAGCACCCAAGTCGCTGCTGGCGCTGAAGGCCGAAATGCTCGACGCGGTCGAGAAGGACGCCGACGCCCAAGCCGCGGCCGTCAGTGCCTATGAATCTCAAATCCTTGGAGTCTTTTCCGACGTGCGCCGCTGCAACGCCGCCGCCCAGCCGATGGCCCTCGCCCTGGCCGACCTGACCGGAACCACGATCTTCCTTAGCGGCCCCAGCAAAGGCGACGCGCCTAACAACGTTATCTTCAACATCAAGCTGCTCAACCGGCTAACCAACAGCGTAACCGCCGCAGTCCGCTCCCCCGGGCCCGCTGCCGCTCCGCTGCATCCGGTCGCGCTTCACCTCTACCGCCCCACGACGATCACCGCCGCACGCCGCGTGCCCACACAGCAAAAGTCAACCACGATCACGATCACCGTGGAACTGACCTGGCGCGGCGAAAAGATCACGATTCCGTTCGCCGAGACGATCACGAACTCGTCGGTCCCGCGATGAGAGATTCTCTGCCTGCCGGTGCGGTAGAGACGGGCCCTCTTCGCCGATTAGTTTCTGTTGCCCGAGAAATCGAAGGTGATTTCTGTGCTATCGCCAGGCCGCAGAATGACCGTTCTTGTATCCTCGAAGGTCTTTCCGTCGCGCGCGATCCGGGCATGCACCACGTACCTGTAACTGTACCCGTATATCAATCCCTTCGAGATATACACGCGCCGACTGCCCGTTATCTTTGTCGCTCTGCCGTTGATAACGACCGTTGCGTCGGAAGGAACGGAAACGATCAGTTTCGCCTCGCCGACCTCGTACAGACATCCGCTATCCGGCACCGGTCGGCTCTTTGCATCGTCGTCGCAACTCGACTGGTCGCATCCCCTGCTTCCATCTTCGTCGCATGTACCGAGGTGCCAATTCTCCCCGCAGTTCAGGTCAAAGTGCAACGGTACCCAAACGTACTCTGGCACACCACGGTAGACTGTGTACGACGTCGAATGCGAACTACCGTCAGCGTCGACGCAGCAGCGCACCTGAGTCTCGGCGACGCAGCGTATGCACTGCTGGAGAACCCAATAGCGACCAGCATCAAGATTGAGGGGTATGTTTCCCCACCGGTCGTTCAATTCGACGGTTATTGATCTGTGACCGCCATCGTAGACAACATCATTTCTAAAGCCGCGTTTCCCGTTCTTCTGCGCTGAAACGATGAGGTTGCCCTTTGGCAATGTCTTCTTAGGCTTGTACGGCTCCCCACTCTCCTGGGTCTTCCCTTTATCTATTACCGTTAGAATTCGATCCTTCATCTGTGAAATCCACACAGTTGCCGAGCCAACTGGTGTGGGCCTACCCTCGTAACGGACCGACACCTGAAGCCCACCAAAAGCGAGATCACTGACCCCGCACAATGCGATAACGCACATGAGTGGTTGCCGGATCATTTTGTTTCCCGCTCTTGGTAGTAGGCCGTAACCGTCATGATACCGTTCTTCACAAGCCCATTCGCATCAAGCAGCTTCAGGAGCTTCTCTGTATTGATCGAGGAAGCACGATTTGTTCGACGAAGGCAAACTCTAATTGTGTACTGTTTCGTCTCATCGACGCACAAGCCAACTTCCCTATGAAGTTTTGTTTCAGCGCATGGAAGATAGTCGGCTTGCTTGGTTATGTCGGCTGAATTATCCGTCATTCCGACGTACACGCCCATCTTCTGGATTTCCCAGGACTCTTCGACTCCTTTCGGCGACACAGAGACATCAATAACGATTGGATCAGGCAATACCAAGCCGCTTTGTGACGGCACAAACGTAGCGTATGCGTATATAGTCCCATCCTCTGTCGAGGCTCTTTCTGCGCGGACGATCGGTAAACAGACTGGATGCGGTTTACCGGAAAGGCGCCCCACCCATCCTTCATACGTGACACACGCCGCCATTATAAGGCACAGAAATACCGTCCATCGTAAGAACATAGTCGTGCTCCTATCGTGAGCCGGCACGGCCGATTTATATGACTTCCGCAGGAATAACATAAGCGCCATCCCGAACAGGGGGATTGCGCAGGCAACCACGTGAATCAACAATAAGGTCCCATCGAGCCGAATATGATTGACATAGATGTAGCCAACCATCGCTCCCAACTCCGTATATAGCAAAGCCTCCAGCGCGATTGCCTCCCGGACGGCATGCTTCGCGCCATCACTGTCCTTCAATTCCGGTTGTGAGAACGAGTCGCCCACAGTCATTCGTAGTACTCGCGAGACCTCCCGATGGGTCGGTCCTTGCCAAGGGGCCGCGACTCCATGTCCACCACAGTGCGACCATGAGCTGCCAAGCCAGACGCATGAGAAGACGCAGTGATCCCACAAGGAGAGAACCCCACGCAAACCTACGTACCGACACACTCCTGCTAGAATTTAGGTTAGGGACGTATCGCTGTCAAGCAAATGCGGCGGCGCGTAGAAACGTGGAAACAAGGCCCGTTCGGAGCAAAACTGGAGGTTTCAGCCGGCAACATGGGCTACCTCCCCTGTCTTGCGATCAGTCGCTCCTCCTGTTCGGGATCGAGCCCGCCGCGGAGGGCCATCGTGGCGACGGACATGGCGCCGTTGCGGACGAGAATCTGGTCGGCCTGGGTGTCCTTGAGACGGTCGCGGACCGCCAGCGGCGGCGCGATGCCGCGAATGTCGATCGCCGTCAGCGCGTCGGCCGGCAATCGGCCCGCGGACACCGCGTTCCGCACCGCGTGACGCAGCAACTCCACGTCGTCGGCGAGCATCTCGTGCTGGAGCCGGTCGAAGATTTTGACCGCCGGGCCCTCGGCCACCATCGTCGAACTGTAGTTCGCGTTGCTGGCGTCGCTGCTGAGCATGAACTCGGGCATGACCAGCCGGCTGGCGACCGCACGCAGCTCGGCCTGCAACACCGTCACGTAGCGGCCGGCGTCGATGCCCGCCGCGGGAAACTGATAGTCGGTCCCCGCCACCGCGTCGAGAATCGTGCCGGGGGCAAAGCGGCGAAAATGGCTCGTGCGGCCGGTGGCTGCGCTCGTCACCGTCCTGTCGGCCTGGTTGGCGACGAAATCGGCCAGCCCGGCGGCGGTGGCGGCGGTGTGTTTGCGAATTACGGCGATCGCCGACTGAATCTCGGCCACCACGCTCATGTTCCGCAGCAGCTTTTCCGCGCGGCGAAGGTTCTTTCGCACCGGATAGAACAACGGCAGGCCGCGCCGCACGTTGCCATCGACGTTCGCCTTGCGGTGCTGGATTTCGTCGGCGTCGATCAGCCGGCCGTCGATCCAGTAGCCCAGCACGGTCTCGACGTCGTTCGGGTCGGTCTGAATGCCGAAACTGGCCGAGGGATCGGCGATGCGGTCGCTCGGCGCGGCCACCTGGGCCGGCTCGACGAACCGCACGAGCGTCGTGCCGTCGGCGGCCGCGAAGAGCCGCAGGAAGCACTCGCCGTCGCGGTCCTTGCGGCGGACGATCTCCTGCTGCCGCCGCTGCCAGGAGTTGAGGCGGACGAACTCATCGAGCACGAGTTGCACGGCCAGCACCAGGGCGTCGTCGCCCGACCCGCCGCGAGCCGCCACGGCCCGGTAGGCGTGCCCGCTGCCGACGATGTAGCTGATGCGGTTTTCTTACCCACTTACCCGCTATACAAAATGTTGTTTACTTCACTCGCATTGATGTTTCAGGTCAGACAACGCGGGAAAAAGCGATGGATCTCCTGCAATCGCTTTACGAGCCGGGTAAGCCCGTGACATCGAAGGTCATGGCCAAGCGGCTGGGGGTGAGCGAGACGCGAATAGGGCACATTCTCGGTGAAGCCAGGCGGGCAGGGCTCGTGCGGTCGATTCCACAACAGGGCTGGGAGCCAACGCAGCCGGAGGGAACTTAGACCGGTGTACCCGGCTGGCCAATTTGTCGTAGCGAGCCATTTCGCCCACGGCGCGGTCGTGATAGACACGGCTGTTTGGCTCGGGAGATGAAACCATGAAGATGCGAACGAAGCCCCTTACGCCGCTCAAGGCAATCAGGGCAAACTGCCTTGGGTGCTCCGGCGGCAGCCCGGCCGAAGTGCGTCTGTGCGTGATCCCAGAATGCCCGTTGTACGGCTACCGTTTCGGCAAGAGGCCCAAGACCGTCCAGAAGGCCAATGAGAAGCGAGCCGCGAAGAAAACGCGAGTAGGCGTGGAGAAATCTGCGCCAGAAGCCAAATCAGAGCCTACCAGGGAAGATCGACCAGCGGACGAAGCGATTAGGCCGGCCATGCTCACCGGGCACCAGGGCGGCGAAACGGGGCATGAAGCCGATCGGGAAGCCCAACCATGACCAAGACATCGACCCAGACCACGCCCGGCGCAGAGAGGGCAGCTAGCCCACGTCGCATCGCGCCAGAAGCGATTCTGGAGCAATGCCTCGACAGCGGCCAGGCCGGTATGGAGCATGGAGGTAAAGATGGGCCACAAGCCGGCGTTGAAGTTCAGTCTACGGCGCACCAGTGCGTTCCAACGGCCCTGGACGGCTTCCGGGTCATCGAAGGGCGTCGGCGCTCGAAAACACCCCCGGAATCCTTGCGTTTGTCGATGTCCGGCGATCAGGTCGCCCTGGATGGCTTCCGGGTCGTCCGAAGGCGTCCGCGCTCGCCAAGGCCGGTATCAGCCCCGCGCTACGGCGCCAGAATCGAATCTGGCGGTCGGCGGTCGGTCGAGATCAGGCCGGCGTCAGTGCCGCCGAAAGTTGATCCAGCCTCCGGGCTGCTTTGGCGATAGGGCGCTGCCTACAACCGTCCGACAAGTCGTGTAAAATGGATTAGGCAAGATAGGAGGTTTCGTATGGAAGAGAGCAAGATCGAATTACACGACCGCCTGCGGCGTGAGGGCCGCTGGAACGAAGCCGCCGTTTGGAAGGATGCCAAGATCAAAGAGCTTCGCGCCACGGGCATGAAGCGGGCAGAGGCGAAGGAAGAGGCTTGGCGACTGATGGCGGAGAAGTTCCCGCCCCTGCCCAAACCAGAGCGGGACGAGGACGATGACGACTATGAGGACGACTTCGACGACGAGCTTGAGGATGAGGACGAGGATCAAAAGGAGAACGAGTTGTACGACTTTCTCGAAGCAGAGGACGTCTACGCGTGGCTAGAGTACTACTGTGACGGAAGAAACTGGCATCCGTTTCTCGACAAGCTGGTCGAGATGACCAAACAGTGGTCACAGTTCGGGAAACAGTGGTGTCGCGATCAGGATCTTTCACTCGATAACAACAAAAAACGCGAGTTGCATCAAGCGGTTGCCGACTTCGTTGCTTGCCGGCTGTGGCCGCTGCCTCCTCCCGTCACCACCGCACATAAGCTCGGCTCCCCTAAAACCTGAGTTTGGCTCATTGGAGAGGGGGGCCGGCTTGTAATGCGTGCGATCCGGGAATTGCGGGACCGCTGGTTCGGCGGCCGGAGGCTCGACAACGACACGATGAACAAGTTGCATCGTCTGGTTGCCGTACACCCTTGTTTGGCCGTCGATGGCCGGCTGGGTCCGTCCCTGGAAACTGTCGTCGATTGCCGCAACGGCCTGCTCTTGATTGTCGAGCGCCGCCCGGAGCCGCCGAAGCAAACCCCCACCGATGTGCCTGTTTCCACGGAAGCCGCAGCCCCCAGTGTACCCGTTGCCGCGGCTTCTGAGGCTGAAAAGCCAGCCGTTGCACAGGCGGGCGCGGTCGCGCAAGGCTCCTGATCGGTCATTTGCGGCACCGGGATGCCGTCAGCCGGTCGGCCCTGCCCCGCCAATGGCTGCCAAGAGCGCCGAATTCCGGCCACAGTATATCCATTTCCGTTCCACGACACGCACAAAGAAAGGCCATCGCGTAGGCGCAGGCTCACGCGCGAGGCTACCTCCTTGGTGGTATGTTGTGAGTCCTGGCCGGCACCGCCTCGACTGCTCAAGGCTGGCATCCTGGCGATGATCCGGGCGGCTGGCGGGGTGGAATGATCGGCAGCCGACCCCATAAATCTCAGCGAAGACAAAACTACCCTTAGTATGGGCGGCAGGCGGGGTGGAATGATCGGCAGCCGACCCGGCGCAAGTGGCGTGCGTCACGCCGGAAGCGCTCTCGATATTCCCAAGAAGATACCCCTTGGAGGCCAGCTTTGTGGCAGCCCGTAGCCGGTGGGCGCGTTGTCAGGGGTCTGAGTGGCGGATAACATACCTTGGGCCGTTGCAAGGAGCGAACCATGAAGCGCGCCTGTCTGTTCTTCACTTGGCTGCTGTTCATCCTTTTCGCGTGTTGCAACGCCGCCTCGTCAGATGAGGCGATGAAGCCCCTCGTTTTGGAAAAATCCGGCCCGGAGCGGCAGTTGCCGCAGCGGTTGCTAGGCGCATCGGCGGAAGCTCTGATCGAGCATCTCATCGACAATCCACGAAAGGTGGCTGCCCTCAAGGCAATGGACCTGGCCTTCGTGCGATTTCCGGGGGGATCGCAATCCAACTATTACGACTGGCGCACGGGACTCCTCGATATGCCGTCTACGCCGCGAAGCTCGCCGTACATGCGGTTCTGGGCCGAGATCGCCCCCAAAATCCGCACCGGCTTCCCACAGGGGGTCAAGATCGCGGAATACACGAAATTCGCCAGGGAAGTCGGCGCCGAAGTCGTGCTGGTTCCCAACCTGGAGACATCGAGCATTGTCGAACAGGTCGAGTGGTTCCGTCAGATGCAAGCCGCCGGGGTCGTGCCCCGTTATGTCGAGTTGGGCAACGAGTTCTGGATCGCGATGGGTTTCGACCCGGACGTGCTGAAACGCTGGCCGGACGAGCCGACCACGATGCGGATTATGAAGCAGTATTGCGATGCCCTGCGGCCCTATTTCCCGCCGGGCACCCGCGTGGCGGTGCAGAGCGCGGCCAGTGCTTTCTGGCTTCGCGGCAATCCGGTCCGCCCCACCGGACGGCGTTTAAGGCAGTGGGATGTTGACTTGAAACCAGCGGGCTGGTTTGACGCCGTGACGATCCATCCCTATCCGCGCATGGACACGATCATGGGAGAGCGCGGGGCAGCCCAAGGTTGGCATCGCCCGGAGGAGGCGATGAAATTGTTCAGAGCCCTTCTGGCCCATTGCGATCAGGGCACCGACTGCGTCATCGCGGACGTTCGGCAGCGACTGCCCGACAAGGACATTTGGGTCACTGAATGGAATACTCGTGGGGCAGACTACCAAAGCAAGGATGAGCCGACCCCGGCCATGCACGTCCAACTCGTTTCCCGTATGACGTTTGCGCTGCTACGTCACCGCGAGGTCACGATGTCGTTGTTCTTTACTCTGAACTTCTTGCGGCACGGCCCGGCGGGCGGAGCCTTCCAATCCGATGGACAGGGTCGCTACCGGCCGATGCCCCACGTACTCGCCCTCCGCTGGTTCCATGAAGCGGCCAACGGCGGAGCGACCTACCAGCGGTTCCTCGAATCCGGGGCCCACCGGATACCGGGCGACGGTGCGCCGGCCGAGAGTTATTTCGAGGTGGAGGCAGCCCTGTTCCGTAAGTCGAAAGCGGTTACGCTCATCATTCAGAACTGCTCGGCCGAACAGCGGGTTTTTCGGTTGCCGAAATCGGTTCCAGAGCAGGCCCCGTCCAGGATCGAGACTTTGGCCGCGCCCGATCTGATGGCTGCCTCGACGAATGTAACGCCCACGGAACAACCCGTGGAGGCTGGCGGCGAGGTCCGCGTCCTGGCCTATTCGATTATGAGGGTCGTTTGGAGGTAGACCCCTCCTGCGATCATAACCAACCGAACCAGTCGCCAGTCCAACGCATCGCCGATCCACTGCCGTTAACGGCGTCAGAAGACATCGGGCGTGCAGAACCATCGCCCTATAAATCGGCGAGAAATCCGCTCTCTTCCGCTCATGTTGGGCGATATTAGGACTTCGTAAGAAGCAGACATTTTTCGAAGGAGAGGGGGATTCTCCGAAATTCCCTGAAGTAGGGGATTGACACTCCCTAACCAAATCCTCTATACCCCAGTACCTCTCACACCACACTTGTTGCGGGTATCCTTTCCCGTGATTGTCCCCCAGCCCCGGCCAATAACATGAGTATGGGTAGGATGGTTGTTCATCGTTGGGAAGACGTATTCAACGGCCTCGGTTTCCGTCGCCACGAGAAGCGGAAGAGTTGCGTCCGGCCGCAGAGACGGCGGAGGCTCGCTTTCGAGCCGCTCGAAGATCGGAGCCTTCTGTCCGTTTGTATATGGACCGGGGGCGGCGGCCAACTCCACAACAATTGGAATAACTCGGACAACTGGGTGAACGATCAGCAGCAGCCGGTCGTGCCCCAGTCCGGCGACGAACTGCATTTCGACGCCTCCTCGCAAACCGTTACCAACAACGATTTCCCCGTCGGCACACGCTTCCAGTCGATTGACTTCGACGCCAGCGATTTTACCCTCGGCGGATACGATCTGACGCTGACCGACGGCATCTCGGTCGCTTCCGACGTGACCGGCTCAACGATTTCCCTGAACGTCGCCCTGGCCGGCGCAGTGACCATCGACGTGACCGACACGGC
>CAWGNG010000027.1:0-3632 GCA_963823895.1 uncultured Planctomycetaceae bacterium
TGGCCCCCTGAATACCCGGATGAATCCTATCCCGGCATTCAGCCTACCACGGGCCGCAAGGCTGGCGATTCATTGACGCTAACGACGTGACGGCAGCACGATCGGCGGCAGGAGGAAAGGTGATGCCATTATCCGTATTGTCTGACCACCCCACCAACGTCCACAGCCGCCCGCCAACGCTGGGCCTCGCAACTGACCTGCGAAGCTCACGCTTGTCTTCGCCATCCGCTCGTTCCCTCCTGGGTCATCAACGTTCCCGTCATCATGGCCACGTCCCTCCGTCCCTCGTTGTTAGCGCCAATGAATCGCCAGCCTTGCGGGCCATGCTAAGCTGAATGCCGGGATAGGATTCATCCGGGTGTGCAGGGGACCAAGCGATGGCGAAAACCAGAAGCGAAGATCGGCGGCGGCATTGGCAGGAGGCAATCGAACGTCAACAGGCCAGCGGGCAGAGCATTGTGGGGTTCTGTGCCAAGGAACGGCTGTCCTTGGGTTAGCGTCAATGAATCGCCAGCCTTGCGGCCCGTGGTAGGCTGAATGCCGGGATAGGATTCATCGAAAGCGCCCGATATAAGCACTGTTGACGGCCAGGGTAGTCTGGTGGGTAGTTCATTTCTCCCACCCTGTATCAGGAGGCTACCCAGTCATGCCACGGCAAGTGAATCAAGTTTGTTGGGACCAATGGCGGCAGCGGATCAAGAGGCAGCGTGAAAGCGGGCTGTCAATCGCCGAGTTCTGCCGAAGGGAAAACATCTCGTCGCACGGCTTCTACGTATGGAGGCGGAATCTTCGCGAAGCGTCGCGTCGGCGGCGTGACCCGCGTGCGGACGCGAGGTTGCAATGTTCCCGACGGCGAAGCGCTGTAGTCACATCGCGTCGCCCGTTGCGCCGTGTTCTCGTCGGCCCCACGGCGCCGTCGTGCCCGCCGGACTTCCTGCAACTGCCGGCCGTGGCCTCGCAACCGGCGCCATGGATCGAGTTGGCGATGGCCGACGGCACGATTCTTCGTTTGCCCCAGCAGAATCTCGCGGCGCTGATCACCGCGTTGCGTGTGCTTCGCGGCGAGCGGCTGGAGTTGCCTTTTGGAGAGAGTCGTCATGCTTAGCCTTTCTCCGGCGGTGCGAATCTTCATCCACGCGCTCCCAACGGACATGAGAAAGCATTTCGATGGGTTGTCGTCAATCGTCACCCATTCGTTCGGCATGGACGTTCTCTGCGGCGACTATTTCGTCTTCGTGAATCGCGCGCGGAATCGCTGCAAGATTTTGCTTTGGGATCGTGACGGTCTCGTGGTTTGGGCAAAGCGGTTGGAACGAGGATGCTTCCAGCTTCCCGGTGGCCATGACGCCGCGTCGCCGGCGATTGAAGTCGACGCCGTGACGTTGGCCATGATGATCGGCGGCGTCGATCTAAATACGGCCAAGCGTCGCAAGCGTTATCAAGTGGCGGCCGGATAAAATTCTTGGTTCTTGCTCTTGACTTTCGCCGCGAGCTGACCATGATGTTGTCATCGTGGATGACACGCTGCTTCGAGAACGACTCCGCGAAAGTGAACGGCGCAACGAGGCGCTGAGCAGCGAGGTGGCGTCGCTGCGTGCCGCCATGGAGCGCATGACCGCAGAGTTTGGCGCACTCCGCCGCGACTACGAGGCGTTGGCGGACGCCACGCGGATCATCACCGATGAACGCGATGCGCAGGGCCGGCGGATCGCCGAATTGGAAACGGCCAACAACCGGTTGGTCGATATGCTCTGGGGCCGCCGCAGCGAGCGCCGCACCGAGTCTCCCGACCAGTTGTCGTTGAGTTTTCCCGACGGTCCCAGCGAACCGCCAAGCGCGGAGCAAAAGGCGATCGTTGAGGCCCAGGCCGTGGCGGACGAGGCTTCGGAGCGGGAACTGCTGCGGCGTCTGGCGGCGCGGCGCAAGGCCCGCCAGGAAAAGAAGCTCGGCCGGAAGGAGGAGTTCCCGCCGCACATCGAACGCCGCGAGCGGGTGCTCGACCTTCCCGAAGAGCAGAAAGTGGGGCTGAAGTGCATCGGGGTGAGAGAAAGCAGCCGTTTGCGGTTCGAGAAGCCGCACGTGTACGTGGAGGTCATCAAGCGGCCGCAGTACGTGGTGCCGGGTCGGCCCGCGGAAGGCGTCAAAAGCATGCCACCGCCGCTGTCGATCGTCGAGGGCTGCAAGTACGACTTCAGCGTCGTGGCGGCGGTGATGGCCCTGAAGTGTGCCTTCCACGTGCCGACCTATCGGCAGCAAGACTGGTTCGCCCAATGCGGTTGGTTTCCCCGCCGCTCGACGGTGAACGATCTGATCAATTACGGCGTAAACACGATCGGTCCCTTGTACGGGCAGATGTGGCGGGTTCTGCTGCGGCAGCCGATCCTGCTGGGCGACGACACGTGGCTTACGGTGCTCTTGCGCAACGCGCTGGGGGAAGAGGAGTTGGCGAAGCTGAGCCAGCGGGTCCGCTTCCGCCGGGCGTTGGATGCGGAGTCGCCCGCGAACGCCGCGGCCCCCGGTTCGGCCACCAGTTACGCCTGGTTGTACACGAGCCTGGACGAGCTGGCGCCGTACAACGTGTTTCACTGGTCGCTGACGCACCAGAACGCCGAGATCGACGGCCACCTGGCCACGTATCGCGGCATCTTCGTGGGCGACGCCTGCGGCGCCAATGCGCGGTTGCAGGAACGTTCCGGCGGGCGGATCATCCATGCGAGTTGCAATGCCCACGCGCGGCGGGAGTTCGTCGAGGCCGAGTCGAACGATCCGGTCCTCGCGTCGCAGGCGCTCTCGTTCTACCGCCAATTGTACGACGTCGAAGAACGGGGCAAGACGCTGGACGCCGCCGTGCGTGGGGCACTGCGGCAGCGCGACGCGGCGCCAGTGTGGGACCGCATGCGATGTTGGCTGGACGGCGACGCCTTGCAGCGCGTGCTACCGCAGAGCGCCATCGGCAAAGCGTTGGGCTACCTGCGGAACCAGTGGTCGGCGCTGAGAGTGTATCTCGGCGACGGGAGAATTCCGATCGACAACGACCAGTCGGAACAGATCATTAGGCCGTTGACTGTCGGTCGCAACAACTGGATGTTCCTTGGCCATCCCCGTGCAGCGGCGGGGCGATTGCAGATGTACAGTGTGGTCAGCAGCGCGCATCGTCATCATCTCGTGGTTGAGGACTACCTGGAGGACGTGCTGCGACGCTTGGCCGATGCGCAGCAGAACCATCCCACGGATCTTAAACCCGACACGCCCTACCTGCTCGACCTGTTGCCGGACCGTTGGGCGTCGAGTCATCCGCAATCGGTGCGTCGCGGCCGCATCGAGGAACGCGAGGCGGTCTTTGACGCCAAGCGTTGGCGGCGTGCCCAAGCCCGCATGCAAGCCCGCGCCCGCAAGCCATCCGCGCCCCTTAAGCCCGGCCCGCCGCCCTTTCCGCCTCGCTTGCAGTCCCGCCGCTTCTCGCGTTCTGTTGACCATGCTTAACTCGGTGCTTTCGATTCATCCGGGTATTCAGGGGGCCAAGCAATGGCGAAAACCAGAAGCGAAGATCGGCGGCGGCATTGGCAGGAGGCAATCGAACGTCAACAGGCCAGCGGGCAGAGCATTGTGGGGTTCTGTGCCAGGGAACGGCG
>CAWGNG010000028.1:0-393512 GCA_963823895.1 uncultured Planctomycetaceae bacterium
CTACCCGACCTGCAGATTCTGTTTCAGAATTGGCCTGGAGGCGTTGTTTACTCTGCCTGGGGCAACTGGGGCTCTTCTGGGCGAGATTCCCTCTGGTGTGATGAGCCGCCCCGTTTTTCGACGAACCCTTGGGTCATTGCTCAGACCGTCCCCGAACCGTCCACCCTCGCCCTCCTTGGCGCGGGTGCCCTCGGCCTGCTGGCCTACGTTTGGCGACGGTGGCGGGCGGGCGCTGCTTTCTGATTCTGGCGAAGCGACCTTGCCGGTATAATGGCGGCTATCGGGTGGCCGCGACGGCGGCCGTTCGGCCCGGGCTGGCTCGGCGAGTTATTCGCCTTTCACGCCGACCGGCTCGGGCCGACCCGACCAACGAAAGGCGAAATCGTGTCCGATCGCTTCTCATACGCTTCTGGGCCTGATCCCCGTTGGACCCAATTGGCCGAAAAAGTACATGCGGTCGTTTGGGATCGCATTGGGGTGGAGAATATCCGAGACATCATCCGCCAGTGGGCGGCAGATTTCAACCGCCGACATCGCGAAGCTGAGCAAACCCGGTCCGACGCGGCGAAGAAGGCAGAGACGTTGATCGAATCTGCCCGCAAGCGAACAGAGATAGTCTTGGAAGTTGCAGAGCATTGGGGCGATTCGGTGGACATAAGCGAGGCGGCGTGCTTCCGAATGTGCGACAACGTGGTACCGCCGCTGTCGGGCCGAGACTGGCCGCCTGTCCCCGAGGATCCCAGATTACCCCTGCCGCCGCCCCAAGGAGATACCTCCGCGGCAGAGAAATGGGCCGCTCTGTCGGCAATCCACGATACCTTCTGGTTTGGGGAGACGATCAACCCGTGGCCGGTGCCGCATGACTACTATGTTGCCCCGTTGCCGACCGATGGGGATGCTATTGCACGGAGGAAACAGTTCTTGGAGGGCGATTGCTACTGGAAGTTGATTGAGGAGGCGAAACAACTATCCGCCGACGAATACAGGCCGTTCCTCGAACGGTCGCTGAAGGAACTGGTGGCCAAGCCGGACGATGGCGAAGGGAACGGCGGTGACGGCTCGGGCTTGGGTGAACGTTCCCTACTGGTGCTGAAGGTGCTTCTGAATGGCAAGGCGTTTGACTCTGACCACCGAATGAGAACGGCAGACATTGCCAAAAGAGCTGCGGGCAAGACGGCCGACCCAAACCAATACAAGAAAGTGGTTGCCGACTTGAAAGGGCGTGGTTACGTCGATACAAAGGAAGGCCGGACCGGTGGCTGCTGGCTGACTGCCGCCGGGCGAAGCCGGGCTGAGAAACTGTAGGAAACTGTAGCTACAGTTTGCACACCGTTTGCGCACCGATTTTTGCTTCTTGTCGGTGTCTAATTCCCGTAGACAGGCAAGCACAGGGCTTGCCGTCAATCCTCAACTACGGGAGTTACTTCAATGACTGCTGTTCTCTCGCCGGCGGACGTTGCCGCCAAAAAATACATCGATGCCAAGGATTGTGCTGCACGTTACGGTATGTCGTGGCGTCACTGGCTGCGCCTTGTCGATTCGGGACGCGCACCACAAAGTACGCGCTTCGGCCGGCTCGTCCGCTGGTCCTTGTCGTCTCTTGAGGCATGGGAGGCCGCTGGTTGCCCCTCGATTCGTCAAGTGAAAGGGGCTGGCCGATGAAGTGCAACTGCAAAACCAGGTGCAAGCCGTGCCGCTGTCGCTGCGGAGAGGATGGGGGCGAACGGCTCAAGATCGCCGCCCTCATGCGATTGGAAGCTCGCCGCGAAGTCTACGTTCGCCGTGGCCGCCGTGCGATGCTGGAAGTCTTGCTTCGCAAAGGCACGGCGACGGCCGACGATATTCGGGCTGCCGTAGAACTGCCGCCGGAAATCGACCCGCGCTGTCTTGGATCGGTGCCCGGCGTGCTCGCCTACGCGAAGATCATCCGCGCCGCCGGCTTCGTCCGTTCGGCTCGCCCCGAACGTCATGCCTGTTGGCTGCAAGTTTGGGAACTCGTTGACCGGCAAGCCGCTGTACAGTGGCTCGCCGATCATCTTGACTTGCCGGACCCCATCGAAGGCGAAGGGGCTACCGTTTTGCAACGTGTTCTTTTTCTAACCAACACCGCAAACGAACCGGGCGCGGCGGCTGCAACCGTCACGCCCGGAATGGAGGTGTAACCCCCTATGGCTCGAAAATCTCTTTCTGACATTCTACGCGAAGGCGACCGGCAGAGTCTATCCCGTGCATGGGGTGAGACTCAGGCCGCCGGAGATTTTGCGTCACTGCCGGCGGGTGAATACGTCGCCCGGATCGTCGTCGGGGAACTGACAACCAGCAGGACGAAGGGCACGCCGTCCTACAAACTGACCTTCAGAGTCTTGGAAGGCGAGCACCGGGGCCGTCAGTTCTGGCATGATGTCTACCTGACGCCGGCCGCTCTGCCGATGGCGAAACGCGACCTGCTCAAACTCGGGGTCACGGCGCTGGAGCAATTGGAACGGCCGTTGCCGCCGGGTATCCGCTGCAAGGTAAAACTCGCCCTTCGCACAGATGATGCCGGAGTCGAGTTTAACCGTGTTCGGAGTTTCGAGGTAATCGGGATCGACCCGCCGGAGGTTGACCCGTTCGCACCAGTCAATCCGCCCTCACCCCCTGCCCCTCTCCCGCAAGCGGGCGGGGGGAGTCAATCGGAAGCCACCGCAAACGCGGTAGGGGGTGAACATGACGACTTCTAGTTGCCGCTTCGGCTTTCGGATCGTCGGCGGGTGTTTCGAGACACGGCGGCTGGTGGATGCCGCCGCCGCGTTCTCGGCTCATGCCGCTGCCGATCCACGATGCGAACCGGACAAAGAATGTTACCTCTCGGCTTTCCGGTTCGATGAGTCTTTCCGCCGGCACCTCGAAGACAATCAGGGATCGACGGCCAGCTATTCGGGGCCGTGCTGGTCGCCCTGGTTGTGGTTTGACCTCGATAACGAAGAATTGCAGTATGTCCACAAGGACGCCGCCGCGCTGGCCGCTTTCCTGGTCGAGCGGTACGGCGTGGAACCCGACGAACTGCTGATGTTCTTTTCCGGCTCAAAGGGGTTTCACGTCGGCTTGGCCACCGCGCTTTGGTCGCCGGAACCTTCGGACGTGTTCCACAAGGTTTGCAGGCGGTTTGCCGAACACGTCGCCGAACTCGCCGCCGTGACGATCGACACGGGCGTCTATGATCGTGTTCGGGCCTTCCGTGCCCCAAACTCTCGGCACCCGAAAACGGGCCTTCACAAGAGCCACCTGTCTTTGGACGAACTGACCGGGCTGCCCCTCGAAAAGATCATCGAACTATCGAGGGAACCGGCCGCCTTCCCGTTGCCGACGCCGACGCGGCACAACGACAACGCCACCGCCGATTGGCAAGCCGCCGTTGAACAGGTGGCCAGAGAAGGCGAAGCGAAGGCGCAACGCCACACCGCCGCCAACGGCACGCCGACCTTGAACCGCTCAACGCTTTACTTCATTCGAGGGGCGCAAGTGCGGGCGACCGGCACCGGCTCTTGTACTCTGCCGCCGCGAATCTTGCCGAGTTTGCTTGCCCCTCGGCGCTGGCCGTGGCCTTGCTCGAAGAATCGGGGCTTGATAGTGGGCTGCCACCGAAAGAGATTCGCCGGCAAATCGAGTGCGGGCTTGCGGCCGTGGCTTCGCCTTCGCCGCCTATCGAGGATTCGACGCCGACCGCCGTGGCGACGGTCGAAACGCCGCCGGCCGTCGATATGCAAGCGGCGTTGTCTGCGCTCTGGTCAGCCGGTAAGACCGCGATGTTGGAGAACACCGACAAGATGACGGTGGAGGACAACGACGAGATGACCGTCTTGCCGCCGTTGCCGGAACCGTTGTTGCCGCTGCCGCCGGGGGCCGTTGGCTCGGGCACACTCGACACGCCTTGCAAATGCGGCTCTCGGGAGTTTGTTGACGTGGCCATAAGCGAAGGCCGCAGCCGCCGTGATTGCCGCAAGTGCGGCCGGTTTCTCGGCTGGGGCAAGTGGCATGACCAGGGAGGGCCAACGCCATGAACGAACACAAAGCGAACTTCGTCGCCGCTGCTGACGCCTTCGAGGGGTGGCGCGATGATATACACACCGGCTCGCCGCCCGTGCTCTACTCGATTGGCTCGGGCGAACTGGCGAGAATCGAAATCGGGCCGAAGCTGGTAACGCTAATCGGCGGAGCACCGGGGGCCGGCAAAACCGCCTTCACCATGCAGGGCGTGACCGACGCCTTGCGGTTGACGCCCACTTTGCGGGCGCTGGTGTGCAATGTCGAAATGACGCCGGCCGTGCTCTTGGATCGGCAGCTATCAAGGCTCTCGGGGATCGACCTGGGGACGATTCGCTATCGCCGATTCGCGGCCGAACACGCCGACCGCTTGGACCAGGGGTTGAACACCCTCGAAACGCTGGCCGAACGGCTGGCCTTCGTCAAGCCGCCGTTCAATCTGGAAAACGTCGCCGCTTCGGCCGACGCCTTCCATGCTGACTTGATCCTCTTGGATTATATCCAGAGAATCCCGCCGCCGGGCGACCACGGGGACAAGCGGGGATCGGTTGACGCCACCATGAAGTACCTTCGGCAATTCGCCGACGCCGGGGTTGCCATGATCGTGGTCGCCGCCGTGTCGAGGGGCAAAGACAGCAAGGGCCGGTCAACCTACTCGGGCGATGCGTTGACGCTGGCCAGTTTCCGCGAATCGTCCGAATTGGAGTTTGGGGCCGATGATGCGTTTATCCTGGTTCCCGACGAAGATGATACGGTTGTGCTTCGCCACCTCAAGGCGCGGCACACCGAACCGAAAGACCTTGTGTTGCAATTCGACCGCCGTTGCCAACGCTTCGAGGTTGCCGGGGACCAGCGAACCGCCAAGGGGCGGAAGCCGCGGGGCAAGCTGCAATCGGCCTTGCAGAGTGCATGGGACCGAACACCACCGGCCGATGAATCGGCCGACGGTTTCCAAGGCTTTGAGGAGTTTCGAGACTTCGCATGAACACGCCAACGAAACCGCCGATCCTCGAAGGCTGCGCCGTGCTGCCGGCCATGCACCAGGGCGACGGCAACGGCTCGCCCCGCCGCCACCAGGGCGACACCTCGAAGACGAAAAGAAAGCACGCCGACCGCAAGACAGGTGACCGCTTCGCCGTGCTCAATACGTTTGCCGACTTCACTATGGCCGGGCTTGCCCGTGCCGAGATTGCGGTTTGGTTGCTGTTGTGGCGAGATACTAAGCCGGACGGTTTGGCGCGAACGTCGCAAGCCGATCTTGCACGTCGGGCCGGGATCGACGTAAGCACCGCCAAGCGGGCCGTGGCTCGGCTGGTGCGCCGACGGCTGTTGACTGTGGTTTTTCGGGGCAGTTTGCGGCGGGGACCGTCCAAGTATCGAGTACACCCTACCACCCGATCCGTAGGGGGCGTTTCATGTACCTTTCCACCCGATCCGTAGGGGGCATTTTGCGCCGGGAACTGGTGGCACCCACGCCCCCTATCCCATAAAGGGACCATAAGTGCGTCCCCTTGAGTGTCCTACGGACACGGGGACGCGAAGAAAGAAAACGCGGCCGGCACCGAAGGCCGCTTGACAGAAGTGCCGCTACTTGATAAAACACTAGCATGAGCAAGCGTAAGCCGACAATGACGAACGCGCTGAAAGCCGCAATCACGGAAAGCGGTTTGACCCGATACCGAATCGCCAAGGATACCGGAATTGACGAAGCCGCCCTAATGCGATTCATGCGGGGCGAAACCTCCCTCCGGCTCGACAAGGCCGACGTGTTGGCCGAATACCTGGGGTTGGAACTGGTGAAGAAACGAAAGGCGAAGTGAACTTTACAAGAACTCTATCACGAGGGGGAATCGTATGAGCAGGGTCTTGTTCCTAAAGTCGATTCTTGCGCTGTTATTGGTGGGGATTATCGTGGGTTGTGGGTCCAATGGTGGACCGCAAGAGACGGGCCCGCGGAATCGCCAACCGCAAAACATCGAGGCCAACCGGGACCGTGCCGATACATGTTGCGTCCGGGCCCTTGCGTGTATAGAGGATCGGGACTTCGACGGGGCAATCACCCAACTGAATGAGGCCATCCGGCTCGATCCGAATTACGCCGAGGCGTATCGCGTTCGCGGCGTCGCGAACCGGGAAAAGGGGAATCTCGATCAGGCAATTGTGGACTACTCGGAAGCCATCCGGCTCGATCCAAAAAACGCTGGTTATTACTACGGCCGGAGTGTTGCCTACACGAAAAAGGAAGAATTCGACAATGCAATTGCCGACTGCAACGAAGCAATCCGCCTCAATCCCAAGTACGCTGAGGCGTACCACGGGCGTGCGGTTCTCTATTACGCGAAAGGCGAATACACTAAGGCCGCTGCCGACTTTCAGCATGAGAAGGAAGCTCGATCGACGGCACGATAACTCCAGGCTCGACGCCGGGTGACGCAACAGGTGAAACATGGGCACTGTTTACAAAGAAAGCTACACCAAGCCGCTGCCGGTTGGGGCGAAGATCATTGTCCGCAAAGGGCAACGGCTGGCCGAGTGGATTGACGCGAAGGGGAAGCGGCGGACGGCACCGCTCACGACTGCCGGCTACCGGATCGCGGTAGAGGCCGGCACGTACATCGCGAAGTACCGCGATGGCACGGGGATTGTCCGCAAAGTCTCCACCGGCTGCCGCGATGAATCGGCCGCCCGGTCGATCTTGGCCAAGTTGGAACGGCGGGCCGAACTGGTCAAGGGCGAAGTATTGACCGCAGCCGAAGATGCGGTAATCGACCATCAGGCAACGTCGCTGGCCGACCATATCGCCGCCTACCTCGACCATCAGCGCGCCGCGGGTGTGACCACCAAGCAGATTATGGAAGTGGGGGCCCGGTTGCGCCGGGTCGTGAGCGATTGCAGCTTCGGCCGACTGGCCGACCTCTCGGCAACGGCCCTCGAAAAGTGGCTGGTGACGCAGGCTTCGGCCGGCATGGGGCCGCGGACGCGGAACATGTACCGCGGGGCATGGGTCGCATTTGCGAACTGGTGCATAGCGGCGGGCCGGTTGCTGGCTGACCCGTTCGCCAAGGTGCCGAAGGCCGCTGAAGATACCGACGTTCGCCGGCAACGCCGCGCACTGACCGAAGATGAACTAGTCCGTCTGCTTGACGTGGCCCGCCAGCGTCCCTTGTCCAATGCGATGACCGTCTACAAGGGGCCGCGCAAAGGCGAAGCATACGCCGCATTGCGGCCGGAAGTGCAACGCCGGCTTGAACGGCTCGGGCGGGAAAGAGAGCTGATCTACAAGACGCTGGTATTGACCGGGCTTCGCAAGGGCGAGTTGGCTTCGATCACCGTCGGGCAGGTGGTGCTTGACGCCGACACGCCCCACCTGATCCTGAACGCGGCCGATGAGAAGAACCGCGAAGGCTCGACAATCCCGTTGCGGGCCGATCTTGCCGACGATCTTCGCCAGTGGCTCGCCGACAAGGCAACGGCCTTGCAGGAGGCCGCCAGTCGTGCGCCAAGCGTTCAATTTGACCAAGAGGACCAGAACCGACAGAAACGCAACCAGAGCGATTCTAGGCGTCGGGAAGGGCAATCTTGTCAGGCGTTGACTACACTGCCGACATTGCCAGCGGACACGCCGCTGTTCACGGTGCCAGCCGGCCTAGTGCGGATTCTCGACCGTGACCTTGTGGCCGCGGGGATCGCTCGGCGGGTGAAAAGTGCCGACGGCAGGGTGAGAATCGACAAACGGGACGAACGCGGCCGGACCGTAGACGTTCACGCCATGCGACACACCTTCGGCACGCTTTTGAGCGCTGCGGGCGTTGCACCGCGAACGGCACAAGCCGCCATGCGTCATTCGACTATTGACCTCACCATGAACGTCTACACCGATCCGAAGTTGTTGGACGTGGCGGGAGCGATGGATGCCTTGCCGGCGCTACCTCTCGGGACTGGAAAGCAAACGGCGGCAAACATCCTAAGTGCAACGGGCACCGATGATTCAATGGGTTCGCCGCTTGTACCAACGCTTGTACTAACTACCGGCAAAAGGGAAACATTGCAGTCAATCATGGACAAGATTGCAACTGCGGGCGAGAAATCGAGCGCTGCCGACGCCGTTGACGTAACCGCTTGTGTAGTCAAAAGAAAAGACCCGCTGACAACGGCTGTCACCGGGCTTCTTGAAGAGCGGCAGAAGGGGTTCGAACCCTCGACATTCGGCTTGGGAAGCCGATGCTCTACCAACTGAGCTACTGCCGCGTGCCATCCGGCCGAGCGGGACCAAGGAGGACGGTCCCGTCACCGCCCCCGCCCGACAAAGGGGACAGTCCCATTTTCGTCGACCACGGCTTCGCCGCGGTGCCCGCGAAAACCAGGACAGTCCCCCGTCACCGCTGGCTCGCTCCCAACGATGGGGCCGGCGATTTCGCCAACTGCTCGAGGTTGAGATAGTCGGCGGTGATGGCCATCGCTTCGTCCAAGTAATAATCCCGCTTCACGCCGCTGTCAAGTAGCAGGTCGTCAATGGCCTTCTCTTCTTCCTTGTCGGCGTTCAGTTCGCTCCGCTCCTTGATGAACTTCGCCTCGTTGAGCGTGATGTACTTCTTCGCTTTTTGCTCTTTGTAGCGGACGATGTTGCGGACGACCTTCTGGAACTTCTCGGTGTGCGCCACCCGCTCCTCGGAGCAGCGGCGAAGCTGCTGGCAGATCGTCGGATCCACGTCGTTGAATCGCTTGTAGTCGGTCGGCGCGACTTTGTCGAACGGCAGGGAATACTCCAGATCGGACTCCCCTACGTCGAGATACGTGGTGATCGAAGGAAGTTCGACATCGGCCAGCACGCCGCGCTGCTGGGTGCTGTCGCCGTCGGGACGGTAGAACTGCTGCATGGTGATTTTCAGCGCTCCCATCGAATCGGGCAGCCGGAAACGGAGTTGGCCCAAGTCGAGCAGGCTCTGCACCGACCCCTTGCCGTGCGTCGAGTGATCGCCCACGATCAGGCCGCGGTGATAGTCCTGGATCGCGCCGGCGAGAATCTCGCTGGCGCTGGCGCTAAACTTGCTGATGAGCACGACCAGCGGGCCGGACCAGGCGACGCTCGAGTTTTCGTCTTCGGAGGCGTGTACCTGGCCGAAGGCGTCCTTCACCTGGACCACCTTGCCGTCGTTGATGAACAGGCCGGTGAGGCTGATCGCCTCGCTCAGCGCTCCGCCGCCGTTCCAACGAATGTCGAGAATCACCGCTTCGACCCCCTTGCTGCGGAAGTCGTCGAGAATCACCTGCACGTCGTGCGTAGCGCTCTTGAAGCCGGAACTGCCGCGGTGCTCGGCGTCGGTGTCGCGGTAGAAACTGGGCAAATTGATCACGCCGATGCGGTAGGGACGGCCGTCGGGCCGCTTGCCGAAGTCGAAGATCTCGCCTTTCGCCTCGCTGTCGCTCAATGCCACCTTCGCGCGGGTGATCTTGTAGACCTTCTTTCCCGAGGCGTTGGCAGGCACTACCTCCAACCGCACGACCGTGTCCGGCTTGCCGCGGATCATATCGACGACGTCGTTGAGCTTCATATCGACCACGTCGACGATTTCACCCTGCTCGTTTTGGCCGACGCCGATGATTTTGTCCTCGATTTTCAGGCGGCCGTCTTTGGCGGCCGGTCCGCCGGGAACGATCCGCTTGACCGTGACGTAGCCGTCGTCGCTCATCAGCGAAGCCCCGATCCCCTCCAATTCCAGGCTCATCTGCATCTTAAAGTTCTGGTACGAGCGCGGCGACATGTAGTCGGTGTGCGGATCGAACGACATGGTGAAGGCGTTCAGATAGATCTCCAGCAGTTCTTCGCCGTTGGTCTGGTGCATGCGTTTGGCGAAGCTGTTGTAGCGGCGGTGCAGCTTGTCGCGGGCTTCCTGCCCCTCCTTTTTCTCTTCCTTCTTATCGGCCGACTTCAACAGCAGGATGTCGTACTTGATTCGCTGCCGCCAGCGATCGGCGGCCTCGGAGGGCGTGCGCGGATACTGCGCCGCCTCGCGGTCGGTCACCATCTGCTCGTCGCTGGTAAAATCCAGCGGCCCGGCCAGCAGTTGGTTCACCGTCTGCACCCGCTCGTCGACCCGTTGCAAGAACGTGCGAAACACTTTGTAGGCGAAACTCAGGTCCCGCCCTTCGATCGCTTCGTAGAGGCCGTCCTTGTATTTCCTGAACTCGTCGATATCCGACTGGTAGAAATAGACCTTCATCGGATCGAGCGATTTCAGCAGGTTGCTCAGACAGCGCTGGGAAATCTCGGTGTGCGATGGAAGATGGGCGGCGTTGTGGGCAAGCAGATGCTCTTGCTTCACCAACAGTGTGACCGCCCGGGTGATTTCTCGGTCGCTGGCACTGGGGGCAACCGGATCCGCCCAAACGAAGGGGCTCAAGGCCGCCATCAATATACCAACGAGCAACCAACGGGCAGCAAACGAAATCCTGCAAGTCATTCGGGAGTCCTTGAAAAAGAAGCTGGTAAAATGGCCGGCTTGAACGGGCGGGCAACCACTGTATCGTAATCGCCCGCCGCAACGGAAACAAGGCCGAACCGTCTCCCCCTCGCTTGACGGTTGCCGCATCGTGCCACATCTTGCGGGACGACAACCTAGCAGCGGCTTTTGGGACAGCCGCCATCGGGCTTTTCCGACGGTAGGAGGCGACACTTCCGATTGTAGGAGGCGACTCCTATCGTTTTACCGTGCCGCAAGCCCTCTTGCGTCCGGTGCGGAGAGGAGTATATTAAAGGTTTCGCCCCATGCCAACGGTGTTGCCCTGACGGAGGCCCTCGGAATGGCCCAACAATGCGAAGTGTGTGGAAAGAAGCCCGCTTTGGGCAACCAAGTGACCCATCGTGGAAAAGCCAAGTACCTCGGTGGAGTGGGAACTAAAGTTACCGGTATCAGCCGGCGGAAGTTCCGGCCGAATCTCCAGCGGGTCCATGTGACCACCGCCAACGGCACGCACAAGACCATGCGGGTCTGCGTCCAGTGCATCCGCAGCGGCGCTGTCACCAAGCGCGTCCACCAGAGCCCCTTCACGCTGCCCAAGGGCGCCGAAGTGAAGAAGTAGTGGTCAGTGGCCAGTGGCGAGTGGTCAGTGGCCAGTAGAGTCTGGAGATAGCCGAGGGAATGGGACGTGGATAGACCTTCGACTCGCGGTTCTGGCCACTGACCACTAGCCACTAACCACTTCTCATGCCGATTTCCCGCGCCGAGGTCGAAAAGGTTTCGCTGCTGGCCCGGCTGCGGCTGTCGGACGACGAACTCGATCGGATGACCCGGCAAATGGGCGACATCCTCGGCTATTTCGAGTTGCTCTCGGAAGTGAACACCGACGGGGTCGAGCCAATGGCCCATGCCCTCGACGTAGCCAACGCCTTCCGCGACGACGCGGTGCGTCCCAGTTTGGATCGGAAAGCGGCCTTGGCCAACGCCCCGCATCACGACGGCGAGTGTTACCTCGTGCCCGCCGTGTTCGACGAAGGATAGTCATTTCTCGATAGCGGAACTGGTACTTCGTTTAGCCCCGGCGTCCTCGCCGGGAAAAATGACCGCCAACGCCCAATCGCGATGACCAATCAAACCGCGACCGAATTGGTCCGTCAACTCGCCGAGGGGGAGGTCACTTCGGTCGAGCTTACCAAATCGTACCTGGATCGTATCGAACGGCACGACGGCCGGGTGAAGGCGTTTCTGCGGGTCAACCCGGCGGCGGCCTTGGCCCAGGCCGAAGAGATCGACCGCCGCCGCAAGGCCGGCAAGCCGCTGGGGCCGCTGGCGGGCCTGCCGCTGGCCGTCAAGGACGTGCTCTGTGCCCAGGGTGAGCCGACCACGTGCGCCTCGCGGATGTTGGAGCATTTTCACCCCCCCTACGACGCCACGGCCGTCGCCAAACTGAAGGCGGCCGACGCCGTCCTGATCGGGCGGACCAACATGGACGAGTTCGCCATGGGCGGATCGAACGAGAACTCGGCCTTCTTCCCCACGCACAATCCTTGGGACCTGTCGCGGATTCCCGGCGGCAGCAGCGGCGGTTCGGCGGCGGCCGTGGCCGCGCGAATGGCCCCGCTGGCCATCGGCACCGACACCGGCGGCTCGATCCGCTGTCCCGCCGGACTCTGCGGCATCACCGGCCTAAAGCCGACCTACGGCCGCGTGAGCCGTTACGGCCTGGTCGCCTTCGCCAGCAGCCTCGACCAGATCGGGCCGTTGGGCCAAACCGCCGAAGACTGCGCTCTGTTGTTGGAGGTGCTCGCCGGCCATGACCCCAACGATTCCACCTCGGTCGATTTGCCCGTGCCGCGATACAGCGAAACCGTTCACCACCCGTTGGAGGGCCTGCGGCTCGGGCTGGTCCGCGAGCATTTCGGCGAAGGGCTCGACGCCGAGGTCAATCGAGCCGTCCGCGAGGCGGTGCGGGTCTATCAGTCGCTCGGGGCAACCGTGAAAGAGTTGTCGCTCCCCCACAGTAAATTCGCCGTCGCCACGTATTACATCATCGCCCCCTGCGAAGCATCCAGCAATCTCGCCCGCTACGACGGCGTTCATTACGGCTATAGGAGTCAGGGGTCAGGGGTCAGGGGTCAGGGGACAGGGGCCGGGGGACAGGGGGCAGAGTCTCCGAGTCTCCAAATCCCCAAATCCCCAAATCCCCAAATCCCCACGTCCGACAACGCTCTAATCGACATGTACCGCCGCAGCCGCTCCGAAGGCTTCGGGGCGGAAGTGAAGCGACGCATCATGCTCGGCACCTACGCCCTCAGTGCCGGCTACTACGACGCCTATTACAAGAAGGCCCTGAAGGTGCGGCGGCTGATCCGCCAGGACTTCGATCGGGCGTTCGACCAGGTCGATCTGATTATCGGCCCGGTCACGCCCACGCCGGCGTTTCGGATTGGCGAGCGGATCGACGATCCGTTGGCGATGTACCTGTTCGATCTCTACACCGTCAGCACGAATCTCGCCGGCATTGCCGCCATCTCGATCCCCTGCGGCTTCAGTTCCGCCGGTCTTCCCATCGGTCTGCACCTGCAATCGCCGCCGTTCCAGGAAGAGCGTCTGCTTCGCGGCGCCGCCATGTTTCAGCAGGTGACCGACTGGCACACGAAGCAGCCGCCGCTGGCCGGCGGCAAGTGCTGAGGCATTTGCGCCATGTTTAGCCGCGCCCCGAAGCGAGCAGAATCCCCCGCGAGTAATCAAAAAAGCGAGAGACCAGAGTCCGTTACGGCACTCCCGAGGCGCCTCACGACGGCTCTCGTATGGCCAAGTCCCGGCAGATCTTTGCTGACAAGAACTCGTCGATTTCGTGGTGCAGCGGCACGGCGGAGGCCTTCATTGCGGCCCGATTCACATAGACTGCATGATCGCTGCTTTCGAGCAGTAGGGCGCACCCCTGCTTTTCAAGATATCGAATCAAGTCCGCCTGTTTCATAGCTCGATGCTGATCGGCTCGCGGATGACTTCTTGACCGACTAACGCCTCTTCCGCCAGGGTGCGGTTGGCTTCGAGAACCATCGCGATTGCCTCCGGCAGATTGCGTCGCGCTTCTTCGAGAGTGGCGCCTTGCGTGCTCGCCCCCGGCAGTTCTTCCACGAAGCCGACATACCCACGGGGAACTTTGCGAAAGACAGCGGTGAGTTGGATTGGCTTGGACATAACAGATGTCTCGCGACGGCATATTGAACTATACTTGCGTCGCTCCCCTCAGGCAATAGCATGGAGAATACCCTCTTGGGCAGGGCGGTGGTTTGCGGTAGAATAATGAGAGTTGAATGACGCTGCCTTTGGCAAGGAGACGAGCACTATGCGGCCAGAAGACATCCGCGAGTTTCTCCAACATAAACCCTTTCAGCCGTTCCGATTGACGCTGACCGACGGACGGACGTATGAAGTACGGCACCGTGAAATGGCGATGGTGGGACGCTCGGCCGTGGCGATCGGGTTGCCGGCGTCGAACGATCCCGCTCCGATCTACGACCGTCTGGTGACGGTGTCGCTGTTGCACATCATGCAGATTGAGCCGAGCGAAATGCGGGGAACGACGTGAAACTGACAGACATCGAAGGGGAGAGAAAGAATGAACGACCGCATTTCCATTGATCCGCAAATATGCCATGGGAAGCCGGTGATTCGTGGCACTCGTGTGCCGGTTGCCCGCGTCCTCGGCTATTTGGCGGGCGGCATGAACTTCGAGGACGTGGAGAAGGATTTCGATCTTTCCGCGGAGGATGTGCGAGCGGCACTTGACTACGCGGCAGAACTGTTGAACCAGGAACAGCATCACCCGCTTCCGGTGTGATTGTCCAACATGCGATTCGTCATTGACGCCGATCTTCCGCGTCCGACAGCCGACCTCGTTCGCGGCTTCGGTCACGAGGCTGTTGACGTACGCGACATCGGCTTGGGTGGCGCGCCGGATAATCGCATTGCGGCATACGCTCAAACTCGTGCCGCCTGCCTTCTGACCGGCGATTTTGACTTTGCAGATATTCGCGACTACCCGCCAGAGTATTATTCGGGATTGGTCGTGTTTGTGTTTCCGAGAGATGCCAACCGGGAGGTTATCCTCAACTTAATCCGGAAGTTCCTGGAAGAACCGTCTATTCTGGACCGGCTTCCCGGTCGTTTGGCAATCGTGGAGCCCGGACGAGTGCGGCTGCGACCTGCCTGAACCGACCGAAGGCTCAGAAGCGCCCATGCACCACAAACGCGGAAGACCGAAGGATCGTCGCGCTGGCTGCCTGCTGTGCAAGCCGCACAAGGCAAACCGCGCCAAGGGGACACTCGGGGCGCAGACTCGGCAAGAGCGTATTGCCCGCGAAAAGCAGAAACAACAGATTGACGAGCTAGAGCATGACTGACTTGCCGTATACCATCATCATCGGCCTTGAAGTTCACGTGCAATTGCTCGCCGAGAGCAAGATGTTTTGCGGGTGCAGCACGAAATTCGGCGAGCCGCCGAATACGCAGACTTGCCCGGTGTGCATCGGCATGCCCGGCTCGCTGCCGGTGATGAACCGCAAGGCGTTTGAACTGGCGCTGAAAACGGCCGTCGCCCTGAACTGCGAAATCCCGCATTTTACCAAGTGGGACCGCAAGAATTACTACTATCCCGATCTGCCCAAGGGCTATCAGATTAGCCAGTTCGATCTGCCGATGAGCAACAATGGCTGGCTGGAGATCGAGGGAGAGGGGCCAGGGGCCAGGGATCAGGGGTCAGAATCTGCAAATCTGCAAATCTGCAAATCTCCAAATCAATGCGGCCCTCACACTAACCCTCTCTCAAAGGGAGAGCGGACCAAGAGCATTCGCATCCTCCGTGCGCATCTCGAGGAAGACGCCGGCAAGAGTATGCACGACGAAACCGGTGGCGGGGCCGACAGCCGCATCGATCTGAATCGAGCCGGCACGCCGCTGTTGGAAATCGTCAGCCAGCCCGATTTGCGGTCGCCCGAAGAGGCCAAGACGTATCTCACCGAGTTGAAACTGCTGCTGAATTACCTCGGTGTCTCCGACTGCAACATGCAGGAAGGCAGCCTGCGGGTTGACGCTAACATCAACTTGCACATCGACACGAGCAAGACGGAGGGGTTAGGGGTTAGGGGCCAGGGGCCAGAGGGCAGGGGGCGGTCGGCAGGGGAGAGTGGAGAGTGGAGAGTGGAGAGTGGAGCGGACACGTCGCTTCCGCCCTCCGCCTTCCGCCCTCCGCCTTCCTCCAATCCCCAATCCCTAATCCTTAATCCCTTTGCCGCCGGCCCTCACCCTAACCCTCTCCCAAAGGGAGAGGGGACCAGAATCATCGCCACGCCGATCGTCGAAGTGAAGAACATGAACAGCTTCCGCGCGGTCGAGCGGGCGCTGGCCTATGAAGCCCGGCGGCAGTGGCAGGAGTGGCAGGAAACCGGACACAAACTCGGCGACGTGCCCAAAACGACGCGCGGCTGGGACGAAGCCTCACAAACCACCCGCCCGCAGCGATCGAAGGAGGAATCCAGCGATTACCGCTATTTTCCCGACCCCGATCTCCTGCCGGTTACAGTCAGCGACGAGGAGGTCGAGCGGGTGCGGGCGTCGCTGGGCGAATTGCCCGCCGCACTGCGAAAGCGGCTCGAACAGACTTACGGCATTACCCCCTACGACGCCGACGTGCTGGTGAACCAGGGCCGGGCGCTGGTCGATTATTACGTCGAACTGGCCGAAGCCTGCGGCGACGCCAAGGCGGCCTCGAATTGGATTCAGCAGGACGTGCTGCGTTGGCTCGGCGAACAGCAAGTCGACATCGGCAGCTATCCGGCGGCCGCCCGGCCGCTTGCCGAACTGATCAAAATGGTGCGTGGCGGCGCCTTCGAGACCAGCCGCGGCCGCGAGGTGCTCGGCGTCATGGTGGCCGAGCGCAAGTCGCTCGCCGACGCCGTCGCCGCCCTGGGCATCGAGACAGTCGATGATTCGGCGCTGGTGGAGTTGTGTCGAAAACTGGTCGCCGCCAATCCGAAAATCGCCGCCGAAGTCCGCGAGGGCAAACTCAAGGGCCTCGGCGCCCTGATCGGCCAGGCGAAAAAGGAGAATCCGAACGTCAATGCGAGCCGTGTCCGCGAGTTGTGTCTGCAACTCATCAACGATCAAGGGCATTCAACACTTTCATAGCGGGTATTGTCAAGACACCGAAGGAAGGAGTGCGCGTCATGCGAGTGCGTATTTGGCTTAGCTTTGATTTGGGACTCCGCGGCGATTATGAGGGCCTTTACGAGTGGCTTGATGAGCACGACGCGGAGGAGTGCGGCGACAGCGTCGCATACATGCACTACGAATGTGACGGAGATGGCCTGGCGTCAATGGAACAGGAACTCCGTTCTGCCATCGAGGTAACGAAGAAGACACGTGTTTACGTTGTCTGGCAGGATCGAGACGGCAAGACAAAGGGACGCTTCATCATTGGAAGGCGACGGTCGCCTCCGTGGGCCGGCTCCAGTAGCAGCACGAGCGAATCTGCCCCCGACGAAAGTTGAATCATGCGATATGCGTTAGTCGACACAGGCGTCTGGTATGCAATGTTCGCTTCTGGCGATCCTTATGCTGGCAGCGTCGACGAGAAAGCGGAAGTGCTCGGTCAATGCCAGGTTGTAATTCCTTGGCCAACGATGTACGAGACCTTGAGGACAAAGTTCGTTAAGAAGGCGCCGGCGCTGCACCAATTCAGAACCTACCTCAAACATCCTCGTGTTCAATATCTTGACGATGTCTCCTATCGTGAACAGGCAATGGAAATTGCTTTCTCATCGGCTCTTGTGGATCGCCGACCATTAAGCATGATCGACTGCCTCATCCGCCTAATCATGAACGACAGTAACGTGAGAATTGACGTGCTGGCCACGTTCAATCCCAAGGACTTTGCGGACGTTTGCAGGAAGCGGCGTATTGAGTTGATCTAACGCGGAGACTGTCGGGACCATGCCCATCATCACCCTCACCACCGATTTCGGTTCCGGCAGCCACTACGCCGCTGCGATGAAAGGGGTGATCCTCTCGATCTGTCCGGCGGCGACAATCGTCGATCTCAGCCACGACGTCCCGCCGCAAGACATCCGCCACGCGGCCTTATTGCTGGAGAATGCGGCCGATTGGTTCCCGGCCGATACGATCCACATGGCGGTGGTCGATCCGGGCGTGGGGACGGATCGGGCGATCGTCTACGCGCGGATCGGCCGGCAGCAGTTCGTCGCTCCCGACAACGGCCTGCTGAGCCGGGTGGCGGCGCGGACGCGGCCGTCGAAACTCGTGCGGCTGACCGAGCCGGCGTACTGGTTGGAGCGGGTATCGACGACGTTCCACGGCCGCGACATCATGGCCCCGGTGGCCGCCCATTTGGCCCTCGGGCTCGATCCCGACCGGCTCGGGCCGCCGTTTCCCCGGCTGACCGCGATCGACTGGCCCGAGCCGCGGCAGCGTCCCAACCGCCTCGACGGCGCGGTGATCGAAGTCGACTCGTTCGGCAATCTGATCACGAATCTGACCGCCGACATGCTCGTCGGCCGGCCCACCGATCGCCGCGCGTGCGTGGTCTGTAACATCTACGAAACCTGGGGCATCTACCACGCCTACGCCGAGCAGTCCAGTGGAACGCTGGTCGCCCTGATTGGCTCGGGCGGCCGGCTGGAACTGGCGTTGGTCGGCGACAACGCCGCCAAGCGGCTGGGCATCGGCGTCGGCTCGCCGGTCACGCTGGCGTGGGAATGAGAACCCAGATAGAATGCCCGTCCTGAGAGAATCCCCCGTCCACTACGAGAAATCGAGGGCTACGCGTATGACGCGCTGCATCTTCCCGCGGCTGATGAGATCGGTAGGTTGTTTTGGCATCGTACTCCTGTTGGTCGTAGTGTTCCAGCCTGGCTGCAAGCGATCGACAACCGTTGTCGGGCCAAAGGGCGAGAAAGGGACGGTCAGCAGGGATGACGAAGGCACGGAAGTCGCATTCAAGGGCATGAACGGGGAAGACGTTCGCTCCTCTACCGGCAAGGCAGGCGTCGCGCTGCCCGCTGGTTTTCCCGCCGATGTCCCCGTCTACCCGCAGGCAACGCCCATGACCGTCGCCACGGTTCACAAGGAAACACGGGTCATCCTGACAACATCCGACCCTCGCCAGAAGGTCGTTACCTTCTACAATGGCAAGATGAAGGAGAACGGCTGGAAGAGCAAAGCGTCTACCGAACTGCCACAAATGACGATGCTCCAAGGCGAGAAATCCGGGCGCACGATGGTTGTCCTCATTTCCGAAACGTCCGACGGGAAAGTCCAGATCACTCTTTCACATAAGGGATAGCGGCAGCGGTCGCGTGGCTGCCCAATTCCGACCCATGCGGACACATCGTCGTTGCCGAGCCAAGAGGAGGTCATCGTGCGAACCCGTCTATTCCTAGCGATCGTTGGAATACTGATTGGCGGCGTGTCCGCGTGTCCGCGCGGTGTATGCGCGGCTGATTCGTCGAAAGACCTTTACGTGGCAAAGACGTATGTGAACGCCGAAGGTCAGAAGCTGCCTTACCGTTTGCTGACGCCCGCGAAGATCGAACCGGGCAAGCGTTATCCGCTGGTGCTCTTTCTGCACGGGCTGGGCGAACGCGGCACCGATAACGTCCGCCAGCTTCTGTGGGGGGCCGGGGAATTCGTCAAGCCGGAGAATCGGCGGAAGTATCCCTGCTTCGTGGTCGCCCCGCAATGTCCGCCGACCGCGCTTTGGGTCCGCGGCGAAGTGAAGGACCTGCTAGGGCCGACTTTCGTTCTTGTCGAAGAAGCCGTCGCAGCCGATGACGCTGGTGCTGGAATTGATTGACAAATTGGTCGCCCACGACTTGCCGGTTGACAAGAGCCGAGTCTACGTGACCGGCCTTTCGATGGGCGGATTCGGCACCTGGGATTTGATCGAGCGGCGGCCGGACTTCTTTGCGGCGGCCGTCCCCATCTGTGCCCGCGGCGACGTGGCCCAAGCGGCGAAACTAAAGAACCTGCCGATTTGGGTGTTCCACGGCGATGCTGATCCGATCGTACCCCTCCGACACAGCAAGGAGATGGTCGCGGCCATTCGCAAGGCGGGCGGCGCCCCCAAAATCACCATCTACCCCGGCGTCGGCCACGATAGTTGGTCTGCAACTTACGCCAATCCCGAGGTGATGGCCTGGCTGTTCGCAAAAGAAAAAGTGACGCGAAGTCTACTCGTTGTCGCGTCACTGGGTGCAGTAATGGTCTGCGGTGATCGGAACGTTTAGCCGGCGAACTTGTTCGCCGCGTATTGGCCGCTGACCATCGACGCCCCGCGGCGGGCAAGCCCGCCGGCTAAACAGATTTCCCATTTTTACCTGCGGGGGTGGCAGTACAACTGCCACCCCAACAAGGCTCGTCGGCTAGCATTGCTAGCAGTCGGGCGAAAACTGGTCTTGGCCGTTCCGTTGCGGTGCGATAGATTGCTGCTGCCTCACCGATTCGCACCACGACAATCCTATTCGCATATTCGCACGGAAGCGAGGAAAATAGCATGGAAGCTCTCATCACCCGGGTCATCCTGCGGACGACCGTCGGACGCTTTGTCCTCTTGGCGGGCCTGCTGTTGGTTTCGATGGGCGCCAGCGTGCGCACGCCCAATTTCATCGTCGAAACCGACGATCCGGCCTTCGCCCAACAGATGTCCCAGGCGGCGGAGAAGTATCGCCGCGAACTTGCGGTCTCGTGGCTTGGCCAGGCGATGCCCAACTGGTATCAGCCGTGCGTGATGACGGTGCAGGCCGCTCCGCATCTGGGGGCCGGCGGCGCCACGACCTTCCAATTTCAGGACGGCGAAGTGTTCGGCTGGCGGATGTCGATCCAGGGCTCGCGCGAGCGGCTGCTCGACTCGGTCTTGCCGCACGAAATCACGCACATGATTTTCGCCAGCCATTTCCGCCGGCCGTTGCCGCGTTGGGCCGACGAAGGGGGCGCCACCAGCGTCGAGTCTGCCGTCGAGCGGAACAAGTATCGGCAGATGCTGATGACGTTCCTCCGCAGCGGCCGCGGCATCGCCTTCAACCAGATGTTCGCCATAATGGAGTATCCGCCCGACTATATGCCGCTCTACGCCCAGGGCTATTCGCTGGCCGAGTTCCTCATCCAGTCCGCCGGGCGGCAGAAGTACGTGAAGTTTCTCGACAACGGGATGAAGAACGACGATTGGTGCGGCGCCGCCGCGCGGCATTACAGCGTCAAAGACCTCGGCGCGCTGCAGAACAACTGGCTGGCGTGGGTGAAGCAGGGCGCGCCGCTGGCCAAGCCGGGCGAGCCGCGGCCGGCCACCTTGCTGGCCGACGCACGCCGGCCTCGGCCCGAGCCGAACTTGATCTACCGCGATCGCCCGCAAGAGCCGCCGCCGATGTTGACCGCGGCAATGACCGCGATCCCCGGCCCCGTGAACGACCGGACTGCGTTGCCGGCCGCGACCGCGAACGTCCCCCGCAGCGAACCGACGAGCCTGCCGGCCTCCGGCTGGCGTGCCGCCGCCGAGACCGCCTCGATCTATGCCAGGACGCCCTCGACGCAAGCCGCCCATCCGCAGCCGATGGAGCAGCCGCTGGGTGCAAAGCAGCTTCCGGCCTCGGCTCAGGCGGCCGAGGTGACGGTGGAGCGGCGGACATAGGCACACCCCGGCCGAGTGCGAAGGTAGCGCCCGAGACGGTCGTCGTCGCATAGAGTAGCGGCCCGGACTTGGAGTATCGCTTCCGCCCCCTCTGGGTCGTTCCAAAACATCTCCGTCCCCTTCACCCGGTAGTTCACCTCTTTGACCAGCGACTCCATCAAGGCCGACGTTACCGGCAACCCAAGGCGTCGATAATGCGGATAGTCCATGCGACCGCGGTTGTTCCGCAGATAACGTGCGGCATCGACGATCGGTTTACGCGGATCGTTCTCGTCCAGCTTGGCCGTGTCGTCAAGACCGTGCGGAGCCAACCAACGCTTCAGTTCGTCCATCGCCTCCATCGCCCGACCTTGCCAACATGCGCGGGCCATGCGCAGATAGCACGACCACGCAACGGAGAAATCCGGGTGCATCGCCAGTGCCGCAGCGTACAGATAACTCAGCGCGTGGATGAAATCAAGGATGGGCACAAAGTTTGGAAAGTAGTGCTTCCACACAGACCAATTCCAGGGAAGACCGTCTCCCACAAAGGCACGCGCAGGCGCCTGCGGAAAACGACGACAGTTGGCCTCCCGCTTCATCTGTTGCCCGAAGACGCTGGCCTCTGCCATGCTCGAAAGACACGTGCGCACCAGACGCTGGGGACGCCAAGCCTTCTCGCCAGGCGGCGCGGCAGATACCGCCGAAATCGCTGGCGGAGCCTCTTTTTCCGCTAATTTCGCCACTCGCTTGGGATCGGTGAACGCACGCGGAAGTTCCGGTTCGGGGTCTTCCGCAAACGTCTGGTGCGTCATTCGCAGCAAATTGGCGTTCTTGGTCTCGCGCCAAGCCTCGCCATGAACGCCGCGACCTTGGCCCGGTTTCCGTGTGCGAATTCGTCCGCCGTCAGCTTCCACGACGGCCAACTCGGGTGGATTCTCGGGGGCTTGGACCAGTTCGGCGCATCCCCTTCATCTCGCAACTCCGCCAGTTCCATCCCCACTTGGTGCGTTACACGCTGCACCGTGCTCGCTGAGACCTCGTTACCACCGACGTGCTTCAGCACCAGCGACGCGCGTTGGCTCGATCGCGTCTCGGCCGAGGCATACACGATCCTCTGCGTCATCGCCGGCGTTAGTTCCCGACTGTCCAATCCCATCGCTGCCCGCAGAGGGAAAAAAATCCCGCCGACAGCGGGTACAAGTCCCTTTCCATTCCAAGATGGGGACCGCACCGTCGGTCGAGAGAATCGTACGGGCCACCAACTCCAGCGAACAAACTTCGCCACAGGTCGGACAGGCGGCGCTGTCGGGACTTTCCGCCGTCATCTCCCGCGCGGCCCATTCCTGAAAGCAACAACTCCAACGGGTCGCCAACCGATGGGAAGCCGCCTCGATTTGACTGAAATGGAGCGGGGTCTTCCGGTCCCGGCCCGCCAAAATGGTCTCGATGATCGCATCCTTCGCCTCAAGCAAAACCCGCTCGAATTTCCGCTGTAAATGCTGCGAAATGCCGTCCATGACAGATCCTCCACGATCCAAAGTGACTTCCTATCCTGCGACAAATTGCCATCTTAACCGAAAAACGCCAGATTCTCCTATTGACGTTTGCTTGAGCCACGTTGGGACACCGGAAGCTGCTTTGCACCCGCAGCCGCGTGAGACGGTGCTCCGCTGATTGACCCGCGGGGATGGAAATCGTACCATACAAGAGAGTGGTTTCCACCTGTGGGATTGTTATGAGCACGGTCACCCATCTGACGATCGCCGAGTACGACCGCATGATCGCGGCGGGGGCGTTCGAGCCGCGCGAGCAGAACCGGCTCGAACTCATCTACGGAGAACTTCGGGATATGACTCCCATCGGCTCGGAACATGAGATCATTGTGGATTACCTGAACGAATGGAGTATTCGTTCGTTACCGAAGAATAAGGCCTGGGTGCGCGTGCAAAACTCGATCGGAATTCCCGCGTTGGATAGCGCCCCGGAACCCGATCTGGCTTGGGTCGCCCGTCGCGATTACCGCCGCGGTCGTCCGACGGCGGACGACGTGTTGTTGGTGATCGAAGTCTCCGAAAGCACTCTGCGGTTCGACCTGGGAACAAAAGCCAAGCTCTACGCCGCGGCAGGCATTTCAGACTATTGGGTCGTTGATGTCGCCGACCATTCGATCGTGGTCCACCGCGATCCCGCCGGCGGCCGCTATCGCGACGTGCGAACTTACCGCGAATCGGACGAACTTCGCCCGCTGCACGTGCCCGAGATCAAACTCTGTTCCGCTTGGTTGTGGCGAGCACCGGACGAGTAATGGGCGGGACCGCCACTACGCCGACATCGGTAACTCATACCCCTTCCGCCGCGGCCGATCGGTCAGTTTGTTCGCTTCTTCGTCGTCGACGAATTTCTCTGCGGCCGGATCCCATTTCAGCGGGCGGCCGACGCGACGGGTGATGTTCACCAGGTGGCAAACGGTGATCGACCGGTGGCCGATCTCGACGTCGGCTACGGGCTTCTGCCGCGTCTTGATGCAATCGAGCCAGTTTTGCAGGTGCCAGCGGGCCTGCCAGAGCGCGGTCTGATCGCTCCACTTCTTCTCCTCCGCGGCCTCGTCGACCTTCTTGAGCAGTTCGGTGGCGATACTCTTCGGGTTCGAGGTGAACTTGTTGCGGTTGATCCGCACCTTTCCCTTTTCGCAGATGAAGAGCGCCCCGCCCATCGGCCCGTGCTTCGTGTCGAGGATGAAGCGAACCGGCACGCCGTTGGCATATCGGATTTCGACCTGGCCGCTTGGCCCCGGCGTCAGCGGCCGCATTTCGACCGGGCCGGTCTTGTCCATGTCCAACGCCCATTGAATCTGATCGACGCCGTGGGCGCCCCAGTTGGTCATTTCGCCGCCGGAGAAGTCGCGCCACCGCATCCAGCCCATCCACTCCCAGTTGAAGGGGCGGAAGGCCGCTTGATTGAGCCACACGTCCCAATCGAGTCCGGCCGGCGCCGCCTGCTCGGCAAACAGCGGCGAAGGGGACTGCTCGCTGCCGGGATAGGCCACCGCATGGACTTCGACGACTTTTCCCAGGCCGCCGCTGCGGATCAGTTCGCAGGCGATCCGATTCATCGCCATCGAGCGCTGCTGCGTGCCGACCTGAAAAACGCAGTTGTGCTTTAGCACGGCGTCAACCAGCACGCGGCCTTCGTGAATATAGAGCGTCAGTGGCTTTTCGGCGTAGATGTCCTTGCCGGCCTGGCAGGCGTGGATGCAGGGCGCACCCGTTGAAACTCGCCGGTGCCGATGATGACCGCGTCGACGTCCTTGCGTTCGAGAATCTCTTGGTAGTGCTGGCACACCGGCCAGGAACCCTTGTGGTCGGCTTTGAACTTCTCGGCCCGCGGCAGGTTGCAATCGCAGAGCGCAACGATCTGGGCAGATTCCGGCAGTTGCTCGAGTAAGAGGGTCGCCCGACCGCCAACGCCGATCGCCCCGACCGTGATTCGTTCGTTCGCCCCCGGCTTCCCGTCGGCCGCCAAAACGCCGGAAGGAATAAAGTAAGGGGCCGCAATCGCCCCGGCCGTTCCGGCAGCAGCCAGTTTGAGGAAATCACGCCTTCGATATTGGGAACTGACGGGGGTCGCGTTGGCTGCGGTCATGGTGCCGCCTCTCTGGGGGAGGAAAACGGTGGGTGGGCTCATTCGTGAGGAACACCCCCATTCTCGCGCGGCGGCCGCCGTTAGTCAACAATCCTCGACGTCCCCTCGCAGGAGTTGTGTTCAAGAAGTCAAGATGGTCAATTTGCAAAAAGTCTTTTGGTCGCGAGGGGTGGAACATTAGTGTCCCGAATTTCCCTGGGGTTTTTCTGAAGAGCCCATTGACGCCGCTGGACGACAATGATACGATTTGAGGTTTCCCGCCTGCGAGGCGGGCTGCGACTGTTCGTTGGCAAGTCGGTGGTCGAGTTACCCGGAGGACTTCCGTGGCTGGTCAGACAAGCGAGATCATTCGGATCCGGATGGAGGCGTACGATCACGCCATTCTGGATCAGAGTGCGACGGAGATTGTGGATACGGCGAAGCGCACCGGTTCGGTGGTCCACGGGCCAATTCCGCTGCCGACGCGGGTCGAGCGATACACGGTCCAGTCCAGTCCTCATGTGGACAAGAAGGCCCGCCAGCAGTTCGAGATTCGGACGCACAAGCGTCTGATCGACATCATGCAGGCGACGGCGAAGACAATCGAGGCGCTCAACAAGTTGAGCCTGCCGGCGGGAGTTGACATCAAGATCAAAGCGACCACCAGGCGTTAAAAGAAAGAGAAAGAAGGGGTCAGAGGTCAGGGATCAGGGGCCGGAAGAAATTGAGAGTTTACTCCTGAGGTCTGGCCCCTAGCCCCTAGCCCCTAGCCCCTGGACATTATGGAACGGAAGCTCGACGGGCAAACCCGGCCATGAGCCGGTGCTTCCCGCCGGCGACGTAGCATAAAGGCATCGATCGATGGTAGTTGGACTGCTCGGCCGCAAGGTCGGGATGACACAGATTTTCGACGCAACCGGCCAAGTGGTCCCGGCAACCGTGATCGAGGCCGGTCCCTGCCACGTCCTGCAAGTGCGGACGCAGCAGAAAGACGGCTACGAAGCCGTGCAACTCGGCTATCTTAACAAGCCACGTCGTCTTGCCAGCCGCGCCGCTCGCGGCCACGTCGCCAAACTCGATAGCAAGCGCCAGCGCCGCCGTTCCGCCGCCGGAGTCGAGGCGATCGCAAAGGCAGCCTGCGAGCCGCCGCGATTCGTTCGCGAGCTTCGCGGCTCGATCGATGGCGTTCAAGTCGGGCAGGAACTGACGGTCGATGTCTTCGCCCAAATCAAGGCGGTCGACGTGGTCGGCACCAGCAAGGGCCGCGGCACCGCCGGCGTGATGAAACGCCACAACTTCCACGGCCAGCGGGCCACGCACGGCGTGAAGAAGGTACACCGTCATGCCGGCTCGATCGGCTGCAATACCGATCCGCACCACGTCTTCAAGGGCCGGCGGATGGCCGGTCACTACGGAGCGGTTCGCCGCACGGCCCGAAATCTGAAGGTCGTTCGCGTCGATCTGGAAAACAACTTGCTGTTGGTCAACGGCGCGGTGCCGGGTCCCAACGGCGGCTACGTCGTGATTCGGCAGACGAATAAACTATAGGGATCAGGGGTCAGGGATTAGAACAATCGGAGTTGTTTAGCCGCCGCGTCGACGCGGCGTAATGGAAAAGCGTACGACATCAAGGCGGTACAGTCATGGCCACATTACCCATCTACAATCGCAGCGGCGACGAGGTCGGCAAGTATGAAGTCGATCCCGAGCAGTTGGCGCCGCGGATCAGCAAGCAATTGCTGCACGACGCCGTGGTCATGTATGAGAACAATCTCCGCCAGGGCTCGGTGAAGACGAAGACCCGCTCGGAAGTCTCCGGCTCGTCGAAGAAGATGTATCGCCAAAAGGGGACGGGCAACGCGCGGGCCGGCTCGCGTCGCAGCGGCGTCCGCCGCGGCGGCGGCCACATTCACGCCCGCGTCCCCCGCGACTGGTCGTACCGCCTGCCGAAAAAAGCCCTCCGCATCGCCACGCGAATGGCCCTGGCCTCGCGGATCGCGGACGACGAGATTACGCTGATCGACAGCCTGAGTTTTGCCCAGCCGCGGACCCGCGAGATGGCCGACGTGCTGAAGGCGCTGAAGCTGACCGGCAGCAGCCTGCTGGTGACGATTTCCGGGCACGACGTCAACGTATACAAGAGCACCCGCAACATCGCCGGTGTGTCGGTGCTGCCGGTGGCGGAACTGAACGCATGGGAAGTGCTGCACCCGAAGCGGCTGCTGATGACCACCGCCGCGTTGGATGCCCTCCGCGAGAAATCGACAACGTAACAAGAGAGATATTGTGTGCCACTGTTTGCTTGCAAGCAGTGCCGTGAGAAGTGCCGGGAAAACGCTGCTTGCAAGCAAGCAGCGGCACACGATGCAAGAGAAAAGACGATCATGGCTCGAGACCTCACCAAAACCGCGTTGGAGTTGCAGCCGCATCAGATCATCCTCCGGCCGCTGGTGACCGAAAAGGGGATGCACAAGGCGGAGCGCTGCAACGCATACGCGTTTGAAGTCAGCCGCCAGGCCGGCAAGGACGACGTCCGCCAGGCGGTCGAGCAACTGTTCGACGTGAAGGTAGTGCGAGTGAACATCCAGAACCGCAAGGGCAAGCCCCGCCGCGCCCGTTTCCGCTCGGGCACGACCGGCTCCTGGAAAAAGGCGATTGTAACCCTGAAAAAGGACCATCGAATCAACTTCTTCTAGCGGTCAGCGATCAGCGGCCAGCTATCAGCTTCAGAAAGCTGGTGGCTGAAAGCTGACGGCTGATAGCTGATAGCTGAGAACTGTTATGGGAATTCGCAAATACAATCCGACGACGCCCGGCCGCCGCGGCGCTACCGTGAGCGATTTCGCCGAGTTGACGCCTGGCGGCAAGCCGGTGAAGAGCCTGCTCCGCCCGAAGAAGCGCAAGGGCGGCCGCAACAACCAGGGCAGAATCACCGCGCGGCATCGTGGCGGCGGCCACAAACGGCAGTTGCGGCTGATCGACTTCCGCCGCGACAAGGACGGCATTCCCGCCAAGGTCGATTCGATCCAATACGATCCGAACCGCACCTGCCGCATCGCGTTGCTGCACTACGTCGACGGCGAAAAACGATACATCCTCGCCCCGGAGGGGATGAAGGCGGGCGATCAGCTTATGAGCGGGCCGGACGCCCCGGTGGCCGTGGGCAATTGCCTTCCGCTCGCGGCGATTCCGCTGGGGATGAACGTTCACAACATCGAGATGATGCCCGGCCGCGGCGGCGTGTTGTGTCGTTCGGCGGGCGTTCGCGCCACGTTGGCCGCCCGTGACGCCGATTGGGCGCAGATCAACCTGCCCAGCGGCGAAATCCGCCGCGTCCCCGCCCGTTGCCGCGCCACGATCGGCGTGATCGGCAACGCCGACCACATGGGCATCGTCTACGGCAAGGCGGGCCGGCGACGTTGGCTGGGCCGTCGGCCGCACGTCCGCGGCACGGCCATGAACCCGATCGATCATCCGCACGGCGGCGGTGAAGGCCGCACCAAGGGCGGACGCCACCCCGTCAGCCCCACCGGCAAGTTGGCCAAGGGCGGCTCGACCCGCAAACGGCGGAAACCCTCGAACAAGTCAATCGTGCGGCGGCGAAAATCGCGGAGATATGGACAATTGAAAATCAGGTAGTGGTTAGTGGCTAGTGGCCAGTGGCCAGTGGCTAGTGGCCAGTGGTCAGTGGCCAGTGAGGTACATGGAGCATTGAACCCGAACCCGAACACGATGCCAGCGAAGTCGTCGTATCTAGCCACTAGCCACTAGCCACTGACCACTAGTACCATGGGAAGATCACTTAAAAAAGGCCCGTTCGTCAACCCGAAGCTGTTTCTGAAGGTGCAGAAGCAGAACGACGCGGGCACGAAGGACCCGATCAAGACCTGGGCCCGCGCCTGCACGGTCGTGCCGGAGTTCGTCGGCCACACGTTCATGGTCCACAACGGCAAGGCGCATTTGAAGGTGTTCGTCACCGAGGAAATGGTCGGGCACCGGCTGGGAGAATTTGCGCCGACGCGGACGTTCCGCGGACACGGCGGGAAAGGCAAGCGATAACAACGTACTCCTCACACTCCGTGTGAGGCGAGTACGTCACGCGTACTCCTCACACTCTGCGGGAGGTAGGTACGTCACGCGGAGCGTGAGCAATACGAGAGGTGCCTCATGCGGAGCATGAGGAGTACGAAATGCGTCACGCGGAGCGTGACGAGTACAGAAGGCAAGCGATAGGGACGGCATCATGGCGTACGAAGCGACCTACCGATTCGCGCGGATCAGCGCCCGCAAGGTGCGCCCCTTGGCCGACTTGATCCGCGGCAAATTGGCCGACAACGCGCTGGACATCCTCAAGTACCAGCCGCACCGCGGCGCGCGGATGCTGGAAAAAGTGCTGCACAGCGCAATGGCCAACGCCGAGGATCGCCGCGCGCAGAACCTCCACAGCCTGATGGTGACCGATTGCCGCGTCGACGGCGGGCCGATGTTCAAGCGGATGCGGCCCCACGCCCGCGGCATGGCGTCGGTACTGAAAAAACGGTTTTCGCACATCCACATCGGACTGGAATAAGGATTATTTGTAGGACGGATTTCCAAATCCGTCCAAGTGATGGGGATGGATTTGGAAATCCATCCTACGTTATCACGTTTAACCGCCGCGTCCACGCGGTGAAATCGCTATGGGTCAGAAAGTCAATCCCGTCGGATTTCGCACCGGCATCATGGTCGGCTGGAAGAGCCGCTGGTATGCCTCGAAGCAGGAGTTCGCCGATCTGCTGGTCGAAGACCAGCGAATCCGCCACTACATCAAGGACCGCAAGGACAAATTCGGCAAGGCGCTCTACCCGTCGATCTCCAAGATCGAGATCGAGCGCACCCGCGACGAGGTGAAGGTGGTGCTCTTCTCGGCCCGGCCCGGCGTGTTGATCGGGCGGAAGGGCGAACGGGTCGAAGAGCTGCAAAAAGAACTACAGGAGAAGACCGGCCGGCGGATCAACATCAAGATCGAAGAAATCAATCGCCCCGAAATCGTCGCTCAATTGGTGGCCGAAGACATCGCGGAACAATTGATCAAGCGGTCCGGCTTCCGCCGCACGATGAAGCGGGCGATGGAGCAGACGATGGAGGCGGGCGCCAAGGGGATCAAGATTCAACTTTCCGGCCGGCTGGGCGGGGCGGAAATGTCCCGCCGCGAGAAGCAGATCGCCGGCTCCATTCCGCTGAGCACGTTGCAGGCGAAAATCGACTACGGCTTCACCGAAGCGCTGATCGCCCAGGGACACATCGGCGTGCAAGTGTGGATCAACCAGGGCATGTATAACGAGGAAGAAAACAATGGCGCTGATGCCAAAACGGGTCAAGCACCGAAAAAGCCAAAGAGGACGTATAAGAGGTGACGCCGCCCGCGGCAACCGCGTCGTCCACGGCGACTTCGGCCTGCAAGCGATGCAGGGCGGCTGGATCAGCGCGCAGACGCTGGAGGCCGGCCGCATCGCCGCCCAGCAGTACCTGCGCACCGAGGGCCGCCTCTACATCCGCGTCTTCCCCCACAAACCGATCACCTCGATTCCCTTGGAAACCCGCATGGGCAAGGGCAAAGGCGAGCCGGAATACTGGGCGGCCGTGATCCGGCCGGGAACGGTCCTGTATGAGATCAGCGGAATTTCCGAAGAAGCGGCGCGGATGTGTTTCGCCCGGCTGGCCCACAAAATGCCGGTCCGCGTGCGGTTCCTCCGTCGCCGGCCGGTGTGAGAAGGAGTGGGCAGTAGGCAGTAGCCAAGGGGCAGTAAAGACGAGGCGTTTTCGCGGCGGGGCAAGAGAATGCCGGACACGAATTAGCAATTATTGAGCATTAACCAATTCCCACTGCCGACTGCCCACTGCCCACTGCCGACTGCCTTCTGCCGACTACAACCGAGAGCGAACCATGACCAAAGCCGCCGAATTTCGAGAAATGAGCGACGAGCAACTGGTGTTGACTCTCAACGAGACCACCAAGAACTTGTTCCACCTGCGGCTGCAAGCGCAGACCGAACGGCTCGACGCGCCCAGCGAGCTCCGCAAGCAGCGGCGGCTGATCGCGCGAATCCGAACGATTCAGACCGAGCGGGCCGCGGCGAAGGATTCGGTTGCGGAAAAGGCCGCCAATAGCATTGTCGATAAGTAGGAAAAAGCCCATGCCCAAGCGAGTAGAAACCGGCATCGTCACCAGCGACAAGACGGCCAAGACGCGCCGCGTGGAGATCCCACGGCTGGTCAGGCATCCGCGCTACGGCAAGTACGTCCGCCGCAAGACGATCTGCCACGTACACGACGAAAACAACGAGTCGCACAACGGCGATCTGGTCGAGATCGTCGAGTCGCGGCCGATGTCGCGGTTGAAACGCTGGGCTCTGGTGCGAGTGGTCGAGAAGGGGCGAATGGTCGACTTGGTCGCCATGCGCGCCGCCGCTCGCCAGGCCCACGATAAGCCGGCCGCCGCCGAGGAGCAACCATCATGATTCAGATGCAGACGCGGCTGGCCGTGGCCGACAACACCGGTGCCCGTGAACTGGGCTGTTTCAAGGTCCTCGGCGGGGCGAAGAAACGCTTCGCCCGACTGGGCGACATCGTCGTGTGCAGCGTCAAGAGCGTGGCCCCGGGCAGCGAAATCAAGAAGGGGGCGGTGGTCCGTGCGGTGATCGTCCGCTGCAAGCAGCCCACCCGCCGCACCGACGGCAGCTACGTCCGCTTCGACAGCAACGCCGCGGTGATCGTCGATGCCGACAAGAACCCCCGCGGCACACGCATCTTCGGCGCCGTCGCCCGCGAACTGCGCGATCGGAATTTCATGAAAATTGTCAGCCTCGCCAGCGAGGTGGTCTGATGTGGATTAAAGCGAACGATACGGTGCGAGTCATCTCCGGCGAAGACCGCGGAACCACCGCCAAGATCCTCCGCGTGAACCGCAAGGCGGGCAAACTGGTGGTCGAAGGCGTCAACCGCGTGTACAAACACGTCAAGCGCAGCCAGAAGAACCCGCAGGGCGGGCGGCTCTCGAAGGAGATGCCGATTGCCATGAGCAACGTGCTGCTGGTATGCGAGAAGTGCGGCTCGGCCACCCGCCTGGGCGTGCGGTATTTGCCCAACGGCACCAAGGAACGTTACTGCAAGAAATGCGGGGCGGGCAACGGCCACGTCTCCCCACCCAAGGCCCGATACGCCACAAAATAACGCCGCGGCCCGCGGCCGCGCCCAATCATGGCGCGATCCGCCGCCGCGATTGAGAGTGTAAAACGACATGAGCGCAGCCAAAGCAAAAAAACCGAGCAAGGCCGAAGAGGCAAAGGCGGCAGAGCCCATTCCAACGCCGCGCTTGCAGGAAAAGTACCACCAGGAAATCCTGCCCGCGCTCGGCAAGGCGCTCGGGCGGACCAACCGCATGTCGCTGCCCCGCTTGCAGAAGATCGTCATCAACATGGGCGTGGGCAAGGCGATCAGCGAAAAGAAGCACATGGAGGACGCGCTGGCCGCGATGACCTTAATCACCGGCCAAAAGCCGCAAGTCCGCCTGAGCCGCAAGTCGATCGCCAATTTCAAGCTCCGCGAGAATATGCCGATCGGCTGCAAGGTGACCTTGCGGGGAAAGCGGATGTGGGAGTTTCTTGACCGGCTGATCGCGATCGCGTTGCCGCGGGTCCGCGACTTTCGCGGGCTCGATCCCGACGCCTTCGACGGCCGCGGCAACTACAACCTCGGCCTGACCGAGCAGTTGGTCTTTCCCGAGTTGAACCCCGACAAGTTCACCACGCCGCAGGGAATGAACATTACCTTGGTTACCAGCACGGAGAGCAACGACGAGGCCCGCGAGTTGTTTCGCCGGCTGGGAATGCCGCTGCGGGCGGCGTAGGAAAGTGGTCAGTGGCTAGTGGCCAGTGGCTAGTGCCAAACAGGATACAAAACAAGAGAAGCGGGATTTCGGTGGTGATCGTTGAAAGGGCGAGGTTGCAGCAGTTTCTGGCCACTGGCCACTGGCCACTGACCACTAGCCACTGACCCCTAACCACTGTTTTCGAGGGAAGAATGTATGGCCAGTAAATCGAAGATCGCCAAATTGGCCCGCAAGCCCAAGTTTTCCACGCGCCTGGTGCGGCGTTGTCGGATTTGCGGGCGTCCGCGTGCGGTGTATCAGAAGTTCGGGATCTGCCGCATCTGTTTCCGTAATCTCGCCGACGCAGGCTTGATTCCCGGTGTCCGGAAAGCGAGTTGGTAAAGGGACCCTATAGCGATGATGACCGACCCTATCGCCGACATGTTGACTCGCATCCGCAACGCGGTGCGGGTCGAACGGCCTCAAGTCGATATGCCCGCCTCCAAGGTCAAACGGGGACTGGCGGAAGTGCTCAAGCGCGAGGGCTACATTTGGGATTGGGAGGAAGTGGAGGCCAAGCCGGCGAACCATCTCCGCGTCCACCTCAAGTACGGCCCGAACGGCGAGCGCGTGATCCGCCGCATCCGCCGCGTCAGCAAACCGGGCCGCCGCGTTTACAGCGGCGCCGCTGGATTGCGCCCGATCCTCGGCGGCCTCGGCATCTGTATCATCAGCACCAGCCGCGGCGTGATCAGCGATCGGGAAGCACGACAGCGAAAACTCGGCGGCGAAGTGCTCTGCGAGGTTTGGTAATCGCGGCGCGGGATCGTTCCGCAAGCCAGGAAAAACAGAAGTTCGATAAGACGACGGAATTGCTAACCGAGAACGGAAGATTTGAGATTGGAAATTGAAGACTTGCAATTGACAAGTTGCAGTCTTTGCTAAGAGACAGAAGTAATCGCCATGTCCCGGATTGGAAAAAAACCTGTGCCGGTTCCCGAGGGGGTCAAAGTCCAAGTCGCCGACCACACCATCATGGTCGAGGGCAAACTGGGCAAACTCCAATGGGAATTTCGCCCGGAAGTCTCCGTCGCCTACGACGATGGGGCCAAGTCGATCACCGTCAGCCGGCAGGACGACGAACGGCAAAGCCGCGCGCTGCACGGCCTGACCCGCGCCCTGATCGTCAATATGCTGGTCGGCGTGACGCAAGGCTACGAGAGGCGTCTGGAAATCCAGGGCGTCGGCTACCTTGCCGCTGTGCAAGGGAAGATTCTCCAGCTCCGCGTCGGTTTGGCCAACGAGTTGCAAGTGCCGATCCCCGAGGGCATCAAAGTCAGCGTCCCCGACCAACAGCACGTGGTGATCCAGGGCATCGAGAAGCAGAAGGTCGGCCACTTTGCCGCCTCGGTCCGCGCGCTGCGCAAGCCCGAACCGTACAAGGGCAAGGGGATCCGTTTCCTCGGCGAGGCGGTTCGCCGCAAACAGGGCAAGGCAATGGCGAAATAAGATTGAAGTTGGGGCATTCTGTTGGGGTCGCAGTTAAACTGTCACCCCAACAGAGTGCCAACCGAAGTGTAAAGCCGCGACCACTGGCCGCGGGGAGGAATCGGCGATGAGACACGATCGACAAATCGGCAAGCAACGCCAGCGGCGGGGCTTTCGCGTGCGCAATCGGCTGAAGCGCGACACCACCCGCCCCCGCCTGAGCGTCTTCCGCAGCCATCAGAACTTCTACGCCCAGATCATCGACAACGGCGCCGGCCGCACGTTGGTTTCGGCCAGCACCCAAGATAAGCAGCTTCGCGGCGAAATACGGTATGGCGGCAACAAGACCGCCGCCATCGTGGTGGGCAAAGCCATCGCCCAGCGGGCGCTCGAAGCCGGAATCAAGGAGGTCGTGTTTGACCGTCGCGAGTACAAGTATCACGGCCGCGTCGCCGCGTTGGCCCAGGCGGCGCGCGAGGCGGGATTGGTGTTTTAGTGTAGTGGAGAGTGGAGAGTGAGCAGTGGAGAGTGGAGAGTGCGAAGCCGCAAGCGGCCTGTTGGGCTGACCCCTAGCCCCTAGCCCCTAGCCCCGAGCCCCGAGCCCCGAGCCCCTAGCCCCTGACCCCTTTATGTCAACCGATACAGTTCAAGGACAATTGATCGACAAGGTCATCAAGATTCGGCGGTGCGCCGCCGTGGTCAAAGGCGGCCGGCGGTTCAGCTTCACGGCGCTGGTGGTCGTCGGCGACGGCCAGGGCCGCGTCGGCTGGGGCTACGGCAAGGCCAATGAGGTGCCGCCGGCGGTGGAGAAGGCCGTCAAGGACGGCACCCGCAACCTGTTCCCTATCCACATGCAAGGCACCACGATTCCGCACACGGTCAAGGGCCAGTTTGGCGCCGCCCAGGTGATTCTGGTTCCCGCCGGGCCCGGTACGGGCGTCATCGCCGGCGCCGCCGTCCGCGCCGTCTGCGAAGCCTGCGGCCTGCGCGACATCCTCACCAAGAGCTTCGGCTCGACCAACCCGACCAACCTGGTGAAAGCCACGATTGAAGCCTTACAAGAACTTCGCTCGCAAGGCGAAGTCGAGCGCCTGCGGGGAGTCTCGCTCTCATGAACTTAAACGACGTCCATCACGGAATCCATAAGAACAAGGCGAGGAAGCGCATCGGCCGCGGCCTCGGCTCGGGCCAGGGCAAGACCGCCGGCCGCGGCAGCAAGGGGCAAGGCTCCCGCTCCGGCTCTTCCACCTCGCCGATTTTCGAAGGGGGCCAAATGCCCTTGGTCCGCCGCATCCCCAAACGCGGCTTCACCAACCAGTTCGCCGATACGGTCGCCATCGTTAATCTCGCCTTGCTGGAGAGGCATTTTCAGAGCGGCGACGAGGTTTCGCCCGAGACGATCGGCGGCAAGGGCCTCGTGCGGGGCAGCTACGACGTCCTCAAGGTCCTGGGCGACGGCGAGTTGACCAAGAGCCTGAAGATTTCGGCGCACCACTTCAGCCGTTCGGCGGCGGAAAAAATCGAGAAGGCCGGAGGACAAGCCGTCGTTCTGCCCGGCAAGAAGCCGGTGGTGAAGAACAAAATGAAAGTGAAAAAACAGTAAGGGACTAGGGGTTAGGGACTAGGGGCTAGGGATTAGGGACTAGGGACTAGGGGCTAGGGACTAGTGGTCGTACTTCGAGCCCTGGCCCCTAATCCCTAGTCCCTAGTCCCTAGTCCCTAGTCCCTGATCCCTAGCCCCTGATCCCTAGCCCCTGACCCCTAGCCCCTTTTTTCCAGACGGATCGAGCCATGTGGGGAAAAATTCGCGTCATCTTCACCATCCCGGAACTGCGCCAGAAGGTCGTGCTGACGCTGGTGCTGCTGGCCATTTACCGGGTCGGCTGGCAGATTCCGCTGCCGATCATCGACCACACCAAGATGACGGCCTTCTTCAGCAAGGGCACGGCCGGCGGGCTGGGGGATATCTTCAATCAGGTCTCGCTGTTCAGCGCCAGCAACCTGAACCAGGCTACGATCTTCGGCTTGGGCATCATGCCCTATATTTCGGCGTCGATCATTTTCCAGTTGCTCGGCAGCGTCTATCCTCCCTTGGAAAAGCTGCAGAAGGAGGGGGAAACCGGGCGGAAAAAAATCAATGAGTACACGCGCTACGCCACCGTCCTGCTCTGTATCGGCCAAAGCTGGATATACGTGAAATACCTCATGGGTAGCGATGCGCACAACTCGTTCGTCTACCCGGAGTATCACACTTTCATCTGGCAATTGACCGGCGTGATGACGATGACCGCCGGCACGGTTTTTCTCATGTGGCTCGGCGAGCAAATCGACGAATACGGAATCGGCAACGGCATCAGCCTGTTGATTATGGCGGGCATTCTCGCCCGCATGTTCCCCGCCGCCTACAACGACATTATCAAGCCGATCGCGAACAAAGGACTGGAGTTGGGCGGCGGCTCGACGGCCGGCGGCATCGGCGTCGAGACGTTGCTGGTTCTGGCGGTGTTATTCGTGGCCGTCGTCTTCGGCATCGTGCTGATTACGCAGGGGCAGCGGCGTATCCCCACGCAGAGCGCCAAGCACGTTCGCGGCCGGCGAGTCTATGGCGGCACGCGGCAATACCTGCCGCTGCGGGTGAATCAGGCCGGCGTGATGCCCATCATCTTCGCCAGCAGCTTGCTGCTGTTCCCCTCCGTGATCTTCCAAGCTTTCGCCAACAAATACCCGAATAGCGTGTGGGTGTTCCTTAACCAGGTATTCAGCCGCGGCGAGCATACCTGGACCTACAACGTCCTTTATGTCTTGTTGATCTACTTCTTCTGCTATTTCTGGACCGCCATCTCCTTCAACCCGAAGGACATGTCGGACAACCTGAAGAACTACGGCACCTTCATCCCGGGCTACCGGCCGGGGCGGCGAACCGCCGACTACTTGGAGAAAGTCATGGTGCGGATCACCTACGTGGGCGCCGGCTTTCTCGCGCTGGTGGCCGTGCTGCCCACGCTCGTCTCCGCCTGGCTCGGCGTCAACTACGCCTTGGCCAGCTTCTATGGCGGCACGAGCCTGCTGATCGCCGTCAGCGTGGCCTTCGACCTGGTGCAAAAAATCGACAGCCACCTAGTGATGAGAAATTACAAGGGGCTCCTGGAGAAAGGGTAGCGAGTAGGGATTGGGGATTAGGGATTGGAGCAGCCACAGGCGACGGATGGCGCGCGTGAATCCAATCCCCAATCCCTTTTTGTCCGCCGTCAACCACATAGGATCTGCGATCATGCGCATGGTATTCATCGGTCCTCCCGGGGCGGGCAAGGGAACGCAAGCCGAGCGGCTGGTCAAGACCTACAAGATGGCCCACCTCTCCACCGGCGACCTGCTCCGCGCCGTGCGCGACGCCAAGACCGACGTCGGTCTGAAGGCCGACAAGTTCATGTCGTCCGGGGCGCTGGTGCCCGATGAGATCATCGTGGCGATCATTGCCGAGCGACTGGCCAAGCCCGACTGCCGGCAAGGATACCTGTTGGACGGCTTCCCTCGCACCATCGCGCAGGCCGAGGCCCTCGACGCGATGCTGGCCGAAAAAGGCACGCCCTTGCACGTCGTCTTGGAGCTTCGCGTGCCCGAGGAGGAATTGTTCCGCCGCCTGGCCGGTCGCGGCCGGGCCGACGATGCGCCCGAAGTCATCCGCCAGCGACTCGTCGCTTATCGCAAGCAAACCGAGCCGCTCTTGGAATACTATGGCCGGCAAGGAGCGCTAAAGAGCATTGACGGGCTGGGAACGGTTGACGAGATTTTCGATCGCGCCAAGGCCGTGCTGGATGGCCTATTGTAGGAGGCGACTCCTGTCGCCGGTCTTAAATACGGGACAACTATGTCATGCGTCGGCGGCGAATCATTTTTTCGTTGATCGGTTGCCTCATTTCGCTGCTGGCTATTTCCCTCGCATCGGCCGGCGAAAACACCGACTCGCCCAATCCGTCGCTGACACAGAAACAATGTGACGAACTAGTCTCTCGGCTGGTCAGCACGGCAAAGCCGCCTTTTTCCAAAGATTATGTGCTTGATGACGACGAGAGCCTCAAAAAGATCGACACGAAAGCCCAGGCTCGCGTCAAGCAGGCATACGATAAGCTGAGCGATATTTTTGCAGCGGCGCTGCCTGCCCTTGTAAGACACGCGTCTGACGGGCAGTTTTCGTATGTTTACGAAGATGTCGGTACGTCAGAGGTCGTCGTCAGGGCTGACGTTGGTGGGGCGTGTTGCAGAATCATCGAGGCGCACATCGAGGTCTATCGCGATCGATTGGTGCGATACGATTTTGCCGAAATCCCGCGTTGTCCTTCGTTTATCGCCAAGTGCGGCGGTGTGGAGAAGTGGTGGAAAACCCGAAAACACAAAGATGTCACCGTTTTGCAGCTCGAAGCGATCGAATGGGCGCTGACAATCGCAAAAACACGAGGGTTCCAAACGAGGCCGCAAGGCGACGCCGAAACGAATAAATTCGAGTCCGAGAAGGCGAAGAAGGACGCAATCAAGGCTCTCCAGAGCATGGCAGACGGCATACGGAATACGGGAAAACCAATTGTCGTTGAACATCACATTCAGTTCTTTGGCAAGTGATTGTCGGTGACAGGAGTCGCCCCCTCTAAGGAGCAATTTGGTGTGGAGATTCTACGATCGCCCAGGGAAATCGCCGAGATACGCAAGGCCGGGCTGCTGGTCTGGGAAGCGCACCGGTTGGCTGCGGCGATCATCCGGCCGGGAGTCACCACGGCGGAAATCGACGCGGTGATCGACCGCTTCTTCGCCCAGCATCGCGCCGTCCCGTTGTTCAAGGGCGTCGCCGGCACGGTGCCCTTTCCGGCGAGCACCTGCATTTCGGTCAACGAAGAAGTCGTCCACGGAATCCCCAGTACTCGGCAATTGATGGAGGGAGACATCGTCAGCATCGACACCGGCTGCAAGCTGAACGGCTGGTGCGGCGACGCCGCGGCGACGTACGCCGTCGGCCGCGTCGCCCCCGACGTGCGGCGGCTCTTGAACGTCTGCAAGAATACGCTCAATCTGGCCATCACGCTGCTCGGGCGTTGCTCGCGTTGGAGCCAGGTCGCCGGCGAGATGGAGTCGTATGTCAAGAGGCACAAGTATTCGGTCGTCGAAGCATTCGTCGGCCACGGCATCGGCCGCGACATGCACGAAGACCCGCAGGTGCCCAATTTCGTCAACAGCCAACTCCGCCGCGGCAACGGCGATTTTCGCTTGGCCCCCGGTCTGGTTCTCGCCATCGAGCCGATGGTCAATATGGGCACCAAGCGGGTGCGCACCAAGGCCGACTACTGGACCCAAGCGACCGCCGACGGCAAGCCGAGCGCCCATTTCGAGCATACCGTGGCCATCACCGAACACGGCCCGGCCATACTGACCGCCGGCCCAAATGGAGAGACGTGGTAAGGAGTCGAGTCAAGACAACCCGACGAATTTTGCTGTAGGGAACGCCCTCCGCGGCGTTCCGTGCCGGCGAGGAGAACGCCGTTTTTCGCGGCTCCCGGAACGCCGCGGAGGGCGTTCCCTACAGGACCATATTGCGGCGAATCACTCAGGCTGTCCTGGCCGGCTAATAAAGACGAATGACGAAGAGAGAAACTAGGTAATTTAGGGGGTATTGATGAACTTCGACGGCTCGGGGCTGCAATAACCGGGCCGTAGCGAAAATTTTCTCCAGAGGCCCTTGTACGGTTTAGGGGCAGGCGCTTATACTGAGGTACTTTGCCCCGTTCCAGCAACCAGCCTGAGTGTGCCGTCATGAAAGTGCGTGCCAGCGTCAAGCGAATTTGTGAAAGCTGCAAGATCGTCCGCCGCCGGGGGGTCATCTACGTCGTGTGCAGCAACCCGCGGCACAAACAGCGCCAAGGTTAGCTCGCTACGGAGGTGTTGCGCGTCGCACGGCCGGAACAGGTGCAGACGAACGCCAGCCGCGCGGTTTGCGTCGTTTCCGGTCGTTCACAATCGAGGAGTGCCTGAGTATGCCGCGTCTTCTGGGCGTTGATATACCGAACGATCGCCCCACCGTGATTTCGTTGACCTATCTCTACGGAGTCGGTCCGAAGATCGCGCGCGATCTGTGTCACAAGGCGGGCATCAATCCGCAAGGCCGCGCCCGCGAGCTTCGCGAGGACGAACTGGCGCGGTTGGCGGCCCTGCTCGACAAAGATTACGTCGTCGAAGGGCAATTGCGGCGGCAGCGGAACCAAAACATCGCCCGGCTGAAAGACATCGGCTGCTACCGCGGCATGCGGCATCGCCGCGGCCTGCCGGTTCGCGGCCAGCGCACCCGCACCAACGCGCGGACTCGCAAGGGCCCGAAGAAAACCGTCGCCGGCAAGAAGGGCGTCAAGGATCTGCGCTAACAATCATCCCAAAGCATCGTTTCATAGCATAGTTCGTCTTTCCGCCAGGGAGTTCCAATTCGGTGGCCAAAGCAACATCCACAGCGACCTCAACGCGAAAGAAGGTCCGTCGCAATGTGACCGTGGGCACGGTCCACATCAAGGCGACGTTCAACAATACCATTATCACCATCACCGACACCAAGGGCGAGACGATCTGCTGGGCCAGCGCCGGCACCTCGGGTTTCAAGGGCAGTCGCAAGAGCACGCCGTTCGCCGGCCAGATGTCGGCGCAGCAGGTGGCCGACAAGGCCATGAAGTGCGGCATGAAAGAGGTCGACGTGAAGGTGAAAGGACCCGGCAGCGGCCGCGAAAGCGCAATCACCGCGCTGCAGGCCGCCGGACTGAAAATCAAATCGATCGAGGACGTGACCCCTTTGCCGCATAACGGCTGCCGTCCAAAGAAACGCCGCCGCGTATAGTAAGGGACTGGGGGCTGGGGACTAGGGGCTAGGGAGCAGAGATGAGGCGTGAGTGTGCGATGCAGGACCAACGATTTGCGCGTGAATTTCGCTGCGAACAACTGACCCCTAGCCCCCGACCCCTAGCCCCCGACCCCCAGCCCCTAGCCCCTAGCCCCTAAGAAAATGGCTCGCCAGCATTCACCCGTTTGCCGTTTGTGCCGTCGCGAAGGAATGAAGCTGTTCCTCAAGGGCACCCGTTGCGATACACCCAAGTGCGCCTTCGAGCGCCGCGAGTCGGTGCCGGGCATGAGCTCTTTCCGCCGCGGCAAGCAGACCGACTACGCCGTCCACCTCCGCGAGAAACAGAAGGTGAAGCACCACTACGGCCTTCTGGAGCGGCAGTTCCGCAAGGTGTTCGCCGAAGCCAACAAGGGCAAGGGAAACACCGGCGAGCGGCTGATGAGTTTGTTGGAACGCCGGTTGGACAATGTCATTTATCGCTTGAGTTTCGGGCTGTCGCGGGCGCAGGCCCGGCTGCTGGTCGCCCACGGCCACGTGACGGTCAACGGCCGGCACGTCGACATCCCCAGTTACGTGACGCGGCCCGGCGACGTGATTCGCGTGAAGAACCGCCCCAAGAGTCTACAGTTGGTGCAGTCGGTGTTGGCGCAATCGAGCCGTGACGTGCCCGAGTTTCTCAACCGCATCGACGGGCCGCAGCCCGAGGGGCACGTTCTCCGTTTGCCCGAAGCGGCCGACGCGTCGATCCCCGTGCAGCCTCACCTGATCGTCGAACTGTGTTCCAAGTAGCCACCCCCTGCCGCCTATACATGTAATTCGATCGGAGTTTTCCCATGCGTATTCGCTGGCGCGGCCTGGAATTACCCAGCCTGATTGCGGCCGAACGATCGACCCTTTCACCCACCTACGGCAAGTTCATCGCCGAGCCGTTTGAACGCGGTTTCGGCGTGACCGTCGGCAACAGTCTTCGCCGCATTCTGCTTTCGAGCCTGGAAGGCAGCGCGGTGACGCAAATCAAGGTGCATGGCGCCCAGCACGAGTTCAGTTCGCTGCCCGGCGTGATCGAGGACGTGACCGACATCGTGCTGAACGTGAAGTCGTTGGTGGTCAAGAACCACAGCGATCAAACCCGCGTGGTGCGGATCGAAAAGGATAAGAAAGGCCCGATCACCGGCGCCGATGTCCGCACCGACAACCAGGTCGAGGTCATCAACAAGGATTTGGTCGTCGCCACGTTGACCGAGGACGTGCCGTTCCTGTTGGAGATGGTGATCGAGAACGGCCGCGGATACGTGCCGGCCACCGAGCACACGCCGCAGGCGCAAGAAATCGGGATTATCCCGGTCGACGCCGCGTTCAGCCCCGTGATCCGCGTCCGTTACGAGGTCGAGGAGACCCGCGTCGGCCAGAAGACCAACTACGACAAGCTGACCATCGAGATTTGGACGAACGGCTCGGTGTCGCCGGACATGGCGCTGGTCGAGGCGGCCAAGATCCTCCGCAAACACCTCAACCCGTTCGTGCAGTACAGCGAACTCGGGGCGCTGGTCCACAGCGAAGCCCGCGCCGCCGGCCCGCTAAGCATCGACCAGGCCACTGAAACCAAGCTGGGTATGAGCCTGGCCGAGTTGGAACTGTCGGTCCGGGCCACCAACTGCCTGGAATCGGAGAACATCACCACGGTCCGCGACCTGGTGACGCGCACCGAGGAGCAGTTGTTGGAAGTCCGCAATTTCGGCGAGACCACGATGGCGGAAGTTCGCGAGAAGCTGGCCGACATCGGCCTGCGGCTGGGCATGCGGCTTCCGCCCGCCCCCGCCGCGCTTTAGACAGAAAAACACTCTTGTTGGACGAAACGGCACGACCATGCGACATCGACGAAAAGGCCGGAAGCTCGGCCGCCACCCCAGCCATCAGCGGGCTCTCTTGCGCAGCCTGGCCACCGCGCTGTTCTTGACCGAGCGCGACGCCGAAGATGACGACAACAAGCCCAAGGTCAAAGGGCGAATCATCACCACGATCGAGAAGGCCAAGGAAGTCCGTCCGCTCGTCGAGCGCTGCATCACCATCGCCCGCCGCACGCTGCCGCAGCAGGAAGCCGCCGACCAATTGGAGCCGAGCACCGAGCGCCACAGCGAGCAGTGGCGGCAATGGCGCGACAGCGACCAGTGGAAGGAGTGGAATCGTACGATCGCCCCGGTGATCGCCGCCCGCCGCCGGGCCCTGCGGCTGCTGGGCGACAAGCAGGCGGTGCGGATTCTCTTCGACGAGATCGCCCCCCGCTTCGCCGATCGTCAAGGCGGCTACACCCGCGTGCTGCGGTTGGCCAAGCCCCGCCTGGGCGACGCCGGCACCCGCGCAATTCTCGAATTGGTCGGCAAGAACGACCGCGTCCGCAAGAAAGCGACGAAGCCCTCGTTCGATTCCGACGTGTCGGAACCCGCCCCGGCAACTCCCGCCGCCGAGCCCGCCGCCGCGCCGAGCGAACCGGCCGCCGAGTAGTACTTCATCGTTTATTGACTGTCAGATGGATAATGCCGTGATGTTTAGCGGCCGCCGGTACGGCGGCCTGGCATTTGCCGCAAACCCGAGCCGCCGTGCCGGCGGCTGCTAAACGGAACGCGACATCGACCTTTCTGACTTTCAATAGACGATCGCTCGGCAAGAGCACCGGGGCGAAACGGGAGTCCGATGTACCGCTTGCCGCCGCATTTTCATCGCCGCCAGCCGCCGCAAAGCGGCTTCGACTTCACCGCCCACGTCCGCCGGCTCTGCGACGACATGGTCGCCCGGCTCGAACAACTCCGCCACGTCGACATGTCGCGCGTAGCGGTGAGTTTCTCGCAAACCCGCCGTGCCGGCAAGGAGGGGATGTTCGCGACGCTCACGCCGCTGCGATTCGCCGGAGGGCGGATGCACACCTTCCGCCGCAAGCGCCGCTGGGGCATCCAGCGGCTTTACGATCCCGACGGCCGCGAGATGCTCTACATTCTCACGTTCTATCTGCCGCGATTTCTCGATCTGCCGCTGCGGGAGAAGCTAACCACGGTGTTGCACGAGCTCTGGCACATTGGGCCCGACTTCGACGGCGACGTTCGCCGCCTGGGCGGCCGCTGCTTCGCCCACGGCTCGTCGCAAAAGCAGTACGACGCCCACATCGAGGCCCTCCTGGATCGCTGGCTCTCGCTCGACCCGTCCCCCGCGCTCTACGACTTTCTGCGGCTCACGTTCCACGAGTTGGTCGCCCAGCACGGCCGAGTCTACGGCCGCAAGGCGCCGACGCCGAAACTCGTGCCGCTCGATTAGTCAGTCAACGAAGTGGCCTCGTTTGCCGCGAGAGTCCGCCTGCCCGCGACGAATACTGCGATTCAACGCCGCGTTGCCGCGGATTTCCGCCATTTCCGACTCGTCCGCCAGTTCGCTTTGCTCGATGAAGCGTCTTGTTGCCGTTTCAATGAAGTTCGATAACGGCCGGTTGTCGCTTTCAGCCGATTGGCGAAACAGTTGATACACGTCATCGCTCAGTCGAAGCGTCACCGTCTTGGACATGGTTCACCTCAGTTTCATCTGTAGACAATTAGAATACAAAAGAACGAATCTGCTGTCAAGCTGACGACCATGACGTGAGACGAGCGGTCCGCCTCGGAAAGCGCCCAGATTCTCTTTTTCGCGGCAGATTGCGGCCTTTGGCACCGCGACGGTAAAGAGGGGTACATGGGAGGTGTGAAATGGCTTTGCCGATCATGTAGATCGGTCAAAGTCTAACGGTTGCGCTGCCGATAACAAGTTTGCCGATTGCTCCGTCTGGGGTCACGCGCAGATTGCGCCGTCTCCTGGCAGGCATCGGCGGGGGGATGGCGAGACGGGTGGGACGGACATTCGCGTCTGCCCCGCCGGGCCCGGCAGAAATGTCTGGCCCACCGACAGGCAAACCGAACAGGAACGCAGGTCTATGAGTCGGCAACCCCCCCATATTGTCGCTTTCTTGGCGGCCGTTCTCGCCGTTTTGGCGGGATGTCGCCCGCAAGAGCCCTTCTACCTGAAAAACGTCGATAACGACCTGACGTATTGGAAAGGTCAGGCCCTCGACATCGAGGTCCCCGACGTCAACGCCGACCGGCTTCCCGACGTGTCCAATGCCATACGGCCCTTCTCGCTGGACAATCAAGATCCCAAGAACTTCTGGGAGCTTACGCTCGAACAAGCCATGGAGTATGCGCTGAAGAACAATAAGGTGATGCGGAACATCGGCGGGCAGGTTCAGGGGCCGCCGGATTTCCTCCTCCGCAACCCGGAGTTGGCGCCGACCATCTACGATCCAGCCTTGGTCGAGAGCAACCCTCGCACGGGCACCGAAGCGGCGCTGTCGGCGTTCGACGCACAATTGCAGACCAGTTTGACGTGGGAGAAGCAGGACACGCCCCAAAACGTGAACGTGATATATTCTCCTCTCTTCCCCAGCGTGAACCTGGCCGATCTGGGCACGTTCCAAGCACGGTTGCAAAAGACAGAGGCGACCGGCGGAACGTTCGCCTTGACGCACACCATCGCCTACGCCAAGACCAACAACCCCACCCAGTTGTATACGGCTGACTGGAACGTCAAGCTCGTGGCCGAGATGCGGCAACCGTTGCTGCAAGGGGCCGGCACCCAATTCAATCGCATCGCCGGACCGGGGGCCACCCCCGGCGTGCTCAACGGCGTCATGCTGGCGCGAATCAACACCGACATCGCCCTCACCAATTTCGAAGCAAGCGTGCGGAACCTCGTCAGCGACGTGGAAGTGGCCTACTGGGAGTTGTATTTCGATTACCAGCGATTCGGCACGGCCAGACGGGGACGCGACGACGCCTTGAACATGTGGCGGAAGACCTACAACCTGTATACTCACGGCGCCAAACGCGGCAGCGCGGCCGCCGAGGCCTCGACCCGCAATCAGTATTACATCTACCGCACCGCCGCCGAGCAGGCGCTCAACGACCTGTACGTGACCGAGTCGAAGCTGCGATACCTGCTGGGCTTGGCGGCCACCGACGGCCGGCTGATCCGTCCCAAGGATGAAGCCACCACCGCCAAGGTTGCTTTCGAGTGGTGCGATGTACTCGCCGAGGGTCTGGTGCGCAGCCCGGAATTGCGGCAACAGAAGTGGATCGTCAAGCAGCGGGAACTGAGCTTGATCGCGGAGAAAAATTTCCTCCTGCCGAGACTCGATGCGGTCGGCCAATATCGTTGGCTCGGGCTGGGCAACCGCCTGGACGGTCCGGATTCATTCAATCCCAACGTTGCCGACGACTCGAACGCCTATCGCACCTTGATGGACGGCACTTATCAGGAATGGCAACTCGGACTGCAAGGGCAGATCAACCTGGGATTCCGCCGCGAAATGGCGGCCGTGCGGAATGCCCAACTCGATTTGACGAAAGAGCAGGTCAAGTTGCAGGAAGGTGAACTCGAACTCTCCCACCAATTGGCGTTCGCCGTCCGCGACCTGGAGACCAACTACGTGCTAACACAGACCCGTTTCAATCGCCGCAAAGCCGCCGAGGACCAGTTGCGCACCGACGAGGTGCTCTACCAGGGAGGCATTGCGGAGACCGAAGAGGGGACCCCCATCCTCAACGATCTGTTGCGGGCGCAACAAGAGTTCTCGCAGGCCGAGGCCGACTACTATCGGGCTGTGGTCGATTACAACAAGTCGATCGCCCAGGTCCACTTCCGCAAGGGCTCGTTGCTTGAATATAATGGGGTATACTTGGCCGAGGGGCCGTGGCCCGGAAAGGCGTACTTCGACGCCCGCCGCCGCTCCCGTGCCCGCGCGGCTTCCACGTACCTCGATTACGGCTTTACGCAGCCGAAGGTGATCAGCCGCGGGCCGATTGAGCAAAACGCGGGCGGCGAAGGCTGCAAGGGCGGGGAGTCGTTCAAGGGGGGCGAGCTATTCCAGAGTGGCGGAGCGAACAAGCAGGGTGCCCCTACGGCGACCCCGCCGAAACCCGAGCCGATTTCGCCTCCGTCCCCGGAGTTTCCGCCCGAACCGGCCTCGCCGGGCCCGAAGCCCGAGCCGGCGATTGCGCCGGAGCCCGCCATTCGGCCGGCGGCGGCGGGTAAAGGCGACAGTACAACTGTCGCCCCAACAGGCGGATTTGCCCCAACGGGCAACGTCGCACCAACGGGGTACGACAGACCAAAGGGCGGCGCGGATGACCGTGATGGTACGAGCGGCTGGAAGCCGTCGGCCAACCGATCCGGGGTTGCGCGAGCCGTCGATCGACTGGTGTTGCCCGCCGGCTGGAACGCGGTAGAAAAAGGCAGTAGCCATGAATCTGGCGAGAATCCATCGTCTACTGCAACGGATTGGTCTGCTTCAGGTTGGAAGGGGGTACAACACTGAGTCGCTAGCCCTGGAATGCGGCGTCAGCCGCCGCACGATCTTTCGCGACCTGGAGGTATTGCGGCAGTCGGGCATTCCGCTGGCGTTTGACGAACGGCAGCAGCATTATTGCATTCCCGGCTCGTGTCTGCTTCCGCCCACCAACTTCACGCCGGAAGAGGCGTTGTCCTTGGTCGTGTTGTGTCACGAATTGGGCAACGGCGGCGGACTCCCTTTTCTCGGTCCCGCGCAGCGCGGCCGTCAAGCTGGAAAGCAGCCTGCCCTCGCGGCTGCGGGAACAACTCCGCGACGTCGTCTCGACGATCCGCATCCAGCCGCCGCCGATCAATCCGCTTGCAGGCTGCAAACCCATTTACGAGCAACTGCTCGACGCGATCGTCAACCGCCGCGCTGTGCGCATCCGTTACGATAGTCTTGCGGAACGGGAGCAGATCGTCACCCGCCTGAGTCCCTACCGCATGTTCTTCAGCCGTCGAAGCTGGTACGTCATCGGGCGATCGTCGCTACACCGTGCGAAGCGGACCTTTCATCTCGGCCGCATTTTGGAGATGAAGACGCTGGACGACCATTTCCAGATTCCCCGCGGCTTTTCGATCGAACGCTATCTCGGCAATGCGTGGCACATGATTCCAGAGAAAGGGCGCGACAGCGACGTGCTTGTCCGTTTCAGCCAACTGGTGGCCCAGAACGTGGCCGAAGTCAACTGGCACAAGACGCAACGGCTGGCGCGGCGCGACGACGGCACGCTCGATTTTCACGTCACCGTTTCCGGCTTGAACGAGATTTCGTGGTGGATTCTCGGCTACGGCGACCAGGCCGAAGTGATCGAGCCGCCGGAATTGCGCCGCCTGGTCGCCCAAAGGGCACAACGCATGGCCGCGATGAATGTTTAAGAAGGACCGGGGTTGCGCGAGGCCGTCCCCGCGATTCCCCTGTGGAGAGCGATGCAATGCGAGACTCCGAGAAGACCCGCGACCAACTCCTGGAAGAACTTGCGCAGCTCCGGCAACGAGTTGCCGCGCTGGAGGCGGCGGACCAGTCGCAGCTTCTCGAAGTGGTCCCGCTCGGAATTCACGTCTGTGATACGGAGGGCCGCATCATTCTTGTCAACGCGGCGCAAGAAGCAGTCACCGGATACGCGGCGGACGAGTTGCTGGGCACGCATGTTTGGGACCGGATGGAGCGGGTGTCGGAGAAGGGCGCGGAGGCGGCGCGCCTGCGATCCCTCGCGGCGGACCAGCCGGTTCCTTCTCCCTACTTCTCCAGGAACGTCAGAAAGAACGGAGAGGTCTACGACGTTCGCATCGACTGGAATTACCGACGAAACTCGCGGGGGCAGATCGTCGGATTCGTCTCCATCATTTCCGACGTCACCGAACAGAAACGCCTGGAAAGGGAACTGCAGCAAAGCGAACAGCACTATCGTGCGCTCACCGACTCGACCACCGACATAATCTTCATCCTCAACCGCTCGGGCGACGTCCTTTACGCCAATCCGAGCGCGGCATCGGGCATTCGATGCGACGCCGATAACCTTGTCGGCCTGCGGCAGGAGCAGTTGTTTCCGCCGGACAAAGTCAAGAGACACCTGGAAAACATCGCCGGCGTCTTCGAGACGGGCACGGTCTATGATGAGGACGGGATGTATCATTTCGGTCCCGACGAAATCTGGCTCAATACCCGGCTGATGCCGCTGCGCGACCAGTCCGGAACGATCACCGCTGTGATGGGCGTCGCCCGCAACATCACCGCGCAAACGGGCTGAGGCCGCCCTGAAACAAGCCCGCGACGTACTGGAAACACGAGTCGAAGAGCGGACGGCCCAACTGGCCGAAGCCAACAGGGCCTTGCAGCGAAGTCACGCCGAGCTTCAAACCACCTACGACCAACTGGCCGAAAGCGAGGCGAAGTATCGCCTCCTGGTCGAAACTACCGGCACGGGATACTTGATTCTCGACGAGGAAGGCAAAGTCGTCGATGCCAATCGAGAATATGTGCGGCTGACGGGCCATCGCACTCTGGCCGAGATCATGGGAAGATCCGTTGTCGAGTGGACCGCGCCGCACGACGCCGAACGCAACGCCCGCGAAGTCGCCAAGTGCCTGAAAACCGGAACCGTTCGACAACTGGAGATCGATTACGTTGTTCCCGGCGGAGGCTTCATACCCATAGAGATCAACGCCAGGGTCATCAAGGACAAACAGGGCAGCCGCATCATCTCATTGTGCCGCGATATCACCGATCGCAAGAAGGCCGAGGAGGCGCTGCGGCACAGCGAGCAGAAATACAAGGGCCTCGTGGAAGCGTCGCCCGACGCCATCATTATCGCGGACGTCAAGGGCAACGTTCTCTTCGCCTCCCATCGTACCTGGGAGTTTCTCGGCTGCTCGGAGCAAGAGGACCTGGTCGGCAGAAGCGTGTTCGAGTTCGTCGTCGAGAGCGACCGGCCGCGGCTGGCTGCGAATATTCCCAACCTGATGAAGACGCGAATACGCAAGAACACCGAGTATACGGCGCGACGCAAAGACGGCACGACGTTCCCGGTCGATATCTCCTCCGCCGCCGGCCCCAATACCGAGCAACAACCTTGGGCAATCCTCGCGGTGGTCCGCGATATTTCCGAACGCAAGCAGTACGAGGAGACGCTTCGACAGAGCGAAGAGAAGTACCGCGGCTTGGTCGACATCTGCCCCGATTCGATCGTCACTTCCGACCTGAGCGGGAAGACCCGGTTCGTCTCGAAGCAGACCTGGAAGCTGCTGGGGATTCCAGAACAGGAGGAGTTGGTCGGCCAAGACACGTACGAGTACGTCATCGAAGCCGACCGCCCTCGTTTGATGGCAAATTATGCCAACCTGCTCAAAACAGGAAAACGCGGGGAAACGGAGTATACGGTGCTTCGCAGGGACGGCGCCACCGTGCCGGTCGAGCTGTCGTCCGTGATCAGCCGGGACGCCCAAGGACGCCCGACGGGGGCAATGGCGATTATCCGCGATGTTTCCGAACGCAAGCGGGCGGAGCAAGCATTGCAGAAAGAGCATCGCACGCTCAAGCACCTGCTCCGCTCCAGCGACCACGAACGGCAGTTGATCGCCTACGAAATCCACGACGAGCTCGCGCAGCAGTTGGCCGGGGCGCTGATGCAGATCGAAACCTATTGGCATCAGAAGCAGGCAAAACCGCAAGAGGCGGCCAAAGCCTATGACGCCGCGGTCACCATGCTGCGTCAGGCCCACTTCGAGACCCGGCGGCTGATCAGCGGCGTTCGCCCGCCGATCCTCGACGAATCCGGCATCGTGGCGGCCGTTGCCCATCTGGTGAACGAGCAGCGGCTGCAATACGACCTGAAGATCGAATTCTGCGGCGACGTCTCGTTCAACCGGCTCGTCCCCATCCTCGAAAACGCCGCCTATCGCATAGTTCAGGAGGCGCTGACGAATTCCTGCCGGCACAGCAAGAGCGACAGAGTGCGGGTCGAGGTCGTGCAGTTCAATAACGCGCTGCGCATTAAAGTCCAGGACTGGGGAGTCGGCTTCAATCCTGCCGCGGTCAGGGACGATCACTTCGGGCTGGAGGGAATCCGTGAGCGGGCCAGGTTGCTGGGCGGCGCTACCATCATCGAGTCCGCGCCCGATCGCGGCACTTCCATCATCGTCGAATTGCCCTTGGTGCCCCGAGACGAATAATCCCCGTTGTCACCGAACGCCCGCTAACCCGCATTTCTATCCAAGGTGGGGCAGACATTCCTGTCTGCCGCGGAAGGGGCGGCGCATCTGGCAGACAGGAATGTCTGCCCCACTGAACAAGGCGTCGCCCGTCTTTCCGATGTGGCGAGCAACGCGGTCTAACCCTGCACCAACCGCCCGACGTGCGCGGCGGCGGCCCGGCCGAGACCGGTCAGGTTGTAACCGCCTTCGAGAATCGAGACCACCCGCCCCTTGGCGTTCGACTTGGCCATTTCCAAGACCAGACTCGTCAGATCGCGAAAATCCCTGTCGGTCAATTCGAGCCGGCCCAACGGATCGCCGTGCCGGGCGTCGAAGCCGGCCGAGAGGATGATCAGTTCCGGCTTGAAGCGGCTAACGGCCGGCGCCAACTTGTCGCGAAACGCCGCGATGAATTCCTTGCGGCCGGCGCCGCGTTTCATCGGGCAATTCAACGTCGTGCCCAGCCCTTTGCCGTGCCCCGTCTCGCTCGCGCTGCCGGTGCCGGGATACCACGGCGACTGATGCGTGCTGAAGTAGAATACCGAGTCGTCGTCGTAGAAAATCTGTTGCGTGCCGTTCCCGTGATGCACGTCCCAATCGACAATCAGCACCTTGCCCACCCGCCGCTTCCGCTGGGCATAGCGGGCGGCAACGGCGGCGTTGTTGAAAACGCAGAACCCCATGCCGCGATCGGTCGCGGCGTGATGTCCCGGCGGCCGCACCAAACAGAAAGCGTTGCTGGCCTTGCCGCTGAGCACCGCGTCGACGCCCACGCACGCCGCCCCGCAGGCATAGTCCGCCGCCGTCAGCGACTTCGGGCAGACCCAGGTGTCGCCCGTGCTAAGCCGTCGCGCCCCCGACTCGATCTCGCGCCGCACCTCCGCCAGATACTTGGCCGAATGACACGCCAGAATCTCCTCATCCGTCGCCGGTCGCGCCCGATAGGTCTTCAGCGACGGGAAGCAGCCGCTCTTTTTCAGCGCCTCCAGCACGGCATCGTATCGCTCCGGGCACTCGACCCTGGGCTTCATCGAAACGTGACACCGGCTCATCTCGTCATAGATCAACGCGGTGGGAAGGCGTTTCGACGGCTTTCGCGGCTGGCTGATCGACATGCCGCTGGCCGATCGGCCAAGCAAGACCGAGGCGCCCAGCCCGGCCGCTAGCGTCTGCAAAAAGCGACGCCGCGTTGTGGACGCATTCACCACGTCGTCAAACACAAACTGGCCGCTCACGGCGGAGACTCCAAAGGACTGCCCGTAGAAGACGGATGTTTCTTTTCCGGCGGCAGAATCCTTTCACTATTATCGCCAGCAGTCAGTATATACCCTTGCAGTTCTTTTGGGAAGGTCCGAAGCAATACGGCCGGTTTTTTTTGCCCAGGCCGCGGCGTTGGGGTGGTGGTTGCACGGCCACCCCTTGAATTGGCAGGATGCTCCGGGGCGGCGGCGCAACTGCCACCCCAACAAGGATCCCCTCTTGAACGACCGGCCGGTCCTGGCGTCACGCCCGCAGAAACAGCCGTTGGCGATAGGCCCACCATAGAATCAGCCAAACCAGCCCAACCTCACACGTCGGCACCAGCAAATCCGTGTAGGGCGTCGAGTATCCGGCCGGCAAGATCAATGCCGAGAAAGCCTTGATCTCCCAGTAGAAAAAGGCGTCGAACATGTAGGCCAACAGGGCATTGCCTCCGATCACCAAGAACGGATAGGCCCACCCGCGAACCCTGGCAACATCGATGACTACATGGAACAAGGCCAGCAGCAGAAAACTCCACCCACCGGCCCAGAGGATCAGAGAACTGGTCCACAGATGGCGGTTCAAGGGAAGCGAGTAGCTCCACAACCATCCAATTGTCCCGCAGCCCACGCCAAGCAGCACAAGGTAGAGGAGCCGGCGCGGCACGGCCAGTCGCGCTCGCAGCACGTGCCCGGCCATCGCTCCCAACAGGACGGACGCGGAAAATCCAAGGGTCGAAATCACCCAAGTGAAGTGGTGGTCTCGCCGGAAGCAGCCCAGCAGGTTCACATCGACGTGCCAGGCGAGGTTCGCCTCTCGCTCCAGCGTACCGCCAGGATACCCGCCAAATGGAGTAAACAGCAGCAATGCCAAGTAGCCCACGATCAGCGTAACCAGCAAGACGATTTGGGCGGGCAAACGCAAGTGCAACAGCGCCAGCGACGTGACCAGATAACCCACCGCGATGGCTTGCAGAGTATTGCTGAACAATTCCAGAGACAAAGGATCGCCGTCGGCCAGTTGTTTCAGATACTGAAAGACGATGCCGCAGCACCAGAGCAACGCCACGCGGCGGGCAATGCGCCCGTAGACCGGCCGTAGCGATTGACCAGGCTCGGTTCGCTTGGCAAACGCCAGAGGCATCGACGCCCCCACCACGAAGAGAAACAACGGCATGATAAAGTCATACGCGGTAAAGCCGTGCCAGCGGGTGTGCGTCAGTTGCGACTGGATCGAATCGGCCAGCGGAGGATAGATGCAAGCGACGACAGCCACCACCAGTTCGCTGCCGCCGATGATCCAGAACATCGTGAAGCCGCGGAGGAAGTCCAACGACAGCAACCGCTGATGCGGCGGCGCCGAGGGCGAAGAGGGAAGAGCGGCCGCGCGCCCCACCACGATTGTCGGGGCTTGCATCGGCTCCAATAACAACTCGGCTGGCACCATAAAAAATGACCTCGCTACTTGCCTTACGTTACACTGCGTGCCTAGGGTTCAGAACTGGGACGTTTCCGTAGGCGGGACGTTTTCGAGGCGGGGCGTTCGATAAGTAGATTCTAACCAGACTCCTCGGTTCAATCAATCCAAGAAAGACTGAAAACACCACACCTGGGCGGTGTGCCAGCCACTGAGGCGACGTGGCTGCCGCTGTCCCATATTTCCCATCTCACCAGAGGAGCGCAGGGCAACGCCGGATTCGACAGCGCAGCAATTTTTGCCTGCAAAATTTGCGCAAGGCTATCGCTGGCAATAAGATGCGCCGATCAAAAGCGAGAATCGCGCTGATTCTGCAGTGTTGCGATCGGTCAGCCGACGTTGATCTTGTTGATCTTCACGCGGGTGTAGAGTTGGCGATGGCCCGTCTTGCGGCGATAGTTCTTTCGTCGCCGTGCCTTCTGGATGACCAGCTTCGGGCCTTGAGCGACCGAGAGGACCTCGGCAGTGACGCTGGCCCCTGCGAGCGTCGGCTGCCCGACCTTGAATTCAGCATCATTCCGGTAGGCCAATACGCGATCGAACGTGACCTGCTCGCCAGCGGCCAGGTCGCGGTAATCGATATCAAACTCCTGCCCCTCTTCGACTTTGAACTGCCGTCCACCTTCCGAAATGATCGCGTACATGACAATATCCTGATAACTGATCGCGTGCTTTTGAGAAACCACTAAGTTTAGCAGATCGAGGCGCAGTGGAACAAGGGGTCACGGGTGAAATCGGTCGTACGGCTCCGTAGGGTGGGTCGATTGCAGCGAGCCCCATACGAACCAACTTAAGGGTTTTGGTCTTTCAACAAAACAGGGAAGTCCTTAAACCAGCGGGTGTTACATCCCAACAAGCTGGAAGAAGGAGCTTCCCCATGCGAATCGTAGCGGAAGTTGCGGCGGCCGTGCAAGCGGTGTTTGGAACATCCATCGACGATTTGGCGCGTGCCACCCGTTGTGTGCAACGGCAACGCAGGTTCTCCGGCGCGTCGCTGGCAAGAACCCTCGTGCTGACGGTCCTGATGCGGCCCGCCGCCAAGAACCGCGATTTTCAGGCAATGGCCGCCAAAGCGGGAGTTCACGTGACCAAGGAGGCCATTGACCATCGCTTCAGCGACGAACTGGTGTCGTTTCTCGAAGCAGTCCTTCAACAAGCCGTCTCTCAAGCATTGGCCGGACAAGCTTCGACTGCGGCTCTGCTGCAAAAGTTTTCGGACGTTCGCATCGGCGACAGCACCACCTTGACGCTGCCGGACGAATTCGCCGAGCGATTCCCAAGTTGCGGCGGCTCGGAAAACGCTGCCCTGGCGGCCATGAAAATCCAAGTCTTGTGGAGCCTGCTGAGGGGCCAACTCCTCGGATGGCAGATCACCTCCGGCCGCGCCAGCGACGCCAAGAGCGAAATCGCGGAAGCTCTGCCTCCCGCCGGCTCGTTGTCCGTATTCGACCTGGGCTATTTTTCGTTGGAACGGTTTCGTCGGGCGGGCGAAGCGGACGCCTATTGGATTTCGCGTTTGCAGCACGGCACAAAAGTTTTCGACGCGGCGGGAAAAAGCCTTGATTTGCCGGCCTTTTTGCGGGAGCACGGCGGAAACGGCTTGCTGGACATTGCGATCTTGTTGGGCGAGAAGGATCGGATTGCCTGCCGATTGATTGCGGTGCGCATGCCGGAGGAAGTGGCCGCGCGGCGGCGTCAACGAGTCCGCGAGAATGCCCGCAACCACGGCCGAGAGCCGTCGCAAGAATACCTGGAACTTCAAGGATGGACGATCTTTGTCATGAACTGCGGCGAGGAGTTGCTGACGTGGAAGGAAGTGGTGGTATTGTATCGTGCCCGCTGGCAAATCGAACTGTTGTTCAAGCTGTGGAAGTCGCACAATCACGTGGCGGAGTTGGAAGCGGGCGCCTCGCCGCAACGTCAACTGGCAGTGCTGTATGCAAAACTGATTGGAGTGGTCGTACAACATTGGATTCTCTTGAGCGCGGCGTGGCATGATGTTCGGCGTAGCTTGCGCAAGGCCGCCGCCATCGTCCGCGATTGGATCGTTCTCTTGCTCGCCGTCTTGGACGATGACGAACGTCTGCGTGATCTTCTCGGTCAATTGGCAGCCGCCGTTGCCAAAACCGCCCGCATCACTCGCCGCAGAAAACGCCCCAGTTTGTTCCAACTCCTTGAAAATCCTGAACTTCTGGACTACACGGCCGCTTAAGTTGGTTCGTATGGGGTCGATTGCAGCGAGCCCCACCCTACATCGTGGTCTCATGTACCCTCGACGATCACCGCGCGATAATCCGCGCTGCGAAAACGGTGCTCGCGGACTTTGCGGTAGGCGGGGCTATCGTACCAAGCCTTCGCCTCGGCAAAGGAGGGGAACTTCAAGATAACGACGCCTTCCATCTCCGGACCTTCGAGCACCTCCTGTCGCCCGTAGACCACCAGCGCCGAAACCGGATGTCCGGCCAGAGTGCCGCCGACATCCTGGGAGTAGATCTCATACTCCGCTGCATCGCGGGTGTTTTCGCGGAAAAAAACGATATAGGCTGCCATGATTCCTCCCCGAAGTTCAGACCTTCCAATACCGATTGTCTTGGGATCACTTCATTCTGAGATTTGCCGCACTTCTTCTGCCGTAATGAAGTAGGGGGTGGATTGAGAGGTTGGAGTCCTCCTTCCATCGTACACTAAGTACCCGTTGTGCCAATCACGGCGCGTGACGGGCACTGGAAACTCCGCTCCACCGGGTGGAGTTGCCAGCCTTCCCGTTACAGCGACCGGTGCGCCGTCCTCGATCTCCGGCAAAGCCGACCCGTCAGCACAATCGCATTGAACAGCGATTGGAGTCGGCCACTCTCCGAACCACACAATCTGAAACGGAGAACTGCCTCCAACGTATTGGAACCGGCCTTTCAACGACACTCGATTGCCAACGTAAAGCTGAAGTTCCCAATCCCTGGTTACGGGACGGATGCGATCGACGTACCTAATGTAGCACCACTTCCCGGTGCCCAGACCTGCCGCCAGCAACGCGATGGCAAGGAACAGTTGCTTCAGTGAGAACTGAGGGTTTCCGTTCATAAGTTCCCCCTTAGCGACATCCGAAGGAATCCAGGAACCTGGGCGTTGGTTTGTGTCGGCAGTTGTCCACAACCAAGTGAGCACCCTCCCCAGTCCCCAGTCGTCTGCGGCTTGGTGATCGTAGAAGCGGCGTCTCGCCGCTTTGTGCTGCGGCTCGGGACCAGAGCCTCCCCAACCAACGCGGCGGGACGCCGCGTCTACGGGCGCCATTTCCGTCGTTCTCATTTCCGCTCACTTACCGTGCAACAAAGCGTATAAGCGTCCGCCGGCAACCCGCGAGGATTGTTGGCAATATATAAACGAAAACGTTCCAGATGATCAGGTCCGCGCACAATGTGATCGAAGGACTCTTTTTGCCAGAAGGGACCATGCCAACCGGGAAGAAGTCTGCCAATTGCGTGAGCAGTGAACGATTTCCATGTGTGCAAGACGGCCGATAGGCCATTGGCCGCCAACGGCGTTACGACGGCATGAACGTGATTGGGCATGACGACCCATGCATCAAGTTCGTAACGCGAGCCATTAAAATAGGGCAGCGCATTAGCCACGATAACACGAAGTTCAGGGCGAGCGCGCAAGAGCCGTATCCAGCATCCAACCACTTTTCGATTCGTGCGGTGAACCGCTTATGGTAGGCGGTGGATGTGCGGGCGTCCCATGGCCTTGGATGGCTGGCCAGCCACACATCCCGTTCACGTAGCCACCCCTGCAATTTGACTTGCGGCAAGGCGTCCGCCAGACGGAACGTGACAAAATACGTTACGCCCTCCTGGCGCCAATGCGGCAAATTGCCGCTTACGTTTCCGACGGCGTCCTCCGGACGGAAGTAGCCAAATTCTCGCGGACAATCGTAGATGCGGCGTCCCGCCGCATTGTCCGTGGGTGCGCCCACACCCGGCACGGCGTCGCGATGCTCGATCCGGTTAAGCGGCGGGATGCCGCTTCTACGATGCGCGCTCACACCGCCAGCCCTTTGTTCCAGGAAACCTTATGGAAACTTCACTTCCCGATTCTCGGCATCGCGGCATTCCATCACCAGATGTTCCGGCGCGGCGCCTTCGACGCCGATGACTTGGATCGCCATCTCGCCCTCCTCTTCGAGCCGGGCCAACTCGTGCCGCTTGCGATTATTGAGGAAATCGGCCACTTCGTCCGACACGCGCAGCGTCACTTTGACGATCGGCTCGCGCTGGCTGGCGAGAATTAGCAGGCGGACGACGTCGATCGCCATGCTCTCCGGCGTTTTTACGACCGCCGACCCGCCGCAACTCGGGCATTCCATGTAGGCACTGCGCTTCGGATTGGTGCGGATGCGTTGCCGGGTCATTTCGATCAGGCCGAAGGGGCTGGTGCGGAGGATTTTCGTGCGGGCGCGATCGCGCTTCATGAAATCGCGCAACGCCCGCTCGACGCCGTGACGGTGCTTCTCCTTCCGCATGTCGATAAAGTCGTTGACGATCACGCCGCCCAGATCGCGCAGCCGGATTTGCCGGGCGATCTCCTTGGCCGCGTGCAGGTTCATCTGGTAGGCGCTCTCCTCGGCGTCTCCCTCGGCGCGGAAGCTGCCGCTATTGACGTCAATGGCCACCAGGGCCTCGGTTTGGTCGATCACGATCGATCCGCCCGACCTCAAGGGAACGCGGCGGCGGTGGATCTTGGCGATTTCCTCATCGAGAAGGTACTTGCGGAAAAGCGGCTCTTTGCCCTCGAACATTTGCAGGCGGTGGACGTAGCGGGGCATCACCAGTTGCAGGAACTCCTTGGCCCGCTCGTGCGCCTTCGGCTCGTCGATGTAAATGGCGTCGACGTCCGCGGTGACGATGTCGCGGATCGTGCGGATGATCATGTCGCTCTCTTCGTAGATGCCCACGGGAGCGGGGAGCTTCTTGATTCGCCGCGCGATCACCTTCCAGAGGCGGAGCAGGTAGGCCATGTCGCGGGAGAGCTCGCGCTTGGTGCGGTCGGACCCGGCGGTGCGGACGATGAAACCGACGCCCTTGGGCGGGTTCAGCTCGAGCATTATGTCGCGCAGGCGGCGGCGGACCGTCTCGTCCTCGATCTTCCGCGAAACGCCGACGCGGCCCAGCGCGGGCATGAGCACGAGATAACGACCGGGGATGCTGATGTAGGTCGAGAGCGTCGGCCCCTTGGTGCCGATCCCCTCCTTGATCACCTGCACGAGCACTTCGTCGCCGCGGCGGAAGATCTCCTGGATGGGCGGCTTGAACCGCGGCCGGCCGCCGAAGCGAGGATTTCGCGGCCGATCGTGCCCGTTGCCGTGTCCATTGCCGGGCACTTCGTCGAATTCATCGCCGACGTCCGACTCCGCGTTGCGTTGCGGCAGACGGCGCGGGCCGGAGGGGCCCATCGATTTCGCCGGATCGAAACCGCCCTGGCGGAAGTATTGCAACTCCACGTCGCTGACGTGCAGGAAGCCGTTCCGCCCCACGCCGAAATCGACGAACGCCGCCTGGATGCTCGGCTCCAGGTTGACGATCACGCCTTTGTAAATGTTCCCTACGTAGTTGTCTTGTCCAGCCCTTTCCACATACAGTTCTTCGAGGGCTCCGTCTTCAACGATGGCGATCCGACATTCTTCCGGCTGCGCAACGTTGATCAACATTTCCTGTTTCATCTGGTTGCTTTCTTGTTCGGCAATACCGACAAGCACGCATTCGTTCGCGTGGCGCGGCCAGGTTGGCCGTGTTTTCTTCACGGGCTGGAAGCCCGTGCCACAGTTCCACTGGCTGGGGGCGCGGGCGCGGCTGGGATGGCGGCGGAGGCGGTTCATGCGGAGATCTCCACGCCGGTGCGGCGCAGATGCGATCCTTGCCGCTCGATGCCGGTTAAACCCAACGCCGCCAAAACCTCGCGCGGGCCGACGCTGCCGCGGCTGTCGATGCGAAGCCGCATCTTCAGCACGCCGCGATCGAACGCCAACTCCGAGAGGAGCGGACGCAGGTCGATCGCCGCACGCCCGCGGCCGCGCTCGATCGGCCACGACGCGGCGGCCAAAAGACGCTCGATCCGCTCGCACACGCCGGCCTGCTCGGGCGCGGGAATCGGGGCTTCGTAGGTGATGCTGCGGACGCTGGCCTTCTTGCTCCCTTCGGGCAGCACCTCCACCACGCGGAACGCCAGCCCTGGCGGGGCGTGCGGCGCCAATCGCCGCAGCAACTCCGCACCGGAAAAGGGGACAGTCCCCATTTGTGCGAAGCACCCTTCGGGCCGTTCCGGCAAATGGGGACTGTCCCCTTTTCCGGCGGCGGTGGTCGTTTCGGCCAACTCCAATTCCATCACCTCGTCGTCCCCCTCGATTCCAACCGCCAAGGCCAGGGGAAAGCTCATCCGCGGTTTCGGATGAAACCCCTCGCTGAAGCTCAGCGGCAGCCCGCCGCGGCGGAACAATCGCTCCAGACACCGCATCAAGTCGCGGTGCCCAATCAACCGCAGGTCTCCCTGCTTGGAAAAACGAACGCGTACTCGTAATCGAACCATTAGTCCGACTTCTCCCGCCACTGCCGTTGTCGGCGGGAAACCCAAAAAATCTCGGTTATTCGACAATCTCTCGAACGTGTTTCTTCACTTCTTCCTTGAGATAGCTTCTCACGTCCCGGGCATTTTCCAGCAACATGACGCGGGCGGCGATGGCCTGACATTCGGCTAACGACACGCTGCGGCAAAGATTCTTCACCTCGGGAATCGAACTGGGGCTTACGCTGAACCGCCGCAAGCCCATGCCCAACAACAGCATCGTGTACAACGGGCTGCCGCTCATCTGCCCGCACATGCTGATCGGCACGCCCTTGCGGTCGGCCGCCTCGATCGACATGGCGATCAACTTCAGCACCGCCGGATCGGCCGGATTGTACAGGCCGACGACGTCCTTGTTGCTGCGATCGACGGCCAGCGTGTACTGCACCAAATCGTTCGTGCCGATGCTCAAGAAATCGACCTCCTCGACGAAGTGGTCGATCATCATCGCGGCGGCGGGCGTCTCGACCATCATCCCCACCGGCACGTTGCGGTTGAAGGGGATGTTGTGTTCCTGCAAGTCTTCCATCACGTCGGCCAGCACCATTTTCGCCTGCCGCAGTTCGAGCAGCGTGGAGACCAGCGGGAACATGATGTAGATGTTGCCCAGCGCCGTGGCCCGCAGCGCCGCCCGCAACTGCGTGCGAAACAGCGGCAGATTGCGGAGCGCCAACCGGATGCTCCGCAGCCCCAGGCACGGATTCCGCTCGTCGTCAGGCCGGGCCATGTTCGGCATCTTGTCGGCCCCAAGGTCGAAGGTGCGAATCACCACCGGCTTCTGCTTCATCGCCTGCACGACCCGCGAATACGCCTGGAAATGGACCTCTTCGGTCGGCTCGACCTCGGCGCCGAGGTAGAGGAACTCGGTGCGGTACAAACCCACGCCGTCCGCCCCGCGATCGACGCAGTGATCGACCTCGTAGGGAAACTCGATATTGCCCAGCAGTTCGATGCGGACGCCGTCGGTGGTTTCGGCGGGCAAATCGCGGAGCGGCTCCAGCATGCTCGCCTGGATGCGGGTCTCCTCGGCCCGGTGCCGATAACTGGCCAGCGTCTCCTCGTCGGGCTGGAGGATCACCAGGCCCTTGTCGCCATCGATGATCGTCAACTCGCCGCCGGAAACTTCGGTCAAGAACGGCCCGGTGCCGACGACGGCCGGGATTTCCAGCGCCTCGGCCACGATCGCCGTGTGGCTGCCCGGCCCGCCGATCTCGGTGACGAAGCCGCGCACGAAGCGGCGGTCGAGATTCGACGTTTCGCTGGGCGTCAGATTATGCGCCAGCACGAGCACCGGTGAGGCGAGATTCGAAATGCCCTCCCGGCGACGGCCCAACAGGTGCCGCAGCAGCCGCTTCTCGATGTCGAAAATGTCGTTGGCCCGCTCGGCCAGGTACGACGTCTCCAGCCGCTGGAAAACCTGGGCGTAGCGCCGCAAGATGCGGCTGACCGCGTATTCGGGCGAGTAGTGCCGCTGGCGGATCATCTCCTCCAGCTCGCTCCGCAGCCGCGAGTCCTGCAGCATTTGCAGATGGGCCTCGAAGATCGCCCCGTATTTCTCGCCCAACTCGGCGGAAACGCTCTCGCGATGGTGGGAAATTTCGGCCGCTGCCGCCGCGATCGCCTTGTCCAACCGTTCCAACTCGTCGACGACCGCGTCGCGCGCCACGAAACGCCGAGGGATGCGGAATCCCTCGGTGTCCATCACCAACGCCTCGCCGATGGCCACGCCGGGCGAGACGGCAATCCCTTGTAATTTTTGCATCGACGCTTATTCGGGTTTCTTGGCTTCGTCGCCAAACCGGCCGGCAAAGAGCGGCTCCAATGCGTTCAGCACCGCGGCGGCGTCCGGACCCGTAGCCGTGACCGTCAGCCGTTCGCCCGGTTGAGCCACGAGCCCCATGATCTGCCATATATCGGTGGCTTCGACCCGCTGTTCCCCCTTGGCAATCGTCACCTTCGACTTGCCGCGTTGAACCGTCTGCACAATCGCCAGCGCCGACCGTATATGCACGCCCGCCGGGTCGGTAACGACCACGTTGCGAGTAATTGACTCCGACATGGTTGTTACGGTCCGAACTGGTTGGTGTCGGCCTCGTTCAATAGGGTCTGGATGTCCTCCACGCTCTTGGCCTGCTTGAGGAATTTGCAAAACGTGTCGTCGCGAAGCTGGCGGGAGATGTTCTCCAGCGCCCGCAGGTGATCGCCGGGCCGGTCGGGGGGCGAAATCAGCAGGAAAAACAGATGGACGACCTCGCCGTCGAGGCTGGCGAAATCGACCCCCTGCGGGCTGACCGCCACCGAGCCCACCAGCCGATCGACGCTGGGGTGCTTGGTATGCGGGACGGCGACGCCGCGGCCGATGCCGGTGCTGCCCAGTTCTTCGCGCTTGAGGATCGCCTTGACGATGCTCTCATACTCCTCTTTCTCGACCTTGCCCGCCTTGCAGAGCGCCTGGACCATCTCGCGAATCGCGCCTTCCTTATCGATGGCGTTGAGCTTGGCGATGATGGCGTCGCGACAAATAAAGTCGGCAAATCTCATCATTTCTCCTTTTATTCCTCCCGGTGCCCGGCGTTGCGATGGCGGTCTTGCACCTTCTCTTTGTGCTTTCGCAGTTGCTGTTCCATGTGGTCGACCGCCAGTTCGACTGCCGCCAGCAGGTTTTCCCCCTGGCCGGTAGCCACAAAGTCGTGCTTCTTGGCCGATACCTTCAGGTCAACCAGGGGGGCATCTCGGTGCTCCATGTTGACCGTGAGTTCGATCGCGCTGATGCGATCATAGAGGCGGGTCAGTTTTTCCAACTTCTCCCGTACCACGGCCTGGGTCGCTTCGCTGACGTGCCCGTGCCGGACCGAAATGTTCATCTGCACCGAATCGACTCCTTGCTAAGATAAACCTCTAATTTTAGCGGATTGCCGCCGACGACACAATGCAAACGCGGCCGACGCCCCAGGGCCGATCACTTTTCTACGGCGTTGGGGTGGCAATTGTACTGCCGCCCCTGAATTTGCAGGGTTTCCCGGGGGTGGCAGTCCAACTGCCACCCCAACGAACATCCCATCGTGAAACACTGATTGGCCCCGGCCGGTGCCTTTCGGCGTAGGCGGCCTCGTCTCTAAGAGTCTACCTTCTTGCCGGCGCGGCATAAGGGGGCTCACCGGCTCTTTCCGCCACGGCAACATGGGAATTATAGCCCTGTGTGGGGGTATGGGCAACTTCAGCGCAGCCGGAACGTCGTTGCATCGCAGAGAGCAAACGCGGCGACCTACGTACTCTTCACGCTCCGCGTGAAGCCCGCACGCACTCTTCGTGCTCTTTCCACTCCGCGCGAAGTCCCCGCGTGCAGCCACCCCCCTCCCTCTCGCGGAGCGAGAGGAGTACAGGGCCAACGCTCTGTTTAGCCCGGAGCCAGCGGCGACGGCTTGCCCGTCTGCGGCCCACCGCCCTCAAACATCGCAGATCGCCACGGCCTGTTCGAGGCTCTTCAGTGCATCCGGCCGCGCGGGAACGAACTCCTGGCCGACGTAACCATCGTAGCCCGTGGCCACGATCGCCCGCATGATCTTGGCATAATCCAGCTTCTGCGTCTTGTCGATTTCGTGTCGCCCGGGCACGCCGCCGGTGTGGTAATGGGCGATATCCTCGTGGTGGTTGCGGATGTCGGCCAGCACGTCCTCTTTCATCATCGCCGCATGGTAGATGTCGTAGAGAATCTTCACTCGCGGCGAGCCCGTCTGCCGGATCGCGGCGACGCACCACTTCGTCGAATCGCCCATGTAGTCCCGGTGGTCGATCGAGTTGAGCAACTCCAGGCAGACGGTCACCTTCTTCCGCTCGGCGTAGCCGGCGATCTTCTTCAGGCCGACAACACAGTTTTTGAGCCCCTCCTGGTCGTCCATGCCCGCGCGGTTGCCGGAAAGGGTGACCACGTTCGGGAATCCCGCCGCGGCCGTGGCATCGATGCTCTTCCGCAGCGCCGCCAGACACTCGGCGTGATATTCCACGTGGTTCAAGCCCCGCGGAATGCCGTGGCTGACCGACATGGCGCAGATCAGGCCATGTTTCTTCAGCGTCGGCCATAGGTCGGGCGTGGTCAGTTCGATCGACCGCAGCCCCATCTTCGCGCACGCCGCCGCAAACCGATCGAGCGACGTCTTCGTCCGCCGCAGATAGTCGTCGTAGCACCAGAGGCAGACCGACTGTTTGATCCGCCGCTTGGCATCCGCCGCCAAGCCCGTTCCGGCCAGCGGCCAAACCGCCCCCACCGCCGCCGCCCCCGCCACGCCCCGCAGCATCGTCCGCCGCGTGCAGCGGCCCCGGCTCAATCGAAGAATCTCGTCGTCACGTCGCATGGTGATCTCCCGCTGGTTTCTGGAGTGTTTACAACGTTGATTATACCAGGAAAGCCGGTCGCCTCCTCTTCCCCATTTCACCTCTGTTCCGTTCCTCGGAAATCAGTCACGTCTCTTTTTCCGTTGCTTTCCGTTTCGGCCCACCGCCGGGCGTCTCGGTTCTCGGGTTCCTCGCCGTCCTGATAAGGGGAACTCTTCGCCGCTTCGACGCATAATCGCGGCAAATACCGCGTCGCAGGGGGGCAGAAAAGGTGTCAGGAACCGTTTCGGAGGTAAAGCGGGAATGACACAACAGGGAAAAGGCGAAGTAACAACGGTTCCTGACATCTTTTCCAACCTCACTTCTTCTCCATCTCTGCCCAACTAATTCGTTCCTTGACGCTCGGCAGTGTCGGGAACTTGGCATGGGGCTCGGTCTGATACCAATAGGCCACGCTGTAGTAATAGTTGCCGCTACGGAACGGCGGTTCGCCGTTGCCCTGCTCGATGAGGAATCGCATTGACTTCGTAAACGGCACTGGGTCGGGGATATGCCAACGATAGGCCGTCGAGAACTTGTCGTTATTCACGGTCACGCCAAAATACGGGAAGCAGCCTTCGCGCAGCCCGTAGGACTCGCAAAAGTAGTCCTCGGAGCCGGTACCGTGGATGGCCTGTTTGCCGTCAATCTCAACGATCTCGTCCCCTTCTCCCCACCAGCCGCCGTCGTTGTTCTTCACGCTCAACACGCAACCGATCAGATGCCCGCGTCCTTTGGCAGCAAGGATCAGGTAGGGGCCTTGCGGCGGGGGAGTGCCCTGGCGGTATTGGGCGTGAAAATAGCCCACGTTTTCCTGCGGCTTCTTGAAGACCTTGCAGTTGACCTCGTACCAGTGCGTGCTGGGCTGGTGGCCTTCGTTGCTGATCGTGATTTTCGCCCCCTTGGCAAACGGCATGGGGATGTAGCAGTTACGGGCTGCGCCGCTGGCTGCCGGGTTGGTGTTTGTCGGCCCACGGCGGTCGTCGATGGCCATCAGTGCCGAACTGCATTTCTCGGTGAACCCGAAGCCAACGCCGAAGAAGTCGCCTACGGGCACCTCGACGCTGGGTGTGGTCTCGCCGTCCCAATACATTCGCAGTACGTGCATTTGCAGATGGTGCGGTTCGCTGCTGGTGATGTTGTCGCGGAAGTGGACGATACAGCCGGGGCCGCTCAATTCGGCCAACACGAGCGTTTGTCCCGGTGGCAACTCGCGGAAATCCCGATTCCCGCCCTTCGGGTCGGCGGAGGTGATGCGCCGCATCTCGAAGTCGCACAGTTGCGGCAGCGATTGCAAAGGTTGGGCTTCTGCTGGCGGACCAGCCAGTGACGCGACCGCCGCAGCCCAGAAGGCAATAAGCACAATAGCCACAGAAAACGGCAGCTTTTTCACGTGTCAGGCTCCTAGGGGAGAAAAGGTGTCAGGCGAAGTAACAACGGTTCCTGACCCCCTTTTCTCTCACTTTGGACTTTGTCAGTAGGACGTGCAAAAGTGAAAACGGTTCTTTCCGTCAGCCAACGAAAATCCTTCCACGTATGCTGAAGAGTCCGTTAGTCCGAAGATCAGCACCGTCGATTTGGCGATCCGAATATCCGTGAGCTGCGAAAACGGGTCGCCCGCGACACGAGGGATTCCTGGCCAGACTAATGCTTGCCAGATGACCTTCCCCGTGGATCTGCTAACACAGAGCAACGGATATTCTTGGCACTCCGCCGTGTAGATCACAATCAAAAAACGCTCGCGGTCGACCACCATCGCATTAAGTGACACAGCCTCCTCGCCACTCCCATCGCGTATCCGCTCCGCGATCTTCATCACCGTAGCGGGAACTGAGAGAACCTCCCGGCCTAGCACAAGTTTGAGACCGTCAGGAGCTTTCGTGACCGACATTCCGCGCGACACCAGGATATGATTAACGTCAGGCCCTACTTCGGGATACGGATGGATCCAGTGGAGCCCGGGACAGATCATCCAATCGCGGCGGTTATGGTATCCCGCCCTCAGCAAACGCGATTCAAACCACGAAGGCAATCGCGTGGACAAGCGGCCTTCGAGGAACCCTAAGAATCGCTGAATGGCTTTGGGATCGATGCGTTCCGGCTCGTCATCGCCGTGCAAGTTCGCATTCATTGTACGCCGTACCATCTCCCAGGCTGCCCGAATGTCAATCCCCGTGTGTTTGTTCGTCTTGAGATCGTCCAAAGTCCCCTCCGAGGCCCCCTCGCACATCTTTTCGTAGATGGGTGCGAGCTCATAGGCGTTTTCCGCAGCGCAGACCGCCTTTGCAATGTCGGGAATCTCCTGGGGCACGCCCGCGCATTGAGGCTCCAATGCGCCAACGACGAGAAACGCATGCAGGAACGGCGACGCCTTCAGGGTGCGAAATAGGCGCATAATCGAGAATCTCCGATTTATTGGGCGGGAAAAGCAGGAACCGTTTTCACAAGGAAAAAGCGACGGTGACGCGGGAACCCGCCATTTCCGTCCCCCCTCGCGTTCCCGACCTCAATACTCCGCCACTTTCGATCCGCTGATCAAGTCGATAAACTCCTGGTTCGACTTGAACTTCGCCAGCTTGGTGGTCAACTGCTCCATCGCATCGACCGGGTGCATGGTCGAGAGCGTGCGGCGGAGCATGGTTACGGCGCGAAGCGTTTCGGGCGAGAGCAGCTTCTCTTCGCGGCGGGTGCCCGATTGGCTGATGTCGATGGCGGGCCAAACGCGGCGGTCGGCCAACTTGCGATCGAGCACTAGCTCCATGTTGCCCGTCCCCTTGAACTCCTGGAAAATCAGCTCGTCCATGCGGCTGCCCGTATCCACCAGCGCGGTGCCGACGATCGTGAGCGAGCCCCCCTCCTCGAACAAGCGGGCGGTGGCGAAGAGCTTTTTGGGGATGTCCATCGCCTTGATGTCCACCCCGCCGCTCATGGTGCGGCCGGTGTTGCCGACCCACTTGTTGAAGGCCCTGGCCAACCGGGTGATCGAGTCCATCAGCATCACCACGTCCTTGCCCATCTCGGCCAGGCGTTTGCAGCGTTCGACGACCAACTGCGAGAGCCGCACGTGGCTTTCGATGTCGCGGTCGAGGCTGCTGGCGACCACCTCGCCGTTGACCGCCCGCTTCATGTCGGTCACTTCCTCGGGCCGCTCGTCGATCAGCAGGACGATCAACTTGACGTCGGGGTAATTCGTGGAGATGCCGAGGCTGATGTGCTGCAAGAGGATGGTCTTGCCGGTTCGCGGCGGGGCGACGATCAGTGCCCGTTGCCCTTTGCCCAGCGGAGTCAGCAGGTCCATCACCCGCGTGGTCAGCGGCTCGGGCCCGACTTCGAGCTTCAGCCAGTATTCGGGATTGATCGGCGTCAGTTCGTCGAAGGTCTTGACGTTCTTGTAGTCGTCCGGCGGCATTCCGTCGACGTCGGTGATTTCGCGGAGCCTGGGGCCTTGCTGGCGGCGGCCCGCCTGCACCATGCCGTTGATGAACAACCCCTCGCGCAGTCCGTATTTCTCGATCATGCTCCCCGGCACGAACGGATCGGTCATTTCGCGGGCGTAGTTGTTCGTGGGACAGCGAAGGAAACCGTAGCCGTTGGGGTGCAACTCCAGGATGCCGCTGCCGGGCTCGACCGGCCCCGGCTCGCCGCCGTTTTCGGCAGGTTCGACGTTGCGGTTCTCGCCGTTGGGGACCGTCGGCTGGTAAGGCCGGCCGGGCCGTTGTCGATAGCCGCGTTGATTGGGACCGAGTGTCCCAGTTCGGCCGCGCGGACGGCCTTTCTTCCTCTTGGATATATCCATAAGCATCAAGTAGCGACGCGCGGCTGCACGAAACCGAGCCGACCGCGCATAGAACCAACTCCCAAGTGCCAAAGATCGGATGCCCGTCTTGGGACCCGGACATCGCACGTTAAGAAGTCACCTGCGGTGTAGCGACAAACTCCGCTCTGCTCTTGCGCAGATTGCTTTCAGGCGGCACACCAAGAACACTCTGTCGGACAACAGCAGAAAGCTTGGGTCGAGAGGCGACTCTCTCCCTCGCCCGGATGCAATCCCTTTTGCGAGGCAGCCCCACGATTCCAGATCCGGGGCCGAAAGCGCCTACCTGCCAGGCAGAACTCAAACAGTGGCTACTTTAACCATACCACGGCTTGTGTCAAGCCGTCCGCCACAGTTTCTTCTGAGAAACCCGACTGATTTATCATACACCGCTGTCCAATCGCTGGCAAGTGAAACAAAGGGGTGCCGTAACAGATTTTCCGATGCGAGCAGTTTGGCGATAGGCGGGGCATCGCCCGGTGGACTCGCCGGGGTACCATGCCCACGCTCGCCGTGGGCATGTAAACCGCGACCCGAGCAACATGCGCACGGCAAGCGCGGGCATGGCACCCACCGTGCCGGCGGCGGCTAAACGGCGGCACTTCACTTTCTCGACTGCCCGCACCCAAACCACCGTCAAGACCCCCAATTTCGCCACAAACGGCACAGTTTTCCATGACTCACGGCCGGAACCCTTCCGATAACAATAGGACGAGTGGGGACGTGCTCGGAATCCCGCATGTAAGGATAGGTAAAATGAACAAGACGCTCGGTTTGCTGACGATCGCCGTCGCCGCATTGCTGCCACCTTCGGTGGGTATGTCGCAAGAGGTCGTCCATTGGGAGCCCACTCTCGAGAGTGCCCAGCGTCTGGCGGCCCAAACCAACCGACTCGTGCTGATCTATTTCTCTGGCCCCTCCTGCGTTTATTGCCGACGGATGGAGGCCGAAGTCCTTAGTCAGCCGGGCGTGGCGGCGGCCATCAATGCCGATTACGTGGCGGTCAAAGTCGTCGCCGATTATTTCCCGACGACGGCCAAGCGATACAGCGTCACCCACCTGCCGACCACCGTCGTTACGACGCCACAAGGCCAATGGCTCGACAGCAAAGAGGGCTACGTGGCCGCAAACGAGTATGTGGTTCGTCTCGGCCATGTGGCCCTCGATGCAAAACGCCGCTCCCAGGCGGTTGTCGCGCAGATGCCCAACGGGCCGACGCCGCCGGCGATGAACCAACCGATGGCCAATCGGCTGGTGGCGAATGGGCCAATGATGAATCAACCGATAGCCAATCAGCCAATGGCCAATCAGCCAATGGTGAATCAGCCCATAGCGAATCAGCCGCCTCCCATGGGCCAGCCGCCTTTCGGCCCGACCGCGACAGCCAACGTTCCGCCGGGTGCCGCTGTGCCGGCAGGGGTTTCGCCGCCCTATGGCGGTTCGCCCAATCCGATCGCACCGCCGACCATGGCACAACAGCCGCCGCCGGCGTTCCAACAGCAGCCTCCGCTCGCTGGGCCGCAGAATCAACAGCAGTCGGCCTTTGCCGGGCCACAGAACAATCCCGCCCCGCCCGCCGTTGCCGGCAATCCGCCGGTGGGCCTCGAGGGCTGCTGTCCGGTCTCGCTGGTCGAGAAGCAGCGCTGGGTCGCCGGCGATCGCCGTTGGGGCATGTACCATCGCGGACGACTGTATTACTTTGCCGGGCCCGAGGAGCAGCGCCGCTTCTTCGCCGATCCCGACCGCTACGCCCCCATGATCTCGGGCAACGACATCGTGCTGGCAACCCAGGGCCAACTCATCACCGGCAAACGCCAATACGGCGTCTTTTATCGGAACCACGTGTATCTATTCGCCACGGAAGCCACCCGGGCCGCGTTTGAAGGGAATCCGGCGTCCTATGCCAACCAGCCGCTCGAAGCCCTTCGCGGCGGCGCCTATCATCCCTCCGCCCAATGGCGATGAGGTCGCCGTAGCGAGCGCGTAGTTGGGGTGGCAGCAGTTGGGGTGGCAGTTGAACTGCCACCCCAACGAGAGCAAGAATTGCAGGGTGCCATGCCCACGCTTGCCGTGGGCATGTAAGCCGCGGACCGAAGCAACATGCCCACGGCAAGCGTGGGCATGGCACCCACGCCAAAGTGCGGTTACCTAGCGGCTATTTCCGCACGCTCTTTTCGTAGATGCGATACGTTTTGTATCGCTTTCCGCCCACGGCTTCGATGGTGCGGTTGATCAGGTGGTTGTCCTCGAACGTCCAGCCCAATTCCGCCCCCGTGTAGCCGAGCACGTTCTTGCCGTATTCGAGCGTGTTGAGGATCAGCATTTCCGCGATGCCACGGCGGCGGTATTCCTTCAATACGTCGAGCACGACCATCCGCGCAGTTTTGACGCGCCGCTTGGCCCGCAAGAACCGCAGCAGCCCCAGCGGCAGCCCGAAACGAGTGAGCCGACCGTTCAACGGGCAAAGCGCCTCGTTGATGTCGGGCAGCGTGACCGAGAACCCCACGGGCTTTCCGTCAATCTCCGCCAGCAACACCTGCTCGGCCAGCGCCGACTTCTTCAGTTGTGCGGCCAGGTACTCGAACTCGGCCGCCGATAGCTTGACGAATCCCCAGAGATCGTCCATCGCCGCGTTGTAGACGTCCTGGCAACGCTTCACCTCGGCGTGAAAGTCGCTCCGCCGGAAAGGCCGCACTTTGATCTTCCCTCGCCGGGCGATGCGCTCGGCGCGGCCGCGCCACTTCGACGCCAAATCGGCCGGATCGACGAACCACCAGGCGTAGAGGTCCCTCACCTTCGCCAGGCCCCACGATTCCAGCAGTCCGGCGTAATAGCGGCGATTATGGTTCATCATGATCCGCGGCGGCGTGTCGAACCCGTCGATCAACAGGCCGACGGGATAGTTGAGCGAATAGTCGACCGGGCCGCGGATGGCCGTGCGGCCCCGCGCTGTTAGCCAGCCGGCGGCGGCGTCGAGCAAACCAGCGGCGGCGGCCTGGTCGTTGTCGCACTCGAACATGCCAAAACAACCGACGTTTTCGCCGCGCTGCTGGTTGTAGAACGGATCGTCGCTCACCAGAACTCGCCCCACCGTTTCGCCGCCCCGCAGCGCGATAAACTGCGTGGCATCGCCGTGCTTGTAGAAGGGATGCTTGCGGCGGTCGAGGAATGCTTTCACCTCGATCAATAGCGGCGGCGCCCACTGCGGGTCGTCGGCGTAGATCCGCCACGGCAGTTTGATGAACCGATCGAGATCGCTCCGGCTCCGCACCTCGCGGACTTCAAGCGGAGCGGTAGACAATGATGAATGATGAATGATGAGTGATGAATGGGGCACCGGCTGGGCCTTGGCTGGCAATTCATCATTCATCATTCCGCATTCATCATTCTTCCTCTCCCCTCTCCCCTCTCCTCTCTCCCCCTCTTCCAGATCGTAAAGCCGATAAGTCTTGGTGATCTTCGCCCCGCCCTTCTTCAGCGCGCCGAACGAGAGGCGGTTCGATTCGAGCACCCAGGAGAATTCCGCCTCTTCGATGCCCCATTTCAACACTTTGGGCACCAGTCCGTGCATGAGCACCAGGCCGATGCCGAAACGCTGGTACTCGGGCAGGACGTTGGTGCTGAGCACGCGGATGCGCTTGATCGCCCGGCGGTTGCGGAGCAGGTGGATGAAGCCGAAGGGGAACAATCGGCCGTCGATCTCCTTGATTCGCGGATTGTAGTCGGGCAACCCGAAGGATGCCCCCACCACCCGCCCGTCGACCGCCGCGCAGATCGCCATTTCGGGCACGATGATCTGCTTCAGTTCGCCGGCCAGTTGTTTCACCTCGCCGGCCGACATCGGCACGAATCCCCAGGTGTTCATCAGCGAGCGGTTGTAGAGATTCAAGAACATCTCCACGTCCTGCTGGAAGTGCGACCGGTCCAAGTTTCGCAGCTTGACGTCGTAGCGCTCGATGATCTGCTCGGCGATCGGCGCCAACTTGGCGGCGATCTTCGGCAGCATGTCGAGGTGGCCCCAGAAGGCGAATAAATCCTGAGTCTTGCCGAAGCCGTAGTTTTCGAGCAGCCGCTGGTAATACGGCGGGTTGTAGGTCATCATGAACGTCGGCGGCGAGTCGAACCCGTCGATCAGCAGCCCCAGTTCGTAATTCAGCGACGGGTTGGTCGGCCCGCGGAGCCGGTGGATGTCTTGATCGTCGAACCACTGCCGCACGGCGTCGAACAGCCCGTTGGCGGCCTCCTGATCGTCGCTGCAGTCGAAGAAGCCGAAGAATCCCCGCCGCTCGTCGTAATGCACGTTGTGTCCCTGGTTGAGAATCGCCGCGATCCGCCCGCAGACCTCGTCGCCGCGATAGGCCAGGAACGTTTGGCACGAATTTCGCTCATAGAACGGATGATGCCGATAGTTGACCATCTCCTTCGCGCTGCCCCGCAGCGGCGGGATCCAGTTCGGATCGTTACGGTAGAGCGTCCAAGGGAAGTGGAGAAACTGTTTCTTCTGCCGGGCAGTTGCGACCCGTTGAATTTTGAGGTTCGGCATGAGGGAGGATTGTAACGGGGTGGAGAGGGAGGCGTCAAGAGACGCCGCTAAGCGAAGCGAGCGGCGCTGTCCGGCATTGGCCGCGCCGGGCCGGGGTGCTATAATCTGGCTATAAAGGGCACTCTTCCGGCCTCAGGGCACGCCATGGGGATCAGATACATGACAAAAAGCAGAAACGACAGGGCCGGTGGACGCGACTACAAAATGACCGTGGCAGGTCAGCTTTTTAGGCATCTTGGTCTGCAGATGTATTCCGGTGCCGTTCCCGCCATATCGGAGTTGATCTCCAATGCTTACGACGCGATGGCCAAGAACGTTTGGATCACACTTCCCACGGGCCGGCCAATAGAGCCAACTGACGAGATCATCGTCAAAGACGATGGCCACGGCATGACGTACAACGAGTGCAATGCCTTGTACCTTACCGTGGGCCTAGATCGCCGGTCGAACGCCGCGGGTTGGACGAAGCCGTACAATGGTCTAAAGGCTAGAAAAGTTCAGGGACGCAAGGGGATCGGAAAACTCGCCGGATTTGGTATCGCTAATCAGATAGACATACGTACGAGCAAAGAAGGCAACGTTTCCCATTTTGGATTGGACTACACGGCCCTAACTCAAAGTCAGAGCTTTGCCGATACGAACGGTTATGCACCGAACCACTCGCGGATGACGGGAAACGGACCAAAGATAAAGCCGGAACGACCGTAAGGCTATCGTTGCTGAAAATCAGTCGGGCCATCGATGAGGACCAGTTCAAGCGCGGACTTGCGCAGATTACTGGTTTTAGGCCGCGAGTTCACGGTCCATGTTAACGGCGTTGCCGTTTCCAGGCAGGAAATACCATTCCAGTTTCGGTTTCCGAAGAAGGCCGGAACATGGGAGACGGCCGACATAGGTAACGGCCAACAGATTCAATGGTGGGCCGGATTCTGTCAGGCCACCATCCCAGAGGAGGAGCAAAGGGGATTCGTCGTTTACGTGCGGGGTAAGCTCGCTCAAACAGGGTGCAAAGCAGCTTCCGGCCTCGGCTCAGGCGGCCGAGGTGACGGTGGAGCGGCGGACATAGGCACACCCCGGCCGAGTGCGAAGGTAGCGCCCGAGACGGTCGTCGTCGCATAGAGTAGCGGCCCGGACTTGGAGTATCGCTTCCGCCCCCTCTGGGTCGTTCCAAAACATCTCCGTCCCCTTCACCCGGTAGTTCACCTCTTTGACCAGCGACTCCATCAAGGCCGACGTTACCGGCAACCCAAGGCGTCGATAATGCGGATAGTCCATGCGACCGCGGTTGTTCCGCAGATAACGTGCGGCATCGACGATCGGTTTACGCGGATCGTTCTCGTCCAGCTTGGCCGTGTCGTCAAGACCGTGCGGAGCCTGTATAACCGAGGGTTATTGGGAAACGTCGAGAGTGAGGCTTCTTTGGGTAGAATGATGGTTTTCTACAGCAAGAGGAGCTTTTTCGATGGGCAAGAAGTCGGAGTTGGGAGCGGCGGAGCGTCGAGACGTGGTGCTGATGCTATTGCGGCGGGAGGAAGCGGCGGCCGTGTTGGCCAGGCGGTATGGCGTCTCGGAACAGACGCTCTATCGTTGGCGGGATGAGTTCCTGGCCGCTGGCGAAGCCGCCTTGCTGGCGGCCAAGGGCGGAGCCGATCCCCGCAATCGTCAGATCGAGGAGTTGAAGCGGGAACTGGCGCGGCGGGACCAGGTGATCGGCGAACTGACGATCGCCAACCGGCTGCTAAAAAAAAGTGCGGACGGCTTGCTTTGAGCACGGAGTTTCGCCAGGAGGTCAACGAGGTCGTGGTAGCCAACGTCGGCGTGCGATTGACGAAGCTGCTTATGGCCTTGGGCATTCCGGCATCGAGTTGGTATCGCCAGCCCGTGCCGGAAGAGCAGCGTCGGCGACCGGGGCCGCCGCCGAAGAGGGTCGATCCGCACGTCGCCGAGGTCGTGGTGAAGATGGCCACGGAGAACCCTTGGTATGGCTACCAGCGGATCGCCGTGATGTGTCGCCGCTTGCCGGAGGCGGTCGGCGACGAGGATGCGTATCGAGTAATGCGGCAGCACGGACTGTTGCAGAAGAAGCCACGGGTTCGAGAACCCGAGTTGTATCAGGCGTTGAAGCTCTACGAGTTGTTGCCGCAGCGGCCCAACGATTTATGGCAAATGGACGTGACTTACCTGCATATTCCGGGCTTTGGCTGGTGGTATGCGGTGACGGCGATCGACTACTACTCCCGCTACTTGCTGGCCTGTCACCTGACGAACAGCTACAGTGCGGTCGAGGCGATCCATGCCTTGGGCTTGGCACGGCAAGAGGCGGAGCGATTGCACGGGCCGCTTACGAAGACGCCGTTTTTGGTGACCGACAACGGCTCGTCCTTCATTGCCAAACGTTTTTGGACGTACCTGCAAGGCCGGTATTCGCACGTGCGAATCCAGTACCGCACGCCGACGCAGTTGGGTCTGTTGGAGCGGTTTCACAAGACGCTGAAGCAGGAGGAGGTCTACTGGCGGCTATACGACAACCCGGGCCATGCCCGAGAGTGCCTGGAAGAATTTCGGCAGCGTTACAATCAGCGGCGGCCGCATTGGGCATTGGTGCCGGAGACCGGCGGCGATCCCTTCGTGCCAATCGAAGTGTATACGGGCGGGATGGCGATTCGCATTCCGAAGTGGCAAGGCTGGGCGAAAGGAGCGAAGGAGAAACTGGATCGGATGTTGAGCGGCGAGGCGGCCTGACACACAGGGCCCCAGCTCGGGCTCAACAACAGCAGGGCCGCCCTGCCTTACGTCTCCGCCCTCGCCGTTGCCTCCCAACGACGGGGCGAGGAGGCGAACGGCGAGGGCGACGACGACGGCAGGGCTACCGCAAGCTATTTTACGGCGTAACAAGACAAGATTTTACCGTGGGCAAGACCGCAGCCCCACGAATGCGGTCACCGAGGAAGACTCACGCAAAATCGACCTGACAATTTCCACTTGAACCCCGAGTTAAGACAAGCCAACCAACGCTTCAGTTCGTCCATCGCCTCCATCGCCCGACCTTGCCAACATGCGCGGGCCATGCGCAGATAGCACGACCACGCAACGGAGAAATCCGGGTGCATCGCCAGTGCCGCAGCGTACAGATAACTCAGCGCGTGGATGAAATCAAGGATGGGCACAAAGTTTGGAAAGTAGTGCTTCCACACAGACCAATTCCAGGGAAGACCGTCTCCCACAAAGGCACGCGCAGTGCCTGCGGAAAACGACGACAGTTGGCCTCCCGCTTCATCTGTTGCCCGAAGACGCTGGCCTCTGCCATGCTCGAAAGACACGTGCGCACCAGACGCTGGGGACGCCAAGCCTTCTCGCCAGGCGGCGCGGCAGATACCGCCGAAATCGCTGACGGAGCCTCTTTTTCCGCTAATTTCGCCACTCGCTTGGGATCGGTGAACGCACGCGGAAGTTCCGGTTCGGGGTCTTCCGCAAACGTCTGGTGCGTCATTCGCAGCAAATTGGCGTTCTGGTCTTGCGCCAAGCCTCGCCATGAACGCCGCGACCTTGGCCCGGTTTCCGTGTGCGAATTCGTCCGCCGTCAGCTTCCACGACGGCCAACTCGGGTGGATTCTCGGGGGCTTGGACCAGTTCGGCGCATCCCCTTCATCTCGCAACTCCGCCAGTTCCATCCCCACTTGGTGCGTTACACGCTGCACCGTGCTCGCTGAGACCTCGTTACCACCGACGTGCTTCAGCACCAGCGACGCGCGTTGGCTCGATCGCGTCTCGGCCGAGGCATACACGATCCTCTGCGTCATCGCCGGCGTTAGTTCCCGACTGTCCAATCCCATCGCTGCCCGCAGAGGGAAAAAAATCCCGCCGACAGCGGGTACAAGTCCCTTTCCATTCCAAGATGGGGACCGCACCGTCGGTCGAGAGAATCGTACGGGCCACCAACTCCAGCGAACAAACTTCGCCACAGGTCGGACAGGCGGCGCTGTCGGGACTTTCCGCCGTCATCTCCCGCGCGGCCCATTCCTGAAAGCAACAACTCCAACGGGTCGCCAACCGATGGGAAGCCGCCTCGATTTGACTGAAATGGAGCGGGGTCTTCCGGTCCCAGCCCGCCAAAATGGTCTCGATGATCGCATCCTTCGCCTCAAGCAAAACCCGCTCGAATTTCCGCTGTAAATGCTGCGAAATGCCGTCCATGACAGATCCTCCACGATCCAAAGTGACTTCCTATCCTGCGACAAATTGCCATCTTAACCGAAAAACGCCAGATTCTCCTATCGACGTTTGCTTGAGCCACGTTGGGACACCGGAAGCTGCTTTGCACCCGCTCAAACACCGTGGTTCTTTGACCTCAGCGGCGGCGTTTGGGGCCAACACGGAATGCAGTACTTGACGGGCGAAGTGCAAGCCGACTTCCTCGACGAAGACATTGATCTCGTCGCTACCGACCGTGGAACCAGCAGATGGGAAGACCCAATTGCCGTCCCTCTGAAGGATTGGGGGCGAAAAAAGGTGAGAGAACTTCTAGAGACCTGGACTGACAGGCGGCGCGAAGCAAGAGCGAAGAGCCCGAAGATCGTCCACTATCTGGAACAGGCGGAAAGGCTGCCCGAGAAGGAACGGAGTATCTTCAAGACGGTCGTGGATCGAATCTGCGCCATTCCGCAATTGGACAAAGATCAACAAGGCAAAGACATTGCGGACGAACTAGTCGCATTCGCCTACAATGCCTTGACCAATCGGAGTTTCCTTGATGCGATACGACAATTGAACGCAGCCTCGACGGACGATCTTGCACGGTTTTCTGAAGTCCTTACCGAATGGGACATTATCGAGGCCGTGAATACCGCACACCTCGTGAAGGGGCGTGTTGAGATTATCCACAAATTCTCGGAGATGATTCAGGACCGGGTTCGTGAAAAACCTGACATGCAAGACTATCTCCAGAATCATCCGTGGCTGATTGATCCCAAGTGGACAATGCTGGTTCATGAACAGTCGTTGGATTCGCTCCTTTGTAAGGAATTTAGCATCAAGGCCGCAAAAGACGACGAGGGCAGGAAACGCCTCGACTTTTTTTGTCTTGGTGATCGTTACCAAACCGCCCATGTGGTGGAGGCAAAGCGGCCTGGTGATCTTGTTGGACGGAAGGAATTCAACCAGATCCGCGACTATGTGCTCTTTCTTCAGAGGAAACTCCAAGACGAGTCCACGGATCCGGCTCATAAGAGGGCAGTGGTGAAAGGTCTGCTAATTGCGGACCGAGTTCGTCCAGGCGATGAGAGGCACGCTAAGCACGGCCAGGATGCGGGCACCTTTGATGTTCGCACATGGGATAATCTGCTAACAACGGCCGCAACGATGCACAAAGAGTTCCTCGATGTCGTGAAAATGCGAGCACCTTCCGGTGATCCTCGCATGGAAGAGTTGTCAAACGATGCGTCTGCAACCGGCGATGCCCCGCGGCGGCGGAAATCGCGAGACAGATGAACGCGAAAGGCAAAAGCAGAAAGCAAGGATGCACAAAAGTGAACGCTGGCAAGCCCATAGCCATAGACTTGTTCGCAGGGTGCGGTGGTCTAACCCGTGGTCTTCGTAACGCCGGTTTTCACGTCGCCGCGGCGGTCGAAATTGACCCCATCGCCGCAAGAACCTATAGGTGGAATAACCGCCGGACTGTCCTGATCGAGAAGGACGTTCGCGCGGTGACGGCAGACGACCTACTGAAAGCCGCTGGCGGAAAACGAATCGCACTTCTGGCAGGTTGTGCCCCATGCCAAGGTTTTTGTTCGCTCACGTCAAAATGCAAACGCGAAGACCCACGCAACGAACTCCTTCTTGTCATGGGGCGGCTTATTCGAGACATTCAGCCCACCGCGATCATGATGGAGAACGTTCCGGGGTTAGCGAACCGCGGCAGACCCATCTTCGATGATTTTCTTGAAATACTAAGAGGGCTTGGGTATCTGTTCGAGTGTCGCGTCGAGCAAATGGCGAATTTCGGCGTTCCACAATCGCGACGCCGATTGGTGTTGTTGGCGGGCCGCGGTTTTCGCGTAGAATTTTCCTTTCCCACGCGGTCCCGTGACCCTAAGGCCGCGACGGGATGGAAAGCATGGAAAACCGTGCGTGAGGCCATCGGCCACATGGGCGCGCCCGTCACCCTGAGCGCCGCGATTCACAACGGCGGGCCAATGATGCACGACTGGCACGTCGTCAGCGATCTGCAACCACAGACCAAGAAACGTCTAAAGGCGGCCCAACCAGGGAAAACGTGGTTGCACGTCGACGAGTCCCTGAGGCCGCTCTGCCACCAAGGTGGATACGATGGCTTTACGAACGTTTACGGCAGGATGGCATGGGACCAAGTCTCGCCAACAATCACGGGAGGTTGCACGACGCCCTGCAAGGGCCGATTCGGCCATCCCGACAGACGCCGTTACACGATTTCCGTTCGAGAAGCGGCCCTACTGCAGTCGTTTCCAGAGGCCTATCGTTTCGTCACCGATCAAATGGACGCCGCATGCGGCATGATCGGCAACGCTGTTCCGCCGCTGTACGCAAGGCTAGCGGGCAGGCAACTGTTGCGGGCGATCCGAAAACGGGCTAAGGAGCGAAGGGACGTGCATCGATGAGTCAGTGGCCAGGTGATGCAAGAAGAGAACGGACAACATTTGGATCCTTGTCACGGGGACGGCTAATGTCCCGCGTGAAGAGCACCGGAAATCAGACGACGGAGGAGCGGCTTGCCAAACTGCTCCGTAAGGTCGGGCTTTGGGGCTGGCGAAGACACAAAGGTCCGGTTGGTCGTCCTGACTTCACCTGGCCAAGGCATAAGCTCGCCGTTTTTGTTGACGGTTGTTTTTGGCACGGACACGACTGTGGCAAGAACATCCAGCCAAAGACCAACGCGGATGCTTGGCGAGATAAGATACTCCGCAATAAGGCACGTGACCGACGCGTATCTTCTGCTTTGCGTCGTCGAGGTTGGCGGGTGATACGCATCTGGGAGTGCCGCCTGAAAAAGAAACCTGCCGCTTGCCTTGCAAGGATTCAACGAGCGATTCAGGCGGCGAGCGGACAGTCCACCGGTCAATGAACAGCAACCGCAACGCCTAGACAACGTCGGACGCACTCGCCTCGTCGGTTTGTCCATTTTTTCCCAACCTGGCCGCCATCTTCTCACTGAGCCATTGGATGACGTAATAAAACACCGGCGTCAAGAAGATGCCGAAGAGCGTCACGCCCAACATGCCGGCGAAAACGGCCACGCCGAGGGTGCGGCGCATTTCGGCGCCGGCCCCTTCGGCGAGAACCAACGGGACCACGCCGATGATGAACGCCAGCGAGGTCATGATGATCGGCCGCAGACGCAGTTGGCAGGCGGCCAGCGTTGCCTCGCGGCGGGATTGGCCGGACTCGCGCTGAATCTTAGCGAACTCGACGATCAGAATGGCATTCTTGCAGGCCAAGCCCACCAACACCACGAAGCCGACCTGGGTGAAGATGTTGATGTCCATTCGCGCCAGCGCCACCCCGGCAATCGAAAACAACAGGCACATCGGTACCACCAGAATCACCGCCAGCGGCAGCGACCAGCTTTCGTACTGCGCGGCCAGGACGAGAAACACCAGCACCACCGCCAGCAAGAAAACCCACATCGCCGTGTTGCCGGTCTCGATTTGCAGCGACGCCAGTTCGGTCCATTCGGTCTTCATGCCGCGCGGCAGCCCCTGGTTGGCGACGTTCTGCATGAGGTTGATCGCCTCGCCGGTGCTCACGCCCGGGGCCGGCTCGCCGTTGATCGGGGCCGAAGGGTACATGTTGTAGCGTTGCACCAGCACGGGCCCGTTCTCTTCGCGGACGGTGGCGAACGTCCCCAGTGGCACCATCTGCCCGGCGGCGTTGCGGACCTTATACTGCGCCAACTCGTCTTTCCGTTCGCGGTACTCGGCGTCGGCCTGGACGTTCACCTGCCATGTGCGGCCGAAGCGGTTGAAGTCGTTGACGTAGAGCGAGCCGAGATAGACCTGGAGCATGTTGAAGATTTCGGTCATCGAGACGCCCATCGTCTTCGCCTGGTCGCGGTCGATAGCGAGAAAGAGCCAGGGGGTGTCGGCGCGGAAGCTGCTGAACAAATCCTTCAGGCGGTCGATCGTCCTGCCGCGAGCGACAATCTTCTCGGCAGTGTCCTGCAAATCGCGGAGCTTGTTGTCGCCGCGGTCTTCGAGAATGATCTTGAATCCGCCGGCCGTTCCCAGTCCTTCCACCGGCGGGGCGCCGAAGATATTCACCAGTCCGCCGTGAATCTCGGTTTGGAATTGCTGTTGCAACTGCCGCGAGATCACGTCGGCCGAGAGCCCCTTGCCGGTGCGCTCGTGAAAATCCTTGAGCATGATGAACATCGCCCCGAAGTTTGGCGCGTTGGCGCCCAGCAGGATCGACTGGCCGGCGATGGCCACGGTATGGCTGACGCCGGGGTTGTGGCTGGCGATGCGGTCGATGTGCCGCATCACCCCTTCGGTTCGTTCCAGCGAGGCGGCGTCGGGCAGTTGCACGTTCACCAGCAGATAGCCCTTGTCCTGCATGGGGATGAAGCCCGAGGGGGACTGCACGAAGCCCCAATACGTCAGGCCGAGCAGCCCGGCGTAGACGATCAACACGATCGCACTGACGCGGAGCGCCATGCCGACCACGCGGGTGTAGGCGTTCGTGACGTGGCCGAAGCCGACGTTGAATAGGTGAAAACCGCGGCCGAGAACCGCATTAAAGAGCCGGGCCAAAAGCACGACAACCACCGCGCCGGCAATCACCGACACAACCGCGGCCAGCCACCAGGCGAAAATGTCAGAGGTGTCGCGGACGAAGACATGCGCGACCAAGTCATGGGCTTTGGCTTGCGCGAGATCCAGGAGCCATTTCGACCAGGGCAGCAGCCAAGGGAAGACCCACATGTAGCCCGCACAGCCGCCGAGCAGGGCGTAGACGGCTCGCGGCAGCACCTCATATCGGCCCTTTTCGTGCGGCCGCAACAGCACCGCCGCCAACGCGGGGCTGAGCGTCAGCGAGTTGAACGCCGAGATCAGCGTCGAAGTGGCGATGGTCAACGCGAATTGCCGGAAGAACTGCCCGGTAATGCCGCTGATGAACGCGCACGGCAGAAATACGGCGCTGAGCACCAGCCCCACGGCGATCACCGGCCCGGAAACCTGGCTCATCGCTTTCATGCTCGCGTCGCGCGGGCTCAGTCCGTGCTCGACGTGATACTCGACCGCCTCGACCACCACGATCGCGTCGTCGACGACGATGCCGATGGCCAGCACCAGGCCGAAGAGCGTCAGGTTGTTGAGGCTGAAGCCCATCGCCGCCATCACCGCGAAGGTGCCCACGATGGCCACCGGCACGGCGACGAGCGGGATCACCGCCGACCGCCAGTTTTGCAGGAACAACAACACCACCAACGCCACCAGCAGCACCGCGTCCAGCAGCGTGCGGAAAACCTCGTCGATCGATTCGCTGATGAAGGGCGTCGTGTCGTAGACGATCGAGTAGTCCAAATCGTCGGGGAAGCTCTTCTTCAGCTCCCGCATCTTCGCCTTCACCGCTTTCGCGACCTTCAGCGCGTTGGAGCCGGGCAGTTGATAGATGCTCAGGGCCACCGAGGGCCGGCCATCGAGCGTGCAACTCTGGTCGTAGTCCTGCGCGCCCAATTCGATGCGGCTGACGTCGCGCATGCGGAGCACGCGGCCCGAGGCGTCGGTCTTCAGGATCATGTCGGCGAACTGCTCGGGATCGGCCAGCCGTCCCAACGTGGTCATCGTGAACTGGAACACCTGCCCCTTGGGCACCGGCGGCTGCCCGATCTGGCCGGCCGCCACCTGCGCGTTCTGCTGCTGGACGGCGGTCACCACGTCCGTGGCGGTCAGATTGTAGACGGCCATCTTGTCCGGATCGAGCCAGAGCCTCATGCTGTAATCGCGCTGGCCGAGATAGGTGATGTCGCCCACGCCCGTCAGCCGCGCCAGCTCGTCGCGCAACTGGATCGTAGCGTAGTTGCTCAGGTAGAGATTGTCGCGGGTGCCCTTGGGCGAAAACAGATTCACGATCATCAACACGCTCGGCGACTTCTTCTTCACCGTCACGCCCTTGCGGTTGACCAGATCGGGCAGGATCGGCAGGGCCATGGCGACGCGGTTCTGCGCCAAGACCTGCGCCATGTTCAGGTCGACGCCCAGTTCGAAGGTGACCGTGAGGCTGTAGGTCCCGTCGTTGGTACACTGCGACGACATGTAGCGCATGCCCTCGACGCCGTTGACCTGCTGCTCGATCGGCGCGGCCACGGTGTCGGCAACCACCCGCGCGTCGGCGCCGGGATAAGAGGCCGAGACTTCCACGGTGGGCGGGGCAATGTCGGGATATTGCGCCAGCGGCAGCGTGAGCAAGGCGATCGAGCCGGCCAGCGTGATGATGATCGACAGCACCGAGGCGAAGATCGGCCGGCAGATGAAAAATCGCGAGAACATAGGTTACCTGTTGTCTGGTTCGTCCAAATCCTCATCGGGCGTCGACTCGGGTTTGGACCCTCGGGCGAATCGCCACAACATCCACAGCCCCAAGGGGAGGAACATCACCAATCCCCAGAGGATCAAGAGCACTTTGCCCACGAACCTCGTCGGGGCCGAGGCGAAAAATCGCGTCTCGCCCAGCCAATCAATGACGTTGAAGAAGACTGGGGTGAGAAAAATGCCAAACAGGGTGACGCCCAACATGCCGCTGAAAACGGCCAATCCCAGGGTACGCCGCATCTCGGCTCCGGCGCCTTGGGCGATCAGCAGCGGCACCACCCCGAGGATGAAGGCCAGCGAGGTCATCACGATCGGCCGCAGCCGCAAGTGGCAGGCCTCCATCGCCGCCTCGCGGCGGCCCACGCCCGCCTCGCGCTGCCGCCGGGCGAACTCCACGATCAGAATCGCGTTCTTGCTCGCCAGCCCGACCAGCACCACGAAGCCGATCTGCGTGAAGATGTTGACGTCCGAATGGCCGATCATCACGCCCGCAATCGCGCTGAGCAGGCACATCGGCACCACCAGAATCACCGCCAGCGGCAGCGACCAGCTTTCGTACTGGGCGGCCAGCACCAGAAACACCATCACCACGGCCAGCGCGAAGATCAGCATGGCCGTATTGCCCGCCTGCAACTCCTGGTACGCCATTTCCGTCCATTCGTAGTGCATTCCGTCGACCAGGTTCTGCTCGGCCAGCTTCTCCATCAGGTCGATGGCCTGACGGGAGCTGACGCCCGGCCCGCTGTTGCCGGTGATGGCGGCGGCGGGATACATGTTGTAGCGGGTGAAGATAAACGGGCCGTTCACCTCGCGGACGTCCGCCAAAGCGCCGATGGGGACCATTGCTCCCTGCCGATTGCGGACCTTCAGTTGTCGGACGTCTTCCACTTCGTTGCGGAACTTTGCGTCTGCCTGCACGACCACCTGCCAGGTGCGGCCGAAGCGGTTGAAGTCGTTGACGTAAAGCGACCCCAGGTATATCTGCAGCGTATCGAAGGCGTCGCCCAGCGGCACGTTCATTGTCATGCACTCCGCCCGGTTGAGGTTGACGTAGAGTTGCGGGGCGTTGGCGCGGAAGACGCTGGCCAGCCCGACCAGCAGGGGCGTGGGCCGCGGCGGCGGCCCGCGCAAAGCGTTGCCGAGGTCCGCCAGCTTGTCCGTTTGTTCCTGTAGCGTTCTCGCCCCCAGGTCCTTGCGGTCCTCCACGACAAACTTGAAGCCGCCCGCCCGGCCGATGCCGCGGATCGGCGGCGGCGGCAGAATGATCACCCTCGCCTCCGGCACCTCCGCCGCGCATCGGCCCATCAACTTGCCGGAAATCTGCGTCGCATAAAGTCCCGGCTTCGTCCGTTCCTTGAAATCGTCGAGGATCATGATGAGCATGCCAAAATTGGAACCGGACGCCCCGATGCCGAAGGCGTTTCCCGCAATGGCCATGGTGTGCTTGACGCCGGGAATCTGCATCGCAATCCGCTGCACGTGGTCCATGGCGGCCTTCGTCCGCTCGATCGAGGCCGCGTCCGGCAAGAGTACCGGGCCGTACAAGAAGCCCATGTCCTGCGCCGGAATGAAGCCCTTCGGCGCGATCGTAAAGCACTTGTAGGTGACAACCAACATCGCGGCGTAGAGCAACAACACGATCATGCTGACCCGCAACAAGCCGCCCACCGCGCGGGTGTAGACGTTCGTGGTCGACACCACGCCCGCGTTGAACCAATGGAAGGCCTTCCGCAACACCGCCCCTGCGGGCCGGGCGAGCAGCCAGCCGACAATCGCCCCCGCGGCCACCGCCGCCGCGATGGCGATCCAGCCCGTCGCCGTCGCGATCCGCGGCAAAACGCCGGCCGGCAGCAGCGGCCAGCACCGTTCCAGCCACCGCTCCAACAGCGGCGCAAGCCACACGTAAGCCAACCAGCCGCCCAGCAGCGGAAACGCCAGCCGCGGCAACACCTCGTGCGTCTCCTTGTCCCGCTCGCGCAGCAGCAGCGCCGAGAGCGCCGGGCTGAGCGTCAGCGAGTTGAACGTCGAAATCACCGTCGAAGCGGCGATCGTCAACGCGAACTGGCGAAAGAACTGCCCCGTCAGCCCGCTGATGAACGCGCAGGGCACGAAGACCGCGCTGAGGACCAGCCCCACAGCCACCACCGGCCCGGACACCTGGCTCATCGCCTTGATCGTGGCCTCGCGCGGCGGCAGGCCATTCTCGATGTGGTGCTCCACCGCCTCGACAACCACGATCGCGTCGTCCACCACGATGCCAATCGCCAGCACCAGCCCAAAGAGCGTCAGATTGTTCAAGCTGAACCCAAAACTCAGCAGCACGGCGAAGGTGCCGACGATGGCCACCGGCACGGCAATCAGCGGAATCACCGCCGAGCGCCAGTTTTGCAGGAAAAGCAGCACGACAAACGCCACCAGCAGCACCGCGTCGCGCAGCGCTTTGAACACTTCGTCGATGCACTCGCTGGTGTAAGGGGTGGTGTCGAAGAGAATCCCGTAGGTCAGGTCGTCCGGAAAGTCCTTGGCCAACTCGTCCATCTTCGCACGGATCCGCTCGGCCACCTCCAGGGCGTTGGCGTCCGGCAACTGCACGATAAACAGCCCCGCCGACGGATATCCATCCAGCTTGCAGCTTACATCCTCGTTCAGCGCCCCCAACTCGACGCGGCCCACGTCGCGCAGACGGGTCAGGCGGCCGTCGGCGGTCGTGCGGAGAATGATGTTGGCGAACTGCTCCGGCTCCTCGAGCCGCCCCACGGTCGAGAGCGTGATCTGCGTCTCCTGTCCCGGGCGGACCGGCTCTTGTCCAATCCGGCCCGAAGCCACCTGTGCGTTTTGCTCGCGGATGGCGTTGACCACGTCGCCGGCGGTGAGGCTCCGCGCGGCGAGCTTGTCCGGGTCGACCCAAATCCTCATGCTGTAGTCGCGTTGCCCCATCACGTTGACGTCGCTCACCCCGGGCACTCGCAGCATCTCGTCGCGAAGCCGCATCAGCGCGTAGTTGCTCAGATAGAGCTGGTTGTAGCGGCCGTGGGGCGAATAGATGTTCACCGACATCAGCATGTCGGGGGACCATTTGCGCGTGGTCACGCCGGTCCGCTTGAGCACGTCCGGCAGCATCGGCAACGCCAGATTCACCTTGTTCTGCACCAACACCTGCGCCAGGTTCAGATTCACTCCCTGCCGAAACGTCACGCTCAAATTGTACGAGCCGTCGTTGGCCGACGACGACTCCATGTAGATCATGTTCTCGACGCCGTTGACCTGCTGCTCGATCGGGGCGGCCACGGTTTGGGCCACCACCTCGGCGCTGGCCCCGGGGTACGTGCAGCGGACATACACCTGCGGCGGTGCCACCGGCGGATACTGCGTCAGCGGAAGATGTGTGTACGCAATCCCACCGCAAAGCGTGGTGACCACCGAGAGCACGGTGGCGAAAATCGGCCGGTCGATGAAGAACCGCGAGAACATGGCCTACCGTTTTCACAAGGTCCCCTCTCCCTTTGGGAGAGGGTTAGGGTGAGGGCTGTTAGCGTTTCGTCCCCTCTCCCTTTGGGAGAGGGTTAGGGTGAGGGCGAACGTGAGCGGTATGGAAGGAACTGATACGCATGACGCCGGACTTTTTCTCGGCCCTCATCCCCGGCCCCTCTCGCAAAAAGAGAGGAGACGCCCCGCACGGGGAGTGCGAGAATCACTGTGTTGCCTTGCTGCCTTTCGCCGCCGCCTTGCCGTCTTTCGCTGCCGCCTTGACCTCTTCCGGCTTGACCGGTTTTCCCGCCTGGACCCGTTGCAGCCCGTCCAGCACAACCCGGTCGTTCTCGGAGAGTCCGCTCTTGATTTCTCGCAGGCCGCCGTGAAGTGACCCGATCTTCACCCGGCGGTAGACCGCTTCATTCTTGTCGTTGACGACATAGAGAAACTTCTGCCCCTGGTCCGAGCTGACCGCCGCTTCGGGGATCAGGATCGCCCGGTGCGGGTCTCCCTTGGGCAAGCGGATTCTGGCGTACATTCCCGGCGAAAGCATCCGCTTGGGGTTGGGAAAGATGCCGCGCAACCGCAGCGTCCCAGTCATTACGTCGAAACGGTTGTCGCCGAAGTCGATGATCCCTTCGTGCGGAAAATCTTCTTCGTCCGCCAATCCCAACAGGATCTTGATCTTGGCCTCGCGCACCGTCCGCAGCGAACCCCGTTGCGCGATCACCATGCGCCGCAATTCCAGCAGCGTCCGCTCGTCGATGTCGAAGTAGGCGTAGATCGGGTCGAGCGTGACGATCGTCGTTAGCGGCGTCACGTCGGCCTGCACCATATTGCCCGGATCGATCGACTGCTTGCTCACCCGGCCGTCGCACGGCGCATAGACCTTGGTCCACTGAAGGTTCAACTCGGCCAGCCGCAGCGCGGCCTGCGCCGTTTTCATCGCCGCCTCCGACTCTCGGTAGTCGCCGGCGATCTGATCGTAGTCCCCCTGGGCGATTGCGCGGCTCGGCAGCAACTCCTCCGCGCGTTTGAGATCTTTCGATAATCGATCGAAGTGGGCCTTGGCCTGCGCCAGCGCGGCCTCGGCCTTGCTCTTGTCGGCCTCGTAGCTACGCGGATCGATCTCGAACAGCAAGTCCCCTTTCTTGACCTCCGTCCCTTCCTTGTTCGGTCCGCCGTCCCTGAGGCCCTCGACGAGATAGCCGCTCACGCGGGCGCGAATCTCGACGCTCATCACGGCCTCGGTATGGCCGGGAAAATCCTCGTAATCGGTAATGGCCTCAACCGTCGGCCGCCCCACAATCACCTCGGGGTTGCCAGGAACGCCGCCCGGAGGTTGTCCCGACGCTCCTCCCGACATCGGCGCCCGCCCGCAACCGACGACCACGGCGGCCAGTAACACGCAAACCAGACCAAGCGACAGTCCGCATTTCTGATACATACGATCACTCTCGGGGGAGACTGCTTTCCTAGCTCCTATTACTTAATATACGTGAAGTATCCTGGAAAGAGCAAGTGCCCCAGTCATTTGGGCACAGGAACGGATTTCGGGTTCCTCGCCGTTTAGCGGCCGCCGGGGCGTTGGCCCCCTCTGCTTGCCGCCTTGCCGGCGGCTAACCACCCCCACCGCGGTGTCATGGACCGGGAAACTCCGGCGACGGGATCGGAAGCTGCTCGGTCGCCGGAGGGTTCGGTTGGCTGCCCGGCGGTTCCAACAGATTGCGCAACTTCTGCAATTCCGCCGCACCCTCCGGCACGAGGCTGGGCGAAACTTCGGGCGGCGGCGGCACTTCCGGACAGGGTTGCAGACTAATTTCCCATCCCCCCCCCAACGCCCGGTAGGTCAGTATCAGCCCTTGCGCGATTTGACCCCGCGACTGGGCCAGCAGGTCTTGTTGCGTAACCCGGTTCTGCTCGATCAGGGCAAACCGGTTGAAATCGAAACCCGGCTGGCCGATGACGGTGGGCAGGAACATGTCGCGGACCGCCGAGCTGGCCGCCGACACGCTCTTTTCCAAATGCCGCGTCCGCTCTTGGGCCTGGAGAAACGTGACCAGGCCGTCCTCCGCCTCCTCGGCCGCTTGCAGCACCGTCTCCTGGTAGGTCACCACTAGTTCACCGAACCTGGCCTCTTGCAGGCGGACGTTGTTGGCGATTCGCCCATAGTTCAGCAGGTTCCACTGGAACGACGGGCCGATGTTGCTATTGAACGATCCGGGGACGAAGAGATTGCTGAAATTCTGCGACTGCCATCCTAGCGTGCCGTTGATCGTAAATGCCGGATAGAGATCGGCCTGGGCAATGCCGATCTGTTCCGACTGCGCGGCCGCCAGGCGTTCGGCCCTGCGCACGTCCGGGCGGCGGCGGAGCAAGTCGCAGGGAATGCCGATGGCGATTTCCGGCGGCGCTTTCGGGATAATGTCTTCGCCCAGCATGTTGCGCAGGTCCACCGGCGGCATACCCAGCAGAGTACACAACCGGTTCTCAGCCATCCGCATATCGATTTCCAACAGCGATATGCCCGAAATCGCCTGCTCCAGATTGCTCTCCGTCTGGTGAACGTCCAATGGCGTTGTTCGGAAACCCGCCTTTTCGCGGCGTTGCGTCCATTTCAATACCAGTTCCAGAATGGTGACGTTTTGCCGCAGATAGCGGAGCCGCTCCTGGTCGGTGCGGATCTCCACGTAGTTGCTGGCCACGTCGCCCAACAGCGTAACCAGCACTTGGTCGTAATCGAACACCGACGCGTCGAGTTGGGCCTCCGCGGCGGTAATCGCGCGGCGCAGCCGCCCCCAGAAATCGATCTCCCAGGCCAGGTTGAATCCCAAGCCCCATTGATCGTAGAACTGATTGCCGAAGGGACCGCCAGCCGTGTTTTGGCTCCTGGCGTTGCGTTGGTAGCTGCCGGTGGCGTTCTGCGTCTGCGGGAATAAGTCGCCGCGGACGATTCCCAACGTGGCGCGGGCCTGGAGAATGCGGAAGGCGGCCTCGCGCAATGTCAAGTTCTGCCGATAAGCGCACACCACCAGGCGATCGAGCGTCGGATCGTGAAACAGCGCCCACCAGCAACTGATGTCTTGGCCCGGCGTCGCATGAATGTCGATCTGGTCGATCCAGTGTTTGGCCACTGGCGCCGGCGGGGGACAATAGTTCGGCCCCACTTTGAACCCGTTGCAGATGTAATCTTGCAAACTCGTGCATCCCGAGAGCGACACAACGGCCCCAACCGACAGCGCCAGGATCATCCGCCTAAACATGCATGTCGCGAACATTCCACGGCTCTCCTTGCTGCCCGTGCAATCCGAGGAAGCCTGGCCTCGCGCCAACAAAACCGGCGCAACCAGCATCACTGCTACCTGCCTCATATTCGGCAAATCTGTCTTAAGTGATTTGACCAGTTTCTCTAGGCTATGAGATTTCCTCCATTTCACCCTCTTTGCGCAGTCGGATTATGCGGACCTGAGGGCCTGCCTGAAAGGGTGTGTTGGCTGTCGGCTTTCAGCGATCAGCGATCAGCATGTCGAAAGCGTAAGTGCCGTATGCCCATCGGCTTACGATGGGACAGTCGCGACACCTCCTCGACCGCTAACCGCTGATAGCTGATAGCTGACTGCCCCTGCAACCCGGCCGGCCGGGGGAGGATTTGCCCCACAATGCCCCGAAAAATCCAAGAAAACGCAGATTGCCGAAAAAAACGTTAATGACGAAGAGTCCGACGGCCGATATACGGTCCCGGACCAGCCGCCACAAGAAAATAATCTGGACATCAGGGGGACTTTTAATGGACGGGAGCAGAATCCATGTTGCCGTGCAGATCCCCCGAGCATCTTCGCCGACGCACCATTGCGGTTGATCTACGGCGGGCCATCGCTGCCCTGCTTTTCGCTTGCACGGTGTGCCCGGCGCTGGCTCTTGCCGCCCAGTTCGACCCTTCCATCCCCGAACCGCGGCTGTTGCCCGCCGGCAGCACCGACCCCGCTGCGCCCGTGCCCGTGTGGCACAGCAGGTACGCCGTTCCGCCGAGCGATCAGCCTAGTCAGACCGCGCCGCCCCAGTACCAATATCAGCCGTCACGTCGCCCGCGCGCCGTTTCCACGATTAGGCAAACCGCCTATCAGTCGGGCCCCTATCGAAATCTTCAGCCGGCCATGATTCAGCAGAATGGGCCGATGTGCTCCGGCGTGGCGGTGTGGAGTGACGAGGCCTCGGCCGGCTCTCCCCAGCCGCTTCCCGAGGGCAACTGCCCGTGCCAGGGCGGCGGCGGCTGTGGCTACGCGAACAGCAGCGGCTGCGGCCGTGCGACCTGCGGCGGCTGCGGCGATCCAAGCTGTGGCGGCTGCGGCAACTGCGGCGACTGTTGCGAGGAAGATTGCTGTCTGAACTGCGATTGCAATGATGAGAGCGACCTTATCGAGTTTGAATTGCCATTTGCCGACCGCCTCTGGGCTCGCGGCGAATATCTCCTCTGGTGGACGCGGGATGCCAGCCTGCCGCCGTTGGTGACCACTAGCTCCAGCACCGATCGCACGATTGCCGGCCAACTGGGCCAATCGACGACGACCATCCTTGTCGGCAACGGCGTTGGGCTCAGCAGCGACGGACGCTCCGGCGCCCGCGTCGACCTTGGTTATTGGCTGCTGCCTTGTCAGAGCCTCGGTTTCGAGGTGACCTACCTGGATCTCGGCAGCCAGTCCTCGCAATTCCAAACAAATAGCGGCAACGTCGCGATTCTTGCCCGGCCCTTCTACAACCTGGAGACCGGCAGCGAGGGGCAAGACGCGGTGCTGGTCGCCTTTCCCGGCTTTACCAGCGGCTCGATCTCGATTGCGTCCACCAACCAGTTTCAGACGCTCGAAGGCTTGCTGCGGCGTCGCGTGTTGCAGGAATGCGGCCGCACCATCGACCTCGTCGGCGGATACCGTTACGCTTGCCTGCAAGATGGGCTCCTGATCGACGAGACCTCGACCTCGATCAATCGTGATAGCCCCGTGCCGTTCGAAACCACGTTTGTCACCACCGATCAGTTCGACACGCAGAACCGCTTCAACGGCGGCGAAATCGGCTTCGTCTTTCAACAGCGTTGCCACCGCTGGTCGCTCGACCTGTCGATGAAGCTCGCGCTGGGCAGCACTCAGTCGCAGGTCGCCATCAACGGCTCGACGGCGATCACGCCGCGAGGCGGAGGCACGACGGTTTACACCGGCGGCATCCTGGCCCTGCCGACGAACATCGGCACCTACGACGAGACCAAGTTCTCGCTGATGCCCGAGCTAGGTGCCACGCTCGGTTTCGACATCACGCGGCACTTGCGGGCGACCATCGGTTACACGTTCCTCTACTGGAGCAACGTGGCGCGGCCGGGCGATCAGATCAACACGGACATAAACGCTTCGCAATTTCCTCCCGGCACTCTGACGGGCGCGGCCCGTCCGAACTTCGTCTTCCACACCACCGACTTCTGGGCGCAAGGCTTGAACGTCGGCGCGGAGTACCGTTTCTAAACGGCAGTCTCCGCACCGCGGAAGCAGCGGACACTTTGTTGGGGTGGCAGTTGCACGTAAGTGACTGGCGGAACACGTCTTGTGCAGTCGGGTAGGCTGGGGGCATCGGCCGGGATGGTCTCGGCTCGATGAACCTCAGGAGCCCGAACATGAAGAAACGAATTCGACACGGCGATCCGCGGCGACGGAGCTATTGGGAAGAGGTGGTGCGGCGGTGGAGGGAAGGCGGCCAATCGGTGCGGGCGTTTTGCCGCGCCGAGGAATTGCGGGAGTCGGCCTTCTATTTCTGGCGGCATAAACTGGCGCGAGGTGGTCACCGCACCGGCAAGCGGGTATCCGGTGCCGTGGACGGCGCGCAGTTCCAGTCACGCCCGGCGACGCCAACGTCGCGTTCATCCAAGCGGGTATCGCCACGGCATGGTGCTACGCCTTCGTTTCTGCCCGTGCATGTGGTGGGACCGGCAAGCAGGTGCTTCGGCGCGGCTGAGGCGGACGGCGGCGTGGAGATTATCCTGGGGCAAGGCCGCACGGTACGGGTGCAGGCGGGCTTCGACCGGCAAACGCTCGCCGCTGTGCTGGCCGTGCTGGAGGTGCAGCCGTGTTGAACCTGTCGGAACTGGTGCGGATCTACGTGTGCTTGGCGCCGACAGATATGCGAAAAAGTTTCGACACACTGGCCGCCCTGGTGCGGGACTGGCTGGGATACGATCCCTTGTCCGGCCACTTGTTCGTGTTCCGCAGTCGCCGTGGCGATCGCGTGAAACTTTTGTGGTGGGATCGCGACGGGCTGACGTTGTACTATCGGCGGCTGGAAGAAGGAACCTTTCGCTTTCCGACGAGCAACGACCCACAAGCGCGGAGCGTCGAGGTCTCGCGCAGGAGTTGTCGCTGGTGCTGTGGGGCATCGACCCGTCCAGCGTGAAACGGCAGCAACGCTACCAACGCACGGCTTGATGCGGGGAGAAAAACCTTTCTTGCGGTGGGAATAATTTCGCGTTCACGGTATCTATAAGGGCATGGACACGGACGCCATGCCTCTTCCCGATCCCGCCCTGCTGCCCGACGATGTTGCGGTGCTCAAGCAGTTGATCGTGCAATTGTTGGAGCAGTTGCGTTTGCGCGACGAGCGGCTCCAGCGGCAAGAACATCACATTCACTTGCTGCTGAAAAGGATTTACGGGAGCAGCAGCGAGAAGTTCGATCCGCAGCAAGGCATGTTGTTCGAGAACCAGGCAGATGCGGAAGAGGCGGCTGCCAACTCGCCGCCGCCGGTCGCACGGGCAGCTTCCAAGAACCGCGACAAGCACGGCCGAGGGCGGATTCCCGACGAGACCAAGCGTGAGGAAGTCGTTCACGATCTTTCCGAAGCCGAGAAGGCGGCATTGGGCGGCCTGGAGAATCTGGTCGAGTTGCCGCCGGAGACCAGCGAGCAACTCGATTGGCGGCCCTCGACGCTGTTCGTGATGGTGCATGTCCGCAAGAAATACGCCCGCAAAGAGCAACTGCCCGAGAGCGGCCTGACGCTCGTTGAGCAGAACGTGGTGCTGGCCCGCAAGCCGCCCGAGGCGATTCCCGGCGGTTTGGCCGGTCCGGGCTGATGGCCCAGGTGATCGTCAGCAAGGGGGCCGATCATCTGCCCTTGCACCGGCTGGAAGGAATCTTCCAGCGACAGGGCGTCCGCATCTCCCGGCAGACGATGGACGGCTGGTGGCTTCAAACGGCCGAGTTCTTACAACCTTTGTACGCCCTGGCTATCCGCGTGGTGTTGGCTTCTCACGTAATCCACACGGATGACACCTCGGTGAAGGTCCGCGATGCCTGGCGGAGGCTGAAGTACACGGGCCACTTCTGGCCCTACGTGGGCGATCCACTGCACTCGCTGACCGTGTTCGATTACACGACGAATCACAAACGGGACGGACCGGCCGCGTTTCTCAAGGATTATCGCGGCTATGTGCAGGCCGACGCCTTCAACGGTTACGACGGAATCTACCTGGAATCCGACGGTCGAATCATCGAGGTGGCTTGTTGGGTGCATGCGCGGAGGAAATTCCACGAGAGCCGACGGCTGGATGCGGCCCGCATGGAGACGGCGTTGGCTTGGATCGGCAAGCTCTACGCCGTGGAGAAAGATCTCCGGCAGCGCTGTCAGGGCCAGTGGCAGCCACTCACGCTGGAGGAGCGTGCCACGCAAATCGCCGCCGAGCGGCAGGAGCGGTTGCGGCCGCTCTTGGACAGCTTCCATACATGGCTGGAAGCCGAGGCGCCCAAGGTCTTGCCCAAGAGCGCGGTTCGTGGAGCGATTAACTATACGCTCGGCAACTGGACGGCCCTGTCCGTATACCCTAACGACGGCTGGCTGGACATCGACAACAACGAAGGCGAGAACTCGTTGCGGGGCCTCTGTATCGGACGCCGCAATTGGCTTTTTGTGGGGAACGACCGGGGCGGCCGCGCGGCGGCGATCCATTTCAGCCTGTTGGCGTCATGCAAGCGTCACGGCCACGATCCTTGGGTCTACTACCGCGACGTGCTGACCCGACTGCCAGCGATTCTTCCCGGCGCCAGCGAGGAAGAACTTCTCGCCCTCCTCCCCCACCGCTGGCATCCGGCTTGATCTCCCCGTTCGCCAAGCCTACGCCCAGGCGGCGATTTCTCCCTATGTGCTCGGCGGGACGCTTACCCAATTCGGGGCGGCAGTACAACTGCCGCCCCAACTGCCACCCCAACAGAACTCCTAGACCTCTTCGATCCAGTCTCCTACGGTCTCCAAGAGATGGTCGAACGCCAATTCTCGCAGCGTGTCGTGGCCGCCGGCGACGGCTGAAGCCGTTACGCGTTGGAAACCGGAAACCGTCTCGACGAAGCCGTCGCCCGACAACGAGGCAACGTCTCCTTGGGCGGTGAGCGAGTCGTCGCCCGGCGAAGCGAACAGCGCGGCCTGCACGCCCTCGCCGCGGCCGTCGATCTCGACGTTCTGCACGTCGCTCACGTCGACCGTGTAGCCGACCCCTTGCAACGTCGCCGAGCCGGGCTGGAGCTGAGCGGTCTCGGCGAGGTTGGCGAGCCCCGTGGCCGTCAATTTCGCCGTGTCGTTCCCGCCGCCGCCGACAAAATGGAACGCGGTCACTTCAGCCGCCGCATACACATAGCTTTGCCCTTGCACGATCACCGTGTTCTCGGACGCCCCGGCGACGAACTCGAATGTGTCGTCCCCGGCCGTGCCCGTCACGGTAACCTCGCTGCCGTTGCGGACCACGCTCGGCGCCGCCGGCTCGGGCGTTGCTTCCACGGCATTCTGCGCAAGATCGGGGCTAGCGGCAGGCGGTGGCGGCGCCGATTCCGCGACGCTCGCCACGACCGGATCGCTCTGGGCAATTGTCGCCGCTGCGACGTTGGCCACCGGCGCGCTCGTTGCGGGAATAACCTGGGCGGCGGACGCAACGACTGCCGATTCCTGAGCGATTTGCGCGGGAGCGGCTTGTGTCGAGGCTGTCGTCATGGAACTCACCGCCGCGATGTTCTGCTTCAGATTTACGCCGACGGCCGGCGACAACGCCAGTTGTGCCGGCGACAACGGCGCCGGCGGATCGCTGATGGTCGCCGTCGCCACGGTGCTGGATGCCAGGCCATCGTTGGCCACAAAGGTGACGATGCGGTTTATGGTGGGGGCAGAAAGCGTCGTTGCCGTGTCGTTGTAAGTGACACTGTCAAGAACCGCGATGTAATCCGCGATCGGAGCGATGCCCGTCAGCGTCAACACGCCGTTTGCATAGGACTTCGAGATACTCGTGCCCGCAACGTTGGCGTCGAGCAGTTCGGCGGCGCCATCGTAGACGTTGGTGATCGTCACGGTAAGCGAAGCGAGCGTCGGGCTGTCTGAATCGGAGATCGTTCCCGCGGCCGCAATCGTGATCGGGCCGCCGCCGCCATAGAACTTCGTGGAGGTGTTGGTTCCCGCCGCCGCACCATTGAGATCGACAACCGGTGGGACGTTCAAGTCGCGAACGATCTGCAACATGCTGGGCGTGGAGTTCAAGAACAGCCGCCGCGAGATGTACTGCGGCTGCAGCCCGCCAACGCCGAAGTTCTCGGCTTGCCACGCATTCGACGCCAAGCTGAACGTCTGGGTCGTCGGATCCTTCGGCCCACCCGCCGTGAAGGCCGCCGGCTGCGTCAAGATCACCCGATACGTGCCGGCCGGAAGACCGCTGAAGCCGTACCACCCGGAATCGTTCGTCTGCTGGTAGGGGTTCGTCGTCCAGTTTTGCCACTGTCCGTTGTCCTGGTATTGCAGGGTAATGGTGACGTGCGGGACCGTGGCGTGCCCGCTGTAGACGCCGTCGTTGTCGTTGTCGCAATAGACGAAACCAACAACAGCACTGTTCATTAGCTGTGTGATGTCGGCAGTTGTCGTTGCCGTCGTGCTGGACAGGACGTAGTTCCCCGCATCGGCCCCGGTGATCGAGATGCCGGTCACGGTCACCGTCTTGCCCGTGCCCGGGTTCGCATCCGAAAAGGCAGCGGCCGTGTAACTTTCGGTGAAGATGTCGCCTGTCACGCGATCGTCGGAGAGGGTCACCGTGGCAGTCGTCGTACCGTCGTACACCTTGTTCGCGGCCGCAGCGGAAACCGTCAAGGTCCGCGCCGAAATTACGCCGGTGTTGCCGGGAACAAAGGTGACCGTGTAGTTGCTGCCGCCGTTGCCATCGCTGACCGTGCCCGCGGGCGTAAGCGTCTTGGCCGTGCCCACGTTCTTCGTGTCGTATGTCTCGGTGAAGGCCGCCGTATCGCTAGCGGCGAGACTCCCGGAAGTAATCGTCGGCACCGCTCCGGCCGTCGTCGTGCCGTCGTAAACCTTGTTGTTCGCCGCCGCGGTCACCGTAATGGCGAGTGCCGTAATCACGCCGGTATCATCGGAGACGAAGGTCACGGCGTAGTTGTTGCCGCCGTTGCCATCGTTGACCGATCCCGCCGGCGTGAGCGTTTTGCCCGTGCCCACGTTCTTCGTGTCGTACGTCTCGGTGAAGGCCGCCGTGTCGCCAGAGACCAAACTGCCGGAGGTGATCGTCGGCAGCGCCGCGGCGGCTGTCGTACCGTCGTAAACCTTGCTGTTCGTCGCCGCTGTCACCGTAATGGCCAGTGCCGTGATTACGCCGGTAGTGTCGGGAACGAAGGTCACGGCGTAGTTGTTGCCGTCGTTGCCGTCGCTGATCGACCCCGCCGGCGTAAGCGTCTTGCCCGTGCCCGCGTTCTTCGTGTCGTACGTCTCGGTGAAGGCCGCCGTATCGCTTGAGACCAGGCTGCCGGAGGTGATCGTCGGCACTGCGGCCGCAGTCGTCGTGCCGTCGTAGACCTTGCTGTTCGTTGCCGCCATCACCGTAATGGCCCGCGGCGTGATGTTGGCCGTTGTCGTTGCCGTCGTGTTGGACAGGGTATAGTTCCCCGCATCGGCCCCGCTGATGGAGATGCCGGTGACGTTCACCGTCTTGCCCGTGCCTGCGTTTACATCCACGAAGGCCGCGGCCGTGTAATTGTCGGTCAGATTGTCACCTGACGCGCGATCGTCCGACAGGGTCACCGTGGCCGTCGTCGTGCCGTCGTATTCCTTGTTCACGCCTGTGGCGGACACGGTTAGGGTGCGTGTTGTGATCACGCCGGTGTCGTCGGGAACAAAGGTCACCGTATAGTTGTTGCCGCCGTTGCCGTCGTTGACCGATCCCGCCGGCGTGAGCGTCTTGTCCGTGCCCACGTTCTTCGTGGCATAAGCCTCGGTAAAGGCCGCCGAATCGCCGGAGGCCAGGCTGCCAGAAGTGATCGTCGGCAGCGCTGCCGCGGCTGTCGTGCCGTCGTAAACCTTGCTGTTCGTCGCCGCGGACACCGTAATGGCAAGTGCCGTGATCACGCCGGTGTCGTCGGGAACGAAGGTCACCGCGTAGTTGTTGCCGCCGTTGCCGTCGTTGACCGATCCCGCTGGCGTCAGCGTCTTGCCCGTACCCACGTTCTTCGTGTCGTACGTCTCGGTAAAGGCCGCCGTATCGCTTGAGACCAGGCTGCCGGAGGTGATCGTCGGCGCCGCTGTCGCCGTTGTCGTACCGTCGTAGGTCTTGGTGTTCGTCGCGGCCGTCACCGTAATGGCCCGCGGCGTGATGTTGGCCGTTGTCGTTGCCGTCGTGTTGGACAGGGTATAGTTCCCCGCATCGGCCCCGCTGATGGAGATTCCGGTCACGGTCACCGTCTTGCCTGTGCCCGCGTTCGCATCCGAAAAGGCAGCGGCCGTGTAACTGTCGCTCAAATTGTCGCTTGCCACGCGGTCGTCCGACAGGGTCACCGTGGCAGCCGTCGTGCCATCGTATTGCTTGTTTATGCCCGTCGCGGAAATCGTCAAGCTCCGTGCCGTAATCACTCCGGTGTTATCGGGAACGAAGGTCAGCGCGTAGTTGTTGCCGCTATTGCCGTCGTTGACCGCCCCCGCCGGCGTGAGCGTCTTACCCGTGCCAACATTCTTCGTGTCGTACGTTTCCGTGAAAGCCGCCGCGTCGCTGGAGACCAAACTGCCGGAGGTTATCGTCGGCGCCGCCGCGGCGAGTGGCGTGCCGTCGTAAACCTTGCTGTCTGTCGCCGCCGTCACCGTAATGGCCCGCGCCGTGATGTCGGCTGTGGCTGTCGGCATCACGAGGATGTAATTGCCCGCATCGGCCCCGCTGAGGGTCAACCCGGCTATGCTTACGGTTTTCCCGGCGCCGACGTTCCTGTCGGCGAAGGCCCCGCTTGCCGAACCCGTGTTTAGTGTCACGTCGTCTCCGCTGGCAACGCCGACCAGGATCGCGCTGCCTAGATTAAGGGTGGCAACGGTGGTGCCGTCGTAGACTTTGTTGTTCGCGGTGATGCCCGTGACCGTCAGGGGCGTTGCCGTGGTCGTCACCCACGTCTCACTCGCGTTCTGCGTCAACGAATTGCCCGCAGCGTCCGTGATTCCCGAGCCTGCCGCCGTCAACGTCAACACGTACGTCCCCGTCGGGATCGTCTTAGTGGAAAGATCCAAGGTGTACTGCGAGCCGGTCACGGGCGTCACCGCCAGCCCAGCCAGGCTCACCGTCGTCCCGTCCCGCGTGAGGCTGAAATCGTTGATGTCCACGCCGCTGACGTCCTCGCTGAAGTTGACCGTCACCGTGCCCACGGCGCTGTTCCGCGGATCGGGAGTCACGGCGACAATGCTGGCCGTGGGCGGCGTCGTGTCGGTTACCCAAGTGTCGCTTGCATCGCCCACTAACGCATTGCCAGAGCCATCCGTAATCCCCGAGCCGGCGGCCGTTAGCGTCAGCACGTATGTCCCTTCGCTGCCGGTCTTCGTCGATAAGTCGAGGGTGTATTGCGCGGCGGCGACCTGCGTCACCGTCAGACCGCTGAGACTTACCGGCGTGCCGTTCCGCGTCAAACTGAAGTCGTTGGTGTTTACGCCGGTCACGTTTTCGCTGAAGTTGACCGTCACTACCCCCACGGCGCTATTGCGCGGATTGGGAGTCACGGCCACAATGTTGGCCGTGGGCCCGGCGTTCACCGCAGTCGACGCCCCCGAGAAATCGATGGAACTCCAGGGCACGGAACTGGTCGCGCCGAAGAACTGCACCATGGCAGTGGGAATTGTCGCGGGCTGCGGCGACAGCGCGACCGCCGCCGGCAACGGCGATACTGAATTGACGTGACATTCCACGCTGAACAGCAGAAACGAGTCGCCGGGGTCCGTCGGCGCTATAAGGTCGCTGTCGGTCGCCCCAATATTGCTGATCAAGCCGACGCTGAGAGACGGCGTGACTCCTCCATCGGAAAAGGTCGGCCCCGGAGTATAGGTGGTTATGTCGGGGGTCGCGAATGCAGTGTCCAGCCCGATATTGAAATAGGCGCTTTGAAGCCCCGTGGCAGTGCCGCCGTTGTTGTTGCGATTGTCCGTCACTACGGCCTCTAGCCAGTAATCGCCTGGAGCGGATAGCGAAGCGAGCGGAGTATTCGTGCTCGGGTCGGGCGGCGTGGCAGTGTGCGAAAAAAACTCGAACGCCACCTTCAAATCGCCCGACAGCAGCATCCGGTCTTCCAGCCGCTCGCAGCGGAGACGGCGCGCCGCGAACCGGGTGTGAAACGAGTCTTGCCGCCGGCCGCGGCGGTCCCTGGAAATCGAACGGGTGTGATCGGCTCGAGAACGGAAGCGATGTGCATTGCTCATGGCTGCTCATCCACTGGAATAAGCGTTCGGAATAGGCGTACGTTCACACGTTGCGACGGCAGTGGCGCTACCATCCCCCCTGCGTCTTGCAGCACGGCAGCAGTACAACCGCCGCCCAATGGGTGTGGAAACCGCTTCGAAGCGGCCGCGATAGGCATACATGCTTTCATCCTAGTCGGCCGCGTGCTGGACCGCAAGTTCTTTGCGGCTTGGGGGGACAATAGCGGATTTTCGGGATGGCTGGTCCCCTCGCGACCGACGAAATGTCGCCCGATCCCGCACTTCTCGCCACACGGGGCAAACGGGCGACACTGTGTCCGGTGGGGCAGACATTCCGGGACTGTACGGATTTTTGTGTCAAGCAATGTGGCACGGCCATCTTGGCCGTGTTTCATCACGCTTGAAGCCCGTGCCACAAAATTTCGTACAGGCCCGACATTCCTGTCTGCCAGATGCGCCGCCCTTTCTCGCGGCAGACAGGTATGTCTGCCCCACTTTGGTGAGAAACGTCGGCCTACCGCCTCGCCGTGCCGCCGCGGGCCATGACGGCCGCGATCCCGTCCGTCGTCCGCTTTCACCCGCACGGAGAAACACCACTGCGGCAACGCCGCATAGAACCCGACCGGCCGGGAGACAACCCCCGGTTCGCCGCCCGACCTGGACAAATCTCTAGGTGCGTCAGTTCTCGAAATCCACCACGTCGAACACGTAGCCCACGGGACGAATCACCGACGTTACCACGTACGTCTCGTTGATTCCAGCCCGACCGCCGAGCGTGGCGTCGCTGCCAACTTCTCGATTCCAGCCCCGGAGGCTATTCGACCTTCGCCGCGATCGGCGGCAAAGGGCAGGCCAGCGCGGCGGCGATCGCCCGCAATAGCGCACCCTCCTGCAACGTCACTTTGCCGTCGCAGGCGATGCAGGCCGTCACCGCGCCGATGATGTCGCGTTTCAAGTTCGGGCTCGAACCGGCCAATTCCATCAAAGCGGCGTCGAATTTCTCCAGCGTACACTCCGACAGAGACAGGAGCGTAGCGCCGGGCAGACACTTCGCGCCGGCCTGGAATGCCTTCAGGATGTCGTCCGGCTGGTCTTGCCCCACGTAGGCCAGCGCGGAGAGAACGACCACCAACGGCCGGGCGACCGCATCCACCGTGCGGTAGCGCACCGCCGGCGGCTTTTTCAGCCCGAAGTGAACGTCCAGGTAACTAAACAGCATTGTCCGCAGGCAATACTCGAAGAGATCGACCTGGCAGTCGGCGTTGATCAACGTATTGACGACCTGGCGAAACGTGGCGTACTGCTGCGGCGACAACCGCTTGATCGCCGGCATGGCCAGATCGACCAGCGGCAGCCGGGCCGTCGGCGGCAACAACTGCACCTCCGCGGCAAGCTGATTCGTCTCGCGGAACAACGGCGGCTCGACCAGCGATTGAAGCTGCGCGAGTTGCTTGCTCCGCACGGGCCCGTCGCGGCTGAACAACAGTGCGAAAATGACGGCCTGCGCAGCGAACGGCTCGCGCGCGGCGCTGAGCAGCAGCGGCGGCAGGCCGGCGATCATCTGAGTAGCACTGTCGAGATGCTCGGCCTGCGGAGCGCCGATCCGCTGCGTCACGGTTTCCGCGTTGAGCGGCATGGCGCCGCCGACCAGAACCGCGGGAATAGGAATCTCGCCCAGCGCCGCGCGGCACGAGCGGGCGAGGGCTCGGCTGCGACCCCGACCGGTTTGACCTCGGGGAAGTTGCCGTCGAAGTCCGGCTCCAACGCCCGAATCCGCTCGTCCAACGGCGGATGCGTGGCGAAGAGCCGGAAGAACGACCCGGCGAAAGCGTCGCCGAAGAACATGTGGCTGATTTCCGCGGCATGGGCGTCGCGGATGTGCGAACCCTCTTCCAGCCCGCCGATCTTCTTCAGCGCGCCGGCGATTCCGCCCGGATAACGGGTGAATTGCACGGCCGAGGCGTCGGCCAGGAACTCGCGCTGTCGGCTGATGGCCGCCTTGATCAAATTGCCGAAGAAGACGCCGAGATAGCCCAGGATTACCAGCGCCAGCCCGAGGAAGAAGATCGCCGCGCCGCTGTTGTCCTCCCGATCGGAGCGGCGGGAAGAAAGGCCGCCGAATCGCAGTATGTAGTAGCCGAGAATTGCCAGGACAAGGATGCCGTTGACCACGCCGATCAGCCGCAGATTCAACCGCATGTCGCCGTTGAGAATGTGGCTGAACTCATGGCCCATCACCCCCTGCAACTCTTCGCGGGAGAGATATCGCAGCGCGCCGGCAGAGACGGTCACGACCGCGTCACCGGGCTGATGGCCCGCGGCGAAGGCATTGATCGACGGCTCATTATCCATCACAAAGACGGGCGGCACCGGAACGCCCGAGGCCAAGGCCATCTCCTCGACGATGTTCAACAGCCGGCGTTCGGCCAGGTCGGTGCTTTGCGGATCGACGGCCCTGCCGCCCATCATCAGGGCGACGGTCTCGCCGCCGGCCGACAACTCGGCGATCTTGTAGAGACTCCCCAGGGCGACCACCAGCAGTGTTCCCGCCGCGATGCCCAAGAAAAGCTCGGGCCGCCACAGGCCGCGGTGTGGCGCCGCCGCGTAGTGTTCCGGCTGGCCGTAGACCGCGTGGTGGGCGTGCGTCGATTCGGCGCCGCTCAATCCGACGGCCACCACCAGATAGATTGCAATGATGATCGCCGCCACCGACAAAGCGAATAGAACGATCAGCCGCACCGTCTGGCGGCGAGCGTGATCCTGCCGTGCGAAGAAATCCGTGGCCATTTTCTCGTCCGCCTTTACAAGAAGAGTTGCGTCTATCCCCCTTCACGCCCGCACCGCCCCAAGGCTTCAAGCATCCCCACCCAAGCCGCGAAATGCGGGCACTCGCTGCGCATGGCGTCGATTCCGATCCATTTTGCCGCGAGCAGGCCGTGAAACAGCTTCTGATAATTCGTAAAGACCTTCAAGAGGCGTTTTGAGGGGGCGGTTTCGTAGTTGTCGTCGATCTCCTCAGGATTCTGGAACGCGTCGCGAATTGATCGGACCTCTTTTTCGGACTCGGGACGTTGCAGCACGGCGCAGACCGCGGCGGGCTGCGAGAACAGCAACGCCTCAAATTCGTGCATTTGGATGTACGGGCAAAACCGCCTCCCGTCAAAGGACGCACGAAGCTCGCCACAGACGTCTTCCTTCACCGCCGCTTCTATGATGCCGGCCCTATGGGCGAGCAGGGCCGCCCTTGCATTCTTTTGGCCAGGCCACGAGCCGGGCAGGGCGTAGAAGTCGAACATCGTGGTGACAACCGTATCCGCCTCCTGTTTGAGCAGTGCCAGAACGTCGCGTTTGGCGCGCTCATATCGGCAATCACCCCCTTTATGACCTGGCTTCCCTACGAGCCTAGCGTCGAGGCAGACGTTCTTGTGGCCGAGAAACGGCGCCAAGACCTCACGGACGAACCCCTGCTCCGTCGGACCTTCGACGACGGCGATCACCCTACTCATGCGAGATTCCCCCGCCGTACACGTTCTTCTGCCACAGGTCGCCCAACGTGTAGTCTTGCCCGAGCCACTCGCGCAGATCGTCCGCCTTCAGCCGCCGGAAACGAGACTCCCCCTCTTCGCGGTCGATCACAACGATTTGATCCGGTTCAAACGCATTCAGCAGCGGGGCCGACTGGGTGGAGACGATCAACTGCGTTCGCGTTCGCGCCTGCAAGATGAGGTTGGCCAAGATGTCCAACGCCTGCGGATGCAAGCCCAACTCCGGCTCGTCGATCAAGACCGTCGATGGCGGAGTCGGCTGGAGCAACGCCGTTGTCAAGGCGATAAATCGCAACGTACCGTCCGACAACTGGCTGGCATGGAAGGGATAATCACTGTCCTTCTGTTGCCATTCCAGCTCAACGATCTCGTCGCCGTTGCTTTTTCTGGGCCGAAGCTTGAAATCTCTGAAGAACGGGGCTGCCAGGCGAACGGTTTCGACAATCAAGTCGTATGCCTCCCTCTCTTCTTCGCGGAGGTGGAGGAGGAACGCCGCCAGGTTTTCACCTTCGGCCCGCAGGCGTTCGTTATCTCGTACCGAACCGGTGCGGCGCAAGGCGGCCGTAGCACTGGTATCGTGAAAGTGGTAGACGCCCCAATCGGAGATTGCCTCGTCAACCGTCCTGGCGGCGGTCGAGACAGGCTCTGGTCGGTTCCAGCTTTCGTCAGAATAGTCCCGCAGTATCGATTCTTGATGTCCGCTGCCGTAGTAAGACGTCAAGCCCACAGCCCGATTCGGAAGAGCCCCACCATGGGTAATGGATTCATGCACGAATATCAGGCGATTGTCGGCGGTTGGTGCCAACGAGAAGTCGTAGTGATTTTCGCCAAATATCACCTTTCCGACAATTTCTCGGGTGATCTTTGGTCCCAGAAACAAATGGCGGTCAGCCCCACCGGCTACATTGACGGCCACCTGAAGCCGTCTCTCAACCATCTCGTGCATGAGCCGGAAGAAACTGACGAAGTTGCTTTTCCCCGAGCCGTTCGCCCCGATCAGGACGTTCACGTCCCCCAATTCAAACTCATCGAGCGATCGGATCGACTTGAATCCTCGGATGGTGATTTTGTCGATGGATCGTCCCATGATTGCACTTTCCTCGCGTCAAGCGCGGGCAGGCGAGAAGGGCGCGAGGCCGCATTCTTCCTTCCGCCCAGCCCTCACCCCCGGCCCCTCTCCCGAAGGGAGAGGGGAGACATAGCTCTACGTGAACGAGACCTTCGGCGCTTCCCGCTCCGTCGGCTGCTCGACCTCAAACAGATGCGCTTCCTGGAAGTTGAACATCCCGGCGATGATCGAGGTGGGAAACACCTCCCGCTTGGTGTTGTAAACCATGACCGAGTCGTTGTAGGCCTGGCGGGCGAAGGCGATCTTGTTCTCGGTCGAGGCCAGTTCCTCTTGCAGGGCCATCATGTTCTGGTTGGCCTTCAGGTCGGGATAGGCCTCGGCCACGGCGAACAGCCGGCCCAACGCGCCGGTCAACTGCCCTTCGGCCCCGCCCAGGGCGGACATCGCCGTCGGGTCGCCGGGGTTTCGGGCGGCTTGCTGGCCGGCCGAGTAGGCCGCGTTTCGGGCGGTCACCACCGCTTCGAGCGTCTCCCGCTCGTGTTTGATGTAGCCCTTGGCCACCTCGACCAGGTTCGGAATCAGGTCGTACCGCCGCTTCAACTGCACGTCGATCTGCGAAAAGGCGTTCTTGTAGCGGTTTCGCAGCGTGACCAGGCCGTTGTACATGCCAACGACGATCATCACCGCCACAACCACGATCCCCAGCAACACCAACAGAACAACAAGTGCGGAACCCATAGAAACAGTTCCTTTCTTTAAATGGCCTTGCACGATCTCGGGAGGCTGCCGCCACCAGGTGATTCGCAAGGCTCCGGCCGTTATTGGCCTTAGCATAGCACTCCCGGCGCGCGGTGCCAATATCCCACGCCCGGAACCCCACATGCCACGCCGGCGTGGTTGGCGTCTAGCTGGAGGGGCGTAAAAAATGCGTTAGAGCAGCGTTGGGGTGGCAATTGTACTGCCACCCCTCGATTTGCACGGTTTCCGGGGGTGGCAGTACAACTGCCACCCCAACGAGAGAGTACAATTGCCACCCCAACAAGTATCCCAAATTGAAAGATTGATCGTCCCTGAACTTGCCGCCAGGAGAACTGCATAGTCCGGAAATTTTCGTTCCCTCGCTCTGCGTGGGAACGTAAAACCCCGGCCACCCGAGGCAGGGCGTTCCCACGCAGAGCGTGGGAACGAGGAAGGAATGAGGACTTTGCAGTTCTCCTGAACATGCCGCAACGTTCATTGACGAAAACGTACGCTGCGGTTTATACTAGTCAATGTGTGTATGTTGCCCGTATAATTGCACGAATGGTCGGCCCGACCGAATAATCCGGAAAGGGTGCGGCTGTCGTCGCGGCGTTGTCCGGCGCTGTACGCCGTCGCGGTCATTGAATTCACCGGGCTGGCTCTGACCGGCCACTGAGATCATACGATTTTTGTCCCTTCCAGCGGAGAAAGCGGCACGCCATGAAGCGAGGCAATCGAGGACGTTCGGCGTGCGGGGCCGCGGGCTTTACCTTGGTGGAGTTGTTGGTCGTCATCACGATCATCGGCATCTTGATCGCGCTGTTGCTGCCCGCCGTTCAAGCGGCGCGGGAAGCGGCGCAACGCGCGCAGTGCAGCAACAACCTCAAGCAGTTGGGCTTGGCGATGCACAATTTCCACAGCCCAGGGGGCCTTCCCCTCCGGCGGCTACGGCTGGATGTGGGCTCCGCACCCGGACCGCGGCGTTGCTGTCGATCAACCCGGCAGTTGGATGTACTCCATTCTGCCGCAACTCGAGCAGCAAGGGCTATTTGACTTAGGGTCGGGCGTCGGGGCGAACAACGATAGCGACCCCATTCTTTTGAACGGCAACGTGCAGCGGCTCGGCACGCCGTTGGCCGCTTTTAATTGCCCAACGCGTCGCCCAGCGTTGGCCTATGCGGTTTCCGGGAACATCTGGTACGTGCAAAAGCCATATCTCTGCAACACGCTCAGCGTTGGGTCGCGCTGCGATTACGCGGCCAACGGCGGTGAGAACCTCGTCGGTTTTTGTTCCGGGCCGAGCAGTTTGGCCGGCGCCGCCAGCTACTTCTCCCTCGCGGTCGACAGCGGGAGCGTTATCGCCCGCGTCAAGGCTTGCACGGGCATCATGATGTGCCACAACCGCTTCAAGTTCAGCGACGTCGACGATGGGCTGTCGAACACTTTCATGATCGGCGAAAAATCCGTCGGCCCCGACTGGTACACGAACGGCGTATCGGTTGGCGACGACCAGGGCCCTTACGTCTCGGACGACCGCGACAGCTACCGCGCCGCCGCCTATGATCTGGAACCGAATTGCACGACCGCGAACTACCTTGTCCCGGAGCAGGACCAACCCGGCTTCGACAATACGTATGCCTTCGGCAGCGCCCACTCCGACGGGCTGTATTTCGCGCTTTGCGATGGTTCGGTGCGGTTCATCAGTTACAACATCAACGAGATGGTTTATCGTCGCCTCGCCAACCGAAAAGACGGGATCCCGCTCGATCCGGCTCAGTTCTAGGCGGAGTACACGGAGAAGAATGCCAGAAACAAACAAGAACCACGGATGAACACAGATACTGCGACGCGCAACACGAATTCTGGCAGCAATGTCCGCGTTCATCGGCGTTTATCTGTGGCTCCATTCGCGGCGTCTCGGTGTTCTCCGTCTCTGCGTGGTCAACGTAGCGCTAGCAGCGAAGTATCACCATTAACATCTTTCCACAGTATTGGGGCGGCAGTTGAACTGCCACCGCAACCGAGTCGGGGGTTCATCATGCAACATGGCAGTCGCCACACCAGATGCCGGGGGCATCACGCTTTTACGCTCGTGGAGCTTCTGGTGGTCATCACGATCATCGGCATCCTCATCGCCCTGCTCTTGCCGGCAGTCCAGGCCGCCCGCGAAGCCGCCCGCCGGGCAAAATGCGCCAACAACATGAAGCAGATCGGCCTCGCCATGCACAACTGCCACTGCGCTCGCAACTGCTTCCCCCAAGCTGCCGGGTTCTTTCCGGACAAGTGCGGGCGGCCTATGCCGTGGAGTGCCGGAATATGGAACTGGCCCGACAATCCGTACCCCGGCCAAGGCAGTCTTAACACACCGCCGGCGAATATCGGCGCTATCAACTACATGCTCCTGCCATACATGGAGGAGGATGCCATCTACAATGCCTACGTGGGTTGCACACAGAACCCGAACGCCCAAGGTAATTACCAAGTGTGGGCGTTTCCGGAACCTTACACGAGGCTGAGCTTGCCGCCGACAACCTACATCTGTCCTAGTGATACCTCAATGGAGCCAGACGGCATGATTTTGGCGGGTGGCGCTCCCGGCCTCGGGGGCGTCAGTTACGTTCCCAACGTTCAGGCGCTCGGCCACTTTTACATGACTCAGCCGAGTTACCAAAGCCATCCTACGCTAGAAAGTTGGACCGACGGCTCGTCGAATACGATCGCATTCGTTGAACGGTACGCGGGAGCGCCCAACTGGAACGGGGGTCGAACGGCGTGGATGGGAGTAATTCCGGGGTGCGAGTACAACCCTTTCTTCGGCTCGAACGACGCTAGCGGTAATCCGGCGTCGTACGCTTGGTCTCCCCCCCAAGATTGCCCGGCCGTCGAGGACGCGAGTGCGGCCAGGTGCCAGTCGGCCCACCCGGGCGGAATGAACGCTCTGCTGGGCGATGGCAGCGTGCGCGGCATCTCGCCGTACATCAGTTCGCAGACGTGGATCCACGCGGTTATGCCGAACGATGGATATCCCCTTGGCAGCGATTGGTGAAGGAGTGCCTGATGTCTCAAAAGACTATTCTAACCGGCGTTTGTTTTCTGTTTGCCCTTTTTGTCGCCCTTGGGTGCGTGAAGAGAGGGCCGAGGATGGAGGCCGGCCGAGGAGCCGCGAAAGGGACCATCACCTTCGACGGCAAGCCGCTGCGCGGCGGGATGATTGTCATCGTTTCCGCCAAAGACCCGATGCGCCGAGTGGCGGTCACCATCAAGCCCGACGGGACGTTCTCGGTCGCCGATGCGCCGACCGGCGAGGTCGTGATCGCCGTCGACAACGAGTCGCAGAAGAATAACAATCCGCAGGCCTATGTCCCGCTTCCGGCAAAGTACAGGGACATCAAGACGTCGGGGCTAAAAGGCACCGTTGTCGAGAATGCAGAGGAAGGCCAAGCCCTGAAGATCGAACTGAAGAGCAAGTAGCGGGTAGCCCGATGGTTCACGGCTGGCCCTTCCGCCCTCCGCCTTCCCCTTTCCGTCCTCCGACTTCCCCACTGCCCCCTTGCAAGGGCCATTGGCCGTGCTACAATGGCGTCCTGTCTGATTCGCCGCGTTCGTCGCTTTTCTGGGCAGATCATTGGCGCGTGTCACTGGGGTTCGACCCGAGATCAGGACTGTAGGGGGCCGCCGTGTCGAAGAAAACGCCGACCACGCACGCTCCTCGCAAGACCGTCGAGCGACTCGAAGCGGAAGTTGAAGAGCTTCGCCGACAGTTGAACGAAGCTCGGGCAGCCTTGGATGCCATCCGCGGCGGGGACGCCGATCCCCAGGCCGCCGCGAGCGCGGCAAAGGGGACAGTCCCATTTTCGTTGACACGAAAATCGGGACAGTCCCCGCGAAAATCGGGACCGTCCCCGGAAGAGGCGCTGCGGAGGTCGGCCGAGGAATTGGCCCGTGCGAACGCCGACTTGCAGCAATTCGCGCTGGCCGCCTCACACGACCTCCACGAGCCTTTGCGAACGGTCAGCGGCTTCGTGCAACTGCTGCAACGAAAGCACGGCCATCGCCTCGACGCCGAAGCCCAGACCTTCATCCAGTACGCCGTCGACGGCGTCCAGCGGATGGAGACGTTGATCAGAGACCTGCTGGCATACTCGCGGGTGAACGCCCGCGGCAAGGAATTGGCGCCGACGGACGCGGGCGTAGCGCTGAGCGAGGCCCTGGGCCATCTCCACGCCCGCGTTGTCGAGACGGCGGCCGAGATTTCCTGCGGCGAGTTGCCCACCGTCCGCGCCGACGAGCCGCAACTGGTCCAAGTCTTTCAGAATCTGCTGGGCAACGCGCTGAAGTTCCGCAGTGAAGCCCCGCCGAAGATCGAAGTGACCGCCCGGCGGGCAGGAGACTTCTGGCAGTTCTCGCTCCGCGACAACGGCATCGGCATCGAGCCGAAGTACCACGACACGGTCTTCGAGGCGTTCCGCAGCCTGCACACCCGCAACAAATACCCCGGCAGCGGCCTCGGCCTGGCGATCTGCAAGAAAATCGTAGGGCGGCACGGCGGCCGAATCTGGGTCGAATCGCAATTGGGCGAGGGGGCCACCTTCCACTTCACGCTGCCGATCTAAACCAGAAACAAAGTCTGCCGCCAACAACATTGAAAGGCACGTCGATGGATCTATCTGACGCGACAGTGGGGGCTGCGATCAGGAACGCGATGAGTCAATGGGCTGTTTCGTTGCCAACCGTCGCGGTGTGGATCGTCGGCCTGTTGTTCGCGTTTGGCCGTTGGCGGCAAAGCCCGAAAGTCTCGCTGTTGGTGATGATCTCCTGCGGGCTGAGTCTGTTGGCCACCTTTCTGATGCCGCTTGTCATGTATTCTGCCATCGCCCTTCTGCGGCCGGCTACCATGTCGATCCCCGTTGTATCGCTGGCAATCAGCGTCGTCTGGCATTGTCTTGCGGCGATATCGGGTGGATTGTTGCTCTACACCGCGTTTGTCGACCGTCCGCAAGGAATGCCGTAGACATCCGCGACAAACCCCGCCATCGGGGAGCAGGGGAGGACCAATCCGTTTTCGACTGTAGGAGGCGACTCCTGTCGCCGATTGCCGGAAAATGGCCACAAAATCGGCGACAGGAGTCGCCTCCTACAATCCCATTTGGAAAAACCGATTGGCCCTGCCCCTGGCCCGCCTTGTCAGCCGGACGAGAAAAGACTAAATTGTGAGTTTCCGTTGGCGCGGCAGTTGTGCGAGTAGCAGATATGCAGCAGATGAAAACCTACATGGCCCGGCCCGGCGAGATCGAGCCGAAATGGTGGCTGGTCGACGCCAGCGACAAAGTGGTCGGGCGTTTGGCCAGCCAGTTGGCGATGATTTTGATGGGCAAGAATCGGCCCACCTACACCCCCCACGTCGACAACGGCGATTACGTCGTGGTGATCAACGCCGAGAAGGTCGTCTTCAGCGGCAAGAAGTGGGAAGAAAAGAAGTACGCCTGGTACACCGGCTACCCGCGGCAGCGGACCGAAACCGCCGCCCGCCGCCGTGCCCGCCGGCCGGAGTTGATCCTCCGCGAGGCGGTCCGCCGCATGTTGCCGAAGAACAAGCTGGCCTTCAAGACCCTGGAAAAACTGAAAATCTACGCCGGCAGCGAGCATCCCCACCAGGCTCAGTTGCCGGAACCGATCGAACTCGCAGTCAAGGACTAACCCCCTGGGGACTGTCCCAATTTTCGCGGGGACTGTCCCCTTTGGCACAAACATCGAGACAGGCCCTTTCATGGCAGTAGTGAAAACCAACGACATTCTCGGCACCGGCCGGCGGAAGACCTCGGTGGCGCGCGTGCGGATTCGCCCCGGCGCGGGCAAAGTCGTCATCAACAATCGCGACCTGGAGGCCTACTTCCTCAACGTCCGCCAGCGCAATTCCGTAGTCGCCCCATTGGACCAGACCGGTAAGCGGTCGGAGCTCGACGTGATCGTGCGGGTCGACGGCGGCGGAATCACCGGCCAGGCCGACGCCTGCAAGTTGGGCATCGCCCGCGCGCTGAAGAAGTACGACGAGCAGTTGGCCGTCGGTCTGCGCGACACCGGCTGTCTGACCCGCGACGGCCGCATGAAAGAGCGTAAGAAGTACGGCCTCCGCGGCGCCCGCCGCGGCACGCAATTCTCGAAACGTTAGCAGTCCGTTGAAAAAGTATGGGTGCCATGCCAACGCTTGCCGTGGGCATGTTTTCGGGCGATCCACATGCCCACGGCAAGCGTGGGCATGGCACCCGAGCGGCACGCAGTTCTCGAAACGTTAGCCCACGGTTGTTGCCGCGGTCGATTGCTGGAGCTATGGTTGGGGGGCGGCAGTGCAACTGCCACCCCAACAAACCTACAACTGCCACTCCAACAAACGCCCTTTGCTGAGCTTCACTGGCGTGAAGGTCTGAACCGTGTCCTCCATCAAGCGCATCCTGGTCACCGGCGGGGCGGGCTTTCTCGGCGTTCATCTTTGCGAACGGCTGCTGGAACGCGGGCACGACGTGATCTGCCTCGACAACTTCTTCACCAGCCAGAAGTCGAACGTCGCCCACCTGCTGCCATGTGCGAACTTCGAGCTGATCCGCCACGACGTGACGCTGCCGATCTTCCTGGAAGTCGATGAGGTCTACAATCTCGCCTGTCCCGCCGCGCCCGGACATTACCAGTACAATCCCATCAAGACGATGAAGACCTCGGTGATGGGGGCGATCAACGTGCTGGGCATGGCCAAGCGCTGCCGGGCCAAGGCGCGTGCAGGCCTCGACCAGCGAAATCTACGGCGATCCCGAGGTCCATCCCCAGCCCGAGTCGTACCGCGGCGTGGTCAATCCGATCGGCCCCCGCGCCTGTTACGATGAAGGCAAGCGAGCGGCAGAAACGCTGTTCATGGACTACCATCGCCAGAATCGCGTCAATATCCGCATCGTGCGAATCTTCAACACCTACGGCCCGGGCATGCACCCCTTCGACGGCCGCGTCGTATCGAACTTCATCGTTCAAGCGCTCGCCGGCCAAGATATCGAGGTTTACGGCGATGGCCGGCAGACCCGATCGTTCTGCTACCGCGACGACCTCGTCGAGGGCATGATCCGCATGATGGATGGCCCCGACGATTTCATCGGGCCGGTGAATCTCGGCAATCCCGAGGAGTTTACGATCCTCGATCTGGCGGAACTCGTGTTGGAACTGACCGGCTCGCAGTCGAAACTGGTCCACCGGCCGTTGCCGGTCGACGATCCCGCGCGGCGTCGGCCCGACATCACCTTGGCGAAGACGCGGCTCGGTTGGCAGCCGACGATTCCGTTTCGCGCGGGATTGGCCAAGACAATCGAGTGGTTTCGCTCGATCGACCTGCACCGCTACCGCCCGCCGACGCCGAACCACTAGCACCGCGACCCGCACTTTGTGAACTTATGAAGCGGCAACAGGTGGGGCAGACATTCCTGTCTGCCCTGGAGAATCTGGCGGTTGAGGAACAAGGGGCAGACAGGAATGTCTGCCCCACCTGTCCTTCGATTACCACCTGTGCTTCGATTACCAAAGCGTTTCCTCTGAACGACCACTGCATTAGGTGATCCGGCATGCTCGCAGTCGCCATTTGGCATTGGGTCGTCTTTGCGGTTCTGGTGGCGGTGCTCTTGGCGCTCGATCTGTTCGTATTCCATCGCCAAGACCGCGTCCCCTCGCTGCGGGAATCGGCCGGCTGGACGGTCTTCTGGTGCTGCCTGGCCGCGGCGTTCAACGGCCTGGTGGCGTGGTGGGGCGGGGCCGAGGCCGGGCTGACCTTCCTGACCGGCTACCTGATCGAGTGGTCGCTGTCGATGGACAACGTCTTCGTTTTCGCGGTGATTTTCACCTTCTTCCAAGTGCCGCTGCAATATCAATACCGCGTGCTCTTCTGGGGCATCTTGGGGGCGATCGTGCTGCGGCTGGCCTTCGTGCTGGCCGGCGTGCAACTGATCCACCACTTCGCTTGGGTGCTGCCGCTGTTCGGCCTGCTCCTGATTTACACCGGCGTGAAGTTGGCGATTCACGCCGATAGCGAAGTCGAGCCCGAAAAGAACGTCGTTCTTCGCTTCGCGCGGCGGCTGTTGCGGGTGGCTTCCGCCGACCATCGTCAACACGGCGGCGCCTTCTTCGTCCGCGAAAACGGACGATTCTGCATTACCCCCTTGTTCCTGGTGCTGCTGGTCGTCGAAAGCACCGATCTGTTGTTCGCCGTCGATAGCGTGCCGGCGATCCTCGGCATCACGACGGATTCGTTTATCGTCTTCACCTCCAACGTCTTCGCCATTTTGGGCCTGCGGGCCCTTTATTTCCTGCTGGCCGGAGTGATGCAGATGTTCCGCTATCTGCACTACGGGCTGGCGGGCGTGCTGTCCTTTATCGGTCTGAATATGGTCGGCGACTACGTTGCCGTCAGCTTCTTCGCCCAACCCGCCGGCGCCCACCTAATCCCGACCTGGGCGAAGCTCCTAGTGATCGCGCTGCTGCTGGCCGTCTCCGTCCTGGCCTCCCTCATCGCAAAGAGGCGCGAGGAACAAGACAACGGCTAGGCCCGCACGTCTCAGCCGAGATTGAAGGCGCGGCGGACCAATTGCGACGAAGTGCATCCGTCGGCCTGGCGGATGACCTCGGCGATCGTCTCCATTCCCGCCCGGTCAACGGCCTTGAAGAAGGCTTCCATCCACTCGCGGCACTCGTCGGCGGCGCGAACGCCGTCCTCGCGGTACGGGAAAATGTCGAGCGTCAGCCAACCTTTGTAATCGACCCGCTTCAGCCAATAGACCAGTTCGAGGTATTCGACCAAATGGACGGCGCCGACCATCATGTCGTCGTCCCAGGAGTGGTAGTTATCGTTCAGGTGCAGGTAGTCGAGCTTTCCGTGGGCGGCCAAGAGCGCGGCCGCTTCCGCGGCGTTTTCCCCGGCGGCCATCGCATGGCCGACGTCTAAGAGCACGCCGATCTTGTCGATGCCGGCCAGCAACAGCAAGACCTTGGCGGCGCTGTTGACGAAACAGTGCGTCCGCGGCTCCTTCAGCTTGTACTCGACCAGGATGCGCACCTTGTCGTTGTGGTCGGCGCACTCGACCAACCCGTCGCGCAGCCATTTCCAAGCGTCGAGATAGTCGGCCTGGAAGGCGTAATCGTAGCCGTCTTGGCCGGGCCAGACGTCGATGTACGGACATCCGAGTTCGGCAGCCCAGTCGAGCACTTTCTTCACCTCATCGACGGCGGCCCGGCGGGTGGGGGCGTCGGGCGCGGCAAGGCTCCCCTTGCCCCACTTGGCCTGCGTCCAGAGATCGGGAACCAACATGCAGATCTTCAGTCCGCGGTCGCGGAACATCTTGGCCACCTCGCGGATGTTCTGGTCGTTGACGTGCCAGTTGCCCACCAACTCCAGCCCGTCGAGTCCTTCGACCTTCTTCGCCAGGTCGAGCATTTCCTGTACCGTGTTTCCGCCGCCGCCGTATCCGCCCAGACAATAGCGGTCCGCGCAGTTTCCAAACGTCGGCAGGCACGCACCAAATAGATGGTTGGCAATCATCGCAGAATTCCTGTATTGGGGAGTGTGGTTTTTAAAATCGTGACGCTGAGCAGGGCATTCGTTATCGGACTGTTTCCGCCGCGTCCACCTCGACCCGCTCCGCCGCCCGGAGCAGCACGGGCCCTAGCAGGCCGGAAGGTCGCAGCGGTTCGCCCTTCTTCCACTGGCGGTGCGTAGTGAAGGTCAATCGGCCGGTGGGGCTGGGCTTTCCCTCTTCCAACCATGTCGGCCAAGACGTGAGCGTGCCGTCATCGAGCGCACCATCCCAGCGGCGCTCGCTATCCTCGGGCAGTTCCTCGTCGCCGATCATCCGGTTGATCCAGAGATTGGCGACCTTGACCTCTAGCGTGTTCTTGCCCGCATGTACGGCCGAGGTGACATCGGTGCGATAAGGAGATTTCCAGAGGATGCCAAGGTTTTTGCCGTTGAGTCTGACCTCGGCCATGACCTCGACCTTGCCGAGATCGAGCCACAATTGACGCCCCTTGGCGACCATCTCCACCGGTAGGTTGAAGTTGATGCGGTACGTCGCCGTCCCGGAGTAATATCTCACCCCGGGATTAGCGTGTTCGCTCCACGAGATGAGTTTGTCGAACACAACCTTCGGCGGCGCTCCCCAATTCGGTGTGAAGCTCACTTCCCAACGGCCTTCGATCGCCATCGGCTGGGGCGACGATGGAACATCGACCTGGCGAGTTCTTCCGTCCGCAGTCGTCAGCACGTAAGAACCACCTTGCGATGCCAAGAGCGAGTATCCTTCGCCATCGCGGGTAACAGAGAGAACTTGGTTCGAATCGCGGACAAGTGTCTCCGGCGAAGCGGACTGCATCTGCCGCCGAATCTCTTCGGCATCAAGGGCGCTGGGAAACTGCGTTAGGCCGGCGATTTCGCCCCGAAAAGGCACGAGCAGGCCGCGCAAGTGCTTCACACCAATGCCACTGCGCACCTGCATGGGGCCTTTGATGCCTGTTCGAACCAGAGTTCCATTCAGATACAAGCTCGGAACTCCGTCCTGATAGACTACAGCAACGTGAGTCCAGCCTGCGATCGCCCCGGTATAAACCAACGGAGCTGCAAAATAGTCGGGACCGTGCTCATAAACGCACACGCCGTTTCTTCCCACCGACAAGCCTGCACCCGCGTTGCGGCTACCGAAAACCTCGTGACAAGGCGGCGGATAGATCACATCATTGCGGTTGTCGGTAACGCCCGATGTTCCCGAGGTTGCCTGGCTTGGCAAAGCAATCTCGGCCGTCGGCTTCACCCAGCCGACCATGCTAAACGTATTGACAAATTTGCCGCTTTCACTGCTGCTTGGACTGCGGGCTGCCGACAGCCGAGGCTGGCCATCGCAGACAACAGACACGAGGCGATCGGCTTCGGCCTTGACGTCGTGACGAAAAATCACGAATACCGAATCGGCCGAAGCGAGCTTAAGCGGCAGGCGGACGCCGCTCGCATCCACATCGTAAACCGCCGGACGCTCGATCCGTCCGGTCTGCGGCCACCAAAGTTCCGGACGTAATCCCGGCACGCGGAAGGTGCAGAGCGTTTCAATGGGGACTTCGGTCTTGTTGGCGACGAAGTAGACTTCCGTACCCTCGATCGTCCGGTGGATGTAGCGCAGGGCATTGCCAAAAACGGTCTCCTGTTGGACGAAGTCTGGTGGAACGCCCAAGGAGCCGAGGACCTCCTCGACCGATTTGCCCCAACACACTCGGCCCTTGCCATAGGCGTGTTCGACGACGGTCTTGCCGTCACAATCACCCCATATCTCGCCGACGAAGTGTTTCACGTCGGCGTCGGCCGTGGGATAATTGGTCAGCCCCGGCGACTTCAGCGGCGGCGCGCCGATCACGGTGGCCCCGGCGGCTGCCAGTTCTTCGATCTTCGCAAGGCTTCGCGGCGAAAGGATGCGGTTCTCAGGCATCACCAGCACGCGGTAGCTCATCCCGTCGGGCAGCACAACGCGGCCATCCCTGACCGACATCCGCGTGAGCAAAACCTCCGGGGTACAACCGTCGAAGTTGTGCAACGGGCGGTCGGGCATGGCGCCGACTCGCGTCACCGGCGGCGTGAATCGTTGCTCGTAGGCGTCGCTCTCAAGGTAGCAAACATCGGCGACCGACAGTCCTTGTTGCAAAATATATTGGCAACGCGCCAGGTAGTCGTGCCAGGCCTTCGACATCTCCCACCACGTTTGCGTCCGTTCGTAATGCACGCCGAACGGCCCCATCGACATGCCCGGACGGCGGTCCGGCCAGGGTTGGAAGGCATAGCGATGGAATACCATGCGGTTGACGCCCTCGCACAAGGCCCAATCGCCCAGAGTTTTCATGTTTCCGGGATGAAGCCGGTATCGCTCGGCATCCATAGCGGTAAAGGCTTCGGCCGCGAGGATGCGTTTGCCATACGTATGAGCGACGCTGGCCATTTCGGTGCAACTGTAAGCATTGATGTCGCAACCCAGGCTCCAGAATTCACACATGGGGTCGTCGGCTTGGCCGCCGTAGGTCATCTCATTCAGCGGAGTTCCGTCGTAAGCCTCGATCGAGAGCCGCAGCCCGCGCCGATGGGCAAGTTCGCGGAGATGCCCGGCGTAGTTTGCCACTCCCAGGTCGGAAACGGTCTGTTGCATGTCGTTCTGAAAGCGAGCGGTCACCTCCTGGTTGTCGAGAATGTGGCCGGCGAGAATCGGCAGCAGCGGAAGCGGATCATAGCCGCGCAACCGCTGGAAATCCTCACGGAATCGCGGCGACCAGTTCTGACCCCCAACTTCCCAACTGTCGACGTGGATCGAGCGAAAGGTTCTCGGCGCCAGCGGACCGACCTCGCTGATGAGCTTGCCCATATAGCTGTTGAAATGCACCTCGACCGCCTTCTTGCTGAGCTTGTCGCATTCGAGGCCCATGGCCGTTTCCGGCGCGTGCGGAGTGTTGGCGCCGGTCGAGGTGTGACCGAAGCGGATCACCACCCACTGCCCTTTGGGTGCATCCCACGCGAGCCGCCCCTCCTTGAACTTGCCGCTCAAGTCGAGAACCTGGTTGCGGGCAACCACCTTGTTCGCCGCGGCCGGAAGCGCGAGCACGGCGATGTCGCGGTAGAAATTGGCGACCGATTTCGGCTGCGGCAAGGTGATTTCAACGTGAGCCGGGCCTTGGGCGGTCGTCTCGGAGAAGACCACCTGCTGCATCGATAGCTCCGGCGTGATCCAAGGACCGCCGCTGCCGGACCAACTCGTGCCGTTGTTCACAACAACCTTAAGCCCGAGCCTGCTCGCCTCGCTGCACAGATGCTTGAACATTTCCGTCCACTGCGGACTGCCGAAAGGCACGGGCCCTTTCGGCACGCCGAGCTTAACTTCCATGAGCGTCATCCCGCCGATGCCCACCCGTTTCATCGCTTCCAGGTCGGCGGTGATGCCCTCGCGGGTAAGGTTTCCGTTCAGCCAGAATCCGTACACCCATGGTCTTGCCGAATCGGGCGGAGCAACAAATCCCTTGGCCAGATCCTCGTCCGCCATCATCGCTCTGCTGCCAGACAACACCAGGAGCCCTACCATTATCGTTCGCTTAATCATGGGTTTTCTCCGAGTCGGTTCTGCGGTAAACAACCGGATGCCATACCCACCGTGACCACTCGATGTTGGGGTGGCAGTTGCACCGTCACCCCGGGTCGGCAGTGCAACTGCCGCCCCAACCAATCAGGCTAATCGAACTTCATCGCCTTGGGCTGATAGTCGGGGGCCAGGCGGAGCCACGGGGTTTTGGGCCGCTCCATGTAACCCCACTTCTCCAGGGCGTGGCGCAGGGCCAGGTTTTCCGGCTTTCGAGCGGCCTCGGGCAGAGGCACGCCGGCCATCACCGCGGCAATCGCCTGTTGCCACGACTGCGCCGGCGGTGTAGCCGTCGGGATGTCCCAACATGCCGCCGCCCGCCGGAATGATGATGTCCGGCCCATACTCGCCGATAATCACCTCGGCCAGGCCGGGATACACGCCGGCGCAAGGCATTGGGAAAGTGCGCTTGATATGTCCCCAGGGCGCGAGCTTGACGAACGACGTCCGCAGCCCCTCTTCCATCGAGACCATCGGAATCGACGACCACATCGTCGGCGTCAACATCATGTCGGCCCCGCACAGCCGGCACAACTTGGCCAGCACCGGCCAGGCGATCTGCTTCATCATGGCGATCATGTGCGAGGCGTGCAGCATGACCGGCACGTTGATATCCGGGTGGGAAGTCAACTCGCACCGCCCCCAAGCCGGCGGAGTACGTCACCAGCAGCCCGTTCGCGCCGAGATCGATCGCTCGGCGTGCCTTGTCGAGCATTTTCTGCGGTTCGTCGGTGATGCTGCATAGGTAGACCATCCGCTTGCCGGTCTTTTGGGCGACGCGGTCGATCTCCCTCATTACCAGCGGCAATCGTTGCTCCATCGTGTTGTTGTAGGCGTCGGCGAGCATTTCGTCGTCCTTGCACATGTCGGCGCCCCCTTGGGCGGTCAGGCCAACCTGATGGGCCGTCTGCTCGGGCGTCATGCCCATCTTCGGCTTGATGATGTGCAGCGAGAGCGGCCGCTCCATTACGCCGCTGAGCTTGCGTATCCCATCGACGCCGAACTTCGGGCCTTGGAACTTCTTCAGCAGTTCCTTGCCGATGAATAGATCGGTGAGCATGATCCGCTTCGAGTAGGCGAAACAGTTGCCGGCGACGGCCAGGAGCATCATGGGGACGTTGTCGCCCCAGGCGCGGATGGGAAAGGCCAATTGCACGACCGCCGATTTGACGTAGGGATCGTCCGAGGGGATTTCATGATAGCCAACCATCTTGCTCGACATTGCCTGGCGGACCGCCTCGGTGTCTTCCTCGACCTTCTCCCATGTGCCCGTCGAGCCTTCAAGCCCGAGCGCCTGCACCAACGAAAGATGGTCGAGGAACTTCTGCCCTTCCAAGCGGTCGCGGAGGTAATATGACGCCACGACGTGGTTGTCCAGGTCGATGCCGTCGAGCATCTGAAGGAATATCTCGGGATCGTAATAGCGTTTCATGGAATGGGAGCCTTTCTTAAGGAACGTACTCTTCACGCTCCGCGTGAAGCGGATTGGGCTTCGCGTCTCTCTTGCAAAGCGACGGTCCTCTCGCGGAGCGAGAGGAGTACATTGTTTGTTAGGACTCAGTGAAGCTGTGATTCAAAGGAGTATTGTCCGGAAACCGCGGAGAATACCGCGACGCCGTTTTCACGTCGCAAGAATTTCAAGCCGGGCGACCGCTCCGCCGGCTTTCCGCCCTCGGTGACCGGGGTTTCTCGCCTGGCCGGCACGTAAACCGTCGCGATCGTGTTCGGGGGAATCGCGACGTGCCAGACGAACTTGCGGTCCGTGATTCTCCAATCGCTGGCAATCGTGCCGTAAGCGGATTTGCAGGACGCCCGCACCCAGCGGAGATCGCCCGCCGGCTCGGGCCGCATGATAACGTGCTTAAAGCCCGGCTGCTGCGGATCGTAGTCGATTCCGGCGAGCGTCTGATAGATCCAGGCCCCCAGATAGCCTGCCAGAATCATCTGGCTTTGGCCGTTCATGCCGGGGTCGCGGGTGTCGCGGTCCCAGCGTTCCCAAATCGACGTGCCCCGCTTACCGACCATATAGCCCCAGCTCGGCCGCGTCGTCTGCGTAAGAATCGCGTAGGCGACGTCCGTTCGGCCGGCCGCGGTGAGGGTTTGCATGAGCCACTTGATGCCGACGAGGCCCACACTGAGATGGCCGCGGCGCTCGACCATGATGTCGCGGACCAGGTTGTCGATCACCGCCTGGCGACGATCCTGCGGCGTCAGCCCGAACGCCAGCGGCAAGACATACGACGTCTGCGTCTTGCTCTCGTAGGTGTTCGTGCGCGGATCGAAGAGCGACTTTTGGAAGGCCGCGCCGACCTTCTCGGCGGTCCGGGCGAAATGGCCGGCATCTTCGCGATGGCCCAGCAGGTCGGCGATCTTCGCAATGAGGTGAAAATCGTAAAACGCGTAGGCGCTTTCCATCAGGGGATAGGACGTGCCGCCGGAGTCCGGGGCTTTGCCGTCCATCGAGTAGGCATCAACCCAATCGCCGTAGAATCGCCCGCGGTACAGGCCGTCGCGGTCCATCCTCTTTTTCAGGAATTCGCCCCAGCGCTTCATCATCGGGTAGTTTTCCGTAAGGATTCGCCGATCGCCGTACATCATGTAGCACGACCACGGCACGGTCACCACCACCGCCGGCCAGCAGGTATCGCCGGAGCGGGACCAGGGCCAGAAGGAACCGGCGTCGGAAAGGCAGCCGTCTTCGCGCTGATCGATGCGGCACTCGCCGAGAAAACTCGCATAGAACGCCGCCACGTCGTAAACGTAGCCCTCGGTCTCCGAGGTCTTTTCCGAGGTGCTCAGCCAGGCTTGGCGTTCATCGCGGTCGGGATCCAACGGCGCACCGCGCTCCTGCATCCGCACGCTGCGGACGATGTTGGCGTAAATTCTGTTGACCAGTTCGTTCGAGCAGCGGAAATCGCCGGTTTTCCGCAAGTCGGAATGAACCACCAGCAGTTCCAGATCATCCTTGGTCGGCACGCCCGGCCAGCCCCTGATTTCGGCGAATCGCGTCCCCTGGCCGCGAAAACGCGGGGCCCAAGTCTCGACGCCTTCGCCCTTGAGCGTGTAAACGTCGGTCGAGAGGGCGCTGCGGTTGGGGGCCATGTCGATCGTGCCGTCCGGATGGCGGTCGAACGTCGTTCGGACGACAACCCGCGTCCCCCGTGGCCCCTTCACCCTGATTCGCACCATGCCGTAGAGGTTTTGTCCGAAGTCGGCCACGTAAACGCCGGGCTGCGGCTGAGCGACGGCCACCGGCCGCAGCGTCTCGATCACCCGCATCGGTTCCAACATCTGGGCGATGAGTCGGCCGCCGGGGGCTGAGACCATTTGCACGGGCCGCCACGCGGAATCGTCAAACCCAACTCTGTCCCAGCCAGGCTGCTCCAGCCGAGCGTCGTACTCCTCGCCGTCAAATTCGCTGTTCGCTTGGATCGGCCCGCAGTCAGTGACCTTCCATTTCCCGTCGCTCACCACGAATCGCGAAGTCCCGTCGGCATATTCGATCCGCATTTGCAGCAGCAGCTTTGGATAGCCGAAGGTCGGAGTCTCGGCCGGCACGTGCAGACGCGGCGCGTAGAAGCGACCGTTGCCAAGGATGACGCCGACGGCGTTGCGGCCGCGATGCAGGCAGCCGGTCACGTCGAAGGTGACGTACATCACTCGTTTGTCGTAACGGGATTGCGTCGGATCCATCACGCGGTCGCCGACCCTGCGGCCGTTGAGATACAACTCGGAGAAGCCCAGCCCGCTCATGGACGCTGTGGCGCGGGTCACTTTCTTCGTAAGGTCGAACTCATGTCGCAGCATCCGGGCCGGCAGGCGGCGGTGGTCGTCGGCCACGGGCGTCTCGCCACCATCGAGGCCGATCCAGTCGGCTTTCCAATCCCTGGGCCTGAGCAATCCCATCGACCAGTGGGCCGGCTCGCTCCAGCCCGCCGTCCGGCCGCCCTCGTCCCAGATGCGGACTTTCCAGCAACAGTGCGTCTCCGATTCCAACGGCCGACCGGCGTATTCGACTTGAATCGATTGGTCGGATTCCACTTTGCCGGAATCCCAGAGGTCGCCGTGGTCCTGGGCGAGGATTGCCGGTGTGGAGGCGACCAAGACTTGATAGGCCGTCTGCCGCACGCCGCGATTGGCCGGGTCTTCGGTTTGCAGCATCCAACTGAGCCGCGGCCGCGGCACGTCGATGCCCAGCGGATTGACAAGGTATTCACAATGCAAATCCAGCGGATGCGGCGGAGCCTCGGCCGCAATGAGCATCCCTGGCGATCCTCCCAACTCCAGGGCCACCGTGCCGAGCGCAACGAGAAACAAGCGGAGCCAGCGGAGAGAGCACCCGGTTGCACTTGCACAATTCATGATGGTTTTTCCTTTCTCCATGTTAGTCGCCGGCGACGAGAACGGAATGTCGCAATCTGCCATTTGCATGTCCATTTCTACCATCCGCTGTCTGCATGTTCGATGGGGAAAACGACGTCCGCCATATTCCGCGATAATTGACGTTCTCTCCGCGATTCGGCTACAATGGTTAATCTATAGCGGCGGGGCAACAACTTTCCCATGAGACGCCTCAATGCCGGATTTTACCAAGGAATACTTCCGCTACCTGCCCGTGAGCGAACGGGAGAGACAGTGGGGGCTCTATGTCACCGGCGGGGGTTTCAACGCGATTGCCCCGCGCGAGCTGTATCCCCGGCCGGGGCATCCGCGGATGTACGCCTTCGATTGGGCGCAGGGCCGCCGCCTGCCGGAATACCAAGTCCTCTATATTACCCGCGGCGAAGGGGACTTTGAATCCGAGGCCTCGGGCCGGCGGACGCTTACGCCGGGCTGCGCCGTGCTGCTGTTCGCCGACGTCTGGCATCGCTACCGCCCCAGCCCGGCGACCGGCTGGGACGAATACTGGGTCAGCTACGACGGCGATTACGCCCGGCGGCTGATCGAGAATGGCTTCCTCAGGCCCGAGGAACCGGTGCTGCGAACGGGCCTCGACGACGCCCTGCTGCACGGCTACTTGAGCATCATCGAGCGGATGTGGAGCGAGCCGGTCGGGTTCCAGCAACTGATCGCGGCCGATACGATGGAAATCCTGGCCGCCGTCCTCGGCGCCGTCCGCGGACAACAGACCGGCAGCCGCATCCAGGCGGTCGTGCGGCAGGCGAAATCGTTGCTGGACGCCAAGGTGGAGCGGACGCTGACGATGGACAAATTGGCCGCCCAATTGGACGTAAGCGTCACGCATTTTTATCGCGTCTTCAAGGAATCGACCGGCATGTCGCCATATCAGTATCACCTTCAGTTGCGAATCCACCGCGCCAAGGAGATGTTGCACGGCACGACGCTGAGCGTCAAGGAGATCGCCAAGAAGCTCCGCTTCGAGAGCGAGTTCCATTTCTCGAAGCTGTTCAAGAAGAAGACGGATTTCTCGCCGTCCGCGTGGCGAGAGTTATCCTCGCGTCCCGCGGAGGCCCCCGCACGATCGACCCCAAGAACCGCTGGTTCCCGCGGTCGCAAATAAGAACTCCCCTCGCGCACGGAAGAAAGCCATGAAAGCGCTTTACGTCTCCCTGGTTGGAGTCTTGGCCGCGGCTTTGCTTGTCAACGCAACGGTCGAAGGCCGGCCTGCCGAGCGCTCCACAGGCGTGAACGCCTGGGCTAGTGAAAAGGTACATGAGGGATACGGTCGCCCTCTAATTGCATCCGCCAGCTTGTGTACCACAACGAGCGCGGTGCCTGCGGCCAAAGCCCCCACGGCAACGGGAGACGACAACGCAATCGAGCTACGTTCTCCTCAGTTCATCTATCGACTCGATACGGCCGACGGTCTGCGCGGCGAATCCTGGGAGAACCGCCTGACGGGAAAGACCGTTTCCTTGCACAAAGGGCCGGAGGTGGAGTTGGATTTCGATGCCGCCGAGCGATGGATTCCGATTACCGGCTGGCGGACGAGCGTCTCGCAGAGCCAGCCGTCCGCGGCGGATGACGACCCGGGCTATCGCGCCGGTTGGTTTCGGCCGGAGTTCAACGATTCCGCTTGGCGGCCGATCTCGCAGCCCGCCTGCGACGGACTCTATGACGAAAACGCCCACGTGTGGACGCGGACGAGGATCGCTCTGCCGGCCGATGCGAAGAACAAGCCGCTAACGCTCACCCTGGGTGGTTTCAGCATTTTCGATTATCGCTACCTCCGTGCGTTTCTCAACGGCCACGAGATCGGCGTGCGGAACGCCCCCGGCCGTTGGCGCGAGCCGCTGGCGATCGATCTCGGCCCGGCGAGCAAGTCGCGCGATTACGTCGCCTACGGCGGAGAGAACCTGATCGCCCTGCAACTGAGCGGCTGCGTGACTCGCCTGCCGCGGCTGGAAGAGTTGAATCCCTCGCGGAGCCGCGCCCAGGCGATGCGGCAGATTTGGCCCGGCCAATTCGAGCAGTATCTCAGGATCGGCCCAGCCGTCGTCACCCCGAGGCTGGAAGTCGTCGCCGCGAGCATCCAGGAAGCAGCCGGCGGCGGCGAAGCCCGCTTCGAGCTAAGGAGCGGTAATTCATCTAATGTCGCCTTTCGCTCCGCGAAAGCACGCGACTTTCGCGGAGCGAAAGGCGACCATCCCGCCGGCGGCGGCTATGCGAGATTCGAACTGAAGGCTAGTGGTTTCCCCGCGTCGGTGAGCGTCATCCATCGTTGGAAAAGAGACTCCCCCGTTTTGCGGAAGTTCGTGGAAGTGAAGAACCTCGACGATAAGCCGCATCGGCTGCTGAACGTCCGGCTGGGAACTTATCGCACCGACGCAAAAACTTCCGACGGCGAACAAGGGTTTCCGGTCTATCTCAACGACGAGTTCTTCATGAGCCTGGCGCATCCGTCGGGCTGGGCGATCGGCAACGACGGCCTCGTGCAATTGCGGCATTATCCCGGCGCCTGGATCGCTCCCGGCAAGACGTTCGCCTGCATGGAGACCGTGCTCGGCGTCTCGCCCGCCGGCGCGGCGCGGAAGCAGTTCGTCGATTACGTCCGCAGCCGAATGCGGCGCGTCGTTCGTGGGCACGTCGGCCCTTACGGCGTTTTCAGCAATTTCGGCTCCTGGCCGCTGCAAGGCGGAACAGACATCGGCGGCTGGTTCGCAAGAAACACGGAAACAGCGCTCCTGCACAGCCTCGACCGTCTGGCGGAAAGCCAGAAGCAGACCGGGCGGATCTACGACTACTGCGACATCGAGTTCTGGTTTGATCTCGCGTCGGAGATGGATCGCTTCAGTCCGGTCGATTTTTCTCGCGGCTTCAAGCCGATCCAAGAGAAACTCGCTACGCTGGGGATCAAGCCCGGCCTGTGGACGGCGAGCACGCCGAGCCCTTGGTGTTCGCTCAGTCCGCGGTTGGCGGGCTGCTGCACGCGCCCAGGAGCCGTTCCGCTCGGCGTTCATCAAGGCGTACCGCGATCACATCCGCAACGAGGGGGTGGGGATGTGCAAGTTCGACTGCCTCTCCGCCATCTGCAACAATCCCGCTCACAACCATCTCCCCTGCGTCTACTCGACTGAAGCGATCCACAACGCCGTGTTGGAGTTGCTGCGTGCCCTCGACGATGCGGACCGCCGCGTCTTCCTGATGCTCTACTGGGGCTATCGTTCGCCCTGGTGGCTGTTGGACGCCGACACGCTGTTCGAGCCGGGCGTGTTTCTCGAAGCGGCGCATCCCGGCGGTACCCCGACCCCTTACGCCCGCGACAGCGTCACCCAAGGGCTCGATCAGGCCCATTACTATTGTCAGGACGTGCCCGCGCTGGGCAAGGATTCGTTGGGCATCTGGCTCTCCGATTGGTGGTGGAACAGTTCGATCGGCAAGCAGGGCTGGCAGCAGGGGTTTGTAATGGACATGGGCCGGGGAAATCTCTTGCCGCAGATTTGGGCCGACTGGGATTGGCTCTCGCCGCCCGAGTGGGAAGAGATGGGCACGCTGTTCAAGCTCGTCAAGGCGCAACCCCGCTGCTTCGATAACAGTCGCGTTATCCTCGGCAATCCCTGGAAGAACGAACCCTACGGTTACTGTTGCAGCGACGGCCGCCGCGCGTTCCTCTGCCTGAACAATTGCACCTGGAGCGACCGCGTGCTCAGCCTACAACTCAATTCCGCCTGGGGACTGCCCGATCACGGAAAATGGGATCTCTATCGCTGGTATCCGCGGCCTGCGCGTTTGATTGCCGCAGAGTCACATCCGCCTTTGGCCGGAAAAGTCGATCTGGCGATGCGGCCGTTTGAAGTCGTGCTGTTGGAAGCGGTCGCCGAGGGGGAAAAGCCGTTGCTCGACCGTCCGTTTGCCGAGCAGCCGCTGCCACGCGCATTTTCCGAGCCGAGCCGCCGAGTGGAAGTGAAGGTCTTCTCGCCCGAGCAGCCCGCCGCCAACCAGCCGGCAATTATTCGCGTCCAGGGGCAAGTCCCGTCAACGGCCGCGGGGGGCATGTTGGTCGTGGCCGTGGAACTTCGCCAGGGCGGCCATGCCTGGGCGCCGCGGAACACTGGCGGCAATTTCACCGCGGAAGCGTCGGTCGCCGGCCGTCCGGTTCCGGTTCAGCCGGTGCTGGGCAATTTGACGTATGAAGTCCCGTGGCAAGCGTGGCGGATTCCGGTCGCCGCTGCCCATGACGCCCGCGATTTCCAGCTTTCCATTCACTCCCGATTGCCCGCGGACGTGAACCGAACGTTCTCGGCGTACTTTTTGCCGGAATGATTTATGCGTTTCCACGTCCTCGGCATCGACGACGCGCCTTTCGACAAGCGAGAGCCGGAGCCTGTGCGAATCGTCGCCGTGCTGATGGAGGGGAACGATCTGGTGGAAGGCATGGCGGTGACCGAGTTTCCGGTCGATGGCGCCGATGCGACCGGATTTCTGGCGGAATGGATCAAGTCGATGCGCTGGGAGGCGGCCCTACATGCCGTGGTGCTGGGCGGCATCACCTTGGCGGGGTTGGGGCTGGTCGATATCGAGGAGTTGGCCGCGCGGCTTGGGCTGCCGGTGCTCGCCGTCACCCGCCGAGCAACCGGCAAGTCCCGCGTCGGCGAGGCCCTCATCGCGGCCGATCTTGCCGACCGCCTGCCGATCGTACAGCGCTCGCCGCCGGCGATCCGCGTTCGCCCCGGTCTCCATCTGGCGTTTGCCGGAACCGACCGCGAACACGCCGTCGCCCTGATCGAAGCAACCCTGCACAAGTCGCGGATGCCGGAACCGCTGCGGCTTGCCCATCTGATTGCCAGTGCCCTGGCATGGGGCCAGTCCCGCGGCCGCGTATGAGTCGGCCGGCGGGGCGCAGTAGTTGTTGGTGGTCGAAATGGATCAGCACTGCCGTTTAGCCGCCGCCGGCACGGCGGCGATCGCATGGGCCGACGTTCCGTCGGCCGCTAAACGGCGAGGCCCCCGAAATCCGTTGCCGCGTTCCCGGCCGGCGCCAGGCTGTTCCTTTGTTCGCCGCTGGATTAAAATGACCGTTATCCCTCTCACCGTCGACATTGGAGTGATCGATAATGACCAAGCGACTTCTCGCGGCAGTTTTCGCCGTTGCTCTTTTCGCCGGGCTTGCCGAGTTTGCGGCCGCTGATACGCCTGTGCAGCCCGTTAACCTTCGCTGTGAATATCTTGCCGCTCCGTTGGGTATCGACGTGGTCCAGCCGCGTCTGAGTTGGCAGATCGGAGCGAGCGACCCCGCCACGCGCGATTACCGTCAGACGGCATACCAAGTCGTCGTGGCCAGCACGCTTGCAAGTCTCGGAGAGGACCGGGGCGATCTTTGGGATACAGGCCGCGTCATCTCCGATCAATCGGTGCATGTCGTCTATCGGGGCAAGCCTCTGACAAGCCGGGCGGTCTGCTATTGGAAAGTCCGCATTTGGGACCAGAACGGCCTGCCCTCGGAGTGGAGCGAGCCGAGCACATGGTCGATGGGCCTCTTGAAGCCCTCTGACTGGAAAGCCCAGTGGATCGGCATCGCCCCAACCGCCAGCCCGTCGAAGGCCGATCCGTGGTTTCGCGGGGACTTCTCGATCTCGGGCGAGCCGGTGCGGGCTTTGGCCTACGTGGCCTCGCTGGGATTTCACGAGCTCTATGTCAACGGCCAGCACGTCGACGACCGTGTCTTGGCCCCGTCGATCAGCGATTTCTCCAAGCACGTCCGCTACGTCACCTATGATCTGAGCAAATGCCTTCGCGACGGTGCGAATACCGTCGTGCTCTGGTGCGCGCCGGGCTGGGCGGGCTTCTCCGAATTCCACGTGAAAGATAAGCCGCTGGTCATGGCCCAGATCGAGATTTTGCAGCCCGGCGGCAGTTCCCTGCAAGTCGCCAGCGACGCCACCTGGAAGACCCATCCCAGCCCGCTTTCTCCGCTTGGAAATTGGGCAATACCGGGCTTCGGCGGCGAATCGTACGACGCCCGGCTCGAAATCCCCGGCTGGGGCGAGCCGGGATTGGACACGTCGCATTGGGATTCCGCGGCCGTCTTCACGCCACACGTGCGGCTGTCGGCCGAAATGGTCGAGCCGAATCACCGCGTCGAAATCCTCAGGCCGGTCGCCGTCGAGGCGAGAAAGACCGGCGTGTTCCGCATCGACATGGGACGAAACTACGCCGGCTGGGTCCATATCGGACTGAAGGGCAAGCCGGGAGAGAAAGCTACGCTGCAATTCGCCGAGCGGCCCGACCAGGTCGAGACCTATGGGCAGAAATACGAGTACGTCTTCAACGACAGCGGCGAAGGATTCTTCTGCCAACGATTCAACCACGCCGCCGCCCGCTGGGTCACCATCAGCGGGCCGAAAACCGCGCCCGACGTAGACAGCATTTACGGGTTCTTGATTAGCACCGATTGTGCCCCCGGCGGGTCCTTCAAGTGTTCCAACGAACTGCTCAATCGCATCTACGACACGACCGTCTGGACGTACCGCTCGCTGAGCCTGGGCGGATATACGGTCGATTGTCCGCACCGCGAGCGGATGGGCTACGGCGGCGACGCCCACGCCACGATGGAGACCGCCATGACCAACTTCGGCGTCGGCGCCTTTTATACGAAATGGCTCGGCGACTGGCGCGACGTGCAGAAGCCCGACGGCGATCTGCCCTACACGGCCCCGACCTATTTCGGCGGCGGCGGCCCGGCATGGAGCGGGATTTGCATTACCCTGCCCTGGCAGCTTTATCTGCATTACGGCGACCGCCGCATCTTGGAAACCTGCTATCCGATGATGCAGCGTTGGCTCGATTTTCTCAAGACCAAGGCGAAGGACCACCAACTCCAGCCTTGGGGCGGAGTCTGGGATTTCCTGGGCGATTGGGTCCCGCCCGACCGCGGCCAAGACCCCGGCAAGCGCGTCGACGATCGCTCGACGCTGATGTTCAACAACTGCTACTATGTCGACAACGTCGCCACCGTGGCCAACGTCGCCGAAGTGCTCGGCAAACGGAAAGAGGCCGCCGCCTATCGAAAAGAGGCCGCCGCCATCGCCGCCGCCACGCACAAGGCCTTCTTCCAACCGGATAGCAACAGCTACGCCAACGGCACGCAGCTCTACGAAGCGATGCCGGTCCTGGTCGGCGTCACGCCCCCGCTGCTGCGGGCGACGGTCATCAATCGCCTGGCCGACGAGATCCTCGTTCAGAAGAAGGGGCACATCGACACGGGCATCCACGGCACGTACTATCTCATCAAGACGCTGCTCGGGCAAGACCGCAACGATCTCGTGTTTACGATGGTCAACCAGAAGACCTATCCCGGCTGGGGATACATGCTCGACCAAGGGGCGACGACGCTTTGGGAAGAATGGAACGGCGACAATTCCCGCCTGCACAGTTCGTTCGTCTCAGTCGGCTCGTGGTTCATTGAGGGAGTTGCCGGAATCCAGTTGGATCCCGCCCAACCGGGCTATAAACACTTCTTCATCCGACCGGGGATCGTGGGCAATCTGACTTCAGCGAAGGCGGAGTTGCAATCGCTCTACGGCAAGATCGAGAGCAATTGGGTCGTGGCGGAGAACCAGTTGACGCTGACCGTCGAAGTGCCCATCAACACGTCGGCCACGGTCTTCGTGCCGACCGACGATCCTCTGTTAGTGAGCGAGAGCGAGCGGCCTCCGTCGTTTTCGCGGGGTGTAAAGCCATCAAAGACGGCCGGCCCCGGCGCCGTTTTTGAAGTCGGCTCGGGACACTACACGTTTCGCGCACATTGGCGGCCCAGTGAGTAATGTCGCGTCGATAAATCGCGCGTTGGGGCGGCAGTTGCACTGTCGCCCCCTTTCCGATTGTAGGAGGCTACTCCTGTCGCCGACCGCCCGAAAATGGCCACAAAATCGGCAACAGGAGTCGCCTCCTACAATCCCATTTTGAAAAACTGATCACTCCGCCCTTTTATTTGCCGCTCATTGCCCCTGCTGCCTAAACCCCGTATGATAGTAGTTTCACGTGAACCAAACACCAGGGAGAGTCGCAGCGATGAAGAGCATGCTTACTTTCGCGATTGCCGTAACGCTGATCGTTGTTTGTCCAACGCTAATGGCCGCCGAGCCGCTGGCGAGCGGCATCGACCGGGCGTATTTCGATAAGAACGTGCGGCCGCAGGACGATCTGTTTCGCGCGGTCAACGGCGGCTGGCTGGCCACGGCCAAGATTCCCGCCGATCGCTCCAGCTACGGCGCCTTCCAGGCGCTGATCGAACAGGCGGAGAAGGACTTGCGGGCGATCATCGAGGCCTGCGCCGACGCCAAGAACAATCCGCCGGGTTCCGAGAAACAGAAGATCGGCGACATGTATGCCTCGTACATGAATGAAGCGCGGGCCGAGCAACTCGGCATCGAGCCGATCGCCGGACTGCTGGCGTCGATCGACCGCATCGCGACCAAGGACGATCTGGTCCGGACCTTTGCCGAATTGCAGCGCGTCGGCGTCGGCAGTCCGCTGGGCTGCTACGTCAATACCGACGCGAAGAAGTCGGATCAGTACATTCTTTACCTGGGCCAGGGCGGCCTCGGGCTGCCCGATCGCGACTATTATTGGGACGCCAAACTGAAGTCGAAGCTCGCCGCCTACGCCGCGCACGTCGAGCGGATGTTGTCGTTGGCGAAGATTCCCGACGCCAAGCAAGCCGCCGCCGAAGTCGTGGCCTTCGAGACGCAGATGGCCAAGGCCCAGTGGTCGAAGCTCGACTGCCGCGACAGCATCAAGACCTACAACCGCAAGACCCGCGACGAACTGGCCGCGCTTGCGCCGGGTTTCGATTGGAACCTCTACTTCACCACGCTCGGCGTGGAGAATCCGCATGAGGTGATCGTTGCCCAGCCGTCGTATTTCACCGCCCTGGCCGGCATGATGGACTCCGTGCCGTTGAGCACCTGGAAAACATGGCTGAAATGGCAAGTAATCCACGACTATGCGAGCCTGCTAAATAAGGAGCTGGCCGACGCCGACTTCGCCTTCTATGGCACGACGCTGCACGGCATTCCGCGAAACCGCCCGCGCTGGCAGCGGGCCGTCGCCGCCGTGGATGGCGCGCTCGGCCAGGCGGTGGGAAAGCTGTACGTCGAGAAGCACTTCCCCCCCGACGCCAAGGCGCGAATGGATCGGTTGGTGCAGCACATCATCGAAACCTACCGCAAAGCCTTCGAGCACAACGATTGGATGAGCCCCGAGACCAGGCAGAAGGCGCTGGCCAAGTTGGCGACCTTCCGCCCGAAGATCGGTTACCCCGCGAAATGGCGCGATTATTCGTCGCTGGAAATCCGCCCTGACGACCTGGTGGGCAACGTCGAGCGCGCGGCCGCCTTCGAGTGGAACCGCATGGTCCGCAAGCTCGGCAAACCGGTCGACCGCGACGAGTGGGGCATGACGCCGCAAACCGTCAATGCTTACTACAATGCGCACCAGAACGAGATCGTCTTCCCGGCCGCCATTTTACAGCCGCCGTTCTTCAACCGCGCCGCCGACGACGCGGTGAATTACGGCGGCATCGGCACGGTGATCGGCCACGAAATCGGCCACGGCTTCGACGACCAGGGCTCGAAGTGGGACGGGGGCGGCAATCTCTCCAACTGGTGGACGAAGGCCGATCGCACCGAGTTCGACCGCCGCGGCGCGGCCTTGGCGTCGCAATACGACAAGTTCGAACCGTTCCCGGGCTTGCACGTGAACGGCCGATTCACTCTCGGCGAGAACATCGGCGATCTCAGCGGGCTGACCATTTCCTACGCCGCCTATCAGGCGTCGTTGGCCGGCGGCGAGGCGCCGCTGATCGACGGAATGACCGGCAACCAGAGGTTCTTTATCGGTTTCGCTCAGGTGTGGCGCTGCAAGTACCGCGACGACAACCTGAAGAACCGGCTGGTCGTCGATCCCCACTCGCCGGCGGAATGCCGCGCCAACGGCACGCCGCGAAACGTCGACGGGTTTTACTCCGCATTCGGCGTGAAGGAGGGGGACAAGATGTACGTGCCCCCCGCCGAGCGCGTGAAAATCTGGTGACGGCCGACAATCGCTTACGTCTTCGGCTCGCAGCGGCTCTTGCCGTAGACCACCTCGCCGAGGGCCGCGCGCTCCAGACGCGCCAATTCGTCGAGAAAGATCGCCCAATCGTAGCCGGGCTGCAACATCACCGACATCAGCGCGGCCTCGGCCCAATCGAACTCCAGACTGAACATCAGCGAGGATTCCGCCCGGCAGCCGGGATTGCTCCAGGTGTGCGTCCAGATGTTCAGCCTAGGGGGCATACGGATATCGTACCGCCCGTCGATCTCGATGTCGTGTCTCCTGGCATATCGTAAAATGTTCCTCAGGTGGCTACGATCGTACCGCAAATTGATCCGCACGTGTTCGGCGTTCATGGCGTCCCTGCTATTCCTAGGCGGCCTGTCGTCCAAGACCCTGCATCCCTTTTTCGCCGATTTGCTCGTCTTTGACAAGAGGGTCGATGCACGGGTGGCAAAACAAATGCCCAAGTCCCCGCAGAACGGACTCCAAAATCCGTCTTATATAATATTTTTGCCTTGGCGCGTTGCCTCCTTGTCAATTCCTAACGTGAAACATAGAATACCCAGATTCTCTAAATACCACTGTTTGCTGTAGGAGCGCTAGCCATGCCAAATGTTGCAGGTGTGCTAAGAGAAGAAATCTGCCGACTGGCCAAGAAGGAGATTAGGACGCAGATCGGCAAGACGCAGAGGGCCGCCGCCCAATATCGTCGCGACATCGCCAAACTGAAACGGCTGTTGAGTCAACAGGAGAAGGAGATCCGACTGCTGAAGAAGCGCACCGTGCAGCAGGGCCGACCGCAGAGCGACGACGGGAAGGAAATGGAAGGCATCCGCTTTTCCGCCCGATCGGTCAGGGCGCAGCGGCAGCGGCTGGGGCTCTCGGCGGCCGACTACGGCAAGTTGGTCGGCGTGTCGGGCTTGACCATTTACAACTGGGAGCACGAGAAGGCCCGGCCGCGCAAGGCGCAGCTCGTCGCCCTGGTCGCCGTCCGCAACATCGGCAAGCGAGAAGCCCTGGCGAAGCTGGCGGAAGTCGAGGCAACGAAGAAGCAGCGCCGAAGAAGGCGAGGCTAGGATAAAACTGCTTGGCTGCTACCAGTGTTTGCAGGAGGGGTGACAGCGCGGCCGCTGCCCCAACAGGTGCCTCCAACTGGCTGGTGAATCTTGCACGAGCCCTTTAGGATTCCTAACCAAACCTGTACTCCTCTCGCTCCGCGAGAGGGAAGTTGAACCGCCGATCGCTTCACGCGGAGCGTGAAGAGTACATTCGGATAGGAGTCCTTAGAGGTTCTTGCGGTCCACCGGCAGGTCGTCCTGGCGATTGCCAAGCCGGCGGTTGGTTTCGGGATCGATCGAGTAACTGATTGCTTGCACCGAGCCATCGCAGAAGGACATGTTCAGGCTGTTGGCGTGGGCGCTGCCGAAGCGCACGTCGTTATCGTAGCCCGCCGTATCCTGCATCGGCGTATATGCCGTCAATGGGTTCTTGCCATCGTACCATGTTGTGCGGCAGATGTCGTTGTCGTAACCGACGGACCATGTCTCATTGTCCGAACCGCTTATGCCGTCGTAGTAGTCGTCGGAATTGATGTACTTTTCGCCGAGCATATAGGTGTTGCTAAGCCCGTCGGTAATCATGGCCACGGTCACTTGGCTCCGCAGATAAGAGACACCGGTGTCGGTTGCCGCAGTAGCCGGCCAACTTGTGGTCTTGGCGTCTGCAAAGCTGTCCGGCCCGGTGCCCCATTGATTGTAGGATGGATCGCCTGCACAGACCGCATAGTCGGCGCGGGCCGCCATGCTAAGTGCCCTGTCGGTGCCCCAGAATTGCTTGGGGCCGCCGAACCAGGCCGCTGCAATCGGAAAGGTGACGGCCGTGCGCCGCGTGGGACAGATCATACCCGTCAGCGGCGTAAGCACTCGCACCGAGCCCCCGGCGAGCTTCGCAGGCGCCATGGAGTTCGGATCCCCGTCGCTCCCCAAGTCATGAAGATCTTGCTGTTCGATGTAGGGAAGGAGGCTGTAGATCCAACCGCCAGGCTGGTCCACGCCCGATCCACGGTCGGGAACGCCCACCCACCAATAGCCCCAACCGCTTGACGGGAAGAATTTGTATCTCTCTTCGTGCCCCAACATTGCCAAGCTGGCCTGCTTGAGATTGTTGGAACACTGTGCCTTCCTCGCCGCCTCGCGGGCCATCTGCACCGCCGGCAGCAATAGCGCAATGAGAATTCCGATAATCGTAATCACCATCACCACCAATAACTCCACTAACGTGAAGCCGGCCGATTTCTCAGCGGAAGTCCTAGGCCGACAAGGGCACGAACACATCACCGACCTCCCTTTGCGGGGAAAAAACCCGCCTTCCAGAGCTTGGATGTCTACAAGTTGATTATATAATTCCGTTGCAGATACGTACAGCGATTGTTCGCTTCCTAGAGCTTTCTCGGATCCACCGGCAGGTCGTCCTGGCGATTGCCAAGCCGGCGGTTGGTTTCGGGATCGATCGAGTAACTGATCGCTTGCACCGAACCGTCGCAGAACGACATGTTGCAACTATCGGCGTGGGCGCTGCCAAAAATCTCGCCGTTCTCGTAGCCTGCCGTATCCTGTCTAGGCGTATACGCCGTCAACGGGTTCTGACCGTCGTACCAGACCGAGCGGCAGACGTCATTTTCGTAGCCAATGTACATCGTTTCATTATCGGCGCCATCATTACCGTCAAAGTAATGGTCGGGTAGGATATACCTTTCACCTAGCATGTACGTATTGCTAGTCCCGTCGGTGATCATGGCGACGGTTACTTCGCTTCGCAAATAGCAGATGCCGGTGGCCGTTTTTGCCAGATTGGTCCAAGTGGGATTGATGTTGGGGAAGTTCGCCGTCCACGTGGCGGCTTCCGTCAGACTCGATGGGCCGCCGCCGCCACTTTGGTCATCGGACAGGTCGCCCATACATGCGGCGTAGTCGCTGCGCGCGACGTTGCTAACGTTATTTGCTCCTAAAAACGTCGCGTTTCCGCCGAAGTATCCCAACGGATACGGCACCGGCGCGCGACGCGAAGGACAATTCATGCAGGAAAGCGGCGTCTGGATTCGCTGCGTGCTGCCGGCGAGCTGCGTGGCGGTCCATGCGTTGGGCTGCCCGTCCATGCCAAGTTGATAAAGGTCCAACTGTTCCATAAATGGCAGAATTGCGTAAACCCATCCGCCGGGCTGCTCATGGCCTACCGGGCGATCGGGGTCGCCGACCCAGCCCCAACCCCAGCCGCCGGAAGGCAGAAACTTGTACCGCTCCTCGTGCGCCAACATCGCCAGACTGGCCTGCTTGAGATTGTTGCCGCACTGCGCCCTCCTCGCCGCCTCGCGGGCCGCTTGCACCGCCGGCAACAGCAGTGCGATGAGAATGCCGATGATCGTAATCACCACCAATAATTCCACCAAGGTAAAACCACGCTCTCTCCATGCCCGATTCATGTCACTTATCCTCTCAGTTTCTGGAACTCTCTTGCTTCGCATTGAGCACATTTGCCGGAGGCTCCGGCCAGCCTGCAACCACGGAGCCGTCCAACTCCACGAGCAGGCCCATCATGCTGGCCGCCGCGTTGTCCTGCGGATCTCCATTTTCCACGTCGATCTCCAGCACGTTGACCCCGTCGACGAAACCGCGGCTGCTGGAGAACGCATGAAAGAAACCAAACTCGCGATGGCCGTGGGCGGGGACCGCAAGCGGGCGGCCGTTCAGACGAATGGCACGCACGTGGTTGTCGGCCACGAATCGCCCGTGCAAATTGGCCGTCAACGGCCGCATCCCCTTCAGATCGAAGGTCGTGCGGAAAGTATACGTCACGCCGTCGGGCATGAGCCCACCGCCACCGACTCCCGAAATCCATTGCGAACGATCGGCTTGGTTGGTCACGCGGCGGGGGTCTCCGCTATCGGTCACCACCGCCGGCCGCGGCTTGAACTTCGGATCGTCGCTGCGGGCGACGAGCTGCCAGTGGGGATCGCGTTGGCCGTCCTTCAGATTCGCGCCCGTGTTGAACATTTTGATTCGCACCCGTCGGGGCATCTGACGGACGAAATCGCGTGGCCCGCCCGCCTCGCGAACCACCTTGGCAACTCGATCCTTGCCGACGACCACCCGCGCCGACTCGTTCGTTCCCAACCGGATCACCTTGCCGCCCTCCCCGTCGGCGGCTTTGACCGCGCGTAGCTCGACCTTGCCCTCATAGACACGGGCCACACTGCCGCCCGATCGATCGACCTCGACGCCGAACTCCGTGCCGAGATCGGCTACCCTGGCGGTGGGAGTGCGGACGGTGAAGAGTGGAGAGTGGAGAGTGGAGAGTGGAGAGTGGGGTTCATGGGTGCGGATTGTGGATTGCTGGTCGGCGGCGATTCTCTCTCGTACGCCCCCCTTTTCCCTCTCCACTCTCCACTCTCCACTCTCCACTACTCTCGCCGTCAGCCGGCCAAGCGAGAGATAGCCGCTGGCGCACGATTCCACTTCATACGCGCACGGCCCTTGCAGGATGACTTTCGCGCCGGTCTTGTACGTGATTTCCATCAGTCCCGAAGCCAGCGCATACCTTTGGCCCAAATAGACATGGGCGTAGTCGATCGGTCCCGTCTTGGGGTCGGTCCAACGGCACTCGACCATATCGGTGATGCGGCCGACAACGACCATTTCGGGCGGGGCATGGAGCGGCGCAGGCGTTGCCGGCGAACCGGCCTGCACCTCCGCCGGGCGATCGGACCGCGGAATCGACACCTGATACGCCCAGCCGATCAGCAGCCCGAGCCCCACGATCAGCACCGCCGCCGCGTAAGAGAAGAGGAAGCTGCCGCCGGGGTAACGCGCGAGGAGTGGGGCGTGAAGATCGGAAACCCCCTCGATAAGCACGGGCAGCGGCCCGGCAACCGACTCCTGCTCGCCAGCCTCGCACGTCTCCCTCAGTCGCCCCTCGTCGCTGGTCCACACCATTTCCAGACACGCATCGAGGATCGCGTAGTCGACGAACATCTGCTGGGCCCGAACGTCGGCAGACAACAACTCGTTGAGCCGCCGGCTCTCGTGCGGCGTCATCGGCCCATCGGCAAGCCGACCGAGCAGGCCGCGGAACTCGTCGATCTGGGGTCCAGACAGGGTCATGATTATTCCTGGGCGGCAATCCGCCGCTGAATGCACTCGTACAGCACGTCGCGGCTGTGACTAAGCCTCTTATAGACCGAGGACTCGGAAACCCCCAACGCGGCGGCGATTTCCGTAATCGACTGATCGGTGCGATAATGACGCTCGATCAGCTCGCGGTCGCGAATCACCAACTCCTTCATGCACTCGATCAGCATGTCGAGCCGCAAATCGACCTCGGCGGCAGCGGCCGCCAGCCGGTCGCCGACCGCCTCGGCAACGTTCTCATCGAAGACCACCTTTAACCGCCGGCGGTTGCGAAAGTGCGCCAGCACTTCCAGCCGCGCGATGCCGCAAGCCCAGCGGACGAAATCGCCGTCGGGATGGAACGACTCATACTTCTCCCACAGCACGGCGGTGGTTTGCTGCATCACGTCGTCGGCGTCGTTTCGGCTATACACCTGGCTGCGGATGAACGCATAGAGCCGCCGCTGACTTGCCGTCAATCGCTGCACAAATCCACGAGCGGCGGTGTCGTCCATCTTTCTCCCCTGCGTCGGAAACAACGCCTAGCGCGCGTGCCCCACCAAGGAGTATCGCGCCAAGCGGCGAGATTTTGGAAAAAGCGGGCCGAAAGCACTCCGGGCAACTAGTGTAGTGATTCACAATTGAGTGACTTTACGGAAGGGCAACAGGTGGGGCAGACATTCCTGTCTGCCAGGGAAATCGGGCAAGCCTAGCAGACAGGAATGTCTGCCCCACCTGTCAATCCCATGATTTATAAAACCCCAATAGCGTGACGCACTACACTAGTCTCCATGCTATTCCGTCGCACTCGCGTCGGCAAATTACCCCCATCGTTCGGGTGGAAGGCAGCTAGTTTGACAACCCACCAGTCAGTAGGTACAGTTGCATACGGCCTCGATTTCTTCCCCACATCGACCGCAAGGGAGTCGGTTTCATGGCTGCCCCGTGGATTACCTTTCGTCCGGCGTTGAAGGTCCTCGATTGCACGATCCGCGACGGCGGGCTGATCAACAACCATGCCTTCGAAGACGGCTTCGTGAAGGCGGTGTACGACACCTGCGTGGCGGCGGGCATCGATTACATGGAGATCGGTTACAAGGCATCCAAAAGGCTGGCCGCCCGCGATCAGTGCGGCGATTGGAAGTTCTGCGACGAGGATGCCATGCGACGGATCGTCGGCGACAATCCCACGCCGCTGAAACTGGCGGCGATGGCCGACGCCGGCAAGTCGGACTGGCGGACCGACATCCTGCACAAGAAGGACAGTGTGTTGGATATGATTCGCGTGGCCTTCTACGCCCATCAAGTCTCCGAGGCGGTCGACATGATTCGTGACGCCGCCGACAAGGGCTACGAAGTCTCGGCCAATCTGATGGCCGCCTCGACCGTCAGCGAGCTCGAAGTCGATCAGGTGCTCGACGTGATCTCGCAAACGCCGGCCCACGTCATCGTGGTGGTCGATAGTTACGGCTCGATGTACGCCGAGCAGGTCGAGTTGCTCGTAAGGAAGTATCAGCGCTTCGGCCAGGAACGGGGCAAGGAGGTCGGCATCCACGCCCACAACAATCAGCAGTTGGCCTTCGCCAACACGATCGAGGCGATCATTCACGGCGCCAACTACATGGACGCCTCGATGGCCGGCCTCGGCCGCGGCGCCGGCAACTGCCCGATGGAGCTCTTGATCGGTTTCCTCCGCAACCCGAAGTTCCACATCCGGCCGGTCTACCAACTCATCCAAGAGCGGCTGCTGCCGTTGAGCCGCACGGTGGAATGGGGCCCGTTCGTGCAATACAACATCTCCGGCCAGTTGAACGAGCATCCCCGCAACGCCATGGCCGCTCGCGCCGGCGAGCAACGCGATAATTACGTCGATTTCTACGACCGGCTTACCGGCGACGTGTAGCCGAGATTCTGCCGCTCGTTTAGCCGCATGCCCGTAGGGCGGCGGGCGCGAGGGCCGACATACCGCCAATTCCCAAGCGTTGCAGTGCAAAACCCGCTGCTGCGCTCTATGGGAGGACGATTGACGCCTTCCGCTCTCCGGCGGTAGAATTGGGGGCATGGAGGAGCCGATATGGTCGCCGCGCTGCAAGAGGCTTTTCGGAAGGCGTCAGGTCTGCCCGAGGACTTGCAGGAACTTCTCGCGAAGGAGTTGCTCATTGAGATCGAGTGGGAAGCGCGCTGGGACCAGACTCTCGCCGATTCTCAGCCGTTGCTCGATCAACTGACGGCCAAGGCAATGCGGGAGTACAGAAGGCACAAATAGTAGAACTTCCCTCGGGAGGATCGCATGAACAAGGTAGTTGGTGTTGTTCTATGCGGCATGTTGCTGCTGGAAGGCTGTTCGCAAGGAACCACCGACATAGCGGCGTCTGCTTCCTTCGATGCCCTGAAAAACAGGAATCTCTCGGGGCGAGTGGTTCCCGTAGGTGATCTTGATAAGAAGGTAGTGGTTGAAGGGATCCCTGATTCGGATTTCAGGGTAGTAATGGAAGTGTCATGTAAGAACGGAGACGCCAACGCTTCATCGGGAGCAGAAATGCTGTTCCGATGGAAGGACAACAGACTGGATGTGCTTCCAGAAGACTGCCGACTGTCTGGGGGCGGAGAGCGACCTGCGGTCAGAAGAGAAAATGATAGGGAGTTCACCGTGTACTATCCGGTTGAGCTACGCGGCAAAAGGTCGTGGGCCAAGTTCCATGTCATTGTAGATACCGATCAGGGCCGGAAGAGCAGACCGGTCCCGTAAGCGGCGCGTAAGGTGTCCCGATAGCTCGGCTGCTCTTTTCCCGAGTGCGCTATCGAGCGTCGACGATTCCCGTCGCGTACCAGACGCCGTTGCCGCCGCGCTTCATGTCGTAGCCGAAGAAACGGCTCTGCCCGCAAACGGCGCTCCAGTGGCCGGACGAAAGCCGCCAACAGCGAACGCACTCGATGGCCGCGTCGACTAAATGCTGGCCGCCCCAACTCTCGGCGCACACCTCGCGCGGCGCACAACCGCCCGGCAGACGCGAGAGAATGCGCGAGAATCGCGAGCCCCAGAAGTGATGACCTTGCACGCGAATGTCGGCTTGATACTGCGCATGACTTTGGGCCTCTTCCAACAGCGTTGTGTTCGGTTCGCCGTCGGTGCTCGCCGGGTGATCGGGATGGGTCCGTACCGCGTAGATCAAGGTCCGCTGCGTAAGTGTGCCCGGCGGAAGCGCCAAGATCGCCGCCATCTGTTGCGGCGTATACCAAAGCGTTTCGGTGATCGGAAACTCGCTCACGACCGAACCGCGCGGGGCGGCATCGGCCCGATAATCGACAATGGCAACGCCCGGCCTGCCGAGCATCTCGCGGAATGCTTCGTGTTCGAGCAGGACAACCTGCTTGCCCTGCACCGTGATCTTGGTGTCCACGGGCAGCCGCACACAAACATAGTCGCGCAGTTTCCCCCGCACTTGCGGATCGTCCAGGGTCTCCTTCTCGAGGCGTTCGCACTGGCCGGTGCCCCGGTCGCGGAAATAGATCAGCAACATCTTGTTCTGCCGGTCTGCGGCCGTTACGGCGTCGCGATAGCTACTTAGCCAATGCGCGGCGGGAGCGTTTTTGCCCCTGGCCGCTTCGGCTGCCCAAAGCGGCGTCAAATTGGACAATAACGCCATTACACAGGACGATAGTATCAGACTGCGTGCGCACACCATCTCGTTGCTCCTTCTTTCGTCTCGGGAAAGCTGTTGCGGGGCAGTGCAAGCTGCCCCGGGCACACGCGGCGGAACGACTGCGGAGACAATCTCCGTCGGTCAACTGCCACGATGCCGGTGGATGCTAGATACACCCATCCGTGGAAGGTCTTCCGAAGGATCCGCCCTCCGGACGACAAATGCGGGGCCCTGCCCACGCCGCGATCGCTGCGGACCGATTACAGCCTTCTCCGGCGGTCAGCGGGCGGCCGGACTTTACCCCTCGCAATAGGGGCCATGCCATGCCGGCTGCCATTCAGAATTCACAACTCCGCCGCATCACTGTTGTTGTCAGCAACTATACTTGCTAAGCTACGGCAACTTAATCGATTGTCCCAACCTTTCCGATTAGGAAGAATCCGCAAATCACGTTGCCAATCGCGAAGCGGCAATTATGGACGACAGGGTAGCCTGCGGTCTATAACCCAAGCTGATGGTTCGATCTCCCCTAAGAATTGATGAAGGAGTAATGACATGCGACCCAGGACGGCGTTACGGACTTGGATCTTTTGCGTTTCCGCATTTCTAGTCACAGCAATGACTTATGCGGCGGATACGCCCATTCCACCGCCAGTGGCGGACACGCCACGCGAAGACGCTTCAATTCCCCAGGGATCGCTTGCCGAAGCCTGCAAACACGCCAAGGCCGACTTCCATCCGATCACGCCGACCGACGTTGCCCAGTCCCGGACGGTGCTCCTGGAAGCCCTCGGCCGGCTCGACCAGAAGCTGACCGAGGCAGGAGCTAATGGGGAGGGCTGGCGAAAGTACCTCCATCTGGACCTGCTGAACGAGTCACTTAGCAGCGGCAAGAAGCCCAACCTGGACCGCTTGACCCGCATCTACGGGCTTTTCAACCGCGGCTACGACGGTCTGGAATTGGCCTGGTTCGTCGACGCGCAGCACGCTTTGATTAACTACATCGCCATGGCTAGTTCCGTCGGCAGTCCCCAGGTTCGCACGGATTATGAGCAACTCCTCGACAGACTCGCTCCGGTTCTCGCAGCATACGATGCCAAACCGACAACCGAAAACGCCCTGATCATTAGCGACTCGGTCCGCTGGCTGCAAAACGCCCACCAGGCGCCGGCGCTCGTCGAGGCGATTCAAAAACGCTTTGTCCATCCCAACCTGATCGGCCACGCCTCGGCCGAACTGGTGGGGGCCGGCATTGTCGAGTCGGTCGACAACGTCACTCAGGTCAACGATTGCATTCTCGGCACGAGCGTCAGCGGCACCGCCCACACCGTGGGCAAGACGCGCGCCGCGCTTGTGCCCAATTCGGATGTGGGAGTGATCGACACCCTGTTCTTCGGCAGAACGCACAGCGACAACGTCGGCTATCACCATCCGGTGACGATCTTCAGCAGCGCCGACGCCAGCTTGGTCGGCTGCAAGCGAGTTTGGATCAATCAGGACGGCCTGTCGTCGCATTGCGCCGCCTCCAACGCCGAGACCCGCATCTGTGTTTGCGACATCCAATCGAGACGGGGCGGGGGAATGGTGCAGCGGATTGCCTGGAAACGCGCCGGAGAGCAGCAGAGCGAAGCGGAGTGCATCGCTTCCAGCCACGCGGCGCAACGCCTCAACGAGCGCATCGACCAGCAGGCCGCCGAACCGCTCGATCGGGCGAACCGGCAGTACATGGAAAAATACAAGCAGCCGTTTAGCGATCGAAACCTCTTCCCGCAGTTGCTGCGTTTCAGCTCGACGGATCGCGCCCTGAGCGTGCTCGGCTTGCAGGCCGGCGGCGGCAAGGTCGCGGCGCCGGATGATGCGCCCCGCCCGTCGTTGAAGGGGCCGACATGACGCTGCAACTCCACGAGTCCGCCATCAACAATCTGGCGCTCGATGCGCTGGCAGGCCGCACCATGTACGAGGACAAGGCGCAGGCCGGCGCGAAGAACTTGCTCGGCCACCTGCCCGAAGGTCTCAAAGGGGACGAGGACGGCAGGCCCTGGGCAATCACCTTCACCGCCCAAAAGCCGCTGGTGGTCACCTTCGTCGACAACGGCTTCAAGATCGTCATTAACGGCGTCAAGTTCTACAAGGGGGAGTATTATTGTGACGACACCACCGTCTCGGCGGTTTATACGATTAAGAACACGCCGGAAGGGTTCAAGGCGATTCGGCAAGGACCGGTCAACGTCGCTCCCTCCAATAAGTTAGCCAGCAACGGGGGCACGCAGAAGATCACTCGCATTTCGCTGAAGAAGCGATTCGAGAAGATACTCAAGCCCGAGTTCGTCAGCGAGGGCATCGAGTTTTCCGGCCGCTGGAAAGCCGCCGGCAAGCTCATGCCGATTCAATTCGAGTGTCGCGACGGCTGGGCCGTGATTGCCTGGAAGCGCACCGCCGCCGCACCGAAAGTCGCCGCGGTGAAAAAGGACGCCGTCGCGAAGCCGGCCGAACCGAAGGTCGCCTCCGCAAGGTAATCGCAGGGGAGTAAGTCCGCCGGCCAAAGGGGCGCGCAACACAGTTGCCCTTGCGCGTTAACCGCTAACGACCACTTTTTCGTACAGTACGTTGACAATCCCCGCGGTGACTTCCGCTTGGCTGCTTTCCAGCAGCAGGTCGAGCTTGTCGTGCAACTGGCGGCGGCGGTTCGTCTGCGCGGCGGCGGCCAATGTGCCCTCAACCGTTAGCGCCCCGCCCGCACCCACGCGGCTGTGAAGCTCGTCGAAATCGGCCTCTGTCCAGCCGCGGAAAAGCTCCTTATGTTCTTCGATCACCTCGGCCACGACGGGATTCGTCTGGCGATCGAAGCGGCGATAAACCAACTGCGCGGGATCGACAAAAAACTCATCGACAGCCACTCGCAGCCCCTCGGCAAGCCGGTGCAGCGTGCGGGCGTGCGGCTTCTTGTCGCCGCGGAGAATCCCGCGAACCGTGCGAACGTCGAGACCGCTCTGCTCGGCCACGCCCGAGAGGGTAAGCCCCCGGGCAGCCATTAGACGCAACAGGTTTTCGCGGGCATGAATCGACATTCGCGGCCCTTGACAGAAATATGGACGTATGTATACTGAATTCCCGACCAGTTGTCAAGTGGGCTGTTCGCAGCACGAAGGAGACGGCAATGGCTGGCAGAGCAAGGGCCGCGAAGAACCGCTGTCGGGTGCGGATCGTTCGCTACAGCGAGGCCGCGCCCGCGGGCTGACACGACGTTCCGCCGGGGACGGTGGCGATTGAACCGGCAGAGGGGCCAATGATGACCGCCACCCAAGCCAGCCGCTATGTCGAGGCATTCAACCGGGCAGCCCGTGGCGGCGCCCGAAAGATCTGCGCTGTCGCCCTGCCGGTTCGAGTCCGTTACGATGGCGACCCCCGGTCGGGTGAGCTCCTCCGCGCATAAAAAAAGCCCGCTGCTTGCCTGTCAGGTATCGGCCGGCAACGGGCTTCCACCGCGGGACTTGACCTGACGCCTCAGTGCGGTGACCCTGTCAAGACGCCGTTGGCGAGGCAGCCACACCTAACGTCCTGACATGTAAATCATAGGCTTTTCTGCGATCTTGTCAAACACTTTTTTCCGTGGATTCCCACGGATTTTTCCAATCCCCCCAATGTTCGAGGTATGTCCGAAACGCCGAGGATGCTTCGGCCTTGACCTCCAGCCATTGCTTGGTCTTGGCGATCAATTCGTGCTCGGCTTCGAGGCTAAGCTGGCCGCACAACACGCGGGTGCGAAGAAAGACAAAATAAGTGTCCAGCACGTCGCAGCGGCAGTAGTCGTTGATCTCGGCGAGTCGGCCGGCATCGTATAGGTCCTGGACCATGTCGCCTTGAATGTCCATTTTCCCCGGCTTGCCGAGGATGTTCGCCGCCAGATTCAGTCCGCCGGTAAAGCGAGTGGCGCCGAAGTTTGTCAGCAACTCGTAAAGATCGAGATGCGCCACGCTGTTATAGCGGTTGCGCGGCTGGTCAAACGACTTGCCGGCCCCCTGAAACCAGCCCGGCGCGCTGATGCCATAGCGAAACGCCGCCAATTCCAAGAGCGGCAGGTCGAACCCCCGGCCGTTGAAACTTACCAGAGTGGGCCGGCGATATGCCTCCCAGCCGCGCCAGAAATTCTCGGTGATCACGTGCGGCCGGAATTGCGGCTCGTCGAGCACCACCACGTCTTCCAGCATGAAGTTGTCCGCCACTTTGCCGACCGCCACCGAAATCGGCACCTGGAAACTGTAGGGAATGAAATCGCTCTCGTATTTCTCCATCAACTCGTCGCGATAGCGGCGCACCGCCTCTGCGGGCGACAACCCCTCAGCCGCGTATCGCAACTTCGCCACCAACTGTGCATCGGCGACGCTTTCGGTATCGAACACCAGATAACGGACAGAATTGGACATGGGCGTGATTTGTAGCTAGAGAAGAGGCTATTGTTGTAGCGGCGGCGCGTCGGAATAGAAGGGATAGAAGTTCGTGTTTGGCCGGATACCGATGACGTCGTCCCCTCGCCAGAATATCTCATATTCGCCGCCGAGGCCCTTTTCCCTGGTGTGACGGTCAGGAAGAGCGTACTCCATTTCAATGTGTGTCCCCGCGGGCAATTTTCCCATCCAGGCGAATTGTCCCGCGAAGACCGGCCGATAGGCTTTATTGTCGACGCAGACGCGAACCGAATCTCGCGGCGTCCAGTGCGGCACGCGCAGCGCGACGCTTGCGGCAATCTTGGGGGTTGCGCTCAATTGTGCGGCTTTCCCGCGTCGGCAAACCAGCCGAATTCGCGGATCTTCGTAATCGAAATGAAACAGCACTTGCAGAACGCCGTCGGTGGAGACTGCCACGTGCTTGTAGATGTCCACGAGCGTATGAACGTCGGCGGAAGTGACGTCGGTAACCGCGTGCTTGCCGCCGTGGGCATGGCCGTGGCAGCCCCCGTAGCCGCCAATAATCCGTTTGTCCAGTTCCCTGTGCGCGTCCTTTCCATCATCGACCAGCGGTCGCAGCGGAGGAGTAGTCCTGATCTGGGACGGCAGAATCCGCGCCCGCACCAGACGCTCGGCGTCGGCGAGAAACTCCGCATATCCCGCCTGATACAACCACAGCGCCAACTGCGCCACATCGCCGGGCGACGTCGTCTCGCCGAAACTTTCGCGTACCATGTTGTGGCTCGTGTAGCCGGACTCATGCACGACGCGTGGAATGCTCACGCGGTAAGCCGCCTTCACGCGGTCGATGTACTGGTGCCGGCCGGTGAGCCGGCCATACAACAGCAGGCCGCGGAGCGTGCCGAGGTAAGAGTGCGTGTGATCGGCTTTGGCGGCCGGATTGATGGCGCCATCCGCTTGCGTGGACTTGGCAAAGTGAAACTGCGCGATCCGATCCGCCAGCCGCAGAGCCGCCGCATCGCCGGTTGTCTCGAAGAACCAAACGAGAGCTTCCAGCAACCGTCCATGCGTGTCGCACGGATCGGTGTTGTGGATCACCGCCTTGCCGCGTTTTTGACAGGCGTTCGAACTTCTGCAAATCCCAACTTCCATCGCCGCGGAGTTTGCCATCGAGACTTTCGATCATCTGTCGGCCCATCGCGGCGGCCCAGTCGTCTTTCCTCCACCGCGCCAGAGCGTTCAGCGCCAGCAGGCCCTCGCGGAGCGAGTGCAGATCCCACTGCGGCCCTTCACTCGAAGGGCCTGGATTAGGATTGAGGCAGATATGATCGGGATTATCGAAGAACCGCCGCACCTTCTTCCGCATCGCGGTCTCGATCGCCTTTGGGATTTCAAAGCCGATCGCCTCTTCCAGCCGCATCATCGCATCCCACCAGCGGCCGATATTGTGAGCCGGCCACCATTTTTGCAGGCTCGCCCGGTAGTCCGGGCCGACGCTGAGTTCCCAATAGGGGAGATAGTTGTCCTCGGGGTCGAGTATCGCCAGCAGGTTCTGACCCGCCAGGCGGAGCGACTGCTCTAGGGACAAAGGTGCGACTGGGGCCGCTTGGCGTTCTTGTGGCTGGGTATCGCCGGCATTCCGACTTGCGACCACCAATCGGTCACTCGCCAAGACCCCGACGACTGCCCCGACAACACCCTTAAGGCACGTTCGCCGATCAAACTCGCGCTGGTCGCTATGAATACAATTCACGGATACCTCTCATGGCTAGCCAATCGTGTGGTCGCTTCGCCGTGGTGATGGGGGACGGTTCGTCCAGCAAGCCGCTTGCGGCTTCGCACTGAACCCGGCCCTTTCTTGCCATTTTTCACTGGACACAGCCTACCACAACCAGTCCATTTCTGAGAAGACACGGGACAATATGGCAAAACGGGAGGGAAGGCATTGTCGAAAGGAGATTCCGCCGGACGGCCGAGCCGAGAACCCGCCCCGCAGAGGGGTGGCGGTTTTCTCGCTTTTCCCCTTCGCGCGTTCGACAAAGCTGATAGAATAATGAGTCTATCTGCCTAGAGCCAATTTGAACTGCTGGAAAAGTGGTAGTGAATTATGCCGAAAATGAAGACCCATAAAGGGACGAAAAAACGTTTCCGCTTGACCGCCAAGGGGAAGGTCAAACACCGCAGCGCCGGCACCAGCCACTTGGCCTCGCGGATGAGCCACAAACGCAAGCGAAATCTCCGCCGCACCGATACCATTCAGGAAGTCGAGTGCGCGAAGATTCGCCTCGTCCTGGGAAAACATAGCAGTTGACCGAATGTACCCTGTACTCCTCACGCTCCGCGTGAGGCGATCCGAGTCGTGCCTTCCTCTCGCAGAGCGGGAGGAATACACTTACCAGCGGAACGGGCTTCCCAAAACGCTTCTCGACGGCGAGAAGGGCCTGGCTTCCGCATAGACCTGAGGTTTTTTCGATGAGAACCACGAAGGGCGCCGCCCGAACCAGGGCCAAGAATCGCCTGTTCAAGAAGGCGAAAGGATATGTCGGCGGCCGTCGCCACCTGTTGCGTACCGCCAAGGAGAATCTCGTCCGCGCCGGCGTCTACGCCTACCGCGACCGCCGCAACCGCAAGCGGGATTTCCGCCGGCTGTGGATCACCCGCATCAACGCCGCCGCCCGCGCGCTGGGGCTCCGCTACAGCGAGCTCATCGCCGGCCTGGCGAAGGCCAATATCGAACTCGACCGCAAAATCCTGGCCGACATGGCTGTGGCCGATCCACAAGGCTTCGAGGCGGTCGTGGAACTGGCCAAGAAGGCCATCGCCAAGTAAAGCAAGCAAAAAGTGCACCACGGAGGCTCGGAGGGTACGGAGGAGCGAAAAGAAGAACTAGAGAGAATGAAGAATCCGTTTAGCCGCCGCGTCCACGCGGCGTGAACTGGCGAGTCGCTCGAAACGTCGCGTGGACGCGGCGGCTAAACGGATTCTCTCTCTTCTCCGTGTCCTCCGCGTCTCCGTGGTGTTCTTCCCGTCCGCTATTTTCTTGCTCCCGCTGCGATCATGGCATTAGCCGATTATCTTGCGGAACTGGAGTGCTTGGTCCGCGATGCCACGGCCGCGTTCGAGGCTGCCGCTGACGACGATGCGTTGGAGGCGGCGCGGGTTCAATTCCTCGGCGCCAAAAGCGGTCGGTTGAAGGCCGTCCAAAAAGGTCTCGGATCGGTCGATAAGGCCGACCGCCCCGCCGCTGGCAAACGCTTCAACGAGGTCAAGCAGGCGATCGAGGCGGCGCACGAATCGGCCGTCGAACGGCTGACCAAAGTGGCCCGCCCGGCGGCCGACACTCGGCAGTCCGACCCCACCGTGCCCGGCGTTCGCTTGCGGCTGGGCCGGCTGCATCCGGTGACGCAGACGATCGACGAGTTGAAGGAGATCATGGGCCGGCTCGGGTTCACCGCGGTCGATGGGCCCGAGGTCGAAGACGCCTGGCACAATTTCGAGGCCCTGAACATCCCGCCCGCCCATCCCGCCCGCGATCCGCTGGAGAACTTCTACCTGGCGTTAGCGGAGAGGGGCCAGGGATCAGGGGTCAGGGGTCAGGGCGGGAAAGTAGCAAATCAGCAATCAGCAATCAGCAATCAGCAATCGACAATCCCCTCTCCCTTCCTTCTGCGCAGCCAAACCAGCACCGTGCAGATTCGCGTGATGGAGCGGACGCAGCCGCCGGTGCGGATCATTTCCTGCGGCCGGGTCTATCGGCCCGATACGGCCGATGCCACGCACTTCCCGATGTTCCATCAGATCGAGGGGCTGCTGATGGATCGCGGCGTGACGATGGCCGACCTGAAGAGCACGGTTCGGCTTTTCGCCCGCAGCGCGTTCGATCCCGACGTTCACATCCGTTTCCGCCCGTCGTTCTTCCCGTTCACCGAGCCGAGCGTCGAGGTCGACATGACTTGGCGCGACGGCTGGATCGAGATGGGCGGGGCGGGCATGGTCGATCCCAACGTCCTCCGCGCCGTCGGCTACGACCCCGAGGAGTTCTCCGGCTTCGCCTTCGGACTGGGCATCGAGCGCATCTGCGCCCGCCGCCACGGCATCGCCGACATCCGCGAATTGTATAAGAACGACGTGAGGTTTTTACATCAATTCTAGCGACGCGACGAAGTGACTACCCGACAGCACAGACTGTTTTCGGAGCTCGACGCGGCCAGGTTTGGCAATGGCGGCCCTCGGGAACGATTGATACTCCCGAAACTGCTCGCGTCGGCGGCAAGCGATCTTCGACTCCGTGATCAACAACAGGCGGAGGCGCACGAAATCCTCATTCGATGGGCGGACCTGGAAGAACAAGGAAAGCTCCGCCGGATGAAAGAAACCACTCTGGAAGGAGAGTTCCTAACGGACGTGTTCTCCAAAGCGTTGGGTTACACCCTGTTCTCGGAGAACAAGGCCCAATGGAATGTCTGGCCGAAGTACTCCGTGCCGGACGGGGAGGCCGACGCCGCGATAGGCGTCTTCGACGAAACAACGAAATGGCCGCCGCTGGCGCTCATGGAATTGAAGGGACCGACCGTCAACGTCGATCGCGATCGCTTTCGCGGACGCACGCCCGTGCAGCAATGCTGGGACTATTTGAACGTAGCGCCGGAATGCCCGTGGGGAATCGTCTGCAACTATGTTAGTTTCCGCCTTTTTCACCGGAACAAGACTCCCCGCACGTTCGAGCAATTCACTCTTCAGGACCTGCGCAACCCCAATCGCTTTGCTGAGTTCTATTGTCTGTTTTCCCGCAGCGGCTTGCTGCCCGGCGTTCTTGGCGAGCCGCCGCGCGCATTGGTCTTGCTGCAAAAGACCGATGAACGTCAACGGGAGGTAGGCCAGGAACTATACTACCGCTACCAGGACCAGCGGATCGCGCTGATTCGTCATCTGCGGCGGCCGCCGTACGGCAAGTCCCTTGACGCGGCGATCCACGTGGCACAGGTTCTCTTGGACCGCATCATCTTCATCGCGTTTTGTGAAGACCGCGATCTGCTCCCCCCCAAGTCCATCGACGATGCTTGGCGAAACGTCGGCGCTTTTACTCTGGCCACGAACCCTCGCTGGGACAGCTTTCGCAACCTCTTCCGCAGCATCGACCAGGGCAACAAGCGACGCGGCGTCAGTCCGTTCAACGGCGGTCTCTTCCGGCATGACGAGGAAGTCGACGACCTGGAACTCGACGATTCATGGACCGACTTCTTTCGGGAAATAGGGACATACGATTTCCGTGACGAAGTCAACGTTGACGTCCTCGGCCACCTGTTCGAGCAGTCGATTTCCGACCTGGAAAGCGTGAGGGCCGCCCCCGAAGAAATTCTCTCGCCGCGGCCGAGGGTATCGGGAAAACGCAAACGGACCGGCGTCTATTACACGCCTCGCGCCGTTACCCGCTACATCGTCGAGCATACGCTCGGCCCATGCCTGGAATCGCGGTTTGCCGCCGTAGCCGCCGGGCACGGAATCGATCCGACTGCCAATCCGGAAGATGCCGACCCCGAGCGATGGTCTCAGTATCAACAGGCTCGTTTGGCGGCGTTGGCCTCCCTGCGAATCTGCGATCCGGCCTGTGGAAGCGGGGCATTTCTCATCGAGGTGTTGGCGTACCTTGAGGCCGTCTATGACGATATCCTGGACGATCTCCGCTCGCGCAATATCGAGGTGAAGACGTGGTCGCGGCAGAAAGTCAAGGACACGATCCTCCGCGAAAACCTGTTCGGGGTCGATCTGCTGGAAGAAGGCGTCGAAATCACCCGGCTCGCTCTCTGGATTCGCACCGCGGAAGTCGGCCGCACCTTGGCCGATCTTTCCGAGAACATTCGCTGCGGCAACAGCTTGGTGGACGATCCCCACGTCGATCCTCGCGCCTTCGACTGGGAACGGGCGTTCCCGCGCGTGTTTGCCGAAGGGAAGTTCGATTGCGTTATCAGCAACCCGCCCTACATCAAGCTGCAGAACTTCCGCAGCCGCGAGCCGCGGGCCGCCGCATACCTCGTCGAACGCTACCGCGCTGCCCGGACCGGCAACTTCGACATGTACCTGCCGTTCATCGAACGGGGCCTGGAATTGCTGAAGCTCGACGGCCGCATGGGCTTCATCGCCCCCAACGTCTGGCTCTACAACGAATATGGCCGCGGGCTGCGCGAACTCGTGGCCGAAAAACGCTCGCTCGAACGGTTCGTCGATTTCAAGAGCCACCAGGTCTTCGACGACGCCACGACCTACACCGCCCTCCAGTTCTTCTCGTCCCAGCCGCGAAAAGACATCGCCGTGGCCGACGCGCCCACAGGCGACTTGACAAAACTGGACTTCCGCCACGTCGGCTACAAGAACCTAGCAGCGGGATCTTGGGCGTTGTTGGGCAAAGCCGACCGAAAACTCCTCGACAAAATGCGCGAACGGAGCACAACGCTCGCCGAGGCGTCAGGGCAAATCTTTCAAGGCTTGATTACCAGTTCGGACGTCGTTTACCACCTTGTCAAGCTGGGGCCGGGCCGCTACTACTCCCATGCGCTGAAAGGCGACGTGGAAATGGAAGACGAACTGATGAAGCCGCTTGTTTCGGGCGAGGACGCCATCCCGTTTGCCACGCCCCCGACCGACAAATACCTGCTGTTCCCCTACCTCGTCACGGACGAGGAGTGCCGGCTTTACACCCAGCAGGAGATGAAGCGTTTCCGCCGCTGCTGGCAATATCTGCACGAGAACGAGAAAACGCTGCGTGCGCGCGAGGGCGGCAAGTTTAGCGACGACCAGTGGTATCGCTTCGGCCGCAACCAAAACATCGACAAGCAGCAGTTGCCCAAGATCGGGGTCCCCGAGACGGTCAGCAATCTGGTCGCGTTCATCGACGACGAAGCCACACTGTACTTCAACAATGTGCGCGTCAATGGAATCATCGAAAAGCCGCGGAGCAAGTACAGTCTTTGGTTCCTCTTGGGTATGCTGAATTCGCACCCCCTGGATTTTGTCTTTCGCCTTACTGCGAAACCCAAGGATCGCGGGTATTTTGAGGCCAACAAGCAATTCATCGCGCCGCTGCCGATACCGAAAACGCGGAGCGTCGGGCCGGTGGCCGAACTGGCCAAGAAGCTGGCCGGCCTTTGCGCGCGAGGCGGCGCTGCGGCGGGGCGTGTGCCGGCGTCTCGCCGTGGATCTCGCGCCCGCGTCCCTCGTGCCCACGCCGCCCGAGTTGGTTCCGCTGCCGCGAAAACTGGAAAGGATGGAATCGCTGACTGTCGCGCAGTTGCTCGGCGAAGTGGAGAAGTTCGCCAATCGCAACTTCAAGCCGGCCGAGCGGGCGCAATGGGATCGCTATCTGACCGAACAGACGGGAAATCTCGCGTCGGTCCTGCGCGAGATCGAAGACGCCCGAAGTGAATTGAATGACCGCGTATGTCGCCTGTTCAATTTGGCGGACGACGAGATACGTCGAATTGCCGCCGAGCTTGTCCCTGACCCCTGATCCCTGATCCCTGACCCCTCCCATGCTCGTCTCCTGGAATTGGCTGAAACAGTACGTGCCGCTTACCATGTCGGCCGCGGAACTCGAGCGGCGGCTGATGATGGCGGGGCTCAACCATGAGAGCACCGACGAGGTCGGCGGCGATCTGGCCATCGATCTGGAAGTGACCAGCAATCGGCCCGACTGCCTGGGCCATATCGGCATCGCCCGCGAAATCGCGGTGCTCTGGGGGAGCGAACTGACGATCCCCGCCGCGCGGCCGGCCGAGGGCAAAACGCCGGTCGATAAGCTGGTCAAGGTGCGAATCGACTGTCCCGACCTCTGCCTGCGTTACACCGCCCGCGTAATCCGCGGTGTGAAGATCGGGCCGAGCCCCAAGGCGATTGTCCGCCGGCTGGAGGCGGTCGGCATCACGCCGATCAACAACGTCGTCGATATCAGCAATTACGTGCTGATGGAAGTCGGCCAGCCGCTGCACACCTTCGATTTCGCCAAACTCGAAGGAAAAACGGGAAAAAGGGGGACAGGCCCCCTTTGTGCGGCAAACGGGGACTGTCCCCCTTTTTCCGGGGCGGAGATCATCGTTCGCCGCCCGCTGCCGGGCGAGGTGATCGAGGCGATCGATCACAAGACCTACGTGCTCTCGCCCGAGATGTGCCTGATTTGCGATGCGCGGCGAGCGGTGGCGATCGGCGGGGTGATGGGCGGGGCGCAGACGGAGATTTCGCCCGCCACCCGCGACGTGTTGATCGAGGCGGCCGAGTTCGACCCGGTTTCGATCCGCAACACCGCCCGGCAGCTTAATCTGCACAGCGATTCGTCGTACCGCTTCGAGCGGCAGATCGATCCCGAGGGGCTCGATTGGGCCAGCCGCCGTTGCTGTGAACTGATCCTCGACACGGCCGGCGGCGAACTGGCGGCCGGCATGATCGACGTCGGCCAGCCCCCGCCGCCGCGCGAGCCGATCGTGCTGCGTCTCGCACAAATCGAGCGGATTCTCGGCATTCCCGTGCCCGCCAAGCGCGTGCAGGAAATCCTGCTGGCGTTGGGCAACGAAGTCTCTCATCCCGATTCGTTCCTGCCGCATCCGTCGGTCTCGGTCCAACAGCCCACGTCGCTTTGCGTCGTTCCACCGAGTTGGCGGCGCGACCTGACCCGTGAAATCGATCTGGTCGAAGAGGTGGGGCGCATCCACGGATACGACGCGATCCCCGAGGACGTCGGCGTGCCGATGGTCCCGTCGGCCCGGCGCCGCGACGATCGCGTCTTCGAGCGGGTTCGCCACGTGCTGACGGCCGCCGGCTTCGACGAAGCCCTGACGCTGAGCGTCGTCGATGCGCAGGCCTCGGCGTCGATGAGCCCCTGGACCGATGCCGAACCGCTGCGGACGCTCACACCGGTCGTGCGCGGCGCCGATTGCTTGCGCCGCAGCCTCGTGCCGAGCCTGCTGGCGGCGCGGCGAACGAACGAGTCGTTGGCCAACGCGGAGATCGAGTTGTTCGAGATCGCCAAGGTCTATCTGCCGCAAGGCGGCGATTTGCCGCACGAGAACTTCATGCTGGCCATCACCAGCGGCCGCGATTACTTGGCCGTCAAGGGGGTGATCGAGACGATACTGGCCGAGCTGAAGGTCGCCCTTCCGCTGGCCGCCGCCGACGCCGGCATGGCGATCCTCGACCCGTCCGCCTCCTGCCGCCTGCAATTGGGCGGCGAGATGTTCGGCTACGTCGGCCGATTGACTCACGAGGCGCTGCGACAATTCGATCTTCGCGGGCCGGCGGTCGTGGCCGAAATCCGCTTGGCGCCGCTGGTCGAGGAGTCCGACCTGGTGCCGCGCTGCGTGCCGCAGTCCCCTTATCCGGCGGTGACGCGCGACTTGAACCTGGTGGTCACCGAATCGGTTCGCTGGGCCGAGGTCGCCGCGACGGTGCGCGAACAGGGTGGCCCCTGTTTCGAGTCGCTCGATTACCGCGACACGTACCGCCATGCAAAGCGGCTTGGCGACAAGAAAAGCCTGCTGTTCTCGATTGCCCTCCGCTCGCCCGGCGGCACGTTGACCAGTCAACAGGCCGACGAGGTTCGCGATCGGATCGTCGTTGCGTGCAAGGCGAAGCACGGGGCGGAATTGCGCCTCTGAAAGGAGGGGGCAGGGACCAGGGGCCAGCGGTCAGGGGCCAGGGATCAGAGGTCTGACCCGCATTTCTAATCAATGGAGTCGGGTGACCATTGGACACAATCGTGCAGGAGCGTTACGGCTGCCCGTGCTTGACTTTGGGAGAACTCAGATGGACCCAAGTGACGGTTTTGTCCATCATCATTCCTCGCCCGAAGCCAAAATCGCTCTATTTCGCTCGCTCTTCCGAGGACGCGACGATGTGTATCCGCGTCGTTTCGAGAGCCGTAAAAGCGGCAAGTCCGGCTATCAGCCTGTGTGTGCCAATGTAGCTGTCCATTCCCTGAAAACTGGCGCTGCCTGATTTTGGGAAATCGGCTATCAAGGTGGCATGGATGTTGAGCAACTCAGGAAAGATGTTCATGCGGGGCGGATCACACCCGATCGGCTGATCGATTTGATTGTGACCCTTCAGCGCCGGAACGAAGAGTTGGAGCGTCAACTGAAGGGCGGCTCGCCGCCGAAGATTTCGGAGCCGTTCTCGGTGGAGGCAGAAGAACGGCGGCAGGAGGCGCGAGGAAGGAAGCGGCGGAGGCGAAAGCAGCGGTCGGGCGGACGGATTAGCACGGCTGAGAAGATCGCTCAAGCCGTGCGAACCGAGAAAGTCTTCCCGGCTGGGGTGCGGAAGGCAGATTGCCGGCTGTCGCACACGCGGGTGGCATGGCGGCTGGAAGACGGCCAAGCGGTCCTGGTGGCCTATGACATTTATCGCGGCCCGAAGAACCAATACGGCAAGATTCCGGGCGTCTTCGGCCGCAGCGAGTTCGGGGCGGAGATCGTGCTGGCCATTGCCTACCAGGTGTACGTGGTCGGCCTTTCCTTCGACAAAGTATGCCTGCTGATGAACTTCTTCCAGCACTTGACGCTGCGGAAGTCGCAGGCCGACGCCCTGTTGAACCAGTTGGCGCGGCAATGGGAAGAGGAATTCGAGTTGCTGTGCTTGCTGCTGGCCAACTCGCTGGTAGTGCATACCGATGAGACGGGCTGGAGCATCAACAGCGTGTGGGCCTTTCTCTCGGAGAAGGTGCGGGTATTGTTCTTCGGCGTGCATAAGGATGCGGAGACACTACGGCAGATTCTCGACCCGGCGATATTCGCGGGACTGGTGATCAGCGACGATGCGGCGGTGTATGCGAACTTTACCCAATCACAGAAGTGCTGGGCGCATTTCTTGCGAAAGGCGATCAAGCTAACGCTGATGGAGCCTGCCAACGCCGAGTATCGCCAGTTTACCGACCGGCTGCTGGAGATTTACCGCGAAGCCTGTCGGGTGCAGCATGACCGGCGGCTGAGCGGGGAAGGACGAAAGGGGAAGGTCGCAGTGCTGGAGGATGAGGTTCTGGAGTTGTGCGCTCCGATGTGGGTAGCCGAACTGCCGCCCGGCGAAGGGCCAGAAGACGACTATCGGCTGCTGTGCAACGAACTGATGCGGGTGATGCTGGCGGAGCAGCTCTTCACGTTTGTCACGGCGGAGCCGGTGGAGAAGCCCAACGGGGAAGTGCTGATCGTGTCGGGAACGAACAACGAAGCCGAACGGACGCTACGCTCTCCGGCGCAGCGCGGGGCACGGGCCGCACCAACAAGACGGTGGCTGGCGCGCGGCGGCAAACGGTAATCGTCAGCGTGCTGGAATCGCTCCGCCAATATCTTTCCACCTTTACGCTATCGAGCGTCATCGAGGAAATCCGGCGTTGGTGCAAAACCGGCCGCAGTTGTTTCGCCCGCTGGGTGGAGAAGCTTGGGTTGATCGGTAACGGGCTTCCGAATGACGGCCGCCTCTCGTTGCTGGACCGCGTCATTCCGGTGCCGGACGGATGAGGGCACGAAAATGCCTTCCAGACCCCAACCCGAGAGTTAGTTATCAGATCGTCTTCACAAAGAATTTGGATTTTCTTGCGGGGGGGGGCATATTGCTTTTCCGCAGGGGACGGGTAAAATCGCATTCATGTCGTTTGACTTGGTTTCCCAGCGTTCGTTGGGAGTTGGACGGCTACGTTAATTCCTGTATTGGTCGATCTTCGCCACGGAGAAGCGTACCATGTTTCATTGCTCTGCAAGGGGTCACGTTGTCCAGAGAGTAGGCTTCGCATCGACAATCGCGCTCGATCAGCACCGTGTCATGTCGCACTACACCGGTTTCCGTCGGCGGCTGTTGTTCGCCATCCGGTTCTTGTGTTTTGCCACCGCTGCACTGCTGCTTTCCATCGCATCCTCTGGTCGGGCTCAGACGACGAACTGGATCCTTCCGGCTGGTCAGTCCGGTGATTGGTCTAATCCGTTAAACTGGGACAACGGAGTGCCAACATCGAGTATCAACGTGGCCGTCGCTAATGGCGGAACCGCAACCATTAGCCAGTCGGGTATGGTTTGCCAAGCTCTTGACCTCGGCGGCACTAGCTCTGGAGCAGTTGTAATGACAGGTGGTGGCCTGTCCAGCAGCGGATCCCAGTATATAGGGTTTTCTGGCGTAGGAACGTTCCTGCAACAGGGAGGAGGTAACAGCATTTACCGCGGCTACACTGATGGCAGCAGCTGCTTGTACCTTGGTTACAACGTTGGCAGCTGTGGAACATACACACTAAGTGGAACTGCCGGCCTTGCCCTGGAAAGCACTACCTCGAGTGCGATCGAGTACGTGGGTTACTCCGGCTCCGGGACCTTCATACAGACTGGCGGCACCAACTCCGTGGTGTCCTTGGATAATTTCGACGGCTGTTATGGCTACATCTACATTGGTTACAATTCCGGCGCCACGGGCACGTACAGTCTTAGCAGTGGTTCGTGTTCGTCCGACATCCAGTACGTGGGGTACTCCGGAACGGGCAGTTTCTCACAATCGGGTGGAACTAATACCATCTATAACCTATATTTAGGCTACAACACCACAAGCCAGGGGACCTATGAACTGAGTGGCTCGGGCACCTTCAACTTTCTCAACCGATACGTGGGCTACTCCGGAACGGGAAAGTTCACACAATCGGGGGGAACGATTTCAGGGCAGCCCAACGAGGGCGACCTGTATGTTGGCTACAACGCCGGGAGTTGTGGAACCTACGAGTTGACGGGGACGGGCGTTATAGGCCCTAACTATAACTATTACGAGTATGTCGGTTACTCGGGAGCCGGGACATTTACACACTCTGGCGGCAGCAACACTCTGGCGTCCTCCGGCTGCCTTTACCTCGGCTACTCCACTACCGGCACGGGGGTCTATCAACTGAGTGGGGCAGGCGTGCTGACATCTTTCGCGGAATACGTCGGTAACTCTGGAACGGGGACACTCATCCAATCCGGTGGGATCAATACGGCTACGGACATCGAAATCGGCACCAGAGGATCATATGCGCTTGGTGGTGGGACATTGAGCCTGAGTGGTGGCCTCGTGAACAACGGTGCTATCGATTTATCGAACAGCTCGGCGAGAATCAACGCTTCTTCCGCTATCATCGATCTGTCGCGAGCGATCTTCGCAAACTCACACAACGTTTCCCTTTCGCTCGACTCTCATTCGCTGCTGATTGTGCCAAGCGGCATTGACCCCGCAACCTACTTCACCTCGTACAGCAATTTTGGCCTTGTGGAACAAGTCGGCTCCACGTTCACGATTCCCTCCGGTTACGCCATTACGGGCATCGGCAATATTCCCGATCACCTTAACTGTCAGGGGACGATCACTGCCACTTCCTTTTCTTACATCAACCTCGACGGTGGAGTGAGTGTTGCCGGCAGCGGAGGCGCAATTCTGGGGACCGGCTCGATCTATGTCAATGATGCGACATCAGGAATGAGCGGAATATCGATCACCGCCGGCAGCCTCTATGCTGGCTACAGCGGATCAGGGACATTCACGCACTCCGCCGGATACATCGGTTTGAGCAGTCTTTACTTGGGTTATAACGCCGCGGATGCTGGAACGTATCAGCTTGCGGCTTCCTTAAATAGCACATCGGAGTACGTCGGTTTCTCGGGAACGGGGGCATTCGCGCACAATAGCGGAGGCAATTCGATTTCCCAATCACTTTACCTCGGCTACAATTTCGGGGCCAGCGGAGGTTACACGTTGAGTGCCGGATCACTGACTTGTACCTACGCGGAGACAATCGGTTACTCAGGCTGGGGCACTTTCATTCAGGCGAGCGGGACGAACACGGCCAGTAGTGCTTATCTTGGCTACAACGTTGGTGGCAGTGGAGCTTACGCCCTTAGCGGCATCGGATTCCTAAGCCTTACGGGCCTACATGTTGGTTACAACGGCGCAGGGACCTTCACGCAGACAGCAGGAACTAGCACGTTGTCCCAGACCTTAATGGTCGGCGAAACCTCTACAGGCCAGGGAATCTATCTTCTTGGCGGCTCGGCACGGCTGATCGCCAACGCGGCTTATGTCGGCAACTCGGGAAGTGGAATATTTGTGCAATCCGGCGGAACGACTTCACTCACCTATGGTTTGTATCTCGGCTACAGCTCGACGAGCAACGGAGTCTATACGATGAGTGGCGCGAGCGCGTTAAGCGCCGCTAACGAATATGTCGGCTACTCAGGATCGGGAACCATCACGCAATCCGGCGGGACCAATGCAATCTCCACGAATCTCTATCTGGGTTACAAAGCGGCCGGCAGCGGAACCTATCTGCTAAATGGCACCGGCGCGTTGAGCGCTGGCTGGGAGTTCCTCGGCGGTTCGGGATCCGGAACTTTAACACAATCGGGCGGAGCAAATACCGCCATGCTCGTTCAGATCAGTCCCGGAGGTTGTTATTCACTGGGTGCGGGAATGTTGAACCTAAAAGGCGGGGGCTTGGTCAACAATGGAGTTCTCGATCTGTCCAACAGCACAGCTACAATCGATGTCTCATCGTCGATCGTCGATCTGTCCGGCGCGATCCTCTGCAATTCCGCGGGAATGTCTGTCGCGTTAGATAGCCACTCGTTGTTGATTGTGCCGACCGGGCTTGATCCGCGCACCGATTTCAGACAGTTCAGTGGCGATGGAATTGTCCACCAAGTCGGCTCCTCGTTGCCGATCCCGTCCGCCTACAGCATCTGCGGTGTCGGTACTATTACCGATCGCGTCGATTGTCAGGGAACGCTCACTGCCACTTCTGGATACTCCATCAATCTCGGCAGCGGACTGAGTGTGGCTGACGGAGGAAGCGTGAACTTGGGCGGCGGTTCACTTACGGTGAACGACGCCACCTCGGGAATTGACCACGCATGGCTAACCGTCGCCGGACAATCGGTCGGATTGGGGGGAGCCGGGACATTTACTCAATCTGCTGGTGTCAATGCAATTTCCGGTTACCTCTATCTAGGCTGCAACTCCGGCGATAGCGGCACTTATGTTCTAGGCGGCGGATCTCTCAGCTCCTCTAGCAGCGAGTACGTGGGGTACACGGGCGCGGGGACGTTCATACAGTCCGGGGGAAGCAACACGGTCTCTGGAACAATTTATCTTGCCTCCAACACCAACAGCAGCGGCAGCTACATTCTAGGCGGCGGATCTCTCAGCTCCTCTAGCAGCGAGTACGTGGGGTACACGGGCGCGGGGACGTTCATACAGTCCGGGGGAAGTAACACGGTCTCTGGAACGCTCTATCTCGCCTACAACACCAAAAGCAGCGGCAGCTTCCAACTTAGCGGCGACAGCAATTTGCTGGTCTCCTCCGACGAGTGTGTCGGCTACTCCGGCACGGCGACATTCACCCAGTCGGGCGGGACCAACTCGATATCGGGGGGGCTGGCCCTGGGCCTCTATTCCACCGCCAGTGGAAACTACAACCTCAACGGCGGAGTGCTCGTCTTGAGTTCCCTGAGCAGAGGCTCTGGCACTGCGACCTTCAGTTTCGGCGGTGGGACACTTCGGGCCGGCGCGGCATTCACCTGTTCGCTCCCAATAGCGCTCACGGCGAACGGCGGCGATGCCGCCATCGATACTGCAGGCTATGCGGTCACGCTGTCGGGTGCTCTTACTGGCCCCGGTGGATTGAACAAACTGGGCACCAATATCCTGACTCTCTCGGCAGCCAACACTTATTCCGGCACAACGACGGTAGCCGCCGGCGGGCTGCAGGCCGCGATGCCAGCGTCTTTGCCCGGCTATGGCGTCTCTGGGAGCATCTCGGTGAATACCGATGCCACGCTGATTGTCAATTATGGCGGTGCAAGTGACTGGAAGGCGGCAGACGTCGACGCGTTGCGGGCCGACGTGTCATTTGCTCCCGGCTCTCTTCTGGGTTTTGACACCTCTCACGCATCGAGCGGCGGCAGCTACACCAGCCCCATAACGGGAGATATTGGAATCGCCAAGTATGGGACCAACATACTGACTCTTGGTAGTGCCAATACTTACACGGGTAAGACAATTGCCAATGGGGGGGAGCTATCGGTTAGTAGCGCTAGTTGCCTGGGTACGAATCCTGCGGACTTCATAGCTGATCAACTGAGTCTCAACGGCGGCACGCTTCTTGCATCCGCATCTTTCACACTAGATGACAACCGAGGGATCACTCTAGGAACAGGCGGAGGCACGCTCAGTTCGACTAGCGGTACGATTCTGATGGTCAGAAACGTGATTGCTGGTAGTGGAAACCTGACGGTGGCTGGCAGCGGCTCCGTAGTACTCGGCGTTGCGAACACCTACACCGGCGCAACGACTTGCAGCGCGGGTACGCTGACCGTTCAGAATCAGAACGCGATCCAGAATAGCACCTTCGCCGGTGGTGCCGGCGTGCTCGTGTTCGATAGCGTTGTACCGAATCACATATTCACCTTTGGTGGTTTAAGCGGATCAAGCGCATTGAGCCTTCAGGACAACGCCAACAATGCGATCACCCTCTTGGCTGGTAACAACGGTGCGAGTACCTCCTTTTCCGGCATTCTCAACGGATCAGGTTCGCTGGTAAAGATCGGTGCAGGTACGTTAACCCTTGCCGGAGCGAATACATACACGGGAAAGACGATTGTCGACAACGGTGCTCTGGCTATCAATAGTGATGCAAGTTTGGGAGCCAATCCTGCTAATTTCACCGCCGACCAATTGACTTTGGACGGTGGCGCGCTCTTGGCAACGGCGTCGTTTACGCTCGGCAGTAACCGCGGGATTACTTTGGGGGAGAGTGGCGGCGCACTCGCGGCAAATAGCGGTGCGAACCTCACCATTGCAACTGTAATTAGCGGCGGTAGTCTGACGAAGACCGCTGGTGGCACGCTGACCCTTTCCGGCGCCAACACCTACACCGGTAGGACGATCGTCGGCGGTGGCACACTGGTTATTAGTAATGACGCTAACCTTGGAACGAATCCCAGCAGTTTCACGGCCGACCAACTGACTCTCGACGGCGGCACGCTCCTGGCGTCCGGATCGTTTACATTCGGTAACAACCGTGGCATTACTCTTGGAACAAACGGTGGCACGCTATCCTGTGGTGGCACCAGCCCGTTTACAGTTGCGAACGCGATTACCGGCAGCGGCAATCTAACAGTGGCTGGAAGCGGTTCGGTGGTCCTCAGCACCGCTAATACTTACAGCGGCGCCACAGTTGTAAGCTCCGGCACGTTGACATTGCAACATCAGAATGCAATCCAAAACAGCACATTTGGCGGCGGAGCGGGCACGCTGGCATTTCCGAACACTCGGGGCGGCCATGTGTTCACGTTTGGCGGCCTTAGTGGCTCCACCCCACTAGCTATTCAAGATATTGTTGGCCATGCCGTCGCTCTCTCGATCGGCAACAATAATGCGGGCACCGTGTACTCCGGGGTTCTCAGCGGTAGTGGTTCCCTAACGAAGATCGGCACTGGTACGCTAACCCTGTCAGGCGCCAACACATATGCAGGTCCCACCACTATAGTCACCGGTGCGCTGGAAGTGAGCAACACTGCAGGCTCTGCCACTGGCCGGGGCGCGGTTACAGTCGATTCAGGAGCGACGCTGACTGGCTCCGGCATTATCGGTGGACCGGTTTCCGTTACCGGCACACTTCGCCGGGCGACGGTCCAGGGGGAATCCTCACCATCAACAACCAAGTCTCGCTGCAATCCAACGCCACGTTCAGCGCCGAGATATTCGGCTTGACCGCCGACACGGGATACGACGAGCTCACGACCACCGGACCGGTGTCGCTGGCGGGCACGTTGGCGCTGAACTTCGGCAGTTTCACGCCCACCGGCAGCGACATCCTGTTCCTGATCAACAACACCGGCACGGGTGCCACGACCGGCACGTTCCAATACGCTGATCACGCGGAAATCGGCACTTTCAACGGCTTCAATTGGTACATCACCTACGAGGCGAACGACGCCGCGGTGCCGAGTCTCAGTGGCGGCAACGACGTTGCGATTTATAGTGAGCCCGTCCCCGAACCGAGTGCCCTAGCTTTGCTGGTTGCTGGTCTGTTCGGTTCGTTTGCCTTTGCTTGGGCAAGGCAGAGGAACAGGACATAGGACGGCGATTTTCGGCATTGCTCGCGGAATCTCAGCGGTTTTCCGAGATTGCCGAATAATCGACCCTTTTGCGACATCACGGCTAGATAATCCTGTTCCACCGTTCGTGGATGATCTTCACGGGCTGTGCATGTTTTCAGAACTCAAAGGGGCAGGAGCGGCGATTCTGCCGCCCCTGCTGCCCAGACGTTACTCCAATGGGCGAATACGCTGGACACCAGGCAAAACATAGCGCCGGTCAGTGCCAATGGCATCGACTGCCGGACGTAGCCAATGTTTGGATGGTAGAAAGGCGTAAACGTCAATAAATCGCCAGCCTTGCGGCCCGTGGTACGCTGAATGCGTGGGTTCAGTTTGATCAGCGACATTCGGAGGACCGAGCAATGGCGGGGACCAGCAACGCGGATCGGCGGCGGAGTTGGCAGGAGGCGATCGAACGTCAGGAAGCCAGTGGGCAGAGCATTGTGGGGTTCTGTGCCAAGGAACGGCTGTCCTTGGCATCCTTCCACGCTTGGAAGAGGCGACTTCGCCGTACCCCGCAAAAAATCCGGCGAGGAGAGGCAAAGGAGCCACTGGTTCCCGTGCAGATCGTGACCGACCCAGGCAGTCTCGCAGGAATCCTGGAAGTTCAATGGCCTGGTGGTGTCCTTCTTCGGTCCCAGGCGTGTGACGTGCAGACGATCGTCGCGGCGATTACTGCCCTGTCGGCTTCTCCTTCGACGCGAAGGATGCGACGATGTTGATGCTCCCCACGTCGCTTCGTGTCTTCGCCAAGGCAGGCCCCACGGACATGAGACGGAGCTTCGAAGGGCTCGTCGGAATTGTTGAGCGGGAACTGCACCAGCAGGTGGAGTCGGGCGATCTATTCCTCTTCTTCAATCGGCGTGGCGATCGCGTGAAGGTACTCTGGTTCGCGGGTGACGGGCTCGTGATTTGGTACAGGCGATTGGAAAGCGGAACCTTCGAGATACCGAAAGCGGCACGGGCTGTGCGGGAGGATGGTTCAGTGTCGCCTGCTGGAATCGAGATTCGACTGAGTGATTTGACACTGATCTTGGAAGGTATCGACTTGGCCAGCGTGCGCCGTCGTCCACGATGGCGACGAGCATGATGTCAGTCCTGCCGTTCTGAAAGAAATCTCTGTGACAGCAGAACCAAATCACGGCGGCAAGCGTTTAACAAGGCATGGAGTACGAAGGTCCATCTCTCGCCGATCAACTGGCCGCCTGCCAGCAGCGGATCCGTGAGCTGAAACAGAGGGATGCCGAACGGCAGGCCGTCATCTCGCAACAACAAGAACTGATTGCCAGCTATCAGGAGCAACTGGCGAAGGCTGCCGAGCAACTGCGGTTCTTCAAGCGGGCGATGTTCGGCCAACGACGCGAACGGTACGCCCCTTCGCCCGATCAGAAGTTGCTTTTCGTTCCTGAAGCCGTGGCGGGGCTGGAGGCTCAGCGGCAGAACTCTGGGGAAGCCAACGCGGACTTGCCACCGCTTCGAACCCGGCGAAAGCCACGACGACCGAGAATTACGTTCCCGCAATTCTGGGAACACCGGCGGACTGAGTATCCGCTTCCTGACGCTGAATTGCCTTGCGGCTGCTGTGGTCAACAACGGGTTATCACCCGCACCCACATCACGAAGCGTTTGGAGATGGAAGAGGCGAAGCTGTATGTGGTCGAGGAGGTGCGGTACACCTACGGTTGCTCCCATTGCCACGATGGCTCGCAGATGGTCACCACACAGAGGCCGCCACAGGCCGTGGAGAAGAGCCCCTTCGGGCCGAGCGTCCTGGCGTGGCTGGTGACGTGGAAGTTCTTGCACCATTTGCCAGTCTATCGGCAGCAGGAACTGCTCCTTGGTCCGCTGAAGCGGTGGCTGTCGCGGGCACTGCTGTGCGGGCTGCTGAGCCGGACGGCCCAGGCCCTCCGGCCCCTGGAACGGCTGATTCGTCAGCAGGTGCTTGCCAGCATCGTCATCAACGCCGATGAGACGGAGGTGAAGATGCTCAAACCTGGGCACGGCAAGGCGATTACCGGCTACCTCAATGGGTTCGCTGGTGACGCCGATCATCGCTACGTGTTCTATGATTTCCGCCCCAGCCGCAGCCGAGACGGGCCACAAGAGGTGCTGGGAGACTACCGGGGTTACTTGCAGACTGATGGCTACGTGGTCTACACCTCGCTGGTTCGCCATTCGGAAGGCCGTTTGGTGGATGTCGCGTGCTGGGCTCACGGTCGGCGGGGCTTCGAGGAAGCGATCCCGGCGACCAGCCACCCGTTGGTCCACGAGGCCATGATCTGGACGCAGCAGCTTTATGACATCGAGGACCGTGCCCACGACATGTCGGCGGACGACCGCCGGGAATTGCGACAGGTAGAAGCGTTGCCGATCCTGGCGAGAATGAAAGCCCGATTCGATGAGGTGCGGCCGACGTTGCGCCCCACAGCCAAGCTGGCCGAGGCAATCGATTACGTGTTGAACCGCTGGAATGCCTTCACCCGGTATACCAGCGACGGGAGAATCCCGATAGACAACAACACGATCGAGCGGCTTCTGCGGCCCATCGCTATCGGCAGGAAAAATTACCTCTTTTTTGGAAGCGAGAAGGGCGGGAAGACTGCGGCGACACTTTACACGCTGGTGCAGAGCGCCAGGAGAAACCATGTGGACGTGTGGCCGTATCTTACAGACGTACTGCGCCGCATTGCAGCCATTCCCCCCGGCGACACGGCTGCCCTGGAAGCCCTGTTGCCGGATCGCTGGGTTGCTGCCCACCCCGAGCAGCGGCTTGAGCAGCGGGAAGAAGAATCTCGTGAAGCCCAGGCCCGTCGCCGCCAGAAACGGGCCGCCCGCCGCGTTGCCGTTGCCTCGTAAATTGACGGATGTGGGCAGAAACGATACAATCTGGCGTTGACTGATCTTCAGCCTGAGCCGCCCAAATGCACCTTTCTCGGAAGATTTTGCGGGGCTTTCTAGTTCTGTTTGTGACCGCACTGGTTCTGCTTGTGATCGCGGTGATCTGGGTCGGAAGCAGCTTTCTTTCTTTCGACTTCAACGATGGCTACGCCCAATGGGGCGCGGCCGATATGGTCATCGAGTATATGGAGACCCACGACGGTCACTGGCCACCGAACTGGGAAGCATTGCGCGAGAACTTCGAGTCGGGCAGGGGATATTTGGGACATGTTGGCGGCACATTCGAACAGTTCCAAAAGCGGATCTTCATCGATTTCCAAGCCGATCCCGAAGAGTTACGGAAGCAATCCTTGGCCTCTGACAACGCAAAATTCGACGTCATCCATGCCGGCTGGGGCAGTGTGCAGTTTGGCGAAGGACCGAACGCGGTGCTGCGATCCTATTTCCGACGAAAGGCTGGCATTATCGATGCGCCCCGTCCTTCCGGCGGCTGGCCAACTTCGCACGAGAAGGAAATCGCAAACGAATGGTACAAGCGTGGGGCCAGCGTCCATTTTGACGAGCACGAAAATGTCACGGATGTTTGGACGGCTTCTGATCCTCTAATTCGATCCCTCGGCGACAACGATCTCTCGGACCTGAGGAAATTCAAGCACCTCAAACGCCTAAACGTTGTGGGCAGCCGCGTTACTGATGCCGGCTTGGCCTACCTGAAGGACATTCCGACGCTTGAGGATTTGAACCTTGGCGGTACGCTAATCACGGACGCCGGTTTGGCGAACTTAAGCGGACATCCTGGCCTGGCACAACTGGATCTCTTTGACACTCGCATTACCGACGCCGGTTTGCGACACCTTCGTACTCTGCGGAACCTGAGATCTCTCCGTTTGGATCAGACAAAAATCGCCAAGGAAGCCATTCGCGAACTCCAGTCGCAACTCCCTGCCCTGGAAATCGAGAATGAAGGCCGCTCCCCCCTGACGCCCCCCTACGACAAGTGAAGGTAGGAGATAGTCATAGAAAGCTCACCATGCCCTATACGGCTGGCGATTTATTGACGGTTGCCCACTTCCACACCCATTCCTGTTGATTGCTGCTGTATCCCCACGGACTCGTTCCACGGTTGGCCCCTTGCGCCGCCGGCTCGGTTGCCTGCACGACCGGTTGGGACACCGCCTGGTCCTCGGCGGGTGGCAGCGGCGGGAAAGCCGCCCGTGCCGCCTGCCAAGATTCTTCTTTGGCCTGTTGCCGCGACTTGCCTTCCGCCCGCAGTCGTTCGCGGACTTCTTCGCGGTAGCGCGTCACCTCGTCGGTTCGGCCTTCACGTCGCCAGCGGTCGATCAGTTGGATTTTCGATTCTTGCACGGTGAATGTCTCCTTGCCTAAACTGCCGCGATTTTTTCGTGTTTATCGGAGGGGAATATACGAGCGTGGAGTCGCGGCGCAACCCTGGGGGTCGGGAACAATTTCCGGTGGCCGGTGGGGCCCCTGGGGTCGTCGGCGATGTCGGCCCCGTCAACGGCGCTGCGGTCGCCGGCCGGTGGCGTCGATTCTGGCGCTGGAAGTGGCACGTTGACGGCGGCTTGACGAGCGCCGACGCCCATTGATGGCCCGGGAGCCGTCCAGGGCCATGCGCGCGATTCCTTGGCCATCAGGCCCACAGTTTGCCGCGTCATGCGCGCCCCCCTTGGCCTTCGCCCTGGTTCCCGGTGAGCATGACGGCGAGCCGTTCGCGGTCGGCCGGTGAGAGATTGGCGACGGCAGCGGCAAGCACGGCCAGCGGGTCGCCCTGGTCGGCGGTCGATGATCCCCGGCCAGCCCCGCCGTGGTCGATCCCTTCGCCTTCGTTGCCCTGGTCGGCGGGGACTTGCAGCGGCACGGGCGAAGCGGTGTCGAGGGCCTCAGCGTTCACGTTTTCGGCTTCGCTGGTACAAGCACTGGTACAAGCGGCCGAAGGCGTCGGCGCAAGTCCTTTGATACCGTCACTTGCGACGGGGTGCTTGCTCATTCCCAAGCCGAATGTCGAGGGTTCGAACCCCTTCTGCCGCTCAGTAGAACGCCATAAGCCATAAGGGTTTATGGCGTTTTTCTTTTGTGCTTTATGCTTTCTGTCGCCAATTCTCGGGAAAAGCGAAGCGGATTCAATTACGGGTCGTTTTCGGGTTTCACCGCTCTCGTCTTGGTCGTTTCGCCACACTGCCCACTCGGTCCCCAGGCCAATCGACTTGCCGACCGCCGCCATCAACGCCCGACTTCCCCTCACAATCGATTGAATCTCGGCACAGGTTGTATCGACGGCCCGCCTTCCGTGGTATAGTTGGACGGTTGTTCTTGCTATGGTAGCGTTGTCCCCAGGAGAAATAGCGTGGCAGTCAAGATCATGTTGCGTGAGCGGGAGTCGATTCAGGAGGCAGTGCGTCGGTTCCGGAAGATTGTGGACCGTTCGGGGCTGAAGCGTGAGGTGCGGAGTCGAGAGTATTACGAGAAGCCTTCGGATGTGAAACGAAAAGCAAGGAATCGTGCCATTCGACGGGCGCAGGCCCAGTCTCGACCGAAGGTCGAAGGGCGGACCTAGGGCAGAAGGAGTTCCTAGTGTAGTGCGTCACGCTATTGGGGTTTTATAAATCACGGGATTGACAGGTGGGGCAGACATTCCTGTCTGCCAGGCTTGCCCGATTTCCCTGGCAGACAGGAATGTCTGCCCCACCTGTTGCCCTTCCGTAAAGTCACTCAATTGTGAATCACTACACTAGCAAATGAAAACAAGCAAAGGAACAGTTGCTGCCCCGGCTGAAAAGGGGGACAGGCGCGCTTATTAGCGAGTGGTGAGAATTCTGGGTGCGGGACGAAGTGCGTCGAGAAAGAGTGCCTTTCCGTGTATTGGGCTCACGTACCCTCCCGGCCCCCCCGCCCCGCGCATCCCGCTCGCTACCGCCGAAGCGTCTTCACCCAAGCCCGAAACGATCGTATCCAGGTGGTCTCGTCGGTTTCATCGCGGCGAGCGAGGAACCGCTCCACCTCGTCTAGCGGCAGAAACGGAAACGACGGGCTGATCGTCTGCCGGGCATACGTCCCGTCCGATTGAAGCTGAAGAACTTTCAGCGTTGCCCCGTCATAGATCCACACCTCGGGCACGCGGAGAGTCGCGTAGATTCCGAGTTGATCGAGCGAGCTGCTGGAAATATCGACCTCGACCGCCAGATCGGGCGGCGGATCGATGCGCAGGTCGATCTCGTCGCGGCCGCGGACACGCGACTCGTTGGCGATGTAGTACGATTCGTCCGCCTCCAGGCCGCGCTCATCCCATTCGGCTTTCAGCGTGGTCGAGCCTGCGCTGCTGATGGGGATGCCCAATTCCTCCGTGGCCGCCTCAATCATGCGTCCGATGAAGCGCTTCGCCCGCTCGTGTTCCCTCGACGGCGACATCATTTCCAGGTACCCCCGATCGTAGGCAAACCGCGTGCCGTGATTTCTCGTATCGGCCAGGACAGACTCGAACGTCGGCCAGGAAATGCCCGACAGGACCAGGCGCGTTTCTGGTTGTGAACTGCCAATCGACATCGCAAACTCCTCAACAAGCGCACCACCCATCGGTATTGTAGCGTGGTTTCGGGCCAGCGTAAAGGGCGACGAACGGGCATTGCCGCGGAATTCCCCTCTTTGGCGGTTCTGGTCGGTTCAGTGGCGATACGCTATCATCGTTGCCATGAGCGCCGCTGAAGCCAAACCAACCAACCACTCGTTCGATCCGCCCGCCGAAGTCCTCATCATCGACAACGACCAGTCGCACGCCGAGACCGTGGCCGATAGCCTGGAAAGGGTCGGCTTTCGCTGCCGCGTGGCGACCTCGGGCAACGAAGGGGCGCGGCTGATCGAAGAGGCCCCCTTCGACGTGGTGATTACCGACCTGGTGATGAGCGACATCGACGGCCTGGGCATCCTCGGCCGGTCGAAGGCCGAGCAGCCCAACGCCGAAGTGATCCTCATGACCGGCCACGGCACGGTCGCCTCGGCCGTCGAAGCGATGCGCAACGGGGCGTTCAACTATCTGTTGAAACCGCTCGATATCGCCCAGCTTCGGGCTAGCGCCGAGAAGGCCGTCGAAAGCTCGCGGCTGAAACGGGCGAACATCGAACTGAAACGCCGCCTCGACGAGCGCTTCGGCTTCGAGGGGGTCGTCGGCGACAGCCCGCAGATGCGCGACGTGATCGAACGGCTCAAACGCATCGCCCCCACCAACGCCAGCGTGTTGATTCAGGGCGAAACCGGCACCGGCAAGGAACTGGTCGCGCAGGCGATCCACCAGAACAGCCCGCGGAAGAACAAGCCGTTCGTGGCCCTCAACTGCGCGGCGTTGAGCGAGAACATTTTGGAGAGCGAACTGTTCGGCCACGTGAGGGGGGCGTTCACCGACGCCTCGGCCGATCGCGTCGGCAAGTTCGAGTACGCCCACGGCGGCACGATGTTTCTCGACGAGGTCGGCGACATGCCCTTGGCCACGCAGATCAAACTGCTCCGCGTGTTGGAAAACGGCGAGATCACCCGCGTCGGCTCGAACCATCCGATCAAAGTGAACGTGCGGATCCTCTCGGCCACGAATCGGAATCTGGAAGACTCGATCGAAGCCGGCACGTTCCGCAGCGATCTGTATCACCGGCTCAAAGTGGTGACGATCCGCCTGCCGACGTTGCGCGAGCGGAGCCAGGACATCCCGATTTTGATCGACTATTTCATCCGCCAGTTCTCCGCTCGGCACGGCAAACAGATCCGCGGCATGTCGCCGGCCGCGCGGCGAAAGCTGCTGAGTTTCGAGTGGCCCGGCAACGTGCGGCAGCTTCGCAACGTGGTCGAGAGCATGGTGGTGGTCGATTACGATGGCCTGCTCGATACCGACGACTTGCCCGAAGAGTTTTCCGCCCCCGCCGAGCCCGCCGGCGAATCCTCGACCGCCTCGCTGACGGCGCTGGTCGGCAAGCCGCTGGCCGAGTTGGAAAAGCTCTTCGTTTCCGAAACCCTTCGCTTGACCGCCGGCAACCGCGAGGAGGCCGCCAAAATGCTCGGCATCAGTGAACGGACGCTCTACCGGAAGATCAAGGAGTTCGGGCTGTAAACGCGCCGGTCCAACGACGAAAGCGAGTTTGCAGGGGAAGAGAGCACATGGATTTGCCCGAAGCATACCTGGCATATATGCAGAGTGGCCGGCCCGTCGAGGGCGAGCTCTCTGTAGATCCTGGTTGGTTCCAGCTCTGGCCAGTCGATGAACTCGATGAACTCAATCAGGGCTACCGGGCCGCAGAGTGGTTACCGAAGTTCAGAGGATTCGGGTCGAATGGTGGCGGCGAAATGCTGGCGTTTGACCCGGAGGACCGGATTGTCACGATTCCGTTTATCCCCATGGATGAGAAAGAACCACGATTGGTTGCAGAGAGTTGGATTGAATTTGAGACAAAAATGCTCAATGGGCATCATTAGACTGAGTATGACCGGCGTGGCGACCACCGCATGTTGAAGGCTTATTCGACGTAAGAATGTTGCCCGCACTGGAGCGACGATGGCCTCGACTCACGTGCCTTTTCACTAGCCCAGGCGGGTACGCCTGTGGAGACTTCAGCCCCTTCAGGGGCGGCGATTGGCCTGCCTGCCGGTCCCGCCCCTGAAGGGGCTAAGAAGAAAAGAAAGCGATATCTCGCCCTCGATCTGCAGGCGTAAACGCCTGGGCTTAGGAAAAGGCGCGTACGCAAAAGTATCCTCCGTCTTTGGCCCAAGTGAGTGAGTCTGTCCGCCTTTTCGTTCCCAACTTTCGTTTTTTTGACCAGTGGCCGCGTAAGAGGTACGATCGTTCTATTGAGGTCTCGCCTATGCCAATCCATTTAACCGAAGCACAGTGGGCCGACGTGACGCAAGGGAATGAAGTTCCCGTGCGGGTTTGTAATCCTGCCCAGAATGCGTCGTTCGTGCTCGTAAGGGCGGATGTGTACGAGCGATTCAAGTCCCTGTTCGAGGAAGATCCGGTGACCGAGCAGGAGCGACTGTTCCAACTACAGCAGTTTGGAAAACGCGCCGGATGGGACGACCCGGGAATGGATGTCTACGACGATCTTGATGCCCGCAGGAACATCTAGCGGCACGCGGCGTTTAGCCGGCGACCTTGTTCGCCGCGGAGCGATGTGGTTCGGCCAAGCGCGGCGAACAAGTTCGCCGGCTAAACTTCCGTTCTGAATCGCGCCAATCGCACGTTCCAGACTGTCGCATCGCCGTTTTCAGAAATTCTTTCGTATTCTAGTTGACTTTTGAACGATATCAGTAATAATTATCAGTAGTGAGATTGAAAGCAATGAATAGCCAGTCTCCTCAACGCCATTCCCGACAACGTCAAGTGATTTTGGAGGAACTCCAAAAACTCACGACGCACCCCACTGCGGTGGGTTTGTATGAAATTGTCCGTCAGCGGCTGCCTAAGATCAGCCTTGGGACCGTGTATCGGAATCTCGATCTATTGACCAGGACGGGCATAATACAAAAGTTGCAGTTCGGCGGCGAAGAGGCTCGATTTGACGGCAGCCCGACCCCTCACCAACACATTCGTTGCGTGAAATGCGGCCGGGTGGACGATATTCACGGCCCCCCGCTTGACCTTTTGGGGGGTGCAACGGATGATTTCAACGATTACTGCGTTCTCGGACATCGAGTCGAGTTTTTCGGCGTCTGTCCGCGGTGCAAAGACTTGCCTTAACCCAGGATAGGAGCACGGATCATGTTGAGTCAGAAAGTTCAAGACGCCTTCAACAAGCAGATCAACGCCGAACTGCACTCGTCGTATCTGTACCTGTCGATGGCGGCCTATTTCGAGGCGAAAGACCTCAAAGGCATGGCCCATTGGATGACCATCCAGGCCAACGAGGAGAAGGGGCACGGGATGCGTCTCTTCGATTTCATCAACGACCGCAGCGGCCGGGTGACGTTGACGCAGATCGAGGCCCCGAAGACCGAGTGGAAGTCGCCGCTGGAGGCTTTTGAGGACGCCTACAAGCACGAAGTCAAGATCACCGGCATGATTAACGAACTGTTCACGCTGGTGGCGATCGAGAAGGACGGTGCCGGCCACGATTTCCTCGAATGGTTCTGCCGCGAGCAGGTCGAGGAAGAGGCCAACGCGCAGTTGATCGTCGCCCAACTGAAACTCGTCGGCGACAACGGCGTCGGGCTGTATCTGCTCGACCAGGAATTGGGCAAACGTTCGGCGGAATAGAGCGAGAGACGGGGAAGAGGCAAATGAGATAACCACGGAGACACGGAGGACACGGAGAAAGAAGAAAGAAATGATAAGATGACCGCAGAGGACGCGGAGAACGCAGAGGAGTGAGTTGCGAAGGGAGTTCTTCTTGAGAAGCCAGATGACGCTAGCCCAATGAACACACTCATTCCCTTGGCCTTCTTCCCTCTGCGTTCTCTGCGTCCTCTGCGGTTCACTCTCTCCTTTATCTCCGTGCCCTCCGTGTCTCCGTGGTGAGATTTCTTCGATTTTACAAACGAACCGGATGAAAGGGACTCTCACATGTGTACTCTGGTGACGAAACCGGCCCCCGATTTCACCGCCCAGGCGGTGATGCCCGACAACTCGTTCGCGGAGGTGAAACTGTCGTCGTATCGCGGAAAATACGTGGTGTTGTTCTTTTACCCGCTCGATTTCACCTTTGTTTGTCCGTCGGAGATCATCGCGTTCGACGCGGCGTTGGCGAAGTTTCAGAAGAAGAACGCCCAGGTGCTGGGCTGCTCGGTCGATTCGCACTTCACGCATCTGGCCTGGAAGAACACGCCACGCAAGCAGGGCGGCATCGGCCCGATCCAGTATCCGCTGATCTCCGATCTGAAGAAGCAGATTTCGCGGGACTACGGCGTGCTGCTCGATGCCGGCCACGCCCTGCGCGGGCTATTCTTGATCGACAAGGCGGGCGTCGTGCGGCACGCCCTGATCAACGACCTGCCGATCGGCCGCAGCGTCGACGAAGCGATCCGCGTGCTCGACGCCTTGCAGTTCCACGAGCAAAACGGCGACGTCTGCCCCGCCAATTGGCACCAGGGGGAAGAGGCGATGAAGCCGACCGCCGAGGGCGTAGCGTCGTATTTGGCGAAGCACGATAAGTAAGGCGGTATAATGTAGGGCGGAGGTGAAACGGATGGTCTTCGATCATCCGTAGCTATGAGCGACATCGTCGTCAGAATCGCGTTGGAAAGCTGGGGGGTGCTGGGCGAAATGGCGCCCTACCTGCTGTTCGGCTTTCTGATGGCGGGCGTTCTCTCGATCTGCATCTCGCCGGAGTTCATCGAGCGGCACCTCGGCGGCCGCGGCTTTGGACCGGTGGTCAAGGCGGCGCTGTTCGGCGTGCCGTTGCCGCTGTGTTCGTGCGGAGTGATTCCGGTGGCGGCATCGTTCCGCCGCCACGGGGCCAGCCGCGCCGCCGCCACCTCGTTTCTGCTCTCCACGCCGCAGACCGGCGTCGATAGCATCGCGATCACCTACGCGCTGCTCGGAACGGCCTTCGCCGTCTATCGTCCGATCATCGCGCTGGCCACCGGTCTGTTGGGCGGGCTGCTGGTAATGCTCTTTACGCGAGCGAACGGCCGCAACGGCACTGTTGAAGAGCCGTCGCCCGAGTGCCACGAAAGTTGCTGCTCGCCGGAAGGCTCGAAACGCAACGTGGTATGGAGGGCGTTGGAGTACGGCTTCGTCACACTGCCCCGCGACATCGGGCTCGCGCTGCTGGTCGGAGTCGTGATCGCAGGAGCCATCACCGCGTTTCTGCCGGTCGACGCGTTGAAACCGTATCTACCCGGCGGAGTGCTTTCGATCCTCTTGATGATGGCCTTGGGCATCCCGATTTACGTCTGCGCCTCGGCTTCGGTGCCGATCGCGGCGGGGCTGATCCACGCGGGCGCGTCGCCCGGAGCGGTGTTGGCGTTCTTGATCGCCGGCCCGGCATCGAACGCCGCGACGATCACGACCGTGTGGAAACTGCTCGGCCGGCGCACCGTTCTTCTCTACCTCTTGACGATCGCGATAAGCGCCGTCGGCGCGGGCCTGCTGCTCGATTGGCTGCTGCCGACCTTGCAGCTCAAAGTGCCCGACTTGAGCGAAAAATGCCACGAAGCCATGAAGGGCGGCTGGGTATCGGCTTCCTGGGCGATCCTCCTGCTGGCGGTGCTGGCCTATTCGTATGCGGCGACGTTCTTGCAGAAGAAGGGGACGGAGCAGGTCGTTGCGGGGCATTCCCACGAAGCGGAATCGTCTCCCCAACGCCTCGAACTTGCCATCGACGGCATGACGTGCAGCCATTGCGTCGCCGCCATTACTCGCACGTTGAAGGAATGCGACGGCGTCGCGTCGGTCCATGTCGATCTTGCCACGGGGCGAGTTGTTGTTTTGGGCGAACATCTGCATTTTGAGCGACTCGCAGCCGCCATCGCCCAAGTTGGTTATGCGGGGAGGGTCGTCTCATAGTAGTGTTTCCTGGCGAATCGGAAGTGTGTAGAATGGCTTTTCGGCTGTGGTAACCGAGACCTGAGGTGATGGCGGACGCGCAAGACACGGGCTCGACGGACGAACAAGAATCGCTCTCCAATAGCAGAGAAACTGCCATGCCTGAGATCAGCAGGTTTTTTGGAATGGTCGTCACCATGTGCTATAACGACCATGCACCGCCGCATTTTCATGTTCGGTACGGCGGACAAAAGGCTCTGATCAGCATAAACCCGCCAACCGTCTTGGAAGGGCGGCTTTCTCCACGACCGCTGGGACTGGTTGTGGAGTGGGCTTCTTTGCACCGGGAAGAATTGTCGAAGAATTGGGATTTGGCACGGCAAGAGGCCGCGCTCAACAGAATAGCGCCTTTGGAGTAATGTCATGTTGCAAGATATTGTTGAAGTTCGGCCTATCGAGGGCTATCGGCTTCTTCTCAGATTTGAAGACGGTGTCGAAGGCGTTGTGGACGTGGCGACCATGGTCCGTTTCGACGGTGTTTTTGCTCCCCTGCGGAATCGCGAGGAGTTCTTGAAGGTCTCCGTCAATCCCGAGATTGGGACGATTTGCTGGCCGAATGGCGCCGATCTCGACCCCGACGTCTTATATGCCCGCGTTACCGGCGAAGCAATCCCGCAGTTCGACACGATCGCCGGCATTCCCCGTATTGCACAGAATACGCTCCCGTCATGAACAGCAGGCTCTACGAGAACATCGATTGGGTCGGCGCCGTCGATTGGAACATCCGTGATTTCCATAGCTATGAGACGGCCCGCGGCGCGACTTACAATTCTTATCTCGTGCGCGACGAGAAGACCGCACTTATCGACACCGTGAAGGCGCCGTTCGCCGATCGGCTGTTGCAAAACGTGGCAAAACTGTGCGAGCCGCCGCGGGTCGATTACGTCGTCTGCAACCACGCCGAACTGGATCACTCGGGGGCGCTGCCGCAAGTGCTGCGGGCAATGCCGCAGGCCACGCTGCTGTGCGACAAAAAATGTGCCGCCGTGCTGGCGGAGTACTTCGACACGTCGGCGTGGAAGATTCGCGTTGTCGCCAATGGCGAGCAAGTTTCGCTCGGGCGGCGGACGCTGCGATTTCTGGAAACGCCGATGGTCCATTGGCCCGAGTCGATGGCGACCTACGTGCCCGAGGAAAAGCTGCTGTTTTCGATGGACGCCTTCGGCCAGCACTACGCCACGGGCGAGCGTTTCGAGGACGAGGTCGATGCGAACGTCGTCATGCAGGAGGCCAAGACGTATTACGCCAACATTGTCATGCCCTACGGCAAGGCGGTGCTGAAGACCCTGGATGCGCTGGCCAGTCTGCCGATTGCGATGATCGCGCCGAGCCACGGGCTGATTTGGCGACGGAATCCGGAGACGATCCTGGCCGCTTATCGCGATTGGGCCAACCATCGGCCGCAGGCGAAAGTGCTGGTGATCTACGACGGCATGTGGGAGAGCACCGCGGCGATGGCCCAGGCGATTCTCGACGGCGCCGCGCAGCCGGGCGTCCGTGCGTCATTGATCTCCATCCGCCAGTCGAATTTGACGCACATCGCCGGCGAAATGCTGGACGCGGCGGCGGTGGCGTTTGGCTCCTCGACGCTCAATCGCGGAATGATGCCGATGGCGGCCGCCACGCTCTGCTACCTGGAAGGTCTGCGGCCGCTTGGCAAGGCGGCGGTGGCCTTTGGCTCCTACGGCTGGGGGCCCGGCGGGCCGGAAGCTGTCGATGCGGCCCTGCGGCGGCTCGGCTGGGAGATTCTCCGCGATCCGTTGCGGGCCCACTACCGGCCGACCGCGGAGATACTGGGCGAATGTCGCCAAGTCGGCCAATTGCTGGCCGATCGGGCTCGGGCCCTTGCCTCCACCCGATAGGCGCATTACGATATACTACAATGATGGCGTGGCTCCGGTCCGGCCGGCCCTTGGAGCCGCCGCCGATCGTTTGCTAGAATGCAATAGAGCCGCCAATCCGATTAACGTCAGGTAACGTGCCTATCGAGGGGACACGCGTTGGCATTCACCGATCCGAGCAACCAAACCAGTTCGACCGAAGCCCTGGAAGGGCCGGCCGAGAACCAACCCAGCAACAGCTTGCCATCGGCCGACGAGGCGGCGGCGCCTGCCTGCGTGCAGCCGGATTCCGACGCGGAGGGGCCTCGGCGGCAGATTCTGATCGGGTCGCAGCGCGATCCGGCGGCCTATCGTGCCCGGCAACGCCGCGATTGGAAACCGATCGACGATCAGCAGTCCGAGAAGCAGAACCGAGGCCGGCGCGATCGGCAAGCTGAGGAACGAAAGCCTAATGAGATAGGGCTGGGCACTTCAGTGCCCAGTCAAGTGGGCAGTGGGCAGTCGGCAGTAGGCAATGAGGAGCCGGCAGTAGGCGGTCGGCAGTCGGCAGTGGGCAGTGAGGAGTCGGCAGTCGCCGTTGAGACCGAGCCTCCCACACCGAAATTCAAGGCCTCCGCGCCGGCCGCCCCCCGCGGTCCGCGGTCGCCCGGCCGTTCGCGGCTGAGCGCCGCCGACTTGATTTCTGAACTGGCCGCCACACTCGGCAATGCCGGCGCGCCGCTGCCGCGGCCGAGCGTCCGCGACAAGCTCTCCCCCGAGATGGAAGACGAGTTGGATCGGGCGATGGGCAGCGACTCGATGGACGCTTTGCTCGATCTCGGAGCGAAGGGCGACCAGGCGACCTTTGAGCCCGAGTCGCTGCAAAGCGGCCGGGTGGCCGCCATTCGCCGCGACAACGTCTTCGTCGAGTTCGGCGGCCGCGAGCAGGGGATCGTTTCGCTGCGGCTGTTCGACGTGCCCCCGCAGGTCGGCACGCAGGTTCAGGTCCTTGTGCAGCGGCTCAATCCCGAGGACGGCCTCTACGAGCTTTCGTTGCCCAACAAGGCGATACAGGTCGATGATTGGTCGGACCTGGCCGAGGGGATGTTGGTCGACGTTCGCGTGACCGGCCACAACACGGGCGGGCTGGAATGCGAAGTGAACCATATCCGCGGTTTCATTCCCGTCAGCCAGATCGCGCTGCACCGCGTCGAGGATCTTGCCCAATTCGTCGAGCAGCGGTTCACGTGCCTGATTACCGAGGCGAATCCGGAGCGGCGGAACCTGGTGCTAAGCCGCCGCGCCATCTTGGAGCGCGAACAGGAGGCGGCTCGACAGCAGATGCTCGCGTCGCTACGGCCGGGTCAGATTTTTGACGGCGTGGTGCGGAAGCTCATGGATTTCGGCGCGTTTGTCGATCTCGGCAGCGGCGTCGACGGCCTGCTGCACATCAGCCAATTGGCGTGGGGCCGGGTGAAGCATCCCAGCGACGTGCTCAAGGAGGGGCAGGCGATCAAGGTTCGCGTCGAAAAGATCAATCCGGATACCGGCAAGATCAGCCTCGCGTACCGCGATCTTCAGGAAAGCCCCTGGACCGCCGCCGCCTCGAAATATCCGCCCAACACGGTCGCGCGCGGAAAGGTGACGAAGTTGATGGACTTCGGCGCGTTCGTCGAGGTGGAGCCGGGCGTCGAGGGGCTCGTCCACATCTCCGAGCTCTCGCACAAGCGCGTCTTCCGCTGTTCCGACGTCGTAAAAGAGGGCCAAGATGTCGAGGTCATGGTCCTCTCGGTCGATGCCGAGGCGCGGCGAATGAGCCTCTCGATGAAAGAGCTTTCCGCCCCGCCCGAGCCCGAGAAAAAGGAGGAACCCGCCGAGGCCGCGGCGACGAAGCCGAAAAAGAGCAAGCCGAGCGGCCCGCTGCTGGGCGGAATCGGCCGCAAGACCGGCGACAAATACGGGCTGAAATGGTAGGCGCTACGACAACCGCGGGCGGATTTTCTGCGCGTAGATTTGGGCCGCGGTCAGCCCGCGCGACTTGAAGCCGGTGAACTGCTCCAGCGAATTCTCCGGGGCCACCACGCCGGTCGGCACGTACTTGAGTTGCGTGTCCAATCGCGCGATGCTTCGCGGCGGAAAATCGGGTGCGAACCCGGCCCGGTAATTCGGCAGATAGTGGTCGAGGGCTTCCTCCAGCGTCATGCCGGTTTTGGCGATCTCCTTCAGGGCGTTGGCGCCGAAGAAATCGCCCAGTTCGGCGGTCGTCGGATCGCCGCTTGGTTCCCAGACGATCTTCGGCAGCAGATGGTTGAACGGATACGGATAGCGGCACGCCTGGATCGCAATGTCGATGATCTGAAACGGCGGGGCGACGACCCAGTGATACGAACAGTCGATGGCCTTGCCGCATTGCACGTTGAACGCGGGGAAGGAGAAGGGCTCGAAGCCCGAGCCGGCCGGAAAGGTCATCGAGAGCGCTCCGCTGGCGACGTAATTCCAGACCCCTTCGCGTTCGAGGATGCGCGACATCACCAACGTCGCTTCGGCGTGCGCCTCGGGCGTTCCGTCCTCCTTCAGCGCCAACTGCAACTCCTCGGAGACGACGTGAATGATCGGTTCTGCGCGGTCCAGGTAGGTCAGACTGTACGGTTGCTGCTGGACGAACCTGGCGTAGTTGTCCAGGTAGTGGGGGACCTTCGCCTCGCGGCGGATGAACGCGGGATCTTCATAGAAGCCCGGCTCGTCGGTGGAAATGTGCGCGTCCGCGAATTCCTGTTGAAGCTGCTCGATTCCTTCTTCAATCATCGGCATGATTCGTATCGCCTTCGGTTGGGACGATGCACGGCGACAAGCCGCCATGCAGGGCAGTGCCACACCAATAACATACGTGGCACAACGGACGTTGGCATTAATCACGCCGCCCGCACAGCCCTGAACCGCCATTGGCGAAGAGAAATCGACCCCTTCAATCCGCTTCACCGCTATTTTCGCTTCAATCCGGCCGGCCAAAGTCGTGCTCAGGGCCAATCAGTTTTTCCATTTGGAATGCTTGTTGGGGTGGCAGTTGCACTGCCACCCCCGGAAAGTCGCCAATTCAGGGGCGGCAGTGCAACTGCCACCCCAACGCCGGCCGGCGAAAGTCGCGCTCTCGGCCGTTGCCGCTGCTTTCCCGCGAGAGTAGAATGACCTGAACCTACCAAGTGCCATGCCGACCTTTGACCTGCCCTGCTACGAATCGTTGCAAGACGCCGATCTGGTCGCTCGCATCCAACGGGTGCGGCGGGAGATGGGCCCACGGCTGCTGATCCTGGGACATCACTATCAGCGGGACGCCGTGATCGCCCTGGCCGACTTGCGCGGCGACAGTTACCGACTGGCCGACACGGCTGCCAATCACAAAGAGTGCCGGGCGATCGCCTTCTGCGGCGTCCACTTCATGGCCGAAACGGCCGACATTCTAGCGAATCGCCCTGAGCGGCTTGCCGAGCGCGGCGGGCAGCGGGTGCCGGTGATTCTGCCCGACCTGGCGGCCGGCTGCTCGCTGGCCGACATGGCCGACATCACGCAAGTCGAAGACTGTTGGCGGCAATTGGGCGACGTCATCGACACCGGCGACCTGACGCCGATTACCTACGTCAATTCGGCGGCCAATCTGAAGGCGTTTTGCGGGCGGCACGGCGGGATCGTTTGCACGTCGGCCAATGCCCGGGCCGTGCTCGATTGGGCGCTGGCCCGGCACAGCCGCGTGTTGTTCTTCCCCGATCAGCACTTGGGCCGAAACACCGCCCGCGCGATGGGCATTCCGCTGGAACAAATGCCGCTATGGGATCCGCCCGAACCGTTGGGCGGCAACTCGCCCGACGATCTCCGCGGCGGCCGCGTGATCCTGTGGAACGGCTGTTGCAGCGTTCACCAAATGTTCCTCCCGCAGCACGTTACGCAGATGCGGGCGAAATACCCCGGCATCAGGATCATTGTTCATCCTGAGTGCATGATGGAGGTTGTCGATTTGGCCGACGTGGCTGGCTCGACCAGCAGGATCATCCGCGAGATCGAAGCGGCCCCGCGCGGCACCGCTGGGCCATCGGCACCGAGCCGAACCTGGTCAATCGGCTCAATCGCGAACACCCCGAGCAGGAAATTCACCTGCTCTCGCCGGTCGAATGTCTCTGTTCGACGATGTTTCGCATCGATCTCCCGCACCTGTGCTGGGCGTTGGAAAATCTGGCGGCCGGCACGCCGGTCAATGTGATCGAGGTCGAGCCGGAGACCGCCGGCTGGGCGCTGAAGGCGCTGGAGCGGATGCTGGAAGTAAGGTAGCCGCCCAACGCACCTTCACAACATCGCGAAGCCAGGAACACTCACCTTAGGAGAACACCGTGGCAGCCCAAATATCGCGTCGGAATCTTCTCGCGGCAGCGGCGGCGGGAGGGGCGGCAGCTTGTTGCAGCCGAGCAGCGTCGGCGTCCGCGCCCGCCAAGAAATCCAAGGTAGGGATGGTGCACGTCACCGACCTGTTTCGTCCCTTCGCCGATCCCGACAACCACTGGGATTTGGCCTGCACTTATGCCTTGGCGCGGCGGGGCGACGTGGATCTGCTGGGTGTCATCATCGATTATCCGCCCCGTGCGGAGTACGACCCGGACGTCCAGGCTGTGGCGCAGATGAATTACCTGACCGGTCTGTCGGCGCCGGTCATCGTCGGCTCGCCGCGGCGAATCGATCCCAGCGAAGTCGATCGGCCCGAAAACAAGACGGCCCTCGGCGGCATGAGAGCGGTCATTGACCTCCTCCGCAAGGCTTCGCAGCCGGTAGTCATCAGCGTCCTCGGATCGTCGCGCGACGTGGCGCTGGCGGGAAAGTTGGAACCCAAGTTGTTTGCCGAGAAATGCGCAGGCATTTACTTGAATGCCGGTTCAGGAACGCCCGACAAGACCCTGGCCGCCCGCTTGGAATACAATGTCGCGCTCGACCCCGTTTCCTATGCGATGATTTTCGATTTGCCTTGTCCCGTGTATTGGATGCCGTGCTTTCAGGTCGAGCCCGGCCCGCAAGAGGGCTTTGTTGTCGGGCCGTACGGCACCTATTACAAGTTCCAGCAGAAGCAAATCCTGCCGCATCTTTCCCGTCGCGTCCAGAACTATTTCGCCTTCATGTTCAAGCAGGGCATTCCAGAGCGTTCGGCGCAGGAGCGGCAACCGGCGTCGAGCCTGCCCAACTGGTTGCACTATCTGGAAGGGGCAAACGACGCACAGTTCCTTGCCCGTCAAGGCGAAGACTACCGCAACATGTGGTGTACCGGCGGCTTTCTCAACGCCGCGGGCCTTGGCGTTGACAGCGAAGAAAAGCTCGTGCCGCTGCACGAGCTGAACTCGCCTTTATTCACCTTCGATCCGGTCCAGGTGAGATGCGATGTCAACGGCGTCACCACGTGGACGCCCGATGCACAGGCCCGCAACCGCTTTCTGTTCCATGTCCGCGATCGAGCGCATTACGCGACGGCCATGACAGCGGCAATGCGAACGCTGCTCCGCACGCTTCCCTGAGCAGTGGCAGGTCTTGCCGAGCAAACGTCTCCGCCGCGGAGACTACTTCTTTTCCTCTGCCGGCGCGTTGCCCGGCGGAGTCGGCAGATTGATGTTGATGTCGGGACCCTGTGCGTCGGACTTCTTGCCGGTCTTGGGCGGCTCGGGTTTCGGCGCCTGGAAGAGCGGCGGTAAGTCTTCGCCGTTGTCGGCTTGGTGAATCGACACCCGCTTGCCGCCGGCGGTTACGACCTCAAGGACGAGGATGTCCCACCTGCCCTGCCTTCGTCGGGCATTCAGATGCGCCCTGGCCATCTGCTCCTTCGAGCCGACGATGCTCCAGCGGACGTCAATCTCGTCGTTCTCGACCCGGGCATCGGCATCGTCTCCTGCGACGGCCAGTAGGCGTTTTTGATCGGCCGGCCGAGCGTCTCTTGCATTCCCTTGTCGGCCGCGATCGTTTTCATTGCTTCGCGGCAGACTTGCAGGTTGTAGACGCGGAGGAAGAAGTTCCAATAGAGCGCGCCGCCGCCCACGACGATAATCACGAACAGCAGCAGCACGAACCGCCGCCAATTGCGGCGAAACCAGCCGCGATGCTTCTGCGGGCCCTGTTTCTGGTCAGTCTTGTCGGTCTTGTCGGGGCCATCCGTATTCATGGCGAGGGCTCCAAGCGAAGGAACTCGGGGGCGATGTCGTAGCGGCTGGGGTCCGGCCCGTCGAACTCGACCAGGGCCTGACCGTTGAAGTTGATCGCCGCAACGCGGCCCGCCATGCCGGCGAATCGCGTCAACTCGGGCCGGCGTGCGTCCACCGTCACCCGTTTGCCGGCGTATTGCCGCTTCAGACGTTGGATTTCCATCGGTGTCATGATGAGAAACAGTGTAGCAGCGAGGGAAGAATCGGGCAATGCCCGTCTCTTGACGCATTGCGAAGCCGCAGGCAGCTCGTATCAGCCGGCGATGTACTCGTTGCCGACCTTGCGGGCCCGCTGCGGCTTGTCGAGATCGATCTTCATTCGTAGCCCGATTTCCACTAGCAAGTTCCAACCGGCGCAGAGATACAGACAGGGCGTCAGCTCGCCGGCCGGAGGAACGCGGATTGTGAGAAAGGGCGTCGGCCGGTCGGCGATCGCCACAACCGTCAGTCCGACCCCTTTGACGAGCACCTCTTGGAACTTCTCGATCTCCCCTTCCATCGGGTCAACGACGAAGACGACGTCCTTCGCGTCCATCACCTCCTCGATGCCGTGTACGGCGTAGCTGCCTTCGAGATAATCGGATTTCTTGCGGGTGATTTCGTTCGTCTTGAGCGTCAACTCCTCGGCCACGCCGTCGTTGTAGCCGGCGAAATAGATGGTGGGGGCCTCGCAGGCACGGTCGATGATCGGGGCGTCGATCGGCATGGTGAGCACTTCGGCGATCTTTTGGTCGAGGCCCGCAAGGTCGTCGCGCATATTTCGCCCGGCGACGCGGCTTACGAGCGACTGGTAGAAGAGCGCCTGCTCGACGACGCTCTTCGTGGCGGCGCAGGCCTGTTCCCAACCGCACTTGAGCACCCAGGTCTTGGTGACCTCCTCGGCCAGCAGCGTGCCTTCGTTGGCCGTCAGGGCGAAGCGGCGGCGGTTGCCCTCGGCGGCCAGCTTCTTGGCCAGCAACACAACTTCCTTGGTCCGGCCCGAGTTCGAGGCAAGAAAGGTGGCGAAATCGGCCAGGTCGTACTGGGCGGCCTGCCGCGAGCCTTCGGTGACGACGTGGAGTTTCAGGCCCCAGGTCAGTGCCTTGCGGATCGCGTTTTTCGCCGGAAACATGCGGCTGGACCCTTCGCCGCTGAGCATCAGGCGCCCCGCGGCCTTGACCTCCGCGGCCACGTCGGCGGTCTGGTGGGGATCGAAGTTCCTTGCCACGCCCACCGTATCGAGCATTTCACGCACCAGGGCGAATTTCGCATATCGCGGTTCGTCGAGATTCATCGGAATTCCTCTCCGTTCTTTGCGGCAGCAGCGCGTGCAATCCTGACTATTGTGACGACATCTGCACACGGGGCAAGGGGGACGGGGGAGGCGATCCTGTTTAGCCGCCGCCGGCACGGCGGCGAGCGCCCTGGGCCGACGTTCCGTCGGCCGCTAAACGGCGGGTACGAAATCCATTCCTGCGTCCCCTTTGGCGGCCCTTATCGCCTCCCCGCCGGTCTGTTATAATCCCCTCCATGCCTCAACTCGGCGTCAATATCGATCACGTGGCCACGGTCCGCCAGGCGCGGCGAACCAACGAGCCGGACCCGGTCTGGGCGGCTGCCTTGGCGGAACTGGGCGGGGCGGACGGCATTACGCTGCACCTCCGCGAGGACCGCCGCCACATCTCCGAACGCGACCTGCGAATCCTGCGGCAGACCGTCACCGTCAAATTGAACCTGGAGATGGCCTGCTCGCCCGAAATCCTCGAAATCGCCTGCGACGCAAAGCCCGATCAGGCCACGCTCGTGCCCGAGAAGAGGGAAGAGATCACCACGGAGGGCGGGCTCGACATCCGCGGCAACCGCGATCGGGTCGCCCAAACCGTCGAGCGGCTCCGTCAGGCGGGGATTTCCGTCAGCCTGTTTATCGACCCCGATCCTCGACAAATCGAAGAGGCCGCCCGGTTGAAGGTCGATGCCGTCGAATTGCACACCGGCCAATATGCCCTGGCGGCGGCGGGAGCGGCACGCGAGAAGGAGCTCAACACCGTGCGGGAGGTCAGCGCCCTGGTGCGCGGGAGCGGACTGACGCTGCACGCCGGCCACGGCCTGACCTATCGCAACGTCGGCACGATCGCCGCAATCGAGGGAATGCACGAATTGAACATCGGCCACAGCATCGTCGCCCGCGCGATCATGGTCGGACTCGAGCAAGCTGTGCGGGAGATGAAGAGATTAGTCGGCAGTAGGCAGTAGGCAGTGGGCAGTGAAGAGAAGGAGAATCCGGCCGAACGTAATGGTTCTGCCAAGAGATTAGCCCCCGCGTCCACGCCTCGTTGTTATACACAAGTCCGCCCAGGCCCCATCCACCTTGTGTGGATGGTGAAGAAGTTCGCTTAGCTAGCACGACGAGCGTGCGTAACCAAGACCCTGTCCGGCTTGTCCGGACGGTGAACAAGTTTGCCAAGCTACCGTATATTGCCTTGGCTGGTTCCCAAACTCCTTCACCCACGCGACAAGCGCGTGGGGGTCGTATCAGGTCTATTGCCTATCCTAGCCAGTCAAACTGTTTCACCGGCGGGGCAAGCCCGCCGGGGTCTGACTTGTGTATAACAACGAGGCGTCCACGCGGGGGAGCACGCCACGATGATCCCGCTTCCCCTACGCCGCGTAGGCGCGGCGGCTAAACGCCACTGCCAACTGCCCACTGCCCACTGCCGACCTTCCACTATCCACTCTCCACTATCCACTCTCCCCTACTTCCATGACACGCAGCGAAGATTTTGCCGGCCTCTCGGTGGCGATGATTACACCCTTCCGTGACGGCCAAGTCGACGTCGAGGCGTTGCAGCGGCACGTCGAGTTCCAAATCGCCGCCGGCACGACGTGCGTCTGTCCGGTGGGAACGACGGGCGAGTGCCCGACGCTTTCCTACACGGAGCACGAGCGGGTGATTTCCGCCGTGGTCGAGGCCGCCGCAGGGCGGATCAAGGTGATGGCCGGCACCGGCTCGAACAGCACCGAGGAGGCGTTGCGGCTGACGCGCTGGGCCGCCAAGGCCAAGGCCGACGCCGCGCTGATCGTCGCCCCCTACTACAACAAGCCGACGCAGGAGGGCTTTTTTCAGCATTTCAAGGCCCTGGCCCAGGCGGTCGAAATCCCGATCTGCGTCTACAACATTCCCGGCCGAACCGGGAAGAACATCGAGCCCGACACGATCGCCCGCATGGCCGAGCTGCCAAACATCACGATGGTGAAGGAATCGACCGGCTCGCTCGACCAGGCGTCGCAGATCATCAACGCGACCGACCTGACGGTCCTCAGCGGCGACAACAGCCTGACGCTGCCGCTGATGTCGGTCGGCGCGGGGCGTCGTCTCGGTCGTCGGCAACATTATCCCCGGCGACATGTTGGCCATGATCCGGGCCTTCGAGGCGGGCGACGTCGCCACGGCCCAGCGTTGGCACCACAAGCTCTTCCCGCTCTGCCGCAACATGCTCGGCCTGTCGACCAATCCGATTCCGATCAAGGCAACGATGGAATTGTTGGGGCGCGACACTGGCGAGTTGCGGATGCCGCTGGTTCGCCTCAGTACGGCCGAAGAAGCGAAGCTGCGGGCGACGTTGGTCCGCTACGGGCTGCTGAAGAACTGACGGCGGCTAAGTCAGAATAATCCGACTGATATGCCGCAAATTGGTCCTGATGGGTTTTGACAAACAGATTCGGTAGTAATCACGTAAAATGCAGCGATTGGGCCAGTTGACCGTTGCCGAGCAACCCTACGTACCGCAGAAGCTGTTTCGAGCCGCGGGCGAATTGCTCCAGGAAGTCGGTGACGCGCTGGTGCAAGGCGGGCCAGTCGTTGGCCAAACGGTGCATTTTGAGGATTGTCTCCTTCAGCCATCGCCATAATTTTTCGATCGGGTTCAGCCAGGGGGCGTAAGTCGGCAACCAGATTGGCTTGATTTGAGGATATGCCCCCACGGCCGTGAGTACGTCGGGATGAGTATGGATCGACCAATTGTCTTGAACGACGTAGATCGTCTTGGCGCGAGCGTAAGTTTTCGCGATCCGTTCATACATCTCGATGACCTTGGCTCGACCGATAATGTAGTTGTCCACGTAGGTCACTTTTCCGCTGCAGGCGTTCAGGCCGCCGATCACACGCCACAGCCCATTGTTGGACTGTTGCCGATCCGCTTGCGGTGGAGCCGCGGGCGGGGCGGCAGCCCAACTCGGCGCCGGCTCGGGCTAGACGGCGTACCCCATTTCGTCGATGAACAGCAATGTCGTTTCCTGGGGGTTGCGCGCCGCTGCTCGCAGGCATCGTTTCAGTTTGGCTACCTTGCTTCGATACTGCGGATCCGGGCTAAAATGCTGGACCCGACCCGAACGCAATTTCACTCCCAGTTTGCGACGGAGCCACCGCCACACGCCACTGAGCGTGTAATTCTGGATCGTCTTAATGCTGGCGCGAATGGTCCGCAACGTCCAGCGGCTGGGCGGCGGACCAGCGGCTGTCGGCATCGCCTCGCGGCGAGCTTCCTCGCCGGGGCCTTGCCGCAGCCGCTCCAACACCTGTTCCCGCTGCTCGAAAGGGACGGCGACGGCTGCCTCCCTGCCGCCGCCGCAACAGTCCTTCGATCCCGTGTTGTTCATAGCAATCCAACCAATGGTACACGGTGTCAGGATCTCGCGGTCTCAGTAGTCCCTGAGTCGCTACCGCATGAGGCGATTGGCCGTCGGCGACCTTCAAGATCGCCGCACACCGTTCCCGCACGTCCGGACGCCGATCATGGTTCCGATACTCAACCAACGTCCTGCGCTGAGCCTGTGAAAGTTTCAAAGTTCGCTGGTACATGACGATTCATCCTCCTTTGCGAAGTTACTTCATGGACCCTCCTTTCAATTACTCTCAAGCAACGCCGCCAAAGGCAACCACAAAATGCGCCTGCTAGCAGTGGTGTGCTAGCACAATACCTTGAATTCACTACCGATTTTGGCTGTCAAAACCCATTAGGGCACGCCCTCCGCGGCGTTCCGGGAGCCGCGGAGAGCGGTTTCCTCGCCGGCGCGGAACGCCGCGTGGACGTGGCGGCTAAACATTTTGCGTCGCGTCATTCCCCTGGGTGGCGTTCGATGCCCGAAATACTTATCCTCTGCGAATACCCCACGCTTAACGGCGGCGAGCGGTCGATGCTGGCGACGCTCGACGGCGTTCGGGCGGGCGGATTTGTACCGGCGGTGATCGCCCCGCCCGACGGCCCGCTGGCGATGGAACTGGCAACTCACGGCGTGGAGTTGATCCCGTTTCAGTGTCAGGGGGCGGACGGAACGCGCATCGCCCAGAGCCGGCTTCGCGAGCAGTTGGCCGAAATCCTTCGCCGCCGGCGTCCCGCTCTGCTGCACGCCAACAGCCTGGCGATGGGAAGGCTCTCGGGGCCGGTGGCCGCAGATTGTGGGCTGCCGAGCATCGCCCATCTGCGCGACATCATTCGGCTCAGTGTCCAAGCCGTGGCCGATCTGAACCGGCATCGGCGGCTGTTGGCGGTTTCGGCAGCCACGCGTGAATTCCACGTGGCCGGCGGCCTCGATGCCGAGAAGACCCACGTGCTATACAACGGCGTCGATCTCGAGGAGTTTTGCCCTCGAACGCCGATGGGCTATCTCCATCGAGAACTCGGGCTGCCCAGCGATGCCCAATTGATCGGAAACATCGGGCAAATTGGCCTGCGCAAGGGGCAAGATGTGCTGCTTCAGGCGGCGGAGATGATCGATCATTCACTCGGCGCCGGGCTGACAGCAACGGGTGGGGCAGACATTCCTGTCTGCCAGGATGGCGGCGTCACTCTGGGCAGACAGGAATGTCTGCCCCACCGGGCCGAAAATGTCCATTTTCTCATCGTCGGCGAAAGGAACTCCGACAAAGAGGAATCGCGACAGTACGAAGAGAAGTTGCGAGTTGTGGCCGGGACCCGTCTCCCCGGCCGCGTGCATTTTCTCGGACGCCGCAACAATATCCCATCGCTGTTGAACGAGTTGACGTTGCTGGTGCACACGGCTCGACAAGAGCCGCTTGGCCGGGTCTTGCTCGAAGCAGCGGCCTCCGGCGTGGCAGTCGTGGCGACCGACGTGGGCGGCACGCGAGAGATTTTTCCGCCGGAAGCCGACGCCGCCCGGCTTGTGCCTCCGGATGACCCAGCACGATTGGCCACAACGCTCGATTTGCTCGGAAACCGCGAGTTGCTGAAGCATCTCGGCACAGCGGCCCGGTGCTGCGCCGAAGAGCGATTCGATATTCGCAAAAACGTCGGCGAGTTGATCCGGCACTACAAGGCGATCTGATCTACAGCGCCCGCAGCAATCCTTCCGCCTTGTGCCAGGTCTCTTCGTATTCCCGCTCGGGGATCGAATCGGCCACGATGCCGCCGCCGACGGGAAACTGCCACCAGCCGCGGCCGGCGGTAATCGTGCGAATGAGGATGTTCATATCCAACGAGCCGTCGAAGCCGAGATAGCCGAGCGATCCGCAGTACGCGCCGCGGGCGGCCGGCTCTAATTCGGCGATGATCTCCATCGCCCGAATCTTCGGCGCGCCGGTGATCGAGCCGCCGGGAAACGCCGCGCGGAGCAGATCGATCGGCATTCGGCCGTCGCGCAGGCGGCCATGTACTGAAGACACCAGGTGCAGCACGTGCTCGTAGGCCTCGATGCCGCAGAGTTGCCCGACGCGGACGCTCCTCGCGTCGCAGACTCGGGCGAGATCGTTTCGCATGAGATCGACAATCATCACGTTCTCGGCGCGGTCCTTTTCGCTTGCCAGCAGTTCGGCCGCGGCGGCGCGATCGATGGCCGGATCGCCGGTGCGCGGCCGCGTTCCCTTGATCGGCCGCGTTTCGACCTGGCGATCGGCAACGCGAAGGAATCGCTCGGGCGAGGCGCTGACGATCTGGAATTCACCCAAGTCGAAATAACCGGCGAACGGCGCCGGGTTGCAACGGCGCAAACGAAGGTAGAGCGCGGCGGCATCGTCACGGGCCGGGGCGAGCAGCCGCTGCGAGAGATTCACTTGGAAGACGTCGCCGGCGTGGATGTAGTCGATCACTCGCCGAACGGCCTGCAAGTATCCGTCTTTGGAGAAACTGCTGGCCACGTTTGGCACGCCCGGCACGGCATACTGAGGCATCAAACGTTCTGGCGGCAATCGTTCCGCGACTGTACCGGGTGCGGCAGTGCAACTGCCGCACCAACAGCGGTGTTGTTGGGGTGGCAGTTGCACTGCCACCCCCGGCCCGGCGATCCACGCGCCAGCCTCCGCCAACCGCTTTGCCGCGCGGCGCCGGCGGAGCAAGGGATCGACCTCGGGGAATCCCTGCGAAACGATCCACGCCCGGCCGGCCGCATGGTCGAACGCCACGACAACGTCATAGAGCCCAACGGCCAAGGCCGGCACGCCAAATTCGTCGGCCTTCGGCCTGGGCAGACGTTCCAGGCTTCGCCCAAGATCGTAGCTGAACAGTCCGGCAGCGCCGCCTTGGAACGGTGGGAGGTGGGGCGGGGATTCTCGTCTTCCCGCTTCTTCCGGCTCTCTGAGGCAGACAGGAATGTCTGCCCCACCGTATGGGGTGAACTGTCGTAATCGCTCCTCCAGGATCGCCAACGCATCGCTGCCGTCGGCCGGCAATTCGACGAAATCGAACGGATCGGCCGCCAGAAACGAATAGCGGCCGAGCGTCGGGTGCCCCATCGCGCTGTCGAGAAACAGACAGTGGGGCAACCGCGCCATTCGCAGGAAAACGTCTTCCGGCCGCGGCGCCGGCAACAGTTCTTCGACCAGTGGCAAAGCGTGTATGCCCACAGAGCGAGTCTGCGTCACCAGTAATGATGATACCGCGGCCCGATATAGACTCGCGGGCCGTAGTCAGGGGGAGGATACTCTTCGACGATCACCGGCTGGGGCTGAACCACGCGTGGCGGCGACTCCTGCATGGCCTGGATCACCGGCGCGCTGACACCCTGCTGCGGCAAGTTGATCAGATCGTTGGTTTGCAGCGGTGCGGCCATGCCGTGGGCGTGAATCTGATTGATGGCCAGGTTATCGGCGACGCCGGCCCGCTTCATCGCGATCACGTCGGCGATGGTGACGGCGCCAGGGTCAAGAGGGCGTCCGAGTTGTTGGGCGATCAAGGCCCGGTTTCTCGCCTCTTCTTGGTCCATGCTGTTGCCGATGGCGGCGCCGCTCAGCGCGCCGACGCCGGCGCCGATGGCCGCTCCGGCGGCAGTGCTTCCCAAGGCATGTCCCGCCACCGCTCCCGCACCGGCTCCGACCAATCCGCCGGTCAGAGCGCCGCGGTCGGTATTGTTCGAACAGCAGCCCGATGACACGACCGCCGGGATCAGCGCGATCAACAATAAGAGAAGGGAGGGCGTCCGTGCCACGGAAATCTCCTTATGACGGGCTTCGATGACTCTGCCAAGATGTTGCGAACCATAGCCGGGCCGGGGATTATCGACGGTTGAAACAACGCCGTCAAGAAGGAATGGGTGGGCTGGGCAGCATGGGAAGCCGCCGAGGTGATCATCCAGCGCGCGGTAGAACTTTCGACCCCTCTGTTCTTTTTCGCTTATTAAGCATCTTCCTTGCGACTATATCAGCATCGTCTTCTGGAATTCCGCATTTTGTCCAATTCGACTACACTGCCGGCGCAGTCGTACTTCCAAAGTCGTTCGACGAAAGGGCAACTCCATGAACCGCGTCACGATTCCGATGCTGCTACTGGGCTTGTCGCTTGCACCCGTTCTCTGTTGGGCGGCAGAACCGAATGCTGACCAAGCGAAGGCGATTGCCGAAATCGAGAAACTCGGTGGCTGGGTCACCGTTGATGAGACTAGTCCGGGCAAGCCAGTGATTTCGGTGAATATGGTGAACAGCAAGGTGACCGATGCTGGGTTGGAACATCTCAAAGGTCTGACCCAACTCCAATCGCTGGACCTGTTGGGAGCCGAGGTTACCGACGCTGGGTTGGAACATCTCAAAGGGTTGACCAAACTCAAATCGCTGGACCTGTCGCTCACCAATAATGTAACCGACGCCGGGTTGGAAAATCTCAAGGGTCTGGTCCAACTCCAATCGTTGGATCTGTTTGAAACCAAGGTGACCGACGCCGGGTTGGTTCACGTCAAAGGCTTGACCCAACTCCAATCACTGCACCTGGGGTACACCAAGGTGACCGACGCTGGGTTGGCAAACCTGAAAGGACTTGCCAAACTCCAATCGCTGAACCTGATGGTAACCCATGTGGCCGACGCTAGGCTGGCAAACCTGAAAGGTCTGACCCAACTCCAATCGCTGTGCCTGGGGTACACCAAGGTGACCGATGCTGGGCTGGCAAACCTGAAAGGACTTACGCAACTCCAATCGCTGTACCTGGGAACAACGGCAATCACGGACGCTGGACTAGTTCACGTCAAAGGCTTGCCCCGACTTCAATTGCTGGACCTGATGGATACCGAGGTGACCGACGCTGGGCTGGTTCACCTAAAAGGTCTGACCCAACTCCAATCGCTCTACCTCCACAACACCCACGTCACGGACGCTGGGCTGGCAAACCTGAAAGGTTTGACCCAACTCCAATTGCTGGACCTGTGGAACACTAATGTGACCGACGCCGGACTGGTGCGTCTCAGAGGTTTGACCCAACTCCAATCGCTGGACCTAGAGGAAACCAAGGTGACCGACGCCGGGCTAGCAAACCTGAAAGGGCTGGCCCATCTCCAATCGCTGAACCTGGAGAAAACCAAAGTGACCGATGCTGGGTTGGTTTACCTAAAAGGGTTGACACAACTCCAACGGTTGAACCTCTGGTCCACCAAGGTCACTGACGTTGGGCTGGTTCACCTGAAAGGTCTGACCCAACTCGACTGGCTGAGCCTCGCAGGAACCAGGGTCACTGTCGCTGGGGTGAAACGACTTCATGAGGCTTTGCCGAACTGCTTCATTCTCCATTATTAAACACACCCTAGAGCGGTTTCAACATGTGCGTAGCGGGTGCCATGGCCAGCTCGCGTGGCCATGCAGCGGTTTTCGCGGGGAAACATGCCCACGGCAAGCGTGGGCATGGCACCCAACACGCTACACCGAGCTTGAATGCGCTCTAAATGGATTTTGGGCCGATCGCTGTTTAGCGACCGACGGAGGGTCGCCCCACGTACGCGCCAACATGGCGGCGGGTAGACCGCCGCCACCTTGCGCTGGATGCGGCGGTTCTACAGCGCCCGGCGAATGCGGCGGACGGGGCGGCCGAAGACGGGCTTCGGCGGCGCCGGCTCGAAAGGCTCGTCGCTCTCGGCGTCAAGTTCCTCGGTCGGCTGCGGCTTGGCCAACGCCACGAAACCGGGAATCTCGCCGCGCTTCAACAGGCGGTTGATCCGCATCTCGATCCGCGTCAGTTCGTTGCCCTCCTCGGGCGTGACGAACGTGAAGGCGATGCCCTCGCGGCCCATGCGACCCGTGCGGCCGACGCGGTGTACGTAATCGTCGCAAAATTGCGGGATATCGTAGTTGATGATGTGCGAAATCGTCGTCACGTCGATGCCGCGGCCGACCACGTCGGTGGCCACCAACACCTTCGTGCGGCCGTCGCGGAAATGCCGCATTACCCGATCGCGGGCCGATTGCTGAAGGTCGCCGTGGATCGTATCGACCGCCTTGAACTTGTCCGACAAACGGCGGCATACCTTGTCGGTCCCGCGCTTCGTGCGGCAGAAGACGATCGCCTGCCGCGGAGTCTCCCGTTCCAGCAGTTTCACCAACAGGTCGAACTTCCGCTCGGGATCGACCGTGAAGTACGATTGCTCGATCGTCTCGACCGCCAAGTCCTTGGTCGAGAAATCGACCATCTGCGGATCGCGCATGTAGCGTTCGGCCAGCCGCTTGACCGGCGGCGGAATCGTGGCGCTTAGCAGCATCGTTTGTCGGGCTTGCGGACAGCGGCGGAGAATCTTCTCGATATCTGGGCGGAAACCGATGTCGAGCATCCGGTCGGCCTCATCGAGAACAACGAAACGAACGCCGCCGAGCACCAACGAGCCGCGGCCGATCAGATCGATCACGCGGCCGGGCGTGCCGACGACAATTTCCGCCCCGCGCCGCAGGTGCTCGACCTGCTGCCGGATCGGCTTGCCGCCGTAGACCGCCTCGACGCGAACGTCGTGGCCGAAGGCGAGTTTGATGCACTCGTCGCGGACCTGGACGGCCAATTCGCGGGTGGGGAGCAGCACGAGAGCCTGAACGCCGGGGTTTTGCGAGCGCGGTTCGAGGCGTTCCAGGATCGGGACGCAGAAGGCGGCGGTCTTGCCCGTGCCCGTCTGCGCCTGGCCCATCAGATCAATACCTTGGAGCGCTTGGGGGATCAGCCCGGCCTGGATCGGCGTCGGTTCGAGATACTCGGCCTCAGCCAACGAGGCGAGCATGACCTTCGAGAGCCCCATGCCGGCGAAGCTGGATGCTGCGGTCGCCGGCGGCGCTGCCGCTTCCGCCGCAGCGGGCCGTTTCTTCCGAGGCGGCGTTGGCGCTGCCGCTTCTTCCACGGCTGCGGCGGGCTGCTTCTTGTGGTGGCGAGGGCGCGATCGTTTCGCAGGTCTCTCTTCGTCTATCTTTTCGGCTGGCGGGGCCGTCGTTGCCGCTTTCTGCGAAGCGGGACGATCGCCGCGCGGCGCCGCCGTGCTCTGCGTTGCGGCGCTAGCGGCATTGTCGTCCTGGGGTGGCGGCGCGACCGCCCCCCGAACATCGGACGCCGGCGGCGCTGCCGGTTCCGCCGCGGCGGGCCGTCTCTTCCGCCGGCGAGGACGCGATGGTTTCACTGGTTTCTTTTCGTCTGTCAAGGTCGTCCTGCTCTACACGGTTTTTCTGTCTTGGCGTCCACCCTCGGCCCACTGCTCCAACATTTCGAACTGCCGGTCAAATCGATGCTCACTGACGCCGTACGGGCTCTTAAAAAAGCTGGCCAGGAAGGGCATTTGGCCGATGTGGCCGCGGCGCCAGGCCAACTCCGTTAGCCGCACGAGATCGAGCACGAGCGGGGCGGCCAGGAACGAATCGCAGCCCTCCCAGATGAACTGCAAGGTCATCGGCACGCCCAGGAAACCGGCGAAGTGCACGTGGTCCCACGCGGTCTTCCAATCGCCGAGATCGGGGATGTACTCGATCGTGGTCAGCGTTTTCGGCCGGCAGCCCAAGATTTCGCCCAGCAGGCGATCCTTGCTGACCACCTTTGCCTGCTTGTTGGCGGGATCGTCCAAGACCTGGCCGTCCATGTTGCCGAAGATGTTGTGGCCCACCCAACTCATCACGCGGAGATTTCGCCGGGCGAACATCGGCGCCAAGACGCTCTTCATCAGCGTTTCGCCGGTCTTGCCGTCGCAGCCGTAGTGCCGTGCGCCGCGGAGCCGAGCAAGCTCGTCGATCGCCGCCGGCGAGGAGCCCAGCGAGGGGGTGAAGTTGATGTAGGAATGGCCCGCCTGCAGCGCCGCAATCGCATAGAGCGAACTGGCCGGCAAGGGACAGCGCTGGCCAAGGTCCAACAGTTTCTCGAACTCGGCCCAGCCAGCCGGCAGACCCGACGCATCGGCGGCCGGTTCGGTCGAGGCGACGTTGACCACGATTAGATGAGCAAGCCCTTCCGTGCGAACGAACTCGGCCATGTCGCGGCCCAGCCGTGCGATCGCCTCGCGGGGCGTCTCCTCTCGCGGCACGTCGCCGTCGGCCAGCGCGGCGATCGTCTGGCCCACGCCGAAAATCGTTCCCGGGCGAAGGCGGCGGTCGATTTGCTCCAGTTCCTCGCGGCATTGCTCCACCAGGACCGTCATCGCGGTTCGGCTCTCGCCAGCCATTCGCGCGACTTCGGCCAGCAGCGGGACGCGGCGAATATCGTGTCCGCCGACGACGAGTCGCTCCCAATCGATGAACCCCAGTTTGGCAAACTGCGGCAATTGGGTTGCCAAGCCGACAGAATCGGTCAGGCCCCTCTTTAGGGCCGAAAGACCAAGGACCGCAGTGGCGGCGACCCCCCCTTTTGCCCCAATCAACCAGACACCGACATGCGAATTTGCCATCTATTTTATTGTCGAGCAAACACCGCGCCTCGTCAACCAGGGCGGCGGACAAGATCGAGTACACTTTATAGCGTTGGGGTGGCAGTCGTACCGCCGCCCCTGAATTGGCGGCGTTTTCCGAGGGCGGCAGTGCAACTGCCACCCCAACGAGCATCCCAAGTTGGAAAACTGATTGGCCCTACCCAGGTTGCGCACCCGCTAGACTGAATTGACGACGGAACCTACCATAGGAGGCTTCTTCGTTGGGGAAGAGGTGTCGAATGGATCCTGAGAAGTCGAGCCGCAACATCGCCGCCACGGTCCAGGATGTGCTCGGCTACCTGAACTTCTCTTCGGGTACGTCGGATCCCCGCTTCCTTGCGAACCTGAACAAGCTGTTCACATCGCTGGCGGCCAATCGGCCGGCCAAAGAGCCGGCTTGGCGGGCTCTCGGCAACCTGTTGGCGGCCGAATTGCAGGCCCTGCGTGGAAAGTCCGACGTCTTCCAGCAGATCGATCAGGCCGAAGCGGTGTTGCGGCTGGTTTTCGACGCCACCTTGCCGGCGTATCGAGAATTCCACCGCGACCTGTTGTTCCACCAGGGGGATGAGGGGCTGTTTCAACCGTTCTTCATCGGCCGCGTGTGCGAGGCGGTGCTGCGGCAGGGGGGACCGTGGGACGAAACCGAGCGGATCGTTCCCGCAGCTCTGCACCAGTTGAACGATTACCTCGGCCACCGGCCCGTGGCCGTGCTCCGCACCGAGCAGAAAATTCAGCCTTACGACCACGAATGGGTGCGGCCGGTGCCGCTCTGGATTCGCGGGGCGGGAGTGGCCTTCGGTCCGTACCGCGAGTTGATCGAGACGGCGTTGGCCATCCTCGACGCTACCGATCCCGCGTTGCGATTCGAGGCGATGTTGCCCATCGATCAGCTCGACGAGTTGGCGCTCGATCCGCGGGCGTACGATTTTGACCATCCGGCGAACAAGCGGCCCAACTATCTCTTCGGCCAATGGGACATGAACCAGTTGGACAATGCGGGCTGCTGCCGGCGGTTCGTTTTGCAGCAGGTGACGCTCGACGCGATGCTCGACCGGTTGGAACATCGCAGGCGGCTGCCGCGGAAGCAGGTGTTGTTCGAGGAGGCCGCGGTGTTGGCGGGCACGATGCTGATGGGCGCGGGCGTCAGCGGCGATCGGCCCGACGCCCACGATTCCGCGGCCACGCTGACCACGCTGGTGCAAAAGATCGCCGTCTATCGCGACGCTTTTTACGAACGATTATTGCAGACGCTCACGGGCGGGCACGCCGAACGCCTGCGGGCCGAGGCGGTGGCGATGCGGCAGCCCTTCGGCGGCGCACGGCAGCATTTTAATCACTACCTGGCGCGGCGACGCGCCCTGCAATTGCAGCACGTCCACCTCGCGCAGCTTTTCGCGGCCATCGGCTACACCGAAGCCGCAACGCGGCACGCCGAGGTCGTGCCGGTGGCCTCCGCGCGGATGACGTGCGGGATGCGCTGCCGCATGGCCACCGCCCACCTGGCGGTCGAACGCGGCGACCTGGCCGCGGCGGCCTCGCACTTGCCCCCGATCGAGGACCTGTTACGGCGGGCGATCGAGTGCGGAGCGATCGTCGATCCCTGGAACATTCTGGGGTTCGGCGGCCAGTACAGCCTTTTCCCCGCCGTCGAGAACAGCGTCTACGACCAGCGGATCGACGACTTGCTCGACCTGATGAGCGACATCTTCATGTTGTACGTGCGGATTCACAAGGCGGCCGCGGCCGCCGGCGATCTCGGCCTGCAAGAGGCGCTCTCGCGGAGCTTGGCAGAGTTGGCCCGCTGGTGGGACCAGTTCGCCAGCCTCGAAGTCGGCTCGGTCGAGGGCATCTCCGGCCAGGCCACGCTCGAATCGGCGGAAAGCGTGGCGGCGGCATTGCGGGCGTGGCACGAAGGGGGCGCCGCCGCCGGCGACCTCGCTTTCTGGCGCCGCAACGTCGCCCATTTTCGCTCGCCCAAGGCCTACGCCCTGGTGATCGACACGCTCTTGGACCACCGCGATCCGGTCGCGGCGATGGCCCTGTTGGTACAATGGCTCAGCCAGGCCGAGGAGATCCCGCTGGTCGAGGAGGACTATTCCTTCCACGATCTCGCGCTTTTATGGATGGAGGATCTCTGGGGCGACGAGCCGGCTCAGGTGGCGACCTCCGCGGGCTTGCGGAACGTGCGGATGCTGCCTATTGCGGCCGATGCGGAGGAGACGCCCGCGATCCTTCCGCCGCGTTGGCCGCTTGCCCGCAAGTTCCTCGACTACCTCGAAGCCAATGCCGACGAATACTGGCAAGTGCCGCACTTCGACATGGCCGCGCAAACGCTTGGCAACGGAGGGGCGCAAAGGGAATCCGACGATGAGTTCGCCGACGACTTCGAGGACGACGAGGAATCGGAGGACGAGTCGGACGACGAGGGCGGTCTGTTCGGCGCCGCTTACGAAGATGTCACCTACCGCGACAGCACCGACGACGGCGTCGAGGGCGAGATTTTTGAGAGCAGCGAAAGCGCCACCGACTTCGAGTTGGTCGGCGAGGCCGAGCGGATTGTCAGCCGGCTAAATTTTCTTACCACGGTGGCGCAATTGTGGAAGCTCTGTGCGACGGCCTCGGGGCCCGGCGACGCGACGGACCGCGACGACGTGCTGACCGGCTGGTTGGCCCAGGCCAATCGAAACCGGCGGCAGTTGCTCGATCTGTTGGCTTCGGTGCAGCGGCATCGAATTCCCCCGCCGCACAGCACGCAGGAATCGCTGGTCGAATACGACCGGCGGCGAAGCGTCAAGGAGACGCTGCTGGAGGAGGTCATCCAGGCGTGCGTGGAGACGGGCGACGCGGCGCGGATGATCCGCGCGTCGATGGCCCGGCCATCGCCCGCCGCGGGCGTCGAGCCGTGGGAGCGACCGGTGGGCGAGGCGCTCTCCGCGCTGGTGCGCGGCGACGCTGCCGACGTGCGGGCCATCTGGCCGAAAGTGCTCCGCTCGTTGGCCGAGCAGCCCCTGCTTTACGTGGCCCTGGCGCGGGGCGGCAGTGCGCAGAAGATCGTCGCCGCGCGATCGATCCAGTGCGTGCTGCGTCGCTTTGCCGGCTGCCTGCCGCGGCTCGGACTGCTGACCGAAACCTGCCAATTGCTCGAAACCGCGCACACAATGGAGATGACGCATCCGGTCGGCCCCGGCGGCGTCACCGAGTTCGACCGCGTCTTCGAGATCGCTTGCAAGGCCGTCACCCAGTGCCTGGCGATCTCTTCGGCCGATTGGTACGACTCCGGCCGGACGGCGGCGGGCAAGAAGAAGCAAAAGGGCGGGACAACCAATCGCGGGGCGAGGGGGACGGAGGAGGTTGGCGGAGAGGCGCCGTCTCTTCGCAAGACTGCCTTTCGACAACCTCCTCCGTCCCCTTCCGTCGCGTCAAGCCCAGCGAAACCCCCGCGTTTTTCCCGCTCGGCCGACGCCGGATTGATCGATTGTTTGGAGCAGACGATCGAGGTCCTGCTCCGCTGCTGGCTGAGCCACAGTCATGGCGTGCGGCTCTCGGTGCTGGAAACCGTGGCCGAGCAGCAGCGATGGCGGCGGTTGAAGCGCTTCATCGAGCGCTATGGCGAGGATCTGTTTACCCAGGGATTCATGAACTTCGGCAACCTCCGCGGCATTCTGCACCAGGGCGTGCGGCAATACCTGCAAACGCTGCGAGAGCAGCCCGAAGCGGAGGAGCCGTTTCGCCTCTTGACCGAATTGGAGACCGCCGTCTCGCTCGACAACGCGGCGCACTGGCTGGGCATCGCCATCGAGGCCGTGGTCGAAAATTACGGCGAATACCTGGATTACAACAGCATCACGACCCAGTCGGACCGCGGCGACATGTTGTACACGCTCTTGGATTTTCTGCGGCTTCGCGCGAGTTACGACCGGCTGGCGTGGAACCTACAGCCGGTGGCGGTCGCGCACGAGACGCTGGTCCGTTGCGGCCGCGAGGGGGCCGCCGAGATCTGGCGGCGTGCGGTCGCGCAGCGGACCGCGCCAATGGCCAACGAACACGTGAAACGTTTCCAGACGCTCTGCGAAACGTACGGAATGCGGCTGCCGAGTATCGCCGAGCACCTTGCCGAGCGGTTTGTCCGGCCGTTGCAGATCGATCGGCTTTGCGCGTTGATCCGCCCGGCGATCGAGGAGGTGCGCGAGGGCCGGCCGCCGTCGGCGCTGCGGCAACTGGAGGAACAGGTCGACCACTTCACCGAGGAAACCCTCGGCGCCGGCTTCGAGTTGCCCAGTTGGTTGGACGCCCTCGAACAGGAGGCGGAAGAAGCCCAGTGGCAAGTGGACGGCGAGGACGACGAAACGTTCGATCCGCACCTCCGCATCCCTCAGGTCCATCTCTCGCTAGCCGAGGTCGAGCGGCAGCTTCAGCAGATGCTCGCCGAAGGAACGCCCTGGACGCTCGGCCACGAGTAGCTCCATAAACCGCCTGCGGCTTTGCAAGAACGCAGCAAGGACACACCAACCAAGAGTTTGTAGGAGGCGACTCCTGTCGCCGATCGTCCGCCTACAACGCTTCCATCGGCGACGGGAGTCGCCTCCTGATGGGTTTTGACAAACAGATTCGGTAGTAATCACGTAAAATGCAGCGATTGGGCCAGTTGACCGTTGCCGAGCAACCCTACGTACCGCAGAAGCTGTTTCGAGCCGCGGGCGAATTGCTCCAGGAAGTCGGTGACGCGCTGGTGCAAGGCGGGCCAGTCGTTGGCCAAACGGTGCATTTTGAGGATTGTCTCCTTCAGCCATCGCCATAATTTTTCGATCGGGTTCAGCCAGGGGGCGTAAGTCGGCAACCAGATTGGCTTGATTTGAGGATATGCCCCCACGGCCGTGAGTACGTCGGGATGAGTATGGATCGACCAATTGTCTTGAACGACGTAGATCGTCTTGGCGCGAGCGTAAGTTTTCGCGATCCGTTCATACATCTCGATGACCTTGGCTCGACCGATAATGTAGTTGTCCACGTAGGTCACTTTTCCGCTGCAGGCGTTCAGGCCGCCGATCACACGCCACAGCCCATTGTTGGACTGTTGCCGATCCGCTTGCGGTGGAGCCGCGGGCGGGGCGGCAGCCCAACTCGGCGCCGGCTCGGGCCAGACGGCGTACCCCATTTCGTCGATGAACAGCAATGTCGTTTCCTGGGGGTTGCGCGCCGCTGCTCGCAGGCATCGTTTCAGTTTGGCTACCTTGCTTCGATACTGCGGATCCGGGCTAAAATGCTGGACCCGACCCGAACGCAATTTCACTCCCAGTTTGCGACGGAGCCACCGCCACACGCCACTGAGCGTGTAATTCTGGATCGTCTTAATGCTGGCGCGAATGGTCCGCAACGTCCAGCGGCTGGGCGGCGGACCAGCGGCTGTCGGCATCGCCTCGCGGCGAGCTTCCTCGCCGGGGCCTTGCCGCAGCCGCTCCAACACCTGTTCCCGCTGCTCGAAAGGGACGGCGACGGCTGCCTCCCTGCCGCCGCCGCAACAGTCCTTCGATCCCGTGTTGTTCATAGCAATCCAACCAATGGTACACGGTGTCAGGATCTCGCGGTCTCAGTAGTCCCTGAGTCGCTACCGCATGAGGCGATTGGCCGTCGGCGACCTTCAAGATCGCCGCACACCGTTCCCGCACGTCCGGACGCCGATCATGGTTCCGATACTCGACCAACGTCCTGCGCTGAGCCTGTGAAAGTTTCAAAGTTCGCTGGTACATGACGATTCATCCTCCCTTGCGAAGTTACTTCATGGACCCTCCTTTCAATTACTCTCAAGCAACGCCGCCAAAGGCAACCACAAAATGCGCCTGCTAGCAGTGGTGTGCTAGCACAATACCTTGAATTCACTACCGATTTTGGCTGTCAAAACCCATCAGAGGACACTGTCATGCTGAAGCATAACCTAGAGGGCGCGCAAGACCGCGACACTTTGCGGCAGTGGGACCGCACGATCGTCTGGCACGCCTTCACGCAGATGGCCGAATACGAGCCGCTGATCATCGAGCGGGCGGAGGGCTGCGAACTGATCGACATCAACGGCCGTCGCTATATCGACGGCGGCAGCAGTTTGTGGTGCAACATCCACGGTCATCGCCATGCGAAGATCGACGCCGCTGTGCGCGAACAGCTCGACAAGGTGGCGCACGTGACGAATCTCGGCTGCTCAAATCCCACAACCATCCGATTGGCCAAGCGTTTGGTCGATCTCGCCCCGCCGGGCCTCAACCACGTTTTCTTCTCCGACAACGGCGCCACCTCGGTCGAGGTCGCCGTGAAGATGGCCCTGCAATACTGGCGGCAAAAGGGGCGGAAAAAGGTGTCAGGAACCGTTTCTGCACATGGAGAATCTGCGAAACGGTTCCTGACCCCTTTTTCCAAGACGTGCTACGTGGCGCTGGGCGAGGCGTATCACGGCGACACGCTCGGCTGCGTGAGCGTCGGCGGGATCGAGCAGTTCCACGCCGCGTTCCGGCCGCTGTTGTTCGAGACGTTCCGCGTGCCCGCGCCCGACACCTATCGCACGCCGCCGGGTGTCGTGGCGGAGAGCCTCTGCCAGTATCATTTGCAGAAGTTGGAAGAGGTGTTGACGGAACATCAGCGGAAGATCGCCGCTGTGATCATCGAGCCGTTGGTTCAGGGAGCGGCGGGCATGATCATGCACCCGACAGGTTATCTCCGCGGCGTGCGCGAGCTGACGCGGAAATACGACGTGCTGATGATCGCCGACGAGGTGGCGGTCGGCTTCGGCCGCACGGGCCGGATGTTCGCCTGTGAGCACGAAGACGTTTCGCCCGACCTGTTCTGCATCGGCAAGGGGATGACGGGCGGTTATCTGCCGGTGGCCGCCACGCTGGCGACCGACGAAATCTGGCAGGCGTTCTTGGGCACGTACGCCGAGAGCAGGACGTTTTATCACGGGCACACGTACGGCGGCAACCCGCTGGGAGCGGCCGCGGCGCTGGCGACGCTCGACGTGTTCGAGCAGGAGCGGACGCTGGAAGCGCTGCCGGCGAAGATGGCGTGTCTGGACGGGCATCTCGCGCGGATCGCCCGCTTGCCCCACGTCGGCCACGTGCGGCGTTGCGGCATGATCGCCGCGGTCGAACTTGTGCAGGACGTCGAAAGCAAGAAGCCGTATCCGTGGCAGGAGCGCCGCGGCGCGAAGGTGTGCGACCATGCCTTGACCGAGGGCGTGTGGATTCGGCCCTTGGGAGACGTTGTCGTGCTGATGCCGCCGCTGGCGATCTCGTTGGAGCAGATCGACCTGATCGCGGAGGCGGTCGAGCACGGAATCGTGGCGGCGACGAAGGAGAGTTAGTGGTTGTTGATCCAGCGCAGCAGGGCGATGGCGGGAATGGTGAGCACGACGTTGCTCATCCAGAAGGAGATCGGCGGCAGCGTGCCGGAGGTCGAGAGGTTTTCGCTGAGCATCAGCAGCGGATAATACAATGCCAAGATCGGCAAAAAGCAGACGAAGAAGTTCGTCAGCGCGTCGGCGTGACGCCAGAGCATCGCCACGGGAATGCCGATCAGCGTAAAGCACAAGCAGGTGAAGCCGTTCGACCAGCGGCGGAACGGTTCGGTCTTCAGGCGGAGGATCTTGAACTGTCTGTCGGCGATTTGGTCCGCGATTCGCTCGACGTTGTCGGGCGGTTCCACGATGCCGAGAATCCTATTCGCCTTTTGGAACGACTCTCGCAATTCGCGGGCGATTTCCAGTTGCCGCTTGAGATTATCGATCTCCTTCCGCAACTCGGCGATGGAGCGGGAGATGTCCCACATGGCGACCCAATCGCGATGGTGCCGGTCGGGAGGCGGAACGACAATCGGTATGCCCGGTGGCAGCCATTCGCGGGGATTGAATAATTGTATTCCCTCGGTATCGACTCGGCTGTCGACGCATCGCAATCGCAACACCGGTTGAGCGGGATTGCTGCGGTCGGTCCAGAGTTCGGCTTCCTCGGCGGCGATCATGGTTGGAGGATGGCCCGGCTGACTTTTCAAGATGATTGTCGGCTGGATGAGTTTTCGGCCCTCAACGCGCTTCACAGTGATCGAGAACGGGAAGTTTTCCCCTTCGAGCGAATGATTCTTTTGCAGCATCCCGTAGACGATCTCCTCGATCGATTCGCAGAACGGTCCGTTGGACGCTTGGCCGCGACCAGGTGGCGGCGATTTCGTACATCCAAACGGTTCCCAGGCTGAGAAAGCCCGCCAGGACCACGACGGGCCAGACGACCACCATCGGATTGATGCCCAACGACTTGATCGCCACGATCTCGTTGGCGCCCGTCATCCGTCCGAAGACGCTGCTGACCGCGTAGAGCATGGCCACGGGAATGGTGATGCCGAGCATTTCGGGCATCATGAAGGGCATGGTTCGCAGCATCACCAGCGTGGGAAGGCCCATCTTGGAGCCTTCGCTGAACCCCATGCCGAGGGTGACCATCAACGTCAAACCGACGAGCGCCGCCACGAAAATCTTCAGAACTTCCCAAACCACGTAGCGGGTCAGAATGTACATGGGCTGGATTGTGAAGGGGGCGGGGAAGGGGGTCAAGTTCAGTTTGGGGGAGGAATGACGACTGAGGAAGGCCAAAGGTCAAAGGTTAAAGGTCGAAGGCCAAAGGTCAAAGGACGAAGATCGAATGCCAAATGACGAAGATCGAATGCCAAATGACGAAGGCCAAATGACGAAAGAACCCTCTCTATGCCGCTATTTTCAGCCTATATTCATTATCGTCATTTGTCATTCCTTCACCCTTTGGCCTTCGACCGTTGACCTTTGGCCTTTGACCTTGGTCTTCCTTCGTCGTTTGTACTTCGCCGCCCCTAGATACAAAACTCGCATTCTGCACACTTTACCCATCTTCCGGCCCGTTGCTCTTGACCCATTTCGGCCTAACCGGTATCGTTCCCGCCTATACCTACTGCCGGACCTACTGCCGGTGAATCTATGAATGGGCATTGGCTCGCGATCTACCTGATTTTGGCGGGACTCGTGGTGATCGAGTCGCTGCTGTTGGCCCTGCAAACGTGGGAGCACTGCCGCTACGTGCGGAGTTGCATGCGCAGCGTGGTTCACCACCAACCGGCCGGCCGCGTGGCGCTGTTCGCCCCCTGCAAGGGGATCGATCTCGACCTGGAAACCAATCTCCGCTCGTTGCTCGAACAGGATTACGACGACTATGAAGTGACGTTCATCGTCGAGAGCACTGACGACGCGGCTTACCCGGCCATCCGCCGCGCGATGGCGGAACATGCGAACGTGGCGGCGCGGGTAGTCGTCGCCGGCCACGCCAGCGACAGCGGCCAAAAAGTCCACAATCTCCGCGTCGCCACCGAACACCTCTCGCCGCAGGTGAAGTACCTGGCCTTCGTCGATTCCGACGCGCGGCCGAGGCGCGAGTGGCTGCGGGGGCTGGTCTCGCGGTTGGACGATCCCAGCCTCGGCGCCGTGACCGGCTACCGCTGGTTCACGCCCGAAAGGGCGAGCGTGGGCAACGTCCTGGTCTACAGCATGAATTGCGACGTACTGTCGCTGCTGACCCGCAGCAGCCACTACCTGATCTGGGGCGGCTCCTGGGCGATCCGCCGCGACGTGTTCGAACGCATCGGCCTGCGCGACGCCTGGAAGGGGACGCTCAGCGACGACCTGGTGGCCAGCCGGCTGATGCGGCAGGCCGGGCTCAAGGTGCGTTTCGAGCCGGCCTGTGTCACGGCATCGTCGCTGGATCAATCGCTCGGCCACGCGATGTCGTTTATCCGCCGCCAGTATGTGATCGCCCGGCTCTACACGTTCGATTGGTGGCTCTTCTCGTTTGTGTCGGCGATGTTCTCCAACCTGATCTGGTTCGGCAATCTCGGCGTCTTGGTGTTGGGGCTGTTGACCGGATCGCCGTCGCCGTGGATTCCCGTGGCCGTCAGCGCCGCGCTCTACGCGGTGACGGTTTACCGCGGCTGGCTGCGTCAAGGGCTGGTGAAGGTCTACTTCCCCGAGTGGGAATCGGCCTCGCGCCGCATCCAGCGGTTCGATATTTGGGCGAATCCCTTGGTCGAGCTTGCCCATGGGTTCGGCGTCAGCAGTGCGGCAATCGGCCGCCATATCCTATGGCGGGGCATTCGCTACCACGTGCTCCCCGGCGGCCAGGTGAAGGAGATCATCCGCAGCGACTGCGGCAACGTCAGGATCGACGAGAACTCCGACGACGCGGCGGAGTATTACCGCATGGCCGGATAGATGGCCGCGGTGTAGAATAGGCCGTTTGCGGTTCTTTCACCTTCCAGCCGCTTGCGGCTTCGCATTGCGGTTCCAATAGGGTTCCTTCGCCATGCCCTACGAAGTCGAAATGAAGTTCCCGGTGGCCGATCGGTCGACGTTGCAGTCGCGGCTGGCGGAGCTTGGGGCGACGATCGCGGCTCCGCAGTTGGAAGTGGACATCTATTTCGCCCATCCGGCCCGCGATTTCGCCAAGAGCGACGAGGCGCTGCGGATTCGCCGCAAGGGATTGGCCAATTTCATCACCTACAAGGGCCCGAAGATCGACGCCGCGACCAAGACGCGGCGTGAGATCGACCTGCCCGTCGCGCCCGGCGAGCAGGCCGCCCGGGCGTGGACCGATCTGATCGAGGCGTTGGGTTTCACGTCGGCCGGCGAAGTCCGCAAGTCGCGGCGCAAGGCCCGCGTCGATTGGCAGGGCCGCAGCGTCGAGATTTCTCTCGATGAGGTTGCCGGGCTGGGCATTTTCGCGGAATTGGAACTGATCGCCGAGGCCGACGGTCTCGACGCCGCCCGCTCGTGCATCCTCTCGCTTGCCGCAGCCCTCGGACTGGAAGGGAGCGAGCGGCGGAGCTATCTGGAGTTGCTGCTGGAAGGTTGACCTCTGCGGCGGGCCGGAGTATGCTGACGTGACCTCGGCAAGCCGTTGCCGGTTGCCCCAAAAGCCGCTTGCGGCTTCGCACGCGCCCAAGATCATTCCGCGATGCCCCTTCCTCCCCCCGGCGAAAGAAGGACCCATTATCGCTGGGTCGTCTGCGCATTGTTGTTCGTGGCCACGACGATCGTCTACGTCGATCGCCAGGTCTTCGGAATCCTCGGACCGCGGTTGACCGCGGAATTCGGTTGGTCGGAGACGAACTTCAGCTTCATTATGAGCGCCTTCACGCTGTCCTACGCCGTCGGCTACTCGCTGGTCGGCCGAATTATGGACGCGATTGGCGAGCGGAAGGGCTTTCTCCTGGTCTTCGGCGTTTGGAGCGTGGCCGAGATCGCACATTGCCTGGTGAATCCGTTGGTTTATCGCGGGCTGCCCTGGCTCAATGCCGCGTTTGCGGGCACGTTCCTCGGCAGCCTCACGCCTGCGTTGCTTTCGGTCGCGGGCTTCAGCCTGGCGAGATTCAGTTTGGGCCTGGTCGAAGGCGGGCATTTTCCCGGGGCCATCAAGACCGTCGGCCAATGGAACCCCAAGCGCAAACGCGCCCTGGCCACCGGCATCTTCAACAGCGGCAGCAACGTCGGCGCGATCGTCGCCATCATTTCGGTGCCGCTGATTGTCACAACCCTGCACTGGAATTGGGGCGCCGCATTCTGCCTGACCGGCTCATTGAGCCTCGTCTGGGTCGTGCTCTGGTGGCTGCTCTACCGTCGTCCCGAAAACCATCCCAGAGTTTCGCCCGCGGAATTGGCCTATATCCGCAGCGACCCGGCCGACCCGCCCGTTGCGATTCCCTGGCGGAGTCTGCTGGGCTATCGCCAAACCTGGGCGTTCGTGTTCGCCATGTTCCTGGCCTCGCCGGTGTGGTGGTTTTACATAGGCTGGGCGCCGAAGTTCCTGGTGAACAACTATGGGATTACCAACGAAAAAGAGATGACGTGGCCGCTGATCGCCATCTACCTCATGGCCGACCTGGGCAGCATTGGGGGAGGGGCGCTCTCCTCGTGGCTGATCCGGCGCGGGGCCACGATCAACGTCGCAAGAAAGACGGCCTTTCTCACCTGCGCCTGTTCCGCGTTGCCCGTCATGCTGGTTCCGCGCGTCAACAACATGTGGCTGGCCGTGGTCTTGATCGGCATTGCCGCCGCCGCACATGCCGGCTTTTCCGCCAACCTCTATACGATCGTCTCCGATACCATCCCGCGCAAGGCGGTCAGTTCGGTCGTCGGTCTCGGCGGCACGGCCGGCGGCATCGGCGGCGTCTTGTTCGCCCAGTTGATTGGTTGCGTTCTCGATTGGAGCAAAGCCGTTACTGGCGAAAAGGACTACTTGATCCCATTCATCATCGCCGGTTCCGTTTACCTGATTGCCACGATCATAATTCACCTGCTGCTGCCGCGGCTCGAACCGATGACCTTTGACACCGCGGAGCCGCCTACCCCAAATCACGGCTGAGAGAACACAACCATGACGCCTCGCGAACGTGTCCGGGCAGCCTTGAATCATACGCAGCCCGATTTCACGCCCTGCGATTACTACGCCACGCCGGAAATCCACACGGCGTTGGCTCGCCACTTCGGTTTGCCGCAGCCGAAACGTCCCGCCGGCGTGATGGGCGGCGGGGCCGGCTCGCTTGAAGACGGCGGCGTGTCCGAGCGGCTCGGAACCGATCTACGCCACGTCGCGCCGCCCTACATCGGTCCGCCGCAACCGAAGTTCGACGACGGGTCGTCGACAAACCTCTGGGGAGTGCGGCGGCGTCTGATGGCAAACGAGTACGGCGAATACGCCGAGGCCGTCGAATCGCCTTACGCGGCGTGGACCAGCGTCGAAGAGGCGGCGAAGTGGCCTTGGCCCAGCCCCGATTGGTTCGATTACGCCGCGCTGCCGTCGCTCTGCGCCTGTATCCCGATCTGGCGATCGTAGCCGGCGGCATGCACGTCCAGGATTTCATCAACGGCGTGGCTGTCGGCCGAGGAGTCGAGCAAGTGCTGCTGGACATCGCCACGGAAGATCCCGTGTATCTGTACATCGTCGAGCGGCGGCACCGCTTCTACATGGCCCATATCGAGCGGACGCTGGCGGCGGCGGCCGGGCGAATCGATCTGATCCTGTGCGGCGACGATTTCGGCAGCCAGCGGGGCCTGCTGATTTCGCCGGCCAAGTTCGACAAACTCTTCGCCGCGCGAAAGAAGGAGCTTTTCGACCTGGTCCACAGTTTCGCCGCCAAGGTATCGCATCATTGCTGCGGGTCGAGCCGGGCGTTGATTCCGCGGTTCATCCAGTGCGGCATGGATTCGCTCCAGACGATCCAACCACAAGCCGCCGGCATGAATCCGTACGATCTGAAACGGGAGTTCGCCGGCCGAATCGTCCTGCACGGCGCGGTCGACGTGCAAGGCTGGCTGCAAGGCTCGACGCCCGCGGAAATCGAGGCCGAGGTGAACCGTTTGATGGACGAGGTCGGCGCGGGCGGCGGTTTCATCCTCGCCCCCAGCCACCACATCCAGCCCGACACGCCGCTGGAAAACGTGCTGGCCGTCTATCGCGCCGTCGCCAAACGCCGCAGAACGAAGAACCTATTGTAGCACGTCGCGATTGCGTTACCCTATAAAGTGGGAAACAGGTGGGGCAGACATTCCTGTCTGCCCAAAAATCGGGAAGCCAAGGACGAATTGGGCAGACAGGAATGTCTGCCCCACCTGTTCCTTCCGTTTGCATTGGATCCGATCCGGGCAGAAGATTGCACTATGACGCAAGGTCCCCATCCGCTGCTGCACAACGAGATGCTGCCCGTCGAGATCGTCTTGGCCCCGGGATGGTGGCATCGCCACGAAGGGATCACCTTCGACGAGGATTTCTTCTTCCATCCGGCCAAACGGGTCGAAGCGGAGCGGCGGATGGAGAACGCGCTCTACCGGCGCTGGGGCCGCTTCGGGCTGGGGGCCGACCACGACAAGCTGCTGCCGATCGTCGGGCCGGTCCATCTCGCCGCCGGTTTTCTGCTCTCGGAGATGTTGGGCTGCGCGGTCGAATACTCGGCCGACGGGCCGCCGCTGGTCCGAGCGGCCAACCGCGAGAGTCTCGACCTCTCGCCCGAGGCCGCCTTCCAAAGTCCCGCCTATCGGCGTTGGCAGTCGCTCTGCGACGCCCTGCAAACCAGGCACGGCGGCCTGCTGGGGGACATCAACTGGAGCGGCGTCCTGAACCTGGCCCTCGACCTTCGCGGGCAGGCCGTTTTTCTCGACATGCTCGACAAACCGGCCGAAGCGTCTCGCTTCTTCGCCCAGATTGCGGCGGTGATCGAGCGGTTCACGCAAACGATGTTCGCCAAAACCGGCTCGACGTCGATCAGCGTGAATCGCACGGTCCGCTGCCTGCGGCCGACCGTCTATTTGCATTCGGAATGCTCGCTGACGATGGTTTCCACCGGCGATTACGAGCGATTTTTGCTGCCGTTGGACGCCGACTGGAGCCGTCGGCTGCGGCCGTTCGGCATCCACTACTGCGGCAAGGACCCGCACCGGTACGCCGATGTCTTCGCCCGGCTGCCGCATCTCGATTTTCTCGATCTCGGCTGGGGCGGCGACGTGGCGCGGCTGCGGCGGGCGCTGCCCGACACGTTCTTGAACATCCGCTACAGCCCCGTCGAGATCGTCCATCACACGCCCGACCAGATCCGGCAGACGATTCGCCGCTTGGTCCGCGAGTCGGGCAACCCCTGGCTGACGGGCGTCTGCTGCATCAACATGGACGAGAACGTGAGCGACGAACAGATCACAGCGCTTTTGGAGGAGGTGGAAACGCTTCGCGCGGAGTACAGAAAGTTGAACCGCTGTTGAGTGTCAGAAAAGAAATGTCGCTTTCCGTTTAGCAGCCGCCGGCACGGCGGCTCTGAGCCGCAAGAAATGCAAGGCCGCCGTGCCGGCGGCCGCTAAACACCGCGACATTACTTATTTGACTGCCAATAAAATGCTGGTTCCCGCGCTCGGCGCGGGAACCAGAACAACCAAGACCCCTTTTTGACATCTAATCTGCCATGCAACTCCCCAAGTATTCGATTGGCGTGGGCGACCGCTTTGCTCATCAGGGGGCGGCGCAACTTCAAGCAATCGTGCAGGCCGCCAGCGAGGGCGTCGAAGTAGCGCCCGTTTGGAACAAGTCGCACCGCGAGCACACGATCGTGGGGAGCCGGCCGGCCGAGGTGCGGGCCGAGGCCGACCGGGCGGTGCAGTCGCTCGGCTGGACCGGCCCGTATTTCGTCGACGCCGACCACATCGGTCTGAAAACCGTGGACGGCTTTCTGGAGGCGTGCGACTTCTTCACGCTCGACGTGGCCGACTGGATTGGCCGCGACGCGGGGGACGAGGCGGTAGACGATTTCGTCGCGCGGCATGAACGCCTGGTGGGCCGGCTCTCGCTGCCGGGCATCGAGCGGCCGTTGGAGATCTCCCGGCCGATGATCGCCGAGGCGGCGCGAAAGTTCCTGGCGGCGATCGGCGAGGCGGGGCGAATCAATCATCGCATTCAAGAGGCAAAAGCCGGGCAATTACCGGTAATCGAAGTGTCGTTGGACGAGACGGACCGCCCGCAAACGCCCGGCGAGCTGCTGTTGATCCTGGCGGCCATCGCGGATGAAGGGATTCCGGCCCAGACGATCGCCCCCCGCTTCGCCGGCCGGTTCAACAAGGGGGTCGAGTACGTCGGCGACTTGGCCGAGTTTGCACGACAATTTGAGGAGGATCTGGCGGTCGTGGCCTTCGCGATCGAGCAGTTCGGGCTGCCGGAGAATTTGAAGTTGAGCGTGCATTCCGGCAGCGACAAATTCGCCCTTTACCGGCCGATGCACGTTGCACTTGCAAAATTCGACGCCGGCGTACACTTGAAGACGGCCGGCACCACGTGGCTCGAGGAATTGATCGGTCTGGCGGCCGCCGGCGACGGCGGGCTGGAAATCGCCAAGAAGGTCTACGACGGGGCATGGCGGCGGTTCGACGAGCTTTGCGCCCGTACGCCTCGGTGGTCGATATCGACCGCGGCCGGCTCCCCTCGCCCGATGCCGTCGGGCAATGGGACGGCGAGCGGTTTGCGGCATCGCTGCGTCACGATGCGGCATGTGAGGCGTACAATCCGCATTTTCGTCAACTCCTGCACGTCGCCTACAAGGTCGCGGCCGAGATGGGCGACCGCTTCACCCTCGCGCTCGAACGACATGCCGACGCGATCGCCCCCAACGTTACGCAAAACCTCTACGACCGCCACCTGCGACCGCTGTTCTTGGCGGATCGTTGACCGACGCGGAGCGGGTGCAGCGCCCTGCGACAGTCGCGGATTAGCCCGCCGAGCGCAAGTTTGCGTGTGTCCTGCGCGGTTTTTTGCCGAAAATTCTCCTCAAGGGGAAATTTTTTTGCGAAAAGGCTCTTGCGGTCGTCTCTTCCTCGACATTTCATCCACTCGCCGCGATCCCGGATGATCGCTCAGCGAAATCGGCTGCCGCGGCATCGCCACTGTTCTCCTCATCGCGGCAGCGGTGCAACACGTACATGGTGGGCAACGTCATCGCGCAACGGCAACCAGGAGTTGCGCGCTCGGTGGAGTCGCAAGAGTGGATTTTGTGAATCGACATCTTCACGGCGCACGCGAACACGACGGACCGCCCAACAGTGAGATTTTCCCTTCGGCGAAGTGACGCGACCGCTGGAAAGCGGGCCAAATATCCGCACGGGATGTCTCTTCGTAACCTCTTGCGGTGCAACGCGTTGCGGTTCCAGGCCGGCGATCGGCGAATCGCGTGCGCAGCAACCGCTGCGCCGCGAGATACCTCCACAACATTCCATGCTCTTAGCGTCGTGCGCATTAGCGCGAATCGAGGCGCGCTCGTGCGAGATCGTTGCGGCGATTGGACACGATCCGTGATGTGTCGGCGATCGTTTCGGCAACAAACGATTTGCGCCGCGTCGATGCTGCGATGACGCGCGGCGAACGACGACCACACAGATCGCATCACTCATCACGCCGAGGTTGGTCGCGTGCGCGCACGTGCGACGATCGCTCGCTGCGGCGCTGCAATTGTGGCGCGATCGACGGCCCGCGAGAAAATTTTCGCTCTGCGACGAAATTTGTACTTGCAAAGTTTTCACAAATGGGTACGATCATAAAAAGTTTCGTGGTGAGACGTCGGCCGCGCGTCGGCCCCAGCCTTGATGACGGCATGACTCTCGCTTACACGTTTGTTAGGAGGACGTACGTTGGCTAAGAAGAAAGCTGCCAAGAAGGGCGCGAAGAAACCGGCTAAGAAGGCCAAGAAAAAGGTGGCCAAGAAGGCCAAGCGCAAGGTAGCCAAGAAGGCGAAGAGGTAGATGCCCGGCGGCATTATCGCCAGGCAGTGTTTCGCCAGGCGATGCCGCTAGAGAGTCTTCTCCTCGAAACCTTGCGGCTTATCACGACGAGAAAGGATCGCCCGGCACGGCTGACCGGGCGGTTCTATTTCTTGGGATGTCCAACGTACTCGTCCGTACTCCTCACGCTCCGCGTGAGGTGAAGCACGCGTTCCTCCCGCTCTCGGTGCGTTGAAACGAAGGCTGAACTGGCCTCACGCGGAGCGTGAGGAGTACATGCGCTCCGCTGGCCCAATCACTCCGCCGCAAAGGGCGGCGCGTCGCCGCTGAGTTGACTGAGCGCGTTTCGCGCGGCCCGCTGCTCGGCTTCCTTTTTATTGCGGCCCCAGGCGGGCTGATAGCGATCGGCGCCGACCTGAGCGGCCACCTTGAAGCACTTGCTGTGGTCCGGGCCTTTTTCGTCGAGCAACTGATACGTCGGCGTCGTGCCATGTTCGCGTTGCGCGAGTTGCTGCAAGAGCGACTTGTAGTTGCTGCCGGTTTCCCCTTCGGCGGCCAATTCGATCTCGGGCCCCATCGTCGCGGCGATGAACTGCCGGGCCGCCGCGTCGCCGCCGTCGAGATAGATCGCCGCCAGCAGCGACTCGAAGACGTCGGCCAGCAGCGATGAGGGAACGCTCGGATGCGTCGTCATCCCCTTGCCGAGGATGAGAAACTCCTGCATCCCCAGGGCGCGGCTGATCTTCGTACACGTCAGCCGGCTGACGACGATCGACTTCAGCCGGGTCAATTCGCCCTCGAGGTATTCGGGGTATTGGTGGAAGAGGATCTCGCAAACCACGGCGCCGAGGATCGCGTCGCCGAGAAATTCGAGACGCTCGTTCGAGGCCAGCCGGTGCTCCGCCCCCGAGGCGTGCGTCAACGCCGACAGGAGCAGGCCCTTGTCCTTGAACTCGTAGCCGATCCGCTGTTCCAGCTTCAGTATCAGCGAAGCGTCGGGAAAGTCGGAGGAATTGGTGCGATCTGTCGACATCCGCAGGCTCTTTGTAACAAAGGCGCCCTCGTGGCTCCCTCCATTTAAGTTAGCTGCGCAGGGGGGACTTGTCAACCACCCTCGCGATCGCACGGAACAATGCACCCTGCCGACAACGTGCCGCTTGTCGGTTGCGCACTGCTTCCACTATACTGCTGGCTGGTCGGCGGCAAATCACGAAAGGACATCGAATACTCCCCGTCTCTTCGCCCGCCGACGCCTACGAGTTGCGGCCACACACGCTGAAATGGCACACGACACCTTGGGATGGCAGTTGCACTGCCGTCCCTCGGCTCTCCAGCGGGGCGGCAGTACAACTGCCACCCCAACATGAGGATTCATTTTGCGACTGAAGCTGATTGCTTGTGAAATTCTTTACCGCGAGATTTGCGCAGTCGTCGCCCGCTCGGTAAACCAGGTGGACGTGGAGTTTCTGCCCAAGGGGCTACACGACATGGGGCAGGCGGGCATGTCGGCCCGCCTCGGCGAAGTGCTGGCCGCGGTGGATGAGACGAAATACGAAGCCGTGCTGTTCGGTTATGCCTTGTGCAGCAACGGCCTGGTCGGCTTGACTGCACGGAACATTCCGCTGGTCATCCCCCGCGCCCACGACTGCATCACGCTCTTCCTGGGCGACAAAGGGCGATACCTCGACTACTTCCAGTCGCATCCGGGCGTGTATTTCAAGACGAGCGGCTGGATCGAACGCGGCGAAGGGCTTGAACAGTACCGCGAGGATTCGATCTCCCACAAGTCGGGCATGATCCAAACCTACGACGAGTTGGTGGCGAAGTACGGCGAGGACAACGCCAAGTTTCTCTACGACCAACTCTGCAACATGACCCGCAACTACACGGGGCTGACGTATATCGAGATGGGGATCGAGCCCGACGACCGTTTCGAGCGGCAGGCCCGGGAGCAGGCCGCCGAGCGCGGCTGGAAGTTCGAGAAGCTCTGCGGCAACATGACGCTGCTGCGGCAGTTGGTCGACGGCCCTTGGGACGACGAGCGTTTTCTGGTCGTTCCCCCGGGTGGCCGCGTGGCGGCGAGTTTCGATGGGAAGATCATCAAAGCGGAGACCTGGTAGGAGCCACCAATAACGATACTGTTCCGTTGCTATGTTGGGCACAGCAGTAATCGCGGCACCGTCTTGTCTGACGCTTCGGCATTGGTGTATACTGGCCGTGACAATTCACCGAGTCGAGGTCGGCTTTAGGAAAGTCCACATGGCCACGAAACAGTCGTTTGCCGATTACAAGGAGGACGGGCACTTGTGGATCACCCTTGCAACGGGAGAATACTATCCCGACATTTTGCCACTGGCGTGTGAACTGTACAAGCCAGTACTGGTGTTGTTCGGACAGATCCTTGAACGGTCACACTCATCTACGGACTTGTTCATGGCGATTTCCGCCGTCAAGGAACAGTGGATGAGGATTCAACTGTCTCGGGTGTTTCGTAAATACGTTAGCCCGGAGACCCCGGTCGAGATGTTGAAGAAGAAGTCTGCTGCGGCGCAGATCTGTGAGCGCTTCGGCCCAGGCTTTCGACCAGTGATTGAGGTTCAGAGAGCTTTTCACAGCCGACCAACTGCCGACGAGGCCATCTGTGCGATTCTCTGGGAATACAAGGATCGCGGCAGGAAGGGTTATGATCTCACGGAGCGACTCTTCGGAATACTCCGCAAAAAACTGCCAGGGTTGCGAGTGATCGGTCCCGAGCGTGCCGGAAAAGATGTGCTGATGGGTGAAGTGTTTTCTGATTACCCGAAGCCCGACCGTCCGGTCGATTTTGTGATTTTCGATGGCGACAACGTGCTGGCCGTTGGGTTGGCACGATACGACTCCGATCGCGGCGGCGCCCAGGAGGATGACCGAACCGGGCAGTATCGCGATTGCGCAGGAGATCATTCAATACACAGATTCCAAGAGGATGCAGACGAAGGTGATTTTCTTGAACGATGGACCGGGACTTCTCCTAGGCTCTATGTGGAATGATTACGCGTACATCGAGAATCACTGGCCGGGTCGAGTCATCGTCGTGACGTTGCGGATGGTGCCTGAGCGCATCACCTTGGAATGGCTCCAATCCAAGGCTCCTTCAAGGAAGGGGGGAGGAACTCATGGCCACCGGCGTACCTAGGAAACGGCAACGCATCAACACTTCCCGCTTGGCGAGAGAGGCAAATCTGTTCGCGTCCACATCCAGGTTGGAGTATTCCGGCAAGAAATCGGAAGCAGATGTGCTTATCGCCCCTCCAGCACATATTGCGACTCTCTGGGTCGGACCCGGCGAAGAAGAAAAGAACCGGCTGTATTTTGGCGATAATCAGCGCGTGCTGGCTCGGCTGTTAAACGACGTTGCGGTACGCGGAAAGGTGCGTCTCGTTTACATCGATCCTCCTTTTGCCACCCAAACCACTTTTCATTCACGGAACCTCCAACACGCCTACGAGGACACCCTTTCCGGAGCCGAATTCATCGAATCGCTACGACGGCGATTGATTCTGCTCCGCGAACTGCTTGCCAACGACGGCTCGATCTACCTGCATCTTGACGAGAAGATGGTCTTTCACGCCAAGGTCATTATGGATGAGGTGTTCGGACCCGGCAACTATCGCAATTGCATCACCAGGAAGAAGTGCAACCCGAAGAATTATACCAGAAAGAAGTACGGCAACGTTTCCGACTACATCCTGTTCTACACGAAATCGGAAAACTATGTGTGGAATCGACCCGTCGAGCCGTGGACGGAATCCCGAGCCAAGGAGTACCAGTACATCGAGCCGGAGACCGGACGACGCTACATGAAAGTGCCAGTCCATGCGCCGGGCGTTCGGCATGGGGATACTGGGAAGCCTTGGCGAGGCTTGTTGCCGCCGCCCGGCAAGCATTGGCAGTTCCCGCCGAGCAAGCTCGATCAATTTGACGCCGCCGGTGAGATCTTCTGGTCTTCAAACGGCAACCCGAGGAGGAAGGTGTACCTTGACGAGAGCGACGGCGTCGGCGTGCAAGACATCTGGACGGACTTTCGAGACGCGCACAACCAGAACATCTGCATAACCGGTTATCCGACGGAAAAGAACCCCGATCTCCTGAAACGTATTGTAGAAGCATCGTCAAATCCCGGCGATCTGGTTCTCGACTGTTATAGCGGATCAGGCACAACACTTGCAGTTGCCGACCGCCTCGGTCGAAGATGGATCGGTATCGACAACAGCCCGGAGGCGATCAGGACTACCCTGCAACGTTTTGCCGTCGGCACTCAGCCAATGGGGGACTTTGTGACGATACGACAGAATGGGCTGCAAACAAAGAACGAACGTCACGACAACCGGCAACCGACGCTTTTTGGCGCCTGCGAGGAGAAACCTGAATCATCCTCACTCGCCGCTACCCACACCCCAATCCTCGACTTTGCCTTAATGGGCGAGACTCATTTGACTCATCTCGTTGCCGACTCCGTTGCCGCATGGCAAGAGCAGTCGACCACGGAATTAGGATCCCCCTCAAAAGTCGCTTCGCCATGACCGGTCGTGAACGTATCCTTGCCGCATTCGACGGGCGGCCCGTCGATTCGCTGCCGCTGATGCCGATTACCATGATGTTCGCGGCCGACCAGATCGGCCAGCCGTACGGGAAGTATGCCGCGGACCATCGCGCGTTGGTCGAGGGGCAAATCCGCACGGCGGAGAAGTTCGACTTCGATTACGTCTCGTGCATTTCCGATCCCGGTCGTGAGGCGGCCGACTGCGGGGCGGCGATCCAGTATTTCGACAATCAGCCGCCGGCGGTCGATGAAGTCCACGCCCTGTTGGCCGACAAGAGCGCGTTGGCCCGATTGAAGATGCCCGATCCGTTGGGCGGCGGCCGGATGCACGACCGGGTGCAGGCCGCCTCGCTCTTCCGCCAGCGCGTCGGCGGGCAGAAGCTAATCGAAGGCTGGATCGAGGGCCCGTGCGCCGAGGCCGCCGATCTGCGCGGCATCAACCGGCTGATGACCGACTTCTTCGACAACGCGGCCTTCGTCCGCGATCTGTTCGAGTTCAACGTGGCGATGGGCTTTGCGTTTGCCCGCGCAGGTCGAGGCGGGCGTCGATCTGATCGGCGTGGGCGACGCCGCCGCGTCGTTGGTCGGCCCGCAGATTTATGAAGAGTTCGTTCGCCCCTACGAGCAGCGACTGGTCGATGGCCTGCACGCGATGGGGACGCGGGTGCGGCTGCACATCTGCGGCAACATCCGCCGCATTCTGCCAGGCGTCGGCAGTTTGGGCTGCGAGATGGTCGATATCGACTCGATGGTTCCGTTGGATCAGGCCCGGCACGAGATAGGGGCCGAGGCGGTGCTGGCCGGTAATCTCGATCCGGTGAAAACGCTGCGCAACGGCACGCCCGAAACGATCGCGGCGGCGGCGGCCGAATGTCATCGCCAAGCCGCCCCGCGTTACATCGTCGCCGCCGGCTGCGAAGTTCCCCGCGACACGCCAGAGCAGAACGTGTTGGTGATGACGAAGTACGCTAGATCACAGGGAGCGCAAAGGTATGGACTTCTTCGAGCGGGTCCTTGAAGCGTTAGCATGGTGTTTCTGGGGAGAGAAGGAGTGGCGTATTGGCCGAATCCTCTTCGTAATCACCATCGCGATCGCCATTGCCCTGCTAGGATACTGGCTCCACCATTGAGCCGGGTTGGCACGCAGGGGGTGGCTGGAATCTGCTGATGTTGTGCTCCTTGCACCTTTAACCGTGACCGACCAGAGGCAGAGCCGATGCGGAGTCTGATTCCGATCTTCTTTGTGCTCGTCATTTTGTCGCCGGGTCCGGCTGCGGTGGTGTGGGGAATTACCGCAATAGTTAGGCGGAAAGCGAGGCTCACCGGGAGAACGGTCGTTACGGGCGTGCCCGCCGTTGTATTGGGGCTGATTGCGATCCCTCTTGGAATCGCTTACCCAATCCTCTTCGTCTATTGGGCTCTAATCCATTACCCGCGAGGATGGTAGCGCGGCGCATTCCCCCAACGTTCAGCCCTCACCCCCGGCCCCTCTCCCAAAAGGAGAGGTGAGACAGCGTCATCCCCGTGGATACTGCCGACAATACTCGTAGAGCGCCATGGCGGCGGCGGTGGCGGCGTTGTGGGCGTAGGGCAGCCCGTAGACGGGAATCTCGACGGCGTGGTCCAACAGCCGCAGCACTTCGTCCTCGACGCCGCTCCGCTCGTTGCCGAGCACCAAAACCGTCCGCCGCTTGTACGCAAACTCGAAGATCGACACCGCCCCGGTCGTCTGCTCCAGCCCGACGATCTCGAATCCTTCGTCGCGGAGTTTCTGCAACACCGGCGGCAGCGTGCGGTGAACGTCGACTTGCAGCGTCTCGGCAGCGTCACGAGCGATCTTGCCGATCAACTTCGCGTTGCCGCAGCAGACCATGCGACGCACGCCGCAACAACCGGCGGCCCGCGCGATCCGCGACAGGTTCACATTGCTGCGAAGCGGCGGGCAAGCGACGATCAGTTCTCGCGCGTGGTCCAACGGCCACGATGGCTTGTGTCGCTCTTGGAGGAAATCGGGCATGGATTGGGGTTAGTGGCTAGTGGGCAGTGGTCAGTGGAGAGTGGGTAGTGGAGAGTGGGTAGTGGAGAGTGGAACGATGCCCTTGCGCGAAGATTCGAGGGGAGAGGGCGGAAGGCGAGAACGGTCCGCTGCCACAAGAGCAGCAAGATCAAAGGCCAGGAGACGGCTGTGCGGCTGGGTGGGCCGACGACCGCTCCTGGCCCGGTGTAGCGTAAAACGCTACGGTACCTCTGCTTAAATATCCGAAACCGCCGAACGGCGGCACAAGACGCATTCCGCATCTACTCTAATCTACAGTCTTTCCGGCCGCTTGAAAAGAGGGATCAGATTTTCTTGGCGTCGGCAATCTGCATCAAAGCGGGAATGATCCGGGCTGTGGCCCGGGCGCGATGGCTGAGCACGGCTTTTGCCCTTAGCCCAAGTTCGGCGAACGTCCGATGGTATTCGACGATCTCGAACAACGGGTCGTAGCCGAATCCGTTGCAGCCGCGCAGCGCGAAGAGGATCCGCCCTCGGCAGGAGGCGTCGCTCTCGGCATAGATTTTGCCGGACGGGTCGGCCAGGGCGACGTGGCAGACGAATCGGGCGGCGCGACGCTCCAACGGGGTATCGCCCAATTCGCCAAGCAGCAGCCGGTTGTTCGACTCGTCGGTGGCGTCGGGACCGGAATATCGGGCGGAGAAGACCCCGGGGCGGTTGCCGAGCAGATCGACATCGAGTCCGCTGTCGTCGGCCAAAACCCACCGGCCCAAGAGCCGGGCGTAGCCGGCGGCCTTCAGCCGGGCGTTGGCGGCGAAGGTGTCGCCGTTCTCCTCGACCGAGAAATCGCCCGGAAAATCGGCGAGCGTCTGCACTTCGACGCCGACCGGACGGACCAGGTCGGCCAATTCGATCCCCTTCTTTCGGTTGGCGGTGCCGAGGACGAGCATGGGGGCGTGCGACGAAGTGTTTGGTCCGCATTTCTCACCAAGGTGGGGCAGACATTCCTGTCTGCCCGGAGAAGGGGCGACCTGCTGGGCAGACAGGAATGTCTGCCCCACCGGACACAGTGCCGCCGCTTTTCCCCGTGTGATGAGAAATGTGGTTTAACCCCGGCGTCCACGCCGGGAGAAGGTTGCGCCCGAACGCCGCGTGGACGCGGCGGCTAAACGTAGCGACGTGGGATGATACCATCGCCGCGATGTTCCTGCCATCCCCGGATCGCCCACATTCGCCGCCTCGCCGCCCCCCCACTGCCCACTGCCTACTGCCGACTTCCCACTATTCCACGCCGCTGCTCGACATGCTGAACGGCCGCTTGGGGATCTGCACGACAACCGGCTCAGTGTCGAGGATGATCCAAATGGGCTCGTCGAACGTGCCGACGTTGATCTTCTGGGCGCAAGGGCTTGCGTGCTCATCCCCTGGGAACTCAGCACCCGCGAGGCGTTTTGACGCTGTATTTGCGTTGGGTCATTCGGATCGGGGGGGCGGGCGGAGAAGATTTCGATAATCTTCTTGATGGTCGGATCAAAATCGATTTGGCCGTTTGCCAGCGTCGTGCCGGGGGACTTGAAATTGCCGACGGTGACAATGCTCGAGTATCGGTCGTGGTACTGATAAGCGTCGTAGCCCAGTCTTCTCAGTTCCTTGACCAAGGCGTCGGCTTGTTGGGCGGCGACGGCCAATTGGCTGCCCATCTCCTTCCGGCCCTCCTCGATGTCTCGGATGTCGGCTTGGCGAATGACGGTGCTCCCCTTGAACGTCGCCACCTGCACCGTATACTTGCCGGGGCATTCCAGAAGGCTGTAGGGCACGTCCTTGTTCAAGGCGATCGTCTCTTCATCGAGGCCGCGCTGATTGAAGTATTCGGCCGGAAGCAGGGGATTGGGAACGATGAAGGCGTGCCGCATCGGGCCCAACTCCTTCTTCGCACTGCCGATCATCTCGTAAACCTGCTGCTGAGCCAGCCGCCAGCCGGTCAGCGTTTGCTGCGTTTGCTTTCCATCCTTGAGTTCGAGGCACTTCGGCTTGGCGTACTTGAGCGTGTGCAGCACCGACTGGGCTTTCGGATCGTCGGCCGCCCGGTAGTTTCCCACCAATACGGCAACTTCCACGAGGTCCGGGTGTTCGGGGTTTTTGCCTTCTCGGTATTTGTAATAGGCTGCTCTTGGCTTTTTGCCGTATTTGTTGAAGCCCAGGACTTCGGCTTTGCCGGGGTCGAAGTGCCCGAGGTAGCTGTAGGCGGGCAGCTTGTAGCGTTTGCGGAGTTCCACGACAAGCTCGTGGGCCTGCTTCTCGGCCCCCTCGCCGGAGAAATCGCACGCCATCACCATCCAGGGCCCATTCTCCTCGGTGAGTTTGAAGGGTTTCGACGGGTCGGTGTCGACGTGTTTCAGGGAGAGCAGGTCGCTCCAGGGCGCAGGCCTGCGCCGCCGATGCCGCCCACAACGCCCCGACGGTCATCCACAACCGGAACATCCGTTTTCCGCTCATGACGCGCTCCTTGAACATCGCGACTCCGGCCGAAAAAAGCGGCGGGAGTGTAGCAAAACGCCGGGGCCGATGCCAGAGCGGATTGGCGAGGTTAGCGAGGTTGGGTGCAAAGCAGCTTCCGGTGTCCCAACGTGGCTCAAGCAAACGTCAATAGGAGAATCTGGCGTTTTTCGGTTAAGATGGCAATTTGTCGCAGGATAGGAAGTCACTTTGGATCGTGGAGGATCTGTCATGGACGGCATTTCGCAGCATTTACAGCGGAAATTCGAGCGGGTTTTGCTTGAGGCGAAGGATGCGATCATCGAGACCATTTTGGCGGGCTGGGACCGGAAGACCCCGCTCCATTTCAGTCAAATCGAGGCGGCTTCCCATCGGTTGGCGACCCGTTGGAGTTGTTGCTTTCAGGAATGGGCCGCGCGGGAGATGACGGCGGAAAGTCCCGACAGCGCCGCCTGTCCGACCTGTGGCGAAGTTTGTTCGCTGGAGTTGGTGGCCCGTACGATTCTCTCGACCGACGGTGCGGTCCCCATCTTGGAATGGAAAGGGACTTGTACCCGCTGTCGGCGGGATTTTTTTCCCTCTGCGGGCAGCGATGGGATTGGACAGTCGGGAACTAACGCCGGCGATGACGCAGAGGATCGTGTATGCCTCGGCCGAGACGCGATCGAGCCAACGCGCGTCGCTGGTGCTGAAGCACGTCGGTGGTAACGAGGTCTCAGCGAGCACGGTGCAGCGTGTAACGCACCAAGTGGGGATGGAACTGGCGGAGTTGCGAGATGAAGGGGATGCGCCCGAACTGGTCCAAGCCCCCGAGAATCCACCCGAGTTGGCCGTCGTGGAAGCTGACGGCGGACGAATTCGCACACGGAAACCGGGCCAAGGTCGCGGCGTTCATGGCGAGGCTTGGCGCGAGACCAAGAACGCCAATTTGCTGCGAATGACGCACCAGACGTTTGCGGAAGACCCCGAACCGGAACTTCCGCGTGCGTTCACCGATCCCAAGCGAGTGGCGAAATTAGCGGAAAAAGAGGCTCCGCCAGCGATTTCGGCGGTATCTGCCGCGCCGCCTGGCGAGAAGGCTTGGCGTCCCCAGCGTCTGGTGCGCACGTGTCTTTCGAGCATGGCAGAGGCCAGCGTCTTCGGGCAACAGATGAAGCGGGAGGCCGACTGTTGTCGTTTTCCGCAGGCGCCTGCGCGTGCCTTTGTGGGAGACGGTCTTCCCTGGCATTGGTTTGTGTGGAAGCACTACTTTCCAAACTTTGTGCCCATCCTTGATTTCATCCACGCGCTGAGTTATCTGTACGCTGCGGCACTGGCGATGCACCCGGATTTCTCCGTTGCGTGGTCGTGCTATCTGCGCATGGCCCGCGCATGTTGGCAAGGTCGGGCGATGGAGGCGATGGACGAACTGAAGCGTTGGTTGGCTCCGCACGGTCTTGACGACACGGCCAAGCTGGACGAGAACGATCCGCGTAAACCGATCGTCGATGCCGCACGTTATCTGCGGAACAACCGCGGTCGCATGGACTATCCGCATTATCGACGCCTTGGGTTGCCGGTAACGTCGGCCTTGATGGAGTCGCTGGTCAAAGAGGTGAACTACCGGGTGAAGGGGACGGAGATGTTTTGGAACGACCCAGAGGGGGCGGAAGCGATACTCCAAGTCCGGGCCGCTACTCTATGCGACGACGACCGTCTCGGGCGCTACCTTCGCACTCGGCCGGGGTGTGCCTATGTCCGCCGCTCCACCGTCACCTCGGCCGCCTGAGCCGAGGCCGGAAGCTGCTTTGCACCCAGCGAGGTTCCGGGCCAAGCGGTCTAACTCATTGCCTGGCAGTCTTTTAGAAAGTATTATACCTATCATGTGCGGCATCGCCGGCGCGGTGTGGAACGACGCAGACAAAGCCGTGGAGCGGGCAACTCTCCAGCGGATGATCGACGTGCTGCGCCATCGCGGACCCGACGGCGAAGGGACTTACGTGGCCGAGGGCCGTGTTCAACCCGGAGGCGGCGTCGCGGCGAGTGTCGCTCTCGGCCATCGCCGGCTTGCGATTATCGACGTGGCCTGCGGGCAGCAGCCGTTGTCGAACGAAGACGGCTCCATTTGGATCGTCTTTAACGGCGAAGTCTACAACTTCCGCGACCTGCGCCGCAGGCTGGAAGGCGCCGGCCATCAGTTTCGCACCCAGAGCGACACCGAGGCGATCGTCCATCTCTACGAAGAGGAGGGGCCGGAGTTCGTCAGGCACCTGAACGGCATGTTCGCCTTGGCCATTTGGGACGCCCGGCGGCAGCAGTTGATCTTGGCCCGCGATCGGCTGGGCAAGAAGCCGTTGGTTTATCGTCACGAGCCCGGCCGGCTGTTGTTTGCCAGCGAGTTGAAGAGTCTGCTGGAAGTGCCCGGCGTGCCGCGCCAGATCGATCCGCAGGCGTTGGATGAGTATCTGACGTATCAGTATGTGCCGCACCCGCGCACGATTCTGCGGGGAATCGCCAAGTTGCCCCCCGGTCATTATGCCGTGTATCGAGAAGGACGGCTCGACATCCGCTGCTACTGGCAGCCCGATTTCAACATCGAAGACGCCCGCCCCGCCGCCGAGTATGCCGAGGAGCTTCGCTCGCTGTTGACGTCAGCCGTCGAATTGCGGTTGCAAAGCGAAGTGCCGCTCGGGGCGTTCCTTTCCGGCGGGATCGACTCGACGATCATCGTCGGGCTGATGTCGCAACTGGCCGCCGAGCCGGTGCGGACCTTCTCGATCGGCTTTTCGGTGAAGGAATTCGACGAAACCAACTACGCCCGGGCGGCGGCCGAGCGGTTCGGCACGATCCACGAGGAGTTTCAGGTGCGGCCCGACGCGATGCAGGTCTTGCCGCGGTTCGTGTGGCATTACGACGAGCCGTTCGGCGACAGTTCGGCCGTGCCGACTTGGTGCGTTTCGCAACTTACCCGGCAGCACGTTACCGTGGCCCTGACCGGCGACGGCGGCGACGAGTTGTTTGCCGGCTATCCACGCTACCTGGCGGTATGGCTGGCCGAGGGTTTCGATCGCTTGCCGCGGTTGGCCCGGCGGGTTCTCGCCGGCCGTTTCTGGCAGCGGCTTCCGTCGAGCACGCGGCAGAAATCGCTGGGACGTCGTTTCAAGCGGTTCGTCGAGATGCTCGGGCAATCGCCGCCACAACGCTACTTGGGCTGGATCGCCATTTTCAACGAGGAACGCCGCGCGGCGTTGTACAGCGACGATTTTTTGGCCCGGCTTCAGGACGAGGACCCGCTGAACTTCCTATCCGCCGCCTTGGCGCGCAGCAACCGTCGCGACGCGGTCACCGCCTTTAGTCTTGCCGATCTGGTGACGTATCTGCCGTGCGATTTGATGACGAAGGTGGACATCGCTTCGATGGCCCACGGGCTGGAGTGTCGGCAGCCGTTCCTCGACTATCGTGTTGCGGAGTTGGCGGCACGGATGCCCGCTCGGCTGAAGTTCCGCCGCGGACGGGGCAAGCGGATTCTGCGGGAGACGTTTGCCGACCTGCTGCCGCGTTCGATCCAACGTCGGCCGAAGATGGGCTTCGGCGTGCCGCTGGACCACTGGTTTCGCCACGAGCTGCGCGATTTTACCCGCGAAGTGCTTCTCGACCGGAAAACGCTCGACCGCGGCCACTTGCGGCCTGCGGCGGTCTTGCAGCTTTGGGACGAGCACCAGCAGCGCCGCTTCAACCACGGCTACCGGCTCTGGTCGCTGCTGATCTTGGAGTTGTGGCAGCGGGAATGGATGGATCAGCGCGGCTGACAACAGCCGGCGGCTATCACCTCTCATTTTCTCATTCCCGACCCACCTTAGAAAGTCTGCCGAAGGACTGTACGGGCCGGTTGTTCGGTTGAAGCATAACCTGCAGGGTGGGACTCGGCGGGCCTTTCTGCCGGCGGCTCGGCCCTGTCAAGTTTGCCTGTTCCTCCGAAGTCGATAAAATGCAGCAGTCGAAATTGCCTTATGTTAGCGTCATGCTATTATCGAAAGAATACTGGGTATAAGAGGCAACAATGAAGGATGTCTTGGCCGTCATTCTGGCGGGAGGGAAGGGGTCGCGTCTCGACCCGCTTACCCGCGATCGGGCTAAACCGGCCGTCCCATTCGGAGGGGCATACCGGATTATCGACTTCACCCTCTCGAATTGCCTCAACAGCGGAGTGCGAAAGAATCTCGTCTTCACCCAGTACAAGGCGATGAGCCTCGACCGCCACATCAACCTCGGCTGGCAAGGCTATCTCTGCCGCGAGTTGGGCGAGTTCATCGAGGTCGTGCCCCCCCAGCAACGCATCGACGAGCACTGGTACCAGGGCACCGCCGACGCCGTCTACCAGAACATCTATACGATCGAGAAGGAACGGCCGAAATACGTGGTGATTCTCGCCGGCGATCACATCTACAAGATGAACTACGCCAAGCTGGTCGAGCGCCACGTCGAAAGCGGCGCCGACCTGACCGTCGGCACCCTTGCGGTGGGCGTCCATGCGGCGGCGGGGCAATTCGGCGTCGTCGAGGTCGATGCCGACTGCCGCGTCGTCGGGTTTGAAGAGAAGCCGTCGCATCCCAAGCCCCTTCCCGGCGATCCGCACCGGGCCTTGGCCTCGATGGGCATCTACGTCTCCTCCGCCCGCTTCCTCTTCGAGCAGCTTTGCCTCGACGCCACGAAGCACGGAAGCAACCACGACTTCGGCCGCAACATGATCCCGGCCCTGGTCGACTCGTACCGTGTTTTCGCCTATCCGTTTATGGACGAGAACCGGAAGAAGGAAGCCTACTGGCGCGACGTGGGGACGTTGGACGCCTACTACGACGCCAACATGGACCTGATTTCCGTCGATCCGCAACTGAACATGTACGACGCGGAGTGGCCGATTCGCACGTATCAGCAGAACCTGCCCCCGCCGAAGTTCGTCTTTGCCGAAGAGGGGCCGAACGCCCGCCGCGGAACGGCGATGGACAGCATCATCTGCCAAGGCTGCATCGTCTCGGGCGGGCAACTCGAACGAACGATCCTCGGCCCCGATTCCCGCATCAACAGCTACGCCCAGGTGTCCGATTCGATCCTGTTTGAAGGGGTGAACGTCGGCCGCTATGCCAAGATTCGCCGCGCGATCATCGACAAGGGTGTTCACGTCCCCGCGGGCATCGAAATCGGCTACGACCACGAGTTGGACCGCAGCCGCGGTTTCACCGTCACCGATGCCGGCGTAACCGTCATCGCCAAGACTCACGGCGGCGAGCACTTCTTGGAAAAGACGAAGACGTAACCTGCCGTCACATCGGGATTCGCATCACGGCGCGACATTCGGGGCATTTTTCCAGCCTGCCCATCAAGCTGTTGGGACGGCGGAATACGGCCGAGCAGTTGGGACATTGCAGTTCGATTTTTGTCTCGCGCCGCGCAGGACTTGGAAATCGGGATATCCCGTCGGCACGCCCGGCACTCGGCCACGGCGAGGAACCGGGGCCGCCGGGGTGCTGCGTGGCGCCTGAGGCGGCGCGGCCTCCGGAGCCGTTGTGCGCGGTTCCGGCAAACCCACTTCTAACGTGCTGCGCGGAGTCTGAGGCGGCGGGACCTCCGGCGCCGTCGTTTGCGGTTCGAGCAACTCCACTTCCAACGCGCTGCGCGGAGCTTGAGGCAGCGGCGCCTCCGGTCGCGTAATTCGCCGTTCGGGCAGGCTCCTTTCACCACCATCGACCGCTTCGTCCGCCGGTTCGAACGCGAAGGGCGTATCGCCGCGTCGCAGCTCACCGTCGCCCGCTGGCAACGGGGAGGTCGCAGTGTCGTCCTCGTCCACTGGGACGGCAGATGCCCGATCCGGCTTAGGGTTCGGCTTGCGCCATACTGGGTGGGAACGGACTTTGGGCAGACACACTAGGATAAGAAGCCCAAGAGGACCAGACAGGAGGCAAAACAGACTCCACCGCACGGTGCCACGGCCACGGCTGCGAGCGAGCGCGGCCCCCACGATGCCGAAGGCCAACACTAGGCCGCCAGCGCCAATTGCCACATACAAGACGAGATCGCCCGTCACGATGTCACCCATAACGTTCCCCTCTCGCCACCGACGCGAGCCGACTCAAGTGCAGCGCCTCCCCCATTAGTGTAAATACCCGCTGGCCAGCCGTCAACCAAATCCTCTGGCAGATCGCTATTGCCCGGTTCCTGGGGTCCAATGTATACTGCCTCCCCCAAATGGCCAGTATGTTCCGTCTGGGGCGATTTACCGTTTCTTGATGCGTGTACCGATCGTCCTCCGCACAGGTCGTCGTCATGGGGCTTTTCGTGCCGTTCCAGCCGCCGCCGGACGAATATGCGAACCATCTCGCGCTCCCGCAACCGCAGCGGCTGCGGCTCCCCTCGGCACACTGGCTGTTGCTCTTCTTGGTTTTGCTCTGCTTGATTCCGCGGGCAGTGATGGCGCTGCGGATTCCGAGCGTCTGTCCAGACGGCGTCCTGTACATTCATCTCGCCCAGGCGATCGACGCGGGCGACTGGCGATCGGGATTCCGCAACACGACCTTCAATGTATATCCCCTGATCCTGACCGGTTTGCACCGTCTGGGATTCGACTGGGAATTGGCGGCGGAACTATGGGGGGTGACGGTTTCCAGCCTCGTGGTATTGCCGCTCTGGGGCTGGGTCCGCCGACACTTCGATGACCGCGTCGCGCTGCTGGCCTGCCTGCTGTACGCGGTGAATCCCAAGTTCATCGAGTGGAGCCCCGAGGTCATGCGCGATCCGACCTTCTGGCTCCTCTTCATGACGGCGATCTATTGGCTGTGGCGGGCGGTGACGGAGGTGCGTTACAGATGGTTTCTCGCCGCCGGCGCCGCGATCATGCTCGCCTCGCTCACGCGCATGGAGGGCCTCTTCCTGCTGATTCCCTTGACCCTGTGGACCTTCTGGCGGTTCGTCGCCCTACGGACGGATCGCAAACGGCTGCTGCTCGGCGCGGTGCTCTGCGTGGTCATCTTTCCGGCATTGGCCGCGGCGGTCAAGGTCGGCTGGGCGTGCGGACATTCCGACTGGTCCGTGCTGCGGCTTAGCCCATTGGCCCGCGTTGAGACGTGGTTGCAGTCACTCCTGGGCCACGCGCCGGCAAACGTGGATGCCGAAGGGCTGGAAAAACCGCTCGGCTCCGGCCGAATGATCTGGATCTTCATCCCCACGATGACCCGCGGCCTCTCGCCGGTGTTTGCGCTGCTGATGTTCGGCGGGATTGGGGGATGGCGTCGCGTGTGGGGGCGGCGCGACCATCAACCGCTCTTCTATACCGCGGTGGTCATCATGTGCGGCATCTGGATTCAACTCTGGTACGACCGCAACATCTGCCCGCGCTACGCGCTGCCGATCGTCTTGATGGCCTCCCCCTGGGCCGCGCTGGGGCTGCTAGGCTTGATCTCGCGATTGCTGCGCATCGCCGGGTGGATGCGATGCGGCGTTCGTCCGCAGCAGGCCATCGTTGCCGCCGTCGCGGCGACTGTCGCGCTGATCAGCCTGGGCGACGCCATGACGAGCAACGGAAAGTACTTCGAGACGCGGCAAATGGCCGCCGATCTCGGTTGCTGGGTGCGCAACAAGTACCCGCAGTCGCCGTCGATCGTCGGCCCGGTGGGCATCACACCGATCATCAGTTTCTATGCCCGTAACGCCCCGTACCGGCCTTTCCGTTGGGAAGCCGACGACGATTCGATTCTGTCGATGATCGAGCAGAGCCAAGCCGGCGTCGTGTTGTTGCAGCCCGCCAAGGAACTGACCGAAGCGCAATGCGCCGCATTGGCGGCCCGCCTGAAAGAGGCGGGACTCGAGCCGGTCGATCGCAGCGCCCTGCCCGCAACCTGCGACGGTCTCTCCGTACTGCTCCGCGGGCCGCAGGATCCGCACATCGTGCGGGAACCGTCGCGGGTATACTGACCCGCAGTGGCGTTGTTGCCGTTCTATTAAGAAGGTCTAACAAAACGTACTCCTCACGCTCCGCGTGAGGGAAATAGCAGGGCGGAATTACCTCACGCGGAGCGTGAGGAGTACAACTGCATCCCAGTTTTGTTAGAACCCCTAAGAAGATCTCCCATGCCGGCGTCCGATCTGATCGTTGCCCTGGTTTCCACGCAACGCCATTGGCACGGCGGAGAAGAGCAGGCGCGGCTGCTGTTGGGCGGACTGCGGCGGCGGGGGTGTCGATGCGTTGTGCTGGCCCGACGCGGCGGGGTTTTCGCCGAGCGAATGGCGGCAGAAGGCTTCGAAGTTGTCACATTCACCGGCGGCGGCCGCAACCCGGCGGCGCTTTGGCAGATGCGGCGGGCCCTGCGGCGACTTCGGCCCGACGTGCTGCACTACAACGATTCCCACGCCATCATCGCCGCCGGCTTGGCCACGCTCGGACTGCACGTGCCGGCGCGAATCGCGGCGCGGCGAGTCGATTTTCCGCTCCGCTGGCCGCTGGCCTATCGCCTCTTCTGCGATCGCGTGGTCTGCGTGTCGCAAGCCGTCCGCCGCGTCTGCCGCGAAGGGGGTGTGCCTGACGCCATGCTCCGCGTAGTTCACGATGGCGTCGATCCGGCCGGCGTCGCCGCGGGCGAGCGTCACCGCGGGCGGCAGTCGCTCGGGCTAGCCGACGAGCAGATTCTGCTGCTGACCGTCGCAAAACTGACCGACCACAAAGGGCATCGTTTCCTGCTGGAGGCCCTGCCAGACGTGATTCGGCAACTGCCCAACGCGATTGTAGCCCTGGCCGGCGACGGCGAGCTGCGCGAATCGCTCGAACGCCAGGCCGAGCAACTCGGCGTAAAGCCGCACGTGCGGTTTCTCGGCTTTCGTAACGACGTCTACGACTTGATCCAGGCGGCCGACGTTTTTGTCTTGCCGTCGCACATGGAAGGGCTCTGCTCGACGCTGATCGACGTCATGCTGGCCCGGCGGACAATCGTCACAACCACCGCAGGCGGAATTCCCGACCTGGTGGGCAACGACGAGCCCAGCGGCGGCCCGGTGGCGTGGTTGGTTCAGCCACGCGAGCCGAAGACCCTCGCCGAGGCAATCCTCCACGCACTGGCTTCCCGCGAGGAATCCGCCCGGATGCAAGAGCGGGCTCGCCGCCGTGCCGAGGAGCGTTTCACCGCCGACAGCATGGTCGAGGCCACGTTGGCGGTCTACAGGGAAACCGCTTGCGGTTTGGCAGATCGCTAGCACTGCTTGCACTTTCCCGCCGATTTGCTCTTGCCGCGGCGGGTGATTTCGAGGAAACTACCGCCCCCAAATCGGAGCGGGACTTATCAACCGGCAGGGATCGCCATGCGCAATGCCATAGTCTGCGCATCTCACCATACGGGGAGATCGGCCGACAGTGTGCCACTGCTTTGCAGAAGCAGTGCCGGGCGCAGTGGGCGGCCCTGGCACTGCTTGTTCCAAGCAGTGGCACGCAGTGGTGCAACGTGCAGGGCAGCGGCGGCAATCATCGCGGCAGTTCTCGGCGGCTGCGCAGCCAGCCCGGAATACACGGCGCAACCGTGTCCGCCGGGATACGAGCCCGCCCCGGTCGCCGCGGCCCCCGCGGCCGTCTACGCCAACCCGATCTTCCTCCCCGTCGCCGATCCGCAGTGCGCCTGGGAGACCATCGTCGATGTGGTCAATGACTACTTCCGCATCCAGCGCGAAGAGCCGGTCCGCGTGGCGGGCAACGTGCCGATTGAAGGGACGATCACCACGTTCCCCGAGGTCAGTCCGACCATCTTCGAGCCCTGGCGGCACGACACCGTCGATCCAGAGCAGCGGGTCGAGAACACGCTGCAAACAATGCGGCGGCGGGCGGTGCTTCACGTCACGCCCGCCCAAGGCGGCTGCATGGTCGATGTGGCCGTCTTCAAGGATCTCGAAAGCCTGGTCCCGCCCGAGCATGCCACCGCAGGCGCCGCCACTTTCCGCTACGACAGCACGCTAACGGGCGTCATCAATCCGATCTTCGGCCAGCCGGCTATGGAGGGCTGGATCGGCCGCGGCCGCAACGCCTCGATGGAACAGTACCTCATCGCCCACCTGCTAAGCCGCAGCGGACAAATCGCAACCCCCGGCGTCGTGATGCGCGGACAAGACAAGTAGCCGAGAAGGCTGCGCGGAAACCTTGCCCAGACGCGTATAATCCAGTGTCGCCCAAAGAGGCCCGACCGCCTCGCTCTGTCAACGGGCGGGAAAAGGGACAGGCACCTTTTGCCGGAACGGCCCTTCGGGTGCTTCGCACAAAAGGTGCCTGTCCCCCTTTTCCCGCACGGGCTGACAACTTAGGGGAGGGATTGGCGATGGCCGATCAAAAACAGTACCGCATTCTCACGCCCGACGGACGACTCTCACACGATACGTTCGTTGTGGCTCCCCAGCAACCTACGGTGACCCCAAGGGACTGCGTGCTCGTTATCAACGATCGTGACGGCGCGCAACTGACCGTCCACCGCGATCGGCTCTTCGTGACCGCCGCAGCCGAGGAACGGAAGAGGGCGTGCCTGCGATGCGGGCGAGTGCTGGGCATTCCGCAGGATCAAGTGCAATGCCCTTACGACGAGGGCAATCCGTGCGAGTTGTTGGAGCCGCCCGACGGCTTTCCGGCCACGCAGCCCTGTGCCGAGCATTCGGCGTAACCCGCATTTCTCACCAAGGTGGGGCAGACATTCCTGTCTGCCGCGAGAAAGGGCGGCACACTCGGCAGACAGGAATGTCTGCCCCACCGGACACAGCGTCGCCCGTTCTTCCTGTGCAGCGAGAAACTCGGCGTAACCTCCCGCCTGCATTGCGGTCGCGGGGCTACAGTCGAGTGAGCAGTGATTTCACGGCAAGGGGGCTTTACAGGCCAGCAGGATTCTTAGTATGATAGTATAAGTTCCGCCTGCCCGCGAAACAACACACCGAACCCCGCCCTACAAAAAGGAAAGCGTTTCCCCGACAATGGCTTCCATCGCTTCTGTCCGCTGAACATCCTCTCAGGTGGCCCAATGACCGCAGCTCCCCAGCACAAAATCCGCCGTAAGCGGCTCAGCGAAGAGCTAACCGCCCAACTCCGCAAGTACATCATCGACAACAATCTCAAGCCCGGCGACCCGCTGCCGACCGAAAACGAGATGGTCGAGCGCTTCGGCGTGAGCCATACGGTCGTCCGCGAGGCCACCAAGGCCCTCGATTTCCTCGGGATCATCGATGCCGCGCCGCGGCGGGGGATGATCGTCGACGAGTTCAATTTCCAGCGCGTTAGCGAATACTTCGGCTTTCATTTCGCCCTGTGCGACTATCCCAAGGACGAACTGCTCGGGTCGCGGGCGGCGATCGAGCTCGGCGTTTTGCCCTACACCATGAAGGCGCTGCGGAGGGATCCGGCTCTGTACCGGCGGCTGATGGACCTGGCCCAATCCGGTTCCGAGACGGGCCGGGCCGATGACCGCTGGATCGCCTACGACATCGCTTTTCATCGGCGCTGGTCGAGGCGAGCGGTTTGCGGCCGCTGGCGGCGATCTGCGATCTGCTGCAAGCGTTCTTCCACAAGTTCCGCGAGTACATGACCGAAGTCAGTGGCGGCAAACAGTCGCATTGTCAAATCCTCGAGGCCCTTCACAACGGCGACTTGGATGCGGCCGTCAAATTGTTGCGGTCCCACATGAGCTTCTACGAGAAGTTCGGCGAAGAATGGGTGAAAGACCACGGGGGACTGAAGGGCAAAGGGGAGCCGTGATGAAGCGGGTCGTCACCTTCGGAGAGCTGCTGCTGAGCCTCAGCTCGAAGAACCACCAGCGTCTGCTGCAAGCCGAGGAGTTCGTCGCCCGCTACACGGGCGCGGAGGCAAACGTGGCGGTTTCGCTGGCGCAACTCGGCTTCGAGGCGTATGCGGTGTCGAAGGTGCCGGCCCACGAGATCGGCCAGGCGTGCATCAACGCGCTGCGGCGCTACGGCGTGAATACCGACTACATCGTCCGCGGCGGCGACCGGCTGGGGCTGCTCTATGTGGAACAGGGCGCGGCCGACCGCCCGACCAAGGTGATCTACGACCGATCGCCCAGCAGCATCCGCCAGCTTCGGCCGGGCGAGATCGACTGGGATGCGGTTCTGGCGGGCAAGGACTGGTTCCACTTTTCCGGCACGGCCCCGGCGTTGGGCAAGGAGGTCGTTGAGACACTCACGGCCGGATTGGCCGCGGCGCGACGATTGGGCGTCACGGTCAGTTGCGACTGCAACTACCGCAGCAAGCTCTGGAGTATGGAAGAGGCGGGCCGGGCGCTGGCGTCGCTCTTGCCCTACTGCAACGTGGCGATTTGCGGCAAAGACGACCCGCAGAGACTCTTCGGCCTCGTGCCGGAACGTGCGGAATTGCCCCAGGCCGAGCATGAAGAGCAGATGGCGGAATTGCTCCGCCGCCGGTTCAACCTCGACAGCGTGGCGATGACGTTCCGCCAGTCCGTCTCGGCGTCGGTCAACGGCTGGTCGGCGCTGCTCTGCCGCCAGGACGGTTGCCGTCGCAGCCGGCATTACCAGATTCAGATCGTCGATCGGGTCGGCGGCGGCGACGCCTTCGCCGCGGGCCTGATCTTCGGCCTGCTTTCCGATTACCCGCCGCAGCAGGCAATCGATTTCGCCGCTGCCGCCGCCTGCCTAAAGCACTCCGTTCCCGGCGACTTCAACCTGGTTTCGCGCGAAGAGATCGAGCAGCAATTGATCGGCGGGCAATCGGGTTGCGTGCAACGCTGATAGCAAGAACTTCCTATGAAAGCCCTCGTACTGGCCGCCTACAACCGTTTTGAGTTGCAAGAGCGGCCGACGCCCGAGATCGGGCCGGACGACGTGCTGCTTAAAGTGGCCGCCTGCGGCATCTGCGGCAGCGACGTACATGGCATGGACGGCAGCAGCGGGCGACGGCGGCCGCCGATCATCATGGGCCACGAGGCCGCCGGCGTGATCGCCCGGCTGGGCGGCAACGTCGCCGATTGGGCGGAAGGCCAGCGGGTGACGTTCGACTCGACGATCAACTGCGGGAAATGCTGGTTCTGCCGCCGCGGACAGATCAATCTCTGCGACCACCGCGAGATTTTCGGCGTCTCATGCGACGAATGCCGCCGCGAAGGGGCTTTTGCCGAGTACGTGGCCGTGCCGCAGCACATTCTCTATCGCCTGCCCGATTTGCTGAGTTTCCCCCATGCCGCGATGGTCGAGCCGGTTGCCGTCGCGGTTCATGCCGTCAACCGCACCCGCGTCCGCCTCGGCGACACCGCCGTGGTCGTAGGCGCGGGCGTCATCGGCCTGCTACTGGTGCAGGCATTGCGGGCCGCCGGCTGCGGCCGGATCATTGCGGTCGATTTGGATCAGAAGAAACTCGACCTGGCGTGCAGATTGGGCGCCGATGAAGCGTTGCGGCCCGATCAACTCGATGTCGCCGCCGAGGTGATGCGTCGCACCGCCGGCCGCGGCGCCGACGTCGCGCTGGAGGCGGTCGGCATTCCCCCCACGGTGCAGACCGCCGTCGCGTGCCTGCGAAAAGGGGGACGGCTCACCCTGGTCGGCCTCTTGGCCGACAAGGTCGAATTGCCGATGCAGAGCATCATCACCCGCGAGTTGACCGTCGACAGTTCGTACATTTCCTGCGGCGAGTATCCGGCATGTCTGGAACTGATGGCCCGCCGAGCGATCGACGTCGAACTGTTGATTAGCGCCGTTGCGGCTTTGGCCGACGGGCCCGCGTGGTTCGCGCGGCTTCACAAGGGCAACGAAGGGCTGCTGAAGGTGATCCTCAAACCGTAGCGCCGCCCGTTGGAAGGGCTGCGAAAACGAGATTTCTACAACACAAGACGCCAGATGCCACGCAAGTCGAAAGTCGTAGTCACCCACTTCATCGCAGGACGCAAGATGCCACACAAGTTCAAGGTCGTTGTCACCGACTTCATCGCCGATCGCCTGGAGGCCGAGAAGCAGATCCTCGGCGACATCGCCGACGTTGCGGCATTCGACGCGCTGAACGAGGACGAACTGCTGGGCCGGATCGAAGACACCGATGCGATCATGGTTTATCACAATCTCGGGCTGACGCGGAAGACGATCGAGCGGCTGGAACACTGCAAACTGATCATCCGCTGCGGCGTCGGCGTCGACAACGTCGATCACGCCCTGGCCCGGCAGCGCGGCATTCCCGTGGCCAATGTGCCCGATTACGGCACCGAGGAAGTGGCCGACTCGGCGATTGGGCTGATGCTGGCGCTTACGCGCGGACTCAGCCGCATGAACTCGCTGCTGCGCGCGGGCATCGGTCCCTGGATGTACACCCAAGTCGTGCCGTTGCACCGCCTCCGCGGCCGGGTGTTCGGCATCGTCGGCCTGGGACGCATCGGCACCGCCGCCGCGCTGCGGGCGAAGGCCCTGGGGATGGACGTCGTGTACTACGATCCCTACAAGCCGACCGGCTATGAGAAATCGCTGGGAGTGCGGCGGGTCGAGAGCGCCGACGAGCTGTTTGCCGCAAGCCACGTGCTCAGCCTGCACTGCCCGCTGACCGAGGAAACGCATCATCTGGTAAACCGGCGGACGCTGGCGATGCTGCCCGCGGGGGCGTATTTGATCAACACCGCCCGCGGCGCGGTCGTCGATACGGCGGCGCTGCCCAACGCGCTGGCATCGGGCCATTTGGCCGGGGCCGGCATCGACGTGCTCGACCACGAGCCCGCGCCGGCGGATCATCCGCTGATCGTCGCGTGGCGCGACCCGAACCATGCCGCCCATCATTGTCTGATCATCAATCCCCATCTGGCCTTCTACAGCGAAGAGGGCCTGATGGACATGCGAACCAAGGGATCGAGCGCCTGCCGAAAAGCGCTGCTGGGCCAGCCGATACCCAACGTCATCAACGGCGTGGAGACATAGCCGAGCCCCGCCGGACATGCGACGCCGCAAGCGGCCTTTCGGATTTACTATCAAGATCACAATCATTCTCTCCGCGATCTTTCGAGCATCATGGAGCAACCAACGAAGACGGTTTCCGTTTCCGATTTGACCGAGTTCGGCGTGGCGGCGCTGCGCAAGTGCGGCGTCAGCGAGGCAGACGCCCGGCTGACGATTGACGTGCTGGTCACCACCGACACGTATGGCGTCTTCACCCACGGCGTGAAGTGCCTGCGGGGTTACGTGATTCGGCTTCGCGCCGGCGGTCTGAAGGCCGACGCCCGGCCGCGGGTCGACCGGGAGGGGCCGGCCTGGGCCATCGTCGACGGTCAATCCGCCCTGGGAATGGTCACCTCGGTCTTCGCCATGAACAAGGCGATCGAGAAGGCGAAAACCGCCGGCATCGGTTACGTCGGCGTCCGCAACAGTTGCCACTTCGGCGCCGCCGGATACTACGCCAACCTCGCCGCGCAGGCCGACATGATCGGCATGGCGATGGCGAACGATTATCCGAGCATGGCGATTCTCGGCGCGAAGAAGGCGGTCCTGGGCACCAATCCCTTCGCCTACGCCGTGCCGGCCGGCGAGCACGATCCGATCTTCTTGGACATCGCCTCCAGCACCGTCGCCGGCGGCAAAGTCCGCATCGCGCAGACGAAAAACCAAAAGGTGCCGGAAACCTGGATGGTCGATACCGACGGGATTCCGACCACCGACCCGTTCCTCTATCCGCAATCCGCATTCCTGCTCCCCTTCGCCGGTCACAAGGGCTACGGGATTGCGCTGATGATCGAGAACCTCGCGGGCATATTGACCGGAACCGGCGCGATGTACGATTTGAACAATTGGATCGACGGCCCGAAGGACGTTCCCACCAACCACGGCGGGGCGTTCTTGGCGTTCAACATCGGCGCAATCACGCCTTTGGACGCCTTCAAGAATCGCGTCGATCAGTTGATCCGCGACATCCACGAGACACCGAAGGCGAAGGGGACCGAGCGGCTTTACGTGCCGGGCGAAATGGAGTGGCAGAACCGCCGCGCCGCCCTGGCCGGCGGCATCCCGCTGCCCGCCGACGTTGTCGAGAGTTTACGTGGTTTGGCCGGTGATTTGGGGCTGAAGGCGAATTGGTTGTGACAACGACACTTCGGAAACCGTTTAGCCGCCGCGTCCACGCGGCGTAAGCAGCGGACGCACACTTCACGCCGCGTGGACGCGGCGGCTAAACGGTGGACGCGACGTTACTACCACTTCACTCAAACCAGGAGAGCGACAACCATGCAAATCAGTCTCCGTCTTGCGACATTGGCAGCGGCCACAGTGCTCGGTGTAATCCTGGCGGGAGGAACCGTTCTGGCGGCACCGCAGGCGAACCCTGAGGAAATGCGTGACAGGAACGCGTGGTTATCTCGGCACGGTGCCGCCCAAATGCCGTTTTCGTTCGTTTACGACGGAAAGACCTCTGCTGAATCGCTGTTTGCTTCGCCTTCACTCAAGACTACCCAAGAGAAGATCGACGATGCTCGCACACAACATACGGGGACAATTACCGATGCAGAGACTGGCCTGCAACTGCGTTGCGTCACGGTCGCCTACTCCGACTTCCCCGTTGTCGAATGGACGTTGTACTTCAAGAACATAGGCAAGGCCGACACGCCTATCCTGAAAGATGTCAAGGCAGTGGACATTCGCGTCGACGTGCCGGACGGCAAGGCGGTCTTGCACTACAATCGCGGCACGACCGTCCAGGCAAGTGACTTCGAGCCGTTGACGGCGGAACTGGCGGTGGGCAAGCCGCTGACGCTGACACCCAACGGCGGCCGGCCCTGCGGCGGTATCTGGCCGTATTTTAATTTGCAGTGCGGCGACCGCGGGCAGATTATCGCCATCGGTTGGCCGGGCAAATGGTCGGCCACGTTCGATCGGCAAAACGACAAGGAGGTTCGCGTCACCGCCGGACAGGAGCTGGTCAATCTGAAGCTGCATCCCGGCGAAGAGATCCGCACGCCGCTGATCGTGCAGATGTTCTACCGCGGCGACGTGGTGCGGGCGCAGAACCTGTGGCGGCGGTGGATGCTCGCCCACAACCTGCCGCGGCCCGGCGGCAAGCTGCCCGCCCCGCAGATGACCCCGTGCAGTTCGCACCAATACGCCGAAATGACCAAGGCCGACGAAGCCAGTCAAAAAATGTTCATCGACCGCTACCTCGAAGAGCGAATCAAGATCGACTACTGGTGGATGGACGCCGGTTGGTATGCGTGCAACGGAGACTGGGGGAAGACCGGCACGTGGGAAGTCGATAAGGCGCGATTTCCCCGCGGCCTGCGGGCGGTCAGCGATTACGCCCACGGCAAAGGCATCAAGATCATCGTCTGGTTCGAGCCCGAGCGCGTCGCCCCCGGAACGTGGCTCTACGACAACCACAAGAACGACTGGCTGCTGAGCGGAACGCTGCTGAACCTGGGCAACTCGGAAGCTCCAAAATGGCTCACCAAGCACATCGGCGACACGATCGCCGCGGAGGGGATCGACCTGTATCGTCAGGATTACAATATTGACCCGCTGCTGAACTGGCGGAACAACGACGCTCCCGATCGCCAGGGGATGACCGAAAACAAGTACGTGACCGGATACCTGGCCTATTGGGACGCCCTGCGAAAACGGTATCCGAACATGTTGATCGACTCGTGCGCCAGCGGCGGCCACCGCAACGACCTGGAAACGATGCGGCGGGCGGTGCCGCTGCTGCGGAGCGATTACATCTTCGAGCCGATCGGCCAGCAGGGGCACACTTACGGCCTGGCCCAGTGGCTCCCCTTCTTCGGCACCGGCGAGAAGGCCGTCGATTCCTACATGTTCCGCAGTTGCATGTGCGCCGGCAACATCCCTTGTTGGGACATGCGGGACAAGACCCTCGACTACAACTTGCTCCGCAAGCTCACTCGCCAATGGCGGGCCGTCGCCGCGAATTATCTCGGCGACTACTATTCGTTGACGCCCTACAGCCTCGACAAATCGGCGTGGATGGCGTTCCAGTTCGACCGGCCGGAGCAGGGCGAGGGGCTCGTGCAGGCCTTCCGCCGCGAGAGCTGCGCGGACGCGGCCAAGACCTTCCGCCTGCAAGGGCTCGACGCGGCCGCAACCTACGAGGTGACGGACCTCGACGCCGGAACTCCGACGCAGATTTCCGGCGAGGATTTGATGGGAAAAGGCTTGGTGGTGGAAATAAAAGTCAAGCCTGGGGCCGCCGTGATTGTCTACAGGAAGGTCAAATAGCACGAATCGACGCGAAAGAACGCGACATGCTTACCAGCAAAGAGCGATTTCAACGCATTCTCGACCACCAACCCGTCGATCGCATCGGCCTGTTCGAGGTCTTTTGGCGCGAGACCGCACGAAAATGGTCGGAGCAGGGCCATTTTGAGAAGCCGGAATCGATCAGCGATCATTTCGGGATCGACGTGCGGCGAACCGGCTATGAAATCACGCCCGTGCTCTGGACCATCATCGATCTAACGGCCGACCTCGACGCTGGCGAGCAGATCATCGAAGAGACCGAAACGACAAAGCTCGTGCGAAACGGCAACGGAGCGATCCTGCGCTGGGGCAAGGACCGCGGCAGCGCCCCCGAGCACGTCGATTTCCTCGTCAAGGACCGCAAGACGTGGGAAGAACGCGTCCGCCCGCGGCTGGTCAACGCCGGCGACTATCCGTGGCGAATCGCCCGCGAGTTGTATTGCAAGATGCGGGCCGACTGCAAACGGAAGAGCGTCTTCCTCGCCACCGCCGTGCTCGGAGCGTTCGATGCGATGAACGCCCTTTGCGGGCACGAGTGCGTGCTGACCGGCATGGCGACCGATCCCGACTGGATCAGGGACATGTGCAACGTCTACGCGACGGTGACGATCGAGATGCTGGAAATGGCGTATCAAGACGAGGGCCTGCCTGACGGCCTGTGGGTCTGGGACGACCTGGGGTTCAAGCGGCGGCCGTTCATGTCGCCGGCGATGTACCGGGAGATCGTTTTTCCGGCACACCGGCGTCTCTTCCAATTCGCCCACGGCAAGGGCTTGCCGGTCGTGCTGCATTGCGACGGCATGGTCGAGTCGCTGATCCCCAGCCTGATCGAGGCGGGCATCAATTGTCTTCAGCCGCTGGAGGTCAAGGCCGGAATGGACCTGCTGCGGATCAAGAAGGCGTTCGGCGACCGCATCGCGCTGATCGGCGGCATGGACGTTCGCACTTTGCTGACGAACGACCTCGACGTCGTCCGCCGCGAGTTGGAGGCCAAAGTGCCCGGCGCGATGCAGGGGAGCGGCTATGTCCTTCAAGTCGATCACAGCGTTCCCGACCAGGTCAGCTACGACACCTATCGCTACTTCGTCGAAAAAGGACTCGAACTAGGAACCTACAAATAGGCGACGGCGTCCGAGAATTGGGACTGTAGGAGGCGACTCCTGTCGCCGAAAGCAGCAGTGTGAGGCCGCCATCGGCAACAGGAGTCGCCTCCTACAGCCGGTGTTGGGCACATCCAAGGCCGGCACATCGTCAATCGGTGGCAGAAGAATGGTAGAAAAGAGCCGATCGGGTTACACGTCACGCCAGCGCGTCCTCTGCGCCCTCAATCACGAGGAGCCGGATCGCGTGCCGCTGTTCCTCGGTGCTTCCGGCGCAACCACCGTCTTGGGGCCGGGGTATGGCAAACTGAAGGACCACTTCGGAATCAAAGGCGGACCGGAGCGATGGTTCTCCAAGGCACTGCAATACCGCTGGCTGGACGAGGAAGTCATGGTCCGCTTGGGCAGCGACGCCCGGGCGATCGTTCCTGGGCCGGCCGAGTCGGTCTTCGCCCGCGAAGTCTCGGACGATCAGATTATCGACATCTGGGGGACGCCGTGGCGGAGGGCCCCCGACAGCATCTACTTCGAGATCGCCGGTTTCCCGCTACGGACGGCGACGATCGACGACATCGAGCGGTATCCCTGGCCGAAGCTGACCTCCCCTTCGCGCTTCGTCGGCCTGGTCGAACGGGCCCAGGCGATTCAGCAAGCCGGCTACGCGACGGTCCTGCTGGGCGGCGTCACGATCTTCGAGCAGGCGTGTTTGATGCGCGGCATCGACGCGGTGCTGATGGACATCGCCGCCGACGAGGACTTCTTCGCCGCGCTGCTGACGAAACTGAAGAACCTCGCCGTCGAATACATCGAAACCCTGCTGCGCGACGTCGGCCCGTATGTCGATGTCTTCGTCACCGGCGATGACCTCGGCATGACGGCCGGGCCGATGATGTCGCCGGCGGCCTATTGCCGGCTGATCAAGCCGCACCACGCCGACCTGCTCGCCGCGATCAAGCGGCGAATCTCGGGCAAAGTTTTCTTCCACAGTTGCGGAAACGTGTATCATCTGCTGGGCGATCTGACCGACGTGGGCGTGGACCTGCTGAATCCTGTGCAAGTCTCGGCGGGCGAAATGGGGGACACCGCCCGGCTGAAACGCGAGTTCGGCAAGCGCCTCGCCTTCTGCGGCGGGATCGACACGCGGCAGGTCATGCCCCACGGCACGCCGGACGACGTGCGGCGCGAAGTCCGCCGGCGGCTGAGAGACCTCGCCCCCGGCGGCGGATACGTCGCCGCGGCCGTCCATTGTTTGCAGCCCGACGTGCCGCCGCAGAACATCGTGGCAATGTGCGACGAAGTAAGAACGGCCGGGCAATATCCACTGAACCTTCCGGCGGAATAACACATGTTGGGGTGGCAGTTCAACTGCCACCCCAACATGGGAGGAATCATCGAGGAGAATGTGATGGAAAACGACGCGAGGACAAGTCCCGTGGTTGGGGTGGCAGTTCAACTGCCACCCCAACATGTGAGCCCGCTAAGGGGCAAGACCGCGCTGGTGACCGGTGCGGCCCGCGGAATCGGCAAGGCGATCGCCGCGGCGCTGGCTCGCGAGGGGGCCGCCGTCGTTGCGGTCGATCTCCAGGCGGACGCCCTCGAAGAGACGGCCAAGGAGTTGCGGGACGCGGGCCTCGCCGTCCACGCCGCCGTGGCCGACGTTACTCAAGGCCGGTCGATCGAGCGGCTCGTGCAAGACACCGTCGCGCGAACCGGTCGCATCGACATCCTCGTCAACAACGCCGGCGTCGTCAGCAACACGCCGATTCTCGATCTGGCCGAAGAAGAATGGGATCGCACGCTGGCGGCGAATCTGAAGGGCGTGTTCGTCTGCTCGCAAAGCGCGGCGCGGGTGATGTCCAAACAGCGGTCGGGCCGAATCGTGAACATCGCCTCCCTGTCGGGCAAAGTCGGCGCCCCCGGCCAGGCGGCCTATTGCGCCTCAAAACACGGCGTTCTCGGACTGACGAAAGTGCTGGCCATCGACCTGGCCCCCTTCGGCATCAACGTGAATGCGATTTGCCCCGGCAACACCGAGACCGAGATGATGCGGCACGTATTAACAAAAAGGGCCGAGAGCCGCGGCCAGACGTTCGACAACCTGACGCAAGGCATCCTGGCCAAGACGCCCTTGGGAAGGTTCGGCCAACCGGACGACATTGCCCAGGTCGTGCTTTTTCTCGTCTCGCCCGCCGCGGACTACATCACGGGCCAAACCATCGACGTCGATGGCGGCCGGAGCATTAACCTATCGTAAGGGCAACCATATTTCTGAAGCGGAGCCAACGAGGTACAATCCGGGAACGCGAGATTGCACGAGATCGCTCGAATTGCACATTGACCAATCTCGACCGGTTCGATCGACCTACCCCAAAAATCACCCCAATGATGAATCGACCATGAACAAGCAAGGAGTCGTCAAACGGATGTGCGAGTCGGGTGTGTTGCCGGTGTTTCGCACTTCGGACGTGCGTCACCTCACGGCGGCCAGCCGGGCGATCTACGACGGCGGCATCGGCTGCGTCGAATACACGATGACCATGCCCGACGCGCTTGATTCGATCAAACGCGGCGTCGCCGAACTGCCCGGCGACTTGTGCCTCGGGGCGGGCACCATCACCGACGGCAAGACGGTCGACGCGGCGGTAAAGGCGGGGGCAAGCTTCATTGCCAGTCCCGGCATCAGCCCCGAGATGATCAAGGCCTGCCGCAGCAACGGCGTGGCGAGCGTCGTCGGTGCGGTCACGCCCACCGAGATTATGAACGCCCTCGACCTGGGCGCCGACGTGATCAAGGTGTTTTGTGCCGCGTCGGTCGGGCCCGTCTTCTTCGAGAACATGCTCGGCCCTTTCCCGGGGATTTGCATGATGGCGGCGGGCGGAATAACACTACAAAACCTCAAAGACTATATCCGCGCGGGAGCCGAGATCGTTACCTATGTCCCCAATCTCATCGATCCGGCGGCTTATGCGGCCGGCGACGGGGCGCCGCTTACCCGCACCGCCACGACGTATGTAGAAACGGTCAGGGCCGCGCGGCAGTCAAGATAACAGAAAGGTGGCATCATGGCGAAGAAACATGAAGTGATGGCGGCTCTGCGGAGCAGCGGGGTCGTTGCGGTCATCCGAACCGAGAATCCCGCGGACCTGGCAAGCGTATCAAGGGCGCTAAGCAAAGGCGGCGTCAAGTTCGTCGAAATCACCATGACCGTGCCGGGGGCGTTGGAGATCATCCGCGACGCCGCCGCAGCGCTGAAGGACACCGACGTACTGATCGGCGCGGGTACCGTCCTCGATGCGCCGACGGCCCGGGCGGCGATCATCGCCGGCGCCCAGTTTGTGGTCGGCCCTATTTTCGATCTGGAAACCGTGCGGCTCTGCAATTCCTACGGCGTCGTCGTGATGCCCGGGGCGCTGACGCCGACCGAGATCTTTCAAGCCTGGAAGAGCGGGGCCGACGTGGTCAAGGTCTTTCCGGCCAATGTCGGCGGGCCGGACTATCTCAAAGGAATCAAGGAGCCGCTGCCGCAGATCGAGCTTCTGCCCACAAAAGGCGTGGACTTCGACACCGCCGCAGCCTACATTAAGGCCGGCGCGATCGCCGTCGGCGCCGGCACCAATTTGGTGAACAAGGCCCTGATCGCCGCCCGGCAGTACGCTCAAATCACGGAGAACGCGGCACGAATGATCCAGATCGTCCGCGGCGCGAAGGAGGGGAAGTAGCGTGCAGCAGGTCAGAAGGAAAACGGGGACAGGCTCCTTTTGTGCGAAGCACCCGAAGGGCCGTTCCGGCAAAAGGTGCCTGTCCCCGTTTTCCCGGAAGGAGGGCAAATAGCGTGCAGCAGATCAAGTGCGACAAGAAAGTCGTTCTTTTCGGCGAGTTGATGATGCGGCTATCGACCCCGCGGCACGAGCGGATCGTGCAGGCGCGGCAGTTCGACGTGATCTACAGCGGCGCGGAGGCGAACCTCGGCGTCGCCCTGCAATCGCTGGGGATCGACAGCTACATGGTCACCAGCGTGCCCGACAACGCCGTCGGCGAAGCCTGCCTCTGCTACCTGCGGCAGTTCCAGATGAACCTCGATCACGTGCGAAAGAAGGGCGATCGCCTGGGTATCTATTTCGTCGAAACCGGCGCCGCCCAGCGGCCCTCCACCTTTCTCTACAACCGCAAGGGCAGTTCGATCACCGAACTGCGGCCGGCCGATTTCGACTGGGACGCGATTTTCGCGGGGAAGCACTGGTTCCATTTCACCGGCATCACCCCCGCGTTGGCCGACAGCGTGGCCGACATTACCCGCGAGGCCTGCGCTGCCGCGAAACGCAACGGGCTGACCGTCAGTTGCGACCTGAACTTCCGCCGCAAGCTCTGGTCGCCGGAGAAGGCCCGCGAGGTGATGACCGATCTGATGCGGTACGTCGACGTCCTCTTCACCAACGAAGAAGAGGCGGAGACCGTCTTCGGCATCCAGGCGCACGAGACGAACGTCCGCGCGGGGCAAATCAGCACCGCCGGTTACGAAGACGTGGCCGCGCAACTCCACGAGACGTTTCAGCTTGAATACGTGTCGATTTCGCTTCGCGGCAGCATCTCGGCCACGGCCAACGACTGGTCGGGCATGCTCTACGACGGCGACCGTTGCTACACGAGCCGCAAGTACCACATCGACTACATCGTCGATCGCGTCGGCGGCGGCGACGCCTACTCGTCCGGCATCATTTACGGCCTGCTGACCGACCAGGACTTGCAGGAGACGGTCGATTTCGCCGCGGCCGCCTCCTGTCTGAAGCACTCGATCCACGGCGATTTTAACCTCGTTAGTTTCGGCGAAATCCTCGCTCTCATGGGCGGCGACGCCAGCGGCAGAATCCAGCGTTGATCTGATGATGAGAACGTACTCCTCACGCTCCGCGTGAGGCAACAGAGTATCACGTCCCTAACGCGGAACGTGAGGCGTACAATTCGGTCGGCGAATCCGAAGGAGAAGATCATGCTCAAGAGACTGTGTCAGACGATCCAAGCGGCCGGCAAGAGGCTCGAAGTCTTGGAAACCTCTGACGGCACTCGCATGTTGATGTTTCCCTACGGTGCGCGGGTGCTGGGGCTGTTTTCGACACAAAGCGGGGAGAGCTTCTACTGGAACAACCCCCGGCTTGAGCAAGACGCGACCGCGCGGTCGCTATTGACGAGCGACGGCTGGCACAACACCGGCGGCGACCGCACCTGGATCGCACCCGAGTGGGACACCTTCTTTCCCGACGCCAACTCGAACGCCTACTTGCAGCCGCGGCAACTCGACATGAGCGATTACGACCTGGAGCGGATCGACGGCGGTTGCCAGTTCTCGCGCCAAATGAAACTACATCTCGCCCGAGCGAACCGCGACGTCAACTTACGGCTGAGCAAGTGGTTTGGTCCGGCCGCCAACCCGTTGTGCCACGAGCGCGACGTTGCCGCGATTGCCGCGACGGTCGAATACGCCGGATACACGCAGAAGGTCACGCTGCAATCGCTCGACAGATTGGCGACACCGCCGTCGGGCGTAGGCATCTGGAATCTGCTGCAACTCCCGGCCGGCGGCGAGATGCTCGTGCCGCTTTACAGCGGCGCGACGCCGCAAAAATGTTTCGGCCAGGTTCCGGCCGAGAGCGTGAAGATCGAGGAGCATTTGTTGCGGGTCAGGATCGACTTTAGCGGCTCGCACAAGATCGCGTTGAAGGCGGCCTCGGTCTGCGGCCGCGCTGGCTACGTCTACGCCCGGGGAGATCGCTTCTCGCTCGTGATTCGCAACTTCTTCGTCAATCCGTCGGGCGAGTATATCGACGTGCAGCGGCACGATCCCGACGATTACGGCTACGCCTTCCAGATGTGCCGCGTCGACGCGCCGGAGTACGGCAGTTTCTGCGAGTTGGAGTATCACGCCCCGGCCATCGGCGCCCTTCCCGATCCGACGCGGAGCGAGGAGACCTCGCAGGTGTGGGCGTTTCGCGGCTGCCGCGAGGCGATCGACGCCGTCGCCCGTAAGCTGCTCGGTGCGACAATTTCGATTTAGCGTGTGTAAAGAATATTGGAGGAGAATGTACTCCTCACGCTCCGCGTGAGGTGAACTGGGCCTGATGGCTTCCGTACGCAGAGCGCGAGGAGCACGCATCGATTCGAACTGAACAGGACTGAAACATTATGAGCCTTTCCATGTTAGACGCCGCGGTGCCGAGCGGTTCGCTCGGGATTTGGTGGCTGGGGCAAGCAGGGTTCGCCTTCAAGACGCCCGCCGGCAAGCTGATTTATCTCGACCCCTATCTCTCCGACGTTGTCGAGCGGCTCTTCGGCTTCAAGCGTCTGTCGCCGCCGGCCGTTGCCGCCGAAGACGTCCGCGCCGACCTGGTTCTGATCACGCACGAACACGCCGATCATCTTGACATCGACGCCGTGCCGATCATCGCGCGGAACAATCCCGCCTGCCGTTTCGCGGCGCCGGCCGGTTGCACGCCCGGGCTGACCGCGGCGGGCGTCGCCGCCGACAACCTCGTGCTGCTGGAGCCGAACCGCCGCTACGATCTCGACAACGTCATGCTTCACACCGCGGCGGCCGATCACGGCGATTTTTCGGAGACGGCGTTGTGTTTCGTAGTCGAGGTCGATGGAATCCGCGTTTTTTGCACGGGCGACACGGCGTTTCGGCCGAACTTGCACAAGCCGCTGGCCGACTTGCTGCCCGACCTGCTGCTGCCGTGCATCAACGGCGTATTCGGCAACATGAACCACATCGACGCCGCGATGCTGGTGCAGGCCGTCAAGCCGCGATGCGCGATTCCCTGCCACTTCTGGACGTTCGCCGAGCAAGGGGCGGGCGATCCGGCCGGCTTTGTCCATGCCTGCAAGCACTACAGCCCCGAGACCAAAGCCCTGCTGCTGCGGCCCGGCGAACGTTTCCTGTATCAGAAGTAGGAGCCCCCGATTGTAGGAGGCGACTCCTGTCGCCGACATGCGGCTGGCCCCTGAACCCTCGAATCGGCGACAGGAGTCGCCTCCTACAATTGACCATCGAACAAGAGCTATTCCCATGAAAGCAGACCTTTCCGGCAAAGTGAGTCTCGTAACCGGCGCGGCGCGGGGCATCGGCCTGGCCATTGCCGACCGGCTGGCCGTCAACGGATCGCGCGTGGTCTATGCCGACCGCGACGACACGAGCGAGGCCGCCGCCAGGCAGCCCGGCGCGGTCGCCCTGACGATGGACGTTACCCGCCGCGACCAGATCGACGCCGGCATCGCACGGATCGTCGAACAGTTCGGCCATCTCGATATCGTGGTCAACAACGCGGGCGTCAATACGTGGAAGCATCGCGTGACGATCGACGAGTTTCCCCGCGAAGAATGGGATCGGATCATCGCCGTGGACCTTACCGGCCTGTACGAAGTGAGCCAGGCGGCCGCGCGGGTGATGCGAAAGCAGCAAAGCGGCCGGATCATCAACATTTCGTCGGTCTTGGGCCTGGTGCCGGCCCGGCTGCAATGCGCGTTCATCGCCGCCAAGGCCGGGGTGATCAACCTGACGAAGGCGATGGCGTTGGAGCTCGGCCCGCACGGCATTTTGGTCAACGGCGTGGCCCCCGGCTCGACGCTGACCGAGGGCACCAAGCAGTTGTTCTACGGCCCCGATGGGCAATTCAGTTCGTCGGTGCAGCAGATGCTCGCCCACATTCCGTTGGGCCGGCCGGGAACGACCGACGAGATCGCCGTGGCGGTCCTCTTTTTGGCCGATCCCGAAAACAGCTACACCAACGGCCACATTCTCGCCGTCGACGGCGGATGGACGGCCGGTTACATCCGCGAGTTCTAAGCCAGCATCCTCAACTAGAGAAAAGAAGGTAAGGCCGCTGTTGGGGTGGCAGTTGTACTGCCACCCTAGCGCCGTCGCAAACTCGGGGTGGCAGTACAACTGCCACCCCAACAGGTCGTGTTCCTTGCGTTTATCACACCGTTCCTTTCCATCTCCAAAGGTCGTTTCCCATGAAGATCGTTCGTTTCCTCGATGCCAACAAGCAAGTCAAGTACGGTTGGCTCCAAGCCGGCAACACGGCGTTGGAGATTAGCGGCGACGGTTTCGGCGAGTTCTCGGTCGGCGGCAATCGCGTGAAGATCGGCAAATTGCTGGCCCCGATTGAGCCGGCCGTTTTCCTCTGCATCGGCCTGAACTACCGCCATCATGCCGAAGAGGGCCATGCCCCGATTCCCGAGTTTCCGGTGTTGTTCATGAAGGGGCCCGCCGCCGTGCAGAACCCGGGCGATCCGATCGTGCTGCCGAGGCATCTGCGGAGCAACGAAGTGGACTACGAATGCGAACTGGCCGTCGTGATCGGGCGGAAGTGCAAGAACGTCTCGCGCGACAAGGCACTTGAATATGTAATGGGCTACACCTGTGCGAACGACGTCAGCGCCCGCGATTGGCAGGGCAAGTGGGGCGGCAGCCAGTGGTGCCGCGGCAAGACTTTTGACACCTTCGCCCCGTTGGGCCCCTGCCTGGTTACGCCCGACGAGATTCCCAATCCCAACGCGCTGAAGATCAAGTTGGACATCGACGGCGAGGTGATGCAGGATTGGAACACCGACGACATGATCTTCGACGTGCCGCGGCTGATCGAGTTCCTCAGCGGCAGCACGACGCTCCTGCCCGGCACGGTGATCCTCACGGGAACGCCGCACGGCGTCGGTTTCGCCCGCAAGCCGCCGCGGTTCATCAAGCCCGGCGAAGTCGTCACCGTGACGATCGAGAAGATCGGATCGCTGACCAATCCGGTGGTTGAGGAAGTGGGCTAGTGTGGTATGATGACGGAGAGCGGGTGGAAGAATGAGATTGTAGGAGGCGACTCCCGCCGCCGATCCATACCTGTAGGAGGCGACTCCCGTCGCCGATTCGTAGCCGCGCGCCGCTCCTGTCGGCGTCTGGAAACGCCTCCTACAGCCATCCGCTGAATCCAGGAGAGGATGAGGATAATGGGTGAGAAGATTCACGGCATATTCACTCCGCACGTCGTTCCGCTTCAGCCCAACGGCGAAATCGACGAGCCGGAACTGCGGCGCTACATCGATTGGCTGATCGAGAAGGGGGTACACGGGCTGTATCCCAATGGCTCGACCGGCGAGTTCACCCGCTTCACCGCCGACGAACGCAAGCGGATCATCAAGATCGTCTGCGAACAGACGGCCGGCCGCGTGCCCGTGTTGGCCGGGGCTGCCGAAGCGAACATCCGCGAGACCTTGCGGGCGTGCGAAACCTACGCCGGCTACGGGGCCAGGGCCGTCGCCATCGTCTCGCCGTTCTACTACAAGCTCTGTCCCGAGTCGGTCTACGCCTACTTCCGCGAAATCGCCCTGAATAGTCCGATCGACGTGACGCTCTACAACATTCCGATGTTCGCCAGCCCGATCGACGTTCCCACCATCCGCCGGCTGGCCGAGTTCGACCGCGTCATTGGCATCAAGGACTCGTCGGGCGATTTGGCCTTCATGATGCGGATGATCGCCGCCGTGCGGCCCGTTCGCCCCGACTTCGTTTTCCTCACCGGTTGGGACGCGGTGCTGGTGCCGATGTTGTTGATCGGCTGCGACGGCGGCACGAACGCCAACGCCGGCGTGGTGCCCGAGCTGACGCGAAAGCTCTACGACCTGGTCCGCGGCGGGCAGATCGACGAGGCGATGCGTTTGCAGTATCGCATCCTCGAATTGTTCGACACGATGCTCTATTCGGCCGACTTTCCCGAGGGATTTCGGGCGGCGGTCGAGCTCCGCGGCTTCAAGGTCGGGCGGAGCCGCCAGCCGCAGAGCGACAAGCAGAAGATCGACTATCTCACGCTGCAAAACGTGCTCCGTTGCATCCTGGCCGATTTCGGCTACGTCGAAGGGCCCGTGGGCGGCTGCCCGCCGCGGACCGGCAACGTCGAGCAGGATCGCATCAGCCATATCGCGGCCACCGTCCTCGAAACATTGCGGCAACGGGGTGCCCTGTGAACGAGGCCGTCGGACTGTTGGAGACCGTGGGCCTGTCGGCCACGCTGGCGGCGATCGATGCGATGGAGAAGGCCGCCAACGTCCGCGTGCTTCAGTGCGAACTGAACGACTTCTACGGCGTCTCGACGAAGATCGCCGGCAAGACCTCGGACGTGAGCATCGCCGTCGAGGCCGGACGCCGCGTGGCCGAGCGGATGGGGGGCGCGCCGGTCGTCGACGTCATCCCCCGCTGCGATCCGCGGGCAGCGGCCGCGATCATCGCGCCGCGAGAATCCAACCCGCTGATCGAACAAGAGGTCGTCTTCTTTCCCGATTATCAACCGATGCCCGCCAAAAAAAGGGGCGCACCATGAGCCAAGAGTATATCTCCGCACTGGGTCTGATCGAAACGCAAGGTTTCACCGCCGTGTTCGAGGCGATCGACACGGCGTGCAAAGCGGCGAACGTCGAGGTCGTCGGCCGCGAGAAGCTCGGCGGCGGTTACATCACGGTCATCATCCGCGGCGACGTCGCGGCGGTCAATGCGGCGGTGGAGGCGGGCAAGCTCAAAGTCGCCGATCTCGGAAAACTGATCGCCGCCCACGTCATCGCCCGCCCCAGCCCCATGGTCCTCGGCCTGCTGCCGAAACCCGCGTGAGAATATCGAATAGCCGGGAGTTAACAACTCCCGGAGAACAATCGCGGATTCTCCCGCTTTCCGGGAGCTATTAGCTCCCGGCTGCCACGGGGGGTTTGCTTCTTTTGTTTCACTGTGCCGCTCTGGTACAATAGAGTTCAACGAGCCTTGTTCTGCCTCTTGCCTTGGAGTCGAGATGAAAGCGTGGCGGGGACTGTTGATCGCGATCGCATTGGCCGTCACCACCGGGGCGTTCTCCTCGCCGGCCGCCGCGCAGACACCGTACACGATCACCGTGAAGATTCTGGCCGACAACAAGGAGCCGACCGTGCGGCGGCTCTGGGAGAAACGCTATCGGGAGCGGGTGGCCGCGGCTTCCGACATCATCGAACGCTGCTGCCGCGTGCGGTTCCAGGTCGTCGAGGTCGCCACTTGGACCTCCAGCGACCAACTGCACGATCTCGGCCAACTGATGGACGAGTTCATGCAGAAGGTCCGCCCGCCGCCGGCGCAACTGGTGATCGGCTTCACCGCGCAATACCAATCGCTGCGAGAGGACAAGCACATCGGCGGAGCGAAGGGGCCGTTCTGCCCCTACGTTTTGATCCGCGAGTGGGGCCGGCAGATCGGCGAGCCCGAACGGCTGGAAATCCTGGTTCACGAGTTGGGGCATTACTTGGGGGCCGCCCATTCCGCCGAGCCGAAGTCGGTCATGCGCCCCGACATCTCCGATCGGCAATCGCGGGCGCGCGCTTTTCACATTAGTTTCGACCCCCTCAACGCCGAAGTGCTCCGCGTGGTCAGCGACGAGCTGCGGAAACATCCGGTCGGCCATCTGTCGCAGCTTTCGCCGCAGGCCAAGGAGCAGCTCCGGCCGTTGTACCGCACGCTCGCCGCCGCGCTGCCCAACGATCCGGCGGCGCCGCACTATCTCGCCATGTTGGATGGGCCGGTCGGTGTGCCCAACAATTCGTCCGAGCGTCTGCAAACCATGCTGGCAGGCGCGCGGGCTGTGGTGCAAGCGGTGAGCGACGCCGCGGCCGACAATCGGCTCTTGCCCGATAAAAGCAGCGTCGGCGCCGTTCGGCTCAGCGGCGATCAACTGACCGAGTTGTACGTTCGCCGAGCGGCGGCGACCGCCAGGAAACTCCCGCAAAACGTCGCGGCCGCTGCATTCTTGCTGGGGATTGGCGTCGCCCTGGACGACTCGACGCTGGTGCGGGACTTCCCGATCATCGGCGCGTACTGGCGGCAGGTCGAGCCCGATTCGGCCCGGACTACGCGGGTGGCGCTGCTCGGCGCGCCGACGATGCGCGGGCGTCGCGACTCGGCCCAACATTTCGCGATTTCGGCGGCGCTTGCCGCTCTCGTGGGATCAAAGAACGCCGAGGCGGCCGGCGCGCTGAAGGAGATCAGTGATTCGCGCAGCGGGGGCAGCGGTTTCAGTTTCGCCGATTACTCGGCCGACCTGGCCGGCATCCTGTTCGCCGGCGCCGTTGTTGGCGGCCACGTCCCGCTGGAGCGTTTGGAGAAGGGTTTTCTCGTCCGCGATTTTCTGCCCGATCTGAGCGGGCTCAAGGAAGGGATCGCCTGGGACGATTTTCTCCGCAGCTACGGCTCTCCGCTCGACCCGCGGTTCGTCCAGGAGCGGCAGCGGCTGCTAGGGCAAATCATCGCCTTGCCGGGTTATAAGATTCCTGCCACCCCTGGGAAATGACTGCAAGTTCGGGAGTGGCAGTACAACTGCCACCCCAACCAGTGACGTTTTACACTTCCAAGGAGATTCTGACATGCAACGCTTGATGTATTGCCTGGCGGCGCTGTTCTTGCCTTTGCTCGTAACGCCCGCCCTGCGCGGCGAAGACCTGAACGTGCCGGCGGAGACGATCGGACGAGGAGCGCCGACGCTCATGATGCACCGCTATCTGACCGGCCAGGTGAAGCAGGCGATCGATCGCTGGAAGGACGACTACGAAAAGCGGAAGACGCCGGAGCAGATCGCCGAATATCAGAAGCGGTATCACGATGCTTTCATCAGCGCCGTCGGCGGCCTGCCGGAACGAACGCCGCTGAATTCCAGGATCGTCGGCACAGTCGCGCGGAAGGGCTACCGCGTCGAAAAGATTGTCTTCGAGAGCCAGCCGAAGCACTACGTCACCGGGCTGCTGTTCCTGCCCGAGGCAAAGCGTTCCAAATCGCGCTCGCCGGGCGTGCTGGTGCCCTGCGGGCACGCCTTTGAGGCCAAGGGCTACGCCGCCTACCAAACGATGGGCGCCCTGCTGGCCCTCAACGGCATGGCGGCCTTCGTCTTCGATCCCATCGATCAGGGCGAGCGCGGGCAATACATGGGCAAGGACGGCTGGCCGGACTTTTGGGGCATTGATGCCCACACGCGGATCGGCCTGTGCAGCATCCCGTTGGGCGCAACACCGCCCTCTTTGAAATCTGGGACGGCATGAGGGCGATCGATTATCTCCAATCCCGGCCCGAGGTCGATCGGAAACGCATCGGCTGCACCGGCAATAGCGGCGGGGCGACGCAAACCTGCTACCTGATGTCGCTGGACGACCGCATCCGCGCCGCCGCCCCGAGTTGCTACATCACCAGCACCGAGCGGGAGATGGAGCTTCGCGGCGCCGATGACGCCGAGCAGCAGATTTTCAACCAACTCAACGCCGGCCCGCACGAGGCAGACTTCATCATGATGCGGGCTCCATCGCCGGTGCTGGAGATGTGCGCCACGCACGATTTCTTCGATGTCGGCGGCACCTGGGACAGCCTGCGTTACGCCAAACGCCTGTTCACGCGCATGGGATTCCCCGAGCGCGTCGACATTTTGGAGAACGACGCCGGACACAACTACGATACCGTTCAACGCGAGGGGGCGGCGCGTTGGATGTCGCGATGGCTCCAGCACAAGGACCGCGTGATCGTCGAGCCGAGCATCGAACTGTTGAGCGAGAAGCAGTACACCTGCACGCCCGACAGCAAGGTGATGTCGCTGCCCGGCGCTCGTTCGGTCTACGATCTCAACGAAGACTGCGAGAACCGGTTGGCCAAGCGGCGTGGGTCCTCCTGGGCGTCGGTCGACCGCAAGACTTTGTTCGAAGAGGTGCGGCGGGTGGCCGGCGTCCGCAAGCTGGCCGACTTGCCGAAACCACAGGTGGAGACGCTCGACACGATCGGCCGCAGCGGCTACAAGATCGAGAAGCTCGTGATCCGACCGGAGAAGGGGGTCGCGCTGCCGGCGCTGCTCTTCCTGCCCGAAAAAGCGAACGGCGGCCGCGTGGTGCTCTACCTGCACGATAAGGGAAAGACCGCGGACGCGGGCGTGGGCGGCCCGATCGAAAAACTGGTCCTCGCCGACCAGCCGGTGCTGGCGGTCGATCTACGCGGCAACGGCCAAACGCAATCGACCACCAGCGGACTGTTCGGTTCCGACTTTCAAGACACGCAAATCGCCTACATGCTAGGCCGCTCGGTCGTCGGGATGCGGGCGGAAGACGCGCTGGTCTGCGCCAGGATCGCGCTCGAACAGACGTTAGGCGGCCCGAACGGCGACATCGACCTCGTGGCCGTCGGCAACATCGGCATTCCCGCGCTGCACGCCGCCGCCCTGGAGCCGGGCTTGTTCCACAGCGTCAAGCTCCGCCGGATGTTGATCTCCTGGGCGAACGTCGTTCACCACCGCGTGAACACCCCGGCGATCATGGCCGCTCTGATCCACGGCTCGCTGCTGCATTACGACCTGCCGAACCTGGAAGCGACGCTCGGCGAGAAACTGACGATCGAGGAGCCGGTCGACGTGATGGGAGTGGCGGTCAAGGCAGGGAAGTGATACACTGGCGGCGATTGGAAGCCATGGCTCAGGAAGGAAGATAGCCGGGAGCTAACAGCTCCCGGAGAGCGATCGCATGTTCAACTATATTCCGGGAGCTGTTAGCTCCCGGCTATTGTCCCACTGATCCTAACCACCGAGCGATTATGTCCGCCGATCTGAACTTGGCCGATTACATTCGCAGTATTCCGGACTTTCCCAAGCCGGGCATCCTTTTTCGCGACATCACGCCGTTGCTGGCCTATCCGCCGGCGTTTCGCCGCGCGGTGGTCGATATGGCCAATCCGTTTCGCACGGCGAAGATCGACGTGGTGGCGGCGGCCGAGGCCCGCGGATTCATCCTCGCCGCTCCCGTGGCCTTGGAACTCAACGCCGCCCTGGTTCCGATCCGCAAGCCGGGCAAGCTCCCCTCCAAGACGCAATCGCTCTGCTACGACCTCGAATACGGTTCCGATACCCTGGAAATCCACGCCGACGCCATCTCGCCCGGCGCGAAGGTGCTGGTGGTCGACGATCTTTTGGCCACCGGCGGCACGGTCGAGGCCTGCTGCCGGCTGGTCGAGAAGGTGGGCGGGGTGGTCGTCGGCTGCTCCTTCCTGATCGAGTTGGCCGAGTGCGACGGCGCCGCTCGCATCGCGCAGTACAAGACGGTCAGTCTCGTCAAGTATTGAACTGTAGGAGGCGACTCCCGTCGCCGACGCTCGGCCGGGCAGGCGCCGACTGCCCAATCGGCGACGGGAGTCGCCTCTTACAGCCGGCACTATCGTTCGAAGCCCACAAAGAAGCTGAACATCTCGCTATGGTCGCCGGGTTGCCAGGAGACCGGGAAGGCGAAGTCCAAGGCGATCGGCGCCGGGCCCATCATCGGCACGCAAATTCGCAGGCCGAAGCCGGGCGCCACGCGATAGCGGTTCGACCAATCGTTGATCGTCGGCTCGACCGTGCCGCTGTCGCAGAAGACCACGCCGCGCACCATGTCGTCGGCGGTAATGGGGAACAGGTACTCGACCGAAGCGAGGAGTTGGAAATCGCCGCCGACGATGATGTTGTCGCCAGTCGACGGGCCGATCTCCTGCGGCGACGCCCCGCGGAACTGGAAGCCGCGGATCGTCGAGAAACCGCCGGCGTAGAAGCGGTCGTAAATCGGCGTGTTGTCGCCCTCCCAGCCGGCGCGGGCCGATAGGCTCAGCACGTGCCGGCCCGAGCCGTCGGGCCGCTCGTAGAGGGTGAAGAACTTCCGCAGTTCAAGCCGCGCCCGCGGATATTCGTACGAGCCCAACGTCTCTTCGATCGATGCTTCGACCAAATACCCCTCGGTGGCGAGAAAGGCGCTGTCGCGTTTGTCCAAACTCGTGGACAACCGGAAGGTGTGCATCGCCAGATCTCGGCCAACCACGGCGGCCAGGTCGGGCAGCAGCGGGTCGATCGGATTCGTAATGTTGACCTTCGCCCCGCTGTACGTGATGCCGGCCGAAAGCGCGGGGGTAAATTGGTATCCGAAACCGATGCTGCCGCCCAGCCGCTGGTCGGTGTATTCGTTGTAGATGCGGTTATAGTAATATCCGCTCAGCGACATGCTCACCTGCGAGCCGAACATGTAGGGTTCTTGGAAGGTGACGGAGTAGTTTTGCACTTGCGTGCCCGGCATGGCCTGGATTCGCAGTCGCTGCCCGGCGCCGCGCCAGGCCGTGGCGTCGCGAACGTCTTCCCAACTGGTGGGAAATCTCGTCCAATCGAAATTCTGCTCGTCCAAAACGACCTGGCCGACCAGGCCCGCGTCCGAGTTGATTCCCACGCCGAACATCAAGCGGCCGGTCATCGTCTCCTCGGTGCTGATGTTGATGCCCAGCGGCCGCGGCGGCGGGCCGCCATCGGGCGGACCGTCGCGGAACGGCGAGTTCTCGCCAAAGATCGGACCGGGCACGTAGGGGCCGTTCGGGCCGTTCACCACCCGCTCGGGCCCCTGCCGCGGCCATTGATCGTTGCCGACCTTCGGCGACGGCGTCACCGGCGCTGCCGGCGGCGCGGGAGGATTGCCGTAGGGCGGCGGCGCAGAAGGATTGCCGGAGGGCGGCGGTACGGGAGCGGACGTTGCCGGCGCCGAATTCTCGGCGTTCGCCGCAGCGGCTTCCGAGGGGGCCCACCAGCGCAGCGATTCGTCGCTGGCCTGATTGGCCCGGCTGGTCTCGGTCGTGTATTGTGTGAGAATCACGCGATCGCGCGACTCCCGCCCGGTTCCGACTTGCGATACAGCTTGGGAGTACTCCAGCGCCTTCCGGCAGACGTCTTCGTCCGCCGCTCCTTGCGGTTGCGCGACCGCCGGGGCCGTCCATCGCAACTGGCGGAAAGCGCCTTGTGGTGCAGGCGTCCCGCCTGCTTGGGCGTCTGCACGGGCAGCCGGGACGGCTGCACCACAATACGGGGAATCTCCGGGAGCCGAATTGCACGGCAGCGGGCGGCTCTGCCAGCCGTCGTCGGGCGCCAAGTATTGCAATCGCGGACGCTCTTCGGCCTTCGCCCGCGACAGCGCCTCGGTGTATTCTTGCGTCTGCCGGACAAGGTCCGAAGGAGCGGACGAAGCATCGGGGGGCGTCGCCGGCTCTCCCGGCTGCACCCTGGCCCCTGACCCTTGATCCCCGGCCCCTTCGGCTAAACAAGCCGACTGGGCTGCCGCCGGTTGCTGCTGGTTCTGTCGTTCATCACGGTTTTCGTTAGGTTGAGCGGGAGGATCTTCGCGCGTGCCGATGTAGCGGCCGCAATCGAGCGTCAGGTCCAGTTCTCGATCGCGCGAGTCGCCGTCGGGGCTCTGGCCGCGAAAGCTCGTGCCGGAGCGGCGGCCGCCTTGGGGCTTATCGGCGACTTGTTGTCTGTCATCGTCCTCGGGGTTACCGCCTTCACGGTCGGGGGCGTTGAAGCTGATTTTCGGCGCGTTGCCCTGGGCGGGATTGCTCTCGAATAGACCCGATCGCTTCAATGCCACCTCACTGGCACGAATCTGCCGAATATCGACGATGTCGCCGGGCTTGAAGAAGAGGCGATTTCGCACCGTGTTCTCCTGCGTGTGCGAATACTCCCCCTTGATGCGAATGAAGATCTTGCCGACGCGGTAGCGGTCGCCCTCGCTGATGCTGTAGACCAGATCGAGTTGGCCCGGCTCTTCCAGAAACCGCGGCTCGGGCTTGATGTCGGCGAAGACGTAGCCGACCCCTCCGTATTTGTCTCCAAGCGACCGCATGTCGGCGTCCATGCTGGTCTGATTGAAGTACTCGTTGTTCTTGAGTTTCAAGTCGGCCAAAAGTTCCTGGTTCGTGTATTTCTTATTGCCGATCACGGAGACGTTGCGAACCTTGTAGCGCGGCCCTTCGTCGATCACGAACTGGATATTGGCCCACTTGCCGCTCTCGCTGAATTTCACTTCGCGTCCGATGCGGGCATTGAAGAAGCCGAGCGCACGGTAGTAGACGGCCAGCTTCTTCACGTCCTCGTCGACTTTCTTGCTGTCGTATTCGCCGCCGAAGAGATAAAGGAACGGGCGGCTCGTGTCGATCTGCGTCCGCAGCCGATCGCCGCTGTCGATCATGTTGCCGACGAAGGTCGTGCTCCACACCCGCTGCTTGACCCCCTCGTCGATGACGAAAATAGCGCGGCGATCCTCGAACTTGCTCCCCTCCAGCATCCAGACCATCGCGTCGTTGAAGCCGCGCTTGTGGTAAAGGTCTTCGATCTTCCGCCGCGCCTCCTCGATCGTGTAGGGATCGGCCGGATCGCCCACCTTCAACCCGGTCTCCCTTCGCAGCGTTTTCACGTGAATCTCTTGGCTGCCGATGAATTTCACGTCAGTCAAGACCGGACGCTCGACGAGCGCAAAAATCACGACGCGGCCGCCGGGAACCTGCTGCCAGTAGGTGTTCACGCTGACGAACTGACGGGTATGATCAAGCCGGCGGACATCTTCCCTGATCAATTCAATGTTAAACGGCCTGCCGGCGCGGGTATGAATGCTCGGCAAAATCTTCGCCAGCGGTATCGACTTGTTTCCTGCGATTTTCACATCAACCACGTTGTCGGCCGGAGAGGCGGCGGCCAAGGAGTCATTCGGCATGGGACCGACCGGGGGCACGGCCTGCGGGGGAACCGCCCGGGCCGGCGGAGCCGTCAATTGCGGCCCGACTTGAGCCGCCGCGTCGGGAAGCGCGCAGGCAATCGCAACAAGAAACGTCGCCAGGCTCAGACATTTCAGGGCGTATTCTATGTGGTGCGGCAGACGTTCCTGTCTGCCACCGGTGATGTGGTGGGGCAGACATTCCTGTCTACCACCGCTGCCGCGTTTATTCCGGCAGACAAGAATGTCCGCCCCAGCAGGTACAATGTCCGCCCCACCAGGTACGTTGTTGCCGCTGCGCCGCGCGTGGTGAGAAATGCCATCTAGCCGAGATCGGCGGTTCTGCGCGTAGAGGAGTGCAGGCTGGCCATCCGTGGCCCTTTCCGCTGGGGTTGAACGTCTTTTCGATGGCTTTACTACGCCCGACGGCGCGCGGGAGTTCTCCCGCGGTCGATAAGGTTGCGTAGAGATACCCAAACCTGACCGTTAGGACAAGGGGGAATTCACGGCGTTTGAGCGGAGGATGGAAGAATGGGGAATTCAGACAAGCTGGCGCGAGTGACGCGGGGGAAACCAAGTGGGCGATGAGGGACTCGAACACCCCGCGAAATCCTCGGGGAATACGGGGTTTCCTCAAAGAGGCGGTGCGGAATCCGGTGCAGTTGGCGCACGAATGGCCCTTTCTGACCCCGACTTGATGGCCGTCGTCAACGCATGGCGCGACCTGCCCGAGGCAGTGCGGCGGCAAGTAGTGGCAATAGTGACGGCGGCTGCTGAACAGACGAAAAGCTAATCCGCAACGCTGAATTTTAAGTAGGTAAATTGGGCAATTCTACGGCAGCCGACGCGGCGACACGCGCCAGGCCCGGGGCGAAAGGCCGGTCACGTGGTTACGGCGAATGGCCACGCGACCCCGCGAAGGTCAGCCCCCCCCACCATCACGGCGGCCCCGTCAGACTAGCGGCCCGGCGGTTTTTGCGAAACGCGCATCCGTAGTAACGAGGCGAAAGGCTGCACCACCCCCCCGCACCCCCGAATCCGGGTTATGGAAACTGCTGGCTGGTCTGTTAAGCTGACGGGGTTGCGTTTCAGGCATCTTGCGTAAGGCGGCGCAGGTGCCATCCTCCGTTGGTTCCGAGTTGCAACCGGCTTCTCTCGTGTCAGGAAATGTTCGGGGGGCTTCGTGTTTTTTCATCCCCGGGCGATATGTCGCCCACAACTTGAAAGGCAGGTGCGCGATGAGACGGTTGATAGCAGATTGTGTTTCTCGGTTCTTTCATTCCAGGGCGATTCATCGCCCCCAACGTCAAAGCAGATTTGTGATGAGAGTTTTGACTCTGGTTCTCTGGTTCATGGGCCTTGTCGCTCTGACGACAGGTTCAGCTCTTGCAGAGACCATCTGGGACGTGAATGCGGACTTCAGCAATGCCAACGGCAATCCCAACGATGCTTGGAGCTATGGATGGCTCAATAATGGAGTCTTCCAGCTTTACCCTACCCCGAACCAACTCAGCCAGGATGGTAATCCGGGCTGGTTTGGACCGCTCCATACTGCGCCCCCCTGGACTGATGGATTCCCGCAGATTTGGAAGAACACAAGTTCACCCCTTTCTGTTGTTCTGCTTGGTCAATTGTCTCTGCATCCCGGCCCTGACGGTGAGATGAGCATCGCACGATGGACCGCTCCCGCCGACTGTAGCGATACCGCCATTCAAGGCCAGTTTCTGCCGGGAGACGTAGGCATCATGCAAGTCGGCATCTTCAAGAATGGCAATTGGGCTTCGCCTCTTTGGGGTGCGTCGGATTCCGGGGCCTTTGATCTTTCCATCCCCGTCGCAGCGGGAGACACGATCAGCTTTGGCGTGTACGGTGGTTTCCTTAGTGGCAACACTCCGTTGGAGGCGACGATCACCATCCCCGAGCCCTCCACCCTCGTTCTCCTTGGCATCGGTGCCCTCAGCCTACTCGGCTACGCTTGGCGACAACAGCGCGCCCGGTAGCCCAATGTGCGAGGCGTCGATACAATAAAGGCATCGGGACGGCCGCGATGTTGCAACACCCCGGCCAAGCGGACCCCGGCGGCGGCGCGTTTCTCCTGCCTTTCGCGCGGCGCTGCCGGTGGTCCGGCCCGTTTCACCGAAAGGCGAAGTGTATGGTTGTCTCTTCTTCCTTCCAACCGCTGCGCAACATTGCGGCAGCCATTCGCGCTATGCCGGAGGTTGGCAAGAACGACTTGCCGGGGCCTTTCTGCGATGACTGTGGCGGGTTTTTCTGGAAGGCAATGGAATTGGGGGCGTTTGCTGGACCGGAATATGACAGACTTCGGCTGCTAGTCCAACGCCAACGAAACGAGGCTGACCGAAACCCGCGATATAAGTGGAAACGTGCCATATGGCATCGAGTTGCTGAGTATCTACTGCCCGACCAGAGCGGCCATCCTTCCGAGCAGTGGCGCAATGCGTGTGGGCCTGTTGCCGACCTCATCGACGCGGAAGCCGCGAAACTGAAAAAAAACAACGGGAAAGACGGGAAGAAAAGAGGCGGCGGCCGACCAAAAGACCCTGAGGTCCAAGCACGTAACAAGAGGATTGCGGCCGACTTCCGAAAGGGGTTGACCATTGACGCGGTTGCTGAAAAGTATGGAATAGGTGTGGACCTTGCCCGGCAGGTGAAATCGCAAGCTGAGAAACATGCCGACAAGTCCGGGAAGAGTCGGCAATCGTGAAAGAACGTGAAAGAATTCAATTCTTTCACAGTAATTCTCTGGCATCGAATCGGGGTCTTTTCCGATGGAATGGCCCTTGTTTGCAAGGGCTTTCTTGTGATTGAACCTCGCCGTTTGCGTGAACGAACTGGCGGGCGTTTCATTCTTTCACCCCTAGCAGGTTCAATTTCTGTTGTGCGGTCGCGTGGTGCGGCTGCAAGAAACAACGGAGTAAGAGCCATGAGTTGCTGTAAAGAAAAGCCCGACGTTGCGGGCGAGATTCACGCCGATGGCATGTATACGTTGGCGGAAATCCGGGCTCGGCTGGGGCTGGGCACCTATGCCCTACGCCAAGCCCGACGGCGTGGCCTGTCGGTGCGGAAGATTGGCCGGCGGTCCTACGTTCTCGGAAAAGACATCTTGGCGTTTGCGGCCGGCGACCCGCAAGAGGTGTCCTATGCAAAGTAGCATCATCCCCGACACCGGCCCGGAACTACTGACGTTGCCCCAGGTGGCGGCGCTCTGCGGTGTCTCACAACGAACGGCGTGGGGCTGGGCGACGGCCGGCATTTCCCCACCCCCGCTGCGCATCGGCAAGGGCACGGTTCGCTATTCAAGGCGCGCGTACGCCGATTGGGTATCTCGCGGTTGCCCGCCCTGCAATGGAGGGCGCTGCGATGAAAAGTAACTCGATATGGCAGCGGGTAAGCAAGCGGCGACCGTGCCCGGTGTGCGATAAACCCGACTGGTGCATGTACGTCGGCCCCGAGGATTCGCCGACGGCTGCAATCTGTGCGCGGACTGAATCGGCGAAGCGGTGCGGCGAAGGCGGCTGGCTTCACGTCCTGCGCAATGACGGCCCGACGTGGGCGCCGTGGCGGCGGTCGATTCAAGTTGCCGTCCGCAAGATGAACGCGGCGACAGCCACCGATTTCACGGACTTGACCACGGCAGCATGGGCGGCAGCCCCGCCGATGGCAGTTGAACGGCTGGCTGGAAGTCTCGGCGTTTCTGTGTCCAGCCTCAACCGACTTGACATCGGCTGGCTGGGCAACCGACGGGCGTGGTGCTTTCCCATGCGGGATGCCGACGGGAAGGTGCTGGGCGTGCGCCTGCGATACCCGAACAATCGCAAACTGAGTGTGAAGGGTGGGAAAGAAGGGTTGTTCATTCCCGTGGGCATCGACACCCACGGCCTGCTGCTGATTGCCGAGGGGCCGACCGACACGGCGGCCCTACTCGACTTGGGATTCTCGGTAGTCGGTCGCCCGTCATGCACGGGCGGCGTCAAGCTGCTGGTCGAGTTGGTGCGCACACTGAAGCCCTCCGGCGTGGTGATCGTGGCCGACACCGACGCGCCCGGCCAACGCGGCGCGGAAACCTTGGCGGCCGTGTTGGTCGCCTACGCGGCATCGGTGCGAATCATCGCGCCGCCCTTGGGCGTGAAAGATGCGCGGGAGTGGCGGCGAAGCGGGGCGACGGCGGCCGACGTGCGACAGGCAATCGACGCGGCCCCGATTCACAAACTCACGGTGCGCGTGCAGCGACGGACGCGACGGGAGGCGCATCATGGACGATAAGCAAGGACTGACGATCGAGCGCGGCCGATTGAAAAACGGCAAAGCAAAGTACACCGCGACGCTGGCCGGCCAGACATTGCACGTTGCGCGAATCGACGCCAGTGAACCTGAGGACCGCGCAGCCTTTGCGGCTGCCGTTGCCAAAGATCGGCCCGGAATTGATTCGACAGCGATTGAGGTCGAACTGTTGCAAGCGGCCGGCGGCGACGAGGAAAACGAAAAAGAGGCGTCGCAGTCAACAAAGCTGGTTGGACTGGCTGAGTCAAACTGCCGAGAGCTGTGGCACACCCCCGACAACGTTGCCTACGCGACAATGCCTGGAACTGGAAAGAACACCTTGGAACATCATCGCATTCGCAGCAAGGCTTTTAAGCAGTGGTTGGCGCAGATATTTTATCGCGCCTTCAAGAGCGCGGCTGGCAGCGAGGCAATCCAATCGGCCGTCAACGTGCTAGAGGGAATGGCCCTGTTCGCGCAGCCCGGGGAGTTCAAGCCGGCATATCCGGGTCAGGCTTGCCCCGGGCGCGAACATCTGGTGCATACGCGCCTGGCCGAACAAGCAGGCGTATTGTATGTCGATCTCTGCGATAAGGCTTGGCGGGCGGTGGTTGTAACGCCCAAAGAGTGGCGGCTGGGCAACGATCATCCCGTTAGATTCCGCCGCGCCAAGGGGATGCTGCCACTGCCCGTGCCGGTCAGCGGCGGCTCGATCAACGAGCTTCGTCCCTTCGTCAACGTAACTGACGAGGATTGGCCCCTACTCTTAGGCTGGCTGTTGGCTGCCATGCGGCCCCGTGGCCCGTATCCGGTGCTATGCCTTCACGGTGAGCAAGGATCGGCCAAGAGCACCACAGCCCGTGCGCTGCGGGCGCTGGTCGATCCCAGTGGCGCACCGTTGCGGAGCGAACCGAAAGAACCGCGCGACTTGATGATTGCTGCCAGCAACGGCGCAGTCCTTGCGTTTGACAACCTCTCGCACGTCCCGGCTTGGCTGTCCGATGCGCTCTGCCGGCTCAGTACCGGCGGCGGGTTCGCAACGCGCGAACTGTACACGGACAACGAGGAGGTGATTTTCGACGCCATGCGGCCGGTGATCTTGACCGGAATCGAGGACTTGGCCACGCGGAGCGACTTGCTTGATCGTTCTGTACTGCTGACGCTCCCAACGATCCCTGAAGATCGACGGCTGCCAGAGGCCGAGTTTTGGGCGGCGTTTGATGCTGCCGCGCCAGCGATTCTCGGCGCACTGCTGACGGCGGTTTCTGAGGCGATGCGCCGGTTGCCGGCGGTTAAGTTGTCCCGATTGCCGCGCATGGCCGACTTCGCCTTGTGGGCGACTGCTGGCGAGCGAGCGCTGGGCTTGGCTGACGGCACGTTCATCACGGCCTATTCGGGCAACAGGCAGGGCGCAAATCAATTAGCAATCGAGGCATCCCCGGTGGCCGGCCCGTTGCTGGCGCTAATGGAAGCCACGGCTGAGTGGACCGGCACGGCGTCCGAGTTACTGGCGGCATTGGACGCCAAGGCCGACGATCGGACTCGCCGACTCCACGGCTGGCCCAAGGGAGCGCGGGCGTTGGCCGGCATTGTCAAGCGGCTCGCCCCCAATCTCAGACGAACGGGCATCGAAGTGGACACCACGGGGTATATTGGCCGCGGCACGGCGAAGAGAAAGGCAATAAGCCTGGTTAGAAAAGAGGGGGAAAGTATCGACCCCACCCGCCCCACGTGCCCCAGCCGTGGAAATATCGAGCCCCGTGGGGTCGATGGGGGCGCAAATGGCGATGGTGGGGACGCAACGGGGGCGCAGGGGTCGCCATTGCTCCGTCCCGAAAAATCAGGTGTTGGGGTCGATGGGGCGGGTGGGGCGCAGAAATACCCGCCAATTCCAATTCCACTCACACACTAGACGATGAGGTGACGGAATGGACGGGCTGACCCTACTATCCGAGGGGCGAGCGGCGGGGCTCACCGTCACAGTGGACGGCGACCGGCTGGTAATTCGTGGGCCGAAGTCTGCCGACGAAGTAGCCCGGCGACTGCTGGCAAACAAGGCGGTGATTATGGCGCTGCTGGCTGCTGGTAACGGTAACACAAACCCAGCGATCCCCGAGGTGGTCCCTTTTGATGATCTACCACTCCCTGGCCCGGCCTGCCCGAAGTGTGGGAGCTTGGAGGAATGGACCGACCTACTTGGGTGGCAGCGGTGCGGGGTGTGCGAAGCCGACACCCTCGAAAAGGCGCTGCAATTGGCGAATCGGGCGGCCCGGTTACGGCAGCAGTCACAACAGCGGAAACCGGCCCCGAGGATTGCGCCCGGTTGCGTTTCTACGGTGCCGGTCGATACAACAACCTTGGCGGCAATCGGTTTGTACAGGGGCAGCTACAGGGCCTTGATGGGTGTGAAGATGCGCAAGGTGGAATTGCAAAAGCGTGCAACGGTTTGCCACCCGGCGAGAATCGAAAAGGGCTAGTTGACACTGCAACAATTATTCGATAGAATCATGGGCATGACGAAGAAACAAGCCAGACAATTCAGCGACGAAATCCGGGCGGCTGTCGAAACGTGCGGCAAAACCCGCTATCGGATTGCGAAGGAAACGGGTATCGACGCGGCAGTCCTTTGCCGTTTCGTCCAAGGACAAGTGGGGTTGTCGATGGACACCCTCGACAAGCTGGCCGAGTGTATCGGGTTGCACGTTGCGACCGAACAAGAAACGCGGGTGAAGAAAGGCGGGTGACGCATGGCAAGCATATCACGCGATCCCAACGGGCGGCGGACAATTCAGTTTGTCGGTAGCGATGGCAAGCGGCGGTCGATTCGGCTGGGCAAGGTGTCGCAACGGCTGGCCGAATCGGTCCAAGTGCGCGTGGAACATCTTGCGGCGGCCCTGCTGACCGGCGGCGCTCTGGACGGCGAAACGGCTCGATGGGTGGCTGACCTCGATATGCAACTTGCCGACAAGCTGGCAGCCGTTGGGCTGATACCGAAGCGGCAGCGGGCCACGCTGGGGGCCTTTCTGGATTCCTACATCGCAGCCCGTGCCGACGTTAAGCCGGCGACGGCGATCGTCTATGGGCACACCCGGCGGTGTCTTGTCGAATACTTCGGCGCGGAGAAGCCCCTCCAAGAAATCACAGCGGGCGACGCCGATGCTTGGCGGCTGTGGCTCTTGGACCATGAAAAGCTGGCGGATAACACGGTGCGGCGGCGGTGCGGCATTGCCAAGCAGTATTTCAAGGCGGCGGTGCGGCGGCGGCTGATTGGCGAGAATCCCTTTGTGGACCTTGTGGCGGCCGTGCGGCGTAACGACAAGCGGTACTACTTCATTACTCGGGAGGAAGCCCGGAAGGTGTTGGACGCCTGCCCCAGCGCCCAATGGCGTTTGCTGTTCGCTCTGAGCCGGTTCGGCGGGCTACGCTGTCCCTCGGAGCACCTCGGGCTACGTTGGGGCGATATTGATTGGGAACGCGACCGAATCACGGTCCACAGCCCCAAGACGGAACACCACGTCGGCGGCGAATCTCGTCAGATTCCCATTTTCCCGGAACTGCGGCCGTACCTTGAGGAGGTTTGGGAGCAAGCCGAGCCGGGGACGGAATGGGTAATCACCCGCTATCGAGGAGCCGACAGAAACCTGCGAACCAAACTTGAGAAGATCATCAAGCGGGCTGGGCTGACGCCCTGGCCCAAGCTGTGGCAGAACCTACGTTCCACCCGGCAGACGGAGTTGGCCGAAACCTACCCCATGCACGTCGTCTGCCAGTGGATCGGCAACAGCCAAGCGGTGGCGGCCAAGCACTATCTGCAAGTGACCGACGAACACTTCTTGCAGGCGTCGAAACAGGCGGTGCAGAATCCGGTGCAGCAATTGCACGAAACCCCTTGTCACCCCCGGCAAGAAAACTCAGCAACCCCTGGAATCCCCAGTGTTTTCCAGGGGTTGCAAGAGTGTACAAGTGTTCAAGTGGGCGATGAGGGACTCGGACCCCCGACTTCCACGGTGTAAGCGTGGCGCTCTAACCAACTGAGCTAATCGCCCCTCCACTGTAATTTGATGAAACGCTCTCGAACGTCCGCCGTCAGGCCCGGCGACCCCCAAATCGTAATTGTCCAGGCGTGTTGCGTCAAGCTGCCGGCGCGAAAAGCTGGTCCGGGACGCTTCTTGCAGCAATAGCCGGCGGCCGGAAGTTAGCCCGAGCCAACATCTGATGGATTTTGACAAACAAAACCGGTGGCGACATGCCGGCGCTGTAGGGAACGGGCTCCATCCCGTTCCGCCGCCCGGAACGCCGCGGAGGGCGTTCCCTACAGTCACATTACCGATTTTGTTTGTCAAAACCCATTAGGGCAGACGTAATCGTCCACGGGCCAGTAGACGCGGCGTCTCGCCGCGTTTTTTGGCAATCCTGCGTTCCGTTTGTCGGCCAAAGGCGGCGAGACGCCGCTTCTACGATCAACGGGCCGTGAACGCTTACAGGGCAGACAGGAACGTCCACCCCTGCGCCACAAGTCATTCCAGCAGCGATTGGAGGTTCTCTTCTCCGGCCATTCCGGGCTCGCCTGCCAAGAGGGGGATGGCCGACTTCGAGGCGCGGTCGGAGAAATCGAGCACGGCCAACGGGTCGAACGGCATCCACATTGGGGTCGCCGAAAGGGCTCCCGCCAGGAGCGAGCCGCCGTTGAACGCCCAGGCCAGATAACCGGCGGAGACGACGCCCAGCCCGACCAGAATGCTCTCGTCGCGGCGCAGGGCCGAACCCTCCTGGATCGGTTCGTTCGCGTTCTGGATGTCCGCCGAGAACCGAACCTCATTGACCAGCTTGGCGTCCTTGACGTCGCTCATGTCGGCCGTCTGTCGAGTGTCGCCGTTACGCACGAGGCGCGCGGCGGCGCGCTCGCCGCCGCCGGCGTCGAAGCGCTGCAGCATCATATTCTGCACCGCGTTCGTTCCCAGCAAGGCGTTGACCTGGGCACGATCGATCTGCTCTGTTTTCGCGCTCCTTTGGGAGTCGTGCAGCGGACCGGTCGCGGCCAGCATCGCGACCGGCTGATTCATCACGCCCATGTGAGTTTGGAACAGCGCGCCGCTGTTTGTCGGTTGGAAGTTCGGGTCGATCATCCGTTGCACGTACAGGGTTTCGGTGGTTTCTTGCGCGCCGCCGATGCCCTGGTAGTTGACGTCGCCGCGATCGTTGACCGTAAGCTGGATGCCGCCATTCGGCGAGGAAGATTGCAGGAACAGACCGTCCAGGGCGTGGTTGATGGCGTCCATCGTGCCGCGCACCATGATAAACGTGCTTTGCATGGGACTTCCGCCCAGGATTTGCAGTCCTTCCGTCGAGGCCAGGGTAAAGGTACTGTCGTTCGTCTTGATGGTCAGATCGGCGGTGTTGTTGCCGATGTCCGGATCGCTGACGCGGATGGGGTTGCCGTTGGCCGAGGAGAACGTGATTCGCATCGGGTCGCTTCCCGACAACCGCGGCATCGTTATCACCGGCGGGTCGTTGACGGCGATCAAACCGACGGAAACGGAATTCACCGCATCGGGCGACACGTAGCCGCCGACGTAGCCCAGCGAGAGGTCGTTGACGCTGATGTGGATCGCGGTGGTGGCGTCAACTTGCGAATCGTAGGGCGTGAACTTCATGCCGTCCAGCGCCGCGTTCACGTTGGCCAGCGTACCGGTGAACGTCATCGTGGTTCCCTGCGGGCCGCTGCCGGGGGCGAAGGTCAGACCTTTGACGCTGCCCAACGAGAGCGTGCCGAAATCGGCGCTCAAGGTCACGCGGACGGGCAGGTTGCCGACAAGCGGGTCGCTCACGGAAATCGCGTTGCCATTGGCTTGCGAGAAAATGACCGACTGATGCTCATCGACGCTGACGGAACTGGGCACGCCGATCGTGGGCGGGGTGGCGAAACTCGTCTTGATGGCAATCGTGTTGATCGTCGTCTTGGGGCCGCCAATGCCGCAGTGCCCCAAGTCATCGGTGCTGACCGTGAGGCAAGCGTTGCGTTGGAAATTGTCCCTGGCCTGGAATTGCAGGCCTTCGAGAGCGGCATTGATGTGCGCCATGCTGTCCTGGATCGTGATCGTGCCGGTTCCGTTGCCCGTGACCGACGCCAGGCCATCGGTGCTGCCCAGGGTCAACGTGCCCTGATCGACGGAGAGAGTGACTTGGACGGGAAAATCGCCGGCATCCGGGTCGGTAATGTGGATTCCATTGCCGGTAGCGTCGGAAAAAGTCAGGGGGTACTGGGTATAGGCGTATTGGAGCGAAGGAACGTAATTGACCGGCGGATCGTTGACGGCGGTCACCTGGATCGTAACGGCGCTGCTGGCAGTCTGCGGGCCGCCGGTTCCGCAATGGCCCAGGTCGTTGGTTTCGATCGACAAGGTGGCGGGGCCGTCGTAATTGTCCTCGGGCTTGAACTGCAAGCCGTCGAGCGCCTCGTTGATGTTGGTCATGCTTCCTTGCACCGTGATGGTCGTGTCGTTGCTGCCGTCGCCCGCTAAGAACGTCAATCCACTATCGGAGCCAACGTTGCTAAGAGTCAGCGTGCCGTGGGTGCAGGTGAGCGTGACTTGGACGGGCAGGTCGCCCGCATCCGGGTCGCTGACGCTGATGGCGTTGCCGGCGGCAGCGGAGAAGGTCAAGACTTGATGCTCGTCGACGCCCTGGTCGCCGGGAACGGCATTGACCGGCGGGAGATTCGGGCCGGTCACGTCGATGTCGATGGTCTTGATCGTGGTTTGCGGGCCGCCGAGGCCGCCCGTGTCGCTGCTGACGATTTGCAGAACTGCCTGCCCGCGGAAATCTGTGTCCGGCATGAATACCAGACCGTTTAGGGCCGAATTGATGGAACTCGCGGTGCCCTCGAACGTCATTAGAGAGTCGCCTGTGCCGCTGCCGGCCAACATGGTCAAACCGTCCGTGCCGTTCAGGCTGAGGCTGCCGTTGGTAACCGAGAGCGTGACGGTGAGCGGCTCATTGCCGGTCGAATCGACGTCGCCGACGCGCAGAGGGTTGCCGTTGACCGATTGGATCGACACGTCGTCGATGAACGACGTCCGATCCGTTCCGTCGTTGGTCTCCCCCTTAAAGGTTACGGTGTGCGTGCCAGCGGTTACCATGAAGGAAACGGTCTGATAAGGTTGATAGCAGGTGGCGTTCGGCGTGATCGTGGCGATTTTTACGCCGTCAATCAGGATGTCGATCGGATTGGCGCCGCCGTAGGCGTCGCGGTAGGTGGCCAGGAAGTTGATGGTGTACTCGCCGTCCGCGGCGAAGTCGACGTCTTGTGAGATCTGCCCGGTCCCCTGGACGAAAGCGGTCCGATAGCCGTCCACCGCATCGGGGTTGTTGTAGATGCTGCCGTTGGATGCGATGCCGCTGCTGCAAGGCGAGCCGGTGGACGACCAGGTGAGGTCATCGAAGTTCCAGCCGCCGTAGCTTCCTCCGTACTGGTAGTCATACGCGCGGCCGCTGGGGTCTTCAAAGCTGCTGTTTCCGACCGGCACGGATACGTAGTCCTCGATCGTCAGTGGCTGGTTCTCCGTTGCGCCCAAGGAAGCGGGCGCGGTGACCGTCGGAGCTTGATTGGAGTGCGTGAACTGCGTGCAGGGGATCACTTCACGCGCGATGCTGGGGCTGGACCATTCCAGTTCGAGGCTCTCCCAACCCCTGTTGTTATAGTACTGCACAACGATCTGATACCAGTGGCCGGCCAGCATGTTGATCGAGCCGGTGTAAGTGGTGGCGCTCTGGTCATTCCAACCATCGATCAACAACTGACCGTTGACGTAGACGCGGACTCCATCGTTTGCGGTGGCGTAGAAGGTGTAGGTTTCGGAAGTGTTGGCCTTGATCAATCCCGACCAGGTTCCAGACCATTCGGCGCCCATGACTCCCGGGGCGGGCGAGTCTTCGCAGCCCCAATCGTAATTGACGTTCGGGGCGACTTCGGCGGCGACCGGCGTGCCGTCGAGATTCATGTTGTTGTAGTACTGGGCGACCAGCCCGACGGGACATTGCTCGGAACTGAAGACCCCCGCGTCCTCGCCCGGCGCGCTGCCGCTCCAAACGACCATGTAGTTGTCGGGCGAAAGCGCCGTGACCGACGAAGCGGTCTGCGATCCGTCGGTCGTGATGTTGACCCTGGTTTGCGGGCCCTCCGCCACTCCGTTGGCCGTGTATCGCTGACTGTAAACTCCCCATTCGCCGGGCGTATCCTGGCCGAAACTCGACCAGGTGACGATGAAGTCTCCTTGATCGTCCACGGCCACCGCCGAATAGTCGCGATTGCCCGCGCCGATGGAGTTTACCGGGAAATCGCCGAGCCAGCAGTTTCCGGCCATCACCGGCGAACCGAGCACCGTGTCGGTCAACGCAAGGTCGCTCGAACCGTTGATCGTCACGTGGCTGAACTGGGCGGTGCAAAGGGCGGGCGTGGTCTGCGACGCGTCTGTGAGCGAACTGACCGCCAGCCCCGCGCAGAGCGTGTCGCTCATGACGATCGTCTGCGTGCTGCCGACTTGGATCCAATTGACCCCGTCCTTGCTGTAATAGCCGCTGAAATCGTCGCCGACGCGCGTCAGCTTCAGCCACAACGGTCCCATGTTGTCGAAGCTCGTGCTGCTGTCCGCCGCCGTCCAACTGAACCACTCGCCGGCGCTGTTGCGCCACTGGAACGTTACCCCCTGGCCGGGCATGGCGGCGATCAGGACGTGGGCCGCATCCGCGTCCAGGCCGTCGCGGAGCATCAAGGCGGCCTTGGAATTGAACTCCGTATCGGTCATCGAATCGACGCGGGCGATGATCGTCACGTCGCCGCTGACGTCCTGCGAGGCAAAATTGCCTTGGTCGCTTGATCCGCCGATGTCGTTCCCCTCGCCGGAAACGGTGTAGACGTCGTCGTTCGCCCCGGCAACCTGAATCTCGCTGCTGCACACGCACGATCCGGCAACGTTCGGCGCGCCCACGTCCTGATCGGTCAACGTGAAATCCTTGCTGCCGTTGATGGTCACGTCCCTGAAGGTCGCCACGCAAGCGACGTTGGCGTTATTCGAGTCCGTCACCAGTCCGGCCTTGATCGCATCGCCCATCACGATCGTTTGCGTCGTGCCAAGCTGGGTCCAGGTGACGCCGTCGTCGGTGCTGTAGTAGCCGGTGAAGTCGTCGCCGGAACGAACCAGCTTGACCGTGACCGTGCCGTCGATGGGACCGGGCGAGTAAACGTCGCAGCAGTCTTGCCCGTCAGCCAGCCGCCAATGGAAGACGACGAGGTTCGAGGGATTGACGTAGATCATCGCACTGGCGGCATCAGGGTCCAGGCTGTCGCGGAACATCACGCCGCATTTTGCCCAGTAACCGGTGTCGGTGACTGAGGTCACTTCGGCGGTCATGGTTACGTCGCCGCTGACGTCGGTGTAGGCGTAATTGAACTGGTCGAAGTTGCCCCAAATGTCGGTTCCGCAGCCCTGGAGCGTGTAGGTCGGGTCGACGGAGCCATCCGCACTGTACTGCGTGGCGAGGATGTCTTGGCCATCGCTGGTCCAGGAGACCACGAAATCGCCGGCGGCGTTCATGCCGATGTTGGGGTTGTCCTGGTCGCCGGTGCTCGTCGTGTTGACTTGGAATTCCGAGCCAACTGCGTCGCCGTCGGAATCGAAGCGTTGTCCGAAGACGTTCCAGTTGCCGCCTTCGCTGCGGCCCTGCCAGACCACCGCGAAGTCCCCGTCGCCATCGATGGCCACGCGGGCGAACATCTGGTCGCCGACGTCGGTGCTGATCTGGAACTCCGCCCCCACGGCGGTTCCCGAGGCGTCGAACCGCTGCCCGTACACGCCCCAGCCGTCGCCGTCCTGGCCCTGGCTCGACCAGACGACGACGAAGCCGCCGTTGGCGTCCATCGCCACCGAGCTATACATCTGGTCGCCCGTGGTGGTCGTGTTGACCAGAAACTCGCCGCCCTTCGCGGAGCCGTCGGCGTTGTAGAGTTTGGCGTAGACGTCGGCGGAGCCACCCACGCCGTTGAGGTCGGTCCACGTGACGACGAAGCTGCCGTCGGCGTTCATGGCGACGGTGGCGTACATCTGGTCGCCGGTTGTTTGCTCCGAATTGACCAGGAACTCGCCTCCTAGGGCGTTGCCCGAGGCATCGAAGCGGCGGGCGTAGATGTCCCACCCGTTGCCGTTCTGGTTGCTCGACCAAACGACCACGTAGTTGCCGTTGGCGTCCGCGGCCACCGCCTCGGGGCTTTGCCAGGAGGTCTGCTGGGTGCCGTCGATGGTCGAGTTGACCACGGGGCCACCCAGCACGCTGATATTCACCGTGCCGTCAGCCGTTTTCGCCCCTCCGACACCGCAGTTGCCCAAATCGTCCGTGTGAACCTGAAGTGCATCGCTTCCGATGTAGCCGGCATCGGGCGTATACGAGAGCCCGTCTAGGGCGGCGTTGAGGTTCGCGATCGTCCCCGTCAAGGTCATGGCGGCGGAGCCGTTGGCGCCGTCGGTGATCGTCAGTCCGTCGGTGGTATTTAGCGTCAGGGTGCCGTCGCTCACGGTCAATGTTACTTGAATGGGATTGTTGCCGGCATCGTCATCGCCAACGGTGATGCCGTTCGAGCCCGCGGTGGAAAAGACGATCGGTTGGTTCCCATAGGTTCCCTGGGTTGTGGATGGCAGTGCATTCCAGGGCGGATCGTTGACGTGGAGCAAATTGATGACCAACGTCTCCGTAGTGCTCTTGGGATCGCCGAGACCGGCGTTGCCCAGGTCATTTGTCGTGATCCGCAGGTTGGCCGTTCCCATGTAACCGGCGAAGGGAGTGAACTGGAGACCGTCCAGAGCCGCATTGACGTCGGCCAACGAGCCCGTGAACGTCATGGAAGCGTCGTCGACGCCGTCTCCAAAGAGAAACACCAGTCCGTTCGTCTCGGCCATGTTCAGCGTGCCGTGGTCCACGGTCAGACTCACCTGAACAAGAGAACTGGTCTTGGCGATGGAGACGTGGTCGATAAACGCGGTCTTGTCGCCGCCCTCCGCCGCCCCCTGGAACGTGATGGAATGCGTGCCGGCCGAAACGGAGAAGGTGGCGCTGTAACCGCGGAAATCGAGGCTGTCGGGATTGAACGTGCCGACGCTGACGCCGTCGACCAGGACGCTGAAAGCGTGCTGTCCGCCGTACTGGCGATAGGCCGCCTGGAAGCTGATCGTGTAGGTGCCCGCCTCGGCAAAATCGACGTTCTGCGAGATATTGGCGGCGCCTTGGATGTAAGCGATCTGCGTGCCGTCGGTCGAATTGGGATTGCCGATTCCGGCCCCGTTGCCGGCAAGTCCGCTGGAATTGGCCACCGTGTTTCCATTTGTCCAGTAGAAAGGCATGAGTGTCCAGCCGGGCGCCGGCCCGTGGTATTGGTCGGTGTAATATCCCACCCCGACGTTCGGCGACTCGAAATCGCCGTTGACCACCGTCACCGCCGACGTTTGCGGATCGATGTCCGGGTCGCCGATGACAATCGCGTTTCCGGTGGCCGAGGAGAAGGTCAGGGTCTGATAGTCGTAGATCGTCGGCGAATCGGGCAGCCCGATGGTCGGCGGCTGGTTGATCGCAACGATGGTGATCGGCAGCGAATCGTCGGCGCTTTTTCCGGTTCCAAGGTCAGTAGTCGTGATGTGCAGACTCGCGCCGCCGTTGTGGTCGGTCGAAGGGGTGAACGTCAGACCCTGCAACGCCGCGTTGATGTCGGCGAGATGTCCCGTACACGTGACCGAGGCGTTGTCGGGGCCGTAGGCCAGGGAACTCAGCCCCGAGACGTCGCCAAGCGTGAGCGCGCCGTTGGATGCCGTGAGCGTAACTTGCAGCAGGCCGGACTGCGCATCGACGTCGCCGACGGTGATCGCGTTGCCATTGGCGGCGTCGAAAACCAAGGGAGTGTTCTCGTTGGTGGTCTGCTCGCCGGGCAAGTAGTAGACGGGCGATTGGTCCTGGTGCGAGAGCACGCCGGCCGGGACTGCCTCGCGGGATTGGCCGGGGCCGGACCATTCCAGTTCTGCCAAGTCCGTTCCGCTGAAGTGCTGATATTCCATGCGGATCGAGTATTGCTGTCCGCCGACTAGGTCGATCGTGGCGGAGTTGGTGGCGGAGGTTTGCGAGCCCCAGGTGTCGATCACCAGTTGGTTGTTCACCCAGAGACGGCAGCCGGCATCGGTCGTGGTGTAGAAGGTGTAGGCGCCGGTTTGCGGCGTCTCGATCAGCCCGTCCCAGCAAGCCGACCAGTTGCTCGAACCGACGCCCGCGGCCGGAGAGCCGCCGCTGCCGTTGAGGTTGATGGCCGCGTCGATCTGAGTGGCGACCGGGGTGCCCAAGCAAGTGTCGGAGTAGTAGGTTGCCACAAGGCCCGCATTGCTCGATTGCACGGCGCCGATCTGAATCGTATCGGTCGAACTTCGCGGGCCGCCGCTCGGCCAGGGATTCGTCGAGGTGATCTCGATACTCGCCGTGCCCAGGCAACCGTCTTGCCGCGTGAAGGTGAGTCCGTCGAGGGCGGCGTTGATGTTGTCGAGCGAGCCGGTGAGCGTGATCGTGCTGGAGTCGTCCGAAGTGGCGACGGTCAGGCCGTCCTCGCCGCCGAGGGCAAGAGTGCCGTTGCTGGCGGTGAGCGTCACGGTAAGCGGCTGCCCGTCGTAGTGTGCTTCAACCACGCCAATGGCATTTCCCGAGCTTTCGGAGAAGACGATCGGCTGTGTTCCGATGCCGAACTGCTCGCTGGGAACGACGTTCAGCGGGGTCTCGTCCGCCGTGCAGAAATCTTCACCGGAGATCACTTCGGGGGGCTGGCCGGCAACGGACCATTCCAGTTTTGCGTCGGCTGCGCCGGAGATATGCTGGTAATCCATGCGGAACGAGTAGCTCTGTCCGGCCACGAGGTCGATCGTGGCCGAGTAGGTATCGGCGCCGGTATTGTCCAGGTGATCGATCAACAACTGGCCATTGACCCACAGCCGCACGCCGTCGTCCGCCGTGGCGTAGAAGGTGTAGGTTCCCGTCTGTTCCGGCGTGATCGTTCCGAGCCAACGTGCCGACCAGGTGGTTCCATCGACTCCCTGGATCGGCGAGCCATCGTCTCCCCAATCGAAATCGATCGCCGAGTCGATGCGTTGGCAGCTCGTTCCGGTGAAATCGGCGTTGTTGTAATAGGTGCCGAGCAAGCCGTTGTATTGCTGCGGGGCGGCAATGGCGATCGAGACCGTGGAGACGGCCGTTTTCGCCCCGCCGGTCATCGCCGTCGCCATGTCGTTCGTCGTAATCTGTAGTGTGGCCGCGGAGATGTACTCCCCGGTCTCGCTGACGGCGGGAGTGTAGCACAGACCGTCCAAGGCGGCATTGATGTCGGACTTGGCGCCGGTGAACGTCATGCTGCCGGCGCCGTTGCCGCCGGCGGTGAACGTCAAGCCGTTGGTGCTCGCCAGCGTGAGCGTGCCGTGGTCTACCTGGAGAGTCACTTCGAGAGTTCCGTCGATCGTGTCCAGGTCCGACACTTGAATCGCGTTCCCAGTGGCCGAGGAGAAATACAACGGCGTGTTCTCGTCGGTGCTCTGCTGATCGGGCACGGTATTCACCGGGGCCGAGTTCTCACAACTCAACTGCGAAGTCGGAACAACTTCCCGTGCCAGGAGCACGTCTCCTTGCGCATCGGTGGCCGACCATTCGAGCTTGGCCACTTCGGCGCCGCCGCCCTGGAAATACTCCATGCGGATCGTATACCACTGGCCGGCGACCAGGTCAGTCGTCAGCGTGTAGGTTGTGGCCGATTGGGGAGTCCAGCCATCGACGTAAGCGTCGTTGACCCAGAGTCGGACGCCGTCGTCGCCGGTGACGTAGAAGGTATACGTGCCGGTGACGGTGGCCTGGATTGTGCCCTGCCAACAGGCAGACCAATTCGTGCCGGGGATGCTCGGCGCGGGCGAGACTTCGCTGCCCCAGCCGCCCATGCTGAAATCGATGGTGGGGTCGATGCGTTGGATGCCCACGCCCGACAGGTCGGTGTTGTCGTAATACGTGGCGAGAAGTCCCGAGTACTCGCTGGGAATCGCGACGTTGATGGCGAGCGTATTGGTGGTTGTTTTCGCGCCGCCCAACACGGCCGGCGCCAGATCGTTGGTCGTGATCGTCAGATTGCAGGTTCCCTGGTAGTTGGCATCCGGTGTGAATTGCAATCCATCCAAGGCAGCATTGATGTCGGCCACGGTTCCGGTCATCGTCATCTCGGAGTCGTTTTTCCCGCTGCCACTGGAGAAAGTCAGGCCATTGGTTTCGCTGAGTTGGAGCGTTCCGTTGTTGACGCTCAACTGCACCTGGACCAAGGAATCGATCTTGTCGATCGCCACCCGGTCGATGAACGACACGTTGTCGCCGCCTGCGGGATTCTCGCCGATGAAGGCGACCGTGTGATCGCCGGCGGAGACCGTAAAGGTAGCCCGGTAGCCCTCGAGATCTGTGGAGTCCGGGGTGATTGTGGCGATATTGACGCCGTCGACCTGAATCAAGATCGGATTGCTCCCCGTATCATAGTCGCGGCGGGCGGCTTGGAAACTGATGGTGTAGGTGCCGCCCTCGGCGAAGTTAATGTTTTGCGAAATCGCGCCCGTGCCCTCGATGAAGCCGACCTGCCCGCCGTCGGATGCGGGCGGGGCGTCCCACACTCCGGTTTGCAGAACGCCGCTGTTGTTGCCTTGTCCGTCGTACGAATAGTTCCAATCGCCCTCGTACGGAGCGTACCAGGAACCCGTGGGCGATTCAAAACTGCTGTTGGCAACCGGCACGGACAACGCGGCAGCCTCCGCGTCCGGATCACTGATGCTGATCGCGTTGCCGTCGGCGGATGAGAAGGTCAGCGAAGTATTGATTCCGAGAGCTTGGTCGCCGGGCGTGCTATTGACGGGCGCTGTTCTCTCCTGCTGGACGAGGTCCGCACAACTGAGGTTGCTCGACGGAATGATCTGTTTGCTCAGCAACTCATTGCCTTGATCGTCGCTGCACGACCAGGCAAGACTGGCCACCTCTCCGCCGCCGCCCTGGAAATAGTCCATGCGGATCGAGTACGATTGCCCGGCGACCAGGGAGATTGTGCCCGAATACTCGGTCGCACCCTGGTAGTTCCAACCGTCACACACCAACTGACCATTGACCCACACGCGGACGCCGTCGTCGCCGGTGGCGTAGAACGTGTAGTTCCCGCTGTAGTCGGCCGTGACCGTGCCCTGCCAACTGGCGGTCCAGTTGGTTCCTTCGATTCCTGGAGCGGGCGAGCCTTGGTTGCCCCAGTCGAAATTGACCGTCGGATCGATGCGGTAAACCGTTGCTCCCGTGCCATCCATGTTGTAGTAGGTTCCAAGCAGTCCTTGGTAGTCCGTAGGAACCGAATAGTTGACGGCGACGGTGCTGGTCGTGGATTGCGGTCCGCCGTTGGCGAAGATCGGCGCTTGATCGTTCGTGGTGATCTGGATGTTGGCGTTTCCGGTGAAATCAACCGTCGGCGTGTACGTCAACCCGTTCAGGGCGTTGTTGATGTCGCCGGCCCAACCCGTGAAGGTCATCGTCGAATCATCGCTGCCGTCGCCTTGCGTGAACTGCAGCCAGTTTGTGCTGCCGAGCGTGAGGGTGCCGTTATCGACCGACAGCGTGACTTGCAGCGGTTGATTGTAGTTGGAATCCGCGTCCGAGACGGTGATTGCGTTCCCCTGGTCCGAAGAGAATACGAACGACGTGTTCAGGCTGCCGGTCTGCACGTCGGTCGGCACACTATTGACGGGTGCCTGATTCGCAGGCTGGAGCAAGTTTGCACACGAAAGTTGATCGCTGGGAATGACCGCCCAATCCGTCTGGCCGGGGACGAGCCATTCGACTTTGACGTTTCCCGCCTCAGCAGCCTGGTAATATTGCAACTCAAAGGAATACGACTGGCCCGCTGCGAGGTCGATCGAGCCTGTATCGGATCCGTACCAGGGGCCGCAAATCCACTGGCCGTTGATATACAGGCCCGAGCCGCCATCCGCGGTGACGCGGAACTGGTAGGTTCCGCTGGTTGGGGCTTGGATTTGTCCGCGCCAGTCGGCGGCCCACCCGGTTCCTGCCGTCCCCGGCGCGGGCGATCCCTCGTTGCCCCAGTCGAAGTTGATCGTGGGATCGATGCGATAAACCGGGGTACCCGTGAAATCCCAATTGTTATAGTAGCTTCCCAACAGTCCCGAGTAGTCCGACGGAACCGACACGTTGACGGCGACGGTGCTGGTCGTGGATTTGGGACCGCCATTGAGGACTGACGCCAGACTGGTCGTGGTAATCTGCACGTCGGCGGTTCCGACGAAATCAACCGCCGTCGGCATGAATTCCAACCCGTCCAGCGCCGCATTGATGTCGTCGGTCGAGCCGAGGAAAGTCATCGAAGAGTCGTTCACACCGTCGCCGCTGATGAACGCCAGCCCATCGGTATGCGCCAGGGTGAGCGTGCCGTTGTCCGCCGAGAGAGCCACTTGCAGCACGTCTGCGGTCTTTGTAATCGACACGCTGTCGATGAACGAGACGCGATCGCTGCCGTCATTGGTCAAGCCGACGAAAGAGATGCGGTGGACGCCGGCCGAAAGCGTGAAGCTGTCGGTTTGGAAAGCGTCGTAGTGGCTGTTCGAGGTCGGCGTGAAGGTGCCGACGGTCACGCCGTCGATCTGGACGGCAATAGGATTGACGCCGGCGCCCCACCCGCCGCCTTGAGTGTTGCTGGTGTAGGCGGCCAAGAAACTGAGCGTGTATTTGCCGGCCTCGGTAAAGGTGACGTCCTGCCAGGCGGTGGCATTGCCTTGGACGCAGAGGACCTGCGAGCCGTCCGGGGCGTCGGGGTTGCCGTACGCGCTGGCGTTGGCGCAAATCGCGCTCTCGTCGTTCGCGCCGTCCCAGGTCATGAGATTCCAGCCGCCCTCGTTTCCGCCGCCATTGCCGCCGCCGGAAACGTCGCCGGGGTTCATGGCCGGGTTCTCAAAACTGCTGCTGAACACCAACGACAACGAGCTCGCGTTGACCGGCTGAACCGCGGCCGCATTCTCGGTGATCGACACCTGGTCGATAAATGAGACGCGGTCGCTTCCGTCGTTTGTCAAGCCGACGAACGAGACGCGGTGAACGCCGGCCGCGACGGTGAAACTGTCGGTCTGGTAAGCGTCGAAATGGTTGTTTGAGGTCGGCGTGAAGGTGCCGACGACCACGCCGTCGATTTCGACTGCAATTGGATTGGCGCCGTTGAACCAACTCCAGCCCTGATTGTTGTTGCTGTACGCGGCCTGGAAATTGAGGGTGTAAGTGCCCGCTTCGTTGAACGTGACGTCTTGCCAGGCCGTCGCATTGCCTTCGATGGCGAGCACCTGCGAGCCGTCCGGGGCGTAAGGGTTTCCGTAGGGACTGCCGTTGGCGGCGATGGCGCTTTCGTTGACCCCGCCGTCCCAGGCGGTGAGATTCCAGCCCCCCTCGTTTCCGCCGCCGCACTGGCCTCCCGAAACGTCGCCCCAATTCATGCCGGGGTCTTCAAAACTGCTGCTGAATACCGGCGCTGCCGCGGAGTTCGGGTCGCTCACTTGAATCGCGTTGCCGTTGTCCGTCGAAAAGACGACGGGTTGGTTGATCGTTGCGGACTGGTCGCCGGGCACCCTGTTCACCGGCGCTGCGTTCTCCTCGCCCAGCAGGTTCGCGCAACTGAGAGCGCTGGCGGGAATCACTTCCCTCGCCTGGCTGGCGCTCGACCATTCAAGTTTGGCCGACTCCGGCCCGGTGACCTGGTAATAGTCCATGCGGATCGAGTACGACTGCCCGGCCTCCAGGTGGATTGTGCTGGAATACTCGGTGGCGCCCTCGGGCTGCCAGCCGTCGCATAGCAACTGGCCGTTGACCCACAGGCGGACGCCGTCGTCCGCTGTGACGTAGAACGTGTAATCCTCGCTGTAATCGGCCGTGACCGTGCCCTGCCAGGTGGCGGCCCAGTCAGTTCCCTGGATGCCCGGCGCGGGCGAGCCTTGGTTGCCCCAGTTGAAATCGACCGTCGAATCGACGCGCGAAACCGGCGTGAACGTCGAAGAATCGAGGCTGTAGTATGTTCCCAGCAGCCCCGAATATTGCGAGGGCGTGGAGACGTTGATGGCAACGGTGTTCGTAGTGGTTTTCGCGCCGCCGACCGCGCCGCTTGCCAGGTCGTTGGTGGTGATTTGCAGGTGGGCCGTTCCCGCGAAGTCCGCGTCGGGCATGTATTGCAGGCCATCCAAGGCCGCGTCGACGTCGGCCAGCGTGCCGCTGAACGTCATGGTCGTGTCGTTCTCACCGGTTCCCTCCGAGAAGACCAGGCCCTTGCTGACGTTTTCTTGCGAATCGACGTTAAGGCGGGGCAGGCTCAGCGTGCCCTGATCGACCGAGAGAGTCACGCTGACCAGGGACTCGGCTTTGTCGATCGTAATCGCGTCGAGGTACGTCGTCCTGTCCTCATTGTCCGGGGCCGTCCCGATAAAACAGACGGTGTGGACGCCGGCGGTAACCGTGAAGGCGTCGGTGCGGTATCCCTCAAAATCCGAGCTGTCCGGCGTGATTGTGCCGACGGTGATGCCATCAACCTGAACGACAACCGGATTGAGCGGGCTGCTGCCGGTGTAGTAGTTGCGATAGGCGGCTTGCAGGCTGAGAACGTAGGTGCCCCCTTCGGCAAAATTGACGTCCTGCGACATCATCCCGTTCCCCTCGATGAAGCCGATTTGTTGGCCGTCGGGAGCATTGGGGTTGTCCCAGGCGCCGTTTTGCAGAATGCCGCTGTTGTCATACGGTCCACCGCCGGTGACGCCCGAAAAGCTGAAAGTCCAGCCCTGGTCGCTTGGTGCGTACGCGGTGCCCGAGGGGGATTCAAAGCTGCTGTTGACGACGTCCACCGACGAATCGTTCGGATCGATGTTCGGATCGGTGACTTGGATGGCGTTGCCGTTGTCGGTCGAGAAGACCAGCGGCGTGTTGATGCCGTCGCTCTGATCGCCGGGCACGTTGTTGACCGGGGGCAAATTGACGTCCTGTCCCAACAGGGTCGCATCGCACACCGAAGAGTACAACCCCGAATCGCCCCCGTCCCCGTTGCCGTTCCAGACGACCACGTATTGCGTCGGGCTGAGGAATGCGACCGACGAATTGGCTTGATCTCCTTCGGTGGTGGAGTTGACTCGTGTCTCCGGGCCGATGGCCGTTCCGCTGGCCGCATACAACTGGCTGTAGACGCCCCAACTGCCCGGCGCATCCTGATCGCAGCTCGACCAGGTGATGAGAAACGCGCCGCTGTTGTCAATCGCAACCGTGGGCGAGGCGACTTGGAACCCGTCGGTGAACGAGTAGGATCCAGCCAGCGCCGGCGAGCCGATGTCGGCGCCGGTCAAGGTGGGGTCCTGTACGCCGTTGATCGCGACGTTGCTGAACTGCGCGGTGCAAAGCGCGTCCGTATTCGCGGAGGTGACCGCCAACCCGGCGAGATAGTCGTTTTGCATGGCGATCGTCACGGTCGAGCCGATCTGCAACCAGTTCGAGCCGTCCATGCTGTAGTACGCGCTGAAATCGTTGCCCGTGCGCGTCAGCTTAATCCATACGGGGGCGTCGCCGCCGACGCCCGCGGCCCCGTCAAACGATGCGCCGGTGCTGTCGCGCCACTCGAAATGCACGCCCGCACCCGGTTCGACGGCCACGATCGCATAGATCGCGTCGGCAGCGTTGCTGTCGCGGAACATCACGGCGGCTTTGGCGTTGGATGCGGTGTACGTCACCGAATCGACCCGCGCGATCATCGTCACGTCGCCGTCGACTTCTTGCGAGGCGAATTGCCCTTGATCCGACTGATTGCCAATGTCCGTTCCCGAGCCGGAAACGGTGTAGATCGTTCCGTAGGCCTGGTCGGCGGTCGTCGTGTTCACCTGGAACTCGTTGCCGAGCATGGTTCCATCGGCGTTGAACTGCTGGGCGTAAATGTCCTGATTGTCGGTCGACCAGCTCACCACGAAACTGCCGGTGGCGTTCATGGCGATGTCGGCGCTCTGCTGGTTGCCGGCGGTGGTGCTGTTGGCGCGGAATACCGCTCCCAACGGATTGCCCGAGGAATCGAAGCGTTGCCCGAAAATGCCCGAGCCGTCGCCATCTTGGCTTTGCCAGATGACGGTGAAGTTCCCATCGGCGTCGGTCGCCACGCGCGAGTATTGCTGGTCGTTGGAATCGGCGGCATCGACTTGAAAGGCCGAACCGATCGGATTGCCGGAGGAATCGAACCGCTCTGCATAGACGGCCCAGCCGCTGCCGCTTTGGTTCAGGCTCGACCAGGTGACCACGAAGCCTCCGGCGGAGTTCACCGCCACTGACGAGCTCATCTGATCGCCAAGTGCGTGGCTATCGACCAGGAACTCCGAGCTTTTGGGGGAGCCGTCCGGATTGAATTGTCTTGCATAAAGGTCGGCCGAACCGGTCGCGCCGTTGTCGTTGGTCCAGGTGACGACGAAGCTGCCGTTGGCGTTCATCGAGACCGTGGGGAGTTGCTGATCGCGCGAGGTCTGCGAGCTGACCTGAAGCTGGTTTCCCACGGCGGCGCCCGCCGAATTGAACCGTTGCGCGTTGACGCTCCAGCTCCCGTCGGCGTTTTGCGTCGACCAGACGGCGACGTGGTTGCCGCTGGCGTCCGCGGCCACCGCCTTGGGCGTCTGCGGCGCGGTCTGTCGTGCGCCCCCCGTAGTGTTGCTGACGAGCAATTGCGGCGCGATGGGAGACGCGCTCAGCAGAATCCGGTCCTCCAATTCCATGCAGTCGATGGCGCGCCCCCTGGCGGCCGCGGCCTGCTTTCGCTGACGGCTGAGCTTCAATTCACTGACGAACCGGCGCATCGTCTCATTCAAATGCTCGGCGAACATGAAAACTCCCTCGCGGCGTTCGGTGGACGTTCATTGGTTTTTGGAGAAGCAATGCAACATCTGTTTCGCGGCCGACGGCACGTCGGCCCTGTCTTGGCGTGAGCCGCCGCTCCGGCGGCTGCTAGACAGGTTGCACGGCTTTCCTAACCGAAAATTAGCAAGCCTCTCTTGAAACACTATCTTTCTTGCAATCCGAGTGAGGGGCGGCAGAGCGGTAATAGGAGCGAAGCACGATCCGGCAAACCGTGAGAACCGTCACAGCCCTTCCCACGCGAATTCGGCGGCGGCAAGGACGGAAGTTTCGCCCGCCGCCGTGCCCCTGTTGGGGCCGCAGTCAAGCCGCCCCGATGGCGTCCGCACGACTTGGGCCGACTTGGAAATCCGTCCTATCGCAGCCGAGAAACGACCAACGCCTCACGGCGAGGCGGGCGCCGGAGCTTCCACCAGCGAGAGCGCGGGAACCACCGCATGGTGCATGTCGTCAAAGCACGATTCCTGCGAGGCGTTGCAGATCTGCATCAGCTCCGTCGTCAGCCTGACGAGTTCGAGCATGTCGGGGTCATTCTTCGCCGCCTCGGCCAGCTTGCCTGCAAGGTTCGTGACCGGCGCCCAGCACTCTTCCCGGGTTGTGGCGAGAAGTTGGCCCGCCATCGTCGACAGACTGGCGAAGTCGCGGGTCTCCAGTGCGATGGCGATGCGTTCCGCTTGAATTCCCATGGCCAGGGCCATCTGCTTCGAGACTCCGCGATGGGGAGCGTGCAGCGGATCCTGGGAAACAACGGCGATGAACCGCTGCACCTGGTCCGGGTCGAATTGATTGCCCGAACATCGCTTCAATTCCTCAAGCGCCTCTTTTTGCGGACGCGCTTTACGATACACGCGGTCCGAGGTCATCGCGTCGAATGCGTCGGCAATCGTCAAAATCCGCGCGCCCAACGGAATCGCGTCGCCGGTCGGGAGGTTCGGCTCGTAGGGATTGCCGTTGAACCATGCGTGCGAGCTGCCGACAATGTCGCTGAGCTCCTGTAAGGCAAAAGCATCGCGGAGAATCTCCACGCCGATGCGATCGTGCGTGCTCATGATCCTCCGCTCCTCCTCGGTCAAGGGACCGGGCTTCATGAGGATCGAGTCCGGCACGCCCAGCTTGCCGATGTCGTGCAGCAGCGCGGCCACTTCCAGGATGTAGCACTGTTCTTCCGACATCTGCCCGCGCACCGCCAACACGCAGAGGTCGGCGACGCGGCGGCTGTGCTCCGCCGTAATCGGATCGCGGAAAATCAGGGCGGCCATCAGGGCGTTGACCGCTTGGATGGGTACGCCGGCGTGCAGCGCCGAGGTGCCGGCGCGCGACCCCGGCTCCTCCTTCCGCTCTTCGGCCTGGTCGGTGGCCGCGGCCGACCAGGTGGTGACCCGGTTTCGTCCCAGCTTCTTCGAGAGATACATCGCCCGGTCGGCCTCTTCCAGCAATTCCTGCGGGTGGGCGGCGCCGCTCTCGCTGGACGACACGCCGAAACTGGCCGTAACCTTCAGGTTGATGCAGGCCTCGGCGACGCGGAGCCGCAGTTTCTCGGCGATGGTCGCCGCCGCGCGGAGCGAGGTCCGCGGCAGCAGCAGGCAGAATTCCTCGCCGCCGTAGCGGCCGACAAAGTCGGTTTGCCGCACCCCCTCGAGCAACGCCGCCGACAACTGCCGCAGCACTTCGTCGCCCGCCGTGTGGCCGTGCTCGTCGTTGACCTGCTTGAAATGGTCCACGTCGACCATGATGCAACTGAGGAACGACCCCTGGGCGGCGGCCGACTGCCATTCGCCCACAAACGCATCGAAGAGCGAGCGGCGGTTGAGACAGCCGGTCAAGGGATCGCGGGCGGCCAACAGCTTCAATTCGCTGTTCTTCTGCCGCACGTCCTCAAACGACGTCTTCAACGATTGCAGCATCTCCTCGAGTTGTTGATTCTTCTCTTCGATCGAAGTGACGTCGTCGAAGGTGACCATCGCCCCCCGCGGTGCTCCGTCGGATCCCAACACCGGCGTCGCATTGACCACGAACGTGCCTTTGCGGTGGGGGGTGCTCTGCATCGTCATCAGCGCGCCGATCTGCGGGGCATTCTGGCTGATCGCCAGTTGCCAGGGAAAGGCCGCCTCCTTGTCGGACCGCGTCCACTTCAATTCTGCCATCTGCAAGCCCTGCAATTCGTCCCGCGTCCGTCCGCACTTGTCGGCGAACGCCTTGTTGGCCAGAACCACCTGCTGATTGGCATCGACAATCAACACGCCTTCGGCCAAGGTATCAAGGGTCGAACGCACCCGATCGGGAATCACGGAGGAGGGATCGAGATGGTGCAGGACGCGCTTCAGATAAAGCCGCGAGAGAAGGAACGTGGAAAGCGTCAGGCAGAGGATCAAGCGAACCGGCGCCGTCAACCACCAAGCCCAGCCTTTGCCGTTGATTGGCCGGAAGCAGATTTGCACCTTGCCCCAGGGCATCCGTCCCTTGTAGATCGGGATTTCCACGCGGTCGGCGGACGAGCCGCCCGAACCGTTCGACTGCGTATGCGCGGGATCATCGCCCAGCCGCAGCAGGTGCTGCCCGTTCGCGCAAGATCGCCACGCTCAGAACCCCTTCGTTCTTCTCCATCAGCCGCGCCGTCTCCTGCTTGAGGTTCTTGATGTCCTCCTTTTGGGCCGCCCAGCAGGCCTGCGCGGCCACCGCTTTGCTGAACGTCTTCCGCGACTGAAGAACGGCTTTCGACTGATCGGGAATCAAGCCCAACGTCTGGGCAGCGAAGAGCAGGCTTAGGCAGAGGCAGGAAAGCGTCAGACTGATGCGAGTTGCGGCGGACAATCGGGGCATCTCATGAGCCTCTACCAGCCATTGATGAACATATCGCCAGCAGCAAGCCCGCCTGCACGATCTGTGAGTGTTCGCGCGCTAGCGATTTTCGGCGAACGACTCCCCTCAACGTTAGCTTCCGCTGCTCGTTCGACGCACTGAAAAAGCCGCTTGCCGAGGCGGAAACGACCGTCAAGTTCCGGCAAGTTCTTCCCAGCCTGCACAACCGGCAAAGTCCGCTCTGCTTCTCTCCGCCGGGGCTTCCGGCATCTCTTATCAAGGTGAAGCAGAATCTCTCACCAAGGTGGGGCAGACATTCCTGTCTGCCGCAAGAAAGGGCAACACATCTGGCAGACAGAAATGTCTACCCCACCCAGCACAGTGTCGCCCGTCCTTCCCCCCCTCGCGCGTTGCCTGTTTCGTCCCTATGTAGTGACAAACGCGGGCTGGGCCTATCTGCTTCTCCCCCGCCTTCGCTGCGAATCCCAAGATTGGGAAAATGTACCGTTTATGCCGGTTATTCCGGCCAAACCCCCGTGAGGTGTAGCGAGCGGGCTTGGAATTCAAGACCGGAAAGACCGGTTTTGTCGATTACTCATAATGTGCCGAATGTGCCGTTAATGCCGGGATGAGGAGATAATCCCAACGTAGCGGCCACCATGACAAGTTGGGGACTATCCCCCTCCGCAAGCCGTAGATGGTACAACCTTCCTGCCGGAAAACATGAAGTACTCGCTTCTGTGGGTCTGCTGCGTCATCATGCTGACCGGAGGGTTTGCCTGGCAGACCGCGCTCGGAGCGGGGGACGACTCGCCCTCCGGCACGGTTGCTCCCGCGCCGACAATTCCGAACTTCCCCGCCCCGTCGTCGCAGGCAACCTCGCAGCAAGTGGCATCCCGCGACTGCCCTGGTTGGCCCTGCGGCGACTTCTCGCGGGAGCCGCCGAACTTCAATCCCTGGTGGGAAGACGCAGCCTTGCGGCCGCTGAGGCCGGGATGTCCTCCGCTGCAAATGGAGCTGGAGTCCGTCGTCCTGGGCACGCTCTGCTTCTCCCCGCAGGTCCACATGATGCGGCAAGTCGCGCCGATTCGCGAGGACTCGATCGTCGAGGCGCAGGGGGACTTCGATCTCCGCGCCTTCGTCGAATCGAAGTTCATTGACACCAGCGATCCGATCGGCAGCGAGTTGATCGCTCCGACGGAAGGGGACAGATATCTCGACCAAAACTGGTACTATAGCAGCGGCATCCGAAAAAAGAGCCTCTCGGGCGCGCAAATCGAACTCTCGGAAAAGATCGGCTACGAGAACAGCAATTCGCAGTGGTTCACCCCGGAACTTCAGGGAACCGCGCGGATGACGCTGACCATCACCCAGCCGTTGCTGAACGGAGCCGGCAAGGCCTACAACAGTCGCCTGATCGTGTTGGCGCAAATCGACGCCCAGTCGGGACGCGATCACGTTTCGAAAGATATGCAAACCCTCATGCTCGACGTCTACCAGGCTTACTGGGACCTGCACCTGCAACGGGCGCTGCTGTTGCAGAAGCGCAATCTCTACGAAAGAGGCGTCGAAATCTGCCGCGAACTGGAGGGACGCCGCGACGTCGATGCCGTGGGCGGCCAATTGGCTCGCGCCAAGGCCGCCGTCGCCAGCCGCTACGCGGCGGTCGTCCGGCAGGAAACGCTGCTGTTGGACGCCGACGCCAAACTGCGGACGTTGATCAACGACCCGCAATTGCTGTTGAATCGAGGCCAGGAGCTGATCCCGGTGCAACGGCCGCTGCGCGCGCCGTGCCCCTTGAACTTCCAGGATTCGCTGATCGTCGCCCTCGACCATCGTCCCGAGATCAACGAGGCCCGCGCCGAACTGCGGGGGGCGTGCGTTCGCCAGGAGGTAGCCAAGAACGAACTCCTCCCCACGCTCAACCTCATCTTGATGACTTACGTCAGCGGTATTGAAGGCGACGTGGACATCGGCCGGGCGCTGAACGATCAGTTCTCGCTCGGACGCCCCACTTACTCCACCGGCGCGACGTTCGAGTATCCGCTCGGCAACCGCACCGCCCGAGCGAAATATCACCGCCGACAACTGGAGATCCTGCAACTGACCAGCCAATTGGCCGCGGCCACGTCCAACGTCCGCCTGGAGGTCGAGACGGCCGTGCGCGAAATCACCACCTGCTATCGCGAAACGTTGTGCCAGGCCCATGCCATTCTCGGCAACGAAACGGAAATCGCGTATCTGAAATCGCGATGGGACGCGTCGCTCGACGAACAGCGCTCGTCCAGCGTTCTCTTGGACGATCTACTCAACGCCCACGATCGGCTTGCCCGCTCCGAAGGGCTCTATGCGGCGGCCCTGGTCGGTTACAACCAGGGCTTCGCCAAATTGAATCAAGCCACGGGAACCCTGGTCGATTGCCAACAACTCTTGCGCAGCCGAGCCGAATATGATGCCGGCCGGGCGGAGGTGCAGGAACTGCCGGACGATCAGACAACGACCTCGCGCACGCCGCCCGTTGACGCCACCGCCGCCAATCCACAATCTCCGCAAAGACGGTAGAAAGCGACGCTGCTTCCGTACGTAGTGCCGGTCTTAGCCGGCATCTCTCAACCCGGTGGGGCAGACATTCCCGTCTGCCACGAAAACACCGCGTCATCGGCAGACAGGAATGTCTGCCCCACCGGACACGCTCTTTCTCCATGATCCGCGGATTGCAAAAGCTATTCTTTTGCATACCCGTAGTCCACCGCGATGGCGCTCTGTCCCATGACTACCACCTTTCCCCGCTGTGTGGCCCCGAAGTGGCTGGCATCCCTGCGCCATCCCTCGGCCGGTTCCGCCATTATCGACCCGGCTCGAATCGACCGCGTGCGCCAACAGGCGGCCGGCCTGCGCAACCATAGCGACACGCAATTGTCCGCCGAGGCCGGCCGCGTGGCGGCGATCTTCCGCGCCCAACCGGGCCTCTGTTCCGCCGAGCAGATGATCGAGGCGTTCGCCCTGGCCTACGAAGGCATCCGCCGCGTCGTCGGCTTGGAACTCTACAACGAGCAGATCATCTCCGGAATGCTGCTCTGCCGCGGCATGATCGCGGAAATGGCCACCGGCGAAGGAAAGACGCTCTGCGCGGCCCTGCCGGCGATCTTCTACGGATTGCGCGGCCAAAGCGTCCACGTGGCCACCCCAAACGCCTACCTTGCCGAGCGCGACTGCGAACTGCTCGCCCCCGTCTATCGCCTGTTGAGTTGCTCGGTCGCGCTGCTGAAAGAGAACGGCTCCGAGGAAGAGAAGCGGGCCGTCTATGCCTGCGACATCGTCTATGGCACCGGCTACGAATTCGGATTCGACTATCTCCGCGAACAGCTCGCCGGCATCGCGCAGTCGCGAGGCACACTCGGATCGCACTATCGCGAAGTCCTCCGCGGCGGCAGCCGGTCGGAGCACGGTTTTCACGCCCGCCGCGGCATCGCCATCATCGACGAGATCGACTCGGTCATGATCGACGAAGCCTGCATCCCCCTGATTATCAGCGGCGCCGGCTCGCCCGACAAAGAGGACGCCAGCCTCTATGCCGAGGCCCTGCGGGTCGCCAAGCGGCTCCGCGAAGACTCCGACTATCTGATCGATCGCGAGGCGCACAGCGTCAGTTTGACCCGATCGGGAAAACTCAAGTCGCACGAGCAGACGACCGGCCAATCCCCCTGCCGGCTGCAACGATCCTGGTCGGTCTACGTCGAGCAGGCCCTGCAAGCCCTGCTGCTGTTGACCCGAGACGTCGATTACGTCGCCGACGACGGCAAAATCGTGCTGGTGGATGGGGCGACCGGCCGGCTTTGCCCCGATCGCAATTGGAGCGAGGGCCTGCACCAAATCCTCGAAGTCAAAGAGAATCTGGAGCACAGTGGCGAGCTGCGCACGGCGGCGCGCATCACCCGGCAACGCTATTTCCGCATGTACGACATGCTCTGCGGCATGACCGGCACCGCCATGGAAAGCCGCTGGGAATTCTGGCGGACCTACGGCCTGCGCGTGGCCACGGTTCCGTTGCGGCGTCCCTTGCAGCGGAGACGTTTGCCCACAAGGTTTTTTGCCGACGCCGCCAGCAAGTGGCGCGCCGCCGTCGCGGAGATCGGGCGAATCCACGCCAGCGGCCGGCCCGTGCTGATCGGCTCGCGCACCATCGAAAACAGCGAAACGCTGGCCAGACTGCTGGACGACGCCCGAGTCCCCTACCAACTTCTCAACGGCAAGCAGACCGCCGACGAAGCCGAGATCGTGGCCCGCGCCGGCCAGCGCGGCGCCGTGACCATCGCCACGAACATGGCCGGACGCGGGACCGACATCAAGCTCGGGCCGGGCGTTGCCGAGATCGGCGGCATGCACCTGATCGCCGTCGAGCCGAACGAATCGCTGCGGGTCGATCGCCAGTTGATCGGCCGCGTGGGGCGACAGGGCGATCCCGGCTCCTATCAGTTCTTCATCTCGGCCGACGATGCCCTGTTGTTGCGATTTGGACAGCGTCCCGCACTGCGGATGAAATCATTGCCGCAAGTCGGCGGCGAGCTGTCCGTCGATCTCTCCCGCAGCGTCCGCGCCGCGCAGCGTCGCGCCGAAGCCGCCGGCCGCAAGCAGCGAAGACTCCTCACCGCCGCCGACCAGTGGCGCACCAACGATCTGGTCAATCTGGTGAAGTAGATTAGGGCGGTCGTGCCGAATCTGACGGACCTTCCTCCGTCCGAACAGTTTGCGGTTGCCGCGGCATTTTTTCCCCCTCGGCTCGCTGAATCCTATATTATCGGAGAGCCAGAGCAAGACCGAAGGCGCTGCGGCGGCGCTGTTTGCCGACAGCGGGATTCGGTCCGCGCTGGCAACATCAGCAGAAGTGGAGATGCAACGATGAGGAACTTGAAGGTTTGGCAGGTTGCCCTGGCGGCAATCGTGGCGGCGACCGTCGCACAAGCCCAAACGTCGGACAGCGAAGTGCAAGATCAAGGCATCGAAGGCTTCACCGAGCCGATTCGCAAGCTGGACCTGATTCCGCCCGAGCCGGGAATCATCGCCAGTCTCAGCGTCCATGAAGGAGACCGCGTCAAGAAAGACCAACTGCTCGGCTCGCTCGATTGCGATACCCAACAGGTCGCGCTGGAAATCGCCAAGGCCAACATGGCGGCCCACGGCAAGTTGGATTCCGCCACGGCCGAGCGCGACCTCCGCCGCTGGCGGCTGGCCAAACTACAAAAACTGCGGGCCGAAGGACACGCCAACGAGGAAGAGGTGAACCGTGCCGCCGACGAGCTTGCCGTGGCCGAAGCCAACGTGCTGACCGCGCTCGAGCAACACGCCACCGATTCCCTCGAAGTCGATCGCATCGCTTCGATGATCGAGCGGCGGATGATGCGCAGCCCCTTCGACGGCGTCGTCACTCGCGTGTTCCGCGAGGAGAAGGAATTCGTCGGCAGCAACAACACTCCCGTCCTGACGATCATGCAACTCGACAAGTTGCGGGTGATATTCACCATTCCCACCGCCCTGGCCGTTCGCTTGAAAGCGGACCACAAGGTCTTGCTCACCTTTCCCAACAGCAACCAAAGGGCCGTGGGCAAGATCGAGTCGATCTCGCCGGTGACCGAGGCGGAAAGCGATACCGTCCGCGTCAAGGTGCTCATCGACAACGCGGAGGGGAAGTATCGTTGCGGAGTCCGTTGTGCGATCAACCTGAACAAGCTCCCGTAGCGGTTCCCTTGCCTGGCCCCACGACATGCAACTCGAATTGAAACAGCCGCCTCGATTCATGGAAACGGCTTGCCACAACGCCGATCCCCGCGACTTCACCGTCGCCGCGCAGGGCGGGCCAAAACCATCGGCGCAGCCGCTCGATCTGCGGCAACTCCATCTGCACGTGGCGAAGATCATCAAAGCCGGCAGCGACGCCGAGCAGATGGCCGGCGACGCCGTCGCCCTGGTCTCGAAGCTGACCAGCGCCCAGCTCGTCGTCTACTTTGCCGCCGATTCATCCGGCAATCTCAGCGTGGCGGCCCAACATCGCGTGGCCGTCTCCGACGAGGTCGCCGGCTACTGGCTCGAATTGTTGGGCGAGCAGGCGGCGCGGTCGTGCAACGAAAAGCGCGTGCAAATTGCGCAATTGCAGCAGAGCCGCATCGCGATGTGTGTTGCCGTCGAACGTCCCGACGCGCCGGCCGACGCCTTGGCCGCCGTCTTCCTGCCCGCCGCCGGACGCCCCGAGGCCCTGCTGGTGACGCTCCAGCTTGTGGCCGGCCTGCTCTCCGCCTACCACCTGCAACATCAGAACCTGGCGGCCGACTGGGAACTGAGCACGGCCTGCGCGATTCTCGAACTGGTCGCCGCCGCCGGCAAGGCCGCCGACGTCCGCGACGCCGGCGTGCGGCTGGTCAACGCGGTGAAAAACTACCTCGGTTGCGAGCGGGTGGCGATTGGGCTAAAGAAACGCCGCGGCACGCAGTGCAAGGTGCTGGCCATTTCGGGAATGGCCGACATCAATCCCCAGGCCGAGTTGCCACAGGCCGTGCAAGGCGCCCTGGTCGAGGCCGTCCGCGGCGGCGATTGGACCGCCTGGCCCGCCGAAAAAGGCCCGGGCGAAGGACTCCTGCCCGCCCACGCCCGCCTCAGCACCGTCAGTGGCGAGGGCCGGGTGTGCAGCGCCCCGTTGCGAAGTGCCGACGGCGCTGTGGTCGGCGGCTGGGTCTTCTGGGGGTTGGAGAACTCCGACGCCCGCTCGCGCGGCGAGCGCTTCGCCCGCGTCGCCGCCGCACCCGTCGGGACTTCGCTGGTATTGCTCAAGCATGGGCAGATCAATCCCGTTCGACGCCTCATCCGCAAATGGCGGCTGCTGGAGCGCAAGTCCTTCTGGATCGCAATCGCATCGTTGTTCCTCATCTGTTTTTCCTTCTGGCCCTACCGCATCGGCTGCGATTGCGTCATCGAACCGGTGAAGAAGCGGTACGTCGTCGCGCCGTTCGACGGCGTGTTCGAAAAGAGCCTGGTTCGCCCCGGTGACGTCGTCGGGAAGGAGCAGAAGCTCGCGCAAATGGACGGCCGCGAGTTGCGGATGGAAGTGGCCGGCGTTGTGGCCGATTACCACCGCGCCCGCAAGTCGCGCGACGTCAACCAGGCGGCTGGAAAGACCGCGCCCGCCCAGATCGACGCCCTGGAAATGCAGTGCAAGGAGCAAAATCGCCATCTGCTCGAATCCCGCATCAAAAATCTCGACATTAAGAGCCCCGAGGCGGGAATCGTCGTCAGCGGCGACCTGGAACGCACGCAGGGAACCCCGGTCAAGGCCGGCCAGGCCCTCTACGAAATCGCCCCGTTGGATCGCATGATCGTCGAAATCGAAGTCCGTGACGAGGACGTCGCCAACGTCGAAACCGGCCAGAAAGTCGCCGTGAAACTCGACGCCTATCCGGGCAAAGTCTGGAAGGGGACGATCGCGAAGATCCACCCCAGGTCGGAAATCCGCGACTCGAACAACGTCTTCATCGCCGAAGTCGATCTCGCCCAGAGCGGCGAGGTACTGCGGCCCGGCATGAAGGGCTCCGCCACGATCACCACCTCCTCCCACACGCTTCTCTGGATCATGCTGCACAAAGCTTGGTACACCGGATTGAAATGGGTGGGAATGTAAGAGCACCGTAGGACGACGTTGGGGTGGCAGTTGAACTGCCACCCCAACGGCGCGGGAATGTAACATGCACTCCGAGCTCGACTTCAGCGTCCTCGATCCGGCCAGCGCGGTGCTGACGCTGCGTGCCGATCTTCGTTTTGCGCCCGCCGATTTCGACAGCGAAGCGTGTTACATGATCGAGGACCCGGTTCGCGGCAAGTTCTTCCGCATCGGCAGCGACGAGTTCACCTTGATTTCGCTCCTGGACGGCAAGAACACGATCGCCCAGGCAATCGGGCTGTCGGCGGCGACGCTGCGGGAAAGGGCGTTCACCGAAAACGAGGCGATGTCGGTCTGCCACTGGCTGTTGGAATCACAACTGGCCGTCTGCGGCGGGGCGGGCCAGGCCGAACGCCTCGCCGAGTCCGCCCGCAAACAGGCCCAGAACAAACTCGCCGCGGCCGTCAACCCGCTGGCCATGCGGATTCCGTTGTTCAATCCCGGCCGCGTGTTGAACTGCATCGTGCCCTGGACACACTGGCTTTTCAGCGCGCCGGCCGTGGTCGCCTGGTGCGTCGTCTGCCTGATCGGTGTCATTGTCGCCGCCGGCCACCGCGGCGAACTGGTCGAATCCTCCTCCGTCCTGCTCGATCGCGACAACTGGCTGCGATTGGCGGTCGTGTGGCTGATCCTCAAGATTCTGCACGAAACCGCCCACTCGGTCGCCTGCATGCACTTCGGCGGCAACGTCCCTTCGGCGGGCGTGCTGCTGGTGGTTTTCACTCCGCTGCCGTTCGTCGACGTGACCGCCTCCTGGCGTTTCTCCTCGAAATGGCAGCGCATCGCCACCGCCGCCGCGGGAGTCTATCTCGAATTGTTTGTCGCTGCCGCGGCGATCATCCTTTGGAGTTGCTCGGGCGATTCCGTGGTGCGGCACGCCGCGCTCAATGTGGCCGCCACCGCCAGTGTCGGCTCACTGTTTGTCAACGGCAATCCGTTGATGCGATTCGACGGCTATTACATCCTCTCCGACTGGCTGGAGTTGCCGAATCTCGGCACGAGCGGCCAGAAGTTCATTGCCGGCCTGTTCCAGCGGATGCTCGGCGTCGAAGTGCCGCCCGATGGCCATTCGCCGCGGAATCGCCGCATCATCGCCGTCTACGCCGTCGCATCGTTGATCTGGCGAAACATCATCTACGCCGGCCTGTTGGTGGTGCTCTACGCGATCATCTCGAAATTCGGCGGCTTCCTGGCCGGCGCGGCGGTCGTCCTCGCGGTCGCCACAATGCTGCTCAGTCCGGTGCGAAGCGTCATCCGCTTTCTTTGCAAGCAGAAATCGCTGGAAATGCGGCGATTGGCCATTGTGGCGGGCGGATTCTTGGGCTGCATCGTCATCGTGACCTTCCTGCTGACCCGCCCCAGCACGATCCGCACCTGCGGCATCGTCGATTATTCGCCGCCCACGATCGTCCGCTCCGCCAGCCCCGGCTTGGTCCGCGAAGTGAAGGTCCGCGACGGCGAAACGGTCGCCAAGGGCCAAGTGCTCGCGGTACTCGAAAACGAGGAGCTTCGCGTCGATCTGGCGAACATCCGCAATCAGATCGAACAGTCGCGGCTTCAGCAGGGAATCCACCGCGAGAACGACGAGACGGCCAAGCAGCAGGCCGAGGCCGCCAAGTACCGCTCGCTGCGAAAGAAAGAGGCGGAAATCGAGACCCAGGTCGATGGACTGATCGTCCGCGCTCCGATCGCCGGCCAGGTCGTCGCCAAAGACCTCGATTCGTTCGTCGGCCGCTACCTGTCCGTTGGCGACGAAATCGCCGTGATCGGCAGCGAGCAGCGCAAGGAGGTCATCGTCGCCGCCGCCCAGGACGACATCTCCTCGTTCACCGCCCAGTTGGGCCGGCCGGTGCGGGTGCGAATCCTCGGCGACGAGAGCCACTCGTTCACGGCCGGTCTGAGCAAGATCGATCCTCGCGCCAGCCTGAAGCCGCCCCACGCCGCCCTGGGCGCCGACGCCGGCGGCTCGCTGCCGGTCAAGTCGAAACGCGAATCGCCCGACTCGAAGAAGGTGGAGAGCGAATTGCTCGATCCCTGCTTCTCCGCCACGATCCTGTTAACCGCCCCGCAGAGCCTCGCGCTCCACGCCGGCCAGCGCGTCGCGGTCCTCTTCAGTTCCGACGGCCAATCCTGGGCCGGCCGCCTGGTGGCCAACGTCCGCAAGTGGATCGACAACCGCTTGGCCAACGCCGGCCGCTGATTGCACCGAGCGGCAGCGGCTTGACCGGCATAATGCACACAAACGCGGCATATGCTATACTTCTCCGTGGCGCAGGGGGGGGCCTGTGCCCGCAAAAGAACCGAGAAAACGCGCCCGAGAAGGCAAACTCCGCTGCGGCGGCCCTCTGAAGGAAGATCCCCATGAATATCATCGCGATTTTTGTTGGCGTTTTGCTGCTGCTCATTCTGTTCGTCCTATGGCTGACGGTCCGCTTCATCCCCAACGACCGCATCGGCATTGTCGAGAAGATGTGGTCGCCCAACGGCTCATTGACCGAAGGCGCGGTCATTGCCCTGCACGGCGAGGCGGGCTATCAGGCCGACATCCTCCGCGGCGGCATCCACGTCGGACTCTGGCGGTGGCAGTACAGGATCCACAAGTTTCCGCTGGTCACCATCAAGCAGGGGAAGATCGGCTACGTCTTCTCTCGTGGCGGCGATCAACTCATGCCTTCCCAGACCTTGGCGAGGGTCGTCGAGTGCAATAACTTCCAGGACGCACGGAAGTTCCTCGCCGCCAACGGCCAAAAAGGGCGGCAGCGCGGCATCCTCCGCGAAGGCGTCTACGCCATCAACATCGCTTTGTTCAACGTGATTACCGAAGACCGCGTCTTCACCTTGGAGTGGACGAAAGGCTTGGAAGAATGGCAACAGCAACTGAAGGCCCTGCACGGCTTCAGCCCACTGATCATCGCCGGCCAGACCGACCAAATCGGGATCGTGACCGTACACGAGGGCCCGACCTTGCCGCCGGGCGAACTGATTGCCCCTGCGGTCGGCACCGACAAGGATCAGCCGAACTTCCACAACAACTACCAGGACATCGAGGCGTTCCTGGCCGCCGGCGGCCGCCGCGGCGTGCAGTATACGCCGCTGATCGACGGCACCTACTTCCTCAACCGCTGGTTCTGCACCGTCGAGTTGATTCCCAAGCAGGTCGTGCCCATCGGCCAGGTCGGCGTCGTCGTCAGCTTCTACGGCAAGAAGGGGGCCGACACCTCGGGCAAGGGCTTTCGCCACGGCGAGCGCGTGCATGAAGGCGAGAAAGGCGTTTGGGAAACCGCCCTCGGCCCCGGAAAATACGCCTTCAATACGGCGTCGGGCCAGGTCGTGCTGGTGCCCACCACCAACTTCGTCTTGCACTGGATCACCGGCCGCACCGAGCAGCACCATTACGACGAGACGCTGAAATCGATCGAACTTATCACGTGCGACGCCTACGAACCGATGCTCCCCTTGAGCGTGGTCGTTCACATCGATTACGAGAAGGCGCCATCGGTGATTCAGCGGTTCGGCGACGTGAAGCAGTTGATTACCCAGACGCTCGATCCGTTGTTGTCCGCCTATTTCCGCAACGTCGCCCACAAGAAGAGCATGTTGCAGTTGATCCACGATCGCGACGAAATCCAGGCGCAGGCCCGCGAGGAATTGCGGAAGAAGTTCCTGCAATTCGACATCGAGTGCGTCGACGTGCTCATCGGCCGGCCCGAGAGCAAGGAGGGGGACACGAAGATCGAGACCCTGCTCGACCAGTTGCGGCAGCGGCAGTTCGCCATCGAGCAGGTCGAGACGTTCCAGAAGCGGCAGGAGGCCGCGGTTCGCGAAAAGGCCCTGAACGAGGCGACGGCCCAGGCCCAGTTGCAAACCGAGTTGACGAAATCACAGGTGCAGATCAAGATTTCGGAGAACACCGGCGACGCCGAATTGGCCAAGGCCCGCAAGCAGGCCGAGACCACGGTCGTCCAGGCCGAGGCCGCGGCCAAGCAGGCCCGATTGCAGGGCGAAGGCGAAGCCGGCCGCTTGTTGGTCGTCGCCGAGGCCCAAGCCAAGCAGGCCGCACTGATCGGCGAGGGCGAAGGCAAGAAGGCCGCATTGATCGGCGAAGGCGAGGGCAAACGGGTCCTTGCCGTCGGCAACGCTGAGGCCGCCGTGCTGCAACTAAAGATCGAGTCCTACCGCGATCCCCGCCTCTACGCCATCGCCATCGTCGCCGATCATCTCCGTCAAAGCCAACAGCCGCTGGTGCCGACGCAGTTTGTCAACTTCGGCGGCGAGAACGGCGGCCAGAGTCCCAACATGCTCAGCGCGCTTATGAGCATTCTGACCGCGGAGAAGTTGGGGGTCGAAGTGAAGCCGACTTCCAAGCCGGAAGCGCATTCATAAGGCAGCTCAACGTTGCCGGGCGAAGGCCAAGCGGGGCCGCAACTTGCACAAACTCATGTTTGACACCCCCCCAGTTGAAAAGTATAATGCAACAGCACGAACGGGGAGTTGTTGCGATGGCGGACATAGACCGGCTCAAGACGGAGATCGAGACATACGGCCGGGAAAAGGACCGCTTGGTCGCCGAGAGCGAAAGCAAGTTCGCGCTGGTTCACGGCCAGGACGTTGCGGGCGTCTGGGATACCTACGAGGATGCTCTCAAGGAAGGCTATCAACAGTTCAACCTGGAGCCTTTCCTGGTGAAGCGCATTGAGGCGATCGAGCAAGTCCACTTCTTCAGCCGGGATCTTGCATTGTGCCAATCCTAAAGAAGCCCTCTGGAATCGGCACGCTGGAAGCGACTCCAAGTCTAGGGTGGCCGGACGACGCGGCCCAAACGCACGGCACGTACTTGAAGCTCGTCCAGATTGCGAGAAAGGCCGTGGCCATAGCGATGGCGGTCTTTGGCGCGGGCCTTGTGATCTGTACCAACCTCGATCCGGGGCCACAGGTTGGTCCGCCGTCGTGGGCACAGCGATGCGGTCTTGGCTTGCTGGTGGGGATTTGCGGTTGCTTCGCCGCAGCCGTCGTGCTCATCATCGAGCATTTGGCGCGCCCCGCAAGGCCCAAGCCATTTACGTTTTCATCGTTGATCCTGCGATTCTGGCTGATCTTGACCGCCATCTTTGCTATCGGCGACTTGATTGCGGAGAACTTCGGCGCGTGGCAGGCGATTGGGGCAATGGCCGCCGGATTCTTGCTGTTGTCTGTCGTGCGCGAACGCGGCCGTCGGCGGTTTCTTTCCGCCTGCTTTGCCGCAGTGATGCTTGGTCTGACTATATTGGGCACTCAGTCCTCGTACCAATATGCGCGCCGACACGCTGAAGAGATCGTCACAGCAGGCTGCGAGTTGATGGACCGCGTTCCGGAAGCGGAATTCCATCGCTACAACCCCTGCCCGGATGCAGACAAATCCGGCGTTCTCGCCCTCTTTGGGGCAGAGATTCAACCGACCGACCCGCGAGTTCCCGACGTGCTTCGTAATCTGGAGCACGCCGCATCTGGGTCGATAAGGAGCGCGTCGCCGTCTGCGTCGGACGCGAGAGATTGCAGATTCTCAGAGTTCCCAATGACGAGGTCGAGTATCAGATCTACCGCCTCCCAGACCCCACCACGACCTGTAATCCAGTCTGGGGGTTCAAGGGAAAAGGCGACACGAAGATTACGGACCGGCTCTGGACGAACGACTACTAGCGACAAACCCGCCTGAACGAAGAGAGTCGCTACCCATTCTCCACGAACGACCGCCGATACGCCGACGGCGACTGGCCGACCAGCTTGCGAAAACAGGCGTAAAACCGGGCGGGCGAGCCGAAGCCGCTCTCCGCGGCGATGTTGTCGATCGTCTCTTCGGTCGTGGCCAAGAGCCGCTGGGCGTGGCTGACGCGGTGGTGCATCAGAAACTCGTGCAGCGTCATGCCGCTGAACTTGCGAAAAACCCGCATCGCATAGGCCGGGGCCATGCGGACCGTCTCGGCAATGTCGTCGATCGTCAGCGGCTCGCGGTAGTGCGTCGCCACCAGCGTGGCCATCTGCTCGAAACGGCCGAGCGTTCCGCGCGAATGCGGCAGCGGTTTTGCCTCCGGCGGCGACGGTTTTCGCCGCGCCAGATCGACCGCGAAACGCCGCAGCCGCGCCTCGGCCTCCAGCAACACCACCGATCGCAACTCCTTCGAGTCGTCTTCCAGCAGCCGGGCCCAGCTCTTCATCAAGTCCAGATCGGCGGCGGGCCGGTCGCCGGGCGGATCGATCAAGACCTCGCCCGCCAGCAGACGCCGCATCAGCAGCGGCGGCAGCCGCCATTGCAGCACCCACGGCAGCGGCAGGTGGATTCCGTACGCCCAGCCGCCGGGCGTGGTCTCGATCGGCCCGTGCGGCTGGGCCGCCCAGAACACCACGAAATGATTCGGCGGCAGAGTGACCCGCTGCGCCCCGAACATCGCCACCACCGGATGATGCTCGTTAACGCCCAACTCGATGTCGTCGTGAAAGTGCAGACGACGGAAGGGCACCTTCGCCTCAGAGTGGCCGGCGAACCCTTCGCGCAGATAATCCAACTCGGCCGACAAAACATGCCGCTTGCCAGCCCCGCGAGACGCCCTGCGATCGCTACGCCTGGCCGACATGGCGATCATCCCTTTCGTTGCCCTTCGACCCGCTTCAATTCCATCATGCACTGCTCGATGCACTCGCGTCGGGTTCGGCGGGTGTTATAGACGCCGATGGAGCAGTAGCCCGCGTATCCGATCTCGGCCAATTGATCGAGCAGTCCGACCGTCGGCCAGTGTCCCGTCCCCAGCGCGTCGCGATTGGTCTCGGAGAGATGCACGTGGGCCAGAATGTCGCGAATGCCGTCGAGCGGCGCCAGAACGTCCCGCTCTTCGATATTGACGTGGAAGGTGTCGATCATCAGCCGCACGCTCGACAGATTCAGACCGCGAACCAGGGCGGCCGCCTCGGCGATCGTATTGTGAAAGCCGACCTCGCCGTGATTGACCGGCTCGAAGGCGATCGTCACCCGCCGCCCGACGGCATACTCGCCCACTTTCCGAATCGCCTCGCGAATCCGCGTCTCGCCGGCCTGGCGATTCGGCTCGTCGCGCAGGCGTCCTTGCAGCGAGCCGAAGACGATCACGGCGTTCCACCGCCCGGCCAGATCGACGAACGACTTCAGCAGTTCGATCGTGCGACGCCGCACTGCTTCGTCGGCCGTACACAGGCAGTTGCCCCGGCTGTAATAGGTCGAGCCGGTTTGGAAGGCGCCCATCGCATAGCCGACGCCCTGCAAGGAGCGGCGGACGCGGTCTTCGTCGAACAGAGCCGGATCGGCAATTTGCAATTCCACGGCGTCGTAGCCCACCGCTTTCATGCAGGCCAGATCGCCCTCGAACTCGCTCCAATCGCGATATGATGCCGGGTCGGGCAAAACGTAACTTAGCTTCATGTCGTTATCCTAACGCTACAATTCTATGTTCACCACGGAGCCACGGAGGACACGGAGAGCGGACGAAGGGAGCCACAGATAAACGCAGATGAACACAGATAATCTCCGTGGATTTCTTCCCATTCATCTATCTGTGTTCGTCTGTGTTCATCTGTGGCTTCTGCCTTTTTCTGTCCGCCTTCTCCGTGTCCTCCGTGTCTCCGTGGTAAGCCTCAGTCGCCTAATCCCTCCTCGGCAAACTCGCCCCGCCGTCGACCAGCAGCGAAATGCCCGTGATGTAATCCGACTCGTCGCCGGCCAGAAAGAGGAAGGCGTCGGCGCACTGCTCGGGCGTGCCAAACTCGCGGAGCGGGATGGCGGCCGTCGCGCAGGGCGCGTATTTCGGATCGGTTTCGTAGCAGACCTTCGACAGGCCCGCCAAAATGATGCCCGGGGCCACGATGTTCACGCGAATGCCGTACACGGCCAGTTCCTGGGCCATCGCCTTGGTCAGCAGCGCCAGCCCGGCCTTCGCCACGCCGTAGCAGCAGCCCTCGGGCCAAGGCGTATCCTGACACCACGAACTATTGAACAGGATTTTGCCGCGGATGCCGCGATCGCAGCCCGGCCGCTTGAGCGGTTCTTGGCCGACCATGATCCGCGCCGCCGCCTGGCCGACGTGGAAATTGCCGGTGAGGTTCAGATCGAGATGCGCCTGCCACTGGTCGGGGCGAATGTCCAAAAACGGCCCGTTTTCCACCATGGCCGCGTTGCCGATCACCACGTCGATGCGCGGATGCCGCCGCAAGACCTCCTGGAACATGGCGTCGATCGACGTCCGGCTGCCGGCGTCGCAGCGGAGATACTCGATTGTGCCGCCGCCCGTTTGCGTCGCCTTGGCGATGTCCGAGCCCTCTTCCTGGCTCTTGCGGCCGGTCATGACGACCGTGCCCCCTTCTTCGCAAAACCGCCGACAGACCGCCCGGCCGATGTCGCCATAGCCGGCCGTCACCACGGTCACTTTACCCGCCATGCGTTCGGATGTTGTCATTGGAGATTGCTTCAGTGTGTTTGGGGTGTTTTGTTCCACGACGCGCCGAGTTCTTCGAGCGTGCGGCCTTTGGTTTCCGGCACGACGATCAACGCGAACAGAAACGCGGCTGCCGAGATGATCGCATAGATCCAAAAGGCCATGGCCGGCGTGCCTAGATGGATTTTGAAGTATTCCGCCAAGGGTGGAAAGCAGAAGGCCGCCGCGAACGACGCGGTCCAGACGCAGACGGAGGCCACGCCCATCGCCTTGCCGCGCAGCCGATTCGGGAAGATCTCCGACATAATCAGCCACGTCAGTGGGGCCAGGCTGACGAGATACGCGCCCATCACAAGCGCCATTGCCAAGACCACATACATGCCGGGCGCATGCCGATGGAACAACGCGCCCACGATGACCATTCCGGCGGTCATTCCGAGCGTGCCGAGCAACAGCAGCGGCTTACGGCCGAGCCTATCGACGCCCATCAGAGCAACAACCGTGCAGAAGATGTACCAGATGCTCATGATCACGTTCAAACGAATCGCGTCGCTCGACGTCGGGTAGCCAGCCTCCTTGAAGACCTTGGGCATATACATGGTGAGGATGCTGGCGCCGGTGATCTGCTGGAACACGGCCAGCGAGCAGGCGATCAGCATGGCAAACCGCATCCCAGGCCGCCACAGTTCCCGCCACCCGCCTTCTTCCTTGGCGGAGGCCGCGATCTCCTGCATTTCGGACTCGGCATGTTGACGTCCGTTCGATCAGCGTGAGCACGTCGATTGCTTCTTGCCGCCTATTCTTCTGGGCCATCCAGCGCGGACTCTCGGGAACCAGCAGCAGGCCGACAACGAAGAAGGGCACCGGCGCCGCATTCGACGCCAACATCCAGCCCCAGTGTTTGCCGAACGACAGGTAATAGGAAACCACCACGGCGCACGCCAGGCCCACCACAATCGCCAATTGGTTCACCGTCACTACGCCCCGCGAATGCGAGGCGGCGACACCTCGGCGATAAACATGGGCGAGACGACCGACGCCAGCCCCACGCCAACCCCGCCGAGAAAGCGAAACATGTCGAATTCGATGACATTGGCGGGCATGGCGGACCCAATCGAGCCCGCAGCAAAGAGCATACCGGCGAAAATCAGCGTTGGCTTGCGGCCCCAGCGGTCGCTCAACGCGCCGCCGAGCAGCGGACCCGCCATGCAACCCAGCAGCGCACTGCCCACGGCAAACCCAACCTCGGCCTGCGTCAATCCGAACTCCGGTTCGACATAGAGCATCGCGCCGGAGATAATCGAAAGATCATAGCCAAACAGAAAACCTCCCACGGCCGCCACCGAGGCGATCAGTACGACAAGGCCTGGCCGTTTTCCGCTTTCCGTTGCGTTCATGTTCTTGCTTTCCGTTGTGTGTTATCGTCCCATCCAGCCGCCGTCGACCAGCAGCACGTGGCCGTCGACGTAATTGCTGGCGTCGCTTGCCAGGAACAACAGCGGGCCGACAAGGTCACCGGGTTGCCCCCAACGGCCGGCGGGAATCCGGCCGCGAATCTGCGGCTCGCGGACGGGGTCGCTGATCAACGCGGCACACATGTCGGTGTCGAAGTAGCCCGGCGCAATGGCGTTGACGTGGATATTCTGCGCGGCCCACTCGTTGGCCAAAGCCCTCGTCAGGCCGACGATTCCGTGTTTTGCGGCGGTGTAGGCGGGAATGGTCCATCCGCCCTGAAAACTGCACACCGACGCGATATTGATGATCTTCCCGCCGCCTTGCCGTTGCATGACCTTCGCCGCCTGCTGCGACAGCTCAAAGACGCCGGTCAACATCAGGCTGAGCATCGTATCCCAACGTTCCAGGTCGAAATCGACGGCCGGCTGGCGATACTGGATGCCGGCGCAGTTGACCAGGATGTCGAGCCGGCCGAAGCGCTCGACGACGCGATCGACCAGCCCCCGCCGTTGCGATCGGTCGGCCAGGTCGGCCTGGAAGTAGGCAAGCTCCGTCCCGAGCGGCTCGACCCGCTTTTGCAGTTCCTCGCAGTTGTCGGCCGCGCCGATGCAGGCGAGCTTCGCCCCCGCGGCGGCCAGCCCCTCGCTCATCGCCAGCCCCAGCCCGCGCCGACCGCCGGTCACCAGGGCAACGCGGCCGGTGATGTCAAACAGATTCGTTGGCATGATTGATTCTCGAACTCACTCTTTTCGTTGGGGTGGCAGTTGCACTGCCACCCCCGTGCTTCCCGACTTCAGGGGTGGCAGTGCAACTGCCACCCCAACGCGACAATTGACTCTCGCACTCACATTTGATACCGAAATTCTCTGGCCGTCTCAAACATCGCCACGATGTTCTCCACCGGCACCAAGGGTTGGATATTATGAACGGGGTTGAAAACGAAACCGCCGCCGGGGGCGAGATCGCGGATGCGCCGCTGCGTCTCGGCCCGCACCTCGGCGGGCGTGCCGCGGGGCAGGACTTTCTGCGTGTCGCAGCCGCCGCCCCAGTACGACATGTTCTTGCCGTACTTCTTTTTCAATTGGGCCGTGTCCATGCCGGCCGCCGACACCTGCACCGGATTGATGATGTCGATGCCGATTTCGATCAGGTCGGGCAAGAACGGCTCGATCGCGCCGCAGCCGTGGTAGAAAATCTTCGCGTTGGTGTGCTGCTTGATCGTCGCGACGATCCGCGCCCAAAGCGGCTTGACCATCCGCCGGTAGATCGCCGGCGAAATGAAGGGCCCCTTCTGGCCGGTAAAATCGTCGGCTGTGAAGTGGATATCGATCAGATCGCCCACTTCCTTGAGAAAATACGTTTGCGCCGTGATGATCGTGTCGGTCAGCCGTTCCAAAAACGCGGTGGCGAACTCGGGCTCGGCCACTAGGTCCATCAGCCCGTTCTCCATGCCGCGGACGCGAAGCAGTTGGTTGAACAGATCGTGTCCGCAGGGCGCCATCCCGAACAGCGCAAAGTTGGTCGTTTTTCGGAGTTGCAACGTCCGCTCGCGCAGGCCGCGGTAGCGTGCCGGGTCGGCCGGGTCGGGCCAGCGCATCTTCCGCATCACCTCGATCGACGGCTCGCCGAGCGGAAACTCCTGCCAATCGTAGTAGAAGCCCCCCTTGGGACAGCGCAACGTCGCGCCGAAATCATCCTTGAACGAGCTGCTCCCGCCCGGCTCGTCCACGATTTGCAGCGGGCCGCTGGAGGGCGCACTCGCCAACACCGGAATCACATCGACGCCGAGCAGTTCCAGCACGTCGTCGTCCACCACCGCGATCTGCTGCGCCGCCTCCAATGTGCGGATTGGCACTTTGGGCAGCTTCAGATGATCGCGCAATGCGGTATACGTCGACTTGGCGATCGACGTGACCACCGTCCCGCCCAGATCGATCGGCAGCCGGTCGGGCTCCTCGTGATTCAATGCGGTTGCGACGCGTTCTCGTGAGTTCATGGTTCGTTGACCTAATCTCGCTTGTGGTGTTTCGCTTCCATCGTCTCAGTATTGGCTCTGCACCGCGACCGTGCCCGTCACGCCGTGCAAAGATATCACTTCCTTGGCCGGGTCGAAATCCGTCCAATCGTTGCCGTTGACGGTAACGCTCTTCATCGGCAGCCCCTGCGGATGCCGCAATCGCAGCAGCACCGTCTTGGGCGGATTGCGAGCCGGCATCTGCACCGTCGCCGCGACCTTGCCATGATCCGCGTCGGAGACGATTTCGTAGGCGACCGTGCCGAAATCGGTGGGGGCGTTCTTCACGCAGATCTTCTTCCCTTGCTCCAGCCATGCCCGCGGAGTGGCCTGCGCCAGCCGCAAGACGTCCCCATCTTCGCTGACCAGCATCTTTCGGAACCGGTCGAGGAACACCGCTTCTTCAAAGGTCTTGTCGTAGCACTCCTGCGCGGCGGTGTGTTCGCGGAAGTGCCAATTGCTGCCGGGAAGAACCACAATCGCGTACTGGTTCAACCAGGTCCGCAGGAAGCACGCCGGATCATCTCCGAGCAAATGCAGATAGGCGGTGCGTTCGTGGCCGCACTGATAGTACCAGCCCGAGCGGCTGAACCAGTCCCTTTGCGGATCGTAGTCCTTGAAAGCCAGGTAGATTTTGAAGTTCTCCGATAGTAGCCGATCTTCCAAAACGTCGATGAGGCCCTGGATTCGTGGATCGCTCAGCGGCAGCAGCCCGAAGAAGGGGAGTTCCTCGCCGCCGAGGACGACGTCGGCGTACAGGCCCGGAGTGTGCATGGGCATGCCGTAGACCTCGGCGCCGAAATAGGCGGGCAAGAACCGGCTGGCCGTCCCGCGGATGTACGGCGCCGTGGGCAGGAATGAGTGATACGTGCCGTCGCGGACGCGGATTACCGGGGAGAGCGTCAAGGACTTTTCCACCGCCGCCAGCAGAGCCTTGCGATAGTCCTCGGCCTCGCGGGCGAAGCGCCGCCCCGCTTCGGGATCGACCTGGGCGATCACTTCCGCATGTTCCTGCAACGCGCGGCAGAAGGAGGCGTTCGATCGGTACCAGGACCGCCAAATCCGATTGTCCCAAGTGTTGTGCGGCGGCAGAAGCCCGTCGGCCCAGAGCTTCTCATGCCCCGGGATCGCCGCCGAATACTGTTTTCGTTGTTGGATCATCCATTCGGCGTTGGCATTGAGCTTCGCGGCGTTGCTGGCGAGCCACTGCTTGTCCCGCGTCAGGCGGTAATGCTCCAACATGGCAAGGTGGATCATGCTCACCCCGCCGCCGTGCGCCCCGTCCCAGTCGATGCCGGAGAAGAAATGGGCAGGGCCGCCGGTCCAAAGTCCATCCGGCAGCGGCACAGGCTTCTCGCACCGATCGAGCCACATCTCGTAGCCGTCTCGGGCTTCACGGTGCAGACCCATCCAATCGAGCACGCGCAGGTACATGTGCGTTTCCAGGGCCAGGGCGTCGTAGGGGGGATCGCGGAACCGCCACTTGCCGCGCGCGTCTTTCTTCTGGTCGCGGAGCATGTTGGTCGCGCCGATCTTCCAGGCCGCCGTCAGTTGCGGCTCGGGCACTTCGACCGTCATCGGCGACGAGACCGTCTGCTGCGGAAACAGCGGGTATTTCCCCTGAAACTCCGGATGGACCGCCCGCATTACGTTGGCCCAACTCTGCTCGGGCCGGGCATGAATCTGCTGGCGCAGCGTCTTCAGCCCCTTGGCTTGAAGTTCCTTGCGAAATCCGTCGGCGGTAATCGTAAGGAAGTCGGACGTCTTCTCCACGAAGAAACCATACTCGGGGGCCAAGATCGGGCCCTTTTCCAAGTCGGCCGGCAGAAAGGAAAAACTCCCCGACTTCGTCCGCACGGTAACGATCGTGCGATTGACGTCCTCGATCTTCGCTTGCCCCGGCCAGACCGGCGTGTCGTGGTAGCCGATATAGAGTAGTTGAAAACCAACTCCCCGCCGCGACTTGCCGCCGCGAGACTGCCAGGCGTTGACTCCGGTCTGCCGAGTTGTTTGATCGTCCGCCAACGGCGCCACCTTGCCGACGATCCCGTTGTAAGCCTCGATCGAGCCGCTGAAGTCCTTCTGTTGCGTGCCTTCCTGGAACCCCCACTCGACGATGACCTTCAGCGAATCCCAAGTCTCCGGCGCGAGAACGCGAACCGTCGGCACGTCGAACGCATCGGGCGATTTGCTGCCGCCTTTCACGGCGACAACCAGATTATCCAGCGCGGCCTCGTTCGACAGAGCATCGAGCGTGTAGGTGTATCGGCGTCCATCGGCCGATACCGACGGCGGCTTGGACTGGTGCAATTTGACCCCTTCGCCCGACCGGCACCACCAACTCGCGCTGTGGTCCTCGGGAAACCAGCGCAGACTGATCCGGTCGGGCTTGGGAATCGACGCGGCGGCAACCGGCCATTCCAGCACCACCTGTTTCACCGGCCGCGGCTCCTCCCAGAGCAGCCCGCACAGCGTTTCGGCCTTCACGTGTCCAAGTGCGCTGAAGAGAAAGCTGCTCTCCGGCGGATTCTCTGTGGCGGGACGATTCGCGCGAAACTGATAGGCGTAAGGGGCAATGTCGGCAGGCTCGCCGAACAGCTTGTCCAAGGCCGTTGACTCCCAACCCCCGGCGACCAACGCCTGACTCGAAACAGCGAAACAGAACAACGCCGCCAGGAGATGAATTCTGATTGGCCTCATCGAAAAACTCACGGTTGTCGACATGTGGAATGCAATCACTGTAAAACGATTGTTTGCAGGCTCAAGCCAGCAGACTAAGTTGATTGTGGACCGATTCCCATTCCGCTCGGCCCTCAGTAATGCCCCTCCACCTTGACAGTTCCCTTGACGCCGTGCAAGGAAATTACTTCCTTGACCGGGTCGAAGTCCGTCCAGACGTTCCCGTTGACGGTTACGCTCTTGATCGGCGACGCCTTCGGATGTCGGAACCGCAGCAGCGCCACCTTGGGCGGCTTGCGAGACGGCATCTTGACCGTGGCCGTGATCTTCATGTTATCAACGTCGGAAATGATCTCATAGACGACCGTGCCGAAGTAGGTCGGGGCATTCTTGACCGAAATCTTCTTCCCCTGTTCAAGCCAATACCGAGGCGTCGCCTTCGCCAACCACAGTGCGTTGTCGTCCTCCCACACCAGCAGTGAACGAAACTGTTCCATGAAGTACGATAACGCGTGGCCGTTGAGGATACTTCGGTACTCGCCTTTTCGATACGCTTCCATCAGCCCCGGGTTCTCATGGTTCATGAAATGTTCGAGGTAATAATAGTGCGGAGAAGGCATCGCGAAGGCGGCGTAATTGTTCACCCACTGCCGCAGAAAACTCGAAATCTCGTCGCGGCGCAGATAAACGTTGGCCAAATAGCTATAGCCCAATTGCGACGACTCGCCGCCCCAGAACCAGTTTTCCGTGGGCGAAAGCCCTCTTTCCCGCCGTTTTCCGCTGAGGTACTGATAACGGTTGGTGCCGAACACATAGGTGGGATTGAGCAACATCACGTCTTCGAGCACATCCAGATGCCCGTCCAGGCGGATGTCGTCCGCGGCGGGAATCCGCGCGGAATCGACCAACTCCAAGGACCAGTCGTCGTCCGTCATGGCGATCTGGACCACTTGCCCGATGGAAGGGCCGCGGATGTAAAAGATGGGCGGAATATAGGAACGATACGTGCCGCTGCGGACCTTCATCACCGGCGCAAGCGTGATCGCCCGGTCCACGGCCTTTTCGAGAGCTTTGTGATACTGCTGGGCCTCCTCAAGGTATTTCCCGGCGTTCTCGGGATCAACCTGCCGCATGGCCTCGGCAAAGCGTCGCAATCCCTGACAATACCAGGCGTCGATATTCACGTACCATTTCCATTCGCTTCGCCCCCAGGCACAGTCGGCGATGTGTTGCGGCGGCTGAAGTCCCGCGACCCGGAGATCATCCCGGTTGGGAACATTGTTCATGTACAGCTTTCTCTGACGAATGATCCACTCCGCCGCCGCCTGCATCCGCCATTGGTTCTTTTTGAACCACTTTGCGTCGCCGGTGAGGAAGTAGTGTTCCGCGAGATCGAACAGAATCCTGCCGGTCCCGCCGTTGTGGACGAGTTCGTAGGTATCATAGCCAGGGCAATCGATGACCGCCGTCTCGTGAAATAGCTTGCCGATACAGAAATTGCCCGTCCCATCGTTGAAATCGCCGTCGGACGGCGTGCCGGGCCGTTGCAGAAAGCTGTCCAGCCAATTGGCTGCCACATCGTGCAGGCCCACGGCGTCCATCGCGTGAATCGGTCGCGGCGCTTCGAGCGCGAGGTTCATGTAGGTGAGTTCGCCGTTTTTTAATTGCGATGCGCCCATCCGCCAGGCGTCCTGCCAACGCTTCTCGGACAGTGCCACCTGCATCGGCGGATCGGCCGCCTGCTCGTACGGCGGCAACGGCGTGTTGGGCGGCAACAGCGGCAGCTTGATTTCCCGCATCGCTTCCTCCCATGTCGCCTCAGGATGCTCGCGCGTCATTTCGCGAATACTCTTTGCGTTCGCGGCCGCCAATTCCGCCGCCAATTCCCGGGCGTTCTTGCCGCTGCCCGCCTTGGCCGCGAAGAAACCGAATTCCGGCGCGAGGATCGGGCCCTTCTCCAGGTCGCGCAGCAGGAACGTGAAACTGCCCGACTTGGTCCAGACCGTGATCCGCGTGTCGCGCGGATGGCCGTAGGGATACGTCGGCATGTTCCTGACGAACTCGTCCGCCGGCCGAATGTAGAGCAGCGGCACGGCGATACCGCGACGGCCACCGCCGCCGGCCTGCGATTTCCAGGCATTCCGCCCCTCGATCAGCGTGCCGGAATCGCCGGGCAAAGCCGCGGCTTCGCCGGCGAGACCGAAGAACCCCTCCACTCGGCCGTCGTAGTCGGCCCGGTGCATTCCGGTCTTGAATCCCCACTCGATCTCCACGTCCATCCGCTTCCAGACTTCCGGACCGTAGGCCAGGATTTGTGGAACGCCGCACTTCGCTTCCTCGGCAGCCTGCACAAATACCGCCACCATGTCCACGCCGTCCCAGTCGCCCCGATAAACCCAGGTCGAACCGTCGGCGGAGATTTCGGGCTTGACGGTCACCTGCTGATCCGATTGCCAACCGAACCAGCCGTACCATGAGGGATACACGCGAAAGTCGACGCTTTGCAGCGGCGGCGCCGGCCGATCCTTTTTCGGCCAGTGCAGTTCCAACCGATTCAAGTGCATGCGTCCTTCCCAGAGCAACGCGGATGTCAAAACACCGCCAGCCGCCGGCAACATCTTGCCGCACTCCCAGACGTCCTGTTTTGGCAGCAACTGCCAATCGGTTTCCAGCTTCGGCCACGGTATTCCCGTTTTGTCGTTGCCTTGCGAGAGCAAGAGGTTGACCGGCCGGTATGCCCGATCGAGCCGTTCCAGCCGTCGGAGAATGAAGCAAGCCTCCGGCTGTTTCTGCACGTTCTGATCGGCCCGATAGGCATACGCCCACGCCGACAATTCCGCCGGTTGGCCCACGAGCTTGGCCAAATCCGGCTTCCCCTCGGCGGCGACGCCCGGCACGACGGCGAGCGACGACAGCATTGCGATCGCGCAGAGGTGCTGCCTCCACCGCTTGCACGTCTTCAGCTTGTTCGTTCGGTTGCTGTCGCTCATGCTATCCCTTCGTGCTTTGAACGATTGGTTGCAGACTCAAGCCCACGGGACTGAGTTCAGTTTCGACCAGTTTCCATTCTTCCGGGCTGAATTCGCCCCAGAGCAACAGCGGCCGGCCCGCGGCTTGAATCTTCTTGAACGTGCCGATCAACTCGCGAACCGGCGGCCCCATGCCGCGGTGATCGACGTTGATCTGCAAAACGTCGAAGCAGTCGTCCTCCAATAGAATATCAACCGGATAGAGACATGCCGAGTGGAGGTGGATGAAGTTCACCTCGGCCGCGTCGAGGCCGATCCGCAGGGCCGGCTGCAGAAACTCGCGGAAGATCGATGGATTGAGCACCGCCGCCGAGTCTTCCTGGTGATAGGCCACGCTCCGCCGCGCGCAGACGATGCTTGGATATCCGCCGGCCGCGTGGATTCCGTTCCAATCGGGAATCGCCGCCAGAAGACGCGCGACCACCGCCAGCCGCGTCCGCGCGCACAACTCCAGCAAGTCCCGCAATGCCGCCGGTGCATCGAAGAACCCGGTGACGTAGCTCATTTCGCCCAACATCGCCGCGGCCCCATCGCCGGGCCCGCGCAGCAGCGGCGGACAGACCGGAAAGCGTCCCGCCGCGAAATCGACCAGCTCCCGCGTGAAGCGAAGCAGCGCTGCCAGCCACGCATTCGCGTCGAGATCAACCCCTGTTGGGGCGGCAGTTGCACTGCCGCCCCCGTTCGAGAGACGAGGGATGGCAGTGCAACTGCCATCCCAACGTGCGGCGTCGAGGCATGTCAAGCACCGTTTGGCACAGCAATTGGCCGTGGCCACCGTGACCGGGCAGCCCATGATCGCTTCCAGCCACGGAATGCCCCAGTATGCCGATCCGACGTAGCCGAAATCGCCGTCGCTGTTCCGCCGCGATTCGTACAGCCGCTGGTAATCATCGGCGAACGGGGCGAAGGAGACCTCCTCGGCGTGCAAAGTTGCACCAATTCGCCAGTGTGCCGTGCCGGATGGAAACTGTTCGGCCGGATAATAGCCCGAGTTCCAAGGGCCGATCAAAGGACGATCGACCGGCCGACGTTCCAGGAACGCCTCGTGCCGATCCATTCGCTGCTCCCACGTCTCGGTCAGCATGGAAACGCCAATTATTCCGGTTTCCATTCAATCGGGCAGGTGGCCGCGGCGCCGCCGTCGACCGGCAGCACCAGCCCGGTGATCATCGACGACGCCTCGCTCGCCAGAAAGACGATCGGCCCGATCAACTCGTGCGGCCGTCCGATGCGGTGCATCGGCAGCTTGGTCATCACCTGGTCCATGAAGTGCTTGTTGGCAAAAATGCTCGTGGCGTTCATGTCGGTCTGAAACCAACATGGGGCGACGGCGTTGACGCGAATCCCCCGGTCGCCCCACTCGCAGGCCAATTCCTTGGTGAGCGCGGCGATCGCCCCCTTGGTCGAACTGTAGGCGGCGTTTCCGCGGCCGGTGCCCAAAAAGCCGCCGCCGAGGGCCGACATGTTCACCATCGTGCCGCCCCCGTCGGCCAGCATCCAGCGGCCGACCTCCTTGCACATCCAAAAGGTGCCGAAATAGTTGACCTCGGTGAGCCGCCGCACGGTGGCCGCGTCGATTTCGGTCGTGGGGACTCGGGCGGTGATGCCGGCGATGTTCACGAGGATGTCGATTCGGCCGAAGTCGCGATGAATCTGCTCGACCGTCGCACGCACGGCCGCCTCGTCGGCCACGTCGCAGCCGTAGGCGATCGCGCGACGGCCCAGGGCCGTGATCTCGCCGACGGCACCGCCGCAGCGCTCGCGGTCAAGGTCGATCGCGGCCACGTCGGCCCCATACCTGGCAAGCCCGACTGCGGCCGCCCTGCCAAGCCCCCGCGCGGCCCCCGTGACCACGCTAATCTTCCCGCTCAGGTCAAAAAGGTTGGCGTTCATGGTCGTTTAGCAGCCGCCGGTACGGCGGCTCGGAAGTGCGAGAAACGTTGCGCCGCCGTGCCGGCGGTCGCAAGAGCCGTCATTCCCAATGAGCATGTTACCAGAGTCGAAAACAAGAGTCGTCTCGTTTTCCGGCCACTCGTCTCTCGAAAAATGACAAACTGCGCCGGCCGGCGGGGCAGACATTCTTGTCTGCCGATGTGCCGCCCGTTCTTGTGGCAGACAGGAATGTCTGCCCCACCGCGGTGAGAAATACGGCCTACACGTCCTCTTCGCTCGATTGTAGCCAGCGCCGCCACTGGCGAAAATGCTCCATGCAAATCAACAGCCCTTGGGCCACGGCCGTCAGCGGCTCGGCCGCAATGCGAACCGGCAAGCCGGTCTGCTCGTTGACGAAGCGGTCGATCCGCCGCAACAGCGATCCGCCGCCGCAAAGCACCAGACCGTTATCGACCAGATCGGCGGCCAGATCGGGGCTGCAATGGTCGAGCGTCAGCTTGATCGCCTCGATGATCTCCTGCAAGGGCTCGGCCAGCGCCTGGCGGACTTCCTCGCTGGTGACGGCCGCCCGCCGCGGCAGCCCGCTGACGGTGTCGATGCCGCTGAGTTCGATCGTGCGTTCTTCCTCCAACGGATACGCGCTGCCGATGTCGATCTTCAGCCGCTCGGCCGCCGACAGGCCGACGCGAAGATTGAAGTGGCGGCGGAGGTAATCGACGATCGCCTGGTCCATGCGATCGCCGCCGGTGCGGACCGATTGGGCGGCCACGGTGTCGGCCAGGCTCATCACCGCCACCTCCGTCGTGCCGCCGCCGATGTCGCAGACCATGCTGGCCGTCGGCTCAGCGATGGGCAGCCCGACGCCGATCGCCGCGGCCTTCGCCTCGGGCATCACCCACACCTGGCCCGCGCCGGCGCGGTGAACGCTATTGAACACCGCCCGCTTCTCGACCGGCGTAATGCAGCCGGGAATGCCGACCAGCAGCCGCGGCCGCAGCCGCCAGCCCGGCCGCTCGGCCTTCCGCAGGAAATACCGCAGCATCGCCTCGCAGAGCTCGAAATCAGTGATGACCCCGTTTCGCAGCGGGCGGACGACGGAGATCGAATCGGGCGTTCGGCCCTCCATCTGCTTGGCCAAATGGCCCACCGTGCAGCCGCCCGAGAGGATCTTGCCCGTCGCCTGCTGCACCGCGACCACCGAGGGCTCGTTGAGCACCAGCCCCTCGCCGACGAAGCAGACCAACGTATTTGCCGTTCCCAGATCAACGGCCAGGTCGTGGCGGAAGTGACTCAGCAGATTTTCGAGCATCCTTGCTCTCTGGGGTTAGCCGCCGAGGACGGCGCGACGGGGAGAGGGGGAGACAGAAAGACTGATGAAACTGCTTATCTCCTTATCTCCCGCTCTTGCCATCTCCCGCTCCGCGTGCGTCCAAACGCTGGCCATCGGCATGGGCGGGGCGCCCGGCTGGGCGTAGAGTCTCAGAAAGAGGTAAAGGAACAGAATCGCGACCAAAACGGCCACCAACGCCATCGCCAAGAGGATCGTGTAAAGATCGGCTTGCGGTTTGCGATGGAAGCGAGGCGCGGCTGGCTGCGGCGATTCCAGCGTATTACTCGATTTTCGAGGCGACACGATCGTTCACCATGACGTTGCTGTTTTGGAAGTTGGGATCGATCTTGCACACCGACTTGCTGGGATCGGTTCGCACGACTTTGACGCGGCCGACGTAGGTGCTCTCCCCGCCGCCGGTGCGATAGACCTCCAACTGGTGCCCTTCGCGAAGACCGGCGTCGGAGCCCAAGGAGATCTCGATCAAACCGTCGCCGTTGACGCTGGTGACGATGGCATCCAGCTTCGGCGGCATCTTGCTCTGATAGTCGGAGTTCTTGTCCAGTCCGTTGTATCGCAGCGCGTCGTCGGCCTTCTTCAAGTCCTTGGCAAGTTCGAGCGTGCGCTTGCGGAGCAGTTCTTTCTCATTGGTGGCCTGGTTCAGCTCATCGGTCACCTCGACCACTCTGCCAAAGTGCTTGTCGCGATCCTGTTGCGCTTCGACCAGCGCCGTCCGCAGGCGGTCGCGTTCTCCTTGCATTGCATTGAGATTCTTCTGCGTGGCGCTCATGGCGGCCACGGAGTCGCGTTTGTCCTTTTCCAGGTCGGCCCGCGCGGCTTCGAGACTCTTGCGATCCTTCTGGGCGATCCCCAATTCGGTCGTCAACCTGCTGAGGGACTGCTGCCTTGCGGCCCTTTCGGCGGCGTATTCCCGCTGAAGTCTCTCTTTGTCGTTTCTTAGATTCTCGTTCTCGCTCTTCGCCTGTTCCAACTGGTATTTCAAGCCTAGTGGCTTACCCACGTTTTCCGGCTTGTTGAGGTCGTCCTGCGAGAGCATTACCACCTTCCGCCAGTCCCTTTGGGCAGTATAGACTGCCATAGCGAGGGCCATGAACACCAAGCACAATACCAAAATAACGACGGTAAAAATTTTGCCGACGAGGTTCATACTAGACCTGCCTAAGAGCCAAAAGGTGTGCGCACCAACGGGCGATCCGCCCGCATCGCTTTCCCTTTAGTATAACTTCGCCCAATTTCACATGTCAACCAGATGGGGCTGGGGGGCTCAGTCGGAGTCACGTCTCGCCGTTTAATGGCCGACGGCCCGTCGGCCCGTCGGCCCGTGTCCTCGCCACCCCGCCCGGCGGCGGCTATTGCGAGCCTGAGCGATTATTTTGTGCAAACCGTTCAGCCGGCGAACTCGTTCGCCGGGTCGGGACGCAGGACTCCGGGATTCCACGGCGAACAAGTGCGCCGGCCAAGCGGCGTGCCCCGGCGCTTGTTTCCCGAGTTCCAATTAAACGGACAGAGACACATGGATCGCCCAAGCCCATCTATGGGGGGGTATGGTCACGAGTTTCGACGCCGTTTTCGCCACCGGAGGGAAGACGGGAAGAGGTCCAATTTCAGCGAAACGCCCTCCGCGCCGTTCCGGCAAATTGGACCTGTCCCCTTTTTCCCACGATCACGCAAGTCCCTTCACACGTGGCGGATCGCCGTAAACTCATCGACCGCCACCGAGGTCAACTCGCCATCGGGTAACTCCAAGAGAACCGTATCGCTAAAGACCTTGTCGTCAGGGTTGCGTTCGAAGTGCAGCCCGTGCCGACGCCGCTCGATGCGGAGCACGGTTCCACTGGTCTTGGCGGTCCAACTCTTCTGGCCGACGGTCACGAGGTGTTCCACTTCGACGCGGTCGCCGACCTTCAATTCGTCGAACTGATCTCGGATCTGGCTGTTGCTGGCTTTCATGGCACGCCCCCCAAGATTGGGATTTTCGTAGTGCGGCAACTAAGCTGCCGCTCCGACTGGTCCTATCGGCTGGATGCGCCACCCATCCAAGTACCACTATTGTGCCAATCGTCTTGATTCTGGCAAGGCCAGATTGACCAAGAAAAGACGACTGTAGGCGGCGACTTCAGCCATCCAAAGCCGAAAACGCCAAATCTGTAGGCGGCGACTTCAGTCGCCGAATGCGTGAAACCGGCGGCAGGAGTCGCCTCCTGCAACTCGCCCGATCACACTTCCTTGGCGTTGATCCAAGACATGAGCTTCCGCAGCCCGCGGCCGACGGCCTCCACCGGATGCGCCCGCTCCTTCCGCCGCATGGCCTTGAACGCCGGGGCATTCACGCGGTTTTCCAGCAGCCACTCGCGGGCGAAGCTGCCGTTTTGGATCTCGTCGAGAATCCGCTTCATTTCGGCCTTCGTCTCGTCGGTGATGATCCGCGGCCCGCGGCTGTAGTCGCCATACTCGGCCGTGTTCGAGATGCTATACCGCATGTAATTCAGACCGCCCTGGTAGATCAGATCGACGATCAGTTTCACCTCGTGTACGCACTCGAAATAGGCCATCTCCGGCTGATACCCGGCCTCGACCAGGGTCTCGAAGCCCGCCTTGATCAGGGCGCTGAGTCCGCCGCACAACACGACCTGCTCGCCGAACAGATCGGTCTCGGTCTCTTCGGCGAAGGTGGTTTCGATCACGCCGGCCCGCGTGCCGCCGATGCCCTTGGCGTAGGCCAGGCCGATTTTCAAGGCGTCGGGCCCGGCGCCTTCGCCCAGTCCGATCAGACAGGGCACGCCGGCGCCGCGGACGAACTCCGCCCGCACCAGGTGGCCGGGTCCCTTGGGGGCCACGAGAATCGTCGCCACCCCCTTGGGCAAGTCGAATTGCCCGTAGTGAACGTTGAACCCGTGCGAGCAGATCAGCACGTTGCCGGGCACGAGGTTGCCGCGGATTTGCGTGCGGAAGATCTCGCCCTGAAGCTCGTCGGGCAACAGGATCGTGATGATGTCGGCCTGCTTCGTCGCCTCTTCGGCGGTAAGCGGCTCGAAACCGTCCTTCAGCGCCTGCTCGTAGTTGGCCGTACCGGGCAGCTCAGCCACAATCACCTTGCAGCCGCTGTCGCGCAGATTCTGCGCGTGCCCATGACCTTGCGAGCCGTAGCCGAGGATGGCGATCGTCTTGTTCTTCAACAGCGAAATATCGGCGTCTTTGTCGTAGTAGATTTTGGCGGGCATTTTTGTTAGTGGTTAGTGGTTAGCGAATAGTGGATAGTGGGCAGTCGGCAGTGGGCAGTAGGCAAGTGGGCCGTGGGTGGAAGTGATAAATATGTTATGTAATGAAAGCCGCTTGCGGCTTCGCACTCTCCCCCAGCCCCTAGCCCCTAGCCTCCGCTCCTCCCCCGCACCATCGCGATCCTCCCGGTGCGGACTAATTCAACGATTCCAAACGGACGCATCATTTCGATAAACGCTTCGATCTTCCGCTCCTGGCCCGACATCTCGATCATCACCATGTCGTGTGCCACGTCGACGATCCGGCCGCGGAAGATTTCGGTCAGTTCGCGGATTTCGCTGCGGCTCCCCTCGGCCGTCAGCACCTTGATGAGCATCAGATCGCGCTCGACGTGATCGGCCGAGCCGATGTCATCGACGCGGACGACCGTAACGATTTTTTCCAGTTGCTTTCGCACCTGTTCCAACACGCTGTCGTCGCCGACCACAACGAAAGTCATGCGGGAGAGTTGCGGATTATCGGTTTCCCCCACCGCCAGGCTATCGATGTTGTAGCCCCGCGACGCCAGCATCCCCGAGATGTGCGACAGCACACCCGGGACGTTCTGAACCAAGGCCGACAGCACGTGGCGCATGGAATTCTCCGAGTCCAATAGGAAAATCTAGCATATCCCCCGCCGGATACCTGAACAAGGGGCGAGAAACGCCCTCGCGATCACCCAGCAGGCAACTTCTCGCCGACGGCCTCCAAAAATACCGCTACGATCGATTCAAGGCCAACTCGATCTTCCGCATCGAAACGGCCGGCGACGGGACTGTCAAGGTCGAACACTCCGAGCAAACGACCCGCAACCAGCAGCGGAATCACGATTTCCGAGGCCGACGCGCTGTCGCAAGCAATGTGGCCGGGAAACTGGTGGACGTCGGGCACGACGACGGTCCTGCGCTCGGCCGCCGCAGTTCCGCAGACGCCCTTGCCCAAATTCAACCGCGTGCAGGCGGGCTTGCCTTGAAAGGGGCCGACGACGAGCTGTCCGGCCTTGAAGAAGTAGAAGCCTACCCAGTTTAACTCAGGCAATCGGTGAAATACCAGCGCCGCAGTGTTGGCGGCGTTGGCGAGATCGTCCGCTTCCCCCTCCAAAAGGGATCGCAGCTCTTTCGCCAGAGCCTCGTAGAGCCGCTGTTTTGAGGAGTGGTAGTGCAAGGGCGTCGGTTTCACAGGCTGAGGTGGACCCTACTGCACGACTTATATTTGGATTGAAGCAGATAAGCCGGCCGAAGCGGCTGCCTATATGACCTATACTTTGCATACTTGCCCGCTTTGGCTATAATTGCCGCGGGTTGTGTTCATCGCAAGCTTCCAAAACCCATCGTGATATCGAGGCGGCCAGATGACAACGACATCTTCAGCTTCGTGTGTTGCGTCGATCGGCGAAATGGCTGGCGTGGTTTGGTGCATTCTCTCCGAAAATGGCACCATGACGATGGCCAAGCTGATCAAGGCAATCGGTGAGCCTCGCGACAACGTGATGCAGGCCCTTGGCTGGCTTGCCCGCGAGGACAAAATCGACATCGTCGAGGACGGTCGCAGCCGAGTGGTATCGCTCCGCGCGGAGTAGCCCACGTCTCTCAAGGTGCTGGGGCTACGGGAGGGGACGACGGCGCGGTGGACGGGGTCGGCGGCGTCTGTTCGACCGGCTTGGGGGGCGACTTGCTCTTGAGTTTGCGATTTGCTTTGGCCTTCGCGGCAGCCGCCGCAATCTGCTTCTTCTGCTCGGCGGTGAGCAGGGCGGAGATCTTCTCGTCCCGCTCTTTTCTTAGGGTGTCCAGTTGCTTCTGCGGCGCCTCGATCTTCGGCTGGTATTCGTCGTCAATTTTGTAGATTTTCCCCCGCTGTTCTTCAGTGATTACCTGGGCATAGTGGGGCGGCAGGCGGTAACCTTCTTGCCCGCCGCCTTCTTGACGGGCGGGCTTTCTTCCGCCCCGAGAACCGGCCGCTCCACAGCGGCAAATACCATAACCAACGCGATTGGCATGAGCCAACACCCAAGGCGAGTCGCGATCGTCCGCATCATTGGAAAAACCTCCACAAGATTAGAGATACGGTGGCAACACTCAGAAGGAAGTTATGATATGAACCCGTCCCGCGAGTGCCAAGCCCACCCAGAGAGTTAGTCAGGACCAACCCTAAGTAACGCACAAAAGCGCGTTACGGTCCTCGGGTCCCGCAGTCGAGCGGTTGCATTGGCGACGTAGTGGGCTACACTTGAACGAATAAGCCGTGCGCATTTTAGCGCGAGAGCAAGACATCAGTTTTCCCTTTTTCACGTCGCCAGAGGTACCGAGATTATGAGACGAGCCTCGTTCATCGTTATTGTGCCGGCCCTCGCGCTGCTACTTGCCGTGTGGACCATTCCAGTGTCGGCCCAGGAAACTGCTCCGCCTGCGAAGGCCGACGCCGCCGCTGCGGCGCCTGCGGCGAAGGACGCTCCCAAGGAGATTCCGGAATACAACGAAGCGGTCAATCTCTTCAGAAACCGCGACGCGGACGGCGCGTTGACGGCATTGAAGAAAGCCTGCCGGAAGCATCCGGAGATTTCGCCGCCGTACGTCATTCTGGCCCGATTCTACGCCAGCGCCAACGCGGCCCCCGGAATGCGAAACGCCTTGGAGGAGGGCGTGAGAAGTTCCCCCAATGACCCCGAGGCCTATTTGGAGTTGGCCGACATGAACTACCAAGAGCGCCGCGTTACCGAGGCCCGCCTGTTGTACGAGAAGGCCACCGCCCTGCTGGCCAAATCCGATCTTGCCGCGCGGAGGAAGAATCTGGAGATTCGCACTCTGGCAGGCATGTCAAGGACCTCGCAAGCCCGCGAAGATTGGGCCGCCGCGCAGCAGTACGCCGAAAACTGGCTCAAGATCGACCCGCAAAGTATCGAGGGGATGACGACGCTTGCCGGCTGCTTGCTGAGGCAAAAGAACGTCAACGGCGCCCTGGAGTACCTCGTAAAGGCATACAGGCTTGCGGAGGACCAGGCCAAGAAAGACAACAAGCCGGTCGACATGCTGCCGCCCGAAGCCATCGTGGCCGAGTTCTATTGGAGGACGGGCGATCAGGAGAACGCGCAAAGATGGATGGTCGTAGCGTTGCGGGAAAAGCCCAGGGACATCAAGGTTCGCTTGCTTGCCACACAGTGGGCCTGGGAAACAGGAAAGTTGGTGGAGGCGGAGAGACAGGCGAATGCCGTTTTGCAACTTGATCCCCAATCGTTGGACGGCTTGGTTCTCCGCGGCCTGATCGCCCGGTTCCAGAAGAACTACAAGGCGGCCGAGGAATACTCCCAGAGGGCCGTCCTGTTGAAGCCGACTCTGTTTGCCGCCACCAACAATCTTGCCCTGGCCCTGGCCGAGCAAAATAGCGACGAGAAGAAGCTCCGCGCCTTGGATTACGCTGAGAGTAACGCGAAGCAGTATCAGAAGACGAATCAAGCGAGTGAAGCCTTTTCGACTTATGGTTGGGTGCTTTACAAGCTAGAAAAGTACGACGACGCGGAAAAGGCTCTGCGTGCCGCGGTTTCCGGCGGAAGCTTCACCCCGGATACGGCCTACTATCTCGCCCGTGTTATGGAAAAGCGCGGTGGCCATACCAAGGACGTGATCAACTTGCTGGAAAACGCATTGAAGATCCCCGGACCCTTCGCCTATCGAGACGATGCCAAGGCGCTGCTGAACGAAATGAAGAAATAGGGATCGCGGCAAGCGATCGGTCGTTGCCGGTGCTTTGCAAGGCAGCGGCGGCAGCGGGCCAACGGCCCCGACCATCTTAAAATAGTGATCTGACATGGCCACGCCAAGCGTGGCCATGTTTTTTCTTAGGAGGACTGCAAAGTCGGCCTATTGCCGCGAGTAGTCCTGCCTTGAGACGGAAATTCGGCGGGGGAAAATCGACCCAAACCGGGACCGCAAACGAGCTTGCCCGCATTTCTCACCCACCGGGGAAAACGGGCGACATAGCGTCCGGTGGGGCAGACATTCCTGTCTGCCAGATGCGCCGCCGTCTCTTGCGGCAGACAAGAATGTCTGCCCCACCTCGGTGAGAGATGCGACTTGCCAGTCCTCCTGCACGCCTTTTTTGCTGTCTTGTATGGCGGAGACTTATAGAGCATAATAGGATACTGCTTGTTGCTCCGTCGCCCTGAGTCTACGCCTCCATGGCAGCCGACATGCCCGTCGATTCGTTCTTGGACCTCCTCCGGCAGAGTGGTCTGGTGATCGATAGCCAGATGCTCGCGCTGGCGGCGGAGTTCAGCGACGACGGCGCCAAGTGGGAGAGCGCTCGCCCGGTCGCCGCCGAACTGGTCAAACGCGGAGTCTTGACGAAGTGGCAGGCCGACAATCTCTTGCAGGGCAAGCATCGCGGCTTTCGTCTCGGCCCGCATCGCATTCTCATGCCGTTGGGCAAAGGGGGCATGAGCCAAGTCTATCTGGCCGAACACGTCATGATGCGGCGTCGCTGCGCGATCAAGGTTCTGCCCACGAAGTACCAGGAAGACCCGGACCTGTTGAGCCGCTTTCATCTCGAAGCCCGCGCCATCGCGGCGCTCGACCATCCCCATATCGTTCGCGCCTACGACTTCAACAAGGACGTCTCTCAATCCGGGAAAGAGACGCATTACTTGGTGATGGAGTACGTCGAAGGCCAGGACCTGCGGCGGATGGTGGAAGAACAGGGCCCTTTGGACTACCGCAAGGCGGCCGATTTCATCCGCCAGGCGGCCGAGGGACTGGCCCACGCCCACGCGGCCGGTTTCGTCCACCGCGACATCAAGCCGGCCAATCTGTTGGTCGATCCCAACGGCGTGCTGAAAATCCTTGATCTGGGTCTGGCCCTTGAAGGACAGGAAGCCTGGGATACGTCCGAGCGGCAGCAATCGGCGGTGGGAACGGCGGATTACGTCGCGCCCGAGCAGGTAATGGACAGCCGCAACGTCGATGGCCGCGCCGATATTTACAGCCTCGGCTACACGTTCTACTTCCTCCTGACTGGCCGGCGGCCTTTCCCAAAATCGACGCTCGTCGAGTTGCTGATGGCGCATCGCGTGGAGAACCCCGAGCCGATCAGCAATCTTCGCCCCGACGTGCCGTTGGAACTGATCGAAATCGTCGACCGAATGACCGCCAAGAGTCCGGACCTGCGATTCCAATCGGCAACGGACGTGGCCGAGAGACTCCAGGCGTGGCTGCACGACTCGGAAACCCGCGACTATTCGCGCATCTCAGCCCTGATGGCGGCCGCCATGCGAGCCCGGCAATCCGGCTCCGAAGGCCCGTCGATCAAACCCGAATCGGCGGGAAAGCAAGCCGAACTGGAATTGCGATTTCTCGATGATGAGCCTGCCACGCCGGCCGAGGCCAAAGGCGTCGAGAACCATCGCGCCGAAGCTGCAACGCCTGCCGAGACCGAAGCCAGGGAGAAGCCTCGCAAGCTCGGCCTGAGCGATAGCGGTAGAACCACCGCACTCCGCCCCAGCGACAGCGGCAAAACGCCCGCCCTCTCCAGGTCAAGAGCAGACTTGTTGCTCGACCTGAATGCCGCGCCGACCCTCGGCACTCGACCGCAATACAAATACCCTAGCGGCGGGAACAGCGTGCTGAAGTCCCCCTGGTTGTGGATCGCGTTGGCGGGCCTGGTATGTGTCTTGTTCCTGGTCTTGGCGGTCCTGTTGACCCCCTCGTCGAGCAAGCCGGAGGAGCATCCCGCCAAGAAGCTTGCGCAAAAGAACGATAGCCGCTCGGCAACGTTGCCGTCGCCCGTGCAACCTCCGCAAGGAGAGCAAGCGAAACACGCGGAGTCACCCGGCCCTAAGAAACAGGATAAGGCTTCTGTGGCGAATACCGCGAAACCTTCCGGTTTTTCCAGCACCCCTCCATCATCTGAAACGCCACCGAAACAACCCGCGCCGACAAAACCGTCAACTCCCCCTCCCGCACCTGCTCCAACAGAGAAACCACCGGAGAAGAAACAGAATCAACCGCCCCCGCCTCAGCCCGAAAAACCTGCCGAGATCGACAGGGACAAACTGCTGGCCAACCTTAAGGACATCTCATTTCACGTTGCCGATTCCGATTCCGAGACCAAGGGGTTGGCCGCCATCGTGCAGCGCCTGGCAGGAGTTGCGGTCAAGTCCCTCCATCCGGGGATTGATGTAGTGGACAAAAGTCCCAACGTGATGGAACTCGAACTGAAGCCATCCACCGCCGCCGATTCGACAGCGCTGGTGTTGACCGCCGAATTGAAGTGCCGCGCCCCGGATGGCAGCAACGTCTCTGTGTGGAAGAACAGCGACACGCTTGTGCCGCGTCAAGATCCCATGGCGGTAAAGTTGTTTCTCAGGCCCAGGGCGCAAAAGTTCTTCAAGAAGTTCACCGACGACGTTCGTAAAGCCCGTTCGAAGCTCAAGGCAGAATAGGTCGCCATGCACGGACTTCGTCTGTCGCGGCACGCAGCCTGCCGAACTGGCCTCCCCTCAAGGCGAACGACGCAGCAGACGCCTTTTCCTCCTCCGGCTCACGCCGTTGACCCATTCGGCCGATGTTAAATTATATCGGACACGTAATCTGCGTCGTATGCGGAGTGTCCGGCGAATAGTAAAACTGTGCCGATTGTCCCGATCGCATCAGATTAACCGTAGTGGCCGAAGCGTCTTCGGTCGCCCGCGGACGGGCTCGGCCTTCCCTTGCCATCCCGAAAAAGCACCGTGGCCAAATCCGCACCACAACAGAAACACCTAAGACTCTACACCGAGCAACCGCCCAAGCCCGAGCAGCGGCCGCCTGATACTGTCACATGCCTGTCGGAACTCTTGCGAGCCTTCCACGCCGCTACCGGCTCCCCTCTGCGATATGAGCATGGCCTAGGGCCGAGCGAGTCGGCTGGCCGCGGGTGGTCGATGCCGGTCCGCGGCGAGGCTGAACGCGCGACGGGCCGTTTCGTGCTCGAACCGCCGTCAGGAAACAAAGAAGGGCGCAGCAAGAAGGGCGAAAAACGACCGAAGCCGCTCAACGGGCCGGCCGCCTCGGCAACCGCCGCGAACGAAGCGGAATCCAGGTCCGTCCGAATGCTGGCCGGCTCGATCGCTGACTTGCTCGGCGAGTTGTTGCAGACACGGCACGCTCTACGGCAAAGCGAAGCCGAACTCGCCGCCGGCGTGCCGGTAGTTCCCCACCGTGAGGAAGAACAACAGTTGGCGGCGCGACTCGAAGCAGTTTTGCGGGCGGGTGTCGAAGCCGTCGAATGCCACGCTGCCGGGGCCTATCTCCTCGATGAGGCCACAACTGAGTTGAAATTGCGCTGCTCGTACGGCTTGCCCGCCGATCGCCTCGCCGCTCCGGCCAGACCGCTGCAAGGTGCACTGGCCGATCTCGAAGCCCTTCTGGGCCACGCGGTCGTGCTTGATGACGATAGCGTCATGCCGACATGGAACGCGCCCGAGGATTTCCCCGCCGCCGTTTGCGTGCCGATCTCGACGCCGACCATGCTCCTTGGCACATTGTGGGTCTTCTCGAACCAGAAACGCGGCTTTAACGACCACGAAACGAACATCCTCGAAGTCGTTGCCGGACGGTTGGCATCGGACCTCGAACGCGAGATGCTCATGCGGGTGGCCGTGGACGCGGCGAGACTGCAAAAGCAACTCGCTGCCGCCGAACGGCTGCAACGCAACGAACTTCCGACAATCGCCCCGATGTTGGACGGCTGGGATGTAGTCGGCTGCACCACTCAGGCGGAGGACGTCGGCGGGGCATTCCACGATTGGTTCTGCTTGCCCGACGGTCTGTTGGCCGTCGCGGTCGGGCGGGCCGACGGAGAGGGCATCGCCGCAGCGATGACGGCCAACGCTGCCCGGACCGCGCTGCGAAGCCACGCTCGCTACCACCGCCAAACCGACCGCATCCTCCAACAAGTCAACCTGACGCTTTGGACCGGCTCGGCCGGCGATCGCCATGCCACACTCTTCGCGAGCCTGATCGAGACGGCCACGGGCCAAGTGCGCTGCGCTTCGGCCGGACGACCTTCGATCATGCTGCTAGGAGCCGATGGCGTGTTGTCGGTCGGCCGAAATTCGATCAAGTTGGGCGAGAGCGCCGAGTCGGATTTCGAGCAGTTCGGCTACGAACTGCGGCCCGGCGAAACGCTGCTGATTTTCACCAGTGGCATCAGCAACACCACCCTCGCCGGCTCTCTAGCCGCCGAAACCGCGGTGGCCAATGCCTTGGAGGGCAAGCAGGACCTTTCCGCCGCGGAATTGGTCGCCGCAGTTCAGGCAAATCTTGCCGCCGAAGACCCTGATCACGGGCATCACGACCGCTCGATTCTGGCGGTGAAGCGCACGATGGCTTGACGATCGGCGTACGTCAGGTACACTGGGGGAAGGCCGCGGGAATGGCGGAATTGGCAGACGCGCTAGGTTGAGGGCCTAGTGGCCGCAAGGCCGTGCAGGTTCAAGTCCTGTTTCCCGCACTCATTACAAGGCAAGGACTTACGACGATTCGTTGGTGCTTGCCTTGTGCAATTCACAGACTGCTTGGTAAAATCTTGGTAAAGTCGTTTGCCTGACGTTGCGGTGATGCTGCGGAGGGCCGAAATCATGGCGTCTCTGCAAGAGCGAAACGGAAGTTACCGCGTTCTCTTCTGCCACCACGGCAAGCTGCACACCTTTACCATTGGCAAAGTCGAGCAGGACGAAGCCGAGAACAAAGTCCGGCAGGTCGATTACCTGCTCATGCGCCTCAAGCAGCGGCTGATCGTCCTGCCCGACGGCACCGACATCGTGACGTTCATCGAGCACGACGGCAATCCGCCCGACACGGGGCCGACCCTCCCCAATGCCCCCCGTCAGGCCGTCACTGTCGGCCACTTGAAGGACCGCTACCTTTCCACCCATGCCAACGGCACCATCGAGGCCAACAGCCTTGATACCTGCCGCCTGCACCTCAACCACTTCGTCCGCATCCTCGGTGAGGGCTTCCCTTTGGGCGAACTGTCGCTGGCGAAGATGCAGGAATACGTCAACCACCGGGCCAAGGCCAAGATCAGCCCTGTGACCATCCGCAAGGAGATTGCCAGCCTACGAGCCGCTTGGAACTGGGGTGAACCGATGGAACTGACCCAGGGGAAGTTTCCGAATCGTGGCTTGCGTTATCCGAAGGCCGACGAGAAACCGCCGTTCATGACGATGGCGGAGATTCAGCGGCAGATTGCTGCCGGCGACGACCCGGATACGCTTTGGGAGGCGTTGTACCTGCAAGCCAGCGAAGTGGCCGAGTTGCTCGCCCACGTGAAGCGGAAGGCCCCCTACCCCTGGATTTACCCGCTGTTCTGCTTTGCCGCTCATACCGGAGCCAGACGGTCGGAGATCCTGCGGGCCGGTGTGGCGGACGTGGACTTCACCGGGAATACGGTGCTGATACATGAGAAGAAGCGAAGCCGGAGCCAGCGGACCACCCGCCGCGTGCCGCTGACGCCATTCCTCAAGAAAGTGCTGCGGGCCTGGCTGGCGGTCCACCCTGGCGGACCGGCCCTGTTCTGCCATGCCGGCACCGTTGCCCGAAGCAAGAAACGGAGCCAGACCACCGGCCACCAGAGTGCAAAGAAGCGCCCGTCTTCCCTCAAGGGCCGGATGGCGACCGTGAAGAAGCGGGAACAGCCCGCCCAGGCGGCCCTGACCCGCAATGAGGTCCACGACCATTTCAAGCGCGTGCTGGTGAAGACCAAGTGGGAGCAGATGCGTGGGCTGCATTGCCTGCGGCACAGCTTCATTTCAGCGTGTGCCAGCAAGGGCGTGGACCAGCGTTCTGGTACAGGAATGGGCTGGCCACATGAACGAGGCCACGTCGAAGCGCTACCGGCACCTGTACCCCTCGACCCAGCAGGAAGCGATCAAAGGAGTCTTCGAGTGAGTGGCTTTCATGCCGTCTCCTTGCCTCGACCGGCTTAGAGTGCTGCCACGCAGCCGTTGACACTTTGGCAGTTTGACACTTCCGGAAACTGTCACCGCATCTCCGCCAGACGCCGGTAAAAGGCCCGCTCCGACTTGCCGGTCCGCTTGATCCAGGCCCGGACCCGGTCGTCCCGGGACTCGTGGTCGTGAAGAATTTCCTGCACGATCGCGTGTTCCTCCTCCTTGCGTGCCCCGCGTGACAGAGGGGATTCCTCACCATGCCTGACGGCCACCAGGTTTTCCTCGATCGACGCCGTGATCAGGTCACGCCAATCAGACTCCGCCTCCCCATCTTTCCATTGCTGATAGTCGGGAAAGGCTTTGTTGAGCAATAGACGCAGGTCGAACGGGCAGGAAAGCCGCAGCATCTCGCTGATGAGGTAGCGGGCGACCGTGCGAGCCGTTTCGGGGTTGATCTCCGGGTTGCCGGAGCCCGCCGGCCAGCCCCGATCAGCGATCTCAAGCATCAGGGCGCCGAGTTGTGCGTCGGTTGGATTGTAATTGAGGGTGTGAACCCGGCTCTTGAACGCCCCGAGCAGCTCGTCGTCGTGTAATACCCTGTTGGAAATACAGACGATGCCTCCCCGGAACACCGCACGCGCCTCGCTCCCTTGCCGCCGGTACTTCACTACCCGGCTGCGGTCGCGCGATGTCGGATGTTCCAGGGCCGAGAGCAGTATCTGCAACGCTACGTCGCTTTTCAGGACGGCACCGAGGTCATCGAGTACAATCACGTCGTTGGCCTGTCCGGCGATCAATTCAAAGAGCCCAAGGGGAGTCAGATGCCCTCTCTGATAAGTGTAGATTTCCTTGATTTCCCTCTCCAGTACGGCCCGCACCGTATACGTCTTGGCCGTCCCCGGTCTTCCGAACAGGTAAAGGCCGGTATCGTATTGCCGGGCCACGCCACGCACGTAGTCGCGCACAATCGCCTGCCGCTGATACAGTTCGGCCAGAAGAGTTTGGCGATTGTTGGCAATGTGTTCCAAGGTCATGTTCTCATCCATAGGTTGTCTCCTCAAAAATCTCTCCGAGGCCACACTCACACCGGAACACATCAGGTGATGAGCAGCCGTAGTCTGATTCTACGATCATGGAAACCGCCGGCACGGCAGCAGTCCCTCCTTCTGGTAGCGGAGCAGTTCGGAGTGCGGCACGACCCAACGAGCGTATGCCCCTCGCCCTGATAACTTTTTCTCGGCCCGAATGCGGCCGAGCCTCGCCCATTCGCGGCATGTAAATGGCTCGCGGGAGACCAGGCGGGCGAATTCCTCAATCTCGTAGAACTCCCGCACTTGCTGGCGTTCCACCAGCGCAACCAACAGGTTTTCAATCTTCTCCAGACGTTCGAGAATCAAAATATCTTGCATGGCTGCACCTGGCGAAAAGGGGCATCCATGCCCCGGAGTTCCTCCTATTGCCTAGCTACCGTTTCCACCGCTTGGCGATTCCAAAGCCGGCGGACGCAATGTTCGTGACAATCTTCTTCTGCCGTTCCGTCTCCTCGTTTTCCCATCCCCTGAGTCGCTCATATTTCTCAGGATGGTTAATGGCGAGATTCATCCGCCATAAAATGAACGGCAGACACAGTAGCCCCGGCAGCATCATACAAAAGCAAAGCTTGAGCACCATGACATCATTCCTTTGTGAAACGGGGCATCTAGCCCCTAGGTTATCGTCTCTTTTTCAAAAAGCTCATCAAAAGCCCTGCCCCGAGGGCGGCCCCTTTCTTGGCTCCCGGCATCAACGGGCCAAACGCCCTTCTGAGAGCTTCCTGCCTATCCTCGGCGGATTGCCTTTCAAACCTGCGGAGACGCTCGTATCTTTCGGGATCGTTCAGCGCGAGATTTGTCCTCCACATCGCTGAAATGACAGCGAGAACGCACATCACCACGAAACATGTTACTGGAAAACTCACGAGTCACTCCTTTATGAAAATGGTTACTGCCACTTGTCAGGGTTAAGGTATCGCACGGCTCTTTCCAGCCACTCATCTAGCCGACATGTTGTGGGAGTGTTTTTGACAATATCAACGATTTCTGGGTCCCTCAAAAAGAAATAGCAAGGAATAATCACACAACACATCACAAAACTAACAACGAAGTCCATAATTACCTCCCTTCTGTTTCCTCGGAAGTCTCCGGCGTCTCCTTGTACCGCCTCATTTTTATCCGATAGCAAAAGGCTTTGAACTTAAATATTGCCCACCAGAATGCCCACACTATCGCCACCTGCATCAGCGTTTCCATCTACATTTCCCTTTCCTGGTGAGGTTGTTCTATCTTCGGATCATCATGGTGCCCACGCGGGTACATGACATGAGCCGATCCAGAGAATATGGCGGCGCTCAATTCGTGAGCGCCATGGGCGCCCATATGTTTCGCCTCGGCCCACATTTCACGGGCGGCTTTACACACAGCCTCTTTCAGCCATTCTTTCATACTCACCTCCTCAGTTGATGGATGTTAAAGCCAAGATGACCCAATATCGCAATCACGGTCATCACGAACAGGCCGACGGTCAGGGCGACCATCTTCATACGCGCCCATAATCGCGACTTCTCGCGGAATCCTTTCTCGTAGTAGCGGACAAGCATTGTGCGGATTGGGCGGATTCCCGGCGTGAACGTAATCGCCGTTCTTTCATCCAGGGCAAGCACCTCCTCCGCGCGTAGGAGTCGTCTACCCATCTGTTGCCAGTTAGAACTCGAAGTCACCGAGTACGATGTACTGGCACGGCCTCCGTAATCCGGTAGCTGGCGCGACCTTCCCGTACTTGTCCCGCCGCTTTCAACGATGATCGTTTCCTCGCCCAGGCGATTGCTGACGTACTCAGCCGTAGGGTAATCGTTCACGCCCATGAAGACTTGCGTGGTATTCGACAGCAAGGTTTGATCTTGCCCATCAGGGAAGCATTTCTTAAGTTGCGCCATAGATTGCAGATACCACTGAGTCCGAATACCATAACCACGGCCCAGCGCCAGTGCATCATCCAGGCAGTCGAGATGGCCCAAGCTGCTTCCCGCCTCGTCCAGAATAAAATGAACCTTCCTATCGCTTAGTCCCCCGCGAATTACCACCCGCACGAACGATGAAATCCACAAACGAATCAGGGGCGATTGCACCCGCATGTATTCAGGAGGAAGAATCAGATACACCGTCATCTTGCCTTTCAGAAGATCGGCTGGATTGAAGGTGCTCGTTTTTGTACTCGCGGCAATAGCAAGAGTATCCAAAAACCGCAGATACCGGCCTGTTGTCGTCAGCGTGCTGGCCAGTTCCTTGTCCTTAAAATGCGTTAACTGATTGCCCATGCGGGCCAACATACCATCCCATGCTTTAGAAGCACGCATCACGCTAATAGCCGCTTCCAATTCTTCCGGGTTGGCTAGAATATCGCGCACTGTCTGCAAGCTTCTGTCATCCTTTGGAGCGTGTTGTACAACAAACGATATAATCCCAGCTATGTTCATCTCACTGGCATCGGCCCAGTGAGGCTCTCTTTCTTGCCCGGTCCTGATAACCAAACTTTCCGCGACGGCGCGACTATCATCGAGTCCGAACGGCGAGTCACCGCCCTCAATCCAATCCAGCGGATTAAATGTATCCGGTGCCTCGGTCACGATATGACATGGATCTAGCACAATGTTTCGATGGCCCATTTTTCTTCTGGCTTGTGCTGTCGCTCTGTAGTTTTCTCCCTTGAAGTCCACCACGATTGTAGATTCCGGGCAGCTAAGAAGGTGGGGGATGACGAACGAAACTCCTTTCCCGACTCCGGTTGGAGCGCAAATCATGCTGTGAACCGGATTGATTCGCACCAAGGGATTCTCCCTTTCATTCCAGAAACCTTGGCACGCATCGAGGGAATCCACCCTCGGATCGAACAGTCGCTGGATCGACCGCCTTGGCACCGAGAGCAGACCAATCAGCAGGCCGGTTGCCTTTGGGTCTAGGTCGGATTCACCGGCCCACCTAGCTGTCCCGTAAGCCGTGAACTGCTTGTAATTCCGCTTCACCAGCAAGGCGACGAGCAGAACGACACTCCACCAGCCAAGGAACAGCACGATACAGCAGGCGATTACCAGCAGGTTCAGGATCAGCAACAATCTACAGGCCAACATGGTTATTCCCTTTCTGGCAACGTTTGCCGTCTGGCGAACCGCTCATCATTACAGATCGCGGCCACGTTCCTCTGATTCCCGGGCTGTCTGTTGGTTGGGATGGCTTGTGTTTATCAGTGCTATTCCACCAAACCGTGGCTGGTACACTTCAAACGCTGCTCCATTGGGGTCAACGATCTTGTCGCGAAAGCTAATTGTCCGCGAGACGTTGACCAGCCATTTCACACGCTCGCTGCCATCTTCCCCTGCTCTGATCAAAGGGAGGATTATAGCCGCCGTGTAATTGCCAGCCTGAATATTGGCAACGTGCTGAAATTGTTCACCGTCCCTGAACCAAAGCTGATACGTCCCCTTGGGGTCTGTGCTCCTGAACATTGGTGTTTTCATCAGCGCACCTTGCCTTCGTCTTGGCATACCCGTGTGATGTCCGGGCATCACATTTCCCGGCTTCTGTCCTTTTCCGGTTGTTCCTGTTTGCGGGCGGGAGATTGCTCAGCGAGCATTTCTCCAAATCTGCGCTCACAGTACGGCGGCAGCAGTACGGCCCTGGGGATTTCGGCGAAGCCGGCACGAATCGTCCTCCCTGTTGCTGCCACGACCCCGGCCTCTACCAACGCCTTGAGCATTCCCTCGTTCTCCGAATAGTCTTTGATGAAGACCTCATAGCGGTCGGCCGTGACATCCGGCAGGTTCACCGTCGCTACTGCCACCTGCTTGCCACTATGGGCATCGTTGAGAATGAGCGCTGGACGACCATTGCCATACCGGCTTTTCTCAATCACGCACTCCCACCGCCTGAAATGAATCGTTGCCATCGAAGTAGTCCTTTCACTTCGCCTTCGCCATATCACGCCAGACAGCCTGAGCCGTCTTCGCATCAAGGCCGGTTTCACTGGCTTTCTGCATTGCCTTGACCGCCTCTTTCATCGCATCAATGGCCTCGTCGAGGCTGATTTCTGCCCCGCTCACCTGGACGACGGCACCGGAGGGGAGTGGGCACTTGATCCGGCTGACTCTCACCGCCGGAGTGCCATTCCGCTGTTTGCGGACTTTGCTTTCGATGGCGTCACGGCTCGCGCCCGACAACTTGAGGGCCAGCAAGCCGGCCTGGTCGGCTTCGGGCAGGCGACTGATCGCATAGCAATCGGAAATGCCGAGCTTGCCAGCCTTGAGAGCTTCCTGGACCGCGCCGATGCACTTCGAGGGCGACAACAGCCGTGTGACCATGCTGGGGTCAAGCTTCAGATGCTCGGCTAGGTCTTTCAGTTGCCAGTCCGGGTTCATGCCCAGCAGTTCCGCACAGCCCACCCACTTTTCATACCCGCTGAGGTCTGTCCGCTGGATGTTCTCGGTCAGTTGGATGATTCTGACCTCACAGTCCGACAGTGGCCTTTCCGCGATGACGACGGAAAGTTCTGTCATTCCAACGAGTTGTGCGGCACGCCAGCGGCGTTCCCCGCAGAGGATAGTCCCATCGGGCTTCGCCACTACCGGCTGGAGCTGACCGTGAGCCTTCATGGACTCACCAAGGGCACGTAACTCAGCTTCATCGAACGTCTTTCGAGGTTGATTCGGGTCGGGTGTGAACCACGACAACGGCTTTTTGAGCATGATCATTCCTTTCATGGCTAACACATTGGTCAGGATTCTCGTTGAAACCGGTTGTTGCATTTCAGGCACTGCGCCTGGAAATCTCCGACGCCGGTTCGCACGGTCGTGCATCCGCACGACCATTTCCTCATCTTCGAGCTTCCGGCTTTCCGCGTCGTTGCGGTGATTTCTCCGTCGGGCACAGTAACGCCGTTCCTCCGCAGTAACTCTTTGAAGCGACTGTCGCCGGCGAAACTGGTGACCCCTTTTCCATCCACGACCAGGCCCAGCTCTCGCGCCTTGTCGCGAAACTCGCGATTGTGATGACACTGAGTGCTGGCTTTGCCGTGCGTATGCTGCCATGCGTGGAGAAGTTCATGCAGCAACGTCCCGAGCACCCGCCAGAACGATTCCCGGCCGGTCAGATAGCGAACGTTGATGGCAATTTCCCCCTTTAGCCCGAATCCGTTATGGCCGATGCGAAAGTGGCCCAGGCGGGAGACCGGTAGCCGATCAACGCAGACCGCTAACTCCGCGATGTCGAGTCTAAACTCGACGATGAACCGCCCCGCCCATTCCTGTAGTGAGGTTGCCAGGTCCCGGCCAAACCATTTCTCCGTCCGCTGGTGCGATGCCAGATTTTCATAGATGCCCACGGTGTTTCCCGTGTCTCTCGATGCTTCGGGAACGATCAGGCCCGCCGATTCCGTACTCATTTGGCCAATCTCCCTTCAAACGAGCGGTCGTCAGATGCAGGGCAAGGTATGCGAACGGCCATTTGAGATGTTGCGGTTTCCGGCGCGAGTGCCGGAAACCGCAACAGTGATCGTTCGCCATCTTCCTATCGTGTCTGCCTCGGAAATCCTTTCACGGATTCCAATCCAGACCCGGGAGCTTCCTTCGTAACGTGGCCTTGGCGCGGAACGACCGGGTGTAGAGTGTCGCGGCGCAGATGCCAAGCTGCCTTGCAACTTCGGCCAGATTGAGTTGGTCCCAGTATTCCCAAACCAGAACCTGCCGGTGATCGGGTGGCAGGTCTAACATTGCGTGCCGGACCATTTCCGCTTCTTCTTTCCGGCTCGCATCACGCACCGGATTACACCTGTTGTCTTCCGGCTCGAATCCAAGAGCGGTCTGACGCCGGTCGTGCTCGAAAATGTTTCGGCGGAGGTCGAGACATAGGAACTTAAGTTTAGCGAACCCGAATGGGTAGAACGGTCTGTCCGCAACGTACTGATCGAACCCGCCGCCTTTTCGCCGCATAAATCCCCACCACCTCTCTGCGGCGTCGCACCCTGCATGCCACGCATTCGGAATCCCGCCGTTTGCCAGCAGTCTTTGGGCGGTGGCCTGGACTAAATCAACAACCTCCCTCATCGCCCGGTCGAATTCTAGGGAATCCGCCTCCCCGGTTCGCAACGCCGCAATCACCACCTGGAACGCTCGCTCGAAGTCCTGCCAGGGGTGCGATTTCACGTTGTCGAATCGATACGGACATTGGGCAAACTCTCCGTCCGCCCCGAGTTGTTCCAGCACGGCGGTGCCGACGTTCGCCACGCCCCGCATGTTCAGCACAACGTAGATGCTATCAGTCAGTTTGACGCCAACTGTGCTGAACGGCGAGCCGATCGGCCCCATCGAGAAGGGAATCACGTACATCGTTCGCCCCCTCATCGAGCCGGCGACCATCTCTCCCGCCCTGCGGTAGTCGTCCCCGGGTGACATCCGGTTGTTCGCAGGCCAGGTGTCATCTTGCGGCGTGGTGCAGATGAAGGTGAGATCCTCGGTTCGGGCGACGTCGTCGGCGACCCCTCGGTGGCCGAGGCACCCGGGCAGATTCTCCTGATCCGGGAGTTGCACTTCGCCCGCCGCCACGGCCTCTTGGGTCAGACGTTCTTTTTCTTCTTCCGACCCGTCGATCCAGACAATCTGGTCCGGCCCGCACAGGCGAGCCATTTCCTCAACCCATTCCTGCAATTTGCCATGCTGATTCACGTGCGTAACATAGCCTCCTGTCAGTGGTTTCTACGCGCGCTATTAAGCCAGCAGAAACATGGCTGCAATCCCTCAGTCTTTCAAGGCCCTCGCCAGGCAGTGCCTCTCCAGATTACCTCGATTGCCTAGCATTCGCGGCGATCACTGACGCGGTCGGTGGTCTATGCCTCCCGAAAATCGACGTATGACCGCAGGCACAAGCGGAAAGCGGCGACGATGCAATCGTTGCGTCCGGGGCCGGGCCCTCGTCGCCCATGAGTAGCATGTGTTCGGCCAGCCAGCCCTCGCGCCTGCCCGGATAAGCAGGCTATGCGCACGGCGAGACACTTTTTGCCCAGAAGCACGTTTCCGCCGTAGCCCGAGCCGACGCTCCAGATGGAGTTGTCCTCGGTAGCGTGCAAATCCAGCCAGGGCCTCTCCCGACCATGAAAACATGCCGTCCTCTACCGCGCGGAACATTCCCGCTCATCCGCATCCATGCGATGTCGTCGCCGACGGTCCAAATGCGGTAGCCCTTGAGGTTAAGGCACATGAAATCGCCTGGGTTGATGGGGTATGCGTCCCATAAAGCGACGTATTACCGCAGGCACAAGGGAAAAGCGGCGACAATGCAATTGCTGCGCCCGGCCGGGGCTCTCGACGCCCATGATTAACATGTGCTCGACCAGCCAGCCGTCGCGCCGGCCGAAGCGACTGGCGATGCGCAGGGCGGAGCATTTCTTGCCTAACAACACATTGCCGACCGATTGGGGCAGCGTAACTACTAACAAATCGTTAAGACTTCTCTAACGCGAGTGCCCGTTTGTTGCCATATTGCAACAGAAAGGCCGAAAAGCTTTCGTTTCTATGCCCCCAGAGCCGTTACGACTTGCAAGCGGCGTTTCCATAGATAATAAGTAACTCCAGGTAAATGCCCAAAGTGAAATTACTGTTTGCTTTGTGTAGCCTAGAGTAACCTACTAGTCACAGATTTTTAACTCTAAAGGGAACATAAGTATGAAACAACTTCTTCTCGGTACGACCACTCTCATCGGTGCCGCTGGCCTCTTCGCAGGTGCTGCGCTTGCCGATACCCCGAAGGTAACTGTCGGCGGCTACGCCAATTTCGAAGCTGCTTATCAGAACGACGACCTTAACGGCAAGAACGCCTCCGGCGTGTATTCTGCTCCGTATCAGGATCAGCGTCCGCAGGCTTTCCGCAGCGACACTCAGGTTGATTTCAAGATCGATGGCAAGAGTGAAGCCGGTCTGGGCTACGGCGGTGAAATCGACCTCCTGGCCGATACCTCCCCAGATGTACAAGGACGTGGGTTTAACGCCGCTAAGACCTTCGTCTATACGGATGGCAACTGGGGCCGTTTTGAACTCGGTTCCAACGTCGGGGCCGATGGCACGCTGAAAGTAGATGCAGGCACCATCGCCCGCGCTACCGGTGGCATCGACGGCGACTGGAGCTATTTCGCCAACGCCAACGACCAGTTCCTGGCCATGTCTTCCCTGCCGCTTGCTTATGGTGCTACGAATTCTACCACCACCTACGACGGCATACCCATCAATGCTGGCTACATTGTCAACAACCTAGGCAACCATACTGAGGAAAACATCAACAAGATCACATACTACACACCGCGCTGGCAGGGCTTGCAGGTTGGCGTCAGCTACTTGCCTGACCAGACTAACACGGGCCAGGGTGCTCTTGGCTTCAAAGGGCCAGATCGTCTAGACAATAATGCGGGCCTCGCGCAGAATATTTTCGCCGGTGGCATCAACTATGACAACAAGTGGGGTGAGTTTGGCCTCGGTGTTGCCGCTACGGGAGAATATGGCAACGCACAAAAGCCACTTACATCTGCCGGTGTTGCAACCGCCACTAACACTTACGAGGACCTGAAGGCGTGGGAAGCTGGCGGCAAGCTCAGCTACATGGGCTTCAGCCTCGCCGGTTCTTATGGCGATTGGGGTAGGAGCCTAACCGAAAAGGCGTCAAATTCCAAGAAGAACTACTTCTGGGATCTCGGTGCTGCCTATGAGTACGGCCCATTTGGTGTCAGCCTGACCTACCTGAATAGTCAGGTCGATTGCGGCTACGGCGTCAACACGACAACTGGTGCTCAGGGAACTCCCAACGGCACTACCATTACCCGTGGCGCTGGCATCAACGGCAGTTGCCTGAACTCGGATGTAAACGGCTCCAAGAACAAGTTTGACAGCATCTCAACCGGTGTTGATTACAAACTGGCTCCTGGCCTGACTCCGTATGCCGAAGTTACCTGGTACAACGAAAAAGTTGGAACCCAAGTTGCTGCCAACCCCGACAACAAGGGTTATGTAGCCATCATCGGCACCCAGTTGAACTTCTAAGTTAAAGAATATCTATCTCTCTAAAGGGCGATGCAGTTGCATCGCCCTTTTCTTTCACGCGCCGACCAACGAGTTACGTTGCCCCTATGACGACCCGCCCTCACACCCCACAACTCGCGGAACGCATTCGCGATGCGCTTGCTCTCCTGCCTATTCCTTCTGAGCAGAGGGCCAGAGTCGTTTCGAAGCTGCTCAAGTACGCATCGTTCATCGACACTTGCGGCGGAAAGAGGCCACCTGGCAACTTCAGTGCGACCTCAACGGTCTTTGACTTTACGGGAAAACTCGATGAATTGGCCGGGCTTCTTGCGGACACCGGGCAAACCCGTGACGATTGGCTTCGGGCGGCAATCCGTAATCCCTCACTGTTCATGCAATCCCCATCTACGGTAGCCGCGAACATTCTCGGCCTCGTTGCAGAATTCGCAGTCGAAGGAATTACACTGCAATTATACATGCGTGCCGCCATGAAACACCCGGCCGTGCTGTGCCAGTCTCCTACAACGGTAGGAACAAACATTAGAGGCGTAGTCAAGCGATTTACTGGCGAGGGCATGACCGTCAGAGCATACCTCCGAGCCGCCCTCAAGCAGCCGTCACTCTTTCACTATCCGCGTAGGGCCGTCGCGGCAAACATCGAAGGCACGGTCAAACGCTTTGCGTCTGAGGGTCTTACCCTACGCAGCTACGTGGCGTGCGCGCTCAAGCAGCCCTCGCTTTTTCACCAATCCCCAAAAGGGATCGCGGCCAATGTCAAGGCCGTAGTAAAGCGATTCGCGGATACCGGGTTGAGCACGGCAGACTATGTAAGCGCCGCCACGAGGCATCCGTCTCTATTCTACCAATCGCCTGATACGATCGTGCGTAACATCCGCGGCCTCGTGGCAGAGTTCGCTGCTGAAGGAATCACGGTACGAGCTTATCTCGATGCGGCACTCAGGCAACCACCGCTCTTTTCTCTCGCTCCAGCCACCATTGTGGGGAACATTGTCGGCGTCGCCACACAGTTTTCCGCCGTGGGGATGACGGTCGCGGAATACCTTGGAGCGGCGCTCAAACAACCACCGCTCTTCTATCAAAAGCCGGACACCGTAGCCAGACATATTAGGCTGATCCTCCAGATGTACGATGACGGGATTCTCGCCTTACCCAGACCACGGCGTGGCCGCAAAGAACCGTCACGTGCGGCGCATAACCACGCTGCGGTGGTCTCATTTCTTCTTGCCAACCCAGTAGTGCTCGCTAGAAATGACTCGAACCTCGCGCTGTGCCGCACGTGCGTAGAGTTAGGAGTTGTGCCGGCTGAAGAGTGTGTCCTGCTTAAGCTGCGCGGTCAGCTTGAAGAGCGGCTGCTAAAACATTTCGGGCACGACGACCCTACCTGCCCTGTGGGCGAGAATGCGAGCCCTGTGCTTCGCCAGTTGATTTCCGATGGCTATATCAAGAGTGCTCGATTGGCCCTGTAACGGTATGCTGGGCGCATTGTCGGGCGAGTTGCCTTGAAGAAGCAGACCCTTTGCGGGCATTCAGGCCAGGTGATCGACATTTCAGACGATAAAACAGTCGCTTACTGTAGTCGGACTAGGGTTGTCGGCCCGCGTATGTTTTGTTGCCATGTGTGATGTTTTTAGCACACTTTCTAGCACACTTGTTAACGCCAATCGTTATTCACCATACTTATCAATGTGTTGGCCATTAGGCCATCTGCCTCATAACCTGAAGGCCGCAGGTTCAAATCCTGCCCCCGCAACCAACCATGACGAGAGAAATCAATGAGTTAGCGAAAACGCGAAACCCAATCGAAGGCAAGAAACCGCTAACGCACTTCTAACACACAGATTGCCATTAGACCGATTTGCTGCTATTTAGGAGCATCTTGTTCGCACAATAGCGTGAGGTGCCGCATGACAAGCCATGAATTCCTCGGTGGAAAGATTCAACTCTACAGGCGCGGCAGAAGCAGCTATTGGCAGTGTTCAGCTTCGGTTGGTGGCAAGCAGCGGCGCGCTAGTACTAGGGAAACGAGTCTGGAATTGGCCAGGCACGTCGCCGAAGACTGGTATCTCACGTTGCGTGGGAAGGATCGGGCGGGCTTGCTGAAGACAGAAAGGAGCTTTGCCGAGGTAGCAAAGCAGTTCCTTAAGGAATACGAGATAATCACCGAAGGCCAACGCAGTCCCCGTTGGGTTGAAGGTCACGGCATCCGCCTTCGTGTCCACCTTCTTCCTTTTTTTGGCCCGTTAGGAGTTTCCAACGTAACCGCCGGCAAGGTACAAGAATATCGGATGCATCGAATGACATCCCGCGTGGACAAGGTGACCGGCAAACCCAAGCGACCTGCGCAGCACGCTTCACGATGAGATCGTCACCCTCAGACAGGTGTTGAAGACCGCAATCCGACATGGGTGGCTTACGCATTTACCGGACCTCTCGCCGCCCTACAGGACTCAGGGCAAGATTGTGCATCGCCCTTGGTTCAGTCCTGCCGAGTACAAGCAACTCTATAAAGCTACCCGCGAATATGCACAGAAGCCATTTCACGATCATTACAAATGGAACGCCGAGCAGGTTCACGATTACGTCCTTTTCATGGCAAATACCGGTCTCAGGCCGGATGAGGCGAAGAATCTGCAACACCGCAACGTGTCGATAGTCGTGGACGAAGCAACTGGTCAGAAGATTCTTGAGATTGAAGTGCGCGGGAAGCGTGGCATTGGTTACTGCAAGAGTATGCCCAGTGCCGTTCGGCCGTATAAGCGATTGCTTGCCCGCCCATTGCCGGGACTGCCCCAAGGAAAGCGAGCACGCCGTCGCAGAGGCGAAACAGAAGACATTCCTATACTGGAAGAAGTCAAGTATCCGCAACCCACCGATCACGTTTTCCCTGGCAACCACGTCAGGTTATTCAATGGTGTGCTGAGACGCGCGAAGCTCAAAACGGACCGCGATGGCAATCGGCGTACTGCCTACAGTCTCCGGCATACCTATATTTGCATGCGACTGATGGAAGGCGCTGACATTTACCAGATTGCCAAGAACTGCCGAACCAGTGTCGAGATGATCGAAAAGTTTTACGCCGCCCACATCAAGAACACGCTGGATGCGGCTGCGATTAACGTTCGTCGCCCCAAACCGGCATTACGCAAGAACAAGAAACACCAGCAGAGGAATCAAGCAAACGACGAAGATCAGATTTGAGGGCTTTCTTCCAAAGGGGAACGCAGGTTTCCCACTTTCTTCAAGAGCCGTTCAGCGGCTCGCCTATCGGGGGCTTGGCCCCACTTGCACTCACCGCACGAACTCTGGACCGTGCTTGCCCAGCCATTCCTTGAGTTGGGAGTGGCTCTCGAATTCCGCCACCTCAATGCTGTCGATGGTCGGCCCCTTATCGCCTACCTGCCGGCTTTCCTCTTCACTCATCTCACGGACCCAAAGCACGCGATGCCTTTGCAGGCCGGCATGAGTGAGATTGATAGAGCCTTCATTCAAAGGCCGGTCGAGATTGCTGCCCCGGATCAGAACGAGGTACACGATATCCCCGGAGAATTTCAGGAGCAGGCCCTGGGAGGGATTGTGCCGCCAGTTTCCCAGCCAGGAATAGGGAAACCAGATACTGTTGCCGTTCCGGAAACGAAACTCCACGGCGGCGGCCGAATCCCTGATTCCTCTCAAGTAGCCAAAGGCCCCGCACGACGCCTCGACTCCCTCGGCCTCCGCTTCTTTTTTCAGCAAAGACGCGGCGTGCTCGTCCAGATGGGAGGTTCGCCGCAATCGCTCCTGATGTTTGGTTCCATCGAGCATGGTCCATTCCTCCTTCCTTACATCCCGTCTCTTTCGACGCCCGGCTGCATGACCTCACGCCGCTGCCCGGACATGGCTGGGCCACCGGCAAGCGCCAGTTGCTTCTTCAGCCAACCCCGCACACGCGGTTGCGGCTGTGTGTGCCCGGAAATCTCCGTCGCTGACAACGGATCGTCCGCTCTGCCGAACGCCCGCAGTAGCTCTTTCCGATCGTCTGTGAAAATCATCGCCTGCTCTCTCCCGCGCGTCACCGCAACATAGGCCGTGCGCTGGTAAGTCGCGGGGATGGACTGGCTGGAAGCGCCGATGAAAACCTTATCCACCGTGACGCCCTGACTGGCATGGCTTGTCACGACGTATCCGTGAGTTAGGTGGCCGAAATCCCGATCAATGACCCAGCCGTGATCGACAATAATGTCGCCACGCTTGGTGAATCCCTCGACGGACAGAAGCGACCCGTTATTGAGGCGATGCTTGCCGTCCTTGGTCTTGCCGCCCGCCGTGATACGAATACGGTCGCCCACGGCCAGGGCGAGTTGGGTCGGCCGGTACGCCTCGAAGCGGTTGGCAAGCTCAATCGGCGGCTTGACCCCATTGCCCACGATCAGCCGCGACCCCTTGGTGTAGCCTGGGGCATTCTGGTGGAACTGGATGAGGTCGCCGGACTCAAATTGCGTTGGGTCCGATTTCTGTGCATCCGTCAGATGAGTGGGAATCCAGGCAGTAACGACGCGTTCCTTGCCGAGCTTGCCTTGCGCCTTCAGCCCGTCGCGAATGGCCTGGGTAATCCGGTCTGCCTCGGCGTGGGTTGGCGACACGCAAAGGGCCGACTTCGGTTCTCCGTTCTTCTTCTTTTCAGCGGCGGCTGAAAGATACGCGGCGGCCAGTTGCCGGTAACGGTCAGCATCGGGCACCTGCTTGATCCAGCGGAGCTTGTCAAGTTCCTTAAAGCCGTCATCGGTCCGACCCTCGCTAAACGCCTGTGCCGCTTTCTTGTAGTCCCCATTCTGTTGCCGCAAGATTTCCGTCACCTCGGCCACCTTTAGTCCCGCTTTTTCCTCCAGAAGCTTCAGCGGCTCGCCCGCCGTGACGCTGCGGTGCTGGCGGCGGTCTCCGACCAGCAACACGCGGGCATCGACCGCTTGGGCCACATCGAACACCTGAATCATGTCCCGCGTGCCGAGTTGGCTGGCCTCATCGACCAGTATGACACCCCCTTTAGCCGCCGCCTGCATTTCCTTGTCCTTTAGGAACCGGGCGACCGTGTCTGCGTCGGCAAAGCCGGCTTCGTTTCGGAGCACTTCCCGGCTGGCCTTGACGGACTGGGCCAGGGCGACCACTGGCCGCCCCGCTTCAGCCAGAGCCTCACCGATCTCGGTTTCCAAGGTCGTTTTCCCCGTTCCGGCAACGCCGCGAATGATCATTACCCGGTCGCGGGAGCCAAGCACATGGCGGACGGCCGCCTTTTGCCCGTCGTTAAACCGTGTCCGCGAACATGGCCGCTCCGGGTCGCCGAGCGGCCGGCAGCGTCCCCGACCGTGGCGGGCGAAGTAGATAAGCCGTGACTCCAGGGCGAGCATCTCTTTCGTCGTTGCCATCGGGCGACCGGCGACATCACTGCGGATCAGCGGGCACTTCCTCACCTCCTGGGTCACGTCCTCGACCGTCACCGCGCCAATCCCGCGTTTCAACGCTTCGGTGACGAGCTTGCGTTCCGGCACCACGGCCTCACGCACGAAACTATGCTCGATGGAGTAATCGACCGCCCCTGCCTCGCCCCGTTCTGGGCAGGCCGGCATTCGTTCGCGGCGGCAAACCGCTGCCAGTGTCTCGAATTCGCGGCCGGTCAGGCGTTTGTTCCATTCCTTGCACAATGAACCCCAGCCAAGGGCGGAACCCTTCTTTTCGCGGGTCTCCGCCCCGAGTTCCCCCTTCCGATCGGGGTCGGTGATGCCTCGCTCCTTGGCCACCTTCTCGATCAGGGCGGTACGCCGCGAGAAACGTTTCAGTACGTCCGCCGGTATCCCGGCAATCTCGAAGTCGTCGCGTTTCCGCTCAACGCCAAAGCCCAACTCCTGGAGCTTGCCCGCAAGCCGAACGCGAAATGCCGCCTGGAAGTACGGCGCATCCCGCTTCAGTTCGCGGAACTGGCCGGCCTTCCAGCGGCGTTCCTCCTCGTCCCAGGTTGTGTTGAACGTAAAGACGTGGGCGTGCAACTGCGGATCGGGAAGTCCGCCAACCGGGCGCGACGTAGTGTGAATGAATTCCGCCCAGACCATATTCTTCGTAAAGCGGTCCGTGTCCTGGCCGCCTTTGCGGACGCGGGTTTTCATCTCCTCCTGGATTTCGCGCATCGTCTCATCGACTGCCGCCCGGAACGCACCCAGAATGTCCTTATCGTCGCTCATGGCATAGAGCAGCGAGACCGACTTCGGCACCGAAAACGTGAAATCGTAACCCACCGTCCGCTCGCACCGCGTTCGCACCGTCAACTGTTCTCCGGTTTTGGGGTGGAGATTGTCGCACAACCGCTCGAAGGAGAATTTATCGACCGTTCCTTCCAGACCCAGGCGGGATGCGCCCTTGCCACCCCAGGAGCCGATGATTTCCTGTCCTTCGGTGTAGTAATCCGCCTTCGCGTAATACCGCTTGGCGCTGTCGGCACTGTTCTGCTGCGTGATACGAATCATGCCTCATTTTATCGTATCACCAATTCGTTAACGAAATCTTAACTACAATGTGCTCCACCGCAGCCAGTCTAGGTTTGCGGAGATTCGGCTTTTCCCAATGCCACCCGCGCGCCACCGAAATGTCACTCCGCTGTGCTGACAAATGTCTCTCGCCGGCGAAGTTTTTTTCGACTGCCCCTTGACCGCACTTGCTGGACAGTTGGTTAAGGTGTTCACCATTCCTTTCCGCAACTTCGCGTAGTTGTCGTGGCCATCGCTTCGCATACGCGAGCGTGATTTGCCCTGATGACCATGCACTGCCTGCATCCATCATGGCGCCCGTTCCGTTCCATCGTGCGGCAGGCAGCCGCCCTGAAATCGCACTTCTCGACGCACTCTGGGGCGATAGGCCGACACCGGTCAATCAGTGCCAAAGCCAAGATCATCCCGCCAAGTCTCCCTCCTCGTCCCGGAATGTCCTCTGCTCGCCGCGATGTACGCGCCGGTACGGCGTTCTCCCGTAGTGCTGCCGGTCCCGCCCGCATTCACCCCGCTTTTTCTTTTCGCCCATCCATCAGCCGGCCCCGTGCGGCCTTTCGGTTCGGGGGTGCTAAACCCGTCGCCGCCCTTGGCAAGCAGAAAAGCCGCTTTCACACCATTGAATTGATGATTTCCAAAGCGTGAACCTTCAGCTTTTCGGCTTGTACCGTCCAAGAGCGTCTTGCCGGGTTTGCGTGCATCCCCGGAAAGGCCGCGATGGGCGCGGCCCCTGAAGCAAAAGGAGAAAGCACAATGTCTGAGAACACGAACACGGAAAACGGCAACAAGGCTACGAAGAAGCCGAGCCATACCGCCTACACCATCCGCCAACGCGAGGGCAAGGACTCCAAATGGACCGAGATCGGGGTCGCCTTCCCGCACAAGGACGGCAAGGGCTTCGACATCCTCTGCGACGTGGTGCCCTTAAACGGCCGCATCACCATCCGGGTACAGGAGCAGAAATAGTCGGGATCAACCGGGCGGGCCTGAGCGCCCGCCCACAATGGAACGAACCTATCATGACACATTTCACCGTTGGCATCATTGTCAGGAAGAGCGAGCCTAATGTCGAAAGCTTTATCGCCGGGCAGATGGACCCCTACTACGAACACAGCGAGGCAGAGCCTTACGTCTGTTACTCGGTCGAACACGCCGCCGCCGACATAGCCAGCACCATTCACCGGCTGGAACTCATTATCAGCCGCAATGAGTCGGTCTACGATCTAGCGAAATGCCGCGAGAACCTGGAGCAGCTTCGTGCCATGTCCCCGGAGCAGAAATACCAGGATTACATAAAGCACCACGAGCACTTCAACCATCGCGGCGAGCCGATTTCGACCTACAACCCGGAAAGCAAATGGGATTGGTACGTCATCGGCGGCCGGTGGGACGGCTGGATTACCGGCCAGGAAGGTAGTGGCGAAACCGTTCAGGCCAACATGGCGACCACCGAACAGGCGATCGAACGCGGCATCATTCCGCACGCGATCATTACGCCCGACGGCAAGTGGCACGAGCGCGGTCACATGGGCTGGTGGGCCATGCTTATCACCGAGAACGAGAACTGGGACACCGAGGCCAGGGAAATCCTCGGCGGCTATCCAGGCCATCACCTTATCATCCTCGATGCCCACATTTAACGAAAGGAGAACGACAATGAATCACGTCCCAACCAACCTCTGCCGGGCCAACAGGTGCTCCAGGGCACTCAGGCGATACGGCACTGACGATACCGATCCGGATTGCCTGATTGATTTTCTGGCCGACGCTCGCCATTGGTGCGACCGGCACGGGCAGAGCTTCGCCGATCTTGACCGGATTGCCCACGACCATTACCTCGTCGAACTCCATGAAGCCAAGGGGAGGATACCATGACCTATTCAACCTCGATCATCAATCCGTTCTACGCGGGCCGCTGCAAGCGGATCACACCCGCCCCTCGGCCGGAGCCAGAGCCGTGCCGCAGACCGGAACGCCCGGTCTATGCCAAGCTGCCACGAGCGCCGATTAACGCCAGCCCCGTGCCGCACCTGACCAGCCTGTACCATTTCCACCGGGCAGGCGAGTATGGCGACCGCAAATGGCCGGGCAACTGCGGCGGCAATCTGATTAAGGACCTTCTCAACTACTTTCGGCCGAAATTCGTCATGGACCCGATGCATGGTTCAGGCACGTGCGCGGACGTATGCCGTGAGATAGGCATACATTGCCTGTCATTCGATATTCACGAGGGCTACGATGCGTGCGACCCGGACAACTTCCCCGCCCAGACAGTGGATTTCATCTGGGCTCACCCGCCCTACTGGCGGCAAAAGCGGTACGCCGACGATCCCCGCGATTTATCGCGGTCGCCGACGCTGGAGCAGTTCCTTCGGCGTTACGGGCAGTTTCTGAGCAACTGCGCCCAATCCCTGGATCACGGTGGAAAGCTAGCCATCCTGATGGGCGACTACTCGGACAGCGAGGCCGGATACGTCCCGCTCGTCTATTACACGAAGCGTCTCGCCTTCGAGGCTGGACTGAGGCAGCACTGCACCGACATCATCCGCTTCAGCCACGGGGCCAGCAGCAGCAAGAAAGTCTACCGCAGCAGCTTCATTCCCGGCTTGCACGACGTGTGCATGATCTTTGAACGCCCATAACCATCAGAAAGGACACTCGTTATGAATCAACCCGACCAGATCCTGACCGCCATTGCCCGCAAACATCTCCTCATCCGAACGCTAAAGACCCGCCGGAGCGACTCGCTGGACTTCCACGACGTTGCCGTCTGGCAGTTGAAATCCGCCCTCCAGGCTGCGTTTGACGCCGGGGTGCAATCTGCCCCTCCGACGGCAACGCCCGCACCCGGCCTGCCGACACCTTTTGACGATTACGAGGTCCACGGCGTCAAGCGGTTCGATGCCACGCCCGGCCAGGAGGAAGAGCCGCGGGGCCAAGTCATTGCCGGCCACTATGAGCAGGTCGATGACGCCGAGGCCGACTTCTGGAGCCTCTTCGGCCATATCCCCGGCCAGGGCCTCGATTGCGTCGGCGACTTTCCCACTCGCGAGCACGCCGAGGAAATCTTTGCACGTATCACCGGCCGCCGCTATCCAGATAAACGCAACCGGACCACGGGCCGCTGACGTATGACCGCAACCGACGATGATATCCTCGATGATCTTTTTCACGGCTGTGCCTTCGCCGCCTTCATCGACCAGGCGAGAGAACACGGATGGCCGCCCGACATGGAAGCCACCCGCCGCAGGGCGTTCTCTTACTACGAACAGGAACTGGCCCTCAAGAACCGCCGCGGCAACTCATCGTAGACTGCTATCGCTCTCCAGGGTAAACCTCGCCAGCATCCGGGGCATCAGCCAGGCTTCTCTCGATTCTGCCGCCGGGTTCCTATCACCCGCTATCACCTTGCCTATCTCGTGACAGCCCGCCGTCGGCCTTTCACACCGGGGCCTTAAGCCGCCCGCCGGAGCCCGCAAGCTGCCAAGGCCGTTTCCCGTTGGGAGCCTCGGCCTTTCGCTTGCAGGTGCGCTCCCCCTCCGTTCTGGGGCGGCTTGATGCCGACCCCGGAAAGGCCGCACAGGGCGGCCTGACAACTCAAAGCACAGGAGACAGCCAATGACTCATCCCACCGACATCCCGCTCTGCGAAGCCTTCGACGAATTCCCGTGGGACCCTGACGAAGTCCGCGACCTGATCCGCACTACCCCGCTCCACTTCGACGACGACGGCCTCCCCGCCGGCTACGAGGCAGAACAACTGTTCGGCCTCGAAGGGGCCACCCTCGGAGGCCGCATCCGGTGAGCGGCCGTAAACTCCATCAGAAAGGACACCTGCCGAAGCGAGTCAACGTCATGAACCTCGTGCGACGTGAAAGTCGCCCGACTGACTGTCCAGACTGCCCTTAACACGACTGGACCGGTTAGAGGGGCGGGATTCCGAAAGGAATTCCGCCTACTCGACACCAAGACGCAAGCCGCCGCCTTGGGGCAATGACCGGCCCCGGAACGCTTTGCCCAGATGGGTCCGCCGGGCCCCGATCCGTCTGGCCTTCAGCCCGAACCTTGAAGCCCTCGCCTTATAGGCGAGGGTGGTTCACTGCCATTGCAGTCGCATTGCAAACACCCAGTGCAATCTCGCCCCAAAACATCCCAAGTCAGGCATGCGCAGATTTCATAATCTTGTAAGCATGTCAAAGCCTAAAGTTGAACAGGCGTCTTCCCTATGCTTTGCATAGGCCAACTGGAACCGTTCCAGCCGCGCCGAAGAGGACCGGACGACCAAGAACGCTTATTTTCCGCCGGTTTCCAGAATGTTACGCCCCGTAAGGCGCATGCAGGCTCGCTTTCATGCGAAACGCAGCAACTTTTCTGTTGCGCAGTGGCCTACGACTGTGTTACAATCCTTAATAGAGGTTAAGAATAAATCTTCTTAAAGGTTAACGATTAACCCATCTAAAGGCACGGAGGTTCTTATGCCGTCGCACCAAAGCAACTCCTATCACAACTCAACCGCGCAAACCCTGGCTTTTTGCCGTCCTGCATGGGACAACCGCAATGGTCTCTTGCGCAGTAATCCGCCGCCGTATTGCAATCCCTAATTGACGTTAATAAATATTCTTTCTTAAAGGTTAACGAGTAACCCGTCTAACTTCATGGAGGTTCATATGTCACGAAATGAAACGACACCCGATCAAGAATCTACCGAAACCGCTACCGCCGTCACCGAACCCTCGCCAGCCGAAGCAAATAGAGACGGCCCGGGCTTCGCCGAGAGGGTTGGACAAAGGAAATGGACACCCGCTCCCGATCCCTTCGGAATCGTCACGGACTACCTCGCCGGCGTCCGCCTCTTCGAGAGCAGGCAGGACCGCCGGATGGCGATCAAGTTCGGCGAAGGCCGTCCCGAGGACAAGCCGAGCCAAGCCGTCATCAACAGGCTGAAAGAGGCACACTACCGGTGGAACCCAGCAGAGAAAATATGGACGCACCCGGTCAGGTCTGACTCGGCGATGAGCACCAGGATCGAGGCAGAACGGCTTCATCAGGAAGTGTGTAAGATGATCCGGCAGGAGAAAGGCATCGAGGCCGGACCGGAAATGTCCCGCTAGCCGGAAACCGTCGTGGAGGTAATCTCCAATGACAACCCCGCCAACCTATCATCTACATGACCTTGGCCCCCAGGCCCAGATGATGTCCAAGAATTGCAGCAACGAGCGAATTGCGATGATTCTTCAATACGTCGCGCTTGGCTCCATGATCGTCATGACCGGACTGGCCGCAAGCCAGCTTCTGAAAGACGCATTCGGCACGCCTGATCGCCGCCGCAGGGACGGCAGGTCCAGATGAAGCGGGCTATTACAGCTCTCTTTTTCCCCGAAAGGCGTGCCGCCGTTGCCCGGCAAGCCATCGTTATCGCTCTCTCTGCTGCCGGGGGCCAGCAGGTTCCGGGCAACCCGGCCGAACACCGGGAACCAGGCATCGCTGACGGTTCCTGACAATGGCACGGAAACCCAAAGACTGGCGCCAGCGTTCGCTATTCTCATCCAGCCCAGACTACTTGCCTGAGCCTCACGACAACAGTATCATTCATTTTCAAGGAGACGACCATGCACTACAAGTCGATCATACACGACCTGCTGCAACAACGGCCGCAGATGCACGATCAGCTTCGCAAGAGCCGCAAACTCCTGCCGACACTGGAACAGTACGCCAAGGAGTTGAAGACCAGCCACGAAGCCTGGAAGGAAATGCTCTCGCAATTGAGGCCGGGCAGCGACCCGACACAGATCGCGAGCGAGGCCATGGAAATGGCCGTGAAGGAAATGGAGGATCGTTTGCCCTCCGAATCTCCTCAGGACGACAGCGCACCGCAAGTCCTCGACGCGGCGATGCTGTTCCTCCGCCGTCCCATGTCGCGCGCCTGAAGGCGGCACGAAACCGGCATCCCCTCTTCGATTCCCTCTCGGACGATCTCTCTCCGGCCGCGCCAACCCCGACTGCGGCCTTGAATGGCGGCACTTTACTCAGCCCGCCGGTGCCCTCCCGGCAACCACAGCGGGCACCCATCGCCAGCGGCGAGAAGTCCAAGGCCCGCAACATCATCGCCGCCATACGCACCTTGAAACAAGTCGAGGCAGAAAAACGGCCCGCCACGGCGGACGAGAAGCAAGCCCTCGCCCGCTTCCCCGGCTTTGGGCCGGTGGCCCTCTCTATTTTCCCCGACCCCGTGACCGGCCGTTACAGGGATGCCGGCTGGCAGGCACTGGGCGAGGAACTGAAGACACTGCTGAGTCCCGTCGAATACGACAGCGCCAAACGCACCACATTCAATGCCTTTTACACGTCACCGACCGTGATCGCGGCCATTCACGAGGCTATTTCCCGCCTGGGCGTGCCCGGCAACGCCACGATCCTGGAGCCCGGCTGCGGCACCGGCAATTTCATGAGCCAGGGCAGCGAAGGTATGCGCTTCATCGGCGTCGAACTGGACTCCATTTCTGGCCGCATCGCCAGGGCACTCTACCCCGGCCACGACATCCGCATCGAGAACTTCCGCGATACGAAACTGCCTGAGGACCGCATTGACGCGGTGATCGGCAACGTGCCCTTCGCCGATCTTAAGATGGACTATCGCGAGCAAAAACTGTCCCTGCACGATTACTTTTCGGAATTATACCTTTAACAAAGCAGACTCGATTATCCCCGCTTCCGACGTAGCTTCTTCATTTCTTCCCGAACCTTCGCTGGGTCTGCACGCATGAACGCGGCAAGAGCCTCTTCAGCCTTGAGGGGGTAAAGAGACATCGTGGGCAGCCGGCGCTTTGTATGTTTTGTACCTTTCATCGAAATAAAACGGCGAGGTTTTCCAGCGGACGCCAGCATCCCGCGGGAGTGCTTGGCATTCGCTGCTTTCTCTTCAGCGTGAAAAACTCCACCTGTTTGCCCTTTTTCCATCGTGCCAATAAAACGGCTCTTGCCTTGTACGCGGTCGCTACTCGCCGTAGTCGTACAATCTCTGCGGGGGATGGATAGGAGGCGGTTCCGCCCTTTACCTGTATCAGCACTACGTCAAAAAGGTCGCCGCGAGCGAATCTATTCCCGGTCGATCGGTGATTTTTCCTGATTGCCAGTAGGTCTACAATCCCAACGGATTCACCGCCCATTGCGCCGCAAAACGTGACTAGTTGCCACCGTGTTCTGGCGATTGTCTTACGAATGCGCACCTTAGTCATGGTAACAGACCATTTGGCTGTCAGCGCCGCTTTGCGTTGTGCATTTCCCCAATCAGTCACGCTTGCACCCAGGAATTGTAATGGTAAAATGAAAGCGGCCGGAGTCTACCCGGCCGCTTGTTCAGTTTCCACGCCGTAAGGGCGGCAGTGGCGCTCGTGATACCGCCATTATACCGCCTGCGGCCTTCTTTGCAAGGCGAGGTTGTACGATGGTCAAGTGCAAAGACTGTGGTTATTTGGGGGTGGTGCATTGTCAAGATCAGCGGCTAGTATCTCCTTCCAGGGAACAGCGAGAAACGGGGCGTCCTCCATTGGACAAGGTGGCAACTTCCCCTCCACCAATGCCTATTGTTGTTGAAATCATGCCGGTATGTGCCATAGCCGCTCGTCCGTTGCGAGACAATTTCAACGTTGAAGTCGAAAGGGAACGCGCAGCATCCCGACCCGCCGAACAAACGGCCCGGGCTTGGTTGCTTGAATATGAAATAATGTCCCGAGCAGCGCGTTCTGTAATGGATACTGAACGAAACTGCACAAAAGAATCCCAGGAATTCACTCCGTGGATTCCTGGGCTAACCCCAAAGGAACATCTCGACATGAATATAATGCAACAACGAGAACTTTGGCATAAAAAGCAAAGCAATAGAAACTTGTGGGTCAATCTGGCACTCATATTTATAGCTATCCTTTCGGCCGTTGCTGCATGGTGGGCTGCTACGCATCCAACAGCCATTGTGGTTTCTGTCCCCGCTGCTACCTCCACTACCAATAGTTCACAGCAAACCACAAAAACAGCCACCCCCTGAATTAGCATCATGCTGTCTCCCTGTAAATCAGCCGCTTTCCTTCTGCGCCTTTGATGGCTTCCACGGTTCTCTGCCCATCCGTCACCTTACGTTCATCCCACCGGAAAGAGAACTCGTCACAATAGCGGTGGAGGTGAGTCTTAGAAATGTGGTGGAAGGTTCCATGCACACCCCTTTTCAGTAAAGCGAAAAACGATTCGGCCGTATTGGTGTTCACGTCGCCACGGGCGTACTCGCCTTGGCTATGGTTGACAGTTTGATGGCCACCCGCGAATTCCTGCCCGATTCCCTTGTAGAGGTTCAATTCATCGGTCTGGATTGCGGCCTGTTGGTTCACGTTCTCACGAATGGCCGTTTTCAGATTGTCGGCGTTGACGTGTTCCACAATCCGCGTCTTGATTCTCCCGTCACGTTCTACCAAGGCGACCACAGGCGTCTTCTTCGTTCCCCGGCCCCGCTTATTGACGATCAGATTGCCCGCTGCGTCCCGCTTGCCCTTCCGGGGCTTGCCGCCTACATAAGTCTCGTCTACCTCCACCACGCCGGTCAACTTGCTGGCAAGTGGGTCTTCCCTCATTGCAAGGCGGATACGATGGGCGAGAAACCAGGCCGCCCGATAAGTATGCAGCCCAAGGTTGCGCTGCAATTGGAGGGCAGAGACACCCTTCTTGTGAGAACAGATTGAATGGAAGGCTTGGACCCACTGCCGCAAGGTAATGTGGGAACGCTCCATAACGGTGCCAACGGTGACGGTGAATTGCTTCCGGCATCCGTTGCACTGAATTACGCCATCGCGTACCTTCCTGGACTTGGCTTGAATCCGGGTCACTGCTACTCCGCCGCAGTGAGGGCAGACCGGACCACCGGGCCAGCGAATCGACTCCAAGATCGTGCGGGCCTCATCTTCCGTCAACCGGCCCACGTCGATTGCGGCCATATCGGAAAGGCGCGTGAACTTCGGCGGTACGTATTTCATGGTAGATTCCTTTGCTTGATCTACCATTATGATACGATTATCCCTTGCGTTTGTCAAGAGATACGGACCATAAAATCGCCGATTTTCCGAAATATCCGCAAAGGTGGGGGCTAGTCGTTGGAATGCGGTCTGCCGCCTTTTCTGGGGATAGCTGCGAACCGTTCTAACTCCGACTCCGAGATGACGAAACGCCCTGCGATTTCCTTGCTCTTGAGTTGGCCGGACTCGACCAGTTGCGACACACGTTGCCGGGACACGCCTAACCGCTCGGCCGCGTCCGTTTGTGAGACGTAGTTGACACTCATGCCGGAAGACTATCATAAACTCTTACCTTTGTCAATAGTCGCTCCCGATAGGGCATAGATGCTCGACTGATCTTTTGTTATGATGGGGGCGTGAGACAATTCCCAAACCGGCCCCCCGGACGATTTTTCGCCGGGGGGCTTTTCTTTGCCCACAGTGGCGGTATACTAACGGGCTGTAGGATGCTTCCGACGGTTTGGGGCATTGTCTCACAACACACCTCTGGCCGTTCTGGCCAAGCTTCCTGGTTTGCGTTCTGTGTCTCAATCCGCGCCTATAGTGCGCGAGGAGAAAAGCATGGCTTTCGATCAGGCGACTATTGATTCCGTATGGAGAAAGGGTGCCATCGTCAACGGCGTTGATTCCAACGAGTGGCGTAAGGATGAATGCGGTGCTTGGATAGCCTATAACCACTACGGCGATCGCAATTCAATCTATGGCTGGGAAATCGACCACATTACGTCACAGGAACATGGAGGAGGCGATGAGCTAAGCAACCTCCGCCCGCTCCAATGGCAAAACAATGCCAGTAAGGGGAGTGGTAGACTTGTGTGCGTCGTCACCGCTCACGGGAACCAAAACGGCCCCGCTTAAATCGGGGTGGTAGAGTTCAGAAGCTACACGGTTGACGCGCTTGGCAAAAGCGGCGCGCCGATTGTCTGGAACTTCTCGGAGAAGTTCTCTCAACAACTCGTCAGCTTCCTTGAATTGAATGTTAATCAGCATCTCAGTCTCCTTTCCCGTCTATCGCGGGGTGTCTAGGGTCTGCTTTGTTAAAGGTATAATTCCGTTACTTTTTCGCCAAGTCCATCGACGCCCTGAAGCCCGGTGGCGTGCTGGCCCTGGTCACGACGCATTACACGCTCGACAAACAGAATGCCGCTATCCGCGACTATCTTGGCTCGAAGGCCGATTTCGTCGGGGCGATCCGTCTGCCGTCCGATGCATTCAAACGGGAGGGCACGGCCGTTGTTACGGACATCCTGTTTCTTCGTAAGCGAACTCCCGGCGAGCCGGCCCGTCACGTCGAGGCGGAATGGCAGCGAGCACGGCCTATGGAGATCGACGGCGCGGAGGTCTCGATCAATCGCTATTTCGTCCGTCACCCGGAAATGGTGCTGGGCACCTGGAGCCGCAAGGACACGCTCTACGGTGGCGAGGGTTTTAGCGTTCTCGGCAATGGCGACCTGGCCCATCAACTTCGGGAGGCGATTCAACGCCTGCCACAATTCGCTCCCTTACAAGCGTCTACGGTTCAGGAACCCGCCCCGGCTTTCGCACCGCCGCCACCCGAACGCCACATCACCGAAGGGAGCTTTTTCGTCGCCGATGACCGCACCGTTTGCCAATCCGTGGGCGGCCAAGCCGTGCCCGTGGTCTACGGCGGCACTTCCTTACGGGCAGACGGTACGCTTACGGGCAAGCGACTGGCCGCCCTGGTTGGCTTACGCGACCGCGCCCGCCGGGTCCTGCAATCGCAGAACGAAGGCTGGCCCGAGGCGAACCGCAACGACGCACGCCGGGAACTCAACTGGGCCTATGACCGCTTCGTTGCCTCTTACGGCCCGATCAACAAGACCACTTTCGGCGAGACCGCCGACGGCAACGTCATCCGCCGGATGCCGAACCTGGTCAAGTTCCGCGAGGACCCGGACGCCATGCTGGTCATGTCCCTGGAGGATTACGACGAGGTGACGGCAAAGGCGACCAAAGCCGCCATCATGACCAAGGACGTGGTGGGCAAGACCCCGCCCATTACCCAGGTCCGCAGCGCTGAGGAAGGATTGCTCGTATCCCTTAACCAACGTGGCACGGTGGACTTGCCGTACATCGCCACCCTCTACGGCAAGCCCGAGAAGCAGATCATTGCCGAACTGGGCGACCTGATCTTCCATGACCCGGAATCCAAAACCTGGCAGACGGCCGACGCCTATCTCTCCGGCAACGTCCGGGCCAAACTCGCCGCCGCCGAGCGTGCCGGCCCGACTTACGTGCGCAACGCCGATACCTTGCGGGCTGTGCAGCCCGAGGACGTACTGCCCGGCGACATCGACGCGGGATTAGGCGCGCCGTGGATACCGGCAAGAGACATCCAGGCATTCGCGGCTGACCTGTTCCGCGTCGATCCGTCCTCCGTGCCGGTCGCGCACCTCAAAAAAGATGCCGTCTGGAGCGTTGACCCCGACTACGCCGCCAAGCAGTCGGTCGCCGCAACCTCCGAGTATGGGACCGCACGCGCCAACGGCACCTGGCTGCTCGACTTGGCCCTGAATATGAAAACGCCGGTGATCTATGATACGATCCAAAACGGCGACCGCGAGGAGCGGGTCGTGAACCACGGGGCGACGATGGCTGCCCGCGAGAAACAAAAACTCATCAAGGAGCGCTTCCGCTCTTGGGTTTTCACCGATCCGCACCGCACCGAGCGGCTCGTGCGTTTGTACAACGACACGTACAACAACCTCCGGCCCCGCCTGTTCGACGGTTCGCACCTCGATTTCCCAGGCATGAACCAGAATATCACACTGCGGCCGCACCAGGACGACGCCGTGTGGCGCGGCATGAGTTCCGGCAACACGCTGTTGGCCCACACCGTCGGCGCGGGCAAGACTTTCACGATGGCCGCCACCGGCATGAAGATGAAGCAAGCCGGACTCATCAAGAAGCCGATGTATGTGGTCCCTAACCACCTGCTGGAGCAGTTCTCCCGCGAGTTCATGCAGCTTTATCCCAATGCCAAGCTACTGGTTGCCGCCAAGGAAGACCTGTCGCGAGACCGGCGCAAGCAGTTGACCGCCAAAATCGCCAGCGGCGAATGGGATGGCATCATCGTCACCCACAGCAGCTTCGAGCGAATCGGGATGTCGCGGGATTACCAGGAGAAGTTTCTCCGGGAGCAAATCGCCGAATATGATGAACTGCTCCGCGAACATGCGGGCGCCAAGGGAGCCAACCGCAATCTCATCAAGACCATCGAGAAACAGAAGGCCGCGAGAGCCGAACGCCTGAAAAACCTGCTCGCCGAGCACAAGAAGGATGACGGGCTCGTGTTCGACGAACTCGGCGTCGATCACGTCTTCATCGACGAGGCGCATTATTTCAAGAACCTGGAGACGCCGACCAAGATGGACCGCGTGGCCGGCATCCAGACCGGCGGCTCCGAGCGGGCCTTCGACGTGTACATGAAGGCCCGTTACCTGCACGAGCAACACGCCGGCCACGGGGTGACGTTCGCCACCGGAACGCCGATCTCCAACACGATGATGGAAATGTACACGATGCAGCGGTTTCTCGACCCCGAGGGGCTCCGAAGCCGGGGCCTGGAGCATTTCGACGCATGGGCGGCCACCTTCGGCGAAGTCATCGACACTATGGAAATCTCCCCGGACGGTAACGGCCTGCGGCCACGGAGCCGGTTCGCCCGCTTCACCAATCTGCCGGAACTTCAGCAGATGTTCCGGGCATTCTCCGACGTGCAGACGGCCGAGATGCTCAACCTGCCACGGCCCCGCCTGCAAGGCGGCAAGCCGATCATCGTTGCCTGCCCGATGTCCGATGAACAGTACGCCCTACAACAAGAGTTGGTGGAACGCTACGACCGGCTGCGGTCTCAGAAGGTGGACCCGCGGATCGACAACGCGCTGAACATCACCACCGACGGGCGCAAGCTCGCCACCGATGCGAGGATGCTCTCCGCCACGGCACCCGATTTCCCAGAGTCCAAGGTTAACCGCCTTGTCGAAAACGTCGTTTCCATCTGGGAACGCACCGCGCCAACACGCGGCACGCAAATGATATTCGCCGACATGGGCGTCAATCCCACGGAATGGGGTTACTCGCCATACAGCGAGATCATCGAGAAACTCGTCGCCCACGGCATCCCCCGCCAGCAAATCGCCGCCATCGGCGATGCCGAATCCGACGCCAAGAAACAGGCCCTCTTTGAGAAGGTCAGGCAAGGTTCTGTTCGCGTGCTGATCGGCAGCACCCAGAAGATGGGAACCGGCACCAATGTTCAGAAACGTCTCGTCGCCCTTCATCACCTCGACGCTCCGTGGAAGCCGGCCGAGGTCGAACAACGCGAGGGCCGAATCTTGCGCCAGGGGAACGAAAATGAGGAAGTGGCGGTCTATCGCTACGTCACGGAAGGATCGTTCGACGCCTACATGTGGCAGGCGCTGGAGACCAAGGCCCGCTTCATCGGCCAGGTCATCACCGGCGACAACGCCGCCCGCCGGGCCGAGGACATCGGTGGTCAGGAACTCTCCTATGCCGAGGTCAAGGCGATTGCGTCGGGCAACCCGGCGGTGCTGACCCTCGCAGAGGCCGACGCCGAACTGCAACGGCTCGCCCTCTTGAAAAAGAACCACCTGGACGAGCAATACCTCGCCCGGCACAATGTTCGTAAATTGCCGGACACGATTGCCAGCCTGTCCGGGCGATTGTCCAGCCTCATGGCGGACCAAGCCACCGCTACCGCCCATGCCGGCGACCCCGTGACCATCGGCGGCCGCACCCCGTTACGCAACGACGTACCCGCCATCCTGGCAGGCCAACTCGATTCCTTGCCACTGAACGTCCGCGAGACGACCCGCGTTCCACTCGGCACCTACCGCGGCCTGCGTTTCGGCCTTGTCCTTCATCCGCAATTCCCATCCGATGTGTACCTGGAAGGGGCCATCACCCGTCAGTCCGGCCTCTCGCGGGAGCACCAGGGGGCGCGCGCCGTGCTAAACGCCCTGGAGCGCATGGCCGGCGGCTACGGCTCCGAATGCGACCGGGTGCGGCAAGACCTCGCCATCGCCGAGTCGCAGTTGCGCGATTACCAAGCGCGCCTGGGTGCCCCGTTCCTGCACGACGCCTACCTGTCCGAACTTACCGACTTGCGCGACCAACTCAAGGCCGGCCTTTCCGGCAGGGCACCGGAGCCAGGCAGCGACTCACAGCCCAGCGTTTCCGAACTGGCCGAAAAGATCAGGGCGTTCAAGGGCGCGCACAGCATAGAAGCCACGCCCCAGCGCATCCGGCAGAAGCAGTCCTCCGCTGAGGAACCCGTGACCGCCCGCATTCGCCGCCGGATCGAGGCAGTTCCCGTTTCCGACACGGCGATTCCGCCCGATGCTACAATGCCGGAGGCGGAGACATTCCCGCCTGCCAAATCCACGTGGCAAACCATTGCCGAGAATCTCGCGTCTCTTGGGATTGAGTCTAACCTCGCCAGCCCGCCCCGGCCTGGAACCCCGACGTCCCAGATGACGTTCCAGCAACGTCTTGCGATTGAGCGGCAACGCAAAGACCTGGAGCCAAGCCTGTCTTGACTCCTCAATTCGTGCGGAAAGTCCTCAATTCGTGCGCGAATCTGCCATGCATTCAAGCTTATCTAGGTTGTCTTTGCCAAGGCGGTGTTCCAGGCAGACCTTCAGTTCGCGGGCATCACCTTGGAAGTAGGCGCGGTCAACAGCACGGTCACCGCATAACTCCCTCACGTTGTGCGCCATCGCTTGCTCTCTGGGATACGAGCGGGGAAGTTCCGGATTCCACTCGTTCCCCAGTTCTTTAATTGCCAGATCCTCCGTGATGCCCTCGTCCAGCTTACTTCCTAGTTGTCGCTCGGCGGCCGGATCAGACAACTGGTGAAGCCGCTCATGGATGATCGTCTTACGCATCTGTACGTGGTCTGTTGCGACGTGTGCCGGTTCGATGGTTTTCTGGGAAAAGCCGACAACATCCTCCGCCGGCTTCTCGCCAGCTACCCGCAGGTAGCTCTGCTCGAAATGCTTTCGGTCCTCAAAAACTGTCGGCAGGTCTTGCATGGCACGGATTCGCTCCGGCGGCACAAGGTCGCGATACCGCTGGCAGAGACGCTCAGTGTAGAACCGGTCTGTCTCGTGAAGTTGATTCTGCAACCGATCCTCAAATTGCTTTTCGAGGTGGTCCAGATCAACTCGTTCGGAAATCTCTCGCGAAACATGTTTCACGTTTGCTCCTCCGTTGTCCTGTAGAGGATCACATTAAGGTTTCGCCGAATTCTGTCGCACGTATCGTCGCCAAATCCGGCCAGTGCGGTGATGTTCATCACGACGCAGTAGGGCGAAACCACCGGAATGGGCTTGTCTTTCCAGATTTCACGCGCGCGGCATCGTCCAAACGTCCAGAGTCCCTCCCAACCGGCTTGGAGGGCTTCCGCGAATTCTTCGGCATGGTCCACCAGCAACAGATGCTCGACCACTCGGCTACGCCCGACACAATCACTCGTGTTGCAGCCGGGGCATTTGGGCAGCCCACGATCCGGTTGGAACAGAGTATCGACTGGGCGGGTAGAATTCGGATGAGCTTCAATGGCCGGAGTCTTGTCTTGCATGTGCTTAATGAGGTTCTCCTTTCCGGGATAGGGTTGGCTGCGGTATTGGCGGGCGTGATCGGGAATGCCAACCAGGTAAGCATTCTCGCAGCCCTCGGAGTAGACGGCGGCGACCCCGCAACGCAGAGTCGAGAGATAGCGCTCTTGTACGTCGGACAGGTTCATGGAGCCGCCAACCTTCCGTCGCTCGTCCTCGGCAACCAGGCGATGGACAATCTTCAGGTTTGTGTTCTTGAGAATGTCCGGGGCAAGCTTGGTGGGGACTTGATCCACGACAACAATTCCTTCTCCATAGGCGCGCACCTCGGCCAGCAGATTACAAAACGTTTCGACAGCTTTTCCACGAGGATTGGACTCCTCCGAGGGAAGGTTCTGCGGTGCAGCGGTGAGGAGCCGATGGGCTTCCTCGATGAGCGTAACGTGTCGTAGCGTATTGCCCGAAAGGCCCGCAGCCTGCCGATACTCGACCAGTCGCAACAGCATAGCCCCAAGGACGAACGCCTTGTCTTCGTCACTGCCCATCGAGGCGAACTCAAGAACCACTGGGCCGGAAAGCAAGTAGTCCATCGGCATGGATGCCTTGCAATCGAGCATCGTCCCCTTACTGCCGACCGTCAGACTCATCAATCGCGTCAGTAAGCCGGCCCTGATGTTCCCGGTGATCTCAGCATCATAGCCGAGTTCCTGGACCAGTCGCTGAATGGTCTTGGAGAGGTCCGAAAGGACTGGCTGGGCCGCGGGAATGCTACCTCGCGGATGGTTCCCCCTTACCAAGTCCCATCCTCGCTCTTCATAGACCCGATGCAGGGCAAGACTCAGCACGTAGGGCATGGGGGTTACGAGGGCGAATGCGGCATTGAAAAGGGCAACCACGCCGTCGATGTGCGTCTGAACATGCACACCCGGCTGGACCTCCAGGGGGTTGAACCGAAACGGAACGCCGGTTTCGTCGCCCAAAGTGAAAACACGGAGGGCTGGTCCGGTCGGCCCTGACAAGAGAAGCCGGTATTCAGACTTCATCGACGGCTCCAAGACCAGCCACGGGATTTGGTGTTCCTCCCAAAGTTGGCGTAGCAGGTACTGGCACGTTTCCGTCTTGCCTGAGCCGGGCACGCCCGCGACAAGCACGTGCTTGCAAAGGTCGTCAACGCCCAGATCGAACCAGTTGACGGTCTTCCGGCCGCGATCGAGCACCAAACCAATTGAAAGCCGCTGAGACTGTTGTACGACGGGCGGCGAGACGGCGAACTGAACGAAATCCCGTAGCTGGTATCCGGCGAACTCTTCCGCCGGCAATCGGGCCAGCGCCGCAGCCTCCGGCGTCGTCAAGCACGTGCTCGGCAATTCCTGGGCGGCAGTCTCCCCTCGGGGAAGGCACGGTCTGATGCGAATGGGTTGAGGGCGACTCTCAGGTCCGGCAAATGCGCTCAGAAGGGCCTGCGTCCCGAGCAGCATGCGATCGCGTTCGGCGGCAAGCAAAACGACGTGTACCTTCCACATCCCCACGCGGGTGCCCATTTCGTGTTTCTTACGGGCCGCCTGCAACAAATCCAAGTAATGCTTCGCTTGGGGATTGTTATTTTCTTCTGCCGATCCGCGGCGGAGGTAGGCACTGACAAGTTCGCGTTCTTCATAGGCAAGACCGGCGAGCGTCTGTTGGACGTCGCCCTGGGAGACGGGGCGACCCAACACCAAGTATGCCCAGTTCCCGCCCTGCATGGCCCGGAAAACCGATTCCAGGGTCGCGTGTGGCGTGAGTTTCTCGGCATTGGGCTTCGGTCGAGCCATGGACAACGAAGGGTTGCCCGTCATCGTCGAACCCCAGGGCAACTGCGTCAGTGCACTGACCAAACAGTCTAAGGACGGCCCCTTGGAAACCTCGCACGCGGGAAACGTGGCGGAGAGTGTTGAAGCCCAAGTACCGATGCCGTCCTTGCCTCCAGGGAGCGCGAGGTAAACGGCGATTCCGCTGGCATTTCCGAGGACGACATACGCCCAGGGAATGGCATCGTTACAGAGCCCTGCAAGCAGCTTTTCGTGACGCGATTCCAAAGTGCCGAAGCCAAGTGCCGAGTTGTTCCAGAAGCGGGATAGTGCGTCCACCCGGACCAACTCCAGATCCCCCGCAAATACGGAGTGCGGTGCGAACACGGGCGTTTCCGCGCCGACGGGGCCTTCCAATCGCCGAATGCCGGCGGTGATCTGAAGTGGAAGTGTTGGAACCGAAGCCATTTGTCCGCCCTCCTCACCTGGCGATATTGTTCAACGAGACCCAAGTGCCATGCAGGTGTATGGCGACTCCGGTCGCAAGAATCGATATGAGTATCAGCCAAATCCACCATTTCGACTGGTGGAACTGAATCGTGGTTTGGGTTCGGTGATTGAAGCCATGTCTCGCCATCAGGACGCCATTGCGCCAGGAACCCCAGAAGCTGACCAGATCGTCAGGCGCGACGTTGCCACGCGAGAATAGTCCCTTCAAACGCACGATCACCTCGGATTCGTCTTGCCCGTCTCGCACGCGGGCATACCAGACCGGCACTTGCTCGTCGGGCCGACGATTTGCGTGGGCGAGGTACGCGAACCAAAGCAGATTCGTCATGGGAAGAAACCGCAGCATGCACATCACACCGGCTACGCCTGCAATGGCGAGTACGGGGCCGAACATGACAAGGGTGTTGCCGAAAACAACAAGGGGGGAAACAAGCAAGAGAAGAAACGCAAGGATCTTCGTAAGTGCCCGGCAAATGTCGAAGTCAGGCGGTTCGCGCTGAGAGTTGTCGATTGCTATGACGCGACCGACGACTTCGGCGCCTTGGCGCGTCGCTACACTCTGGGTCGAGTGCGTCGCCTCTTCCGGCTGAGGACCTGTATCCGTCCATGCGGCGGGTTGTGCAAGCGGTGTTGACTGGCCGGCAGCAGTGGTTGCCTGGAGTTCATTCGATTGTGCAACCATTGGCGCACGCAGCGCATCGTCTCCCTGGATGCCAACCAACTGCCCGGCAATTGCCTGATCCCAATCTAGAACCGCCGGCAGGCGTTGAGTCTGCTGAGTGGAACAAGAAGGACACGCGCCGGCTCCAGCGGGCCTCTTGAAGCCGCATTCCGGGCAACGAAAATCGCTCGTATTCTGGACGGTGCCCATGCTTTCACCCTGCCTTGGCTGTGTTGCTGCATCAACGCCCCAAGAAACTTCCGCCGGTTTCTTGGGCCACCTTCATCAGAAAGCCCGCTAGTTGCGGTTTGAAGTAGTTCCCCAGCCCCACGGTGTTCACAGGAACATCCTTGTGTTGCCGGCACAGTGCATAGATTCTCTCGGCGATCTCGGGATCGAATTGGTCCGAGTTGCTGTTCGGGCTGTTTGGCTCTCCGTCGGTGAAAAGAATGACCGTATCGAGATCCGGACAACGATATGCCATTTGCAGTGCCAACAGAGTGTTTGTGCGGCCCTCAGGCTTCGTATTCCGGATTTGCTCAAGCAATCGCCGCCGGTTGGCTGCTCCGTTAGGACCGCGCACATCGAGGAAAGTTCCATCCTCAGGAAACACTTGGGCATCGGTGCTGAAGAGCACAAGGACGCACTCGCCGATCGCAAGGTGCTCCAGCCAAGCCGCCACGACACCGCGGGCGTGCTCCCAGCGACCCTCCGTTCCCATGCTTCCGGACGTGTCAAAAATAATCGCGACCTTGTGCATTTTTCCTTTTAGGCCAATCAGTTCTCTGTGAAGGCCAGGCTCAGCTTCGATCCGGCTGCGCAATGCTCTTGACTCCTGCTGGGCATAATCGCGCTCCTGGGTTAAAGAGACCAATCGAACTACCGCATCCTGTTTACCGGCAATCGTTTCGTCGAGCGTCTTCTTCGTAGCCAGGTAGTAGTCATGGCAGGCGACAAGTTTCGCCTTGAGCTTCTCATTGTCGGCTTCGAGGCGACTTGTTTCTTCGGTTGCCTGCTCTGTGGTAGCCATCAACTGTGCTCGTTTGGTCTGCAAGGAAGCCAATTGCGCACTCAGTTCGCTGATTCTCTGGCGCCCACGCTGGATGAGACGCTCGCGTTCTGCCTGAAGGTCGGCGACACGGCCCTGGATTTCGCCGAGTTGGCTCCGGAGCGAGCCAACGTCGCCCTGCATCTGGTGATTTTTCCCCTCGCTCCGCTGAAGGCGGGCGGCGACGAATAGGGTGACCGTCAGCGTGAGGATAAGGCCCAAAAAAAGCGCGTCCGTGTTCGAGACCCAGCCCACGACCATGGCCGCCTGCGACTTGCGGGTGATACGCTCTCGCTGCATGACTCGTCCTCCTGCGATTGGGAATGGGATTTCGTGCTCGGTTAGCGTCGGCCGTTCGATCGCCCGTTGGAGGCAAACCCACCGAAAAGCCTGAGAAAGAACGGACGCCTTGGGCCTGCATCCCCGTTGTGGTTCGGAACAAGTGTCTGCAGGACGGTTCGGATTTCCTGCGGGAGACTCCGAATCGCCTCAGCCGTGGCGGCAGCCTGCGACAGACTCCTCGCCAAGCCAGCGAATTCCTGCCGCAGTTCGGTCATCTGCCGCACTGCCTCAGTTGTTTCTTGCATCCGAGTCAGAACTTGGTCCAGTTCCGCCAGCCGCCGAGTCGCCGGCTCGACGCCTTTGCGGACGAACTCTGCGAGGCCGTTTGCCGATCCCTGCATGGAATCGACTGCATCACGGAAGGCCCGCTGGGTCGGAACGAGGTCTTTTGTGGCGTCAACGAGCTGCGCACCTGCCTGTCGGAACGATTGCTGGGCGGGAAGAATGTCTTCTTGTAGCGAACGCGACCATTCCTGGCCCGCTGTGGCCTGCGCATTGACGATCTGGCCGAAAGAACCGAACTGAGCGTTCAACTGTGCGGCTGACTCACAAATTTGTTCCACGGAATGGGCAAACAAATCGGCCGACTCCTGATGGCGGGTTGCGGCTTGGCCAAGTTGCACTTGCACCACGGTCTTGAACATCTTCACCGACTCTGCCAAGTCCGTGGTCACCGCTTCGACTGCCGGCGCAATCCCATTGGCGGAGTTGACCACGTTCTTGGCCGTGGCTTGCAGGTCCTTCATCTCGCCGGAAATGCCCGCCATCTGCGATTGTAACTGGCCAGCGGCTAAAGCCACCGCCCCGCCAGCGACCTCCAAGGAATGGGAGGTGTGGCTTATGGCCGCAGTTGAATCTCGAAAAGACCCGATGGAACCGTGGATAATGTCCGCCATCGACTGGAGGGCCTCTGCGGCGTTGTTGGCCGCCACATGGGGCTTGGTCTGCACGTGCTTCCAAACACAGTCGTCAAACCAGCGGCAGGCCACCGTTCGGAGGTTATCAGTTCCTTTGCCGGCCAAGTGGAGCAGCAGTTGGTTGATGAGCGCTAGCGTAGCGCCGGTCCCAACGCCAAGAACGAGCGGCGTCAGCGAGTACAGAATCTGTTTCAGGTCTCCGCTGTCCGCCGTCGGTGTTTGAAGAAAGAAGAACCCGATGACGGTAATCAACAGGCCGACCAACGGGGCCATGATTCCCATTCGCTGGAGGAAGAGGTAGCTGCCGTGACCTTCCAGCCAGTTATCGAGTTGTGCGAGAACGTCCTCCCGGCTGTAATGGCCGTCGTTGAAAGCGCCGTCGTGAAATCGGGTGGCGACCCAGCCAAGCCACTGGCGGTTCGCTCTTCCCTGCGTAAGCTCATGCTCAGGGGCACAGCCTTGCTGCCAGAGCGTCTCCAATATATTGCGTTGCCGGACGACTGCCCACCGGTGGCTCAAGAACAGATAGAGTTGGAATGCCAGAAAGGCGCAGAAGACCGGCAGCACTACCGTGTGCAGCGACGTACCTTGGGCGAACAGGGTGGGGATGACTGCGAGGATGTTCGTTAGGGCCATTTTACTTTCTCCGAGTGGGGACAGGTCGGCAACCACAATCCGCAAACGTCATGCCATCCAGGGATTGGCCGGATTCCATCGCTCGGCACAAGCCTTCGCGATTCGAGTGGGCCTGCGACGTGACAGAACTGCTACTAGAAGTATCAGGCGTGAAATCCGGCAGCGACAACATTTGTGCCCACGGCTGCGGTTTACGACGTGTCGTGTTACTCCTTGGGTGCTTCTTCGATCATGGCGACGGCATCTTCCAGGGTCATGTCGTTCCACAGGAAGCTCATGATGGCCGGACGATAACGATCAACCGTTCCGACCATGGCGGCGATCAGCGAGGCTACCATCTCCGGGGCCAAGTCCCCGCCGGTAACGTCGATACCGGTCCCATAGCAAATCTCACCGTCCGAGAAATCCATCTCGAAAGTCCGGATGGCCAGGCCGTAAGGTTGGACACGGCGACGAGCAATAGGCCCGACAACCTTGGGCTGAAGAGAGCGTCATACGCAAACTGGCAAGCGATCTGCAAGTGTTGTCGTCAACGCCCCTAACAGAGAAAGGCCCGGAGGCGTAATCCTCCGGGCCTGTACCCCACCAGCAAACGCGACAACAATCGCCTGTTTACTTTACGGCCTCCCTTAGGCTAAGCCGATCGGCCGCTTGTCGTCATTCATGCTGGTCATAAGCGTGACCGCACGTCTTGCAAGCGTAGGGAGAGTAGCCGGTGCTAATGTAGCCACCACAAGTCTTCCCTTCGCGACGGCATGCCCGGCACGCGCCGCTGCCAGCCGTAACATGATGTTCTTCGGGACACGACACACACTCGCCGAAGGGCTCGACAAGAAGCGTGCCACAGAGTTCGTCGGACTTGTCCTTCAATGCTGCGAGCATACTACATTACTCCTGTGTGGTAACGGTTCATGGCGTTCTTGACCTCATTACACCCGCCGGAACGCCGAGGCGACGGGGCAACGGTAAGTTCGGCTTGGTCGTTTAGGCATGGCTCGACGCGCCGCCGACATGGGCAAGTGACTCATCCCAAGTCCTGAAGATGCCTTCGCGCCACGTCCTTCATCTTTGCAATTGTCTCCTGGTCATGTTGCGAGTCCGCGCTCACCATTCTCTGAAAGTAAGCTCTGGCCGTCTGCCGCTCTCCACGATTGTAATAGGCTATCCGTGACGTCGCTTCCTTAGTGTTGGGGCTGTCGCCGTTCGATTCTGTGGACGGGACTTGGCGGTCGCGAATTCCCTCGCGTGGCAGGTTGGGACGTTGCGCCGCCGATCATTGACAACAACGCGAACAGGCCGATGACCGCAAATGCTCCCACAACACAGTGCCAGCCATTCATCGGTTTGCCTCGCATGAGAAGTTCCCTGCCTTTCGCCAGCCTCCAATGCTTCAGGAATTGGTAGAAGCCTCCCCCAAACTCACCGTACCACGAAGCAAGGGTCAGCGGGATTAACAAGAGCAGAAAGCCTTTCATCAGTTGGACGCCCGCACTCTCGCCGCCTGACCCCGTCTTTCCAAAGAGGTTCAGGTTCCTCCACCAGGGCCACACCACCTTCAAACCCCAAAATGTTGACCAAGCCACGTACACAAAAAGCAAGAGGACTGCAAGTCTGGAAAACACGGGCAATTCTGTCGCTCCGGCGAGCGTCGCTATTCCGAGCACGCCCACAATTGCAGCGATAATTGCCGACCAACGAATACTTGTCATTGCCGCCCGCGCAAGGTTCCCTTGCTCCTGATGGGCAACGTTTGCGTTCTGCGTTGGCGCTCGTTCCTTCGGGGCCAGAACTCCCGCTTGGCTAACGGGTCTAGCCGCAAGGCCCCCTGGCGCGGAATCCACGACCACTCGGAGCCCCATGATGTTATTGCGGGGATCAACGGCGCATTCCATGCCGGCCGCCGATCGGCACTCGTCGGCGGTGCTCCCCCAGCAGCCTCCGCACAAGCCAAAGGCTTCCTGATCTTCGTGTTGCAGGCCCACCGGATCGGTGACCGGCGCCGCCTGATGATAGTCGGGACCGCCAATCGCGTCCTGACACCATTCATATACATTGCCGTGGACATCATAAAGTCCCCACGCATTCGGTGGCTTTTGACCGACAGGATGTGTAGTGTTGCCGGAATTGCCTTCGTACCACGCAACGCGGGCTAAATCAGCTTCGGAATCGCCGGAGAAGAACCGCGTTGACGTTCCCGCACGACAGGCATATTGCCATTCTGCGAGCGTCGGCAACCGCACGGGATAGCCCGTCAATGCACTGAGTTTACGGCAGAATTCCGAGGCGTCATTCCATGAGACCCGCTCCGCGGGATTCTGCGGTCCTCTGGTATCGCTAAGATTGCGACCCATGACCTTCTCGTACTGCGCCTGCGTGACCGGATATTTCCCCATGTAATACGGGGCGCTGATCGTCACAGAAATGCAAGGGGGTATCTTAACCTCAGTTTGCTGCTCTTCCTCGACCGCATTTTCCATCACGAAACTCCCAGCGGGAATCAAAACCAACTGCATCACTACAGGAGTGCTGACTAGGCCGAACAGGCTAAACTTAGTTCCCAAATCTAGCGTCAGTTCTCTTGGCAAACGGCTGAGATCGCTGCCCGTGCCGGATAGAGTATCTTGTCCTTCTAATGGAGGCGGCACTGGCGAGGATGGCTCGCTGTAGGTCCTGCCCATTTTGCAAAGTTGGTCCTGACACGCCTCTATTGCATAATCAATATGCTGTTCTAGCTCCCGACAACCACCAGGCTCGATGGGGGAAAGGGTCTGCTTCAGTTTTGTAAAATGAGATATGGCGAACTCCAAGGTATGCGGATCGTTTTCAGGATGACCTGGCCGTGCAAAATCCCGGACCATCCAGAGAAAGTCACACGTGGCCCGGAGGGTCAATGCCTCCTGAGATTCGGCGGGAATATCGGATCGCCGCTCTCTCATAGCCTGGACAATCCCACCGCCCATTGCCAGGAGTTTCGCCTGTTCGCGTTCTTGATTGTCGAAAAAATTGCCAAGGATGTTTGGTGCGCCGAGGCAGCAGTCATTAACGCCCTCCTCATCGGGATACAAGAAATCACCGTAGTCAAACAACAACGACAAATATGAGAGACCGTTTTTCGCAACGCTCTCGTAAAACGCTGGGTAGCCCATTTTGGCTGCCTTGGTCAAGATCATGCCGCAATAACGGCATTTGTTTGCTTCCCTTTGGATTACTTCAGCGCATGTTGGGCATTTCCACGTAGTGGCACTCGTCGCTTCGGTGGTGAGAATGGGTTGGTGCGGCACCTCGCAAGCAACACTGGGCTGCGGGGCTTGCGATTCCGGCGAATGCAAAAGAGCTGGCTCTTGGGAAAGACACGTCACAGGCTGGTTGCACCCGGGGCAAGGCAGGATCTTCCCGTATGCCTTTTCGGTCACGTTTAGGATTCTCTTACAGTGGGGGCATTCGATCTTGCAGGACTTGGGAGGCATGTTGTTGGGATGTGGCGGGGAAGCCTCGACGGTGGCTGCCATGACCGGCGGCTTCGTTTCTTCTGCTTCGTTCGCCCCGGCGACTGGCGGTGTAGGACTCGGAATCATAATTGACGTGCCGCATGACGGACACTTGCCGTTCTTGCCAGCCTTGTCCGCCGGAGCGTTTATGCCCTTTCCACAGCCAGAACATGCAAAAGTTATCTTGTCCCTGGAATGCTCTCGACTTCTCTCGCCGTTCCCGCCAGGTGCCGTTGTCGCCCCTTGTGGAACTGGTTGAGGGGCATTCCTGAGCGGTGCGTCGTCTTGGCGGCCTGAAGCGTCGGGTATTTGAAGCGCGACGCCGCATGACGGACACTTGCCGGTCTTGCCGGCCTTGTCCACCGGCGCGCTTATGCCTTTGCCACATCCCAAACATGAGAACGTGATCTTTTCCATGCAGGGTGGTTCCTTCTGTTACTGATCGGTCACATAATGACAGACGTTATTTTCTGGCCACCTATGTAAGCCGGTCTTGTCATTGCAATAACACAAATGCGTTAGGCGCGAGGTCTCTTTGTCGCATCTAGGTAATGTAACTGTCCGTAGCGTAACTGTGTCGCTTTTGCGGCAATTCGAGAACCGTCCTACAGTCTCCGATGGGGCGAGAATCCCGCTGTCCCCGTGCCACGGTGTTTCGCGGGTGGAGGCCGAAATCCCGGCCGGTGATCTCTGCGTTGCAGAAGTCCCGGGCGGATGGAGTGCCGGCACGGAAGTTGTCGCAAGATTTGCATTCCAACCGAAGATCAAGTGAAAGACGGCTGCCGCGATGCAAGCCAGCCCGAAAAACCACGTGACAGGCTCGATGCGTGCCAAGATTGGTCGAACCAAAATGCTTCCTCCGATTATGGCGGTCATTGGCGGCAAAAGAGTCACAAATGGCCTCTGCGCTGCCAATGACCAAATCAGGCAGAACAACCCCAAAACGAATCCCAACCAACCGATCCAAGGTAGCAATGGCTCTGATCTGTCAAAGATCGTCTGGGCTGGGAGCGGGAGTCTCGGCTTAAAGAGGGATTGGGATGCTGCCAACCCAACAATGATGTTCACAAGCGATAGAAGCAGCAACTGGATTCCGGAGAATGAGACGGACGTTCCAAGGTGACGCTCCATGTAGATCGTTCCGCCCACAAAAGGCCAAAACAATAGGGAGTACAGCCATACCCTGCTCGTCCCACGTCTATCGGGGAACAATTCATCGAGGATAACGCCGGGAAAAACGAAGGCGAGTGAAAGAACGATTACCGCCAGCTTCCCGAACTTCTCCCCGAGGCTATAACCGGCACCGAAACTTCCACCGCCACCGCCTCCTCCCGTAAGTGTCTCCCACCACGATGCTTGCCTCGTCGGGGTCGCCTGTCCGGTCAGGTTTTCCCACGTGCTTGCTTCTCTGGTTGGCGTGGCTTGTCCCGTTGCCTTCTCCCACCACGATGCTTGCCTCGTCGGGGTCGCCTGGCCGGTCAGGTTTTCCCACGCGGTTGCCTTCCTGGTCGGCGTGGCTTTTCCCGTTACCTTCTCCCACCCCGTTGCTTGCCTCGTCGGGGTCACTTTCTTACCTGACATGATTTCATCTCTTCTTTGCGGGCACTAAATTGGTTCATGCCCTGCTGCTGAGCCCTGACGGGCTTGAGGACAGCCTCCGTTTGCCAGTGCATCGACGGTGGCCTCCAGCGGCGGCACCGGCGCCCCTAATTGTCATGTTGTTTGCGAAGGCGCTTGTCTACCTCGTCGCAGCCAGGAAAACAGGCTGCACTCCCTTATCCGGCGGACTCGTTCTCGCCACCACCACCATCGCCATCCGCCCCCGGCTGTGAGCAAGAGCAAGCCAAAGACACCGATCAGGAAGAGAGCAGCGAACCCACCGCCGATCACCATGCCGATTCCTCTGCCCACGCGCTGTGCGGTGCTCACCTGCGGGTCGCTCAGCGGCTTGAGCAGGGCCTCGCCGAGGTTTGGCGTCGCCTGTTGTGGCTGGGGCTTCTTATTGCTCGGTCTCGGAGACTCGGTGGTTTGGGCTGCAAGCAATCTGGCAATGGGAGGCCCCTGATGGCCCTGGGGCTCAGCGAAGATCCAGCCTTGCTTCCCATCCAGCATTTGCACCTTGTACCAGAGGCCGCTCTGGTCCGGGGTACTGCCGAGGGGATTCATCAGCGCCAAGACGCTCTTTTGATCCACGAGGGCGAAAACCTCCCCAACGCTGGCTACGCCGAATATGTTGAGGTTGGACGCGGCTAGGTCCGGCGCATCAAGGATTGGCACATTGTCTTGCTCGACTCGGACGAGCTTCTTGGCCTTCGGCCAATCGGCCGGTCTGGTACTCTTCTGCCGCGGGACATCCCGGCTTCCCGTATATTGACACAGGCGATCCACAATCAGGCTGTTCGCCTCCTCGACCGTTAGCCGCCCGAACCTTGGGCGTTGGGGCGGGCTCGCCGTGCGCGGACTGCCGACGCCGCTGCCACGACGGGAAACCGGGGCGGGAGCCGAGAGCCTTGGGCCGGGGCCCGACCAACGCCTAGCCGAGGAATCCGAATCCGTATGCCGAGAGTCTGCCAAGCTTGGCGGCGACGGCGCCTCGGCCATTGGCCGCGATGATCGCAACGGCGATTCTGCCACCGTGGGTATCAACAACAAGCGTTCTCGGTCCGGTGCCCGGTGCGACTGGGCGGCCAACTGCTGGGTCACATATTGCTGGTCCTGTCGGCTGAGATTGCTGAAGGGCACTTTCAGAACCCGGCTCCCACGCAAAAGGACGACGTTGCCTTGATATACGCGAACGAACTCGGCAGTAACCGTGCGGCCGTGGGTGTCGGTCCAAGTCCGCGGCGACGCCTGCAAGGCGAATGCGACCAGAAGATAGCCGAGCGTGTTAAGCATAAAAGCAGCCAGAAGGTTATATCGCACCCCCCATTGCGAACTAAGCGCGGGCCTCACCCCCACTATCGGTAGAACCACAGTCTATCAGCGGGCCTGTGGCTGTACAATGCTCTAAGTCGATCTCTCTAATAAGTCGCTTTTGTCAGTTTTCGATGGCGGTCTGGTCTTTCTCGGGCAAACAAATGTCCACCTCTATCTGCGCGGCCATGCATGCGGCATTAGGCGCTTCGCGTCATTTGCTTCTAAATGGCCCTGATACCATCAGATAAATGCCAAACAACACAAGTCCGATCGTGCAGAGTTGCGCCACAATGTTCACAGCGCCCTGCCTGCTGCCCCCACCGTAGTAAAGGGCGAGCGCCAAGATCGACACAACGGGTATTCCCACGCGGAAGATCGTCCCTGCCAGGCCGCTACCCATCCCTCGACCGATGGCCATAAGAATGACCAAGACGATCAAGCACTCGGCGGCCTGGTTCGGCGACATGAGCCCGTGGGCGGCCAAGCCGACCAACAACGCAACCAAGCTAAGGATGACGAAAAAGCCGCTCATTGTCGTGCTTCACGGGTTCGCTGGGAGTTGTGCGTCGCGGGACGGCTCCGGCCTTTGGCTGCCTTGATCGGGAGATTGGGGTCATGGCCGGGCCAACTCAGATCGCCTGTCTCGACTCCGTAACCAGTTTTCAAGGCATCTTGAATCTCTTTGATCTGGTTTACCGCCTCGTCGCAAACGGCCGCTGGTTGCCCATTGCTGCCTGGGACAACCTCCATGGGAAAGCCGCCCCGGACCTCCCACGTGATCTCCCCTTTCTGATGTGGCACACTGACGGCCAGCGCACGCCCGTCCATATTGTGGACTTGGATCAGGATGTCCGTGCTCACACCCGGTGGCGACTGGCTGATGCCGTCCACCGTGAAACCGCACGCCTTGAGAGCTTCCACAGTGCTTTTGGCGATATAGTCTTGCTTTTCCTGGTCGCGCTGCCGTTCTTCCGCCACTTTGAAAACTCGTTCGGCCTCGGCCAGCAGCCTTTCGGCTTCTCTCGTGGCATGGTCACCCTGGCCATTCTCAATGATCCTAGTCAACTGGCCGGCACGCGCCGACATGTCCGCGACGGCCGGTGCCTGCCATCGCTGTGCCACCGCGTCGGATTGCAGGTTGGCGATACGCTCCTGCAGGCGAGCCAAGGTGGCCTCACTGATCTGCTTTCGGGTCAACCAAACGCTACGGCGTTTCTCAACTTCGGCGCGGTGCTGCTCAAATTGCCGACCTACGGCCGTCATCGCACGGTGAGCTCCGGCCAGATCGTGCCGTGCCAACTGGCTCTCCACCTCGCGCAGCGCCGCTTCAAACTGGGCCAGCCCATCCGGGTCAAACTGCCGCGAGCCCTGCCGATCTTCCGCAGCTTGGTACTTCCATTTCAGAACAGTTGCCGCCTCTTGCTCCAAGTCTTGTGCATCTTGCGCAGCCTTTCCCTCGGCGACCGTCTGCTTTAGTTCACGGCGGACGCGGTGCAGTTCCTTTTCGGCTCGGGCAAGGCCCTCCTCGTTGGCTGGGGTGTTCTGCTCGATCTGCGCAAGGCGGGCCTGTAACTGCCGCAACGATTCGGTGACATGGCGGCTCGCCGGTGTCGCATCGAACGCCGCTGCTTCGTTCTTCCCTTCCGCCAGCCGCGCTTTGAAAGCAGTCTGGGCTTGGCGGAGCTGCTCTTCTCGGCGTCGCTTGGCTTCAGCGGCTTGCCGGGCTGCCCGCTCCTCCGCACGGCGGCGGTTCTCTTCACGCAAGCGCCGGGACGCTTCTTCGGAGAGACGAACGTTAGTACGTTTGGGATAGCCGCTCATGGAGAGACCTCATTCGGAGAGGGTTAGACTGAGACCGAAGGCTTTCATCTTGCATTCAAACATTTCACGGAAGTTCTTTGGCGGTATGCCCATCACCAGCAGCCCACCTTCCGAGTCGCATGCACATTCCAACCAGTGTCCGCGGTGTTGCAACTGCTGTTCCAGATGTTGATAGCGCCGCGTGAGCAGATGCACTTTCTGGTTGTCGGACCCTCGCCAGCGGAGATCGGTGTGCCGGGCGGCGATATACGGTCCGTCAATGAGGATATCGAGACGGTTGATAAGTGCTTTTTGTGCCGGGCTGCCCTGTTGCAGCAAGTACTCCATCGTATAGCCCGTGTAGCACATGAACGAAAGGTCCCGCTTTTCTTCGATCGAAACAACGAGATTGAGCAGCGCCGCCGCCTGGGCCAGCGGTTCGCCTCCGGAGAACGTCACCCCTTCGATACGCGGAAGGCGGATGATCTCGTCCGCCAACGACGCAACGTCCAGCTCTTGTCCGCCACGGAAGGGCTGGGTCTCAGGCTCGACACAGCCAGGGCAACGGAACGGACAGCCTTGCAACCACAGCACGGCTCGCAGCCCCGGCCCCAGAACCGTGCAGCGGTTGGTGCGCCGTGCCAGATGGAGGACGTTACGATTCTCCGGCCACACTTTCGCGGTCTTGCTTACGTCTTTTTTCAGTAGGGTTACCATCGGTATAGCCATGACTTTCGTCTTCATGTGAGTTTCAAGACCAGAACGAGCCTTTTGCAAACCATGTGCCAGCGAAACAATTCGGTCGTTCCCGACAACTGAGCCAGCAGAATGGCGAGCAGCGTTACCCAGGCCCAAACGAACTTGTCACTCCCGGTAGCAGGAACGCTACTCGGCATGTCATGCCGCAGCAGACGGCCGGAGCTTCTGTCCACATTGTGCGGTCCTTTTTGAGGACTGTGTCTCAGCCGGGCCGCCAATAGCTGGCGGCACGGCGGGCAGTGCGTCGGCCTGTTCAATCAGCCAAAGCAAGGGCCTTGCAGCCCGTGGTGGAGCGGCTCGACGGTTTGCCGAGGGCAGTTCTTCGATGGCCGATGTGGTGAAGTACGCGACCTTTCGGAAGCGGGTTTCCAAGCCGAAGACAAGATTAGCCAGCCCCAGGTCCAACAAGAACTCGCGGATTGGCAAGGAAGGCTTCTTACCAACGCTTGCCGCCTCACGAAGTCCTTGACGGCATAAGTTGACCGGCGCAGCCCGGCCAGTTGTTTGGGCCATGCTTGACCACGGCGTCTTGGACATAGCGCCCATCTTAGTGACTACAACCGCAATCGGAACTGGGAACACGCCCTCTGCGGAGACGTTCATTTGTTGCTCCAGCCGGCTGATGAAGGGCTGGAACACGGAGGCCGCGTCAGTGGCCGCCGGATTGACCTCAGTCCACGCCTTGCGGTCCGCTCCAGCTTTGGCAGGCCCGGCAAGGACTTCGGCAAATGGGTCGATCACCAGCACCAGACCGTCCACGAAACGATGGAACCGGTGCCCGCTCATCCTGGCCTCTTCCGTAAAATCCTCGCCGGCCGCATCGTACAGATACATTAGGCACCCAGGCCCCTTGGCAGTATGGAGCGCCACATTGAACGCTCGGGGCCGCGGCATCGAAGCGGTCTTCGCCAACCGTGCCCCTGATGCCAAGTTTGCGACGAAATCGTGAAGCGTCTTCTGCTGCTGACTGTTGGCAAACTCAACTTGAAGCCCGTTTTTGCGGCAAACTGCTGCGCCACTTGCCAAAGGGACGTAACCATCAGCGTCGTCTTGCCGCTCGATTGGGCCCCGACAAAGCCAATGTGAACCTCACGCTGCTTGCCAATGGCTGGATGCGCAAGATCGGCAGAGCAGTTGCGGTTGCCGCAGACCTTCGGGAGAGCAAGACGGCCGAGAAGGTCCAGCGTCGGCAATTCGGTTTGACACTTCGCACAATGGGCGTGGAAGATACCATGAGGAGAGGGAAAGAGATCGCTTGCCAACTCCGAACAGCTAGGGCAACGAAACTGGGGTACTCCCGGCTCGTTGCAGGCGGGGCAGGTGTAACGGATGCGATGAAGACGTGCCTTGATGAGCGTTTCGCTCCTGAGAATACCGATCATGGCGAGGAGCGCCAGGGCGAAAGTGGTCGCGATCGCCAAGGCGCACCACGACCAAAGGTAAACGTGATGCCCGAGAAACACTTGCATCGTGAGGAATTCGGCCGCTTGGCTGGAGTGAGCAAGTGCCACCTCGCCGGCAGCGCACACCGGTTTGTTCCAACGGTCGTGCATCAGAAGGCCGACCAGTCCAATACCACCGGCAAATAGACCTCCACCGGACGCCTCGGACCTGCCGCCAGCCAGACCGGCGACCAGGGCTATGCCGCCAACGATCAGTAGCAATCCGCCGGCCAGACCGAGCAGCAACATTGCCAACACGCATCCGACATAGGCGAATCCGCCCACAATGACGCAGAGCAGCGAAACAAGCGGCAACGCGAGGAAGGTGCCAATCGAGATGAGAGCAGCCGTGCCGATGGTCCTCGGCCTCAGACAGAAGTTCAATCGGCTACGGCTGCGGTCGATCATGGCCTATCCCCTTGGCGAGTGGATCCTTTGTTGTGGGCGATTGAGACACGGGTGAAGCGCTACTCGCAAAGCCCGTGCCAACCGTGCCGCCTCGACAACTCATCCTGTTTGCGCCGACAATCAGGCAGAGAAGCACCATGGGAACGCCAACTGTTGTCTTCCAGGTGCCGGAAATGCGGTTGAAGAGACTTCGCGGTCGCACGAACTTCGCGAAGAGGTCCCATCGCACGCGGGCCTCGTCCTGCCAATCGCGAGACTGCCGATCAATGAAGGTGAAGACCCGTCTTTTCGATCGCTTCGCTACCTCTTCTGCCAGATCGCGGGCTTGCTCCGCCATCACGGTAACGTGTCGTGACAGTTCCGCATATTCCGTTGCTCCAAGGCCAATGGCGACCATCGCACAGATCAAATGCTGGCGAGTCCAGAAATCCTGCTTGTTCCGGAATTGCCCCAATAGCCACCGGTACAGGCCGCATGGCCCACCCGGTGTGAACGTCCCGAAGTTCCGGAGCAGGCTTTCCACCTTGATGCCGACGTTAGGAGAATCTCTTTCGGCAATTAGTGCGCCGAGCGCAGCCTGCAATACCAAAGTCTCGATAGCGGTACCTCGAAATGTTCCCAAACCCACCGCAACCCTTGCCAAGCTTTTCTCGCGTAAGATGGGCCGATCAAGGAAGGACCGAAGGGCCATGACGGATTCGAGGCCATCCCGGATCTCGCCCGGGGCCTTCTTTCGTGCAGCAGCCTGAAACAACGCAAGTATCTGAGAATCACTCAAGAGTTTTTCGGGTGAGCAGTCAAGCAGTCGAGCCAAGAACGTATCGAGGTCGCTCCCACCGTTTAGCACTTCCAAGAGGGCGGGGCCACACTGCGACGCCAGCCGGAGCACGTCGATACTGCCGCTCCGAGCAGCAGCAGCCACGAACGCTGAAGTGACTTCTGGCCTCATTTGCTCGCGACGGCGAAGCAGATCACCAACCAACCCGGCAGGCGCCCTGCTCCTGGCCAACAATGCCGAAACCAACGAGGGAAGATTCCGAGCCGTGTCTTTGTCTCCTGGAAGGTTGTGAAGCACATTCAGCAACAACTCGGGATGGCTGGCCAGGGTATCGACCAACGCACCCGTTACGCCAGTGTGCTGGAGGCAAGTCAGGCATGCGTGCGATTTCCACCCCTCCGGGATCGGAAGACCGCACAACGATGGCAGTTCGGCCGGAGGTGGCGAGAGCCACTTGGCCAGAAGAGCGGATTGCAGACCGTTGGAGGGAATCCCTGCCATCTGCGTGAGCAGGTAGGCGCGGGTCTGCCACGGCACGGTATTAGGGTCGCCGATCTCGCCCAGCAGAGTCATATTCGCTAAAGCGGTCGGGGCGTCGCTGGCGGCCGGAAGAATATGCTCCAGAAGAGTCTGAGTCTTGGACAGGTTGCCATGGAGAATGGCTTCGATGGTGGTCTGCTTCGCGCTCTCCCGGAAGGCTGCGATCGCCTCAGGGCTCTCTTTCAACACTGGAACGACCTGCACGGCGAGAACGCCTGTCAGTTCTCGATCCTCAGCGAAACGATCGAGCAACGGCTGCTGGACGCTCAGTTTGCCCAGCAGGTGCGACAGGAATCGCGGATAGATTGCCAGCCGGAGCAAATCGTTCTTGGCCAACTCGCCCCCGCACTCCGCGTGGCACACCAGATTCAACATTTCAGGGCGATCGATGCCGCACTGGTCGCAAACGGCCAGCAGTTGGTCGAGCCCCTTGCGGTCGCCGGTCACGACTACCGTCATTGCATGTTCAAGGAAATCACCTTCGGCCACCACCTGGCTGGCTCGCCCAGTGTGGCTGTTGTAGCCGACAGCCTTGCCGAAATAGCAGGAAGATGGCATATCCACCTCGGCAGAGTCTGCTGCCCAGGTACCGACCAGGCGGGCTGGGCAACTTAGCGGTTGGGACTCATAAGTTGAGAACGTCAACGCCCCCAGGCACGCTTGGGGCAAGACCCGCGTGAGTCCATAGACGCAGAAGGCAACATCCTGTGAGGATGCCGCGAGGAATATGCGGCAGTCTGGCTCCCTCGTAAGCAGCGCCGCCAAGACAAAGCTAAACATTTTTCGGCCGTGTTCCGACAACGCGAATTGCCCGAGAGCTTCGTCTGTGAGCGATCCAGTGGCACGTATTCCTTCGATATCCTGTAGCGTCGCCTCGAAGGGGCCGTCTGCTCGTCGCCAAGAGTCGCTTTCCCAGGTGTTGATGGCTGCCGCTACGGTAAAGGCGGGCGGCACGTCCAAGAGAACATGGGAAAAGAAGTTCCCGGGCCGGCGCGTCGTAGGGTCCAATCCGGCGGAGACGCTGTGGCAGAGAATGGGGCCGAGTTCAGGCGTCTTAAGAAAGGCGAGACGGACGGGCGACGACGAGGGCGCCATCTGCGAAGGATGAATGCAATCGGGTAGGCCATACGCCATGTATCGCACGGCTGCACGCATGCGTTCCGGCCCAATTCCTGCCGACGCCGCCCGGACCTGAAATCCTCCAGCGCCGTCCAGGCTCTTGCCCGCTTCGCACGAGGTATAGAGGAGTTGTTTCATTGCAACGTCTCCTGAGTCACTCCGGACAACGAGAAATGTAACCACGCTTCCAGAGCAGCCAAAGCAAGGGATCGGCGATGCGCCTCGGCGAAATCGTTCCCAGGCACGAATTCTGGCCGGGGACCTGCCCAAGCGCCGAGCTTGCAAAGAACTGACAATGCTCAAATCGCGACCGCATGAGATGAGGAAGGTCTGAACAACCCCAGGCACACAGGTAGCGTTCGACTTCTTCAGAACAGTCTTGGCAGTCGCTCTCATTAAAGCCACCCACATGGCGGCTGTCCCGGAGAATAGGTGATTCGGGATCAACTATCGTCTGGAGCAGGTCGGTCTTTGTGAAGGCCACAGCCACCGGGACGGGGATCTTCTGGTCAGCGCGATGGCCGTTGCGCTGCTCGAAAAGGTTGATGGTTCCGTAGATGACCTCTCGGGCGTCGCCCTGTTGCTGTGGTAAACAACTGCGGAGCCTCGGTGGGAGCAGGTCGGCGATCCCCGGGAGTGCGAAGGGGTCGATAAGGAAGATGATTCCAGACGCTGCGGCCACGTATCGTGTGAACTGCTGCCGCGTGACCGTGTTTTGCAAGTCTTCCCCCGCAGCATCGAAGATCACCAGGTCCAATGCCTTAAGCTGGGAGAAAGGCCGCGCGAACTGCTGCGAAGGCTGGTGGGGAAACTGCATTCGGTAGATCAACGGAATGAGGATATCAGGATTGGTGGCTGCCGGTGGAGTTGAATTCAGCGCCGTTGGTTGCGCTGAGAAGAGCCGCGAACCGTACCGCGTCTGGTAAAGTTCGCGAGAACTCACCGGCTGCATCTTATGCACGGAGAATGTGTCCTGGGCGAACATGCTGAATCCCACCTCACGGGCGTAGCGAGCCTCCAACGCATTGATGAGCACGCCGAAGTAATTACTTTTGCCGGCATTGCGGGCGCCAACAATCGCAAGAACCTCGCTACGAAGTTCTCCGGAGGCCATTTTATGAGGCAAAAACATGTGGCATCGCGGGCAGACCTTCTTACGGCCGGAAGCTGGATCGTGCGAGATCCACATGCGGCGCAACCAGCGTCCTGCGAAACCCGTTGCGGGCACCGGTTCTATGCGGCGCATCGCGGGAGGTTGGATGTGCAAGAAATCAGCTACCCCGTTGTCAGGTTCGTCTGGACCGATAGCCAACATTGAGCGGCTTGGTGCGTCGCCCAAATGAAAATGCTCGAAGCAGAAGGGGCACGGCTCCTCTCGAAACGGCCAAATCAAGCCCATTGCAACCTCCAGTCTACCCGGACACCCTGTTAGTTCGGCCACGTTCAGGAATCAATCGAACCCCATTATTCACCTTGCCACGGAAAAGCAGTCGCGTGTTCTCGATTTTCATGCCGTCCGGCGGCCGGAAGTCCTTTTGCACCACCACCCCTTGCTCGTACTGCCGGGCAGGAACTTGTAGAATCGGGAGACCGCTGCCCGCATCGAATGGCGTGCTGCTCTCGCCCAACACCAGGGTCAATTCCGGCAGGGCGGCCGTCTGGTCGGCCCGAAGCGACAATCGGCACGGCTCAGACCGGAGCAATAACCGCGCCAAGAGCGAAATCTTCTCGACCCGATAGTGCAGGCGAATGTTTGGAGAAAGAGCAATCGCCGCTCTCGCTCCGGTCGTGCGGCCCGAAGCCAATTCCCAACCGTCGTCATGCGCGTACTTTGCATACACCGTTACGTGAACGATACCAGCGCGTCGATCGATCGGGATGGTGAATCGGCCTGCCGGCATGTAGCCAGCGCGGAAACAACGATAGCTGCCGAGCCGATGCGGGTCGTCGGGACCGGTCGGGAAAGCTCCCTCGCGAACCACAACTTGCGTATCGGAGGCCCCGGCGGGCCAGTCCCATGTTGCGGTGATAGCTTTCCCTTCGACCACGATTTTCAGGTGGTCCACGTCGGCAGCCCAGGTCAGAGTGATGCTGTCGCCGATGACGGCGGCCTCCCCGACGATCGTGGCAACAATGACCTGGCAAGCCGTCCTGGGTTGCAATTGCACTCTGGCGGTCGTTGGTGTGTCGAGTGGCACATTTTCGGCGATGCGTTTCAGATCTGCGAAAAGCCAAATGTCGCCCTGTGCCGGGCACCTGCCGCGGCCTAACCAACGATAGACCTGAACCTGCCGGCCATCTGCCGGTTCCCATTGCAGGCGGTACTGCCCCGCTTCACCGTCCACCGACACTGTGGCAAGAGGAGGCGGAACGTCGGCACCCATGAGCGCCAGCTCTGCGCCCGAGCATCGGTCACATGGGTTCGCCGCCAAACATCGACGGAGCCAATGCTGCCATGAACCAGGCAGGTCACGAAGGGCCTGCTCGATCTCCACTTGGCTCGCAGGCCGCGAAGGAGCCTTTTCCCGAAGCGACGCGAACTTGGGGGACAAGCAGCAAAGGAGTACGAGACCCAGCGCGTGGATGTCGTCTTGCGGCGTGACGGCGACTGCCCCGTCTGCTCCACCGCCGTTCGCCGTTCGCCGGAGGACTGGTGCCAGCTTCCAGTGCCCATCAACCTGGCAAATCCGCTCGGCCCGCACGTCGCCATGCACACGATTGTCCGAGTGGTAGCGAGCCAGTGCCGCCGCAATCTCGGTTGCCATGGCGCGGATCTGCGGTTCATCCATTGTGGTGCGTCGCGCAAGGACTCCGGCCAGCGTGTTGTCCCATGTTTCCCACACAACATACGAAGCCCCTGTCAAGTCTCCGTCGCCGATCAGCCCGATTTCCTGGCAGCGGAGCAAGTGGGAATGCGGCTGAATCGTGGCCAGATCATCGACCTGCCGCGGGTCATATCCCCGTCCCTTGGGAATGACTTCCAGCATGACGTTCGCCGCGTCCACCTTACCACCGAACTCGTACCCCAAGAGGCCCTGGTCAGTCGGCGCAACAACGAACAGGCAGCCATCGCAGCCATCGCCACGATGTCGCTTGACTCGATAGCGCCCGAGCAACGTGAGGCCAATTTGCTCTTCGGGACGAACCATGATGGGGCTCCTGCTATGCAACGGGTTTGCCGTCCACGAGAATCTGTGAGTTGTCGCGATCTGCGCTAACCACCAACTTGCTGCGTACTGGCTGTGCCAGAAACGGAATTAAACGATTCAGCGGCGTCTTGACGTGGGTCTTGATTAACTCGTGGATGCGCCGTCCGCCAAGGATGAAGTCCTTCGGATCTCGCATCCTTTCGCAGACCATCGTTGCTACCCGTCCATCCGAGAAGTCCAATTCCGCCCCATACTCCTCACGGGCAGAAGTCGCAAGGTTCTCAAGGAAAATGTTGCAGATGCCGGGGAAGAACTCTGGGCGAAGGATGTCGAACGCAACGATATTGTCCCCGAGACGATTGAGCAGTTCCGGCCGTCGAAGCGTCTCCATGAAATACTTGCGAACCGCGCTCTCGTAATGGTCGCGGACCTCCTCGTAGGTCGGCAGGTCTTTCGGCCCGGTGCCGCGCACGTTCCATGTCGATCCGCCAATGTTGCTGGTGAAAACGAGGCATGCCTTGGAAAAGAATGCCGTCTGCCCCTTACTGTCGGTCAGCCGCCCGTCGTCCAGTATCTGAAGGAAGATGTCGAGCACCGACTGATGCGCCTTCTCAATCTCATCGAACAGGAAGAGGCTGAACGGCCGTTCCAGGCATCGTCCGGTCAGTTGTCCGCCCTGATCGTAGCCGACGTAGCTAGGCGGGGCTCCTGTCAGACGCTGTACCGTGTGCGATTCCATGTACTCACTCATGTCGAACTTGGCAAAGGCTTTCTCATCGCCGAAGACCAACTCGGTCATCGCCTTGGCCAACTCCGTCTTACCCACGCCCGTTGGCCCGCAGAGAAAGAGTACGCCCTTAGGCTGCCCGCCCATGCCGTTTGTGCGACTTGTGCTGATGCCACCCCGCGCACAGGCCAACATGTTCACGGCCGCCTTAATCGCGTGCGACTGTCCGCGAACCCTTGATTCAAGCCGAGGCAGTGCCTCGCGAATCTTGGTCACGTCCAGGTCCTTCCACGGATCGTCTATGCGGCCGAACTTGAAGTAGTCCACGAGCTTTTTCACCTGCGCAATCGACATCTGCTCCGCCACGCTGGTCCGACGGATAGTTTCGAGGTCCCAAGCCGTGAGTGCGTCCGTGATGTCAGCGAAGGTGTCAGCAATTCGCTTGCGTTGCTCGGCTGGAAGCGAGTCGCTCCCATAGAAATTGTCGGAGTAGCGAGAAATGAAGCATAGCCGCTCGTCTCGGCTGGGACGCGGCAGGTGAAGGACTGCGACCAATGGGTTGCGCTGGTACAACCATGCCGGGACCGATCCCAATTGCTCGGCGACGATGACCAGAACGTTCTTTCTCCCTTGAAGCTTCCCATTCCTGAGAAATGCCGCCTCTTGCATGGACTTCTTCAAGAGCACCACCAGTTCACGTTCTGCGTCTGCCTGCCGCTCCGGATCCGAGACGAGCTTGTCCGCGAAATCCAGAATCATCGCCACAGGCGTTTCCATTTGGCAGAGCGCCTGGCGGATGCGTGGCAGCACTTCTTCGGGCGCTCGCAGCGTAGGCATACGGCCGACGGCGGGGGGGCAAGGTGGCTGCTGCGTTCCTATGCCGTCCAGGCGAGGTTGCCCAGGTCCGACAGGCCCGGAGGTACGTGCGGCCGGCACCGAGGACACAGATCCAGGAGCGAACTGGCCAGCCTGCTGCGGCGAGGCGTTGGCAGTGGACCCTGTACCGCCCTTTCCCGAAGAAGAAGGAGCAGCAACCCGCGCAAACCCGGCTTGCATCTCGGGCGTAGCGAAGCGGAGGCCGTCCACGATGTCATAACGTCCCACAACCTCGTAGCCTTCTTCCTGGAAATAACGGTCAAGGAACCCCAGCAACGACTGGTACTGTCCATTTACCAGAAACTGGTCGGCGATGTTACCGGTTAGGACAAGATGCCGGCCCCGCCTCAACTGGTTGTGAAACTCGGGAATCCAGTTTGACGACATTTCGCGAGCGGCCATGGCTTGGGCTCCCACAGGTACGTGATTCTGTTCGCCTCTCAAGCAACTTCGGTGCCATTACGGCGAGTCACCGCCCAAGTAGCCGTGGGTTGGACACGTAAATACTCTAAAGATCGAATCCGGCCTATTGTGCATAACGATCTGGGATCACCTTTATCATGCGATGTACGCCGCCCAGACCGGCATCCCTGGTTCGCGGCAGGCAAAACGGAAACAGAGCGAGACCGTGGAAAGCGCCGCCATGCCCGCAGATAGCCACGATAAGGGCTTCCGGACGCTGCGCTATATGGCCAAAGCTGGTACGGCAGCGGTCACGATACCGCCGATAGCGGATTTGTTACCGTGCGCAGCAGTTTGTTGGCCACAGCCGAGCAACCGTCTGACTAGATGGCGTGGTCCCAATTACCGTAAGTGACTGGCGGAACACGTCTTGTGCAGTCGGGTAGGCTGGGGGCATCGGCCGGGATGGTCTCGGCTCGATGAACCTCAGGAGCCCAAACATGAAGAAACGAATTCGACACGGCGATCCGCGGCGACGGAGCTATTGGGAAGAGGTGGTGCGGCGGTGGAGGGAAGGCGGCCAATCGGTGCGGGCGTTTTGCCGCGCCGAGGAATTGCGGGAGTCGGCCTTCTATTTCTGGCGGCATAAACTGGCGCGAGGTGGTCACCGCACCGGCAAGCGGGTATCCGGTGCCGTGGACGGCGCGCAGTTCCAGTCACGCCCGGCGACGCCAACGTCGCGTTCATCCAAGCGGGTATCGCCACGGCATGGTGCTACGCCTTCGTTTCTGCCCGTGCATGTGGTGGGACCGGCAAGCAGGTGCTTCGGCGCGGCTGAGGCGGACGGCGGCGTGGAGATTATCCTGGGGCAAGGCCGCACGGTACGGGTGCAGGCGGGCTTCGACCGGCAAACGCTCGCCGCTGTGCTGGCCGTGCTGGAGGTGCAGCCGTGTTGAACCTGTCGGAACTGGTGCGGATCTACGTGTGCTTGGCGCCGACAGATATGCGAAAAAGTTTCGACACACTGGCCGCCCTGGTGCGGGACTGGCTGGGATACGATCCCTTGTCCGGCCACTTGTTCGTGTTCCGCAGTCGCCGTGGCGATCGCGTGAAACTTTTGTGGTGGGATCGCGACGGGCTGACGTTGTACTATCGGCGGCTGGAAGAAGGAACCTTTCGCTTTCCGACGAGCAACGACCCACAAGCGCGGAGCGTCGAGGTCTCGGCGCAGGAGTTGTCGCTGGTGCTGTGGGGCATCGACCCGTCCAGCGTGAAACGGCAGCAACGCTACCAACGCACGGCTTGATGCGGGGAGAAAAACCTTTCTTGCGGTGGGAATAATTTCGCGTTCACGGTATCTATAAGGGCATGGACACGGACGCCATGCCTCTTCCCGATCCCGCCCTGCTGCCCGACGATGTCGCGGTGCTCAAGCAGTTGATCGTGCAATTGTTGGAGCAGTTGCGTCTGCGCGACGAGCGGCTCCAGCGGCAAGAACATCACATTCACTTGCTGCTGAAAAGGATTTACGGGAGCAGCAGCGAGAAGTTCGATCCGCAGCAAGGCATGTTGTTCGAGAACCAGGCAGATGCGGAAGAGGCGGCTGCCAACTCGCCGCCGCCGGTCGCACGGGCAGCTTCCAGAACCGCAACAAGCGCGGCCGAGGGCGGATTCCCGACGAGACCAAGCGTGAGGAAGTCGTTCACGATCTTTCCGAAGCCGAGAAGGCGGCATTGGGCGGCCTGGAGAATCTGGTCGAGTTGCCGCCGGAGACCAGCGAGCAACTCGATTGGCGGCCCTCGACGCTGTTCGTGATGGTGCATGTCCGCAAGAAATTCGCCCGCAAAGAGCAACTGCCCGAGAGCGGCCTGACGCTCGTCGAGCAGAACGTGGTGCTGGCCCGCAAGCCGCCCGAGGCAATTCCCGGCGGTTTGGCCGGTCCGGGGCTGATGGCCCAGGTGATCGTCAGCAAGGGGGCCGATCATCTGCCCTTGCACCGGCTGGAAGGAATCTTCCAGCGACAGGGCGTCCGCATCTCCCGGCAGACGATGGACGGCTGGTGGCTTCAAACGGCCGAGTTCTTACAACCTTTGTACGCCCTGGCTATCCGCGTGGTGTTGGCTTCTCACGTAATCCACACGGATGACACCTCGGTGAAGGTCCGCGATGCCTGGCGGAGGCTGAAGTACACGGGCCACTTCTGGCCCTACGTGGGCGATCCACTGCACTCGCTGACCGTGTTCGATTACACGACGAATCACAAACGGGACGGACCGGCCGCGTTTCTCAAGGATTATCGCGGCTATGTGCAGGCCGACGCCTTCAACGGTTACGACGGAATCTACCTGGAATCCGACGGTCGAATCATCGAGGTGGCTTGTTCGGCGCACGCGCGGAGGAAATTCCACGAGAGCCGACGGCTGGATGCGGCCCGCATGGAGACGGCGTTGGCTTGGATCGGCAAGCTCTACGCCGTGGAGAAAGATCTCCGGCAGCGCTGTCAGGGCCAGTGGCAGCCACTCACGCTGGAGGAGCGTGCCACGCAAATCGCCGCCGAGCGGCAGGAGCGGTCGCGGCCGCTCTTGGACAGCTTCCATACATGGCTGGAAGCCGAGGCGCCCAAGGTCTTGCCCAAGAGCGCGGTTCGTGGAGCGATTAACTATACGCAACCGTCAATAAATCGCCAGCCGTATAGGGCATGGTGAGCTTTCTATGACTATCTCCTACCTTCACTTGTCGTAGGGGGGCGTCAGGGGGGAGCGGCCTTCATTCTCGATTTCCAGGGCAGGGAGTTGCGACTGGAGTTCGCGAATGGCTTCCTTGGCGATTTTTGTCTGATCCAAACGGAGAGATCTCAGGTTCCGCAGAGTACGAAGGTGTCGCAAACCGGCGTCGGTAATGCGAGTGTCAAAGAGATCCAGTTGTGCCAGGCCAGGATGTCCGCTTAAGTTCGCCAAACCGGCGTCCGTGATTAGCGTACCGCCAAGGTTCAAATCCTCAAGCGTCGGAATGTCCTTCAGGTAGGCCAAGCCGGCATCAGTAACGCGGCTGCCCACAACGTTTAGGCGTTTGAGGTGCTTGAATTTCCTCAGGTCCGAGAGATCGTTGTCGCCGAGGGATCGAATTAGAGGATCAGAAGCCGTCCAAACATCCGTGACATTTTCGTGCTCGTCAAAATGGACGCTGGCCCCACGCTTGTACCATTCGTTTGCGATTTCCTTCTCGTGCGAAGTTGGCCAGCCGCCGGAAGGACGGGGCGCATCGATAATGCCAGCCTTTCGTCGGAAATAGGATCGCAGCACCGCGTTCGGTCCTTCGCCAAACTGCACACTGCCCCAGCCGGCATGGATGACGTCGAATTTTGCGTTGTCAGAGGCCAAGGATTGCTTCCGTAACTCTTCGGGATCGGCTTGGAAATCGATGAAGATCCGCTTTTGGAACTGTTCGAATGTGCCGCCAACATGTCCCAAATATCCCCTGCCCGACTCGAAGTTCTCGCGCAATGCTTCCCAGTTCGGTGGCCAGTGACCGTCGTGGGTCTCCATATACTCGATGACCATATCGGCCGCGCCCCATTGGGCGTAGCCATCGTTGAAGTCGAAAGAAAGAAAGCTGCTTCCGACCCAGATCACCGCGATCACAAGCAGAACCAGTGCGGTCACAAACAGAACTAGAAAGCCCCGCAAAATCTTCCGAGAAAGGTGCATTTGGGCGGCTCAGGCTGAAGATCAGTCAACGCCAGATTGTATCGTTTCTGCCCACATCCGTCAATTTACGAGGCAACGGCAACGCGGCGGGCGGCCCGTTTCTGGCGGCGACGGGCCTGGGCTTCACGAGATTCTTCTTCCCGCTGCTCAAGCCGCTGCTCGGGGTGGGCAGCAACCCAGCGATCCGGCAACAGGGCTTCCAGGGCAGCCGTGTCGCCGGGGGGAATGGCTGCAATGCGGCGCAGTACGTCTGTAAGA
>CAWGNG010000029.1:0-3122 GCA_963823895.1 uncultured Planctomycetaceae bacterium
TGATTCCGAAAGGGGCATATTATCCAAACTACGGCGACCCCGTTGCCCGACAGCCCGGTCAAAATCACGGCGACTGGTGGGTGGCCGATTGCGGCAGCATTGGCATGGGCGTACTCGCGGTAGCGGTGCGGACGGAGAATCGGGTACAGAAGGCGCGATACATGAAATCGGTCCGGAGTTACGCCGATCTCGTTATCAAGGACTACCTGGGCAAAAATGGCGGCGTGACCGACGGCATCTGGTCGGAATTCAGCGGCGAATGGTGGAGTTCCACCGCTATCTTCGGCGGGTTCCTGTATTTACTCTACGAGGAGACCAAGGAAGCGGAATATCTCCGCGTGGCCAACGGCGCCATGGATTGGATGCTGCGGCATGACTTCCGCAAGACGGAGCATCCAGAGTTCGAGAAACTGCCGGCCGGCGTCGTCTTTTACACCTTCGAGTTCTACGCCGAAGGGCTGAAGTATCTCCAACCCGGCAGCCGGCGTCGCAAGACCGCCGAGACTCAAATCAACGACGCTCTCCAATGGATGGCCAAGAATCAGAAGGGCCGTGGCGCGAAGAACTCGCTCAACTATTTCGGCGACGATACGTACATGGCCGGTATGCCGTACCTGATGTATGCCTTTGCGCGGCAGATGCCCGAACACCGCGATCAGATCGCCGCAGCCGACCAGGAGTTGAATTACCTCACCGGCCTTCTGCTCACAAACAGCGATCCTCCCGTTACGCGGTTGACCACCTGGGAGTTCCTCTCGTGGACACTGATGTCTTATGCCGAGAGGCTCGGTCCAGGGACGATTCTGCGGGCCTCGAAGCGGCCTTAGGGGATATAACAAAACTGGGATGCAGATGTACTCCTCACGCTCCGCGTGAGGCAATTCCGCCCCGCTCCTTCCCTCACGCGGAGCGTGAGGAGTACGTTTTGTTAGAGCTTCTTAGTACTTGGCGGGATGACAGACGCTGATCAGTCTGACCGGCTCGTTCTGGCCGGCAAAACCGCGATGTTCAACACCCTTGGCGATATAGCAGGCGTCGCCTGGCCGCAGGGTCTGTTTTGGCTGGTTCTTGATCTCCAGCACCAGCGTGCCGGAAAGGACGTAAACGGCTACGTCGCACTTCAGCTTCTCGAAGGGGGGCCGACGCCGCGAACAGCGGAGGTGCTCGTCGAACATCTCGACGTGGACGCCAGGGCGCCGAGGGAAGACAATCGTATAAGTGCGATCGGGATCGCCTACCGCGCGCATGTGTTCGCGAGGGAAGACCGGTCCATCCGCTTCTCCTTTGTCTTTGGCAAAGAAGGTGCCCAAATCGGTCCCCAGCGCGCTGAGGATCTTTTGCAGCGTGGCAATGCTGGGCGAATTCTTGCTTCGTTCGATGCAGGAGATGATCCCCGGCGTCACTCCGGCAAGACCCGCTAACTGGCGAATCGATAGACCACAACGCTTCCGCAGCATTTGGATGCGTTGGGCAACTTCAGAGTCCATGCTCTTGTGCTCCGTTGAGACAACGTCTAATATATAATACGCTTGTTTTTCCGGCAAGGGACCGGTAGTCGTAGGCAAACGGCGCATGCCTCGTACTGTTCGGGCTGTGAACCGCTGCCACCGACGTCCGGCCGCGAAAGGGATCGCATCATGATCTCACGAGGCTTCTTCGGCATCTTGCTGGTTCTTCTTTTGCGCCTGCGGCGTTGGCAGCGGTGCAAAAGACCTTCTTTGTTGGCCCGGGCGGCAACGACGACAACGCCGGCACGCAGGAAAGGCCGTTTGCCACGATCGACCAGGCCCGCCGGGCAGTTCGGGAAATCAATAAGAACATGAACGGCGACATCGTCGTCGTGCTGCTGGGCGGCACGTACCGAATCGATAAGCCCATTGCTTTTCGGCCGGAGGACTCGGGCGGCAACGGACACAGCGTGATCTACAGGGCCCAGGCGAACGAAACGCCGGCAATCAGCGGCGGGCGCACGATCACCAGCTGGCAGCCCGACATAAAGGGACGCTGGAAGGCGCAGGCTCCCGCAGATGACTTCCGACAATTGTACGTCAGCGGCGTTCGGGCGACGCGAGCTCGAGGTCCGGCGCCTGCTGGAATTGCGCTTGCCGGCAAAGACGGCTATACAACTTCAGCGGTCGAAATGGCCGACTGGAAGAACCGCGGCGATCTGGAGTTCTGCTATCTGGCCACCTTCACCCATATTCGCTGCAAAGTGGCGGGCGTTCGCCGCGAAGCGGACCACGCCATCATCACCATGTTGCAGCCCTTCTTTACCGATGCGAGGACGAAGGAGGGAACTCAGGCAGGGCTCCCGCAGTACATCGAGAACGCCCTGGAACTCCTCGACGAGTTTGGTGAGTAGTATCTCGACCGGCCGGCCAAGACGGTCTATTACATGCCGCGTCTGGGCGAAGACATGAGCAAGTCGGAAGCTATCGCCCCCGCGGTGGAAACGCTGCTGGAGTTGCGCGGCACGCTCGACCACCCCATTCACGACATCCGCTTCGAGGGAATCGCCTTCCGGCACGGCAATTGGCTGCGGCCGAGCAAGATCGGCCATTGCGAGGTCCAGGCCAATTTCATCGTAGACTCGACGCCCAAGAGACAATTCACCCGCCCCGAAGGCCGCGACAACATCCATAACGAGAATCTGAAGAGTCCAGCCAACGTGGTCTGCCACGCCGCCAAGTCGATCCGCTTCGAGCGGTGCGCCTTCAGCCAGCTCGGCGGCGCCGGCTTGGATATCGAGTACGGCTCACAGGACAACGTCGTCTCGGGGTGCCGTTTCTATGGCATTGCAGGCACGGCTGTGCAGGTGGGAGACGTACTGAAAGACGATCATCATCCCGACGACCCTCGCAAGATCGTCAAGAACAATTCGATCGAAAACTGCTACATCCACGATTGCGGCCTCGATTATCGGGGAGGCGTGGGCGTGTTTGTCGGCTACACCGAGGGAACACGAATCGCGCACAACGAAATCTGCCGCCTGCCATACAGCGGCATGTCGATCGGCTGGGGCTGGGGCGAAGAGGATGCCGGCGGCGGCGCCTACCAACAACCGTTTTTCTATAAGACGCCGACGCCCGCCAAGAATAACCGCATCGAAATGAACCGCATTA
>CAWGNG010000030.1:0-334138 GCA_963823895.1 uncultured Planctomycetaceae bacterium
ATCATTTTGCTCTGCAACGCGACAACGCGATCGGCCCAGCGGTGGCAGGCATCCAGATAAGCCTTGTTGCCCGTCATGTCGTAAGCCACGCAGAGGGCGCGAATGGCGTAGGAATCCTCGAAGAACGGAACGTGATGCGTTTTGGGCTCCTCGGTCTTCCGATGTCGTTCTTCAAAGGGGACGATTTCCTTGTTCAACTCGGCCACAGCCAGATCGCAGAGCTTGAGGAACCTCGCCTTGGCGTCGGCTGGACCGTCCAGCTTCAACGCCACAATCGTGTCGATCTCCTGCCGATCGGCCTTGGGAACCGCAATCTCGATCGACTTCTCGGTCTGTTTAACCGTGGCGGTTCCGCCGGTCAACACGCTGCTGCCGACGATCTTCCCTGCAAGCGGCGGCAGCGTTACGGTGTCGAGGTTGGCATCGAGAATATGCACGTAAACAGTGTCGCCCTTATAGGTGGCGGCGCCCCAAGCCCCGCGTGGAAATGGCCTGCCGCGGGTGCCGTAAATGCTCTCACCGTACTTGGCCAGCCATTGGCCCATTTCCTTGAGCCGCTTAACCTGCTGCGGCTCGATGCTGCCGTCCGGCTTGGGGCCGATGTTCAGCAATAGGTTCCCGTCGCCGCCGACCACCTTGACCAGCGTTTGCAGGCATGCTTTGAGTGATCGGACCGGATCGGTCGGCGACCATGACCATTGCCAGGAAGTGATCGTCAGGCAAGTTTCCCACGGTCGGGTAGTCGTCATCGCTCCGATTTTTTGCTCCGCCGTGTAATAATCGCCGGGCAGGGCATGATCGGGTCTCGCGCAACGGTCGTTGACGAGAATGTCGGACTGCAAATTCCGCGTGAAACGGATAACGCGGCTCCCTCGCACCACATCGAAATCCTGAGGGTAATCGTACCACAGCGTTACGACGGGGCCGTAGTTCTTGAGCAGTTCCTCGATCTGCTTGCACATGTACTTCTCATAGCGATCGATATTTGCGTTAGGCTTGACGGTTTGGCCGCCCGGACTGCCGTGCGGAAAGTCAGGATGATACCAATCACCGATATCATAGTAGATGCCGAAAGCGATGCCCTGTTTCCGACTAGCCTCCGCCAGTTCCTTAGTGATATCGCGGCCAAACGGCGTGTGCATGATGCTGTAATCGTTCTGCTTCGTGTCGAACATCGAGAAGCCGTCGCCGTGCTTGGCTACGAACACCGTGTACTTCATGCCGGCTTCCTTGGCGAGCTTCATCCATTCGTCGGCATTGAATGTCACGGGATTGAACTGTTTATAGAGGTTGTCGTACTCCTCGATCGGAACCACGCCTCCCCGTTCCCAGCCGATGTTGACGCCCTTGATGCTGCACGGTCCCCAGGTAATGAACAAGCCGAGCTTCATTTCGCGCCACTTGGCGATGGCCTCGGCCGGGCGCCGGGATCCTTCAGCGGCGCGGCCTTTTCTTCGGCGGCCAGGGCCGAAAACGCGCCGATCAGTATCAGCACGACAGTCATGGCACGACAGCGTGTAGCGCTCATGTCGATCTCTCCGGTTGAGTGGATGAACATGCCGTATTGCAGGGCCTCCCATTTCCGGCATTGATTGAGCGTGAGCCGCTGCTGTCCACGACGAGGCGGTTCTTCGGCCAAGGTTGTCGGCCCAAAGCCGATGGCGCCGAGCCCAACCGCTGCTGGGATTCCAGACAATACAGCCCGCCGAGAAATGCCTCGCCCCATGTCGGCCTCCTTCGACGAGAAAGTCATGCCACCTTGTTGAATCCCGCGATGATCTCCGCCAACTGCTTCTGCCTGCTTTCGGATGGTGGACAGGGCAGAAGCGCTCTGTACTGTTTTACCCTTTCCCGTACCAATTGGTAAGTGTCGCGCGAGCCCCGTTCCTCCCAAGTTGCGCGAGGACCGCGGACCGATAGCGGCGAGGGGGCGTGTTCGTTCGAGCGGAGCCAACGCAGCGTGTGTTCGGCCGTCAGATAGGAATCGCCACGCGGCCCGATCCGCTTCATCACGTCGGCAGCGATGGTCTCGGGAGTGACTGCCATCCCGGCGGCGATTCTCCGCGAGAGGCTGGAAATCTCCTCGTCGATCAAGAGTTGTTCGTGACTGCAAGTCATTCCCGTGGCGAACATGCCGCAGTTGACGATCAGATCGTTTCCCGCTGCGATCGCACAGAACTGGCTGAATGTCTTCTCCCAGGCGTTTTGCTCATCGTGGGCATGGTTGTCGGAGTTGGGGGCCGTCGTGTGGCAAGGAAGTCCATAGAAATGGGCCAATTGCACCCGGCAATCCGACAAATCGTCGTCTCCACTGAACCGACCAGAGCACTCGCCGTCCGCATGTCGAAAGTGGTCCACGAATTGGCGTACAGGAACTTCGCCCCCGACCGCAAGAGCTGGATCATCACCAATCCAGAGAGACATTCCGCATTGTTCATGGTCAGCAGGCCAGCGAGCGTATAGGGGCAAGTAAAACCGGCGATCGGCTCGGGAAGGATGGCCACGGGCACACCCGCCGCGACTGTATCCATGACTGCTTCGAGCACTCCCCGCTCCCAGAACAGCGGGCTGGTGGACGAAAGTTGGCAGATGCCGTAGGCCTGTTCGCTCAGGTCGCCGGAGAACGCGGCCCGCAGCAATTCGATGCAGGCGTGATTCGCCCGATGATTGTCGGTGGAGAAGAACACCGGCTTTGTGCTGTTTTCCAGTACCGCCCGCACGCCATACAACAAAGTTGCCTTCGCATTTGGAACATCCTGGGGCATCACCGGAATGCCGATCATGTCGATACCCTTCAGTTCCTGACAAAGACGGGCGAACAACTCCACGTCAGCCACGGTTGAGGGGCGCGTGCAGCCCGTCTCGCTATCCACCCAGAAGACCGCGTTGTGCCCCGCGGCAACCTTCGAGCGGCGGTTGCCGAGCACAAACGCGAACCCGCCGTCACGATCGAAGACCTCGAACGTTCGCGGAGCCGCGGCTAGCGCATCCTCCAGACAACTGCGCGGGAACCGCACGGTCTGCCGTTCGTCCTCCACCGGCAGCCCTCTTTCCCGCAGGAATGACAACATCGGCGGGTAGAGAATCTTGACCCCACAATTCGAGAGGATGTCGACCGTCGCTTCATGGATTTGCCGGATCTCGTCGGGGGAGAGGACGGCCAGTCGTGCAAGTTCCATGGGTTTCCTCCTTCTACAGTTTAGCCGGTACCGACAAGCCTAGAGCGACAATGACGACGGTCCCCAGTGGCGCGGACGCTGCCAGAACATGAGTCGATCGTTTCACGGTGGTGCTCCTGTCTGCGCACTCCGCTCCGTTCTCATTCAGTGGAATGCCCGCAAGCAAATTGTCAGCATTCTTGCACCGGGATTGACTTTTGCTAGAATGGAGAGCGCTGGCTTACTACCGTGTAATACAGTCATCCAATTTTTTATACAATAGATATTTCCGCCGTGTCCGTCAAGTAGGGGCCGTAGCCGCCCCCAACTTCCTTTCATGCTGGATTCTTGCGAACTTGCAGGAGCGTATTGTGTCGCCGTTGCCAGGGATCAACGCTCCGTTGCGATGCTTGCTGATCGTAGCCTGTCTCTCCGTGGCAGGCGGCCTTCGTGCGACGTCGATCGTCGTCAATGTCGGGCGATACCCGAACGCCGAGGCTGCCGGCAATGCCGAGGCAGAGGTCAATTGGCGCGATGCCAACACAGCGGACGACACCGTATGCACCGAGTCGTTCGCCGCCCTGGAGTTGCAGCGTTGCCTTCGCCGCGTTACCGGCGGGGAACATGACTTTTCGATTGTCAGCGATCAAACGCTGCCTCAGGGAGAGTTGATCCTGGTCGGAGGCCCTCCCTCGAACGCCGTGAGCCGGACATTCGCGGACGCTTTGGGAGTAGGTAACCGGCTCGACTACGCCCATCAAGAAAAGCTCATCTACGACCTTCTGCTCGACTCAGAGTTCTGCAACGCGCGGTCCTGCTCGGCACCTGCCGTCAGAACGTTTCGATCGGCGCTGCCGCTCCATGCTCTTGCGCGGAAACGTAGCCGCTGTAAATGGTCGAGATGGCGTCCGCCGCCAGCAAACTGTCGCTCTGCAGCGGGTCGCCGTAAGCGATTGTGCGATAGAAGGCCTCGATTTCTTGCGGGTAGCCGGTGAACCAATCCTCCTCGGGCGACGTGCAAGCCCAGCCCTGCTTCGTGCCGATCTTCTCGACCACGTAGATATCGGCGAAGTTCTTCTCCACCGGATTGTACGTCTGCATCGCCGTGTTGGGATTGATGTTGCACACCGCGCGATGATTGTTGGCGCAAACCTCGAGCCGGTTGTGGATTCCGCCCAGCACGATGTCGGAGGCGATCACGTCGGCGATCGTGCCGTCGTCGAACTCGACGTGCATGATGGAAAAATCGTCGATGTCGTAGTAGTCGCGGCGAATGTGGCCTTCATCGCGGAAGCCGGGCAGCCGGGTAATGGCATGGGTCCGGGCGGAGACTGTCTTGGGGCGAATCGGGACGCCGCCGCGCGTGCGGCCCTCGACGCGCTTCAGATATAGCGCCGCGGTCAGCGGATGGCAGCCCTTGCCGATCAGCACGCCGCCGCCGCAGCTTTCGGGAAATCGCCACGCGTTGCAGAGTTTTGGGAGGTCTTCATGTCGGCGACTCTCTCCAACAATGGTTCGCGGGAGCTTGCTCGCCGCTGGCGTTGCGGTACACAAAGCATCCAGATTCCCACTCGACACGTCGGGTGGCGGAACGCCACCGCACGAAACGATCAGACGGCGCCGGGCTTTCATCGGCCCAAGCATGTCGGCCACGTCACGGCGCACGTCTTCCGGCGCGCCCGGGCAAGCACGTCGCGCAGCGGGATATTGCCAATTAGCGGCGTCAATCGCGTTCCATCAGCGCCGCGACGTGGTGGCGTTTGCCGACCAGCCACAGCAGGATGGGAGCGGCGATGTAGATCGAGCTGTACGTGCCCGTCGCCACGCCGATGATCAACGCGAAGGCGAAACCGTGGACCGCCTCGCCGCCGGCAAAGTACAAGACCACAACCACCATAAACACGGTCAGGGAGGTCAAAAGCGTTCGGCTCAGGGTTTGATTGACGCTGTCGTTGACCATCTTCCGCGTGACGTTGGGGTCCTTGCCGCGGACCTCGCGAATTCGATCGAAGACCACGATCGTATCGTTGACCGAGTAGCCGATGATCGTCAGGAAGGCGGCCACAATGGTCAGGTTGATCTTGAACTGATCGATCATCAGGAAGCCCAAGTAGTCGGCGACGTAATAGCTGATGGCGATGCCGCCGAGCATGACGAACACGTCGTGGACCAACGCCACCACGGCCGCCAGACCGAAGGCCACGCCCTGGAAGCGTATCCAGAGGTAGATAATGATGCACACCCAACTGGCCACCAGCGCGTAGACGGCCAAGAGGCGGGTGTTGCCGGCCACGGCGCTGCCGATCTGGCTGGAGGCGGGGAAGATCGGGCTGGCCGCCACCTCTTTTTGCATGTCCGCCAACAAGGTCTTCACTTTGTCCGGCGGCAGCATGATCCGCAGCGTCCACTTCTGGAAGGGGACGCGTTCGCCTTCCGTATAGTCCGGGTTGGAGAACTCGTGATGCGTGGACGCCGAGCCGATGCCCGTCTGCTTCATCGCGGCTTGCAGCATCTGTTCGACGGTTTCATAGTTGACGCTCCATTTGAAGGCCAATTCCGCCCGCGATCCGCCCAGAAAGGCATCGGCGGCGGCCGCGGCCGGTTCTTCGGCGGCGACCTTTGCTGCGGCGGCTTCGGACGGCAGCGGCTTCCGCAAGGGGCGCTTGGCGGACGGCGGCTCGACCGGCGGGGCCGCCGTCGATTTTTCTGTGGTTGCGGGTGATTTCACGTCGCTCTTAGCGTCGCCGGCGGGGGCTTTCGCCGCGGGTTTCGCGGCGGCGGACTTGGCGGGTTCATCGGCCAAGGCGAGCGCCAATGAACCGTTCCCGGCAAACGCCAGCATCGCACGCGACGGCAAGTCGCTGCGCGATTGCCCCTTCTTCGTCGGCTCGGCCGGTTTCTTCGGAGAAATCTCGGCTGGCGGCGTCGATTTCTTTACGGGCGCAGCGGCCGAAATCGTTTCCGGCGCAGTGAATTCAACCGAGTTGTGCGCGAGCTTGTCGGGAAACACCCGCTTCAACTCGTCTTGCACTTTTACCGGATTGTCCTCCGACGTGTTGATGAGGAACTGCAAGCGGCGGGGCTGGTCCGGCATCTGCACTTCGTTGATGGCCAGGTCGGGCAGGCGTTGCGCCTTCGGCTGCTTTTCCAGCGTCTTCCGCACGTAATCGGCATCCTGCGGCTGGTCGAACACCGCTTGCACCGAAACGCCGCCGGTGAAGTCGATGTCGAACAAGCCCTTGCCGCGAACAAACGAGACCACGATTGCCATGATCGTAATCAGCACCGAGGCGGTCAGGCAGTAAGGGAACCAACTCATGAAGTCGATGTTCGTGTGCCCGATCCAGCGCATCATCTTCACGTCGCGGATCCACTGCCGCTTCTCGGCGATTTCGAAGATCACGTGCGATACGAACACCGAGGTGTACATGCTGGTGACCACGCCGAGCCAGAGGGTGACGGCGAAACCCTTCAATTGATCGGTCCCCAAGAACCAGAGCACGGTGGCGGCGATCATGTGGGTCAAGTTGCAGTCGATGATCGTCGTGCCGGCCCGGTGGAATGCGTTGCGGATCGCCATGCGCAGAGTAGCCCCGCGGTCGCGTTCTTCGCGCAGTCGTTCAAACACGAGGATGTTGTTGTCGACCGCCATGCCTACCGTCAGCGCCAGCCCCGCGAAGCCGGTCAGCGTAAAGGCCGCCCGGAAGGCCAGCATGACGGCGAACAGAATGAGCATGTTCAACACCAACGCGATGACCGCCACGATGCCGGAGAAACGATAGTACATCAACATGAACAACGGCACGAGGATCGACGCGATCAGCATCGCGCAGACTGTTCGTGATCGTGGCGCTGCCCAAGGTGGCGCCGCTGTACAACTCGCTGATCGGTTCCTTGACCAATACGGCGGGCAGACTGCCGGCGTTCAGGATGTTCACCAGATCGTCGACCTGTTCCTGAGTGAAATTGCCGGTGATCTGTCCGCTCTCATAAATCGTGCTGCGGATCGACGGCGCCGAGTAGAGCACGCCGTCGAGGATGATGCCCAGATAGTATCTGTATCCGCCGATCTCATTGGGCAAATGGTCGCCGGTGAGCCTGCCGAACTCCTGGCCGCCGGCGACGTTGAAGCCGAAATCGACGCAGGGCTTCCCGTCGGCGGCGCCCGGGGCGGCCTTGGTAAGGTACGCGCCAGTGACATTGTTTTCGTCATTGAGGACGAGCACCTCGGTGACGGTGGTCTTGTTCTTTCCGGTCCCCTTCTCCCGCGTGCGAACGGCGGCATCGCTGTTTACGACGCTCTCCTCTTGCCCCTTCATCACCGGCGCCCACCATGCCAAGAGATGGTCGGAAGCATCGTACAGCTTGCTTTTCGAGGACTCGGCCAAGGCCCGCTCAATCAGATCCTTGTCGACATTCTTGTTCGCAAGGATGCGGAACTGGAGGCTCCCCTGGCTGCTGATCATGCGTTTCAGTTGATCCACTTCCGCCTTGCTGGCTTCCGGATCGCGGATGTCGATTGGATCGATGACCTCGATCTCGTCGGTGCCGTAGGGACGGATGACGACCTCCTTGGTTCCGGCGGGATTCACGCGGCGGTTGATGGCTTCGATCAACTTCTCTATCTTGAAATCGGCCGGCGTCGGCTCCTGGATCTGGTAGACGAGGATCACGCCGCCGCGGAGGTCGATGCCCAACTTCAGATCCGGCCCCAGCAACAAGACGGCGGCGCTGGCCAGCACGCTGAAGAGGATCACGCCGATCTTCCAGCCGTGATCGGGCATGCGCAGCTTCTTGGCCAGGTAGGCCCCCAGGAAGACCGACAACGCCAGCACGACCAAGGCGGCCAGCAGATGATAAGGCCAGAGAGAAGGGCCGGACTCGTTCGCCGCCGCGGCTTGGCCAAACAACGAATTCACATACCAAGGCATGACTGTGGGCTCCCCTGTGGCGTCCTACAAAAAATTCTGTGGCGTCTTATGAGTACGATTAGGTCTATTTCTTGGCAGCGTCGTCCGACGGCTCGTCCCCCAGGATGCGGCCGATCGAACTCAGCGTGACTCGCAGTTTTGTGTTCGTGCTCTCGTCGACTCGGATCGTGACTTCGTCGGCCTCGCGGTTGACATTGGAAACCACTCCGTAAACGCCGCCGATGGTCACCACGCGGTCGTTCCTCTTGACCCCTCCGAGCATCGCCTGCCGCCGCGCCTGCTCGCGCCGCTGCGGGCGCCAAATAACGAAGTAGAACAGGCCGCCGAGGACGGCGAGTAAAACCAGCGGGTTTGCCAATAGAGGAGGCGGCGGAGCCTCGCCGCCCTTCGGCCCATCGGCAGCGAACAGTGCCATGCTCCCAGCCAGTCTGCACAACATCGTTTCCACGGCAAGCATCTCCGGGTCGCGCGAGCGTAAAACCCATTATCTTAGACCGTTGCGGCACAAGCGACAAGGGGAGAGCGAGAAAGGCTAATCCCCTCCTTTGGATAGAAGGCTCCACCCCCGCATCTTCGCCAGCCGGAACTCTGCAAACCGATCCGCTTCGATCGCTTCGCGAGCGTCAGCCATGAGCCGCTGGTAGTAGGTGAGATTGTGGATGGTCAGCAAGATCGGCCCGAGCATCTCCTTGGCCATGAACAAGTGGCGCAGATACCCCCGGCTGCGACGGCACGCCGCACAGGGGCAGCCGTCTTGCAGCGGTCTTTCGTCCGTCTCGAATTGCAGATTTCGCAGCCGCAACGATCCTTCGTCGCTGAACGCCATCGCGTTTCGCCCGTTGCGAGTCGGCATGACGCAGTCGAACAGATCGACCCCCCGGGCAATGCCGTCGAGCAGATCCTCGGGGCGGCCGACGCCCATCAGGTAACGCGGCCGTTCCGTGGGCAGTTCGGGCACGGTCACGTCGAGCATCCGCAGCATGTCGGCCGGCTGCTCGCCGACGCTCAGTCCGCCAATGGCATAACCGGCGAAATCGAGGTTCCGCAGTTGCCGCGCACAGGCGGTGCGAAGTTCGGTGTCGAGTCCTCCTTGAACAATGGCAAACTGCGTCTGATCGGGCCGGCGAGCGGCGTCGCGGCACCGCCGCGCCCAACGGACGGAGCGTTCCATTGCGTCAGCCACCACCTCGCGGGCGTTGGGGAGCCCGACAACATGGTCGAGCACCATCGCCACGTCGCTGCCCAGAGCCTCTTGGATGCCCACGGCCCTCTCGGGCGAGAGGGCCACCAGTTGGCCGTCGATGTGCGAGCGGAAGACCGCTTCTTGCTCGGTCACTTTGATCAAATGGGCGAGGCTGTAGAGTTGGAATCCGCCGCTGTCGGTCAGGATCGGTCCGTTCCAACCCATGAAGCGGTGCAATCCGCCCAGCGCGGCGACCACCTCTTCGCCGGGCCGCAACGAAAGATGGTAGGTGTTGCCCAGGATCATCTCCGCCCCGGTGCCGCGGAGTTGTTCGATCTCCAATCCCTTTACGCTCGCCTGGGTTCCCACCGGCATGAAGGCCGGCATTTGCACCGGCCCGTGCGGCGTCGAAAAGACCGACCGCCGGGCGGCGCAATCGGCGTCGGTGTGTAAGAGGCGGAAGTCGAACATCAGCAGTCAATAATAGCGGCCAGCCAACGGCCCCACAACACGAGTGAGGTCCGCGTCCATTTCCCTGACTGTCTGCGAGATAATCGCGCGGGTTCTCCTCTTGGGTTCAGTAATCCTCTGGGACAGTGGGCACCACTCGCAGGCTGAAGTGCAGAATGGCGCGCGGGGCCTGGATGGGGACTGTCCCAATTTTCGTGTCAGCGAAAATGGGACTGTCCCCTTTGCCGGGATTTGGATGCGCCGAATTTCCGCCTTGAGCATCCACAGCACGTCCCACAGGCGGCCCTTGATGTCTTGGCAGGGGGCCAGTTTCTCGCCGTCGCCTTCCAGGGGGGCGACGTAGCGGCAAAACGCCGTCGCGGTCATGGCGACGGGGTAGCGGAAACCGGCCTCCGCCACCATCGCCGGCACCCAGGGGTCGCCCTGGTAGCCGGGGCCACTCAGTTGCACCAGCACGCCGTCTTCAATGGCTTGCCGGCGGGTGTAGATGTCGATGATGTCTGCGCCACTCCGCAATTCATCGGGCATTGGTTTACTCCTCTGGCGCCACGGCCAGTCTGAGGGTTTGGGGAGAGAATTGGCAACGTTCGTCGCTCGCCCAACTTGGCACTGGCACGAGGAAGCGGGCCGAAGAGACACGAGGACTCGATAGCATTCCGGGTGGAAAAAGTTCGAAATCGCCCACTAGAGCCGCTGTCACGCCAGTTGTGGGGGGGTAATGTGGCACGATTTGTGCTATCTCGGCCATATTGTCGTTGCGTTGATTCTGGGTTTTTGGACAAAATGGAGAGATTGGTCTTGTATCGTCACCCTGATCTTTCGTCACAGGAGTAAAGTCATGTTGCTGAGTCATTCCCATCGCCGTCCCGCTTTGGCTGTCGCCGGACTGCCGTTTGCCGCAGCGGTGTGGCTGGTCCTCACTGCCGCTGTTGCCCACGCCGACGTATTCAACATGGGTGGCACACGCGACCCAGTGACGGGAGTTTGGACGGGACAGGCGAGTCTTGAGTTCGTTCCCGTGGGCAATCCGGGCAATGTGGCGGATACGGGCGGCACTCCAGGCTGCGGTTCAGTAGCCTATTCATATAAAATTGTATAACCGAGGGTTATTGGGAAACGTCGAGAGTGAGGCTTCTTTGGGTAGAATGATGGTTTTCTACAGCAAGAGGAGCTTTTTCGATGGGCAAGAAGTCGGAGTTGGGAGCGGCGGAGCGTCGAGACGTGGTGCTGATGCTATTGCGGCGGGAGGAAGCGGCGGCCGTGTTGGCCAGGCGGTATGGCGTCTCGGAACAGACGCTCTATCGTTGGCGGGATGAGTTCCTGGCCGCTGGCGAAGCCGCCTTGCTGGCGGCCAAGGGCGGAGCCGATCCCCGCAATCGTCAGATCGAGGAGTTGAAGCGGGAACTGGCGCGGCGGGACCAGGTGATCGGCGAACTGACGATCGCCAACCGGCTGCTAAAAAAAAGTGCGGACGGCTTGCTTTGAGCACGGAGTTTCGCCAGGAGGTCAACGAGGTCGTGGTAGCCAACGTCGGCGTGCGATTGACGAAGCTGCTTATGGCCTTGGGCATTCCGGCATCGAGTTGGTATCGCCAGCCCGTGCCGGAAGAGCAGCGTCGGCGACCGGGGCCGCCGCCGAAGAGGGTCGATCCGCACGTCGCCGAGGTCGTGGTGAAGATGGCCACGGAGAACCCTTGGTATGGCTACCAGCGGATCGCCGTGATGTGTCGCCGCTTGCCGGAGGCGGTCGGCGACGAGGATGCGTATCGAGTAATGCGGCAGCACGGACTGTTGCAGAAGAAGCCACGGGTTCGAGAACCCGAGTTGTATCAGGCGTTGAAGCTCTACGAGTTGTTGCCGCAGCGGCCCAACGATTTATGGCAAATGGACGTGACTTACCTGCATATTCCGGGCTTTGGCTGGTGGTATGCGGTGACGGCGATCGACTACTACTCCCGCTACTTGCTGGCCTGTCACCTGACGAACAGCTACAGTGCGGTCGAGGCGATCCATGCCTTGGGCTTGGCACGGCAAGAGGCGGAGCGATTGCACGGGCCGCTTACGAAGACGCCGTTTTTGGTGACCGACAACGGCTCGTCCTTCATTGCCAAACGTTTTTGGACGTACCTGCAAGGCCGGTATTCGCACGTGCGAATCCAGTACCGCACGCCGACGCAGTTGGGTCTGTTGGAGCGGTTTCACAAGACGCTGAAGCAGGAGGAGGTCTACTGGCGGCTATACGACAACCCGGGCCATGCCCGAGAGTGCCTGGAAGAATTTCGGCAGCGTTACAATCAGCGGCGGCCGCATTGGGCATTGGTGCCGGAGACCGGCGGCGATCCCTTCGTGCCAATCGAAGTGTATACGGGCGGGATGGCGATTCGCATTCCGAAGTGGCAAGGCTGGGCGAAAGGAGCGAAGGAGAAACTGGATCGGATGTTGAGCGGCGAGGCGGCCTGACACACAGGGCCCCAGCTCGGGCTCAACAACAGCAGGGCCGCCCTGCCTTACGTCTCCGCCCTCGCCGTTGCCTCCCAACGACGGGGCGAGGAGGCGAACGGCGAGGGCGACGACGACGGCAGGGCTACCGCAAGCTATTTTACGGCGTAACAAGACAAGATTTTACCGTGGGCAAGACCGCAGCCCCACGAATGCGGTCACCGAGGAAGACTCACGCAAAATCGACCTGACAATTTCCACTTGAACCCCGAGTTAAGACAAAATGGGTAAGTATGACGTGACCGTCGGCCAGTATTGTCAGTTCCTCAACGCCGTGGCGAAAACGGACACCTACGGCCTTTTCAATGGTGGTATGGGCACGGATATTCCGACCATCGGAATTACTCAAAGCGGTAGTTCGGGCAACTACAGCTACTCAGTCTCGGGTGGCTATGCGGGCACCGATCCTCAAGCTGCCAATTGCCCGCTCTTTGATGTCACTTGGGGTGATGCTGCCCGGTTTTGCAACTGGCTCCAGAATGGCCAGCCGACCGGGGCCCAGGGCAATGGCACAACCGAAACGGGAGCTTACTCCTTGAACGGTGCAATCTCCAATGCGGATTTGATGGCGATTACCCGCAATGCCGGGGCAAAGTATTTCATTCCATCAGAAAACGAATGGTACAAGGCCGCTTATTACAAGGGTGGCGGGACGAATGCGGGTTACTGGACCTACCCAACACAAAGCAATACGGCCCCGATTAACACGCTTCCCGACACGGGAAATCATGCGAACTTCTATGATTGGTATGGAACTGGGAATGGCGGTCACACGGACCCAACGGACTATTTGACGCCCGTTGGAGCATTCTCCCTCACACCTGGCCCTTACGGCACGTATGACATGGGTGGCGATGTGTGGCAGTGGAACGAGGCAGACCTTTCCGGTTTGGAGCGTGGGTTGCGTGGTGGCGGTTGGAGCACCTACTTCAACAGCTTGGCCTCGTCCGGCCGCGGCGACTATGACCCATCGCTCGGTCTCGGCATGGATGGCTTTCCGCGTGGCAAGTGTTCCTGAGCCCGGCAGCATTACCCTGCTCGTATGCGGAGCGATTGCCAGTTTGATCTGGTGGTGGCGGCGCAGCTAATCCGCCGGATTCAGCACGATGGCATCAATCCACTTCGGCACGCTATCAGCCGTCCCGGCTTGCGTGAGACAGGCCACTACCCTCGGCCCGACAGGTTTTGGCGGCCAGCCGGTGTATCCGTCGGTCACAACCAGGATCGCCTTGGGGGCAGGCTCTCTCCGCAGGCTGGCCACGATCATGGCGGCCATAGGCGGCGACTAAACGACACTTTCCAAGCCGTGGTCATCGGCATCGACAAGGCGCGTTAGGGTGTTGCGTCTGTATAACCCAATAGGGGAATGCGACGGCTCACGATTACGCACGGGGAGCGTTATTGCCGCAGGAAGGTCTCATGTTTTTGGCGGCAACCACCGTCTTCATACCCCCATTGGGGCAATTTGCCGACACTTTACCCACCGATAGATGCAATTTTCGTTGGTTTTGTGTTCGCCGCACACCAGGGCAGGAAGACTGCAAAGTCGCGAATTCCGTCGTAGCACGGGCATCTTGCCCGTGTTTCACGGCCAAGATGGCCGTGCTACGAGGCACTTTGCAGTTCTCCTGCACACCAGGGTATTGACCTTTCCGAAATACTCGGTATGTTGGACGAATGCAGAATCACATCCAGGAGTCCGTCATGTCCAGTACAAAAACTCACCGCCGTTTCGCTCAGGTTGCTGTCCGTCTCTTGTTTGTGGCAGCACTCCTCGTATCCGTATCCAATGCTTGGGCGGACATTGTTACTTACAACATCGTTGATTATCCTGATAGCCAGGCAGGCTACTCCTCTTATACCGGAACACAACACGTCACGGGCAGCACCCTCACGGTCAACACTGGCCCAACTCCCTTGACCGCAACCGGAATCATCATCCCGTTCTCCGACATCACGGCAGGCACCCTCGACTTTCAGACTTCCCAAGGCACCTACACGGAGCCGTTGGACCCAAGCCAAACCTTGTCCAATGGTTTCCTCTGGGCGTCCTCTACTCAGCTTTACTTCAACAGTGCCAACACCGGAGTCCTGTCTCTTAAGACGACCTCCGATGATCTGGAGCTTGCCTATGAGGACTTTCCCGGTTACGACGTATACGGAGCCTTGAATCCCGCTGGCAGCATTGTCTTTTATAATGCCCAGTCCTATAGCATTGGTAACATTTTTGAGGGCGGGGCCTCGGTACCGGGAGGCACCATAGGCGATACCCCAATGATCATCGCCACGGTTGTCCCCGAACCCGCAACGCTTACGTTGCTCGGTTCGGCACTGTTCGGACTTGGTGCATTGTATCTGTGGCGGCGTTGGGCGAAGGCTTGACGACCGCAGGCCCAGGTCATAGCCGTCCAACCCGCTCCCAACTCACTGTCACCAGCGTCGAAGGTAATCACCGATTGCGGACAGCATTTGCACCTTGCTCATAAAGCCGGTTCATCCGCTCGACGCAACGCTCAACGGTTTGCACGGCAACCCCGACGAGACTGGCCGCCGAGAAGCGATAGCCGAGGAAATCGAGACCACGGCTCACGAGACGGGCAAAGGTTTTGTCGGGGTGTGCTGCTGTACCTTCAACTCCGCCAATCGTTGCCACTGTATAACGGATCGCCCAGGGCTTCACTCCGCGGGATTCAAGAGAACCGTGTCAATCCACTTCGGCACCGTACTGGCTGCGCCGCTTTGCGTGAGACAGGCCAATACCCGCAAGCCACGCGGATCGGGCAGCGAGCGCAGGGCATTGCCGATCACGCCCAGCGCCAAGGCAAGGTCGCTTTGCTCCATGCTCCCACTGGTATCGACGATCACCGTCACGCGGGGAATGGGGTTGACGTGGGCCGGCAGCAGCGCGCCGCCTTGCGGTTGCCGGCGGTTGGGCTTGCGGTAGGTGAAGTCCCCGAAACCCGACGTACAGCCCACGGCGTACTTCACCTCGGCCGGATCAGAGAATCGACAAAAGAAATTGGCAAATCGTGGAGACTTTAGCATCGTTATTGGGTCGCCACGAAAGCACGAAAGGGCGAAGGCGCGAAAAAGGCAGAGCCGGCAATAAGTGTTGTGAACTCAAATGGCCACTTATCTCATTTCCCTCCCTTTCGTGTCTTCATTCTTTCGTGCTTTCGTGGCGAATTCCTCATGTTTAGCGACATGAGGCCCAATTATGATACTAGCGGCGACTTTCCGGCCATGACCCGACAGTTCTTGCAGGAAAACGTCCTAGGCAACGATTGCCCCGTGGTTTATCGCACCGGGCCCTGCGGCAATCAGAGCCCACGCCACGTGACGCGGGCGAATACTTTCGACGAGGCGAAGCGGTCGGGGAAATGCTCGGGCAAGCGATCGGCAACGCGATCGGCTCGATCGACTATGCAAGTGATGTTTGCCTCGGCTGCGATCGGGCCTTCGTCGATTTGCCGGCGAGAAAGTTCCCAACGGCCGTCGAAGCTCGCAGGCAAGTCGCTGCGACGGCTGAGCGGCTGGAGAAGCTGCGAGAAGCGAAGGCCGATCGCGGCGAAATCCGCACGGCCGAGTGCGACTGGTTCGGCGCCGAGGAGACGCTCGCGTTGGCCCGAGCGGCCGAAGAAGGGCGTTTGCAGGCGGCAATCGACTCGGTAATGCCCGCCGAAATCATGCTGACGCGCGTGGGCCGTCGCGTCTTTGCCGGTTGGCCGGGCGAATGCTTCGCGGAGTTCGCGCTGAAGGTCAAGGCACAATTCCCGGATTGCTGCGTCATCAGCATGGCCAACGGCGAGTTGCAGGGCTATCTCATCACCGAAGAGGCGGTGCAGAAGCGCTGGTACGAAGCGATGAATTCGCTCTTCGCCAGCCCCGAGGCTGGAATGATTCTGGTGAACGTGACGTTGGAAATGCTGCGATCGCAAGAGGATTAGCTCACTGGCTGGAGCGACACGTGGCGAAGATACTGGCGATCGACCTGGGAACGACGTATTTCAAGTTCTCGCTGTTCGATCGTGACGGGTGCTTGCTGGGGACTCACAGGGAATCGTTGCCCTTGCTCAATGCCCCGGGCGGCCGCATGGGAATATGGGCTGATGCGTTTAGCACGTGGATTACAATTGCGATCGCGAAACTGCAAGGCTACGTCGGGAGCTTGGAGGAAGTCGAGGCGGTTACGTTCGCCACGCAGACCAACAGTTTTCTATTGCTCGGCCGTAATCGCCGGCAACTGACGCCGATCATTCTCTGGCCCGACACCCGCGCCGTCAATCTGGAGTTGGAGGCCCGCCATCGCTGTGAAACGCCCGGATTTTCGGCCATAACCGGCGTTCCGCAAGTCAGCTTCCAGTTCATGGTGGCGAAGCTGCTTTGGCTGCAACGGCAATTGCCGGAACTATGGACGCAGACGGAAAAACTCTGTCTCATTAGCGACTATCTGACACTATTGTTCACCGACAAACACGTCACCGAGGCGGGGGTGGCGGGGCTGACCGGATTGGTCGATATTCACCGCTGCGAGTGGTGGCCCGAGATGCTCGCGCGTTTCGAGATCGACCGGCGGATGCTTCCTTCGATTGTGCGAGCGGGGAGTGACTTGGGGCCGATCACTGCGAAGGCGGCCGGACAATTCGGGCTGCCGCCTTCGTGCCGCTTCATCGTCGGCTGCTTGGATCAATACGCCGGCGCGATCGGGGCGGGGAACATCGAGCCGGGGATGCTCTCGGAGACGACCGGTACGGCACTTGCGACGGTCCGCTGCGCCGATCACTTTGCCGCCGAGCCCGGCCGTGGCGTTTTTCAAGGGCCGGGCTTTCGAGAGGGGCTTTACTGGCGGATGGTCTTTGGCGACGTTTCGGCCAATTATCTGCAATGGTATCGCGATCGACTGCCAGGCCGGCCGCCGCCTTTCGAACAACTGTCAGCGCTGGCTGAGGCGATCGAACCGGGCGCGGCGGGCTTGCGGCTGAAATCGTCGGTCGGGCTGACCGAGCCGGAAGAGGTCTTCGAGGGCTTGACGCCGCAACACACGCCGGACCATGCGGTGCGCTGCATCATGGAGGCGGTGGCCGTCGCGCTGCGAGAGCAAATCGCGGCCCTTTGCGACGGCGCGACGCCGGGCGAAATCCCCTGCGCCGGCGGCGCGGCCCGCAGCGAGCTTTGGCTGCAAATCAAAGCCGACGTGCTCAGCGCGGCGACGGCGGCGACGACCTGCCCCGAGCCGACGAGCCTGGGCGCCGCGATGCTGGCCGAGGCCGCTCTCCGCGGCGCCGATGTCCGCGAAATCGCCCGGCAGTGGGTGCGTCTGAAGCCGCCGCATCGCCCCGATGCGACGCGTCATCGTCAATACCAGGCGATCTATTGACGACTGTCGGCGTAAGCCACGCGCCGCTCGGCGATGTGGGTGCGCATCTCGGATGCCAGGAAGAACGAGCCGGTGATGCAGATCAGGTCGTCCGGCGTTGCCACGCGACGAACTGCAGCCCAGGCTTCGGCCGGCGTGGCGGCGATCTCCATCGTCGTTGCCCTCACCCCCGGCCCCTCTCCCAAAGGGAGAGGGGAGGCGATTGCTGGGGTGGCAGTTAAACTGCCACCCCAACCGGTCGCTGAACTGCTACCCCGACCGATGCTCTTCGCCAACTCCAAGAGTTCTGCTGGCGGAACGCTACGGGGGTTGTCGGAGTAGCGGGTGAAAATCACGTGGTCGAAACGGCCGAGTAACCGCTGCAACATGCCGCGATGGTCTTTCTCTTGCGTCGTAGCGAAAATCAGCAGCCGCCGGGCGGTCGAGAAACTCTCGTCGAGCACTTCGACCAGCGCTGCGATCGAGGCGACGTTGTGGGCGGCGTCGAGCACGACCGTCGGCCGCCGCGCCACGATTTCCACCCGCGCCGGCCAGACGACCTCGGCCAGTCCGCGGCGGATCGCGGCCTCGGGGATCGTCCAGCCGCTTTGCCGCAGCTCTTCCAGCGCCGCCAGCGCCACGGCGGCATTGGCCGCTTGATGGCGGCCCAAGAGACTGATCTCGATGGTTGTAAAGCCACGACCGCTGGTCGCGGTGGGCGCGGGTTCTGCGACCGATAGTCGCGGCTTTCCATATTGAAAGTCGAACCGCGCCGGCGACGCCGCCCGCTCCAAATGACGCGGCGGATGATAATCGAAGCGGAAATCGACACCCAATTCGACCAACCGGCAGCCGTTCTTCCCTGCGATGCGGCGAATCGTCTCTCTCGGCTCATCCGCAACAACGCCGCTGATGACCGGCACCCCCGGCTTGATGATGCCGGCCTTCTCGGCGGCGATGGAGGCCAAGGTGTCGCCCAATTGTTTCGTATGGTCGAAGCTGATGCTGGTGATGATCGTCACGCAAGGGGAGCAGACGTTGGTCGAGTCGAGGCGGCCCCCCAGGCCGACTTCCAGCACGGCGGCATCCACCCCGCGGCGGCGAAAATGATCGAATGCCATCGCGGTGACGATTTCAAAGTAGGTAGGGCCGTGTTGATTTGGAGATTTGAAAATTTGCAGATTTGGAGATTTGAGATTTGGAGATTTGAGATTTGAGATTTCCGGATTTGCGGATTCTGTCCCCTGATCCCTGACCCCTGACCCCTGATCCCTGGCCGCTGATCCCGCGGCCTGGTCCATTGCCTCGACCGCCGGCCGGACTCGCTCGACCAGTTCGGCCAGTTCGTCGGCCGAACAGGGGCGACCGTCGATGGCGATTCGCTCCTCGACCCGATCGAGATGGGGCGACGTGAACAGCCCGGTGCGATAGCCGGCCGCGGAGAGTACGGCCGCGATCATTGCCGAGGTGGACCCTTTGCCTTTGGTTCCGGCGACGTGAACCGTCGGCACTGCCTCGTGGGGGTCTCCCAGGCGTCCTAACAGTTCCCTCATACGATCCAATTTCATCGCCTCTTCCGAACACGGCATCGACTGGGTGCGTTCATAGTCGATTCGGCCGGTCAGAAACCGCAGGGCGGCATCGCGGCGGGCTGAAGAGTCAACGCGAGAAGACATGGAGGAACGCCACAATTCTCTCGCCGCCGCCGTAGCGGGGCGTTTGCAATGAACGAAAATGGCTACCGACGCCCGTGAACGCACCGGTTTGCTCCCATTCTACAGGATAAGGGCTTGCATGTCGGCGCATCGGTGAGGGTGGCGGCGGCATCCATTCCCCTCATTTTTACGGCTCCGCACGGCTTGCAACCTTAGCACGCGCGTTTTATAGTAGATAATTCAGGCCCCGTTGAAGGGGACGGAGGAGGTTGTCGGGGAGACGTCGTCCGTCTCGTGCAAGTCTGAGGCGACACCCTCCTCCGTCCCCGGTGCCTGTGAACCGTTATTGTGCCGAGTGCGTAACGCAAATACATGGTGCTATCTAGCGACGCGGCCTTGTGAGGTCTTTCATGCAGTCAGACGTCATTATCGAAACCCGAAATCTCACCAAGGTTTACCGCGATTTCTGGGGGCGGCAAAAGGTCCGCGCCCTCAAGGCGCTCGACCTGGAAGTCCGCCGCGGCGAGATTTTCGGCCTGCTCGGGCCCAACGGATCGGGCAAAACCACCACGATCAAACTAATCCTCGGCCTGCTGTTTCCCACCAACGGCCAGGCCCTGGTCTTCGGCCGCAACGCCACCGAGGTCACGAAAAACGAACGCATCGGCTACCTGCCGGAAGAGTCGTACCTCTACAAATTCCTCAACGCGGAAGAGACGCTCGATTTTTACGGCCGGCTGTTCAACATGCCGCGGGCAGTCCGCCGGCAGCGAGTCGCCGACCTGATCGAGATGGTCGGGCTGCAATGGGCCAAGCGGCGGCAGTTGAAGGAATACAGCAAGGGCATGACCCGCCGCATCGGCCTGGCCCAGGCGCTGATCAACGACCCCGAACTGATCGTGCTCGACGAGCCGACTACCGGACTCGATCCGATCGGCACCCGCGAGATGAAAGACCTGATCATCAAGCTGCGGGAAGAGGGCAAGACCGTCCTTATGTGCAGCCACCTCTTGGCCGACGTGCAGGACGTTTGCGACCGCATCGCCATCCTCTACCAGGGCGAGTTGAAGGAGATGGGCCGCGTCGACAGCCTCTTGAAGGTCCGCAACGTCACCGAAATCCGCGTGGCCGGCCTCAGCGCCATCGCTCAGGAGGAGGTCCGCCTGGCCATCGAACGCAACAACGGCCACGTGCTGAACATGGATAACCCCACCAATACACTCGAAGAACTGTTTCTGAAGATCATTCACGAAAGCCAGGAGCATCCCGGCCGTCGGGTGCGCGGCGTATCGGAGAATTAGTGGTCAGTGGCCAGTGGCCAGTGGTCAGTGCGGAATTCACCAGTCACCGTTCGTTTATCACTACCCACTACCAACTATCCACTGACCACTAGCCGCTGGCCACTAGCCACTGACCACTAATCCCTCTCATGCCTGTCGATCCCAAAGAACTCATTACGTTTTTCGAATGGCTGCTGCCGGCCTTGGTCGAATGGTTGGCCGTGCTGGCGTGCGTGATCGTTGCGGCGACGGTCGTCGGCTGGCTGCTGACGGCGGTTTTGCGCGGCCCGGTGGCGGCCACGCGAATCACGTTCCGCGTGCTACGGAACACCGTCGTCGATATCGTGCGCCTCTCGCCGCGGCGCACCTGGGCGTTGGCCCGGCTGTCGATTCAGGAGTCGATTCGCCGCCGCGTGGTGGTGGTGTTCATCGTGTTCATCGTGCTGCTGCTGTTCTCCGGTTGGTATCTCGACCCCGAGAGCGTCGATCCCGCGCGGCTCTATCTCAATTTCGTGCTCACCGCCACGAGTTATCTGGTGCTGCTGCTGGCGCTGTTTCTCAGTTCGCAGAGCCTGCCGGCCGACATCAAGAACCACACGATCTACACGGTGGTGACCAAGCCGGTGCGGGCGAGCGAAGTGGTGCTGGGGCGAATCGTCGGATTCGCCGCCATGACGACTTTCCTGCTGCTGGTGATGGGCCTGATCAGTTTCGTCTTCGTCGAGCGCGGCCTTGCCCATACCCATCAGTTGGCGGCCAAGGATGTTGAGGACGCCAAGAAAGCAGCGGGAATGTCGCCCAGCTTCCAGATCCCCACCAGCCGCGTCAACGGCCATCGACATAACGTAACGTTCAATCCGTCCGGCAAGGGGCGCGTCGAGACCGAGCAGCGGCACTGGCACTCGCTGAAAGTACACAAGGACGGCAACGAGACGACCTACGAGCTCGGCCCCGCAGAAGGGATGTTGGTGGCCCGCGTGCCGGTCTACGGCAAGCTCCGCTTCTTGGATCGCGACGGGCAGCCGGCCGAAAGGGGCATCAACGTCGGCGACGAATGGACCTACCGCAGCTTCATCTCGGGCGGAACCTTGGCCCGCGCGATTTGGATGTTCGACGGAGTCTCGCCGGAGCGTTTCCCCAAAGGACTCCCCATCGAAATGACGCTCGAGGTCTTCCGCACCTACAAGGGAGACATCGAGAAGGGGATTCCGGGCACATTGACGATCCGCAATCCGAAGACCGGTGCCGCATCGAGCGAGCTCCCCTTCGTGGCGAAGAAGTACGACGTGGACGTACACCTCATCCCGCGAAATCTGCACACCCGCGAGGGCAAGCCGCTTGATCTGTTCCAAGATCTGGTCGACGATGGCAAAGTGGAAGTCTGGCTGAAGTGCGCGGCGCCGGCGCAGAACTTCGGGGCCGCCCAGGGTGACATGTACCTGCGTGCCGGCGACGGCCCGTTCGCCTGGAACTTCGCCAAGGGCTATTTCGGCATCTGGCTGCAAACGCTGCTGGTGATCTCCCTCGGCGTTACCTTCAGCACCTTCCTGAGCGGACCGGTGGCGATGATGGCCACGGCCGGAGGCGCTGGCGGGCGGGTTCTTCAACGACTTCATGTATCGCCTCTCCACGCAACAGACCTACGGCGGCGGTCCCTTCGAATCGCTCCGCCGCCTGGTAACCCAGGAGAACATGACCTCGCAGTTGGAGCCCGGCTTGCAGACGACGGTGGTGAGGGCGCTCGATCAAGTGGCGGAAGTCGGCCTGTGGGCGCTGTCCAAGATCCTGCCCGACTTCGGAGGCTTCAACTTCTCCGATCGCGTCGCCAGCGGGTTCAACATCTCCGGCGACCTTGCCCTGATTTACACCTGCCGGGCGTTTGCGTTCCTGCTGCCGGTGTTCGTGGTTGGCTACTTGTGTCTGAAAAACCGCGAGGTGGCTAGGTAAGAAGGGATTGTGGATTATTGAGCGAAAGCCGCTTGCGGCTTCGCAACGCGCAGTAAACCGCTTGCGGTTTCGCAAGCACGAGGTGCCCCATGAGTCGCTCCTTTCTCCGCAAAATCATCTACATGGTGCTTATCGGCTTGCTGCTGATTCCGTTGTATATCCTGAGCCACCCGGCCACAAGCGCCGCCCGCGGCGTGAAAGGCAATCCCGGCGGCGTGCTGGCGCGAATGCGCAAGGACTATCACCTCAGCGAGGCCCAGTTTGGCGAGATCGACCCCGGCAGCGTCACCATCAAACTGGCCACCGTGGGAATGCGCGGCGTGGCGGCCGACATTCTCTGGGAGAAGGCCACCGATTATAAGATGAGAAAAGATTGGACCAACTTTGGCGCCACCTTGAACCAAATCACGAAAGTCCAACCCAATTTCATCAATATCTGGACCAATCAAGCGTGGAATCTCTCCTACAACATCTCCGTCGAGTTCGACGATTACCACGAGCGATACCGCTGGGTGATTAAAGGCTTCAATTTCCTGGACGAGGGCATCAAGCACAACGACCTCCAGCCCCGCTTGCAGTGGGAGATGGGCCGCATGGTCTCGCAAAAAATCGGCAAGGCCGACGAGGTCAAGCAATACCGCCGCCTGTTGGGCGAAGACACCGACTACCGCGATTCGCTGCCGGCGGAGATACGCGACACTTGCTTCGACTACCGTGGACGCCCCGACAACTGGCTGATCGGCAAGGGCTGGTACGCGAAGGCGGTCGAGATGGTCGGTGACAAGACGACGATGATGGGCCAAAGCCCGTTGATCTACCGCTCCAGCGCGCCGATGTGCCAGATGAACTACGCCGAGGCGATGGAGAAAGACGGCGTCTTCGGCGAGGTGGCCAAGAAGGCCTGGGCCGACGCCTCCACCGAATGGCATCGCTACGGCGGCGAGGATATCCCCAGTTCGTTCCGCTGGGAGGGCTCGGACGAACCCATTATCCTGCACCTCAACGAGGAGGAGGCTGAAGGGGAGATCGCCAAGGAGAAGGTGGCGCAGCTCGAGAAGATGCAGCCGGGCCTGCGCGACAAGATGATCGCGGAGAAGAAAGCCGCGCTGCCTGCCGCTGAGCGGATTGCCCTCGATACCCCGGCCGCGCAACGCACGGCGAAGCAGAACCAGCTCGCCATGCAGGCGGAGGAGGCCATCCGGGTCGGGCACGACGAAGTTGCCCGCAGAATGCCGGGCGGGCCGGAAAGACGCGAGGCCGCCAAAAAACTCGCCAAAGAGGCATGGCAGCACGAACAACTCGCCATGTACACCAATCGTTACCGCAGCACCGTCAACTTCAACTATTGGAACCAACACGCCAAGACCGAGCAGGGCAAAGACCTTCGCACCGCCCGCGAACTGATTTACAAGGGGGATCGCGCCTACGCCGATGGCGATCAGATTGACGCGATGAGCGCTTACCGCGCGGGGCTCCAGGCTTGGCGAAAAGTGCTCGACACCCATCGCGAGTACCTTACCGATCAGACCACCAATGAAGACTTGATCGATATGATCCGCCGCTACCGCCACGTTCTCGCCCAGGACAACAAGACCTTGCCGGAGCCGTTCATCCTCCAAGACGTGATCGACGTACACCAGAAGGAGTTCGGCGGCACGTGGTCGGCCGACGAAGAGAAGCCGAAAAAGGAGAAGGCGCCGGTGGTCAAGAAGTCGGCCGGAAAGAAGAGCGACGGGAAGAAAGCCGGAAAGAGCGCGAAGTAAGAAGACCGGCGTCCTCGTTTAGCCGCCGCCCACAGGGCGGCGAGGGCCGGTGGCCGCTAAACGGTTGAACTGCGAAATTCCTCCACGCTCCCTCCCATTTCAAATGCTACTGGCATTTGCCGCTCGGCCGACGTAGAGTAGTGGTAGCGGATGCCCTGAATGCTCTTGCAATATGGGGCGCGGACGTACTCCTCACGCTCTGCGTGAGGAAGACTCGCCTCGTGTTTCTCCTCACGCGGAGCGTGAGGAGTACATGGAGTACATTTTGTGAGACGCTGAAGTTGGGGCGACCTCTGCCCACGGCCGTGCCATGAAGCTCAATTCCATCCCGCAAATCTACCGCCACCTCGGCCGCTGGTACGAGATTGTGGCGGTGCTGAGCAAGTACGAACTGGCGGCGTGGATCGGCCGGCTGGGGCCGGATTTTGCCAAGGACTTGCTGAAGGCGCGGGGCGGTGTGGCCATTGCCCGGCATCCCTGGGAGACCCGCCTGCGGTTGGCCCTGGCCGAGCTCGGCCCGACGTTCATCAAGCTCGGCCAGATTCTCAGCACGCGGCCCGACCTGGTCGGAGTCCGGCTGGCCGAGGAATTCCAGCAACTCCAAGAGAAAGTTCACGCCGATCCGCCCGAGGCGGTGCGAAAACTCGTCGAAGCCGAGCTCGGCCGGACGATCGAAGAGCTTTTTGCCGAGTTCGAGCCCGAGGCAATGGCCTCGGCCTCGATCGGACAAGTCCATCGGGCCCGGCTCCATTCCGGCGAGGCCGTGGTGGTCAAGGTGCTCCACGCCGACATCGAGAAGAAGGTGGCGGTTGACATGGACATCCTCGCCGGCCTGGCCGCGATGGCCGAGATGGTGCCCGAGTTTCACAACTACCGGCCGTCGGCGATCGTGGCCGAGTTTCAGCGGGCGATGCGGCGCGAGGCTCGACTTCGGCCGCGAGGAGCGGAACATCCAGCAGTTCGCCCGCGATTTCCGCGACGACCCGACGGTCCGCATCCCCGCCACATACCCCGAACTTTCTACTCGGCGGGTGCTCACGATGGAAGAGCTCGTCGGCATCAAACTGTCGGAGCCGGCGCGGCTGGCGGCGGCGGGCATCGACACCGACGAGGTCGCCCGCCGCGGCGCCGCCATCTGCCTGAAAATGATCTTCGACCACGGCTTCTACCATGCCGATCCCCATCCCGCCAACCTGATGGTGATGGAAGGCTGCACGATCGGCCTGTTGGATTTCGGCATGGTCGGCCGCATCGACGAGCGGCTGCACGAAGACGTGAGCGAAATGCTCGTCGCCTTAAGCGGCCTCGATGCCGAACACACCACGGCGATGATCCTGCGGCTCGGCAAGACCCCGTCCGATCTCGACCGCTCGGCGCTGGCGCTCGACGTGGCCGATTTTCTCTCGTATTACGCCAGCCAGCCGTTGGAAAAGCTGGACCTCAGCGGCGCCTTGAAGGAAATGCTGGAGCAGATCCGCCGCTACCACATCATGCTGCCGGCGCGGATCGTGATGCTGCTCAAGGCGCTGATTACGCTGGAGGGGACCGCCCGGACGGTCAGCCCGAAGTTCAATCTGATCGAGATGATCCGTCCCTACCGGCAGAAGCTGATGTTGCGGCGGTTTTCGCCCAAACGCCAACTCCGCAAGCTGCGTCGGCTCTACTCCGAGTTGGAGCACCTGGTCGATGTCCTGCCGCAGGGAATCGCCGACATTCTCCAACAGATGCAGAGCGGGAAGTTCGACATCCACCTCGACCATCGCGGACTCGAACCCTCGGTGAATCGGCTGGTGTTGGGGATGCTCGCCAGTGCATTTCTCGTCACGGCAGCGCTTCTGCTCAGCCGCCAGGTGGGTTGGCTGATATTGGGCGGGCTCTCGTCGCTGGGCCTGTTGGCCGGAGTGATCGGTGTCGCCATGGCCTTCCGTCTTTGGCTGGCCATCAGTAAGTCGGGCCACCTCGATCAGAAGAAGAAGGATTAGAGGCACGTTGGGGCGGCGGGTGCCATGGTCACGCTTGCGTGGCCATGCAGCGGTTTTTTCGCGGGAAGACATGCCCACGGCAAGCGTGGGCATGGTACCCAAGCCGCCCCTTCCTCTCGCAATCATTGCCCCATCGGCGTAATTCCGGCCAGCGAGATGCAGAAGAGCGGAATCAGCAGCGATGCCCAACCCAACAGCCGCCGCAGCCAGCCCAACCGGCAGCCGTCGTCGGCCGTGGGCGGATGATCGGCGCCTAGGACAATCACCAACACCAGGAAGACAACCCAAAAGTACGCCGCGGCGACGACGACATACAGGATCGCCGCCACGATCAGCCCGCGGGCCAACCAGTGGGCGCGGCCGCCCAGCAGGGCGTAGGCCACGTGGCCGCCGTCGAGCATGCTCACCGGCAGCATGTTCAGCCCGGTGACCAGCAACCCGACCCAGCCGGCCATCAGAAGCGGATTGAACTGGTTCAGATAGAGCACGTCCGGCGTCGGATAGTCGGGCCGAATCCAGGCGATCAGGTGCTGGAGAATCCAGGGGCTGTGGAAGCAGAAGCTCTGGCCCGCCACGGGCGAATGAGGAAGCCGCAGGATGCCCAGCCAGACGACCGGCAAAGTCACGGCAAAGCCCGCCAGCGGGCCGGCGATGCCCAGATCGAACATCTCGCGGCGGTTCACCCGCGAACCGTCCATGCTGATCACTGCCCCCAGGGTCCCGAAGGGGATGAACGGCATCGGGATGAAATAGGGCAAACTGGCGGGAACCCGATGCCGCAGGGCCATCAAGAAATGCCCCATCTCGTGCGCGAGCAAGAGCCCCATCACCACGCCCATGTAGATGAAGCCTTGCCGCCAATTCACCCCTTGTAGGGCGACCGCCCAAGCCTCGTTCACCGCGGCCAACGGCGAATGCTGCGGCCAGTTATCCGCCGCATTGCGGTAGAACACCATCATGTGGCCGGCTGGATTCCACCAATAGGCAGCGCCGACAAGGAACGTCGAAAGGCACGTGGCCGCAAAGAGAATTGCCGGCAGGGCGAATCGCCGGCCTTGCCGCGGCCGTGCGCAGTCTTCAACGATCGGGGCATCGGACGACATCGAGGATTGCTCTCAGACGGTGTCGGCAAATCAGTCCCATCTCCCTTTGGGAGAGGGTTAGGGTGAGGGCAAAGGTCGCCAAACTGCTCGGTTTTCGGCAGCCGTGCAGCCCTCACCCCCTGCCCCTCTCCCAAAGGGAGAGGGGAGATATTCAGGACATTCTCTCAACTTGGCTTCCTTGGCGAACCGCCACCGTTGCCGGCGCCCTTCCGCTGATATTCCCGGCTGGCCTGTTCCAACGTCTGCCGTTCCTTGGGCGTGAGGCCGGCCTCCCCCTCGCGATAGATCTTTTCCAGAATCCGATCGACCTCGGCGCTGAAATCGGGGTGCGGCGGCTCGTCGTCGGCAGAGCGGACGCGCAAGCGCGGTTTGCGGCGGAACAGAGACTTGAACCCGCCGGGCAGGCCGCCGGTCAAGCGCGTCAGATTCCATCCGCGCAGATAATAGAGCGCGGCAAAGCCCGCCCCGGCCAAGTGGGCGACATAGGCCACTTCCGAACCGCCTTTTACTGCCCCATACATGTCAAGAAGCACGACCAACATGCCGAATACCCAGGCCGGCATGGGGAGCACGAAGAAGAACAGGATCGTTACGTTCGGGAAGTTGAAGGCGAACAGGACCACGATGCCGGCAATCGCGCCGGAAGCCCCGTAGATGGTCGCGTTCGGTCCGAATGTCAACGCCGTAATCAGGCACCATGCGACGTTTGCAAACACCAAGGTCACCAGATAAATCCGCAGGAACTCCCGCGGACCATAACGATCTTCCACCGTCCGCCCGAGCATGAACAGCACGAGCATGTTGCCGGCGATGTGCCAGACGCCGGGTCCGACGCGCGCAGGCGCGTGGGTGAAGCCGGCCGTGAGAAACTGCCACCACATCCAAGGATGCGTGAGAGTTGCCGGGCTGGCGGCAAACAGATTGCTCAACAAGTAGCGACCGTCGGCGGTTACCGTGAACTGGTCGACGATCCAAACCGCCACGTTGATGGCGATCAGCGTGCCGACAACGGTGCGGGGCAGATGCGAGGAAAACCCGGACCGCCGCGGTTGGCGGTAATAGTCGCGATCGTAGATGCCCACCGGACTTATAGTCTCCTTGCGCGAGATAACGCCATGATACCGTCAGGTGGCACGCCCGGAAAGGGCGTGAACGGCTGGAAGCTGGATTGCGGCGACGGACCGCACCCTTTCAGGGCGGGCCACCCTGGACACATGCCCGGCCCTACAGCCTTCCCGTGCCGGACTGTGCCATTTCACGGGTGCGTCGGTCGATCCGTTGGGCGGCCTCCAACTGGAACTTGGCGATCCGTCCGGCCATGGCCCGATTGGTTTCGGTCAAGCGGGCGATCCATGCCTCCATATCGCCCAGCTTCTTCTCCAGATTCTTGAGATGGGCCGCCACAATGTCGCGCTGCTGCTCCATCTTCTCGTCTTCCGCCTTCGCCGCCGCGATCTCCTTGGTGAGGCCGTCGGACAGCGATCGCGCCTCCTCCAACGCATCCAGCACGAGTTGCTTGTCCTGCTGCAACGCCGCGATCGTGTCGCCCAGCAACATGCGTTTCTCGTGCTCGTCGGTAAAGAGAATGCTGTAGTCTTGCAGCGGCCGCACGTACTTGCCGTCGACCACGTACTCCTGCGGGTCGTCCTTCTCGGCGGGCTTGCCATCCTTCAGATAGTCCTTCACGCTCTCGGGCGGCAGCAACGCCTTCATCTGCTCATCGCTAAGCGACGCGAACGCCTCGTGGCTGTCGCGCGGCAACAATTCGTACAACACCCACGGCCGCCGGGCCTTCATCAACCGGTCGATCTCCTTTTCGGTCATCACGTAGGTCGGCTGGAAGGTCACTTTGTTGGCTGCCACGGCCGTCACCGAGAATTCGCCCAGATACTGCCCCACGTCGAAATCGCCGAGCACGTTCCCTTTATTCTTGACGTTGAGTTCCTCGAACGCATAGAGAACGATCCCCTTGGCGATGCCGTGCGGGAGCGAGTCGCCGCTGGCGTTGACCACGTTGACGGTCGCGGTGATTTCGGCCGTGCCCAGATTTCGATTGGGCTTTCGCAACGCGGGATCGCACCCCGGCCACACGCGGCGGCGATCCAACAGCAGCTTGTGCAACTCCACCTTGAGTTCGCGGATGCCCGGCTGGTTTCCGTTTCCGACCAGCAGTTCGCGGTTCTGGTCGTTGAGTTGCTTGATTCGTGCCTCGTGCTTCAGCGCCGACTCGCTCCAGGTGTTCTGGAGCTTCACGGCCCGGGCCGCCATGTAGAAGAGAAACAGCGAGGCGAACGCAATCACCCCGACCAGGACTTTGTTCCAAATGCTCATGCACTTCTCCGGGTTGGTCCGTGACTCTTCATGATAATCAGGCCCGTGTCGGGCGTCAAGTTTCCCCTATTCCTCCCCGTCGAAGGGCCGTTCGCAAACTCCGGCGAAAACACCCCTCCCGAGTAGGGGTGGATTCGATTGCTACTCGGATTCGTGATTTTCCAAATAGCCGGGAGCCAACGGCTCTCGGTATGTGCGCGGATCGGTCGTGGCCGTCTGCGTCGCTACCTACCGTCGAACCCCGGTCGAACCGCTCTGCCGCTGCCCGTGGTCGACAAGCGAAACGGCCGGGCTATAATTTCGCTGATGCCAGATATGACTCAATTCTTCGGATTACCTTCACTCGGCCGCAAGCGTGCCGACGTTCTGATCTTGCCGCTGCCCATCGAGAAGACCGTCTGTTACGGCACGGGCGCTGCCAGCGGCCCGCGGGCGATCATCGAAGCGACCGCCCAGGTCGAGACGTTCGACGAAGAGACGCTGGTCGATTTCGCCGAGTCGCCGCGCATTCACGTCCTGCCGCCGCTATCGGCCGACGGCGACCTGGAAGCGTGCCTGTCGAGAATCAGCGATCACGTTCGCTCGTTGGCCGCATCTGAAAAGTTCCTCTTGTGCCTCGGCGGCGAGCACAGCGTGACTTACGGCGTGATCGGCGGATTGGTCGACGATCCGGCGGAAGTGACGATCGTGCAACTCGACGCCCACGGCGACCTGGCCGACAAGCTCGGCGGCCGGCACTGGTCGCACGGCACGGTCATGCGGCGGCTGTGCGAGCGCGGCTGCCGGCTGATGCAAATCGGCATCCGCAGCATGACCCGCGACGAGTACGACCTGGCGACCTCCAGCCCGCGAATCACCACGTACTACTCGCATCGAATGGAAGAGCAATGGCCCGAAATCCTCGACGCGCTCCGCCGCTTGGAGGGCAAGGTCTACTTGACGGTCGACGTCGACGGCCTCGATCCGTCGATCATCCCCAGCACCGGCACGCCGCAGCCCGGCGGGCTGTCGTGGCGGCAAACGATGGAGATTTTCCGCGTGCTGTTGAGCGAATCGCACTGCCGCCTGATCGGGGCCGACGTCGTCGAGTTCGTCGCCTCCCCCGTCCCCCCCGGCTGCGATCCCGCCGCCGCCCGCTTGACCACAAAGTTGCTGGCGTGGTGGTGGAAAGGGAAGAAAGGGACGGAAGAAAAGCGGGCAAGTCCAATTCCCATGGCTAAGAATGGCAAGTAACCGGACTTCTCCCCTTTTCTCCTCTAACTGCGTCGTGCCGGGGCTGGCGACCAACGCGGCGGCTGCGTATCAGTGAGCGTCAAAGAGACGCAACCGATGACTCGATGAGACAATCGAACGCCGTGATGAGTTTCGCCGGCATTGCCTTTTCTACTCGGCGGAAGGAGCGTTCGGCGTTCTCGATCGCCGCGGATTATAATTTCTCAGCCAGGCTTCGATTAGCTCGGCGGGTTTCGTTTGACCTGCTCTTCGGGCGAGATCAACCGCCTTCCGAGCCGCGGCAATGGCGTCGTCGGGCCGATGCGCCTGGGCAAAGGTGAGCGCCAACTGCATGGGCGTTTCGAAATCTCCGGGATCGAGAGCCATCGCTTCTTCGTATTGCGCTATGGCTTCCTGGAGCCGGCCGCAGCTTTGCAGAGCATTTCCGAGGTTGAAGCGTGCCTGTGCAAAGTCCGGCTTCAAGTTCAAGGCTCGATTGCAATACTCGATCGCCTCCTCATTCCGGCCCATTCGGGCCAACAAGTAACCCAAGTTATTGTCTGCGTCTGCATAATCGGGCTTCAGTCCTAACGCTCGTTTGAGATGTTCGATCGCTTGTTCCTGATGAGATCGGCCCATCTTCATGTAGGCATTGCCAAGATTGAAATGGGCCTCGGCGGAATTCGGATCCAATTCCAAACTCCTTTGATAATTCTCAATTGCCTTCGGGACCATGCCGATTCTGTCATAGGCAACGCCAAGGTTGATATAAGCCTGAAAGTACTCGGGGTTCAACCGCCGTGCTTCCTCGTAATGTTCTATCGCCTCTTGAATCCGTCTCATTTTCATCAAGGCAATGCCCAGATTGTAGTGGGCTTTTGCAGCGTCCGACCTGCTTTCCAAGGCTGCCTGAAACTGTTGGATCGCCTCCGACATCCGACCTTCCATGCTCAGCGCATTTCCCAGGTTAATGTGGCTATTGGGGTTATTGGGTTTTAGCTTCAGGGCCGCCCTATGGTGTTTGATCGCTTCCTTCAATCGGTTCTCATTCACGAGGGCTAGTCCCAGATTATCGTGGGCCATCCAACAGTCGGGATTCTTTTCCAAGGTGTCCGAATATAAGGTGAGTGCCCGGCGATACAGGGCATTTTGCTTCCAGGCCGCAAATCCCAGCGCAGCGACGATCACGGCCGCCGAACCCAACGCCGCAACGCCGACCCATCCTTGTGTCCGACGGCGGTAGATGCTGAAGCCTGCCGCCGCCAACGCAACGACAGCCACCAGGGCGATGTGCTGATAGTGGTCGGCCACCAGCGAGTATTGCATGTATCCCACGTCAGTGAAGCCCAGCGCGGGGAGCAGCGCCACGCAGAAGAACCCCCAGGCAAACAACAGAGGCCGGCTCCAACCCTTACGATAGCGCCACAGCACGACAGTCACGATTCCCGCAGCCGCCAGCGGCAGCCACCAGCGGAGACTGTTCGGATTGATCTTCCACTGTGGATAGACGAAGGCCAGGTCGATTGGCAGAATCGCTTTGGATAGATAGAACCAGACGGCTGCTCCCGCCGCCAACAGGCGCTCGACGAAACCGGCGTCTCGGATCACGGCTTCCGAGCCGTGTGTCTGGAACCATACGTCCACCCCCGCCAACGCCACGGCGACCGCGAAAAACGGCGCCGTCGCCACGAAGTCCGCACGCCTCAATGGGCGTCGCCACCAGATGATCCCCAGCAGAAGCACCGGCAGAACCACCACGGAACCTTTGCTGAGCATTGCCATCAGGAACGCGGCCAGGCTCAGCCAGTAGAAGCGGGATGAGGCGAGCCGCGTTGTCTCCGCCTTAGCTTGCGGAACTGGGAACGGGTCTTTGGTCTTTGGCGATCGGTCGATCCTTCCCTTTTCCCTTGGCGCCTCTCCCCTCATCTCCGCCGTGAGATACCACAGTATCGACAGCAGAAAAAACACGATTGCCAAGGTGTTCTTCCGCTGCGCGACCCAGGCCACCGATTCCACGTTTACCGGATGAATTGCGAAGATCAAAGCGGCCAGAAATCCGCCGGGAATCGACAGTTTCCGCAAGATCCTCCAGATCAGCAGGCAGGCGGCAATGTGCAGCAGCAGATTGGTGACGTGGTAGCCTGTCGGGTGTTCCCCCCACAACCTCCATTCCAACCAGAGCGTGGTGTTCGTCATCGGCCAGTAGTCTTGCGGCTGGGTGGTGAACCAGAAGCGAAACAGACCGGCAGGGTCTTTTATCAGTGGATTGTTCGTCAGGAGCAATCCGTCATCCAGGATGAACTCACCGTTCAACGAAGGATAATAGACGAGAAAGGCAGCGGCAGCGATCAACGCCGCCCCTGCCAGCAGATAAAGAACCCTTCCCGGAGGCAGAAAATCAACTGGCCGGGATATCGGGGAGAATTCCTGCCGGGATGTGGAGGATTGCGGCCGGCATGAGGGGCGACCTTTCTTAGAAGAGCCTTTCCGTTTCGGCATAATCAGTCGCCCCGATTCACGTCGGCGGACCGCGACCTCGCCGGACGCCATTTCCCAGGCAAACCCCTGTCCGACATGCGACGGTTCCATTCAGTTTAGCGCAGCACCGCAGTATGTCAAGAATTGTCCCATAATCGGGATGCCGAACCTTCTCCGATTTTCCGCGGGCGGATGGATCGCAAATCCGGCATCCAAGATTCCCCCAATCGAGGCGATTGCGGAGGTGAGGACAGACTTTGGGGAGCAGCGGTTGTGAATTGCCATCTCTCCATCGAAGTCCCTATGCGGCCACGGTCGGCGTGAACTTCTCCGCCGTCTTGGCGCACGTGTCGCCCGGAACGCACCGCTACGTCATTAAGGCCAGCGATCTGGTCGGAAACTGGTCGCAGTACGTCGGTACGTTCGACGTGCCGCCACCGTTCGTTGCGGCCGCGATTCTGACAGAACTTTCTCGTGGTTAGTCGCCTTTCGCTCCGCGAAAGTAGCGCGGCTTTCGCGGAGCGAAAGGCGACCGTTGCGGCCCGTGAACGGTTACGGGAATTGACTCTCGCGGACGCGGCCCTAAAATGACGGGGGGCTGAACCTGGAGATCACCATGAAAACGTCCACATTGCTAAGAGCCGTTGGTGTAACGGCCGTGTTGCTGGCCGCGCTGACCACGGTTGGCGACGACCGATCAGCCAAGAATCCGCCGTCGTTGGTCGAACGATTGGAGCGAGCGCTGAAGGGCAGCGAGAAGCCGTTTGCGCTGGTCATCCAGATCTACATCAAGCCCGCGGCTGCCGCGAAGTTCGAGGCCGCCGCGGCAAAAGCCGCCAAGGCGTCTCGGGGCGACGAGGGCTGCTTGGCCTACGATTTCCACCGCAACCTGGAAAAGCCCGGCCACTACACCCTGATCGAGCGCTGGAGCGGGCTCGACGCGCTGAAGAAGCATCTGGCGAAGGAACACACCGAGCAGATCTTGGCGGTCTTCGCCGAACTAGGCACCGCTCCGCCGACAGCCGATATCTTTGCCCCGGTCGATGGCAAGGAGTGAATCATCGACCGCTAACTTCGCCCCACGCGCCCCAGAGCAACGCCCTGGGTGGGGATGAACCACACGCCAACGTGAACCATTCCATCGGACCATAAGGTCCAGTCCAGTAGGGAACGCCCTCCGCGGCGTTCCGGGAGCCGCGAAAAACGCCGTTTTCCTCGTCGATGCGGAACGCCGCGGAGGGCGTTCCCTAATGGGTTTTGACAGCCAAAATCGGTAGTGAATTCAAGGTATTGTGCTAGCACACCACTGCTAGCAGGCGCATTTTGTGGTTGCCTTTGGCGGCGTTGCTTGAGAGTAATTGAAAGGAGGGTCCATGAAGTAACTTCGCAAAGGAGGATGAATCGTCATGTACCAGCGAACTTTGAAACTTTCACAGGCTCAGCGCAGGACGTTGGTCGAGTATCGGAACCATGATCGGCGTCCGGACGTGCGGGAACGGTGTGCGGCGATCTTGAAGGTCGCCGACGGCCAATCGCCTCATGCGGTAGCGACTCAGGGACTACTGAGACCGCGAGATCCTGACACCGTGTACCATTGGTTGGATTGCTATGAACAACACGGGATCGAAGGACTGTTGCGGCGGCGGCAGGGAGGCAGCCGTCGCCGTCCCTTTCGAGCAGCGGGAACAGGTGTTGGAGCGGCTGCGGCAAGGCCCCGGCGAGGAAGCTCGCCGCGAGGCGATGCCGACAGCCGCTGGTCCGCCGCCCAGCCGCTGGACGTTGCGGACCATTCGCGCCAGCATTAAGACGATCCAGAATTACACGCTCAGTGGCGTGTGGCGGTGGCTCCGTCGCAAACTGGGAGTGAAATTGCGTTCGGGTCGGGTCCAGCATTTTAGCCCGGATCCGCAGTATCGAAGCAAGGTAGCCAAACTGAAACGATGCCTGCGAGCAGCGGCGCAACCCCCAGGAAACGACATTGCTGTTCATCGACGAAATGGGGTACGCCGTCTGGCCCGAGCCGGCGCCGAGTTGGGCTGCCGCCCCGCCCGCGGCTCCACCGCAAGCGGATCGGCAACAGTCCAACAATGGGCTGTGGCGCGTGATCGGCGGCCTGAACGCCTGCAGCGGAAAAGTGACCTACGTGGACAACTACATTATCGGTCGAGCCAAGGTCATCGAGATGTATGAACGGATCGCGAAAACTTACGCTCGCGCCAAGACGATCTACGTCGTTCAAGACAATTGGTCGATCCATACTCATCCCGACGTACTCACGGCCGTGGGGGCATATCCTCAAATCAAGCCAATCTGGTTGCCGACTTACGCCCCCTGGCTGAACCCGATCGAAAAATTATGGCGATGGCTGAAGGAGACAATCCTCAAAATGCACCGTTTGGCCAACGACTGGCCCGCCTTGCACCAGCGCGTCACCGACTTCCTGGAGCAATTCGCCCGCGGCTCGAAACAGCTTCTGCGGTACGTAGGGTTGCTCGGCAACGGTCAACTGGCCCAATCGCTGCATTTTACGTGATTACTACCGAATCTGTTTGTCAAAACCCATCAGGAAAACTCGCCAACTCATTCTTGATGTGACTCGTTACCCGTCTTGCGGGCCGACCCCCCATCGGCGAAAATGCGCGGATTCAAGACGCGCCCGCAAATGAAGGATCGCAATGATCGAGAAGCTCGATTATCCATCCGTCGGCCTGATGGCCGGACTCGAAGTGCACCAGCAGCTCCTCACCGAACACAAGCTCTTTTGCCGCTGCCCCGCCGGCCTCTATACCGAAAGCCACGACGGCGAAGTGCTCCGCCACATGCGGCCCACGCTCAGCGAATTGGGCGAATACGACGGCACCGCGCTGATGGAATTCAAAACCAAGAAGGAGATCATCTATCTCCTCAATCATAAGAACGTCTGCACCTACGAGATGGACGACACGCCGCCGTTCCTGGTCAACCAGACGGCCCTGGACGTGGCCATCGAAATCTGCCTGTCGATGAACATGGACATCATCGACGAGGTGCATATCGCGCGGAAACAGTACCTCGACGGCAGCATTCCCACCGGCTTCCAGCGCACGGCCATCGTCGGCCTGAACGGCTACCTGCCGTTTCAGGGGCGAAAACTGACGATCACCCACGTCTCGTTGGAAGAGGACTCGTGCCGCGAAGTGAAAGACAAGGGGCACCGCATCGTCTGGCGCACCGACCGCCTGGGGATGCCGCTGACGGAGACGGTGACCGGCCCCGAGCTTTTCTCGCCCGCGGAGGTGCGCGACGCCATCCTGCTCTGCGGCCTCGTCGCCCGCAGCACCGGCCGTGTGCGAACCGGCATCGGCTCGAGCCGGCAGGACGTCAACGTCAGCGTCCGCGGCGGGCAGCGGGTGGAAATCAAAGGCGTGCCCAAGGCGGGATACGCCGTCAAGCTGGTCCACAACGAAGCCGTCCGCCAGGTGAACCTGCTCCGGTTCCGCGACGAACTGCACCGCCGCGGGATGCGAACGCCGGACGATATTCTGTTGGCCAGCTTCGACGTGACCGATATTTTCGCCGACGTCGACCTGGGCTTCATGCGGCGGGCGATGCAGGGGGGCGGACAAATCGTCGCGGCGCGGCTGCAGGGCGGACTGGGACTTGCCCAAATGCCGACGCAGCCCGATACGATGTTCCTCGACGAGCTTTCCGGCCGCATCCGCGTCATCGCCTGTTTGGACGAGCCGCCGATCGTCCTAAGCGGGGCGCTGATGCCGGAGTTTCCCGACAAGCACAAGTTCATCGAGCGGCTCCGCAAGCGGACGAGACTGGGGGAGAAGGACGACTATTTCCTCGTCTTCGGCCCCGAGGTCGATTGCCATACGGCGGTCGAGGAGATTCGGCTGCGGTTCGTCGATGCGATCAAGGGGGTGCCGCAGGAGACGCGGCAGGCGCTCACCGGCGGCTACACGACCTTCGAGCGGATTTTGCCCGGTCCCGATCGCATGTACCCCGACACCGACTCGCCGCCGACGCAGATTACGCCCGAGCGCGTGGCCGAGGCGCGGAGCCGGCTGCGGCCGCCGCCTTGGGAACGCATCGCCAAGTACGGGGCGCTGCGGGTGCCGCGCGAAACCACCGAGTTCCTCATCCGCCGCGGCGGGGCCCAGATCGTCGATGCCGCCGTCGCGCAGACCGGCGTTGATGGACTGCTGGCTGCCGTCGAAATTGGCCAGCGGGCGAAAGCCAGCAAGCGGGCCGGCATCCCCATGGAACGGCTCGGCGCGGCCGAGTGGGTGCAGGTCTTCGATCTGTTCACCGACGGCAAAATCCCGCGCGAGGCGATTCAGCCGGTGGCCGCCCACATGGCCGAGAACCCGGGCGTGGACGCCGCTGCCGCCAGCGCGACGCTCGGCTACGCCCTGCAGGATCGCGCGGCGTGGACGCGGGAGTTGAGCGGCCTGTCAACGAACGACAACTGCATCGCTGGCGGCGATTCCGAAGGGAAGCGGCTGCATTATCTTGTCGGCAAGGCCGTCCGCCAACTTCGCGGCAAAGCGCCCGCGAAAGAGGTGGCCGAGTTCGTCAGAACTCAACTCGGCCAGGAGGTGCTGCAATGACGATCCCCATCAGCGAACGCACCGATTGTTTCCAAGGCTACCGCGGGCCTGCCCGCGAGGTGATGGAGCGTTTCGGCTTCGGCGTTTGGAGCGAAGTCGAGATCACCAACGACCGCGGCTCGTGCTTCAAGGGCGTGGTGCTCCCCCGCAGCGAGACGAACGACGAGTTCCATGTCGTCGTGAAGCTTTTCAACGGCTACAACGTCGGCGTCGACGCCGGGCGAATTACCACGGCCAAAGAGACGGGCTATCGCAAGGCGGTTTACAAAATCCCGGAGAAGGAGTTTCCCGTCGATGCCCGCAAGAAGAGCGTTACCCTGCTGGGCACCGGCGGCACGATCGCCTCGCGGCTCGACTACCGCACGGGGGCGGTGATTCCGGCCTTCACGCCCGGCGAGTTGTACGGGGCCGTGCCCGAGTTGGCCGACATCGCCAACATGACCACGAAGAAGCTCTTCGGCGTGTTCAGTGAGAACATGGGCCCGCAGCAGTACATCGCCCTGGCCAACGCCATCGGCGACGAGATTGCCAAGGGGGTTGACGGCATCGTCATCGGCCACGGCACCGACACGATGGCTCATACGGGCGCGATCCTCAGCTTCATGGTACAGAACTCGCCGGTGCCGATCGTGCTGGTGGGCAGCCAGCGGTCGTCCGATCGGCCGTCGTCCGACGCCGCGCTCAATCTGATGAACGGCGTCCGCACGGCGGCGGACTGCGAGATCGCCGAAGTGATGCTCTGCATGTTCGGCCCGACTTCCGACAACTATGATCTGCTGCACCGCGGCACCCGCTGCCGCAAGATGCACTCGAGCTACCGCAGCACCTTCCGCACCATCGGGGCCACGCCGCTGGCGATGGTCTCGCGGCAGAAGAACGCCGACGGCGAATACTTCACCTACCTGACCGACGATTTCCTCAAACGCGACAAGCTCCGCGTGCCGGTAATCAATCCGAGCTTCGAGGAGAAGGTGACGATTCAGTATTATTATCCGAACTTCAACCCGGACATCATCGACAGCCTCAGTGCGATGGGCTACCGCGGGCTGGTGATCGCCGGCACGGGCCTGGGGCACATCAACAAGCCGCTCTACGCCGCCGTCGGCCGCGCGATCGAGAAGGGAATGACCGTGGTGATGACCGTGCAGACGATTTGGGGTTACGCCCAGATGTACGTCTACGACACCGGCCGCGATTTGTTGAAGCTCGGCATCATTCCGATGGATAACATGCTGCCCGAGACCGCCTACATGAAGCTGGCCTGGGTGCTCGGCCAGACCGACGATCCCGCGCGGATTCGCGAGATGTTGCTCACGCCGGTGAATCACGAGATCACGTTGCGCGAGCCGCACAACGGCTATCTTGTTCTGCAAGGCGGGCTGCCGGAAGTGGAGGCGTTCGTGGGGCAGCATTGGAAGTAGGTGGACGCATACGGCACACGGCGTGTGCCGGACACGTTCTACTTGTTTCCGACCGCCTTGAAGAACTTGTAGCAGAACACTCCGTCGATCTCTGCGGTTCGGTAGAGATCGCGGATTCCCTGGTCGAAGGCCTCCGCTTCGATCAGTCCGGCGTCGATGGCGGCTTGGCGAACGCCCTCGGTCATGGCGGTGAACGTTTTCTTGGTGAAACCCTCGACCAGTTGCGGCTTGCTCGAATCGACGTAGACCATGCGCGGAGAGACGCGAACGGAGTTGAAGCCTGCTTGGCACAAGAGCGGATAGAGTTCTCGGCCGATCATGGCGTTTCCGCCGGCCCGGCGCTGCAATTCCACCTGACATTGAATCGCCTTGCGAGCCGATTGGCTGTCGGGATGAAAATAGGCCGAGCCGTGATCGCCTTCGATCACCGTAATCGTGCCGCCGGGCTTCAAGTGGCTTTTCAACGTCCGCAGCACCTCGACCGGCCGCGGGAGGTGCTCCAGGACGAAGCAGACGAAAACGTGGTCGAACGACTCGGGCTTGTACGGCAGGTGGAAGATGTCGGCCTGTTGAAAACTGACGTTTGTGACACCCGCGGCCGCCGCTTTTCGCTTCGCCTCGATAAGCGACGCCGCGGAAATATCGACCGAGGTAATCAGAGCCTCCGGGCTGTTCTTCGCGAGCGTAATGGTCTGTGCCCCCACGCCGCAGCCGGCTTCCAGGACACGGCAGCCCGGCGGATACGAGGTATCGGAGTGCAGCAACTCGACCAACGTCGAGGCCTGGTCTTGCAGCCGCAGGTTTTCGCGATGATCGTAGCCGTGGACGTAGGGGCGATTCATATTTTATCCGCCTTCTTGAATCTTCTCACCTGTAGTGGGGGCCATTGAGCGCGTCGAGAATCGGATAGACCAAGCAGGACGCTCAAATCTTGCACATCTTCATTAGTGTAGTCATTCGCAACGATCCTGTTAACGGGCGTGGGGAATGGACGAGTTCATCTTCATTGGCGGAAGTGTTCGGCTTTTTTGCGGTCGCGGGCGTCGAGGAATGCCTGGATGCGGGCTTGGGGCGTGCGCGGTGGTGTGCGGCGATGCTTTCGGGGATTCATGACGCCGGCGGTATTGAGCGGGCCGAGTTGCAGCGAGGCGAGGACTCGTTGCCGGGACATGGCGCGCCAGCCGCGGGTCTCGAAGCCTTTCATGTGCAGACCTAACGGATGCAGCAATGTGTTGACGCGCAGCTTTTGCACCCGCAGTGAGGCCTGGACCTGACGACGCATGCGTTCGAGGGTTTGGTGCTGGAGGCGGTTTTGTTGCAGGCGGCCGAGGGCTTGGCGGACCTGTTCGACGAGCGGGCCCTCGCGGCCGAGGTAGATCGAACATTGGCGGCCGCCGTCGCGGTAGGCGAGGCGGTAATAGGGGCCGTAGGATTGCGTGCGGCGGCGGCGATGCGAGGCTACAACACTTCCCTGCCACACGAAGAGTTCCGGTCGGGCGGCCAAGAGGGAGAGTGCGGGATGAACTGGTTGGTCAACAACTGGGTGATTTTCCAATTCTGGCTCCTTGACCAAACAGCCCGTTTTGCGGGCTGCTGGCGGTCGCGAGGGAATGGGGCTTGTATACTTTTGTGCGCTTATTGTGCGCTATGCGACGGGAGTTGTCGAGAGCAAGAAATGGGCCAGGGGGCTTTTGAGAGCGAAAGAGAACTAGGAAAGGATAAGCCCGATCGATAATTGGACTTATCCCCTTGTTCCTCCACCTTTGTTCTCCCAAGGGTAGGAGTCTGTCCGGCTCAAGACGCAATTTTTGTGTATTTCATCACATGTCCGTATCCAACCGACAGTCCTTCCATGGTCGAACCATCCGGCGACAGAGTGAGAATTTCTGTGTCATGGGGTTGTCCGGCCGTTGGACCGCGTGCAAAAACCTTTGTGAACCTAACCTGCATCGTTTCCGGTCGGAATTCCGCATCCAAAAGTTCGAAGTACTTGATGGACGGTGCCTTCTTGAGGTAGTAGTTGCCTTCTGCATCAATTATTGCGTCTTCAGCCCCAGGTCTGTTTTGCCATGTGTACGTAACATGCCACGTACCCTTGATTCGCGAGAAGACCTCGCTGGACCTCGATGGTTCACCGATCGGTTGATCGCTGTCGACAAGTCGGAAGATATCGCGGAGTTTGTCGCCTCCAAAAACTGCATTATAGGCAGTCGTGCAAAGCTCGACTGCCCGATCCCACTCATCTGCTCCCATCGCGACCCGCCGCTGTCCTATTACCGCTCCTTGATTGTCGCTAATCGTGAGCAGAACGTAGTCAGGCTCGCTGGCGGGTGCGAAGTAACCAATCGACAGGATGCTGTTTGGGAACTGCAAGTCGAACTCTCGACCCAACATTTTGTTCTCAGACGTAAACTCCTGACCAGCCTGCCACAAAACCTGCCTTACAGCAGTCTTCGCGATCAGACGACTTGCCAGATGCTCAAACTGTTCTTTCGTCAACATCGGATTCATCCTCCTCTTCTGATGTATCGTAAGTGCTGCCAATAACCCGGCGATTGTGTTTTTTGATGCCCTTCCAAAAGTTTTCCGCCACACGATCGAGTATATCCTGCTGATCCTTCGTGAGTTTCCGACGCAAGCTCGTTAAGAGGGACTGAATCGCTTTGCATACGCTGTTGAGGTCGTCCACTACGTCTGCCCACATGTGCTGGTCCGCCGAAACATCTTCAAGAGGTTCAAGGAACTCGAGCTGCCGAGCGGTGTCATGGAGACGGATTATGGCTTCATTCCAATCCCCCTTATCGGGACCAATCGCCCCAGTACGAATTCGTTCTTGGGCGAGTTCAAAGTCAGTGGCGCGCCTCTGCCGCAACATGATACCGAAGATCCTGTCGGACATTTTGAAGGACTGTATCCACTGCCGCCTTCGTCTGCCTCGCCGTGTCGGCAGCATCGATCGCCTGCCGTCGGACGAGGACGATCTGCCACAGTGCGATGAAAAGGCCGACCAGGGTCGCGACACTGCCTACAGTTCCAGCAATTGCGAGGTATGCCTCCCAACTGGGAGACAGAGAGAGCCAGCCCATGTATGCGTAGCCGCTCCCGATTATTCCCGCCAGAGAAATACATAGCGAGAGACACCAAATCAACAATTTCAGTCGGGTCTGATACCATTTCGGTTTCTCTACAACAATGAATCGCATTGTGGCTCTCGTCGTCGAGCTAATTCGGGCGGGCAGCCTCGATACAACATATGATCGAGGCTACCCCGTTGTCGCTCATGCGAAACCACTATCACCCCTCATGCCTTACCCGATGCCGCAGGGCGATTAGGTCCTTCATGGCGCGATCGAGCGAAACCTTGGACCCCGGCACGCCGAAGGCGTCGTGCAATTGACGGTAGATCGTGTAGAGATCGGCGTAGACCTTGGCGGCCTTCTTATTGGGCTTAAAGATGGTGCTTTTCACGCCGGTCATGGCGCGCTGGGCGGCGGGGACGTCGCGATGGGCGCCGCCGACGACGGCGCCGAAAATCGTGGCGCCCAACGCACAGGTCTGGGCGGAACGGCTGATCTTCATCGGGCGATTGCAGACGTCGGCGTAAATCTGCATGACCATCGGGCTCTTCTCGGCGATGCCGCCGCAGTTGATTACCTCCTTGACTTTCACGCCGTATTCCTCGACGCGGTTGATGATCGTCAGCGCGCCGAAGGCGGTCGCCTCGACCAAGGCGCGGTAGATCTCCGGGGCGGTGGTGTGCAGGGTCTGGCCGACCAGCAGGCCGGAGAGCAGGGCGTCGACGAGGATCGTGCGGTTGCCGTTGTTCCAATCGAGCGCGACCAGGCCGCTTTCGCCGGGGCGGAGCTTTTCGGCCGCCACGGTGAGATTGGCGATGATGTCGCCGCTGGCCGCGTAGGCGCAGGGGGCCAGATACTTGGCAAACCAGTTGAAGATGTCGCCGACGGCCGATTGGCCCGCTTCCAGGCCGTACATGCCGGGGATAATCGAGCCGGGGACGATGCCGCAGAGGCCGGGGATGTCGGGAAACGCGCCATCGACCGGGGCGACCATCATGTCGCAGGTGCTCGTGCCGATGATCTTCACCAGCGTGCCGGGCTTGATGCCCGCGCCCACGGCGCCGAGATGGGCATCGAGCGCCCCGACCGCCACGGGAATGCCGGCAGGCAGGCGGACGCGCTTGGCCACCTCGGCCGTCAGAAACCCGGCCACGCGATCGGAGGGCAACGCCGGCTTGTTGAAGGTCTCGCCCAGACAAGCCAGGTCGGGATCGAGACTCTTGAGGAACGCCTTTTTCGGCAGGCCGCCCCATTGCTCGTGATACATCGCCTTATGGCCGGCGGCGCAGATGCCGCGGGGCATGGTGGCGGGGGCGGTGTTGCCGGTGATATAGGCGGGGATGAAGTCGGCACATTCGACCCAGGCCGCGGCCGCCGCAAAAACCTTCGGGGCCGTCCGCTTGCAGTGCAGGGCCTTTGACCAGAACCACTCGCTGCTGTAGGTGCCGCCGCACTTGGTCAGATAGCCGTCGCGGTGTTTCTTGGCCTTCTCGGTGATTTCGGCGGCCTCGGCGATGCTGGTATGGTCCTTCCACAGCCACGCCTGGGCGGCCAAGTTGTTGCGGAAGGCCGGCTTCATCGCCAGCGGCATCCCCTGAGCGTCGACCGGCAGCGGCGTCGAGCCGGTTGTATCGACGCCGACGCCGACCACGTCCTCGACCGCGAACTCGGGATCGCGGCGGGCGACCGTGACCGCCTCCTCGACCGATTGGAAGAAACCGTCGATGTAGTCGGCGGGATTTTGCCGGGCGAGATTCGGGTCTTTCGGATCGAGCAGAATGCCCGCCTCGCCGCTGGGATAGGGGAAGACCGCGGTGGCGACCTCGCGGCCGTCGGCCGTATCGACGATCAACGTCCGCACGCTATTGGTCCCGTAATCCACGCCGACGGCGAAAGTCCGCTTCTTAGCCATGAGTTCGACCCCTCGCTAGAATTGTGCTGGGAATTGTTCGTTGACGCAGGAAAGACCGCCAGCGTACTCCTCACGCTCCGCGTGAGGCGAATTCGGCCGGCATGGTGCCTCACGCGGAGCGTGAGGAGTACGATCTTGGCGGTCGTTTGTAATGGGAGCTTGCAGGACTTTGTAAGACCCAAAGGAGGCGTTGTCAAGGGTCGGCGGCGGGGGGAAGTGTCCTAATTAGAACTTGCGAGGGGTGAGGTGGGCTACCAGTAAAACCGGAGGTGTGCGATGACTGAACTGGAAAGCGAATTATTGGGATTGGCGGGTGCCGGAGAGCAAAGCGAACTAGCAGCGAGATTGGGTGCTGACGTATTCAAGGAAAATTGGGAGCGTTGGCATAATTGTATTCCTGAGGGGTTGCAATCGGTCTGGCCTAGGCTTTCTTTCGAGTCGAGATTGGTTGCCTACTATGTAGCATTTTGCGTGGCCGATGCCGTGGACTGGCTTGACAATTGATGTAGAAGCTCTTTCATTTGCTCAACATAAGCAGGGATTTTATTTGGGTCTGTAGGTGGCAACGGAAGAAATGGCCTGCCACAAGGGACTTGAAGGTCTTTTCGCATTTTCAATATTTCTTTACGGAGAGTTTCGCGTGATTGTCGCAATCTGGTTTTTGATGCGCATGCTTTGGCTTTCGATTGGCGCAACCTTTGTTTCGATTCGTTTACCTTCTCTTTTGACTGCCGCAGGCGTTCTGTTGACTCGATGTATTCTTCTGCACTCTGATACACGACATCAATTCTCCGCATCAATTCGGCTGACATAACTGGCGTGCGATACACCTTGCTCAGCCGATACAATAACAACAGGATAAGAACACTAAACATACCCCGTTCGCGTGAATGTGCCTTCTGTTTCAGTCTGCGCGGCAGGGACGCAAACTTTTTGTGCATTCTGCCAACCATAAATAATTCAACCGGGGTTAGTTTGCCCATTATTTCCTTCAAGTTCTCGCTTCTCAGCTTAGTTTGCCGTGGTTTGTTTTTTTCTTTCTGATAGTGAGCAAATGGAACCCGCAAGTCATTGACTGCCCTCAATGCGTCCGCGGTATTTTTGGTAATCAAACCAAGAGCACAACTTATGCTAACTCTACGAGCAAACATGCCGAGTAAGCCAAAGCCACCAGAACGCAGGATGTTATCTCTAAGCTCACGCTCCCCAGGTGAGCATCTAGCAAAATGCTGGCGAAGAATGCCTTCTAGGTTCTCGTCTAAGATGCTATGGGCAACAAGTATGCACCCCCTATCGGACTCTTCTAGGAAGTCCCGAAACCATTGGCCATACAATTTCTCGTCTGCGGACAACATGGGACATGCTCTCCTATCTTATTTCTACAAAATGTGGATTATACCCATTGACAATTCGCTGTCAACCGGTATAATATCAGAAACGAAAGGAAGAGACAATGAAACGCCAACGACTTCAAGACGTTCTGAAAGCTGCGATATGCCGAACAGGCGAGCCCCTCTATCGGCTGGCCAAGAGATCGGGTGTCTCGCAACCTATCATTTACCGCTTTGTCAAGGGAGAAAGAGATATTCGCCTAGAGACTGCCGACAAATTAGCGGCTGTCTTGGGGCTGAAACTGGAATAGCGGCAACAAAAACGCCCGAGTCGGCTGTAACCGGCTCGGGCAACCACAACCGGGCTTTCGCCCTATTGCGGCCTTCGTACCTGCATTATAGCGAAAGCCCCCAACAATGGGAAGGCTTCGTTATGTGCAACGTACTCAAGCCGGAATGCCAAAAGAGGGTGCTTCACCTCTTGGCGGAAGGCAACTCTATCCGCTCGGCCGAAAGGCTGACGAAAGTCCATCGGGACACAATCTGCCGGCTGGTGGTAAGGTTCGGAAATGGCTGTAAGCGGCTGATGGATAGTCACTTACGCAACCTCACGCTACAGCATGTTGAGGTTGACGAAATCTGGACGTTCGTCGCCAAAAAGCAGGCGCGGTTGACCCCGGAAGAAAAAGCGGTCTGCTTTGACGTTGGCGACGTGTACTTGTGGACTTGTCTCGACAAGTACACGAAGCTGGTCGCCTCTTTCCTAGTCGGCAAGCGGTCGGCCGACAACGCCCGGAAGCTGATGGTTGACCTCTCGCATCGGCTGGTCATGCCCAAGCCCCATGCCAGCGATCCCCACGCCTATCAGGCGGGCGGCTACGTCCATATCACGCAAATCAGTACGGATGGATTCACGGGCTACCCCGAGGCCGTAGACCTGGCTTTTGGCCCCTACGTCAAGTATGGGCAGATTATCAAGGATTATCGGAACGCAAACCAGCCCGGCCGCTACTCCCCGCCGGAAATGGTCGGCACTGAACGACGGGGGGTGTACGGGCTGAACGAATTCGAGGAGCGTACAATATGTACCTCACACGTTGAACGCCACAACCTCACCATCCGCACGCTAATGCGGCGGTTCACTCGTCTTTCTCTCGGCTTCTCAAAGAAGTTGGAGAATCTTGAGGCGGCGTGCGCGATGTTCCTGGCGTACTATAACTTTTGCTGGCGGACCCGCTATCCCGATCAGAGCGGGAAGCCGGGGAAGCATCGCCCACCCGCCGCGATGCTTGCAGGGGTGACGGATCATGCGTGGAAGTTTGATGAGTTGTTTGCGATGGCAATGTAGACACAACCGACACCTGCGTTGACGGAATAGATGCCGAGTGTAACGCGCTTACAGCCACACAGGCGGAAATCACGGACACAAGGGCAGACACGACACCAGCAATTACGAGGCAGATATTGGCAATGAAGTTCCTTCGATCACGTTTGTCCTGTTGTTCGAGTATGTTCATATCAATATGTTCCTTCGGTAATAACCCCGGAACCCACGGCGTAAACTTCTTCCGTTCATCACAGGGACGATCTGCATCCATTACGATGCGTGCTACCTCTGCAACGAGTCCAAACTCCTGATGACAATGGATCAGCGGCCCCGTACTTTTGCGTTTTGATTCGAGCAATTCCTGAAAGGAGTTATGAAGCGACAGAGCCCTGACGGCACACACCGGCTCCATTCCCACGATCGGGACTAACGGTGGGGCTGGAATCGTTGCATCAACTGGAGCACGCCCAGTCTCACGCTGATCCTCCGTTGGAGAAACCAAATGCTGATTCTGGCTATGAACAACACCCAAATACCCGCAGTCTTTGCATTTAACCATTGCACGCTCCCCGGGCGACAAGCAACGGGGGCGCAATGGCAACGTATTTTTGCTACCGTCAAGTCACATGGCGGTAGCGGGAGGTCGCCGGATGCCCCCGGCGGCCTCCATTTTACCATAATTGCGAACGGAGAAAAAGTCTCAAATTAGGACACTACCCGGCGGGGTTTTTCGGCGGCGGGTTGGCGGGCGATGTGAACGGCCATCCAGTATGCTGACAACGACTGGACGGGCGGGTATACAATTCTGCTGAGGAAAGCGGCGTCATCCAACGCAAGGAAAGCAGTATGTGCTATGTTTGCCCGTGGTGGTCTGCCCCGTTGACGATCGCCCCGCCCTATCGTCGCTGGCTTCACGATCCGGAGCGGGTCGTGGGGTGTTACGTTCGGCCGGGCATGACGGTGATCGACGTCGGTTGCGGCGTGGGCTGGTTCTCGGTGCCGATGGCCCGCATGGTCGGCGAACGCGGCAAGGTGATTGCCGTCGATCTGCAGCAGCAGATGCTCAACATGCTGCGGCGGCGGGCAGAAAAGGCGGGCATGACCGATCGCATCGAGCTGCACAAGTGCGAAAAGAATCGGCTCGGCATTGACGCGGAAGCCGACTTCGCCCTGGTCTTTGCTATGCTGCATGAATTGCCCGATCAGGGTCGCCTGTTGGGCGAGGTCTATCGCTGCCTGAAGCGCGGCGGCATGATGTTGCTGGCCGAACCGCCGTTTCACGTCACCCGCAAAAAGTTCGCCAAGGAGGTCGCCGTGGCGGAAGCGGCGGGCTTTGAAATACTCGGGCTGCCGCGGGTTCGCTGGAGCCACGCCACCTTGTTCGTGAAGGCCGATCCACCGCCAAGACGTGCGTAAAGGATGAACATGCGAGTCTCCCGCGATCTACAGCAGTTCCGCCGCGATTTCATCGAGAGCTTCGCGCGGATCAGTATGAATACTACTCCCGGCGACGCGCGGTTTCTCCGCATCCTGATCGAAAGTTCGCGGGCCCGCAACGGTTTGGAGATCGGCACGGCGAACGGCTACGGCGCGATCGTGATGGGGCTTGGTTTCGAGCGAAACCGCGGGCACTTGACGAGTATTGAAATCGACGCCGATATGGTCGCGGCGGCCCGAGCGAACGTCAGGAAGATGAAACTGCAAGAGACGGTTTCGGTCGTCAAGGGCGCTGCTTTGAAGGTGATTCCGAAGTTGCCGGGCCCATTCGATTTCGTCTTCTTCGATGCTTGGAAGGACGAGTATCTCGGCTATCTTCGCGCGGTCGAGCCGAAGCTCAGGCCGCGAGCGATCATCGTGGCCGACAACGCGATCCGCTTCGCCGACGAGATGCGCGACTTCCTCGATGCCGTTGCGAGCAATCCCAAGTATCAGTCGGTAATCGTCCGCGCATCGGAGGAGAAGCACGACGGGATGATCGTGATTTACCGGAGATGAAAAGCGGCGGTGGGCAAGGGGTAGGTCTCCACCCTTCACTCCTGTTCTTGCATCAGCGTTCAATCTTGCAGTTTGGTAATGCCTGCTGCAATTCTTTCACGCCTTTGTCCGTCACCTGTGTCCTGTCGAGGTACAAGCTCTGGAGGTGGGCCAGTCCCTTAAGATTTTCCAAGCCGGCGTTCGTGACCAGTGTGTCGACGAGGTACAAGCTCCGGAGCTGGGTCAGTCCCCTGAGGTGTTTCAAGCCGGCGTCTGTTACGTGCGTTGCGTACAGATCCAAATGTTGGAGTTGAGTCAGTCCTTCGAGATACACTAGCCCGGCGTCTGTTACCTGCATCGTGTTCCCCCCGATATCCAATCCTCGTAGTCGAGTCAGTTCTCCAAAACGCTCAAGTCCGGCGTCCGTTACAAGTGATGCCCGTTGGTCATTGGGGGCAGACACCCAATCAACTTCGGCGAAGAAATCTTCGCCCAGGAGTTTCCCTAGCCAAATTGGCGCGGGCGGTGTTGGGTTGGGTAGCCACCCAAGGTGACGGTCATACTGATAGTCATAATCCACACGACACCTCATCTTGTGAATCAGCTCCACCGTTACCATCTGCGCCCTCGCGTTCTTCATCTCGACCGCCAACCAACTGAACGGGATGGCGACGATGACCGTCAACACCAGCAGCGACCGAATGGAGAACTGGAATCGCCAACGAAAACACAGGGCAAGCACGAACCAGAAGAGCATCAGCAGCAGCACCCCGATAACGGTCGCAATTGCTATTAGCACTGTCCAGCCTTTGTGCTCGTTGAAGGGGAACCATTGACGCCGCTCGGACAAAAGCAACATCATCTCCACGACCAGCAAGGCGACTAACAAACGACCCGGTGTGGGATGATACCAGCGGAGTCCCTGAGGAATTTCGTCGGGCGGAGGTGAAGGATCAGCTTCTTGACGTGGGAAGCCCTGATGGGTTTTGACAGCCAAAATCGGTAGTGAATTCAAGGTATTGTGCTAGCACACCACTGCTAGCAGGCGCATTTTGTGGTTGCCTTTGGCGGCGTTGCTTGAGAGTAATTGAAAGGAGGGTCCATGAAGTAACTTCGCAAAGGAGGATGAATCGTCATGTACCAGCGAACTTTGAAACTTTCACAGGCTCAGCGCAGGACGTTGGTCGAGTATCGGAACCATGATCGGCGTCCGGACGTGCGGGAACGGTGTGCGGCGATCTTGAAGGTCGCCGACGGCCAATCGCCTCATGCGGTAGCGACTCAGGGACTACTGAGACCGCGAGATCCTGACACCGTGTACCATTGGTTGGATTGCTATGAACAACACGGGATCGAAGGACTGTTGTGGCGGCGGCAGGGAGGCAGCCGTCGCCGTCCCTTTCGAGCAGCGGGAACAGGTGTTGGAGCGGCTGCGGCAAGGCCCCGGCGAGGAAGCTCGCCGCGAGGCGATGCCGACAGCCGCTGGTCCGCCGCCCAGCCGCTGGACGTTGCGGACCATTCGCGCCAGCATTAAGACGATCCAGAATTACACGCTCAGTGGCGTGTGGCGGTGGCTCCGTCGCAAACTGGGAGTGAAATTGCGTTCGGGTCGGGTCCAGCATTTTAGCCCGGATCCGCAGTATCGAAGCAAGGTAGCCAAACTGAAACGATGCCTGCGAGCAGCGGCGCAACCCCCAGGAAACGACATTGCTGTTCATCGACGAAATGGGGTACGCCGTCTGGCCCGAGCCGGCGCCGAGTTGGGCTGCCGCCCCGCCCGCGGCTCCACCGCAAGCGGATCGGCAACAGTCCAACAATGGGCTGTGGCGCGTGATCGGCGGCCTGAACGCCTGCAGCGGAAAAGTGACCTACGTGGACAACTACATTATCGGTCGAGCCAAGGTCATCGAGATGTATGAACGGATCGCGAAAACTTACGCTCGCGCCAAGACGATCTACGTCGTTCAAGACAATTGGTCGATCCATACTCATCCCGACGTACTCACGGCCGTGGGGGCATATCCTCAAATCAAGCCAATCTGGTTGCCGACTTACGCCCCCTGGCTGAACCCGATCGAAAAATTATGGCGATGGCTGAAGGAGACAATCCTCAAAATGCACCGTTTGGCCAACGACTGGCCCGCCTTGCACCAGCGCGTCACCGACTTCCTGGAGCAATTCGCCCGCGGCTCGAAACAGCTTCTGCGGTACGTAGGGTTGCTCGGCAACGGTCAACTGGCCCAATCGCTGCATTTTACGTGATTACTACCGAATCTGTTTGTCAAAACCCATTAGATCATCTTTTCGCACTCGCAGCGGTTCGTCGGGACGCACGCCGTATTTCCGCTGCCTCGCCCGGCACCAGGGGCAGCCGCCGAACGTCACGATGCTTTCGATGCGTTGCAGGATTTTGGCGACGCGGTTCCCCTTCCTGGCCTTCGTGCAGACTGGGCAGCGATTTTCACAGTAGTCGGGATCGAACAGCGGCATAGTAAATCGCAATACGGTTCTTCGTTTCTCCTTCTGGCCGGAGACGATAGCCCTCAGCGCACAGCCCTCACCGCCGGCCCCTCTCCCGCTTGCGGGAGAGGGGAGTTGTTGTCAACCGACGATCATCCCCAGCAGCAGCAATGCCGCGCCGATGACACCGAAGGCGAGCGACGCGAACCAGAAGCTCTTGCGCCTGGTCAGCACGGAAATCGCCCCGACGGCGATGCCGACTTGAAACAGCGTGACGCTGCGGGAGAGAACCGTGTGCTTGCGCAAATGGGCCTCCGATTTCTTCTGTTCTTCGTCGGCCTTCTCTTCGATCTCGTCCTGTTGCTTCTTATACCTTTTGACCTTCGCCAGGTCCTTCTCGTCCGCGGTCTTGCCCAACGCCGTGAGCAATTCCGTCTTGGTGCTGAGCAGGTTGGCCTTGATCCCTTTGGCTTGATAGTAGTTCCACTGGTCGGAACTGCGAATCTGGTCGAGCATGGCCTCATTGGCATGATGCTCGGCCATCAAGGCGGTGATGGCCGCCAACACGGCCAGGAATGCGGCGGTCAACGCCACGCCCAAGATCCACTTCTCGGTGGCCGCGTGAGCGTGGTGAACGATCTCCTCCTGCGACTGTTCCAACGGCACTTCAGGGCGTTCCATGGTAAAGCTCCTTGAAGTTATTATTGCATGTTGGGCAACCCCGTCTCGCAATCTGACCGGTTTTACCTCGATCCGAAGTAGAACAGCACCAAGCCGAGCGTGATGTTCCGCATCATTGGCGACACCAGGTCGGGCCGATCGACGAAGTAGGGCACCGCGGCGATCACCAGCACCGAGAGCACGATCAGGGCCTTGACGTCTTCCCAGCCGGGAACGTTCCTGACCCGCGCCACGATGCCGAGGAAATAGGCGGCCACCACGCCGAGAACGGATAACGCCTGCGACTCCATCAGCCGGTCGTGCTGGTAGAGATAGACCGCCAAGCCGACGAAGGCGAGCACCAAAATGGCCCGAACACTATGCCGCGGCAGGTACAACGGCCGCCCTTCCGGCTGAATCTGGCCCTCCGCCGTCAGCCGGGCGATCACCTCGGGCGAGAGGCTGATCAACCGCCGCGAGGTGAAGTAGTGGGCCAGGGCGATCATGAGCGTCTCCGTCCAGAGCAGTTCCACTTGCTGGCCGCGGACGATCTGGGCGATCACCACCGCCACGATGAGAAAGGTGAGCAGCGCGCGGATGCTGCCGCTGGGAAGGCCGAGGGGGGAATGGCGCTTCGCCGCCGCCGGGGCGGGCACAGCGGGCCGATCCGTGGACGGCTCATCGTCGGGAACGTGCTCCAGGATTGCCCCGCACGCCCGGCAGAGTTTCCCTCGTTCCGCTCGTTGTGAGCACTTCGGGCAAGTCAACATGTCTTCTGCCCTCCGTTCGCGAGTTTCGACGGGCTTTGGCGAAACGCCGTTGTTGCGGCGACAGAGCCCTTTGCCGCACCTCTTTGCCGCGGTCCTTGCCGCACCGACCCCTTTGCCTGGCCGGGATTGGGCGACGTTGGCCGATTGTCGCCGAGGATTCTCCCGAGCCGCCGAAGTTGTTCGACGTCCTCAGCGCGCATCCGGCCGGTGTAATCCGGGGCCGTTGCCAGAAGCGCATTGGCTGCCCCGCGCTTCCAACCGAGCCTGATCTGTTTGGCAACGGCCTCGGCGGGAAGGGGACGGCTCGGCAGGAAGTTTCGCCCCTGGCCATAGGTGAACCAGCACGAGGGCCCGAGCGGATCGTAGTCGTAGCCGCCCGGTCGAGCCTGCGAAACTAGATTGTAGTCGAATGGCAGGTAATACTTCTTGCCGTCAATGCTGCAAGACGGATTGTGACCGGACTGCGGTGGCGGAGTCAGTTCGCCATCGACGACATCGGTGGGAAAGTAGGCGATTTTCCGGCCGTCCTGCGTATGCTGGTTGAATTCAACCACGCATTGCGGCTGAAGAGATTTCAGGCAATCGTAAATCTCCTGCGTGCTCAAGTCGGTCGGCCCCCAGCATTTCATGTCGATCCAGAAGTACGGAATCTCGCCGAATTGCGTAGCCAATTCGTAGAGTTGCGCCAAGATGATCGCCCGCGCGTTGGGATGAGGGTTCCAGTCTTTCCCGCCCCAGAGGCAGTAATAGAACGCCGGGGCGATCCCTTGACGCCGGCACTCCTTAACAAACTCCTTGCAGACATCGGTGGTGTTGCCGCTTGTCGCGACGCCGAAATTCGTGGTGGCGCTATGCCAGAGCAGGAAGCCCGACGTGTGGCGGGTCGTGAGGACCGCGTATCTCATGCCCGCCTGCTTGAAAGCCGCGACCCAACCGGCCACGTCGAGCTGCCGCGGATTGTAGACTTTGGCGTCGCGGGCCGTGCAGAGCTCCTCGCCGGTGAACTGGTTGGTATTGAAACAGACGAACGCCCCGAGGCGATAGGATTCCCATCGCTTGAGGGCCTTTGTCTTCTCCGCTGCCGGTGAGTGGCGGGGCGAAAGGTCGATGCGGTAGGTCTTCTCGCCGCCGTCGGGCGACTTGATCTGAATCAGCGAACGGCTGCCTTCTCGCGTCTCGTGAACTGTCGGTTCACCGGCAGATGCTTGGGCCGCCAGAAATGATGGGACATAGAACATTGCCCAGAGCAGGTGTATTGGGACGCTTCGGACCATCGTGCCTTTCCTTTCTTCGCGTTCGTTTCCGGCGGAGAAAGGGAGGAAAAGGGGACAGGCACCTTTTGCCGGAACGGCCCTCGACCAGCCTTCGGCTGGTGCCCGGCTTCGCACAAAAGGAGCCTGTCCCCTTTTCCCTCTCCGATCATGCCTGCGGTTTTGTCAGTATCTCTTCCAGGACCTCGGCCGCGTCGCGGACGAACCGCGGACAGGCCGTGGTAAACAGTTGTGTCTTCCGGGCCGTCTCGTGGCCCTCGGGCGTGCTGATATCCACGCCCAACAGGCCCTTGCACGTGAGCGAACCGTTGCGAGCGTTGAAGCGGTCGGCGAATTCCTGGATGTGCGCGTAAACGCGTTCCTTCGTCGCCTGATCGGGCGAGCTGCGTCCGAATCGTAGCCCCAAGACCATGAACGCCCCGGTCACCGCTCCGCAGGTTCGGCCCATGCGCCCCATGCCGCCGCCAAAACCGGCGGCGACCTTCATGGCGGTCTCCTCGTCGAGCCCGAAGTGCTCAGCATAGGCGGAGAGAATCGCCTGGGAACAGTTGAACCCCTCGGCAAAACGACGAACGGCACGTTCAACGCGACTCATGGTGTGGCGGCTCCGTGGTTGCTGCTGGAATCAAGGTTGGTGTTATGTCGCGGGCTGGTGTCGCTCGAGCTTCGTTCGATCGATCTCGACTCCCAGCCCGTGCGCTTGCGGTACGACCATCATGCCGTCGGCGATCTCGAAGGACTCGGTCAGCACCGAGTCGCGAAGCTGGCGGGCGGCGATTTCGTTGCTGGCCGAGAAGGCAGGAATGGCGGCCGCCAGGTGGAGCATGGCAGCGGCGGCGATCCCCAGCGACGTCTTTCCGCCGAGCACCGGCACCACGCCGGCGGCGGCGGCCACGGCGGCGCACGCCCGCGCCGGCACGATCCCCCCGACTTGCTCCAGGTCGATTTCCACGAACGGCGCCGCATTGCAGCGCACGGCGGTCAGCACGTCGGCGGCGGCGCGGATCGACCGCCACGCCGCCAGGGGGACGCTAGTTTGACGGCCCAACGACGCCAGCGCGTGGAGTTCGGGCGCGGCGAGCGGATCGAGGAAGAATTGCAGGTCCTCGAATTCGAGGCCGGCGCAGAGGTCGCGGGCGGCCTCCATGTCAAATTGCCTGTGGCCGTCGAGCCGAAGTTCCACGCGATCGCCCACCATTTCCCGGATGGCCGCCAGGTTCTTCAGGTCTTCGTCGGGCCGCCCGCTGCCGACGACGGTTTGCGTGTGAAAGCCCTGGTCGGCCAGTTCCCGCGAAACGTGGGCGATGTTCTTCGGGTGGCATCCGGCCAGGCGGATGGAAACGGGGACGCGGCGGCGGTAGTATCCGCCCAGCAGATTGCACAACGGCTGCCGCAACACCCGCCCCAGCAAGTCCCAGACGGCCATCTCGATCGCCGATCGCAGCGGCGCGGGCGAAAGGACGTCGAGGGTGTGCAATTCCTCGATGTCGAAGACGCTTCGGCCGGCCAACACCGCCAGCAGCGCCTCGCGCCGCGGGGCAAGCTCGCCGAGGCGCCAGCCGAGCGACGATTCGCCCCAGCCCTCCAATCCCGAGGCGGTCACAAGCCGCACCAGCAACGAGCGCGTCGTCGCGTGCGACTCCGCCTGCGGCACGGCGGCCAAAAAGAACTCCAGATCGTGAATTTTCATAGGCGATCTCCGCTAGAGTTTCGGCAAGGCGAATCGCAGGTTTTCCTCGCGGACCACGCGCATTTCGACCGAAGCGCCGAATCGATCCTGCAACAGGCTCACACACCGCTGAACGAGGGCCTCCGGGCGCTTGCGCCGGCGGTGAACAACACCGTCTCGTCACCGCTGAACCAGGCCATGTCGATGTCGCCCGGCCCGTCGATCAGATGGGTCGCCACGCCGCAGGCGCGGGCCAACTCGGCTAGCCGCTGGCTGTTCGAACTGTTGCGGCTGCCGACGACCAGCACCACGTCGGCCTCGGCGGCGAGTTGCCGCACCGCCTGCTGACGATTCTGCGTGGCGTAGCAGATGTCGTTCCGCGCCGGGCCGATGATCTGCGGGAATCGCCGCCGCAGCCGCTCGATGATCCCGGCCGCGTCGTCGACCGACAGCGTTGTCTGCGTGAGATACGCCACCTTCGACGGATCGGGCACTTCCAGCGCGTCGACATCGGTGGTTTTCTGGACCAAGCGGATCGCCTGCGGTGCTTCGCCCATCGTGCCGACCACTTCGTCGTGCCCGGCGTGGCCGATCAGCAGGATCGTGTATCCCTGTTGGGCAAGACGTATCGCTTCGAGATGGACCTTGGTCACCAGCGGGCAGGTCACGTCAATGGTCTTCAAACGCCGCGCCGCCGCCTGTTGGCGAATCTCAGGCGGCACGCCGTGAGCCGAGTAGAGCAGATGTTCCCCCTCGGGCACGTCCGTCAGATCGTTCACGAAGACCACCCCCTGCCGCCGGAACCAATCGACTACCCATTTGTTGTGGACGATCTCATGGTAAACGTACAATGGCGTACCGTAGGCGCCGACGGCCAATTCGAGGGCCTCGATCGCCATGTTCACGCCCGCGCAAAATCCACGTGGCCCGGCCAGAATGATCCGCATGGTTCCCTCACTCGCTCAAATACATCATAATGGGGGAAGCGGCGCGGGGCTAGGGGCCGGGAAGCGATGATTGTTGAGTGTTGAATGATGAATGCTGATTGAAAGCCGCTCAAATCTCGTTCCCACGCTCCGCGTGGGGACGCAAGAGAAGAACGCCTGCGTCCGTAATTCGTATGAACTGGACCATAGTTGCATTTGCGTTGCTTGGCTTGGGAGGGCTGACTTGTTGCGCAAATTTCTATTGTTCCTTTCTCCGCTACCCACTTCATCGACTTTTCGGAGGCACGCGGGAGAACTATCATTACGTGTCAGGAGCACCGCTTTTCGGTTCCTTCTTTGTGGCTCTCTCACTCTTGAAATTCTGGTCCGACCCAACGCTATTGCCGACCGCCATCGTCCTAATACTGATAGACACGGGCGGTTTGCACTGGTTTCTCGGAGTCATGTTTTGGCATGTGGTCCTAAAAAAGGGAAAGACAGACAAACCTGACCGCTGATCCCGAGTCCGCTATCCCGCATGTTCTCCCAAGACCTCGCCCATTTCGGCCCCGACGCGACACCTCCGCCGCTGACGCTGGGCGAAAGCCGGCGATACTGCCGGCGGCTGGCCGTGCGGCACTACGAAAATTTCACGGTCGCCAGCAGGCTCCTTCCCCGCCGGCTGCGGCAGCACGTCTGCAATATCTACGCCTACTGCCGCTGGGCCGACAACCTGGCCGACGAAACCGGCGATCCGCAACGCAGTCTCGCGCTGTTGGATTGGTGGGAGAAGCTGCTTCGGCAGTGCTACTTGGGCGAGGCGACGCATCCCGTATTCATCGCATTGTCTGAGACCATCCGGCAGTTCGACATCCCGATCGAGCCGTTTCTTGATCTGTTGGTCGCATTCCGCCAGGACCAGCAGGTTACCCGCTACGAGACGATCGAGCAATTGCTCGGATACTGCCGATACTCGGCCAACCCGGTGGGGCGAATGGTGCTTTACCTGGGGCAGTGCCACACCTCGGAGCGGGCCCGGCTGGCCGACTCGATCTGCACCGGGCTGCAATTGGCCAATTTTTGGCAGGACGTTGCCCGCGACTGGGACCGCGGCCGCGTCTACCTGCCGCAGGCCGACTGCCGGCGGTTCGGCTACGACGAGGCGAGCTTCGCCCGGCGGGAGTGCAACGAGGCGTTTCGCGGGCTGTTGGCCTTCCGCGTCGAGGACGCCGAGAGCCGCCTTCGCGCCGGCTCGCCGCTGGCGCTGGAGATGCCCCGCGGGTTGCGACTGCCGGTGGCATTGTTCGCGGCGGGCGGGTTGGCTACGCTGAAAGCGATCCGCCGGCAGCGATTCGACGTTTGGACGCGCCGCCCGACGGTTTCACGAGCCGAAAAACTCCGCTTGCTGCTCGGTTGTTGGTGGAAGCTGCGTTTCGATGCTCGTGGAGTGTCGGGTAGATGATCTCACAATAGCCGGGGGCCAACGGCCCGCGGAAGGAGCTTTCCAATTCCATGCCCCCTTCCCGCGACGCCCTTGAAACAAGCTATGCCTTCTGCCGGCAATTGAGCCGTCGGGCAGGCTCGAATTTCTACGCAGGCTTCCTGTTGCTGCCCAAGGAAAAACGCCGCGGCATGGAGGCCCTCTATGCTTTCATGCGTTGCACCGACAACTTGGCCGATCAGGGGTCAGAGGTCAGGAGTCAGGGGTCAGGGGTCAGGGGTCAGGGATCAGGGGTCAGGGGTCAGGGATCAGGGGTCAGGGGTCAGGGGCCAGAAACTCCAAGTTTCCAAATTTCCAAGTCTCCAAATCAAGAGCTCCACCGCCGCGAGGCGATCGCGGCGTGGCGTGCGGCGTTGCAACAAGCCCTCGCAGCCACGGGATCGGCAGTGCAACTGCCGCCCCAACTGGTCGATCTTCCGCCCCAGCATGTCGTTCCGCCCTCCGCCCTCCGCCCTCCGCCCTCCGCTCCGCCCTCTGCCCTCCTCCCCGCTCTGGCCGACGTGGTTCGCTGCTTTCACATCCCCCACGAACACCTTCTGGCGGTGATCGACGGCGTCGAGATGGACCTGACGCCGCGGCGCTACGAGACGTTCGACGAGTTGGAGCGATACTGCGAGCGCGTGGCGTCCGCCGTGGGATTGGCGTGCATTCACATTTGGGGCTTCCGCGGGCCCGAGGCGTTCGAGCCGGCCCGGCAGGCGGGCGTCGCCCTGCAACTGACGAACATCCTCCGCGACCTGCGGGAGGACACCGCCGCCGGCCGCGTCTATTTGCCGCTGGCCGATCTCCGCCGTTGCGGCTACTCGGAGCAGGAACTGCTGGCCGGCACGGCGAACGACGCCTTTCTCGACCTGATGCGGTTCGAGATCGAACGGGCGAAGCAGTTTTATCGTGCTGCCGCGGGACTGTGGGACTGGCTCGCACCGGACGGGCGGCGGATCTTCGGCCTGATGACCGCCACCTACCGGCAACTGCTCGCGCAGATCGAGCGTCGTCCGGCCGACGTGCTGCGGCGGCGAGTGCGTCTCAGCCCCTTGACGAAGTTGGGACTGTTTGCCCGTTGGCTACTCTTTCCGCATGACTCATCGACGTTGAAGTAATGGATAATGCATCGAGCAAACGCCCCGCGACTGCGGCCGCGGAAAGAATCGCGATCGTCGGCGGAGGGTTGGCGGGCATCGCCGCGGCCGTTGCCGCCGTCGAGCGGGGCTGCCACGTCGAACTGTTCGAGCAGAGCAAAACCCTCGGCGGCCGCGGCGGTTCGTTCGTCGATCCAGAGAACGGCGAGTTGATCGACTATTGTCAGCACGTGGCGATGGGCTGTTGTAGCGAATTCCTCGATTTCTGCCGCCGCACCGGCATCGACAACTGTTTCCTTCGCGCCGAGACGCTCCACTTCATTGGCCCGGACGGCCGGCAGTGCGATTTCACCCCCAGCCGTTGGCTGCCCGCGCCGCTGCACCTGCTGCCCGGATTGCTGCGACTCTCGTATTTGTCGTGGCCCGAGCGCTGGGGCATCGTCCGCGCGCTGCACAAGTTGGTGCAGGAACATGGTGGCGATATTGTCTCCTCGCAAGAGAACAAAACGGCGAATAGCCGGGGGCTAACAGCCCCCGGTGACGGTGCCAACAAGCACCGGGAGCTGTTAGCTCCCGGCTATGCGACCAAAGAAACACGAACGACCATTGGCACGTGGCTCCGCCGCCAAGGGCAATCGGACCGGGCGATCGAACGGTTCTGGTCGTTCGTGCTGGTGAGCGCCCTGGGCGAAACGGTCGATCGGGCGTCGCTGGCCGCTGCTGGCAAGGTTTTTCGCGACGGTTTTTGGACCTCCCGCCAGGCAAGTACGCTGATATTGCCGCGGCGGCCGTTGGTCGAAATCTTTCATGATCGCCTCGGCAAATGGCTCGCCGACCGCGGTGTTACGGTGCATCTCGACACGCCGGTTCGCCGCATCGACGGCGACGGCCGACGCGCCGGCGAGTTGGCTTCGGCCGACGGCACACGATACGCGTTTGACGCGGCGATCGTCGCCGTGCCGTGGCGATCCGTTCGCTCGTTGTTTGCCGAGAATCTGTTGTCGCAGATGCCAGCGCTGGCCGAGGTGGACCGGATCGAGCCGGCGGCGATCACGGCGGTTCACCTCTGGTTCGACCGCCCGATCACGCGATTGCCGCACGCCGTGCTGGTCGGCCGGCTGAGCCAGTGGTTGTTCGCGAGACCTTGTGGTGCAGGCGTCTCGCCTGCCGGAGATGACGCAGGCGTCTCGCCGGCAGGAGATGACGCAGGCGGGACGCCTGCACCACAATACTATTGTCAAGTGGTCGTCAGCGCATCGCACCGACTCGCTCCGCGAACGAACGAACAATGGCTGGCCGACGTCCGCGGCGACCTGGAATCGGCGTGGCCGGCGGCGCGACAGGCGAAACTGTTGCACGGCCGGGTGGTGACTCTGCCGGCGGCGGTCTTCTCCATGACGCCAACGGTCGAGCGATTTCGCCCTCCGCAGCGAACGCCGTTGGAGAATCTCTGCCTTGCCGGCGATTGGACATCGACCGGCTGGCCCGCTACGATGGAAGGCGCCGTCCGCAGCGGCCGACAGGCGGTCGAATCGCTGCTGAGCGGAATCGTCCCCGGTCCCGTGGGCGGAGAGGAAATGTGATGAGCCCGGCCTGGTGTGGAGATTTGGAGATTGGAGGAAGGCGGATTCTCCACTGCCCACTGCCGACTGCCCACTGCCAACTGTTCCCTGACCCCTGACCTCTGCCCCCTGGCCCCTGGCCCCTAGCCCCTGCCCCCTGACCACCATGAAGATCGTCTATCTTGCGGCGGGGGCGGGCGGAATGTACTGCGGCAGTTGCCTGCACGGCAACACCTTGGCTGCCGCCCTGCTGGCCGCCGGCCACGATTGCACGCAGGTGCCGATGTACACGCCGCTGCGGACCGACGAGCAGAGCGTAAGCAGCGACCGAATCGCGTTCGGCGGCATCAACGTCTACTTGCAGCAGCATTCGGCGATCTTCCGCCACACTCCCTGGGCGTTCGATCATCTTCTCGACAGCCCCGGGCTGCTGCGTTGGGCCACCGGCCGCAGCGCCGCCGTCCGGCCCGAGCAGCTTGGGCCGCTTACCGTATCAATGCTCGAAGGCGAGCACGGCCGGCAGCGGAAAGAGGTTGAGAAATTGGTCCGCTGGCTCGCCGACCTTCGCCCCGACGTCGTGCATCTGAATAACGTCATGCTCGTCGGGGTCGCCCACGAGATCATCCGGCGGCTCGGCGTCCCGGTCGTGTGCAGTTTGACTGGCGAGGACGTTTTCTTGGAGAGACTGCCGGAACCGTATCACGGCCAGGCGTTGGCGTTGCTGCGTCAGCGGGCGGGCGAAGTGGCCGCGCTGGTGGCGATGAATCGCTACTACGCCGAGTTCATGGCCGGCTACCTGCGCGTGCCACAGGAGCGGATCCGCGTGATTCCGCCGGGATTGAATCTGGCCGGAATGAGTGAGAGTTCCCTCTCCCCTTGGGAGAGGGCTAGGGTGAGGGCCGCCGAAAATGAAGCCAAGCCCTCACCCCCGGCCCTTCTTCCAAAGGACGAGGGGAGATACGGCACGGAAATCGGCTACCTCGCTCGCGTTTGTCCCGACAAGGGGCTGCACCAATTGGCCGACGCTCTGAAACTGCTGGCGACCGACGGCGACATGCCGCCTGTCCGCGTTTGTGCGGCGGGCTATCTCGATCCCGCCGATCGGCCCTACTTGGCCGAAATCGAACGTCAAATGGCGGACGCCGGCCTGGCCGACCGATTCCAGTACGTCGGCGAGCTCGATCATGCCGGAAAGATCGCCTTCCTGCAATCGCTCGATCTGTTTTGTCTGCCGACGGTCTATCGCGAGAGCAAGGGGCTTTCGGTGTTCGAGGCCTGGGCCAACGGCGTGCCCGCCGTGCTGCCGGCGCACGGGGCGTTTCCGGAGATGATCGACGACACCGGCGGCGGCGTCTTGTGCGAGCCGAACGATCCGGCGGCGCTGGCGGCGGCCCTGAAACGAATGATCCTCGATCCCGATTTCGCCGCCGAGTGCGGCCGCCGAGCTCAACAGATCGTCCACCAGCGGTATAATGCAGAAGTGATGGCACGCAGAATGATCGAACTTTACAAAGAACTCGCCGTTTAGCAGCCGCCGGCACGGCGGCTAAACGTCATCCACATTTCCATCAGCATGTCCCTGCTTCACATCGAACACGTCGCCAAGCAGTATCCCACTCGCAGTGGGCCGCTGCCGGTGCTGCGCGACGTGTCACTGGAGTTGAATCGCGGCGAGAACGCGGCGATCGTTGGTCCCAGCGGCTCGGGCAAGAGCACGCTGCTGAGCATCATCGGCGCCCTGGAGCCGCCAAGCGGCGGCCGCGTGGTGCTCGACCAACAAGACCCGGCCACGCTGGCCGAGCGCGAGTTGGCGGCGTTCCGCAATCGAAAGATTGGTTTCGTGTTTCAGGACCATCACCTGCTGCCACAGTGTTCGGTGCTGGAAAACGTGCTGACGCCGACGGTGGCCGGCGGACGAACGTCGCCCGAGCACGTCGAACGGGCACGGATGCTGCTGGACCGCGTCGCCCTGGGCGATCGGCTCGATCATCGCCCGGCGGAGCTTTCCGGCGGCGAGAAGCAGCGGGCGGCCCTCGCCCGAGCGATGATCTGCACGCCGCTGTTGGTCCTGGCCGACGAGCCGACCGGCAACCTCGATCGCACCACCGCCGCCCGCGTCGGCGAACTGCTGTTGGAGCTTCAGCGGCAGGAGCAGACCATGCTGATCGTCGTCACGCACAGCCAACGGCTGGCGGGGCTGATGGGACGGCGACTGGAATTGAATGACGGAAGCCTTGAGGAAATGACGAAATCCGAATGACGAATGACGAAAGAAGCACGAAGCTCGAATGACGAAAGGGTGCCCGGTCCCTCTTCGTCATTCGAGCTTCGGGCTTCGTCATTCCTTCGTCATTCGTCATTCGGATTTCGTCATTCGCATAGTATGTCACCTTTTCACCTGGTTTTCGCCTCGTTTCTCTACCACCGGCGCTCGAACTTCGCCGTGGCCTGCGGCGTGGCGGCGTGTACGGCGGTGCTCACCGGGGCGCTGCTGGTGGGCGATTCGATGCGGGGAAGCCTGCGTCGATTGACGCTCGACCGGTTGGGGCGAATTGACGAGGCATTGGTCGTTCATCACCTCTTTCGGGCCGCACTGGCCGACGAGAGTGGCCCCGAGGCCGCAGCGGCGATTCTGCTGCAAGTCAGCCTCGAAAACGCCGATTCGCAGTCGCCACGGCGTGCGAACCGGGTGGAACTGATCGGCTGCGATAAGCGGTTCTGGCAGTTGGGCGACGGGCGGCCGCAGCGGCTGCCGGGTGCGGGCGAAATCGTGGTCAGCCGGCCTGTGGCCGAGCGGCTCGGGCTCGGCGTGGGTGACGCCGTGCTGCTCCGACTGCCCGCCACTACGGCGATTCCCGCCGACAGTGCGTTGGGAAAGAAGCGAGAAACCGTCCGTTCGCAGCGGGTGACGGTGAGCGAAATCATCGCCGCCGACGGACTCGGCGCCTTCAGCCTTCGCCCGACGCAACGCCCGGCGGAAAATGCGTACGTGCCGCTCGATTGGTTGGCTGAGCGGCTCGATCAGCCGGGGCGAGTCAATGCGATTCTACTAGCGGGCGCGGCAGTGCAACTGCCACACCAACGCCAGTTGGCCCCCGGCTATTCCGATTATGGACTGCACGTCGAACGCAGCCCGTTGGGCTACTGGAACATCGCCTCCGAGCGAATGCTGTTCGATGCGGCCACGGAGCGGGAACTCGTCAAGGCGATTCGGGGGATCCCGGACGCACGTGCCGACGTTCAACCGGCGATGACCTACTTGGCGAACACGCTGGCCTGCAACGGCCGCGAGGTGCCCTATTCGACGATCACGGCCATCGATTTCGCCGATCGTCCGCCGCTGGGGCCGTTTCGTTCGATCGAAGGGAAGCCGCTGTCGCCGCTTCGTCCGAACGAGATTGCACTGAACTCCTGGGCCGCTGATCAGTTGCACGCCCGCCTGGGCGATGCCGTGCGATTGACGTATTTCGAGCCGGAGAGCCTCGACGGGCAAGTGCGCGAGAAGACGGTCTCGCTGCGGTTGGCGGCGATCGTGCAATTGGCCGCCGCGGCCGCCGATCGCGGGCTGGTGCCTGCGATCAAGGGCATGACCGACGAACTAACGATGGACAAGTGGGATCCGCCCTTCCCGTTCGACGCCAAGCGCATCCGCCCCGACGACGAAAAGTATTGGAATTGCTATGGCCCGACGCCGAAGGCATTCGTATCGCTGGCGACCGGCCGGCGTCTCTGGGGCAGCCGCTTCGGGCAAACCACGTCGCTCCGCGTGGCTGTTGTAGGAGGCGACTCCAGTCGGCGATCGGATCGCCAGCCAAAGCGGGTCGGCGACTGGAGTCGCCTCCTACAACAGCACCTCGATCCTGCGGCGTTTGGCTTCGTCTTTCAGCCGATCCGGCAACAGCAATTGGACGCCTCGGCGGGGACGACGCCTTTCGGCGTCCTCTTTCTCTGCCTCAGTTTCTTCATTATCGCCGCCGCCGTGATGTTGGTCGCCTTGCTATTTCGGCTGGGGATCGATCGCCGCGCCGGCGAGATAGGAACGCTGCTGGCCCTCGGGCTCGCGCAGCGGCAGGTGCGGCGAATCTTGCTGGGCGAAGGGCTGGCGGTGGCCGCCGCCGGCGGTCTACTGGGGGTGGCGGGCGGAATCGGCTACGCTGCGCTAATGCTGCTGGGGCTGCGGAGTTGGTGGCTGGCCGCCATCGCGACGCCCTTCTTGCGGCTCTACGTCACGCCGACAAGCCTGGCGATCGGTTGCGGCAGCGGAATCGCCGTGGCCGGCTGTGCCATTTGGTTGTCGCTACGGAGGATCGCTCGCCTATCGCCACGGCGGCTGCTGGCGGGGGCTAGGGATCAGGGGCTAGGGGCCGGGGGCCGGGGGGCCGTGGGCAGTCGGCAGTGGGCAGTGGGCAGTGGGCGCTCGGCGGTGGAGAATCCGCCTTTCGCCCTCCGCCCTCCACCTTCCTCCAATCTCCAAATCCCGAAATCCCCCAATCTCCAAATCCCCAAATCCCCAAATTCCCGACCGCTGTGGGCCCTTCTGATCGAAATCTCTCTCGGCCTTCTCGCCGTGGCGCCAACGGCGGCGCTCCTGTTGCTTCACCTCGGCGAGCAGTTGCAGACCGAGATATTCTTCGTCGCCGCGGTGACGGCGTTGATGTCGCTGCTGGTGTTGGTTGGGCTTCGCCTGCGGGCGGGCGTGAATAGGCAGGCGGTTGCGGTTGGCCGCGGAAATCTTCTGCGAATGGCGCTGCGCAACGCCGCGCGAAATCCCGGCCGCAGCACGCTCACGATTGGGCTGGTGGCCGCGGCGTCGTTCGTCATCGTGTCGATGGATGCGTTCCGCGCGGATCCGACGCAGCAAACGCCCGCACTCCACTCCGGCAACGGAGGTTTCGCACTGGTGGCCGAGAGCGATCAGCCGATCCTGCAAGACCTCGCTTCGCCGGACGGCCAGACCTCGCTCGGCTTTTCGACGCGCGAACGGAAACTGCTGGCCGGCAGCACGATTGTCGCGTTGCGGCTTCACGGCGGCGAGGACGCCAGTTGTCTGAACCTCTATCGCCCGCGGCAGCCGCGGGTGCTCGGCCTTCCGCGGCAGTTCATCGGCCGCGACGGATTCGCATGGGCCGACAGGCCGCGCGATTGTCCGAACTCTTGGCGATTGCTCGACGTCGTAGAACAGCCGTCTCGGCTGCCATCGGCGGCAGGCGGGACGCCTGCACCACAATCCGCCGTGCCGGTCATTCTGGAGAAGAACACGGCGAACTACGCGCTAAACTTGTGGGGCGGGCTCGGCGAGACGTTCGAGATCAGCGACGGCCGCGGCAATCCGGTTCGGCTGCGGGTGGCCGCCCTGTTGGACGACAGCATTTTCCAGGGGGATCTGCTGCTGGGCGAGTCGGCCTTCCTGCGGCTCTTCCCCGACACCGACGGATATCGCTGTTTCCTCGTCGAGACTCCGCCCGAGCGAACGGCGGCGGTGAAACGGGCGTTGCAAGAGAACCTCGGCGAGTATGGCTTTTCGGCCGAGACGACCGGCCGGCGGTTAGCCGAGTTTCTCGCCGTGCAGAACACGTATCTCTCGGCGTTCCAGAGTCTGGGCGGATTGGGGCTCTTGCTGGGGACGTTCGGCCTAGCGGCGGTGCAACTGCGAAACGTCTTCGAGCGGCGGGGCGAATTGGCGCTGCTCCGCGCCACCGGTTTCCGCCGCGGCACGCTCGCTTGGCTGGTCTTGCTGGAACACGCGGTGCTGTTGACGGCCGGATTGGGCGTCGGCACGTTGGCGGCGGCGCTGGCGGTGCTGCCGCATCTGCTCCACCGCGGCGCGGCGGTACCCTGGCTCTCGTTGGCCGCAACGTTGCTGGCGGTGCTGATTGTGGGCTTGGCCGCGGGCTTCGTGGCCGTGCGAGCGGTTCTCCGCGCGCCGCTGCTGGCCGCGCTGCGGGAGGAGCGGGCGTAAGAGACGTCAGCTTTCAGCCTTCAGCTATCAGCTTTCAAGATGTCTCGCTATCGCTTGAGTTGCTCGGCCACCGCCCGGATGAAGTCGGGCGTGGTGCCACAGCAGCCGCCGATGAGCGAAGCGCCGGCATCGAGCAGTTGCGGGACGAACGAGGCGAACTCGGCGGGCGTTTGCCGGTAGACCGTCTTGCCCTCGATCATCTCGGGCAGCCCGGCGTTGGCCTTGATCCAGATGGGCCGGTCGCTGGCCGCGTGCAGCCGGCGGCAGACGTCGATCATGCCGGCGATGCCCTGGCCGCAATTGCTGCCGATCACGTCGGCGCCCGCGGCCGTGAGTTGCTCGGCGGCCTGCTCGGGCGTGACGCCCATCATCGTGCGATCCTGCTTGGCGCCCGAGCCGAACGTCATGCAAGCCGCCACTGGCAGACCCGTGGCGTGGGCGGCGGCAGTGGCCAACGCGGTCTCGGCCACGTCGGACATCGTTTCGATGGCGATGCCGTCGGCGCCGGCCGCGGCAACGGTCTGCGCCTGCTCGGCGTAGGCGGCTTTCAAGTCGTCTTCGCTCACCTGTCCCATCACCAACATCAAGCCGCTGGGACCGAAGGAGGCGAAGACCAACGCCCTGTCGCCGGCCGCCCGCCGGGCGAGTTCCACGCCGGCCCGGTTGATTTCGGCAATCTTCTCGACGAGTCGATGCCGGGCCAGGGCGAAGCGGTTGGCGCTGAACGTGTTCGTCAGAATCACTCGGCTGCCGGCCTCGACGTAACTGCGGGCGACCTGCTCGACCTTTTCAGGCTGCGCGAGATTCCAAGCGTCGGGGCAAGCGCCGACCGGCAGCCCAAGCTGCTGGAGTTGCGTGCCCAGAGCACCGTCGAGAACGACCGGTCCCGCGGATGTGAGTTTTTCAATGGTCGGGTGCATGGAGGACTCCGTGTTCGTGAAAGTATATGTCATTCTAAACAGAGTCGCGTGAGAGTGGAACCGGCGGCGAAAGCCCTTGACGCCCCCCACTCCTGGGCGTACCATTCCTTCGGCTGATACCTGGCAGGAGCGGGTCGGATGGCAATTGCGGCAAACTTGGGATTTCCGCGCATCGGCGCTCGCCGGCAACTGAAGCGGGCCGTCGAGGAATACTGGGCGGGAAACATCGACCCCGAAGAGCTTGCCGCCGCGGCCGCTGCGCTGCGACGAGAACACTGGCGGTTGCAGCAGTCGTTGGGCATCGAGCACGTCCCCTCCAACGATTTCTCGCTCTACGATCACGTGCTCGATACGGCGGTGATGCTCGGGGCGGTGCCGAAGCGGTTCGCATGGTCGGGGGCCGCGGTCGATCTGGCCACGTATTTCAACATGGCGCGGGGCGGCGACGAACTGCCGCCGCTGCACATCATCAAGTGGTTCGATACGAACTATCACTTCCTCGTTCCCGAGTTCGAGCCGGGCATGAAGTTCAAGCTCGCCTCGACCAAGCCGGTCGATGAGTTTCGCGAGGCCGCCGCGCTGGGCATTCGCACCCGGCCCGTGCTGCTCGGGCCGCTGACCTTCCTGCTGCTGGGAAAAAGCAAGACGCCGAAGCTGAAACTGCTGCGTCTTTTCGACGCCATTCTGCCGCTGTACGAAGAGGTGCTCTGGCAACTCGCCCATGCCGGGGCCGACTGGGTGCAAATCGACGAACCGGTGTTAGCTCTCGATCTACCCCACGAAGTCCTGAACGTGCTGGAATCGTCGTGCGCGCGGCTGAACGCGGCGTCGGATCAGCTTCGCATCTGTCTGACCACCTACTTCGGCGGCCTGGGCGACAATCTGGCGGCTGCGCTGCGGCTGCCGGTGGCCGCCGTGCATCTCGACCTGGCGCGGGCGCCGGAGCAGTTGGAGCGGGCGCTGGAGGCCGCGCCGTCGGGCTTGACACTCTCGTTGGGCATCGTCGACGGCCGCAATGTCTGGCGCGGCGACCTGGAGCGATCGCTCGATCTGCTGGAGATAGCGACGGCCAAGCTCGGGCCCGAGCGGATCATGGTCGCCCCCTCCTGTTCACTGCTGCACTGCCCGATCGATTTGGACGATGAGCCGGCGCTGGACCCCGAGTTGAAGGGCTGGATGGCCTTCGCCAAGCAGAAGTTGCAGGAGGTGGCGATTCTGACGAAGGCCCTCAACCGCGGCCGGGCGGCCGTGGCCGAGCAATTGGCGGCGAGCCAGGCCGCTCTCGAACGCCGCGCCGCTTCACCGCGGCTGCACAATTCGGCGGTGCGGCAGCGGGTGGCCGCCGTCAACGAGGAGATGCTCTGCCGGCGGCGTCCGCTCGTCGATCGCCGCGAGATCCAGCGCCGCCGTCTCCCGCTGCCGTTGCTCCCCACGACAACCATCGGCTCTTTCCCGCAGACGGGCGAAGTGCGCCGCGCCTGCGCCGCGCTGAAGATGGGTCAGTGGTCGCTGGAACGTTACGAAACTTTCTGCAAGAAAGAGATCGAGCGGACAGTCCGTTTTCAGGAAGAGATCGGGCTCGATGTGCTGGTCCACGGCGAGTTCGAGCGGGCCGACATGGTCGAGTATTTCGGCGAGCAGTTGCAGGGCTTCGCGCAGACGGCCAACGGCTGGGTGCAGAGCCACGGGGCGCTGTGCGTCAAGCCGCCGATCCTCTTCGGCGACGTCTCCCGCCCGCGGCCGATGACGGTTCGCTGGAGCCAGTACGCCCAATCGCTCACTTCGCGGCCGATGAAGGGGATGCTCACCGGCCCGATGACGATCTTGCAATGGTCGTTCATCCGCGACGATCAGCCGCGGCGCGACACCGCTTTCCAAATCGCCCTGTGCGTCCGCGACGAATCGGTTGATCTCGAGGCGGCGGGCATCCGTCTGATTCAGATCGTCGAGCCGGCCCTGCGCGAAGGGCTGCCGCTGTGCCGCGCGGAGTGGCCCGCGTATCTGCAATGGGCGGTGGACGCCTTCCGGCTGGCTTCGGTCGGCGTGCGCGACGAGACGCAAATCCACACGCACCTGTGCTATTCGCAGTTCGGCGACATCATCGACGCGATCGCCGCGCTGGATGCCGACGTGCTCTCGATCGAAGCCTCGCGCTCCGACATGGCCTTGCTCGAATCCTTCGTCAACTTCAAGCAGCCGATCCAGATCGGTCCGGGCGTGTACGACATTCACAGTCCGCGCGTGCCGGAGATCGAAGAGATCATGGGCCGATTGCGCCTGCGCACTGCGCGTGATCCCGGCCGAGCGGCTGTGGGTGAATCCCGATTGCGGCCTGAAAACCCGTGGCTGGCGCGAGGTGCAAGCCTCGCTGCGGAACATGGTCGAAGCGGCGAAGAGCCTGCGGCGGACGATGGGGCGGTGACAACCGTAGCGGAGAGATACGTAATCACCGATACACTTCACGGCGATGACCGACTGCCACGACAAGAACGAGCAGACGGTCATCTTCCACACGGTAGATGATGCGGTGGTCGCCGACGCGGAGTCGCAGGTAGCCTCTCTCTGCTCCCTGGAGCGCCTTGACCCCGTGTGGGCGCGGGTTTTCGGCCAGCAAGTCGATTGCCGAGCGAATTCGCTCGCAAAGATCACGCGGCAGCGACTGAATGGACCGCAGGGCAGACGGAATGATCGTGACGGTGTATCTCGCCGTAGCCAAGGGTCAGAGTCCTAATTGCTGACGGGCTTCTTCCCACGGAATCGGCGTCTCGCCTCTGGCGGCGGCTTCTGCTGCCTCCGCCGCCTTTACGTCCGCGCGATCTTCTAATTGCTCCAGCAGTGAAAGATCCTCGATCGGGACCAACACCGCCACGTCCTGCCCTTGGTTTTGCAGAACAATCCGCTCTTTGCCGATCGCCACTCGCTCCAGCGTGTCGGTAAACTCGTGGCAGGCTTGGCTGGCGTCCAGATGAGTCATGTGTCGATCCCTTGCCGTGCATCAAGGCAACCACTGTATTCTTACTTAGACGAGGGGGGACGTCAAGGGTGAATAAGTCCCGCCAGCGAATCATTGACACCGTCCGGCCCTCGCTTTAGGATCAGATGCTCTCCACGAAACGCGGGACAAAGCGATGGCTATGGCTCTTTTCGTCGGAATGTCTCTGGTTTTGCTTGTGCTGTGGCCGTTGGCCAACGCGTTCTTTCTTTATCTTGGCGGCCGCTGGACCATGATTCCCAACGCAAGCTTTGCCCGCGCGCTTTGGGCGACTGTGGCGATTGCGCTGCTCAATCTGCTGCTGATGGCTCCGTTGGGTTGCGTCCCTCTTGCCGGCTTGGTGTGGGCGATTCTCGCCCTAGCAGTTCTGCTGATCGCCCTGTCGTTGGGGCTGACGTGGCTGATTATTGCGCGAGTTTTCAGAACGAGCATCGCGCGGGCGTTCGTGGCGTGGCTGCCGACGCTGATTCCGGCCGCATGTCTGTGCGGAGTCGCCGTGTTCGTTGGTCGGCTCTGGCTGTTTGAAGCGTTTACGGATGCCGGCAACTCGATGGCTCCGACTATCCTCGGGCGGCACTGGGAAGCGCCATGTCCGCGTTGTGGAAGTCCCGCATATTGCTCGCCTGAGGACAAGCGATGGACACCGGCGAACAGACCCGTCGTGATGATTTGCAGCAAGGAACTTCGATCGTGCGAAGTCGCCGATCCACCGCGTGTGGAACACTTAGGCGATCGGTTCATCGTGAACAAGTGTCTCAGCCCGCAACGCTGGGATGTCGTCATATTTCGTTCGCCGGAAGATCCGAGAGTCTTCGCCTGTAAGCGGTTGGTGGGGTTGCCGGGCGAGACGGTGACGATCCGCAACGGCGCGGTATGGATCGACGGCAAACGGCAGACGCCGCCGGAGTTGTGCCGGGGAATCGAATATCTGGATCGACTCCAAGGTTGGTCCTCGCCATTTTGGGGCGGTGAGCAGAAGCCAGCGAAACTCGGTCCCGACGAGTACTTCGTGCTGGGCGATTTCTCGGCGCGCTCGAAAGATTCGCGCCTGTGGCAAAAGGGCGCGGCGGGCCATCCGCCCTACGCCGTGCCCGCCTCGTACATCGTCGGGGTCGTGACGCACATCTACTGGCCGCCGGAGCGATGCCGAGCACTGCGGTAACGCGAGTTGTCCGCATTTCTCACCCAGGTGGGGCAGACATTCCTGTCTGCCGCGAGAAAGGGCGGCACATCTGGCAGACAGGAATGTCTGCCCCACCGGACACAGTGTCGCCCGTTTTCCCCGTGTGGCGAGAAACGCGGGGTAGCTTGACGCCCCCTCCGGTTGACGGTATATTAAGGGCCTGCAATAGAGGAGTAAGCCATGAAACGTCTTTTGGCGGTCTTCCTGATTCTCGTCTTGCTCGGTTCCATCGCCGATGCCGCTTCCAGAGTGTGGAAGAGCAGCAACGGCCGCTTCTCGGTCGAGGCCGATCTGCTCGATTTCAAGGACGGCAAGGCGCAACTGCGGAAGAGCAACGGCACAGTGATCGAGGTGCCGCTGGTCTCGTTGTGCGAGGAGGACCGGCGGTACGTGAAGAGCCAGTTTCCCGGCGTCGAGGAGGAGAAGCTGGCGCCCGGCACCGAGTATCGCGACTGGAAGACCAAGAACGGCAAGTTCGGCACCGTCGCCGAGTTCCTCGGCTGCGAGGAGGGCAAAGTCCGTCTGCGAAAGCTCGACGGCAGCGAAATTTCGGTCGACAAGAAGCTGCTCAGCGCGGCCGATCAACGCTGGATCGCCGACGAACTGCGCCGCCAGGGCGAGGAGGAGAAGGAGGACAAATCGAGCGAGAAGAGCGAGGAGGAAGTCGTCGGCAAGATCGACGAAACCGAGATTCCGATGAAGTTGGTGCGGTTGGATTTGCCCAAGGCGAAGCGCCGCGGCCGCACGCCCGCGGCCAGCCCGACCAATTCCTATTTTCTTAGCCAGATCACTCCGCAGCAGTTCGTCCTGAACCTCGGCAAGAACGAAGACTCGCGGGACGCGGAGTTCCATCGCGTTATCAAGCACGAGCCGTCGTATTCGTCTTCGACGCCGATCCGCGGCGTCGCCCGCTTCGGATCGCAGGAGTTCGGCTTTGCCTTCGATTCGGTCGGCGGCAGGTCGCCGGCCTATAATCGCCTCTATTTTGATCTGAACGGCAACGGCGACCTGACCGACGATCGGCCGATCGCGGCCATCACGGCGACTTCGGTGGGCCCCTCCATGTCGCAGTCGCAGTTTCCGCGGGTGAACATTACGCTGGAAGTCAAGGGGCAATCGATCGACTACTCGTTCCTGCCCAGCCTGCTCTGTCAGCAGACCGGCGGCGACAGCTATGCCACCGCGACGTTCTACGCGGCGGCCTACCGCGAAGGTTACATCACGCAAGGCAAGAGACGCATCAGGCTGGTGTTATTGGATCACAACAGCAACGGACTGTACGACGACGAAGCGGTGTTCCGGCCCGACGGCGGCGTCGTTGGCGGCGATATGCTGCTGATCAATCCCAATCTGAGGAAGCCGCCCTCGTCCGGCGATTTGGGTAGCGATCGCAACTTCATCAGCAAGACCGTCTGCATCGGCAGGGAATTCTATCGCATGCAAGTTTCGCCGTCGGGCGATTCTCTCAAGCTGACGCCGACGAAGTTTGCGATGGGCTGCGTCGTCAATTCGAGCCCGGCCTACCGCGCCGTGCTCTTCAACCCGGATTATGGCGTCGTTGCGATCGGCGGCTCGAAGGACGAAAAGATCGCCTTGCCCGAAGGAACCTGGAAAGTCCTATCCTATACGATAATAGGGGGCTCGGCGAAGAACCTGCTCGCGGCCACCTTCGCCGGCAAATCGCCGGAAACGACGGTGAAAAAGGGGGAGACGGCCAAGCTCCCGTTCGGCCCGCCGCTACGCGCGGTCGTCACTGCGGGCCGGGGACAGGGGAACAACGTCTCGCTCTCGCTGGCGATCGTCGGCGTCAGCGGAGAGCATTGCACGAACCTTCTGGTGAACGGGACCCGGCCGCCGAAACCGCAACTCGTCATCAAAGACAAGGACGGCAAGGTCGTGCATCAGGGCAACTTCGAGTATGGCTGAGGTTTCACCTGCCGGCACTTGTGGCAAGTGCCTTCCGAAATCCACGGCGAGTATCAGGTGTTTGTGCGCTTGATCGCCGATCCCTTCCCCACCGACAACAGCCAACCGAGCACGATCAGCCTCTGAGGCGGACCATTTCTAGGAAACAACGATGCGAGTCTTGGGCATTTCCGGCAGTCCGCGTCGCGGCGGCAATACCGACATCCTCATTCATGCGGCCCTCGACGTGCTGGCCGCTGAAGGGTTCGAGACCGAGTTTCTCTCGCTCGCCGACCGGCCGGTGAAGCCGTGCATGGCTTGTGCGGGCTGCTTCAAAGCGGACGAAATCCGCTGCGTGCAGGAAGACCCGGCCTTCGAGGGCATTGTCGAGAAGTTCGCCGCGGCCGACGGCATCTTGGTCGGCTCGCCGGTCTATTTCGGCTCGGCCACGCCGCAGACGATGGCCCTGCTCGATCGCGTCGGTTACGTCGCCCGGCGGCACCCGGAGCTTTTGCGCCGCAAGATCGGGGCAGCGATCGTCGTCGCCCGCCGCGCCGGTCAGAACTTCACCTTCGCTCAACTCAATTACTTCTTCCTGATCTCGCAGATGATCGTCCCCGGCTCGACGTACTGGAACGTCGCCTTCGGCCGCGAGAAGGGAGAGGTCAACAACGACGCCGAAGGCATGCAGACCGTCCGCACGCTCGCCGAGAACATGGCGTGGCTGATGAAGAACCTGGGGGAGAGACGGGATTAGTGGGCAGTGGGCAGTCGGCAGTCGGCAGTAGAAAGTGAGCAGGAGGAAGTAGTGAGGGGACTTCGTGGCGGGGTCGGCGACCGGAAAGCGTTCTTTCACTGCCCACTGCCCACTCTTACTCCGCCTTCTCCGGCACCTTTTCGAGTAGCTCCAGCAGCACGCGGTCGGGCTCGATCCCTTCGGCCTGGGCCTCGAAGTTCAAGAGAATTCGATGCCTTAGCGCCGGCAGATAGACGCGGCGGACATCCTCGAAGCTGACGTTGTAGCGCGCGTCCAATAGCGCGCGGACCTTCGCGGCCAACGCCATCGCCTGCGCCGCCCGCGGACTGACGCCCCAGCGGATGTACTGGTTGGTGATCGGCGGGGCGAACGGCCCTTGCGGATGCGTGGCCAGCGTCAGCCGCACGATGTAATCCTGCACGTGCTCGGCCAGAATCACTTCGCGGACCAGCGCCTGCCAGCGGAGAATCTCGGGCCCGTCCATCACCTTGACCGGCTCGATCGTTTCGCCGCGCGTGGTCCGCTCGACGATCGAGGCCAGTTGCGCGATCGGAGTAACCGACCATCAACTTGAAGAAGAAGCGGTCCAACTGGGCCTCGGGCAGCGGGTAAGTTCCCTCCTGCTCGATCGGGTTCTGCGTGGCCATCACGAAAAAGGGCTGCACGAGCTGGTAGCGCTTGCCGGCCACCGTGACCGAACCCTCTTGCATCGTTTCGAGCATGGCCGACTGCGTCTTGGGCGTGGCGCGGTTGATTTCGTCGGCCAGGCAGATTTGCGTGAAGATCGGCCCCTGCTGAAACTCGAAGAACCGCTTGCCGCCGTCGGTCTCCATCACCATGTTCGTGCCGAGGATGTCGGCCGGCATCAGGTCGGGCGTAAACTGGATGCGGTTGAACTCCAGGCTGAGCGTCTTGGCCAGCGTGCGCACCAACAGCGTTTTTCCCAGCCCCGGCACGCCCTCCAGCAGGCAATGCCCTCCAACGAACAGGCAAGTCAACACGCCGTGGACGATGTCGTCATGCCCGACGATGACCCGGCCGATCTGCTCGCGCACGGCGGTATATCGATCGACGAACTCGCGGGCGCGGCGTTCCATGGTTTCAGCGATGCTCATTTGGAATCCTCTCGGTTGTTGCTCAAAACAGGCCCATTTCGCGAAACTGCACCTTAAGATCCTCCTCAGGAAACGTCCCGGGCCGCCTCTTCGCAGGGCTGTTCACGACACGGATCCCAGGGTTCTTTTTCAATTCTAGGGTCTTGAGAGCCTCTTTGAAAAGGCAGCATGGGGTTTCGGTAAACACAAACTCTTTAATGTCCGCTATCGTCATTGTCTTTCCGGCCAGCCTTCGAGCAAGCTCGTCAGCCAGCCAATTTTGATCGAATTCTTCGTTTAGGAGGCGGAGTTGGTCCGGGTTATCCTTGTCCGAGAACTTGAAACTGCCAGTCTCATCCACCTTCCACATGGCCGTCTTCATCACTTCGAGGCCGCGCAGACTATTCGTTGCGAAGATCAACCAGTAAAGCGGTTCATCGTTCTTATCGAACATCGAAAAATTGCAGACGTACTTTGCCGTCGCTCGCGCCCGCAACGCGTCCTTGTAACTACTAAGGAGGTACTCGCGCCGGTCCAGCTCCGGCAGATTGATCGCGCCTCGCCACTCGCCGCCGCCCCAAGCTCGATCGAAGCTGGGTGCCTTAGACTGGTCTCCTATCCACCGATTCATCCCATGGTAATCGAGATAGGAAAAAACCTCGCACTGTGGAAAGGCGAGTATCCGCTGGATCAATTGCATTGAAACCGCAGAATAGCCGAATTGATCCAGGAAAGCGAGTGCTGGACCAAAGCGAGTCCCCCGTTTCTGCTGCTCATCGAGCATCTCATTGAGAATTGAGTCGCATTCACCCTGTTCGGGCGGGCTCATGAGAACGTTCTTCGAATTCTCAAGCTGTTTCTTATACTTTTGAAGGACGCTGTTGAGTCTTTCAAATCGTTCTTTATCTTCCTCGATAAAGAGAAACCGTATCGGCACAGGAAAATCGACTGAGTGCTGCAATGCTGTGGTAAGAGCGATAACGGGGCTCCCTGGCTCTCCGTTTTCGTATTCTCCCGGCCCGGCAAAGCCATCGATAAACAAGATTTCTTGGTTCGCGCGCTTCACTCGTCGAGATTGCCGCGACAGGATGGGAATCCACGCGTCTAGATAGCGTTTCAGAATCGCATGTTTAGCAGGCGTGTGTGGTTCAGCACGCCACACGACTGGAAGATTGTCTTTCATCAGGCCCCCCCGAAGAAGAGTCGGTTGGTAATCTTGGCATCCCGTCCCAAGTTCTTCCTTCCAACACCCGTCCTAGTCGTTTCTTGTTTGGACCGCCCCATTGCTTAAAGAAGAATGGCACGTTGCTGCTTACGCACTGACTGCGAATCTGCAAGACCCATTTCAGTTCCATCGGCCGGGCCTGTGGACCAGATTCCCCTCCGACAATAACCCAATGAATGCCTTGCAACGCCAGTCGCGGTAACGGCCCCAAGAGTGGCTCCAGAGAAAGAAAACGGACAGCGGCGGGAATGTGAACGAGGCTATTGACGCGATGCGCGTAGTCAGAGCTTTCTACCGTCGTCCCCATCCAGAGGTTGTTGGGCCATGGCAGGTGAGCGGCCAACTCTGCTGCTCGTTCGGGACGTTTCGTCAACACTTGAAACGTATGCTGGGACGCTCGTTGCATCACGGCGAAACACTCCGCAATGAACGTGGTAGGAACGTCCTTGTGGAAAAGATCGCTCATCGAATTGACGAAGATCATGCGCGGACGTTTCCAGTGTAGAGGCACGTCGACCACATCGGACTGCAACGCAAGCTTGAATCCACGCGCATAACGCTCTTGGCCCATGGCTTGTAGCCGCTTGGCCATTCGCTCGGCATAGCAATGCGCGCAGCCGGGGCTGATCTTGGTGCAGCCGGTTACAGGGTTCCACGTCGATTCCGTCCATTCAATGGAAGATATCTGCGCCACGATACACTCCTCCACTTTCACCACAGGCAACTAGACGGGCTGAAGGATAGCAATGCGTGCGACGTTTCGCAAGGCCGATATTCCTGGCGGCACCACCAGGGCAGACGCCTTATGTGAACACTAGTATATATAGAATCTATTCTCGCGCAAGACGGTCCGGCAAATGTTTTCTGCTTTGCGTGGGTTTGGTCTCCGCGGAACCGGCTTAGCCGCCGACGATCGTCCAATACTCTATTTCTCGTTCCTGTCCTGCCATACTTTCTTCTTCGCCTTCAGCAACCGTTCGGTATAGCTCTCCGCTTGCGGCTTCGCCGAATCGGCGAGCGACGGGCCCGACGTCAGTGGCTTCTTCGCTTCGCCGATTGGCTTGGCGGCGTCTTCCAGTACGGTGGCGTCCACCGATGTTTCCGGCGGTGGCTCGAAGCGGGTGGCGGCGCGGAGTTGATCGATGTGGTCGGAGACTTCGGCCTTGCGGCTCTGCAAACGCTGCATGAACTCGGGGGCGGCCACCTTCGGCTGCCGCCGCAGCAGCCAATCGCGCGCCCGGCCCGCCAGCGGCGGGATCCAATCGAATCGCACGTGTACGCGGCGGCAAAACACGTCGCCGAACAAAACGCAGCAGGCCGCCAGCAGAAAATAATGCCAGGCGTCCTGGTTGCTCGTGGCCTTGGGCAAGTCGTGGCGGAACGGGTTGATCGCCGGCAGCGGGTCGGTCTTCTTGAAGTCGTCGGGCACTTCGATCACCTTGCCGGCCGGCGCGTCCTTCGGCACGACCGCGGCAAGTTGTTCCAGCAGGGCGTCGTTCGGTTCCCGCTCGCGGAACTCGTCGGAATACGGCACGGTGACGCCGGCGCGGATCGACGCTTGGCCCGTGCCCGGAGTCAGCGTAAGAAAGTAGCTGCCGGCGTCGCGGGCGGGAAAGGCGCCGACGTAGCGGCCCGGCGAAGTCTGCTCGATCCGCAGCGGCACCGGTTTCATGTCCGGCCTGACGGCGGTGGCGTTCATGCTCAAGAAGTTGAGAAACTCGTCGTTCTTATCGAGCGCGTTGACGACGACGCGGACCTGGCCATCGGCGATGTCGGTGGCGACGGTGAATTTGCCCGAGCCGCCCACCGGCCGCATCGACCAGCGAATCATCTGGCCGAAGAGCTTGTCGTAGAGCGGCTCGGCGGTCCAGTCGGTCGTCCAGCGGCAGCCGGCGTCGCTGGTGAAGGCCACGGCCTTGCCCAGGCCGTAAGTCCAGCCGGCCAGCACGGTGTTGTTCTCTTCGCCGGCGGGCTCGGGCGAAGTCAGCAGGGTCTCGACCAGCGGGCTCCCCTCTTTCTTCGTCGTCAGCACGTATCCCTTGATCGGCGGCAGAGGGCCGTCGACGCCGCTAAGGATTTCGTGGAAGGGCATCTTCACCAGCGGCTGCACCGGGTGTTTGTCCCAGACCAGCGGCCGGGCGACGCGGCGGGCCTCGCGCTGGAAAATCCGCGGCAGGCTGCGGGGATCGTTGACCTTGTAGAACTTGCCTCCCGCCGTCTGGGCGATGTCGTTGAGCAGGCCGCTTTCGGCCGGCCCGTGAGCCCCGACCGCCACCGTCGAAATCGTCACGTTCAGCGCCTTCAGCGCCTTGATCGTGCTGTGCGACGGGGCCGACGGATCGCCGTCGCTGATGATAATCAGGTGCTTAATGGCGGCATCGGGTAGTTTGGCAAAGCCGCGCTCCGCCAAAGCCATCGACGGATCGAAATACGGCATGTCGCCGGGGGTCATGCGATCGAGGCGGGCCAACATCGCGTCGCGGTTGCCGCCAACCACCAGCAGCCCGTGCCCCCAGAGCCACTGCTCCATGCCGTTCCAGTGGATGATGCCGCAGTAATCTTGCGGCCCGAGGGCCTTGATCGCCTCGCGGGCGATCACCTTCTGCCAGTAGTTGCCCTCGGGGATTTCGCTGGCGTGCATAATCATCGCCAGCGCCCGCGCGGCACGACCTTGGCGCTCTTGATCTGGAAATCGATGGGCATGGCCTTCTCGATTTCGGTGTCGGTCCAGCCGCCGGCGCCGAAGCTGTTCGGGCCGCCGAGCATCAGCAGGCCCGCCCCCATCTGCTGCGTGTTTCGCGCGAGCATGGCGATCTGGGCGTCGCTGAACTGCTCGCGCGGCACGTTGGCCAGCAGCACGGTGTCGTAGGGCTGCAACTCGGCCAGCGAGGTGAAACTCTGGCTGCTCGATTGCACCTCGACTTCGAGGCCCTGCTGCCGCAGCCGATCGACCAACACGCTGAACTCGCCCGGATGCTCGGGGTCTTCGATCAGCAGCACCTGCCCCTTGCCCTGGATGTGGGTGAAGGCGGTGGCGCGGTTGTTTTGCGGCATGGCGTCGTCCCCTTTGCGATCGGGGACGAAGCGGGCTTCGTACGTGTAGAAGTTCGGGGCGTCGATCTTCTGCCGGATCGTGAATACCTTCTTGCCGGGCGGCAATACAACCGGCTGCTCGCTCAAAACGTCGTTGCGCCCGCCGGCGATGCGGGAAAGAATGAGCCGGCCGGGCACTTCGCCCGAGTCCTTCGCCGTCGCCTGGGCGGTGTTCGTAATTACCACGCGGAGATCGAAGGGCTCGCCGCGGCGGACGTCGGGCGGAATCGCCACCCGCTCGACGATGATCTCGGCGCGGGCCTGGTAGTGGATCGGGGCCACGTCGATGCCCACTCCCGCGGCCGCCAACGCCTGGGCCTGCTCCATCGCATTGCCGAGGTTCTGGTTGCCGTCGCTGACCAACACGATCCGCTTGGCGGCGTCCTCGGGGAAGATCGCCTGGGCGAGTTTCATCGCCGCGGCCAGATTGGTGTATTCGGGATCGATGACGCTCTCGATCGCCTGGGCCACTTGCACGTCGTCGTCGAAGGGGGGAATCTCGATGGCGGCGTCGCGGCCGAAGACCACTACCCCCGCGCGGTCCTTCCCCTTGCGGCGCTGGTGCATGTCGGCGTTGATGTAGTCGATCAACCCCTGCCGTCGTTCGGCGGGAATGCTGAACGATTGGTCGAGCAGATAGACCACCGTAAGCCGATCGCTGGTCTGAACGATTTGCACTTCAGCCAGGGCGAGAATCAGCAGCGTGGCGACCGCCGCCCGCAGCAGCAGCGCCACCCATCGCCGCCATCGCCCCAGTGCCGCCAAGCGGCGGTAACTCGCCAGCAGCAGCGGCACCAGTGCCAGCAGCAGCAGGTAGCCGGGCGATGCGAAGGATAGGTGGTAGTGGAACATAGTAGGCAGTAGGCAGTAGGCAGTGGGCAGTGGGCAGTGACGGGCGACAGTGATTCCCACTGCCGACTGCCTACTGCCGACTGCCCACTACATCATCACATTTTCACAACTTGCACCCGATGATTTCCCGTATCGAGCACGTAAATCGTCCCCTTGCTGTCGCGGACGATCGCCCAGGGGTTGCAGAATTGTCCCTCGTCGCGGCCTTCGACGCCGAAACAACCGAGCGAACGGCCGTCGCGGGTGAACTTCTGCACGCGGTGGTTGCGGAACTCGCAGACGTAGATCGTATCGTCGTCGCCCAGCGCCAGGTCGTAGGGATAATACATTTCGCCCGGCCCGCTGCCCTGCTTCCCCCACACCTTCAGCAGTTTGCCGTCGGTGTCGAAGACCTGGATGCGGTGGTTGCAGGCGTCGGTCACCCAGATATGGTCGTGGGCGTCGACCGCCATTTTCTGCGGGCGGATGAACTGGCCGGGGTCGCTGCCGTGGCCGCCCCATTGACGAATGAACTTGCCCTCGGGCGTGAACTTCTGGATGCGGTCGAAATCGCCATACTCGGAGACGTAGAAATTGCCGGCCGAATCGTGGGCGACCGAGGTGACCAGGCCGAACTGCCCGGGCTTGTCGCCCTTCTTGCCGCCGAACGTGTGCAGCAGTTTGCCCTCGGGCGAGTAGACGAGCACGCGGTAGTAATGGGTATCGGCCACCCAGACGCTGCCGTCGGGGCCGATCGACATTCCCGTCGGTTTGCCGACGGCGTGGGCGGGCGTGTGCCAGCCGCGGAGGAAGTTCCCCGCGGTGTCGAAGACCTGGATTCGGGCGGTCATATCGACGATGTAGAGATGGTCTTGGCGGTCGATGGCCATCGCCCTTGGTTTTTGCAGTCGGCCGTCGGAGATGCCGTGTCGCCCCCAGACCGCCTTCAATCGCCCGATGGACGTCCCGTCGCGGTCACAGCCCGCGGTTAGGAGAAGGAGGAGAAGCACTATCGCGCAGCAAGGGTGCCATGCCCACGCTTGCGTGGGCATGTGGGGGCGGGGGCGGGTTGGGAATACCGGTTGTGCTCCGCCCCGGCTGACCGTACGCGTGCGGTTTTCGGCGTGAGTTGCGGAATCCTTCCTCGACATCAAGCGGGTGCCATGCCCACGCTTGCGTGGGCATGTTGGGGCGGGCGTGGGTTGGATCTTCTTCAGCATGAAACGCTCCGCATCCTTCATGCCCACGCAAGCGTGGGCATGGCACCCGCACTCGCGCAGCCGTGAAGTCTCATGGCAATCGAGGACGTTCATCTCCGGGCATCAATGGCGGCAGCGACGCGCGATCGATGGCGATTGGCTCATCGTTTCCCGTTTCCCATGCCAGACAACTCGACCACGGCCAAGTTTGTGGCGTCTGTACGAGCCCTCGGCGGACGGGATTGGCATGGATGTACTCGATTTTCTCGTAAATATCAGAAACGCACCGCAAGTTCCTGTCGTGTCCACCGCCGCGTTGCCAGAAACGATACGCACGTTTCCCGTTCGGCTGCACATCTTCCAACCGCGGCAAGAACTGCGGTACGTTTTGGCGAAGCCACAGCAACGCCCGCTTCGACACCGATTGTTTGAAGGTAGTAAGTATCTCGGAAATGCGCGCACCATTCCGCGGCCAAAGCACGATATGAACGTGTTCTGGCATGATAACGAAGGCCCAAAGATGAAATTGTCCTTTCTCGCGGCCAAGCTGCAATGCCTGCAAGACCCAGCGACACGAGCGATCCTTTGACAGCAGCGGCATACAATGGTAGCAAGAGAAGGTCAGATGATGAGCGTCGCCTTCTATGTCGTATCGCTTGCAGCGCTTGCGGTAGTGAACCATGCTATTTCGCCAAGCGGATGTCAGCCGCCTGCCCGCACCCACACCAAGGATCATACCATTTTAGACCCGAAACGGGTAGCATATCATCGTGTCCTGTGTCGCGGTTTGGTCCGGAGGACGTGTGCGAGTTTGGTGCGCGGCCGGGCGCCACACTCACACTTGTGTAGACATTGGGTGTGAACGATTTCTACGGCAAGGGCTTCCCGGAAAGACGCCCCCTCATGCCCACGCAAGCGTGGGCATGGCACCCATCATCTTCCAGCAGCAGCATTGAAGTGCGGTTTCCCCCTCCGCTTCCCGGGTTGACGGCCGGGCACAACAACCGATAAAATAACATATTAGGACGATTGCAGGGATGTCTGAGATAGTTAGGCTGAACTATGCCGCCAGCGGTGATTGATCTGCAAAACGCAGAGGATTGGCGCGACGTGGTGCATCACGCCGTGCAAACTCTGGCGGAAGGGGGCGTGGCGGCGCTGCCGACCGAGACGGTCTACGGGCTGGCGGCCAGCGCGCTGGACGAACAGGCCGTCGGCCGGCTGCTGGCGATGAAAGGCCGGGCCGAAATCAAGCCGTTGACGCTGGCGATCAAGAGTGCCGACGAGGCCCGCGACTACGCCCCGGATTTGTGTCCGATGGGCCGGCGGCTTGCGCGGCGATGCTGGCCGGGGCCGGTCACGCTGGTGGTCGATGATTCGCACCCGGAGAGCCTGGTGCGGCAACTGCCGCCGCGGGTGCAGCAGGCGGTTTCGCCCCAACAGTCGATCGGCCTGCGCGTCCCCGGCCATCCGATGATCTTGGCCGTGTTGCGGATGCTGGCCGGTCCGTTGACCCTGACCAGCGCCAACCGCTCGGGCATGCCCGAGGCCGCCAGTGCCAAGCAGATCGTCGACGTTTTCGGCGACCGCGTCGATCTTGTGGTCGATGACGGGCCGTGCCGCTTCGGCCAGCCGTCGTCGGTCGTCCGCGTGGCCGGCGGGCGATACGAAATCCTGCGGGCGGGAGTCGTGCCCGAGCGGACTTTGCAGCGGCTCTCCAGCTTGCTGGTGCTGTTTGTGTGTACGGGCAACACCTGCCGAAGTCCGATGGCCGCGCTGCTCTGCCGGCAGATGCTCGCCGAGCGGCTCGGTTGCACGATCGACCAGTTGGAGGACCGCGGCGTGCTGGTGATGTCGGCCGGCATCGCGGCCGACGAGGGGGGAAGGGCGACGGAGGAGGCGGTCGAAGTCATGTCCGAGTTCGGGCTCGATCTTCAATGGCACGAAACCCAGCCGCTCAGCGAGCCGTTGGCCCGCCACGCCGACGTGATCTACGCCATGACCCGCTCGCACCGCGAGGCGATCGTCGCGCAGTGGCCCTCGGCCGCCGAGCGCACCGAACTGTTTTCGGCCGACGGCGGCGATATCTGCGATCCGATCGGCGGACCGGTCGAACGCTATCGCGGCTGCGCTGAAAGACTACGCGCCGAGTTGGAAATCAGAATCAACCAATTGGAGCTATGACCATGCGAGTCGCCATCGGAGCCGACCACCGCGGTTTTCCCATTCGCGTGAAACTCGTCGACCTGGTGCGGCAGTTGGGTCACGAGGTGATCGACGTCGGCTCGTTTTCGCCCGACGCGGTCGATTATCCCGACATCGCCGCCGATGTGGCCCACAAGGTCAACCGCGGCGAGGTCGATCGCGGCATCCTGGTGTGCGGGACGGGCCTGGGTATGTGCATCGCGGCCAACAAGGTACACGGCGTTCGCGCCGCCCCCTGCCACGACAACATCACCGCCGAAATGAGCCGCCGCCACAACGACTCGAACATCCTCTGCCTCTCCGCCGACATGCTCGGCGAGCGGCTGATCGACCGCATGGTCGAGATTTGGCTGAGCACGCCCTTCGAGGGCGGCCGCCACGCCCGCCGCGTCGATAAAATCACCGAACTCGAACGCGAAGTCGAAGTGCAACAACAGGCGAAGTGACGCGGCGACGGGTGACTAACGTTGTGCCACTGCTTCGCAGGAGCAGTGCAGGCGTAACCCGCTGCTCCGGCACTGCTTCTGCGAAGCAGTGGCACACGAGGGCGAGAAATGCGGGCTTCAACGTACGATCGCCAGCACCGCCAGGACGACGATCCACGCCGCCTCCATCGCGATGACCGCCGCCAGAAGAGGACGATGCCAGCGGGGCAGTACGGCCGGCGAGTGTGCGGGGACGGCGGCGGGTTGCGGCGATGGACGACTGCGGTGAGACATGCGGGCCTCAGAATGCAAAATGAAAAATGCAAAGTGCAAAATGCAAAATGAAGAACGTAATCGCGATTGAAACCTTCCTCTCCCCTCTCCTCTCTCACCTACTCCGGCGGCGTGATCTTGAACTGCTGCTTGAAGGCGACGTCGAAATCGTAGAGGTTGTCGAAATCGACTTGCGTGTCGCGGGGAGTCTTCCGCATCTGCCCGATGCGGATCAGGTTGAAGACGATTTCGCCGAAGTCGCTCGTGCCGTGGATGCCCCAACTGTTCAACACCGTCTTGGCCATGTAGCCGTACTGTTCCAGGGCGTAGCGGCGGATGGCCTCGCAAAGTTCCTGGCCGCTGACGTGGTGCTGCGTGCCCGTCGGCTCCTCGTTCTCGGCGATCGGCTCCGTCGGGCTCTCGGCGCCCATCTGCAACACCGTCTGCGCGAAGTTCAACGCTTCAAACAGGAAGACGTAGGCCTCGAACGTGTAACGCCGGTCCTTTTCCAGAAGTTCGGCAAGAGGATGAGAAGGATTTAGCATGGAATGCTGATTGCTGATTGCTGATTGCAGATCGGAAGTACGGCGGAACATCCGTTTAGCGGCCGACGGCACGTCAGCCCGAACGGCGCTGCAAGCCGCCGCGCCGGCGGCTGCTAAACGTTGTTGTTGTCCTTTTCGAAAGGGGCTTCGTCGGCCGGCGGCGTTTCGTCATTCGTCATTCGAACTTCGTCATTCCCCTTGGGCGCTTCGCCTTGGGCGGACGGCGGGGCGTGTTCGTAGTTCTCGTACTCGTAACGCAGGCAGCATTTCAGCCGCCCGCAACGGCCGGAGATCTTCGTCGGATCGAGCGTCGCCTTTTGCAACTTCGCCATCCGCATTGAGACCGGCGGCATCTGCACCAGATGGGTATTGCAGCAGACGGGGCAGCCGCAGTCGCCGTAGTCGGCCAGCAGCTTGGCCTCGTCGCGGACGCCGATCTGCCGCATTTCGATGCGGGTTTGGAACTCGCCGGCCAATGCCCGGACCAACTCGCGGAAATCGACCCGCGTCTCGGCCAGGTAGTAGACCACGATCCGCTCGCCGCCGAAGATGTGTTCCACGTCGACCAACTGCATCTTCAACCCGAGGCGGTCGATGTTCTTTTGGCAGACGTCGAACTCCTGGCGGGCCTGCTGGCGCAACCGGGCCAACTCGCGGCGGTCGTCGGCCGTCGTTTCGCGGAGGATTTGCCCCCCGCCGGGGTCTTTCACGCCTTCGGCCGTCTCGGGCGTGGCCTCGCAGAGGACGTCGCCGATCTCCAGGCCGCGGTCGGTGCGCACGATCACCTGCATGCCCCGGCGGCATTCCCGGCCGGCGGTGGCCGAAAACACCCCCAGTAACCGCATTGCTCCGTAGCGCACGACGTAGTCAGCCATGGTCGATGGTCCCCGATGCCATTTTACAGTGTATCTGAGACCGCCGGCAGCGAGAAGGGCGGCTTTTGGGGGTGCCGAAGGGCTAGGAGTGGGGAGGCACGGCTGTCAGGACGAGAGGCACGGGGGACGGTCTCGGGAAAACGCAGGCAAAATGGATGACGTCTTGCCGGCAACCTCCTCCGCCCGCTTTTTTCCATTCTGCCAACAGCCGGTCACTTCGAGTTGTTGCGCTTCTTCGCCCGCTGACTTGACACGTACGCCAGCGTCAGCATGAAGATGCCGAAGGCCAAAAGCACGCATCCCCAGGCGAGGTTCACATTCTTGCCGAAGCAATGCACATCATAGATATCCGAGCCGTAAGAGATCAGCCCAAAGACCGCCAGGATGGCCCCGAGAATGGTGAACATCAGGCCGATGGGAATGCGGATGTCGAGCATAGTCCTCTCCTCTGCTTTACCAGAAGATGATGTTCAAGATGATCGTGATTGTCAGCATAATGACGGCCAGGGCCTCGGGTTTGGCGTACCAGTGGAGATGGTCGTCGCCGGAGAAGCGGTCGGTCAACGAGTAGACCAATCCGCGCAGTTCGTCGTCCGTCTTCTTCCGCTCGGTCAGCAGCGTAATCACGATGGTGACGACGAAGCAGGCAGTCCAGGCGTAGATGGCCATCCAAAAGTTCTGGGCCATGACGCTGCCGTAGTCATAGACGGACTTTGTCATCGGCCAGTGGTTCATTGAGAGCCAGTGGCCGCTCGGTCCAGTCAGGGCGGTATGCAAGGCCGAGGCCCCGGTGCCGGCCAGCAGTCCGAAAAACGCTCCGTGTCCGGTCGTCCGCTTCCAGAACATGCCCAGCAGGAACGTCGCGAACAGCGGCGCATTGACGAAGCCGAACACCAACTGGATGAAATCCATGATGTTATTGAATCGTGTAGCCATGTACGCAGCAGCGATACTCACGATGATGCCAAAGATCGTCGCCATGCGGCCCATCCAGAGGTAGTGGGTGTCGCTGCGGTTCGGGGCGATGTAGCTCTGGTAAATGTCGTAGGTCCAGACGGTATTGAACGCCGTGACGTTGCCCGCCATACCGGACATGAACGAGGCCATCAGCGCGGTCAACCCGAGCCCCAGCAATCCGGTGGGAAAGTACTGCACGAGCATCATGGGGATCACCATGTCGTAGTCCAATTCGACTTTACCCTTCTCGTCGGCCTTGTAGTGGCCTTCGTCATCAATTTTGGGAGGAATCAGGCCGACATAGGGCGCCGCCAGTTTCGACTTGGCGACACTGTTCGCCACCGGCGTTGCGGCGGTTGGGAATACGCCCTCGTGCGGCTTGGCCACTAATGCGATCATCCCCGGGATGATAACTATCGCGGGAATGAGAATTTTCGGAATCGTGGCGATCACGGGCGTGCGTCGCGCGGCCGACATCGACTCGGCCGCCATCGCCCGCTGCACCACGAGGAAGTCGGTACACCAATACCCGAACGCCAAGACGAAACCGAGCCCGGCCACCATGCCAAACCACTCGACGTGCGTCGGGTTGCTCGTTGAACTACCCATGTTCGCCCAGACGCTGGTCCAGGCAGTCGCCGGGAGGTGTTGCGACACGGCATACTTGGCCAACTGTGCCTTCAGCCCCGTCCATCCGCCCACGTCGTACAGCCCGAGACATACCAGCGGCAGGAAGCCCATCACGATCAGGAAGAACTGCAGCACTTCGTTGTAAATGGCTGAAGTCAATCCGCCGAGGGTGATGTAGACGAGGACGATCGCCGCCGATACCCACAGGCTGACGTTAAAGTCCCAATTCAGTAGCAGTTGCATCAGTTTCGCCAAGGCGTACATCGAGATGCCCGATTGCAGGACCGTCAGCACTGCGAACGAGACCGCGTTCAGGCCGCGGGTCTTTTCGTCGAATCGCAACTTCAAGTACTCGGGCACGGATCGGGCCTTCGAGCCGTAGTAGAACGGCATCATGAACACGCCCACGAAAACCATCGCCGCCACCGCCCCCAGCCAGTAGAAATGGCAGGTCATCATACCGTACTTCGCCCCGCACGCCCCCATGCCGATCACCTCGTTCGCGCCGAGGTTGGCCGAGACGAACGCTAGCGCGGCGATCCATGCCGGAATCGAGCGGCCCGACAGGAAGAAGTCGGTGCTCGTCTTCATGTACCGCTTCAATACGAAGCCGATCCCCAGCACAAAGAGCGTATAAATGATGAGGATCGAATAGTCGATGTGTCCGAGGCGAATGCTCTCCATGGTTGAGCCCTGAGGTATCGAGATTCGTGCGTGAAGGGGCTTTGGCAGCGGCGCGGAGGGCGCATCCGCCCATTATGCCATGGATTGCCGCCGCCGCAAGTGGATTGGGGGGTGTTTTCCACGAGGTAGGACGATTCTCTCGTGGCTTGCTCAGAGCGACGCCGTCCAAATAGCCGGGAGCCAACGGCTCCCGGAATGTGCGCGTTTCTGCGGCCGCCCTGCGGAAGCCGTCGGCGGCCGGCTGGGCTACGCAGAACTCGCGTGATTTCCGGAAAGCAGCGATGCGACTTGAGGTGATTCTCGTTCGGTGTCGTCGGGCCGCACTGCTCCGCCGGCCCTGTGCCGGTGGACAGCCGATTGGCCGCTACCCCGGGCTGGCGCGAACTGGCATCGCTCCACCGGCCCTGTGCCGATGGGCGAAACGATTGGCCGCCTCGACGGCTCGCGACGCTCAACCACTCGCTCCACCGGCACGGGGCCGGTGGGGGCGAGGCTTCCAGGTTGGCGCGGCTATAGCGGTCAACCATTCGCTCCGCCGACACGGGGTCGGCGGTGGCGGCTCGTTCGAACGAAAACCGGATAATTGGGGCGTTCCCGAGACGTCGACTCTTGCGCAGCCCAACTGCCGGCTATTCTTCGGCAAGATGGACCCGCGGGCGATCAACCCACGGCTTAGTGTCCTTCCGTCACGCCCTTCCACTGGTCCGTGCGGAACGGCGAGGCCGGCAGGCCCTCCTTGTTGGCCAGATTGGGCGTGGCGTCGTCGCGCCAGGCGAAACGCACTGCCTCGGGCTGGGCCAGTTTGTCGCTGTGGACGACGATCGAATCGCCGTCGATGGTAGCCACGGCCGGCACGAATTTCTGGTCGGCCGCGGCGATGGTGAAGTCGCTCAGCGGCTTGCCGTTGCGGCTGATCAGACCGCCGCCGACATGGTCGAATTCGATGCGGATTTTATCCCCCTCGACCGTCATCGACTTGTAAATCGGGCCGGAATAGACGAGTTTGCGTCCATAAACGTTTGCCAACGCCCAAAGGGCCAACCGCTTGCCCACGTCCTGCTTGTTCGTCGGATGGATGTTGTTCAGGTCGCCGGCGATGTCGGTGGTGACGGCCATGCCGGTGTTGGGCGTCGACTTCAGCGTCAGCAATTGCGCCTCCCACAACTCGGGGCAGCACGCCGGGTCGGCGCCGCCGTTGTGATAATTGAACGGAGCGAGCTGCACGAAGAGGAAGGGGAAATCTCCCTCGCCCCAGTCGGCCCGCCAGTTGGCGATCATCGCCGGAAAGAGCGTGCGGTATCGGTAGGCCGCGCCGACGTTGGCCTCGCCCTGATACCAGATCGCGCCGCGGATGGCGTAAGGGATCAGCGGGGCGATCATGGCGTTGTAAAGGCACGACGCTTCGCCCTGGGCCAGCGGCTTGAGCGCCGGATTCGCCTCCAGGGCCTTGCGACTCGTCCAGAACTCGGCGGGCGTGCCGCCCCACGAGGTGTGGATCAGGCCGATCGGCACCTTCAGTTCTTTATACAATTGGCGGCCGAAGAAGTAGGCCGTGGCCGAGAATCCGCCCCAGCCGCCCGTGCCGACGGTCTTCGGAGAGCAGGGTGCCCACTTGCCCTTCACGTCGGTCGCCGGTTGCGCTGCCTTGACCTTTTCGACGGTGAACAAGCGGATGTCCGGATACTTTGCGGCGGCGATCTCCTTGGCGGCGTTGTTGCAGCCGCCGACGCCCATTTCCATGTTCGACTGGCCGGAGCAGACCCAGACCTCGCCGACCAGGATGTTCTTCAGGGTGATCTTCTTTCCGGTCGAACCTGCGACGGTCATGGTAAGCGGTCGGCCGACGGCGAGCTTGTCGAGGGTGACCTTCCAGCGGCCGTCCTCGCCGGCTTGCGCCACGTGCTTTTGCCCGGCCACGGTCACGGTGACCTCTTCCCCCTTGTCGGCCCAGCCCCAGACGGGCACGGTCTGGCCGCGCTGCAAAACCATGTTGTCGCCGAACACCGCCGGCAGTTTCACCGCCGCTTGGGCGGCCGTAACCGCGAGAACCACAAGGATGCAAATTACAAGGACTCGCGCAAAGTTTCTGGAAAGCATGATGATCTCCTGATTTGACGACCAACGAATGACGGAAGACGCGTTCTGATTGTCAGATTGTCGCTGTGCAAAAATAGCCGGGAGTCAACGACTCCCGGATTGTGCTCGGACCACGGAGCGGTTTCTTTGGTTTCTTGCGCAGCCGCAAGCGGCTCTCCTCTATTCCTTGATTCCCTTTCTGCCCTCGCCGCGCTGGATGATCTCCCACGCCTCGGCGGCGGTTTCCGCGTAGCCGACCAGATCAAGGTCTTCGTCGGCGATCGTTCCCTGGTCGGCGAGGAATTGGAAGTCGACCGCGTGTTGCCAATACTCGCGGCCGAACAGCACGATTGGAATCGCCTGCATCCGCCCGGTCTGGCGGAGCGTGAGGGCGTCGAACAGTTCGTCGAAGGTGCCGAAGCCGCCGGGAAAGGCCACCAACGCCTTCGCCCGCAGCAGGAAGTGCAACTTCCGCATGGCGAAGTAGTGGAACTGAAAGCACAACTCGGGCGTGATGTACGGATTCGGTTGTTGCTCGTGCGGCAGGCGGATGTTCAGGCCGACCGACTTGGCCCCGACGTCATGGGCGCCGCGGTTGGCCGCCTCCATGATGCCCGGCCCGCCGCCGGTGACCATCACGTTCTCGCCGTGCAACGCCAACTCCTTCGATTCGCCGGCGACCAGCCGGGCGAACTCGCGGGCGGCGTCGTAGTAGCGGCTTCGCTGCAAGAGGTTCTTCGCCTGCATCACTGCCCGCTGCCGGGGCCCATCGTTGGGCGCCGCCGCCAAGTCCTTCTCGGCCTGATCGAGCCGGCGCTGCGCCGCGGACGGCTCGATGATCCGCGTGCTGCCGAAGACGACGATCGTCGAGCAGATGCCGTTTTCCCGCAGGTACAACTCCGGCTTGAGAAACTCCAACTCGATCCGCGCCGCCCGCATCTCCGGCCGCAACAGAAAATCGACGTCCTTGTAGGCCACGCGATAACTGGGCGACGCAAGGGTCTTCGAGAGATTGACGGCGGGATCGTCGGTCATGGCGGGATTCTGCTCGGGGCAAGCTCCCGAATTCTACCACACCCAGATGGCGAAACAAGCTCACTCAAGGAACCGGGGGCGGCAAGAATTCTTGGCAGGGAGTTTTGGGGCCGAAGGCCCTGCGGTTCGCCCAGCCCAGGGCACCGCCCTGGGGAACGGGAGGCGGCAGGTCCGAGTATCGGCCCAACGGGCCAACGATTCGATGAACGGTTGGCCCGTTGGGCCGACAACGTCGTTCTCTTGCACCTCTGCCACCCAGGGCGATGCCCTGGGCTGGGCGAAGCGTGCTCCTTCGGAGCAATTGCGACCTCACCAGCAAACCTTGCCGCACCTAAGGAACCAGCAGCCAGGCGAGCGTAGCGATCAGCAGCCACACGCTCGGGGGGGCATTGATCCGCGGCTCGCCACGGCCGGCAAACAACAGCAAGACCCAAACGGCAACGCTGACCACCGCCACCGCAGTCAGCGCCTGCCACCCCAACACCGGCCCGATACCGAGCAAGCCGAGCGGCAGGCCGGTGCCGGGCGATGCGATGGCGGAAGCGTCTCGGCCGCGCATTTTCCGCAATGCCAGGTAAAGAAGCCAAACTGCTCCCACCGCAACCACGCCCGCCGCCAACCCTACCCAAGCATTGAGTCGGTCGATCGGCGGCCCGATCAGCGACTCGGCAGCGCCCACAAGCAGCACCGGTACAAACAGTCCCGGCGGCGGGCTATTCCCATCGACTTCGATCAACGCCGAACACAACAGCGTGCAGAGCAAGACGACATGGCAAGGATACCCGGCCGCCAGCGGATTCTCGTCCACCGCCAACACCGCGAACATCGCCGCCGTGAACGCCTCCACCAGCGGATAGCGAATCGGAATCCAGCAGTGGCAGTGCCGGCAACGCCCGCCGAGCATGATCCAGCCGAAGACCGGCACATTGTCGTACCAGCGGATCGGCTCCTTGCACTGCGGGCAATGCGAAGGGGGAGAAATCAGACTGAGCCCATGCGGCAAACGATAGACGACAACGTTCAAGAAACTCCCAACCGCCCCGCCAAACGCGGCCGCAAAAAACACGAGCAACCAGTGAGCGGCGTCGAGCGGCATGGGGGAGGAGGGGCTAGGGGCCAGGGGTCAGGGATCAGGGATCAGGGAAGAATGCTGTTTTACACTCCGTAAACCGCTTGCGGTTTCGCACGCACCGCCGACCGATGAAAACCGCGGGAACGACACATTAGAAGCTTAGCATCTTCTTATACTCTTCCATTCGCCGGTCGAGGTCTTCCCGCTTGATCTGCCGCAGGCGGTCGAGGCTGAAATCTTCGACGGTGAAACTGGCGGTCAGCGTGCCGTAGGCCAGGGCGGTTTTCAGCGTTTTGGGATCGAAATTGCCGCGTTCGGCCAGGTAGCCCATCATTCCGCCGGCGAAACTATCGCCCGCCCCGGTCGGATCGACGACCCTGGGCGTGGGATAGGCCGGCAGCACGTAGGTTTCGTGCTGGCCGAAGAACATCGCCCCGTGCTCCCCCTTCTTCAGCACAACGAAGCTCGGGCCCATTTCGCGGATCGCATTGCCGGCGCGGACGAGGTTGTCGTCGCCCGTTAAGAGTTTCGCTTCGCTGTCGTTAATAACCAGGCCGTCGATCCGCTTCAATAGTCGCCGCAGTTCGTCGGGCTCGGTGCGGATGTAATGGTCCATCGTGTCGGCCACGGTCAGCGACGCCCCGGGGCACTGATCGAGCACCTTCATCTGCAACAGCGGCGAGCCGTTGGCCAAAAAGAGGAACTTCGCCCGGCGGTAGCTCTCGGGCAGGACGGGATTGAAGCCCGCCAGCACGTTTAATTGCAGGTCGAGCGTCTCGCGGTCGTTCATATTCGGCAGGTACTTGCCGCGCCAGCGAAAGGTTTTTTCGCCCGGCACCACTTGCAGCGCCGCCGTATCGATGCCGCGCGCCCGCAGCATGGCCGTATTCTCCGCTGGCCAGTCCTCCCCCACCACTCCGGCCAACCGCACGCTGGTGAAGAAGCTGGCCGCATAGGAGAAGAACACCGCCGACCCACCCAGCACGTTCTCGCGCTTTTCGGTGGGCGTTTCCACGCTGTCCAAGGCTACGGAACCGACAACGCATAATGGCATGAATTGTCTCTCCTCGGACCGGCCTTCTGGCGAAGGCGGGCGAAAGGCGGTGAACCCGTTTGGGAGTCTATTTTACTAGATACTTGCAGTCGAGGGAATCGGTCGTGATAATAGGGGGTGTGTTGTAGTCACAATGCCGACGGCCTGAACGGCAACGGGCCACGGCTCCATTCTTTCCTCTGGAACAGGGAGATGTCGCCATGAAACGCCTATTGCGACTTGCGGTTGTGTTTGGAGTGGTTTTTTGCAGTCTGCCCGCGCTCGCGAAAACCCCGAAGCCCCAGGCAAAAACACCGATTGCCACGGACGACAGCGACCAGGAGCCGCCACTGGTGCTGAAGGTCTATGACGTCAGCGATGTCCAGTTGGCGGTTGCCGGACCTTCAAGAGGGATCGATGACATGGACGGAACCGGCTCGGCCTACGGAGAAAGTATCTTTCCACAACCCGGTTCGCTTCCTGGCCCCGCGCCGTACAACCCCCGTGCGCTGACGAACGGCAGCAACATGGAGTTGCCGGATGCCCGTGATCCGATTGAGCAACTCCGCGATGCAATCAATGCGCTCATCTTGGGACCAGATAGCGTCGACAACAACGGACGGTCGGACATCCACGTTCTCGGCGAAGTCCTTGCCGTCTCCGCCACCGAAAAGAACCACCGGCAGATTGCCGCATTTCTCGACGCCCTTCGCCAACATGCGGCGACACGGAAAGTGGTCGCAGTCGAAGTGCATTGGTTGTGGCTCACCGAGGAGCAGTTAAAGTCGCTGGTCCCATCCAACGCGGGCGGCGACCGTGCCACTGTTTGCCTGAACGTGGACGAGACGACGTGGCACCGGCTCGCTAAGGAGCGCGCGAAAGAAGACAGCGAATTGCGGCCCGGATACCATGCGGCGGTGACCTGCATGAATGGGCAAACCGTATTGGCCAGCGGGGGCTCGCAGAAACGGTTCATCTCGACGATGATCCCGGTCGTCGGCGACGCCGTGCCCTCGGTTGCTTCGCCGGCCAATCCTCCCTCAACTTCGCCACAACAATCGTCCCCGTCTACCGGCTATCAACCTGTCATAACCACTATTCAAGAAGGCGCTGCTGTTCAGTTGAAGCCGATCGTCTGTGGCGACCACGTGCTGCTGGACATCCGCGCCGCGCAATCGAGGTGCAAAAGTCCGACAACAGCGCGCCTGCCGCTCGCCAACCGAGTGATTCGCGAATGGTGGCCGATCGTCAAGCGGGGGCGGTGCGCGAATTGGCCGTGGCCGTCGAGCGGCCCGTCGTGTTGAACTATCGCGTCGACACGACCCTGCGGGTGCCGTTCGGGCATCGCGTGTTGGTGGGCGGCATCACCCGCAGCGCCGAACCGGACAACGGCGAACCGAATCTTTATGTGTTCGTCGAGGTATCAATCGTCGCTCCGCCATCCACATCGCCGGCGCACAAGCGGTGACTTAGACAGCGACGATCAACGCCGAATTGATAACGTACCGATTCTTCGCTTCGATGAAGAATCGAATCCGACATTTCGGGCGTCAGGCCCGCGTTGGCGGCCTCTTGGCTCATGGCATCCATGACGGTTGCTAGGGACTCGCTCGACTTGAGAAATTCCGCAAGCTGCAAGCCCACCAACAGGTCGAGTTTGCAGCGATCTTCCTCGGACGCGGCACGATACGCTCTCGCCACCTCCGGGTTCACGCGGATGACGATCGTCTCCGTATTCACGATTGCCCCATCAAATCGCCGATAAACTGACCGACGCCTTCGTGGTCGAACAGAACGGGCACGCCCCCTGCGCCGATGTAAACGGCAACGCCGTCGCGGACTACTAAAGCATCGGGATGGTCCACCTCGAAGCGGTCTCCGTTGACCAACGCCACGGCAAACGGTCGATAGGGCGTTCGACCCTTAAGCGTCTTCAAAATATGATCGAAGTTCTCTACTTGCATCGGATCATCTTCCTTCTTTGCTGGCTGGAAATCCCAGCCCGATGACATTATACCTTGAACGATGAACCCGAACAACCGAGCCGCAGTAGCCACCCCATCGGCTATTTCTGCAACGCCTGCACAATCTCCTCCTTGGTCGAATAGCGATCGCAAACGGCGCGGAACTCCTCGCGGCTGAGGGCGTTTGAGCCGGAAAGTTCGAACTCGGCGAATTCAACGACGGGAATGACGTAAGCGCTGGAACCGGCCTGGTAATGCTTGACCTCCTTCCAGTCGCCTTTTTCGCCCTTGGCTCGCACGCGCGGCGGGCGAGCGTACGAGGCGTCCAAATGAGCGAGGCGAACGCCGACCGTCGCCCAGAATCGGGTCTTGCCGCGTACAGGATCGACGGCGATCGGCACCGAAACCCGCGTATCACAGGCGAGGTCGGGATCGGTGCCGAGATGTTCGAGCCACTTGAGCGCTTCGCGGCGGGCCACCGCCTGATCGACCGGCTCGTCGGGCAGGAACTGTGGCTTCATGCCGATGTCTTCGCAGGTGAGCAGATAGAAGCCATAAAAGCGGCGGGCAAGGGCGTCGAGTTCGGCGTCGAGCGCGGCTTCTCGCGTGCCACCCTGCTTCAGCCCGTGCAGTTTTTCCAATCGCTCGCGGCCGACCGTGCTTCGCAGGAAGTTCTGCAAGAAAGCATACGCCCGGGCAGTGCGGAGATAGAACGTCGCACACGGCTCGATCCGCAACCGGGGCGATACTTCGCCGCGCGACAACGGTGCGCACTTGTCCGCGCACTTTGCAAGTTGCCTCGTGTGCGTCTCCCGCCGGGTGGTTATCATCGCCTTGAAGGCCTCGACGAGCCGCTTCTTGTACTCGGCCGTCAGCAGCAGTTTCTCCTTCTCTTGGCCGCGGCCGGGGAGCAGCAGGGTTTCCAGCGCGTAGACCTGGTACTGATACCAGCCGTCGCCGCCGGCTTTCTGGCTCGGTTTCAGATCGACCTCGCCCGAGCGAATGCGGCGGATCAGCGTGACCATCAAGTTCACGTCGGGCGGAAGGCTGTCGGGGAAGAGCCGCTCGAACAGTTCCGTTTCGCGGCTGGTCGAGGGCGGAAACACCGCCGCCGTCGCGTGCGACGCTCCCCGCTGCTTCGCCAATGCCGTCAAGTCCTGCGTTACGTCGATCAGCGCATCGACCGGCAGGCAAATCAGCGGATTCGTCAGCCGTCCGTAAAAGGCGTTGATCGCCCGATACTGTTTCAACAGGTCGGCGTGGCCCTTCAACACGACCGCCACGTCGCGGGGAATCGCCAAGCGATCGGCATCGAATTCGTGTTGCAGGAATCGATAGAACCGCGAGGTCCGCTGCAATTCGGGCGTCCAGGTGTAGAAGCCGATCGGTTTGCTCGTGGCCTTATCTTGCTCGAAGTCGGCCAGCCACTTCGCTTTCTCTTCTTCATTCACATCGCCGGCGGGTGCCTTCTCTCCGCCTAGTTCCAAGGCCGCCGCCAGGAACGCCCGGGCGGGACTCTTTGCCGGCAGATGGGAAAAGACCGACGCGACCCATTGCGGCACGGCCGGCGACAGCCCCAGTTCGCCGCGAAAACAGGCCAAATCCACCGCCGCATACAGCCCGTCGTCGAATTGCTTCGCCGCGCCGTCGAGCATGTTCGCGCTGGGGAGAACGCGTTGGACGTTGAATTCATAGTCGCGAATGGCATCCCGGTACGACGGACGCAACACGAGCATCGCTTTCTCTACGTCCGGCTTAATCATCGGGCAATCGAGCCGCACGACCGCCGCCGAACTGTTCACCTCCCAATCCCCCAGCGGCCGGCTGTCGATCAGCGTCGCATCGAACGCCGGGCTCTTTTCGGCAAGCGTGTCGTCGGCCAACACGTCTTCCTGCCGCGGCGGCTCTTGATACTCAGTGCGGCTGACCTCGTAATAGCGTGCGTGCCATTGGATCAGATAGATGGCGTAACCCCCGGCCGCCATTGCCGCCAGAAAAGCGAGACAAGTGAATAGTACCGTCAGACGCTTCATGGAATTTCTCCTTGTTCATCCGAACGTCGGCAGCACCGGGAGTAAGACCGCGCGCTCGACTGCGCCAAGACGTCCCTATTCTATTCCTTTCCCGCTGGCCACCCCAGTTCGCTTGGCGTTTTCGGCGTTATCTGCCCGTTGAAATAGGTCAAAATCTCGATGCTTGACAGGAACTACGCGGCGGTTGCACACGGCGATAAGCCAATGCTGGTGAACGAATGGGACTGATAGCAACGATGCAGCAGACCCTGAATGTGAATCCACACAAGCAGCACAAGGGACGCAAGGCCGCCCGCGGCCTGGAGGCCGCGCGGCGTGCCGATTCCGAACACCTTGCGCATCAGCAAGCCCAAGTTTCGGGCCATCGCCGCAATCGAGTAACGCTTTTGCACTTTCTCAAGCCCGTGAAGCCAACTGCGTCTCGCGCCCCCCGTCTCGCAGATATGGGCAAAGCTCCTTTCCACCCGTTCGCTTCGTTGGCGTTGCAACCGCTTGCTCTTCGCGCGTCGCACGCGACGCCGATTGTTGAGCACGGCCCGACGCTTCTCCTCCGGCACGTCGCGCCAGTTCCGCTTCCCCTTGGGCTTCCGTTCGGGAATGTAGGTACGAAGGTCCAAGCTTTCAGCCAACTCAATGGTGTCGGTGGCGTGGTAGCCTTTGTCAGCCACGGCTTCCTTGATCTCGACATCGACGCCCGCCTCCGTCAAATGCACCCGTGCATCGACCACGCTATCCACCATCGTGTCCACGTCGGAGTAGTCGGCGGGGTAGATCGACGCCGCCAACACCACCTCGGTGTCGAGGTCGATCACGTGCTCAACCTTGTACGCCAAGTGGGTCTCCCCGTTCTTCATCTTCGCAATGCGGCTGTCGGGATCGGTCTTCGAGACCCACTCCTCGTTCGACACCCGCTTGTCTTTCCGCGTGCGATCGAAGCGACGCAGTTCGTCGTCGGTAGGGTCTTCCACGCCTTGTTGCTCCTTGAGCAATCGCCGCAGATAGTCGTTCCAGTCCTCACCCGTGTCGCGTCTGACGATCGACTTCATGGCGGCGTTGGCCTCCAAGAACGTCGAGTCGATGGCCGCCGTCTTGCCTGGTAGAAGCCCTTTTTCCGCCACCAGCCGCAACGCCCACTCGAACACCGCGGCATGAACTTCCAGCGGCAGGCGGTCACGCACGCGCGTCAGGCTCGAATGGTCGGGCGTGTCCTCAGTCAGCGGCACACCAAGGAATTCCCGCAGCGAAAGGCTGTCGGCGCACCGCCATGCTATGCCTCGCTGCGAGCCGATGCCCTCGAAGTAACCCACCAGCAACATGCGGAAGTACACGCCGGGCGGAATCGACGGCCGGCCGATGTGGCTGTGATAGTGAGACCGGCACAACTTCTCGGCCATGCGGTCGAAGCCCGCCTCGGCAAACACCTCGTTGAGCTTCCGATAAAACACGTGTCCCTGGGACTTCGGCAGGTTCGTGGTCGCCACCCACATCTCCTGCTGCTCGTCCTTCCGCTTTCCCAACGCCATCGTCGTCGTCCTCCTGCGATCCTCGATGGCAATACTATATTCTTGCGCAAACACTTTTGCAATTCTTGCTCACAGCTTTTTTTCAACGGGCTGTTATGCCGAATCGCATGCGTTGGCCGTCGTGGAATCGTTCGCGAATCTCGAAGTTCTCAAAGGCCGGGCCGCCGGGGATCGGCAATTGCGAGGCCCAGTAGTAGCAGCGGGCGTTGACCGCGGCCTGCAAATCGTCGCCGTAAGTCCCCTTCGCCTTGCGCCAATACTGCGTGACTTTCCGGCCGCCGTAGTACCAGCCGTCCATTCCCGCGAGTTTCACCTTCGCCGGGTCCGCTTCGTCGGTGGTGATTGCGACCAGGGCGTCGCCATCGTTCGCGCGATGGATGTGCCGAAGCCCGAAAACCGTGGTGGCCGCAAAACCATCGCCGGAAAAGTCGGGATAGAGTTGCCGGGCGCTTCGCGGTCCGTCGGCCAGCCAGAGCAGGCGAGCGCGGGCCTTGTTCCCCATCGTGGCCGAGAGCATGACGTATTGCGGCGTCTTGCCGTCGGGTTCTTTGTGGATCGTCATTTCGATTTCGTCGGGCAGATCGCTCCGCTGCCTTATGACCAGATACACGTGCGCGCCGTTGTCGAACTTCTCGACGCGCAACGTCAGTTCCAACTGCTCGACGCCGCCGGCAAGCCGAGTAATCTTGCCCGGCTCCAGCTTGGCGAAGTCGCCTGGCGCCGTTGGGGATGCCGCCGTCCAAATTCGCTTGCCCTGCACGCCGTCGAGCCGGCTGCGTTCCATTTCGCTGAACCCGCGCCGCCCGGCGACAATCGGCTCGATGGCGATGAAGTTGATCAGGTCGTATTTTCCGCCGGGCAGCACGGGCGAGTAGAGGCGTATCAATCCACGCGGGTGGTGATCGCCCTTCCCCACGCCGGGATGAATCCCAAACAACAGTCCCTTCGCGATGCCCCAGCACGGCCGAATTTCGTCATATTCGCCCTGAACCCACCGCTTCGGCGTTGCGCGATGCACTCGCTGCGTCGCCGGCTGCTGTGCAAGACAGGTTTTGACAATTGGACCGCTCGTGGCCAGGACGAGTAAGAGCGCTATTCCGGCGAATGAGGTGAGCATCGGCCGCACTGGCTATTCTCCCACCGCCCGCATGATCTTTTCTTTCGTCGCCGCGCAACGCCGCGTGGACGCGGCGGCTAAACGGTTCAGCGACCTCGCTTCCCTTCGGGGCGCGGCTAAACGACGGTAATGCAAACGCATCGCAACGCCGCGTGGACGCGGCGGCTAAACGACATCTATCTGCCCACAACCGCGGTCGCGGGGCGTTTCCAATCGCTAATCCCCAATCCCTCCGCCTTACCCCTTCTTCTCGATCTTCGCCCACGTATCGACGAGCGACACCGTGCGGTTGAATACGAGCTTTTCCGGCGTGGAATCGGGATCGACGCAGAAATATCCGAGCCGCTCGAACTGCACGCGGCTGCCGGGGGCGGCCCCTTTGAGACTCGGCTCGACGAAAGCGTCGATGCGTTCGAGCGAGTGCGGATTCATGTTGATGATGAAATCGTGGCCTGCGGGAACGTCGTAGGGATTCGGCTTGGTGAAGAGATGGTCGTAGAGTCGGGCCTCGATCGGCAGTGCGTGGGCCGTCGACACCCAGTGGATCGTGCCCTTCACCTTGCGGCCGTCGGGCGTGTTGCCGCCGCGGGTGGCCGGATCGTAGCTGCAATGCACTTCGACAACCGCGCCGCTCGTCGGGTCTTTCACCACCTTCGTGCAACGCACCAGATACGCGTAGCGCAGCCGCACCTCCTGGCCGGGACAGAGCCGGTGGTATTTCTTGGGCGGAATCTCGCGGAAATCGTCCTGCTCGATGTAGATCTCCCGCGAAAATAGCACTTTGCGCGTGCCCATGCTCGCGTCTTCGGGATTGTTCACCGCGTCCATCTCTTCGACCTGGCCCTCGGGATAGTTGTCGATAATCACCCGCAGCGGCCGCAAGACGCCCATCACCCGCGGCGACCACTTGTTCAGGTTGGCCCGCAGGCAATGCTCCAGCAGGGCGATATCGACAACGCTATCGACTTTCGAGACACCGATAGTCGCGCAGAAATCGCGAATCGCTTCGGGCGTGTAGCCGCGGCGGCGCAGGCCGCAGATCGTCGGCATCCGCGGGTCGTCCCAGCCGCTGACTCGGCCGTCCTTCACCAGTTGCAGCAGGAACCGCTTGCTCATCACCGTGTACGTCAGATTCAGCCGGGCGAACTCGATCTGCTGCGGCGGGAAAATGCCCAACTCACGGATGTACCAGTCGTACAGCGGCCGGTGGTTCTCGAACTCCAGCGTGCAGATCGAATGCGTGATCCGCTCGATCGAGTCGGACTGGCCGTGCGTGAAATCGTAGGTCGGATAGATGCACCACGTGTCGCCGGTGCGATGGTGCGTGGCCCGCAGGATGCGGTACATCACCGGGTCGCGCATGTTCAGATTGGGCGAGGCCATGTCGATTTTCGCCCGCAGCGTTTTCGAGCCGTCGGGAAACTCGCCGGCCTTCATCCGTTGGAAGAGGTCGAGATTCTCCGCGATCGAGCGGTCGCGGTAAGGGCTATTCGTGCCCGGCGCGGTCAGCGTGCCGCGGGTTTCGCGCACCTGGTCGGCATCGAGGTCGCAGACGTACGCCTTGCCGGCCTTGATGAGTTGGATCGCCCAGTCATAAATCTGCTGGAAATAACCGGAGGCGTAATAGAGGCGATCGTCCCAATCGAAGCCCAGCCAGCGGACGTCCTCCATGATCGAATCGACGTACTCGACGTCCTCTTTGCTGGGATTCGTGTCGTCGAAGCGCAGGTTGCACAGCCCGCCGAACTCGCGGGCGATGCCGAAGTTCAGGCAGATCGACTTCGCGTGGCCGATGTGCAGGTAGCCGTTCGGCTCGGGCGGAAAGCGGGTGTGTACCCGGCTGTTGTGTTTGCCTGTGCGATTATCCTCGCGGATGATCTCGCGGATGAAGTCGGTGGATTGTGGGGTAGTGTTGCACGAGTTGTCAACGGTCATTATTGGTTCTCTACTGATTCTGAATGTCAGATGTTCGACGTTGGTATCAATTCCGATGGTTTGTCGGCGATCGCGCGGAGGGCCTTACGCCCGTTCACGGGCGTTCCCGCCGCAGGCGGTTTAGGCCCGGCGTTCACGCCGGGCTGGGCGAACGCCACGCGATTGCTCTGTCAACCCCGTTCACGGGGTTCCTCTTCGTTTGCTCGGGCTTCAATCTCCGAAATCCGTTCCAACCGATCATATACGCGACCCGACGAATGGTGCTCTTCCTGATTTTGGACGTATTCCTTCACCCACTCCAAATCCCGCGTGCCGAAACTCACTGCTCCGTAGCCCGCCTGCCACTGTAGTCTCTTGTCGCGCAGATCGAATTGCTGGTTCACCTCGTGCGAGGATGCTCCCTTCAACTGGCCGACAAGCTCGCTAACCAACAACGTTGGCGGGACGCTCAATACCAAATGCACATGCGTTTCGATGCCGCCGATTTCGTGAAAGAACACTCCCGGCGTATTGACCAATCGTTGACGCAAACACCGATAGACGATATCCCGCACCTGCGGCGTCAGCAGCGGTAGGCTATCCTTCGTATGCCACGTAACGTGCAGATTGATTTCACTGTAGTAATTATGGCCCATACGTTGCGTCCCTGCATCATGGCAGGAGGCTCGTAAACGAGCCTGACAATACCGTTCGTCGTCTCCTCCCAACCCGGCGTAAACGCCGGGCCTGAACCGCCTACGGCGGAAAGGGTCGTAAACGACCCTAAAGCCGGCACCCTAACGCATCAGCGCGTAGCTCTTCAGGAACTTCCCGAAAGCCCACAATGCGTTGTCAATCTTCTTGAGATTCTCGATATTGCCTATCGTTCGCTGGATACCAATCGCATCCGCGATTCGGTGGAAGTGGCCCCTGTACTCATTGTATTCTGTCCAGCTATCGGGCTTCCAATTGTCGGGTTTCTTCGCATGCAACCCATAGGCTCTGAAAACGTGTTGGTCTGCGATGGGATACATGTGGGGCTTTGCGATGTGCAGGAGAAATACTCGAAAGACAATCCCGCTGCTAAAAATGCTATCGGCTAAAGCGCAAACGTCAGATTCTTCGACCTCGCCTCGTCGGAATCTATTGATGTCATCGAGTCGATCGAGTACACGCTTTACTCGTGGATTGTCCTTGCCCCTATGGGGACCAGTCATAATCACCTGCGTGAGTATGTGGGGATCTTTCCACCGCAGAAGTCTTTGGATGTTTTCCTTTGTCAAATCGCAAAGCGACTCGTTATCACGGATGTTCAACTCGCGAAAGTAATCGATACTCTTGGAGTTGCTGCCAAAAATCTTCACGTCGTATTTGTAGAACTCGCTCCAGTAACGAACGAAGTCTCCCACCCGCTCAGAACGGAAATCCTCGATTGCATCTCGCTCGGGCACAAATACCGCTTTGCTTCTCTCAATACAGCCACGCTTCTTACGACGGTACTCTTTGAAGTCTTCCAGGTGCGAGTCGTCATCTTCGATAATTTTCAGAACCCCAACCGCACGCCCCAGCCGACGAGGAGGCTTGTTCTTGTGTTCCGGTATCGGCCTGCAAAGCTTCTTGGCTCTTTCGATCCATTCTTGAATCGCCCGCTCAACATTTGTCACAGCGTCTTGGCGAGTCTGTCCATCGGCCTTGCAGCCGGACAACTCGGGAACCTCGGCGATATACGCAGCGTCCTCGTCGCTCCAGCGGACGATGATTTGGTACTTGCTTTCCATGAGAGAATTGTACCGTTCAACGCAATTGCTGCAATTCCCCGTCAGATTCTTGCCATCGTCACTTCGATCCGCCGCAGCGCCCGTTGGCGGCCGAGGATCGCCAGCGTGTCGAACAGCCCTAATCCGACCGACTTGCCCGTAACCGCGACGCGAACCGGGTGAATGATCTGGCCAATCTTGATTCCTTCGGCAGCGACGAACTGCTGCATCGTTGCTTCGAGCGTTGGAACGTCGAAGGGTTCGACTGTTGCCAAACAATCGCGGAATTTCGTCAATAGCGCGGCGGCGTCGGGATTGCGAACGTACTTATCGAACGACGGCTCGTCGTAGATCAACTGATCGTCGCCGCGGAAGAAATCGTCGAATGCCAAAATGTCGCCGGCGACTTTGATGCGATCCCCGGCCGCGGCGATGACCTTTTCGGCGATCTGCCGCTGCTCGACGGCGATCGGCGATCGAACCAGCCCGGCTTTTTCGAGAAACGGTATCACTAATTCGATTTTCCGCTGCGGCGAAAGCTGCTGGAAGTGCCAATCCTCGAACGCTTGCAGTTTCTTCGGGTCGAAACTGGCCGGCGATTTCACCACGCGATCCAAGGAGAACTTCTCGATCAACTCTTGTATGGAAAAATGCTCGGACTTGTCGTCGAGCGACCAGCCCAACAGGGCCATGTAATTGACGATCGCCTCGGGCAGGTAACCGACGGTGCGGTAGAAATCGACGATGACCGGATTGAAACTGTCGGCATCGACGGCGTGGCCGACGGCCTCTGCGATCTTGCGGCCGTGCTCGACCAATTGGGCGAAGTCGCGATTCTTCAGGTACTTGTCGAGCTTGCGCTTGCTCAGCTTGTTCTTGCTGCCCGGCTCGGCCACGAAGGGGAGATGGGCGTAGATCGGCCGCGGATAGCCGAGGGCTTCGAGCATGAACACCTGCCGCGGCGTGTTCGATAGATGCTCCTCGGCGCGAATCACGTGCGTGATCTGCAACTCGTAATCGTCGACCACATTGGCCAAGTGGTACAGGCAGGTGCCGTCGGTCCGCTGCACGACGTGATCTTGCTCGCGGGCCCAATCGAACTCGACGCGGCCGCGGACCACGTCCTCCAAGACAAGCGTCCCCTCCTGCGGCATCTTCAATCGCACCACGGCCTGCCGCCCCTGTTGCTCGAATCGCGCCCGATCGGCCGACGTCTCGGCCATGAAGCGGCGGCTGTAGCGGAACTGGCGCTTCTCTTTCTCGGCGGCGGCCCGCTCGGCTTGAGTCTCTTCGGTCGTGGCGTAGTCGTAGTAAGCGTGGCCGCTGGCCAACAGCTTTTGCACCGCCGCCTGATAGCGATCCAATCGTTGCGACTGATAATAGGGAGCGAAGGGGCCGCCGACGCGCGGGCCTTCATCCCAGTCGATGCCCAGCCACTGGAGGCCGTCGAGGATCGGCTGCAACGCCTCTTCCACGTTTCGCTGCTGATCGGTGTCGTCGATCCGCAAGATGAACTGCCCGCCGTGTTGCCGGGCGAAGAGCCAATTGAACAGCGCGGTGCGTACCCCGCCAATGTGCAGGTAACCGGTGGGACTGGGAGCGAATCGGGTGCGAACCATGTAATTGATGATGGTTGAATGTCGATTGATCAGTGGGAATCATAACTCATCAAGCGACAATCAACAATCTTCAATCGGGTGCGGCAAGATTTGCTGGCGAGGTCGCAATTGCTCCGAAGGAGCACGATTCGGCCAGCCCAGGGCATCGCCCTGGGTGGCAGTGGTGCAAGAGAACGACGTTGTCGGCCCAACGGGCCAACCGTTCATCGAATCGTTGGCCCGTTGGGCCGATACTCGGACCTGTTAGCTCCCGTTCCCCAGGGCGGTGCCCTGGGCTGGGCGAACCGCAGGGCCTTCGGCCCCAAGACTGTCTGCCAAGAATTCTTGCCGCAGCCCTTCAATCAACGACCGGCGAGGTCCATCACCACTTCCGTTTTTCCCGTTCTTGCCGCTCGCGGAGCAGACGCTCTTTCAGGGCCTTGCGCTCGGCCTTGGTCAGCTTGCCATTGGCCGGAGATGGACTGGCGACGGGCGTGGCGGCGGCCCTGGCCAGCGGCGCGGCGGCGGGCTGCGGGGCGGAACGCTGGTACGTCGGCGGCGAAGCGGCGTGCGGCGGGTCGATCGCCCGCCAGCGGCTGCCGGCGGCCGGAAGCACCTTCACCGCTTCCGTCTTGCTTGGCTCATCCTCGTCCGGCTCCGCGGTCTTTCGCGGCTCGGGATGGGGCACGAGTCCCTGCGCGTCGAGCAGGACATAGCGGGCGTGGAGCCCCATTGCGGCCAAGAGCATCAGTTGGCCGGCCATTTCGCTCCCCGTGCGGAACATCACCTCGCCGACGGCAGTCCCGATTGGCCTCCAGCCGAGATGGCAGGCCAGCGCCAATCCGTAGGCGATCGCGGCGGCGGTCAGGGCGGCGATCGAAAGCCGGCTGGGCCGCATATCCAGCAGCAGCCGCGAACCGATCGCCCCGAGCAGCAGGACATACACGACCACCCACCAGAGTGCCCCATCGCGCCACATGGGCGTGCCCATCCAGCCGATCATCAGGCCGCGGAACCCCTCGCGGAGGCTGGCCGCTTGATCGGTGGCCAGCAAGAACCAACAGCCCGCCGCCCAAAGCCAAACGCGGTACCGTCCGTGGTAGTCGTCGGTGCGATGTCGGCGGACGGTGTACACGAGCAGGGCCGCCACGGCGGCAGCCAGCAGAGTCAGCGAGGAGAACCAGCAGGCGAGGCTGCCTTTGGCCGCGACGTCGAGTGCGGCGGCAACCGCGCCGCCGGCCGCCGCCCGCTGGACCATCCAGGCGTAGACGACCTCAAGTCCGGCGATGACGGCGCCACCTGCCAGCAACAACAGTATCAACACCGGCAGCCGACGGGGAACGAGATCGAGCAGTTGCCATTGGCGTTCGAGGAATTCGGCGTTTCCATAATACTCCGGCCGCCGCTGCGAGTTGCCGCCGTCGGGCCACGTGCGATGCGGCACATCGTCGTCTGGCGCGGAGAGATCGTCGGCCAACAGCCGGCGACGGCGGTCGTCGCGCAGGCCGCCACGGCGGAACGAACTGGAAGCTTCGAGCGGCACGGCAAGGTCGGTCAAAGGGTGAAAGCGCACTATCTCAAACCAGTTTTCGGCACGTCGCCGACGGCAACTTCACTACGGCAGTGACAATCGTTGCAAACCTCCCAAGTGGTACATGTTTCCGTGTGGTGCCCGCGGACGGTTCGCCGCCGAGAGCCCTCACTTGTTGGGGTGGCAGTTGCACTGCCACCCGCGGAAAACGCCGCCAATCGGGGGCGGCAGTACAACTGCCACCCCAACCGCCCTTGTTTTGCCCCAACTCCATACGTGACCTACGTTTTCAATGACTGGCCAGCCCGTGACTGGGTCCAGCGGCCGTTGGATGCGCCGCTACAGACACGTGGCACCCGGGCTAGTCCGCACTGCATTGATATCAGCACCATGAACAACGCGCCGGAACCCCCCCTTGAATCTAAATCTCTCCCCTCCGCGGAGATCGCAACCGCTCCGGACTCGGCCGAGCGCTGGATGACCGAACTTCATTCCCTGCTGAGGGAATTGGAGGTGATGACGGTTGCCAGCAAGGTGCTGCCGCCGGTGTTCGGCGAGACGATCGACGAACGCTTGGTGCAGGCGCGTTTGGGGGTTGCGGCCGGACTGTTTGCCGCGTTGGAGTGCAAGAATGCGGCGGTGGCGGGTCATGCGCTGCGGGTGGCGCTGACTTGCTCGTCCTGGGCGGCACAAATGGGTTTGCCCGACGACGAACGCGACGACATCGAAATCGCCGCCTTGCTGCACGACGTCGGCGTGATCGGCGCGCCCGACGACATCTTGTTGAAGCCGGAAACGCTGGACGCTAACGAGAAGGCGGTCATGGCACGCTCGCGGAAGATGAGCCTGAGCATTCTCCGCCGGAGTTGCACATCGCGGCGGATTCTGGAAATCGTGGAAAACATGCTGGCCTGGTACGACGGCAGCCGCAGCGGCTTTGCCGTCGATGGTCCGCGGCTCCCGCTGGGTGCCCGCATGATCGCGGTGGCCGAGGCATTCGACGCCATGACGACCGACCACGTCTATCGGCCTGCGTTTTCGCACGAGCGGGCGATGACCGAATTATTCGATTGCGCGGGCAAGCAATTCGATCCGCAGTTGGTCGCGGAGTTCGACGAGTTCTGCCGCCGCGATCAGACGACGTTCCGCGGAGAGGCGGCCAGCCGCTGGCTGCGATTGTTGGCCTCAACTTTGGCCAACGCTCCTTGGGAGTTCAACGGCGACGCCGCGCCGGCGATCGAGCCCGGTGTCGACTCGATATTCCAGGGCCGCCTGCTCGACACCATGTACGACGCCGTGGTGTTCATCGACGCCGCCAGTCGGGTCATGTTGTGGAACCGCGGGGCGGAGCGGCTGACGGGCATTTCCGGCGCCAGCATTCGCAGCCAGTTGTGGCATCCGCTTCTGCTGGGCCTTTGCGACGAGAAAGGGGATCCCGTCGGCGAAAGCGACTGCCCGGTGCGCACGGCGATCCGCTGCGGCGTGCAATCGCTGCGGCGGTTGACGATTCTCGGCCGGCGGCAGCAGCCGGTGGCCGTCGATGCCCACGCGATTCCGGTCATCGACCAGAAGGGCATAACCCACGGGGCCGTTCTGGTCTTCCACGACGCCTCCTCCGAGACGTCGTTGGAACAACGCTGCCAAAACCTGCACGAAAAGGCCACGAAAGATGCGTTGACCCAGGTGGCGAATCGGGCGGAATTCGACCGCGTGCATGCGATGTTCGTCGCCACCCATCAGCAGCAACAGGTGCCGTGCAGCCTGTTGATGTGCGACCTGGACCGCTTCAAGCTGGTCAACGACCACTACGGACATCAGGCGGGCGACGACGTGATCAAGAGCCTGGCTTCCTTGCTGAAAAGTTCATGCCGGCCGGGCGATCTGGTGGCGCGCTACGGCGGCGAGGAGTTCGTCGTGCTCTGCGCCGATTGCGACAACGCCTCCGCCGCTCGCCGGGCGAAACAAGTCTGCAAGTCGCTCAGTCAGATTGCGCAGCCGAAGATGGGGGGCCGAGCGGTGACGGTCAGCATCGGCGTGACCGAGGTCCAGCCCGGCGACACGCCGGAAACGATGCTCCGCCGCGCCGACCGCGCCCTGTTGATGGCCAAGGCCGCCGGACGCAACACCATCGTTCAGCTTGGAACGGGCATCGGCGGCGAGGCGGAATTGATGCGGGCGAGCTCGCGCTTGTTGAAATCGGCCCGCGCCAGCGATCTTTTCGAGCAGCATCTGGTCACGCCGGTGCCGGTGAAGATCGCCGTCGAGAAGTTGCGCGGTTTCGTCGCCGATCATCAGGCGCGAATCATCGCCGTCAACGGCAATCAGGTGCGGATGGAGATCAACGACAAGCGGGCCGGGCGACTTCGCCGTCTGACCGATCGCCCTGCCCCGCTCTGCGTCGACGTGCAAATGGAGGAGGAAACGCCCACCACCGCAGCCGGCGCGACGCGGACGAAGATCAAGATCACGGTCAGCACGCGCGCGACCCGCAACCGCCGCCAGAGCGAGGTGAGCGCGCACGCACGCGAGCTTCTCATCAGCTTCCGTTCCTACCTGATGGCCGCCGAATGCGAGTTTTCGCCGTCGTCCGCCGTGATGAACCGCCTCAAGCGAATGCTCACTCCCTGGCTGGCTCACAAGCCCGCCGTGGGCCCCGGTTCTTCGACAGCGGAAGAAAAAACAGCCGACGGCTAACAGCCACCGGAGAAGGGCGGGCGGGGGCTACCCCCATACGAACCAACTTAAGCGGCCGTGTAGTCCAGAAGTTCAGGATTTTCAAGGAGTTGGAACAAACTGGGGCGTTTTCTGCGGCGAGTGATGCGGGCGGTTTTGGCAACGGCGGCTGCCAATTGACCGAGAAGATCACGCAGACGTTCGTCATCGTCCAAGACGGCGAGCAAGAGAACGATCCAATCGCGGACGATGGCGGCGGCCTTGCGCAAGCTACGCCGAACATCATGCCACGCCGCGCTCAAGAGAATCCAATGTTGTACGACCACTCCAATCAGTTTTGCATACAGCACTGCCAGTTGACGTTGCGGCGAGGCGCCCGCTTCCAACTCCGCCACGTGATTGTGCGACTTCCACAGCTTGAACAACAGTTCGATTTGCCAGCGGGCACGATACAATACCACCACTTCCTTCCACGTCAGCAACTCCTCGCCGCAGTTCATGACAAAGATCGTCCATCCTTGAAGTTCCAGGTATTCTTGCGACGGCTCTCGGCCGTGGTCGCGGGCATTCTCGCGGACTCGTTGACGCCGCCGCGCGGCCACTTCCTCCGGCACGCGCACCGCAATCAATCGGCAGGCAATCCGATCCTTCTCGCCCAACAAGATCGCAATGTCCAGCAAGCCGTTTCCGCCGTGCTCCCGCAAAAAGGCCGGCAAATCAAGGCTTTTTCCCGCCGCGTCGAAAACTTTTGTGCCGTGCTGCAAACGCGAAATCCAATAGGCGTCCGCTTCGCCCGCCCGACGAAACCGTTCCAACGAAAAATAGCCCAGGTCGAATACGGACAACGAGCCGGCGGGAGGCAGAGCTTCCGCGATTTCGCTCTTGGCGTCGCTGGCGCGGCCGGAGGTGATCTGCCATCCGAGGAGTTGGCCCCTCAGCAGGCTCCACAAGACTTGGATTTTCATGGCCGCCAGGGCAGCGTTTTCCGAGCCGCCGCAACTTGGGAATCGCTCGGCGAATTCGTCCGGCAGCGTCAAGGTGGTGCTGTCGCCGATGCGAACGTCCGAAAACTTTTGCAGCAGAGCCGCAGTCGAAGCTTGTCCGGCCAATGCTTGAGAGACGGCTTGTTGAAGGACTGCTTCGAGAAACGACACCAGTTCGTCGCTGAAGCGATGGTCAATGGCCTCCTCGGTCACGTGAACTCCCGCTTTGGCGGCCATTGCTTGAAAATCGCGGTTCTTGGCGGCGGGCCGCATCAGGACCGTCAGCACGAGGGTTCTTGCCAGCGACGCGCCGGAGAACCTGCGTTGCCGTTGCACACAACGGGTGGCACGCGTCAAATCGTCGATGGATGTTCCAAACACCGCTTGCACGGCCACCGCAACTTCCGCTACGATTCGCATGGGGAAGCTCCTTCTTCCAGCTTGTTGGGATGTAACACCCGCTGGTTTAAGGACTTCCCTGTTTTGTTGAAAGACCAAAACCCTTAAGTTGGTTCGTATGGGGCGGGCGGGGGCTACCCCGCATTTCTTAGAACGGTGGGGCAGACATTCCTGTCTGCCGCAAGAAAGGGCGGCACATCTGGCAGACAGGAATGTCTGCCCCACCGGACACAGTGTCGCGCGTTTTCCTCGTGTAGTGAGAAACGCAGGCTAACCGAACAATAGTCCTGATGGGTTTTGACAAACAGATTCGGTAGTAATCACGTAAAATGCAGCGATTGGGCCAGTTGACCGTTGCCGAGCAACCCTACGTACCGCAGAAGCTGTTTCGAGCCGCGGGCGAATTGCTCCAGGAAGTCGGTGACGCGCTGGTGCAAGGCGGGCCAGTCGTTGGCCAAACGGTGCATTTTGAGGATTGTCTCCTTCAGCCATCGCCATAATTTTTCGATCGGGTTCAGCCAGGGGGCGTAAGTCGGCAACCAGATTGGCTTGATTTGAGGATATGCCCCCACGGCCGTGAGTACGTCGGGATGAGTATGGATCGACCAATTGTCTTGAACGACGTAGATCGTCTTGGCGCGAGCGTAAGTTTTCGCGATCCGTTCATACATCTCGATGACCTTGGCTCGACCGATAATGTAGTTGTCCACGTAGGTCACTTTTCCGCTGCAGGCGTTCAGGCCGCCGATCACACGCCACAGCCCATTGTTGGACTGTTGCCGATCCGCTTGCGGTGGAGCCGCGGGCGGGGCGGCAGCCCAACTCGGCGCCGGCTCGGGCCAGACGGCGTACCCCATTTCGTCGATGAACAGCAATGTCGTTTCCTGGGGGTTGCGCCGCTGCTCGCAGGCATCGTTTCAGTTTGGCTACCTTGCTTCGATACTGCGGATCCGGGCTAAAATGCTGGACCCGACCCGAACGCAATTTCACTCCCAGTTTGCGACGGAGCCACCGCCACACGCCACTGAGCGTGTAATTCTGGATCGTCTTAATGCTGGCGCGAATGGTCCGCAACGTCCAGCGGCTGGGCGGCGGACCAGCGGCTGTCGGCATCGCCTCGCGGCGAGCTTCCTCGCCGGGGCCTTGCCGCAGCCGCTCCAACACCTGTTCCCGCTGCTCGAAAGGGACGGCGACGGCTGCCTCCCTGCCGCCGCCGCAACAGTCCTTCGATCCCGTGTTGTTCATAGCAATCCAACCAATGGTACACGGTGTCAGGATCTCGCGGTCTCAGTAGTCCCTGAGTCGCTACCGCATGAGGTGATTGGCCGTCGGCGACCTTCAAGATCGCCGCACACCGTTCCCGCACGTCCGGACGCCGATCATGGTTCCGATACTCAACCAACGTCCTGCGCTGAGCCTGTGAAAGTTTCAAAGTTCGCTGGTACATGACGATTCATCCTCCTTTGCGAAGTTACTTCATGGACCCTCCTTTCAATTACTCTCAAGCAACGCCGCCAAAGGCAACCACAAAATGCGCCTGCTAGCAGTGGTGTGCTAGCACAATACCTTGAATTCACTACCGATTTTGGCTGTCAAAACCCATTAGGGAACGCCCTCCGCGGCGTTCTGGGAGCGGCGAATAACGGCGCTTCCCTCGCCGCCCGGAACGCCGCGGAGGGCGTTCCCTACAGAAAAACTCGTCAACTTATTTTGACGCGACTTCTAACCGAACAACAGCCCCGCATAGCCGACAACGCGATCGCTGGGGCCGCCGGCATCGGCGCTGGTGGCGCGGCCGACCGATTCGCAACGATTCAGCAAGCCCAACCACCGCAGAGCCTCCATCACCACTACGCACGGCGCCAGGCCGCACATACTGATCCGATTTTGCCGCACCGTCTCGTAAACCAACTCGGGATCGCGGGTGGCGATGGCGTTGAGGGCAAGGCCGTCGAGACGCTGCGTCGCAGCAACGTCGGCAAAGTGGTTCATGTCGCTGGAAACCAGCAGCAGCGGCCGTTGCGGCATGTCACGGAGCACCACCGACATCGCCACGCCGAACCGCAGCAACTCCGGCAGCGGAGAGTCGCCCACCGTAATCCCCACCACGCGAAGCCGCGGGGCCAACCGCGCCAACAGCGGCAACTGCACTTCGATGGCGTGCTCCTCGCGATGCGCGTCCGCGTCGAGCTCCAGCCCCTCGACGCCGTCGGCCAGCCGCGCGGCCAGTTCGGGATCGGAGGCCAACTCGCCGCCGGGGAAGAGCCATCGCCGATGCGGGGCCACCGCCCAACGCGCGCCCCCCGCCCGGTGTTTCGGGCAAAGCACGATCGCACAGTCGGGAATCGCGATGCGGCTGAACACCGCGGCGGCAAGCCTGCCCGAATAGACCCAACCGGCGTGCGGTGCCATCGCCCCAGCCCACGGCTGCGGCGGCGACGGCGGCAGCGATGCGAACAACTGGTCCAACTCGCTCTGCACCTCGCGCGGAGTGCCGGGATAGAACCTGCCGGCCACGGCCGCCGGCCGTACGTCGTCCTCGCCGCTCGGCGGACAGACGTCGGCCATCCGCCCCTGAATCGCCTGCCCCTCGAAGATCATCAGCGAGGTGTCGTCTCGCTTCCAAGCGTCGGTGGGCAAGCCCGCCTTGACGCAGACCTGTTGCAGGAACGTTTTCGCGTCGAATCCGTGCTCGACCGCCACGCCCGGCAGCAGCAATCCGCGATTGTAGCCGCGCTCGATCAAGAGGCCGTGCTTGCCGATCACCACCGCGGCGATGCGGTCTTCGCCGCGGGCGGTCACCGGCTCGGGCCCCCACAGCACCCACACGTCGACGTCGAGTTGGTTCAATTCGGAACGGGCGATGGGCGGAAACCGTGGGTCATCGGTCGCCGCGCGGTCAGCCGCATGGTCCAACGCATGGTCCAACGACACCACCGGCCCGAGATGCCCGCAGCACGACCGCAGCCGTCCTTCCCGCCGCAGCGTCACGAACGCGCCGTAGACGCGGGTTTTTGCCACGTCGCCCAGCAGGCGTCCGGTCGATTCCGCCTTCTGCCGCCGCACCGCCGCCGTCACTCGCCGGCACGCCGCCAGCAGCAGCGTCGCCTCTTGTTCCTTCGTAAACTCCGGCCGCGCGGCAGGGCCGGGCGTGTCCGGGGACTCGGGCGACGAACTATCCATAGCAGGCTCCTTGCTTCAGTCTTGAATTCTGACGGGCATCCGCCGGCCGCCCCAAGTCCCCGCCGCGTCGTCGAAGCGGCCGGCGATCGGGGTTTGGCAGTGGACGCAGCGGCCGCCCTTGATCTCGAACGCGGAAATCGTGTAGCCGTCGCGGCGGATGACCGCTCGGCCGCAACCGGGACAGTAGGTGTGCTGGTGCTCGGGGTCGTAGACGTTGCCGGTGTAGACGTAGTGCAATCCGGCGGCGCGGGCGATGTCGTGGGCCTGCTGGAGGACGATCGGCGGCGTCGGCCCGCGATCGGTCAGCTTGTGATCGGGATGGAACGCCGAAAAATGCAGCGGCACGTCGGGCCGCAACTCGGCGGCGATCCAGCGGCACATCCGCTCGATCTCGGCCGGCGAATCGTTGGCCCCGGGGATGATCAGGTTTGTGATTTCCACCCAGGTCTGACTCTCGTAGACCAACCAGCGGAGCGTATCGAGCACCGGCTGCAACCGCCCGGCGCAATAGTCGCGATAGAACTCTTCGCTAAAGCCCTTCAGATCGACGTTGGCGGCGTCCATCGGCTGGTAGAACGCCGCCCGGGCGGTGTCGGTGATGTAGCCGGAGGTGACCGCCACGGTCTTGATGCCTGCGGGGACTGTCCCGATTTCGCGCCAGCGAAAATGGGACTGTCCCCTTTATCGCCGAGGGCGTGGCAGGCCTTGGCGGTGTCGATGGCGTATTCCGCCCAGATGATCGGATCGTTGTAGGTGAAGGCGACGCTGCGGCAGCCGAGGCGGCGGGCCGTGGCGGCGATGGCCTCGGGCGAGGCACGTTCGCAGGCCGCCTCGACGTCGCGGCTGCGCGACATTGTCCAATTCTGGCAGAACTTGCAGCCCAGGTTGCAGCCCGGCGTGCCGAACGAGAGCACCGGCGTGCCGGGATAGAACTGGTTCAGCGGTTTCTTTTCGATCGGATCGACGCAGAAGCCGGTGCTGCGTCCGTAGGTCGTCGAAACGACCCGGCCGTCGCGATTTTCGCGCACGAAGCAGAAGCCCCGTTCGCCCGGCTTCAGTGCGCAATGCCGCGGGCAAAGATCGCAGATCAACCGCGTGCCGTCGTCGGATTCGTGCTGCCACATCATGGAAACCTGCATTCAGTCTGCCGTCAGGAGGGCTCCCGGGCTTCTCCTTCTTCCCACATGGTGATGAAATCGGGGTCTTCCACGGCCTCCCCCGTCGACCTCAAGCGATATCTTCCCGGCGGCCCGGGTTGGATAAGAGACAGGTCCGGCGGGAGGTCAGTTTCATTTCCGTCTGCCAGCAGAACCACAACCCCTTCCTCGTACGATATTCGCACGATCTTCCCATAAAGTTGCTCTTGTCGCACGACTTCTTCATCTTCGCCCACAGAGCGACAATGCGTTATGCCCATCAGAATCTGCTTACTCAAGTAGTCCCGGCCGGCGACTTCGATCAGTTCTTTGACGTACTGTTCGTCGAAGCGATATTCAAACTCCCAGTCTCGCGGCGATCCGTATTGAAAGAATGGCGCATAATTGGGCTTCCATTCCGCCGACGAGTTGGCATCCTCCGCGGGCCGTGTGCGCCACGACAGCAGGTAATTCGGATCTGTCACAACCTCGCCGGTGGCTTGATGGCGATATGTGCCCCGCGGCGCATATAGGACTGCCCTGAAGTCTGGTGGAACCGTCTTTGTGTCGCCGTTATCGCAGCGGATGACAATGCCGTGTTGGTCATCAGCCCATTCGACCTTGCCAACGAACTGCTCCTGACGGATCAGTGTCCCTTGCCGATCGTAACTGGTAATGCCAAGCAGGGCTGTCTTACCCAGTATGGGTCTCACGACGCGCGCTCCTTGAATGCCGCGACGAAACCAACAAAATCAGGTGACCGCGCGGACGTTTCGCCAGTCCTTGGTTCGGCCGTTCTTGATAAGTCGCGGCGCACCATCGATGTCTTGAAGCAGCCCCGGTACTTCCAACAATTCAGCGGTGGCATCCCGGCTAGCCGTAGCAGCCAGGTAGTCCAAGAACTCCGCAGCCACTCGGACTTTCGCTGGCGGGAGGGAGTCCAATCGTTCTTTTGCTCGCTTTCGCAACTGGCCGATGGTCATCGTCGCCTCCTGAAACCGCTGTCCTAGCAGATCTAGTAGTATACCACGTTTCCTGTCGTCGCTACTTTACGAACGGAATCCCTAAGTCCTTGCATATCTTCCGCGCCAGCCGATCTCGGATTTCCGCGTGTCGGGGGACGGAGGATCGCCGATTCTGCGCGGGATTCAACCACCACGAGTGGCAACCGCCTTCACGCACGAAGACGCAACCATGTTCGCCGAGATGCTTCAAGAGTTCGGTGCGCTTCATACGATCAGCGGTTCTTCGCTGTAATCGGGAATTGCCGCTTGAATCGCCTCTGCGCGGTTGAACTCCAGGGCCTCTCGCAACGTCACCCGCAGGCTCTCGATCAGTTCTTCGCGGCTTCGCTCTTGGCAATTTACTCCGGGAACTTCCTCGATCCAGCCGATCCACCAGTCCGCGTCCTGTTTTGTGATCGCCGTGTAGGTGTTCGCCATCAGCAAGTCTCCTGCTGCAAGTACTCGCCTCCGTCCGCCGACTCCACCTGAGACGACGCCACCATCATACCACGTTTTCCGCGATTCGGAAATCACGCCTGGGGGGTGTTCCAATTGGCCAATTTCTTCCCCAGCCGCCGGGCCCTCTTGCGGGCGCGGGCGCCGATGTCGGCCTTCTGCTCGCCGGCGGCAAGGCCGATGAAAAGCACGTCCACCGTCTTTGCCCCCAGCAGCTTGGCGCAACCTTTCATTAGACTGACCATTCGCGTCGTCAGCCGGGCCAAGAGCGAGGGGGCGGCGGAGGTAGCCACGACCACGGCCCGCTTGGTTTTCTGCCGCTTGCGTATCTTCGGCCCCAGATTTCCCCAGGGCCAGTAGGCGTAGCAGACCAGCCGTTCGATGAAGCGCTTCATCACGGCGGTGACCGTCCAGAAGTTCATCGGCGAAGCCAACACGATGGCGTCGGAGCGTTCCAGTTCGTCGAGCAGTTCCTGGATGTCGTCCTGCAAGAGGCACTGTCCGCGGCTGTCCCCTTCCTGTTGCGTGCAGACGCGGCAGTTGGTGCAGAACTCGATGTGCCGGTCGATGAGGTAGATTTTCTTCGTTTCCGCCCCCGCCTCCCGCGCCGCGGCGAGGATTTCCTCGACTGCCGAGTCGATGACGCCGGCTTTGCGGTAGGTGCCGAGGATGGCTATCACTTTTGTTGGAGTGCCCATGTTGTCCTTCCGCTCTCTGGCGATTATTAGCCACCGGTCAACACTACAGCGCTACTTGACGAGCGCAAAGCCCACCACGGAGGCACGGAGGACACTGAGAAGACGACCAGAAGCGCGCAGAAACCGCAAACGAACACAGATGGCGCGGCTGGCGACACGAATTCCGCCGCCGCCGTCCGTGTTTATCCGTGTTGATCTGTGGTTCTCTTCATTCCGCCTCAGTGTTCTCCGTGTCCGTGGTAAACCTAGTGCTCCCGTGTCAAATCCGTTCCGCTTCGCCGAGATCCCTAATGAGCAGTTCAATCATCTCTTCCGTATGATTGGTTGTCAAGCTGATTCGCAAACAGGCTTCGCCCTCCGGCACGGTCGGCGGACGAATCGCTGGGACGAATAGGCCGTGGTCGCGGAGTTTCAGCGACAACTCCACGGCGCGATCGGGATCGCCGACGATGATCGGAATGATCTGGCTGACCGACGAGCCGGTGTTCCAACCGCGGGCGGCAAGCTCACTTCGCAACGTCTCGGCTCGGGCCAAAAGCGAATGGCGGCGCTGCGGCTCTTGCTCGACGATTTCGAGCGCGGCGAGCGCGGCGGCCGACGCGGCGGCGGGGGCAGCGGTGGAAAAAACGTACGGCCGGGCGCGATTCACCAACCACTCAATTAGCGGCCGGCTACCGGCGACGAAACCGCCCACGCTGCCAAGGGCCTTGCTCAAAGTGCCGATCCGCACGTGAACGCGATTTTCCGAATTGGGGCGACCGGGGGTGGCGGCGCCAAGGGGGACAGTCCCATTTTCGCTGACGCGAAAATTGGGACAGTCCCCGACGCGAAAATTGGGACAGTCCCCGAGATGTTCGGCCACCCCGCGGCCATGCCGGCCAAAGACGCCGGTGGCGTGGGCTTCATCGACCAAGAGCATCGCCTCGAACTTCTCCGCCAAATCGGCCAGTTCCGCAAGCGGCGCCAAGTCGCCGTCCATGCTGAAGAGGCTGTCGGTGACGATCAGGCGTCGGCGGCACTTTTTCGATTGCTCCAGCAACGCCGCCAAGCGCCGCCAATCGCCGTGCGGATAGACGCGGACGTCGGCCCGCGACAGGCGGCAGCCGTCGAACAGACTGGCGTGATTTTTGCGGTCGCAGTAGACGGCGTCGCCGGGTCCGACCAAGGCGGCGATCGTGCCGGCGTTGGCGGCGAAGCCCGAGGCGAACAGCAGCGCCGCTTCCGTCCCCTCGAACGCGGCCAATCGCTCTTCCAGCCGGCGGTGCAGAGCGGCCCGGCCGGTGATCAGCGGGCTGGCCCCGCTGCCCCAGCCTTCCGTGGCGACGGCCTCGACGACCGCCTGGGCCAGCCGCGGGTCGGCGGCCAGGCCGAGGTAATCGTTCGAGCCGAAGTTGATCAGCTCGCGGCCGTCGAGCGACAACCGCGCCGCTTGCGGTCCCTGGCGAGTCGCGGGCCGCCGCCGCAAGTGCTGCCGCTGCAACGCCAGCAGTTCGTCGTCGATCCATGACAGAGGATTGTGGGGCATTGCGTTGCAGCGAAAACGGTCCTCGTTGCGAAGCCGCAAGCGGTTAACGTGGTGTAAAGCGACATTCTTCCCTGATCCCTGACCCCTAGCCCCTAGCCCCCAGCCCCTCATCCTCCTCCACTCTCCGCACCAGCACGCGGCTGCCGCGGACCTCGACGACTTCGATCTCCGTGCCGCGGTCGATCACTTCGCCGTCGGCGATCACGTCGACCAGCAGGTCGTCGAAGCGGGCCTTGCCGCAGGGGGTCAGTTGCGTGGTCGTCGTGCCCCGCGTTCCCAGCAGATCGTGGAAATTGACCAGGGCCTCGCGGCGGCGGATGATTTCGGCCTCCTCGCCCGCCGGCGGCTCGAGCATGAAATTGCCGAACAACCGCGAATGGGGGAGGCGATTGCGCAGCAGCACGGCAAAAGCGATCATGCCGAAACAAGCGGCGGCCACCGTCAACAGCGAGGTGAAAAGCTCGTCGCGCTGATAGTCGTTCTGCGGAATGAAGGATTTTGAGGTCTGGCTGGCCAGGATAATCGAGGCCAGCACCATTGCCCCGCCGCCCAGGCCAAAAATGCCGAAGCCGGGAATGACGAAGATTTCCAGCAGCAGGCAACTCACCCCGGCGATGAACAGCAGCGCTTCGAGCCAGCCGGCCGTGTGGCCCAGGTAACGGCTCCAGAAGAACAAGAGGAAGCAGACCAGGGCGACGAAGGCGCCGATGCCGACGCCCGGCGCGTGCAATTCGAAGTAGAGCGCCGAGCCGCCGATGATCAGCAGCAGCACCGCCACGCCCGGCGAGGCGAGAGCGTCGATCAGCACGGAGGCCCAACCCGGCTCGACCAGCGTCGGATCGCCCTCCAGCCCGTAGCATTGCTTGAATTGGGCGAAATTATCGACGACGTAGTTGGCCAGGTGGTACTCCTCCGCCTTGGTCCCGTCGACCAGCAGCGGCTTGTTGGGCACGGTGACCGGCTCGCCCATGTTCCACTTGCCGGGCTCCAACTGTTCGCGGCGTTCTTCGTCGCAGAAGTACTCGACGTTGCCGAGGCGGGTGGCGCGATAGACGTCGAGATGCGGATCGACCATCGCCGCCATCAACGACCAGGAACGTCCCTTGCGGGGCGCCAGTTCGCGGATCACGCGAACCACGTCTTTGACCTCGTCGGGGCTGAGCTCGTAGGCCCCCGATCCGCCGAGCACCGTGCGCGGATGGACCACGACCTGGTCGCAGGCCAGGGCGACGATGGCGGCGTCGGAGCGGGCCTCGTTGGGAATGTAGGCGACCGTGCGGACCTTGCTCGGATCCAGATCGCCCAGGAAGTTCGCCAACTGCATTGCATCACGAACCGATCCGCCGGGGCTATCGATCCAGAGGCAGATGAAATTGACCTGTTCCTGGCGAATCTGCTCCTCGATCATGCGCTGCGCCTTCTCGACGGTATCGGCCAGCAGCGGGCTTTTCAGATCGACGCGGACCGCCTTCCATCCCCCTTCGAGCGAAGGGTCGTCCTCGATGGTGGTCGAGGGCAGTTCCAACGCCTTGGCCAGATCGCGGCGATCGGCGGCCAGGTAGCTGGCCAGTCCCCAGCGGCGGGCCTCGATGCCGGAAAACATCCCCTGCTCGCCCGCCCGCTTCACCACGACCGGCGGTTCGGTGGCGTGCGTCTTCTTCAGTGCTTCGAGTTCCTCCGGCGTGACGTATTTCTGATCGCGTTCGTCCGTCTTGACCTGCAAAACCTCGATGGCGGGATCGAGCATTCCCAACGCAATCACCACCGGCACCGTCCACCGCCGACCGGCGATTTCGGAATAGGCGCTACGCATGGTGGGCGAAATCGTCTTTTCGTCGATGCCCGCCGCGCCGAGCGTGGCGTCCTTGGCCATGATGATCTCTTGGCAGGCGATCACCGGCAGCACGGCATGTCCTTCGACCGAATTGGGCAGATACGCCACCGTGCGCACGCCGTTGAGCTCGTCGCTGGAGAGATAGTTGGCCAGGCTGTAGGATTGGCTGAAATCGCTGCCGCGGCCGGCGTCCTTCTGCCCCTTGGGTGCGCGGAACTCGAAAACCAACGTCAAGCGGGCGTTGTCCCTTTTCGCCCTGTCGATCGCGCGGCCGACCACCTGACGGACGTGCTTGGCGGTCTGATCGCTGATCGGCAGCGCAACCTGGATGAAGCGGCCGATCTGCCTGGGCGCTTTCGGCTCGTCCCTGGCAAATGCGGGGGCGGCGAGAGTGGCTAATGCCGCGAAAAGCACCGCGCATACCGCCAGCCACCGATTGCTTGCGGCCGGAAAAGCCGCACCGTACCGCGAAACGCTGGCCGGCGTAGTGTTCTTCATGGCGTTTCTTTCTCCCTTCCATTATAAACCAGCGGCCAAGCCGGTCAATTCGGGGGGAAAGTGGGGACGGCAACGGGTAATGATCGGTCGAACGTTTAGCCGCTGCGTGGACGCGGTGGCCAAACGGGGTCAATCGGCGCCGCCGTAGCGATTGAACCAGGCGCGATCGGTGAACGGAAATCGATCACGCTGTGCGCCCGGCTCGACCGGCACGCCGATCGGCAAGACGATGCGGACCTGGCGGTCGGGGGGGACGTCGAGCAAGCGGCCGATGCGGACGGCGCGGCCTTCGGCTCGTACGACGCCGTCGAGCCAGACGCTGGCGTAGCCCAGCGCGGTGATCGCTAGCAGCATGTTCTCGACCGCCGCCGCGCAGTCTTCGGCGGCAAACGACAGATTGGAGTAGACCGGCCGCGGGTCAGCCAGGCAGACGATCATCGCCTTGGCGGTCAGGCAGAAGGGCTTTCCCAGGATTTCGGCGATCTGGCGGACGAGTTTCGCATCGTCGACGATCACGAACGAGACAACCTGCGCATTGCAGGCCGAGGGGGCCTGAATGCCCGCCTGCGCGATCTTCGCCAAATCCGCCCGCGGCAGGGGCGAATCGGCAAACTCGCCGCGGTAACTGTAACGGCTGGCAATGGCATCGAATAGGTTCACAACGAGTCCTCCGTGGCGAGCCCTTCCGCGTAGTCCGCGATTCCTGCCTCGGCCGATTCGCGGTCCTCCTCCGACGCCTCTGCGTACAAGGCAGACAAATCGCTGGCGTCAATCATGGTTCTTTCTCCGACGATTGCAACGGTCACTTCTTTTCCGCCGGCTTGCAGCAGGAAAGCGTCAGCAGGGCGTAGCCGGTCACTAATGCGGGCTCCCCTTCCATCCAGCGCGGATCAGTGTTGACCCACGAGCCGTTGGGCCGCTGACGTTTGATTACCTCGTCGGCCAACTCGCGGCGCCAGTCGTGCTTCTTGCCGGCGTCGTCGGTCAGTTGCTTCATGCCCGCGGCGTCGAGCGACTTGGCGGCGGTCTGGTAGTAGTAGTAGAGGCCGGAACCGCCCATGCCGGGATTCGTCCTCAGGTCGTAATGTTTCTCGATCCACTTGATGGCGGCCTTCACGCGGGGATCGTTGGGGCCGACGCCGGCGTAGATCATGCTCTTCAGGCCGGCGTAGGTCATCGAGCCGTAGCTGCGCAATCCGCCGTCGGGCGTTTTCCCGGCTTGGCTCTCGCCGCCGGCGGCGGGCGTGTAGTAGAAGCCGCCGTCGGGATTCTTCGCCGCAAACGGCAGCATGTTGTCGGCGCTCTCCAGGTTCTGGCAGCGGGAGACGAAGATCAGTGCCTTCTTCATCGCCTCGTCGTTGGGCCCCGCGCCGGCGGCCTTCAGCGCATCGACCAGGAATTGCGTGTTCGACAGGTCCGGCCGCTTGTGCTTGCCGTAGCCGGCGCCGCCGTAGGCGGGGCTCGATTTGTCCTGCCCTTGCGCTCGGTCCATTGATTCGCTTTGAGAAACTTCTCGGCGTTCTTAATGAGCTTGTCGTAGCGCCCGTTGCGATTCGCTTCGGCGAAGCACATCAGGCCCAGCGACGTTTCGTAGTTGCGGTACATGCTCTTCTCGAGCGAGATCGCGCCGTCGGGCTGCACGAAGCCTTCCAGATACTTCAGGCTCTTCGCCGTCAGCGGATCGTCGGGCGAGCGGCCGTTGCGCAAAATGGCCGTAGTGACAACCGCCGTCACGCCGGGCCCGGCATGGGCCGCGAAAGAGCCGTCCGCCGCTTGCACGCCCTGTAGAAACGCGATTGCCCGGTCCGCCGATTGGGCGCAGGCATCGGCCGTGGAAAGTGGCTGGTCGGCCGCCGCCATGCCCGCCAGCAGAAGAACCAACACAGTACACGGAAGCAGAGATCGTCGAGCCATCTTCCCTCTCCTTTACGATACGACAGCCAGTATTTCGTCCTCGCTCATGATGAGCAACTCCTCGCCGTTCACCTTGACTTCGGCGCCGGCGTAACTGTTGAAGAGCACCCGATCGCCTTCGTGAACCTGATGCTGGACGCGGGTTCCGTCGGCCAGCAGGCGGCCGTCGCCCAGCGACAACACGCGACCTTGGCGAGGCCGCTCCCGCGCCGCGTCGGGCAGCACGATGCCGCCTGGGGTCTTTTCTTCCGCCACCAGCCGCTTGATAACCACGTTGGCCCCGATGGGCACGATCTTCATGGGCGATCAGTCCTTGTTCAACAATCGGTCCGAACAGAGTATTCTTGCACGCTTATGCCCTTCGTGCAAGAGCCCCGCCAAACGGCGGGGGAAGGCTTGGATCGCCAAACGCAGTGTACTCCTCACGCTCCGCGTGAGGTGGCACACGCCGCGATGATTAGCTAACTGTGCCGAGAACCCTGAAGCGTCTTTCACCCCTAGCCTCGACCTCGAACTTAGGAGGTTGTTGTGTCGGCCACGGCGCCAACCCGGCATTGCGAAGCCAGCGGCCAATTTCCCGACTGATCAACTCGTGACACGATTTGTTCCAAAATGATGGCTTGTTGGTGTTTAAGGAGACTTCAGCGAAGCCACTTTTCGTGGGAAGCTCAAGAACCACAGAGCTCCACTCGGGTTTGAAATACCTATCACGGTCATCGATTGGAACCTTGAGACCATACCCAGCACCAGATTTGTGGTGCTTGCTGTTGTTCCAAGCGGTCCAAACAAGAGACATGTCTCTTCCTACCAGTTAACGGTCATTGCACTGATCCGCAGCAGCGGCAATGCTGGACAAGCCAGCAATGCAACGCACGCGCGAGATGAAACACAACCCGAGCCTGCCTCACGCGGAGCGTGAGGAGTACGTTCTGCTACAGCCGGTTACGGCTCGATCCTCGTCCCCAGCACCTCCAGAAACTTGCGAATCCATTCGGGATGCGCCGGCCAGGCGGCGGCGGTGACCAGCGGGCCGTCGGCCACGGCGTTCGTGTACGTCGCGTTCACGTCGATCCAACGTCCGCCGGCGCGAACCACCTCGGGCTTCACCGCCGGATAGGCCATGCAACACTTGCCGTCGATCACCCCCGCGGCCGCCAAGATTTGCGGGCCGTGGCAGAGCGAGGCGATCGGCTTGCTCGTCAGGGCGAAATGCCGCACGATCTGCAACACGCGGTCGTTCAGCCGCAGGTACTCGGGCGCGCGGCCGCCGGGGATCACCAGGGCATCGTAGTCGGCGGGATCGACGGCGTCGAAATCGGCGGTGAGCGCGAAGTTGTGGCCCGGCTTTTCGCTGTAGGTCTGGTCCCCTTCGAAGTCGTGGATAGCGGTGCGAACAGTTTGGCCCGCCCGCTTGTCGGGGCAGACCGCGTCGACGCGATGCCCGACCATCAAGAGCATCTGAAACGGGACCATCGCCTCGTAGTCCTCGACGAAATCGCCGACCAACATCAAGATTCGTTTGCTCGCCATGATTCAGTCCACGTTGGAGAAGCAACACGGTGTCCGGTGGGGCAGACATTCCTGTCTGCCAAACGTGCCGCATTTTTCCCGGCAGACAGGAATGTCTGCCCCACCCTGGAAAAGGGCGCGGGCCTATTCCTCCTCTTCCCCCTTGACGGTTTTCGCCTCGAACTGCTCGGGCCTGCGCGCTCGCGGCGGTTGCTCGATCGGCAGACGAACAGCATTCCCAAGGCGACCCCGAAGATCACGAGGAAATACGCCATCACATAGGTCATGCTGTTGACGCTTGGGGCCGCGGCGGCAGGTTTTCCCGGCCCTTGCGCCAAGGCGGCGCCGTAGAATGCCAGCGACCCGGCCATTGCCAGAACCGCAATCCGTCCCGCCCGCCACAGTCGTCGCAGCGATCTCATTATTGCGCTCCCATCTTGAGGATTGATCTATTCTACTCTTATTTCCCGATGCAATAAAGCGTCTTTCTGCCGCGAATGTAGATTCGTCCGTCGGAAACCGCCGGCGAGGCGAAGGTATCGGCGTCCAACTGGTTCTCGGCCAGGCGGCGCAGGCGGGGCGAGGCGACCAGCACCGTAGTCAGCCCCTTGGTATTGAGGAAGTAGATGCGTCCGTCGGCGGCCAGTGGCGAGGCCCGGTACTCCCCCTTCAGCCGCTCCTTCCATTGCACGTGGCCCGTCTCGGCGCTCAGGCAGCGGGCGATGCCGTCGTTGCTGACAAAGAAAATCGATTGCTTCCACACCACCGGGGTGGAGCAGTCGGGCGTGCCCTGGCCGAAATGCCAAACCACGTCGTCGCGCGTCCGCCGGCCGTCGCCGCGGGGCCGCACCGCCAGCAGCGGCTGCCGCATCCCCTGCGTGGCGAAGATCATCCCTTCGCCCGCGACCGGGCCGGTGATCGTGCGATTGCCGATTAGACCGGGCAACTGCCACAAGACCTTGCCCGTGGCCGGGTCGTAGGCGTCGAGCATCTGCCCGCCGAGCACGACCATTTCCAGCCGGTCGCCGTTGTGCCAGAGAATCGGCGTCGTATAGGAGTCGCAACTTTCCTGCGTGGCCGAGGTCATCCGCATCATCTTCCAACGTTCGTTGCCGTTGCGAAGATCGTGGGCGACAACGTAACTGGGCGAGGGCTTGCCCGGCAAATCGGCGCAAGAATCTTGGATGCAGATCGAAATCACGAGGTCGCCGCAGAGCACGGGGCTGTTGGCGTGCCCCCACCAGACCGTATAGTCGCCGTATTCCTTTTGCAAATTGTGATGCCAGAGGCGGTTGCCGTCGAAATCGTAGGCCGCCAGCTCGCCGTTGCCGAAATGGACGACAACGCGGCGGCCGTCGGTCACCGGCGAAGGGCTGGCGAAGTTATGCGACGGCTCGAAGAACTGATGCCGCCGCTTGTTGTCCGATTTTTCTTGCAGCGGCTGATGAGGGCAGGCCCCGGCGCCGACCTGGCGCGTCCACTCGATGTGACCCGTCTCTTTGTCGACTTTCAACAGCAGGAGCTTGTCGTTGTTGACCTGGGTGGTCAGAAAGATGCTGTTCTGCCAGATCGCCGGCGTGTTGTTGCCCCACTCGGGCAGCGGGAGCTTCCAACGAATGCCCAGCGACTCGTTCCAAACGATGGGCAGATCGGTTTCGCGGCTCGTGCCGTCGCCGTCGGGCCCGCGCCACTGCGGCCAATTATCGGCCCGCGCCGATAGTCCGCCGCCGGCAACCGCGGCAAGGACAAACAGCAAACAGAGGCGTTTAGCGGCCGCCGGTACGGCGGCCTTGCATCTCTCGCGGCTCAGAGCCGCCGTGCCGGCGGCTGCTAAACGGAACGCGACATTTCTCTTCTGACACTCAATCGCCGGCGAACTTGTTCGCCGCGCAGGAGGGGGGATGGGTGACATTGTCTGGCAGCGTGCAGGTGGAATGCGGTCCGGGTGGCAACTCCGGTGTTGGGGCGGCAGTTGCACTGCCACCCCGAGGGCGACAGTGCAACTATCGCCCCAACAAGCCGGCGGGATGCGATTCACTTGCATCCATTATACTTCGCCGTCGGCTTGGCGATCAACAACGCCATTTCCAGCGCCTGCTCGTAGTTCAGACGCGGATCGACGTCGCTGCGATAGGCCCGGCCGAGGTCCGATTCGCTCAGTCCGCAGGCGCCGCCGATGCACTCGGTGACGTTCTCGCCGGTCAGCTCGAAATGCACGCCGCCCAACAGCGAGCCCAGGCGGCGGTGAATCTCGAAAGCAGCGCTGAGCTCGCCGAGAATGTCGTCGAAAATGCGGGTTTTCACGCCGCTTTGCGTTAGCAGCGTGTTGCCGTGCATCGGATCGCAGCACCAGAGCACGGTCCGCCCGCGACGCCGAACCGCCTCGACCAGCGGCGGCAGACATTCTTCGATGCGAGCGAGGCCGAGGCGATGGACCAGCGTCAGCCGCCCCGGCTCGTTCTCGGGATTCAGCACGTCGATCAGTTCGGTCAATTCCTCGGGCGTCATCGTGGGGCCGACCTTCACCCCGATCGGATTGGCGATGCCGCGGAAGTATTCGACGTGGGCGCCGCCGACGGTCCGGGTGCGATCGCCGATCCAGGGGAAGTGCGTACTGACGTTGTACCACTTGCCGTCGGCCGGGGCCCGCCGGGTCTGCGCCTGCTCGTAGTCGAGGTGCAGCCCCTCGTGGCTGGCGAAGAACTCGACGCGGTTCAATTCGCCCAGCGACGTGCCCGCCACGGTCTCCATGAAACGGATGGCGCTGCCGACCGACTCGACGATCGCCAGGTAGTCGCGCAACTGCGCGGCATGTTGCACGAAGTCGATGTCCCACAGTTCGGGATGGCGGAGGTCGGCGAAACCGCCGTCGACCAGCCCGCGGATGTAGTTCAACGTCATCGCCGCGCGTTCGTATCCGCGCAGCAGCAGCCGCGGATCGGGCCGACGGGCTTCGGTCGTGAACGCGGCACGATTCACCAGGTCGCCGCGATAACTTGGCAACGTCACGCCGTCACGGGTCTCCGTCGCTGCGGAGCGCGGCTTGGTGTACTGGCCGGCGAATCGCCCCACGCGAATCACCCGTTGACTGCGGCCGAAAATGAGAATCAGGCTCATCTTCAGCAGGATTTTCAGCTTGCCGGCGATCGTCTCGGGCCGGCAATCGTCGAAGCGTTCGCCGCAGTCGCCCCCTTGTAGCAGGAACCGCCGGCCCTGCTGTGCCTCGGCCAGTTGCGACTTGAGCGAATCGACCTCCCAACTGGTCACCAGCGGCGGCAATTCGGCCAGTTCGTCCAACGTCTGCCGCAGCAGCGCCCGATCGGGATACTCGACGCCCTGCGTCAGCGGTTTCGTTTGCCAGGAAGTGGGAGACCAGTCGCTTCTCATCTGCATCAAGATAGTGGAAGCCGCGGATGGCGTCAAATGCCGAGTTGTAGGAGGCGACTCCTGTCGCCGATTGCAGCGGTGCATACCGCAAATCGGCGACAGGAGTCGCCTCCTACAGTCCGAAATTCTGATTCTATGAAAGAGCGGCCCTCCTGGTGCTATACACGGTGTAGTAGTCGTTTTTACTCACCCAAAGCACAGCCAGGAGGACCGAGAGATGTTATACCTCGCAATCGACCAACATCGCAAGCAGTTGACCGTGAATCTTCGCAATGAACAGGGCGACGTGCTCGTGAAACGTCAGGTCAGCACGGAATGGCCGCGAGTACGGAGTTTTCTGGATGAAGTGCGCGAAATGAGCGTGTCGGAAGGAGGATTTATAGCGATCCTGGAGGTCTGCGGCTTCAATGACTGGCTGCTGAAACTCCTGGCCGAGTACGGCTGCCGAGAGACGATTCTGATCCAGCCCGAGAAGCGATCGAAGAAGAAGACGGACCGTCGAGACGCCTATGCGTTGGGCGAACTCTTGTGGGTCAATCGTCAGCGGCTGTTGGCGGGCAAGAAGGTCCAGGGGATTCGCCGCATCCAGTTGCCGACCGACCGCGAGGCCGAAGACAGGCAACTGACGGCGGTGCGGCAACGAATGGGCCGCCAGCGGACGCGGACGATCAACAAGATCAAACATCTGCTGCGGAAACACAACCTCGAACAACAGCAGCCGGCCAAGGGGCTGGATACGCAACGGACGCGGAAATGGCTGGCGACGTTGCCGCTGGAACCAATCGACCGCCTGGAAAAGGACTTGCTGCTGGCGCAATGGAAGTTGTGGGACGATCAGCTTGCAAGGTTGGAGTTGGAGATCGAAAAGCGGCAAGCGAAGAATGCGATGGCGGCAGTGCTGGCGACGATTCCCGGCTGCGCGGCCTATGGCAGTTTGGCGTTGGCCTCGCGGATCGGTTCGATCGAGCGATTTCCGCGGCCGGCGAGTTTGGCGAACTACTGGGGCCTGACGCCCGGCTGCCGCAACTCGGGCGAAGCAACCGATCGACTCGGCTCGATCACCAAACAAGGCAGCGCGATGGCGCGATTCGTCCTTGGCCACATGGTCCTGCACGTGCTGCGGCGTGATGCGCGGATGAAGGCATGGCACGGTCGGATCAAGCGACGGCGCGGGTCGAAGATCGCGCGGGTGGCGGTGATGCGCCGACTGGCGACGATCATTTGGCACATGGTGAAACACCACGAGCCTTACGCGGTAGGCGGTCCGCCGCAGCGAAAGCCGTCGGCCCAGGCCGCGTGAGTTTGTACGAAGAGGAATACCGGAGGGTGTCTTGCGACATCGGATTTTCGGAGGCATGGTAGGGCAAATGAATGAGACCGGAAAACAAGAACAGCCCTGGCAGCGCACGCCACCAGGGCCTTACGGGTCATTCACCCGCCCTAGCCCGGCTATTCCTTGTCGGGTTGCGTCCCCGCAGAGCCCGACTCCGCTTCACCGGACAAAACCATTATAGAACAAGAGAGGAACGGACGGAGAGAGAACGACGGTTGCATCGGCCCTTCCTCCGGGAAGAGGCCCTCGCAAACGCTGATGCCAGTCTGAGTGTCCCCGTGGACTCGGCCTTGGTTGCCGAGCGTAATTCTGATTGAGACGGCTGGCGTTTGCGAGACGGTCGCAGAAGAATACTCGGTGTCAGGCCCTTACGGGCTTGACCGGCTGCCGGTTTCGGCAGACGGATTCACGAAGGGATGGATAGGGGTGCCGCCGCACGAGAAAAGAACGGCGCGAACAACCTCGCAACAAAATGACCGCGACAACCACGTTCCAAAACCGATTCCTCAACGAGTCCCAAACGAAAGTGATCGAAAAGAAGCCCTACCGGGCTTCGGCGCGAACCGTGCGCGAAAAAATCCGCCAGGCGGCCCTTGACACAAAAGGCTCTTTCAGGGACGGGACACCCTCTCTGCGAAGCAGTGTCCCACCATTCTCTCTCCTTACATCAGTAACTGACTGAGAAACTGCCGCGTTCGCGGCATCTGCGGGTTGTCCAATACCTGGCTGGGCGGGCCGTCCTCGATGATCTTGCCGTCGGCCAGCACCACCACGCGATCGGCGGCGCGGCGGGCGAAGCCCATCTCGTGCGTGACCAGAATCAACGTCAAGCCGTCGCGTTTCAGCGATTCTAGCACGGAGAGGACTTCGCTTTTCAACTCCGGATCGAGCGCGCTGGTGATTTCGTCGCACAACAGGCCGCGCGGCTCCATCGCCATCGCGCGGGCGATGGCGACCCGCTGTTTCTGGCCGCCGGAAAGCTCCTGCGGATACGCCGCGCAGTGGTCGGCCAGCCCGACGCGGTCCAGCAGGCGCATGGCCCGCTGGGCGGCGGTCGGCTTGTCGAGCCCGAGCACGCAGCGGGGGGCTTCCATCACGTTTTCCAGCGCGGTCAAGTGCGGAAACAACTGGAAATCCTGAAAGATCATGCCGCACAGCCGCCGCACCTCGCGGGTCTTGCTGCAAGCTTGGTGGCTGCGATTGGGCAGCAGCGTATGCGAGCCGACGCGGATTTCGCCCGCGTCGAATGTGTTCAGCCCGTTGATCGAGCGGAGCAGCGTCGATTTGCCCGCGCCGCTGGGGCCGATCAGCGCCACGGTCTCGCCGCCGGCGATCGTCAGGCTGACGTCGTCGAGCACCAAGCGCGGGCCGAAGCGCTTGGTGAGCCGGTCGATGACCACCTGCATTTCCCCCTTCATCGCCCCTTCCCCCAACGTCGTTCCAGGTATCGCGACAGGTATCCCAACGGAACCGACATGATCAAATAGAGCATGGCCGTCACAAAGCCGATCTCCAGGTATTTCAAACTCGATTTGGCGAGAATCTGATACTCCTTGGTCAGTTCTTCGATGGCGATGATGCTCACGATGCTCGTGTCCTTGAACAAGGCGACCAGATCGTTGGTCGTCGGGGGAAGGATCACACGGACAGCCTGCGGCAGGATGATGCGATGGAAAACGTGCAGCCGGCTCATGCCGAGCGATGCGCCGGCTTCCCATTGGCCGATCGGGATGGAAGCGATGCCGGCGCGATAGATTTCGGCTTGATAGGCGGCGTAGTTCAGCCCGAAGCCGAGGATTGCGGCCGCCATCGGCCCCAGTTTCAGATCGATGGGGAGGTTATACGTTTCGGCAATTACCGGCAGCCCGTAGTAGAGAAAAAACAGCAGCAACAGCACCGGAATGCCGCGGAAAAACTCGACGTAGACCATGGCCGCCAGCCGCAGCGGCGGCGGGCCGTACAGCCGCATCAGCGCGATCGGCAGCCCGAGCAGCATCGCCACAAACATGCTGAGGAAAGTCAACACGACCGTAACGACGGCCCCGTCGAGCAGCAGGGGGAAATAGCGGGCAAAGCTCCACTCTTCGCTGGCCTCGCGAAAGAACTGCTCCGCGCTCTTCTTGTCGAGCAAGCGTTGCTGGTCGTCGTTCCAGATGCCCCATTTCTCATAAATGCGTTGCAGTTCGCCGTTTTTTGCCAGGCGCTCCAGGGCGGCGTCAAATTGCGTGGCCAACGCCTCTTGATCCTTGCGAAAGGCGATGGCGTAGTAGCCGGGATTCTGGGCCAGACCGACAAACTTCAGTTCCGGCATCGGCTTGGCGATGTACGTGGCGATGGGCCAATCGAGGAACACGGCGTCGATTCGTCCCAATTTCAGGTCGAGATACGGCTCCACCTGATTGCCGTAGACTCTTTTCTTGACGCCCAATTTGTCCAACAAGCGTTCGGCGGCCGTGTCTTCGAGCGTGCCCACCACACCGCCCAATCGTTTGCACGATTTGAGCGAGTCGAAACGCGATTCGTTGGCCCTGGCGACCAGTTGCAAGGTATAGGCGTAATACGGCCGGCTGAGTCGAAGCGCCCTGATGCGATCGGGAGTGACCTCGACGCCGTTCATGGCGAAGTCGATGTCGCCACGCTTCAGCCCGGCAACGAGATTCTTGAAATCGTATTGAACGAACTGAATGCGGCGACCGAGTTCCTTTTCCAACGCCGTCTTCAGATCGACCTCAAAGCCGACGTAGCCGTTCGGGTGCTTGGGATCCTTGCAGATATAGGGTGCCCCGCCCTCGCTGTCGGCGCCCCAACGCAGCGGCGGCTGCTCGCTGCTGTCCGCCTTTCGCGGCGCATCGCCGCGGGCAACCGATAGGCAACCGAGCAACAGCAGAATGGAGAATGCAAATCGTGTCATCGCTGTAAGACGGCCGGCAACGTACTATTCAGCCTAACGAGATTCAGTGTGAGAAGGGAGAAAGGAAAAGGGGGAAAAGGGGAAGGCCAACAACAAGCGACAATCGCCAACCGACTATCGTTACAAGCAATTCCCATTTTCCCCCTTTCCCCTTTTCCTTCTTACAAATCCACCCACAGCGTAAAGGCCCGCCAATCTTCCAATCTCAAATCTCGAATTTTTCTCTTATCCCAAAATCTCCTTGCTCGTTCCGCCCGGCAATTCGCGAACGTACCGCGGCACGGCGTAACCCGGCAGGCGGGCGCGGAGTTCGGCCAGCAGCGCGAGGCCGGTTACGATGGGGACCTCGAAATGGGCCGCCCCCGCCACCGCGTCCAACTGGTGCAAGTAATAAGGCATTGCCCGCAGATCGACAAGCCTCTCGCACAGTTCGGCCAGCACGTCCGCCCGATCGTTGACGCCCCGCAGCAACACCGACTGGTTCAACACGGGAATGCCGCCATCGACCAACCGCGCGAAGGCACAGGCCACGTCGGCGTCGATCTCGGCGGGGTGGTTCACCTGCACCACCACGACGGTCGAAAGCCGGCAGCCGCGAATCCAACCGATCAACTCGTCCGTCACCCGTTGCGGGATCATCACCGGCAGCCGCGTATGAATCCGCAATCGACGAACGTGTGGAATTTGCGACAGTTCTTCCGCCAATTCGCCCAATTCCCCATCGGCCAACATCAGCGGATCGCCGCCGCTAAGGATCACCTCGTGGATCGAGCGATCCGCCGCGATGGCGTGTAAGCCGGTCCCGAGCAAAGTCCCCTCTCCCTCCGGAAGAGGGCTAGGGTGAGGGGCGACCGGATTTGGAGATTTGGAGATCTGGAGATTTGGAGATTTTGTGATTTGAGATTGGCAGATTTGGGATTTGAGATCGCGAGATACTGACCCCTGAACCCTGAACCCTGGTCCCAGCCCCCAGCCCCCAACCCCCTGACCCCAGCCCCCAGCCCCCTGACCCCTGGCCCCTGATCCCTCTCCCATAGGGAGAGGGGAGTCTGGTCGCTGCAACCCATTCAGAAAGTGCCGCCGGAAGCAGTACCGACAATGGACGGCGCAGGACTGACCTGCTACGATCAAGATTCGGCCTCGATACTTCCGAAGCAAGCCAGGGGAGCAGATCGCCTCGGCCTCGCCGAGCGGGTCGGCCCGATAGCCCGGTGCGGCCGACAATTCGGCCGCGCACGGCAGAACCTGCATCAATAGGGGGTCGGCCGGGTCGCCGCGACGGATGCGGGCAAGGAACGGCCGAGGAACCAGCAGCGGCAGTCCGCCGGCCGCTCGTTCCGCCTCGACGGCCAGCGAAGGATCGAGCCCTAGCAGGCGACATAACTCGCCGGGGCTGCGGACGCTCTCGGCCAGGATCGACTGCCAGTCGGCCCGGCCGGGCGATGCGGTGTGCGATTCGTCAGCCAGCGTGCAACTTGCCATCACGGCAAATGGTACCATAATTGGACTACTACAGAAAGCGAAACGGGAAAAACAGTCGTGGCCAGCTACAATACCAGCGATTTCCGCAAGGGACTGAAGGTCCAATTGGACGGCGATCCCTATATCATGATCGAGTGCAATTTCGTCAAGCCGGGCAAGGGGCAGGCATCTACAAGTGCAAACTGCGAAACCTGCTCCGCGGCACCCAGCTCGACCGCACCTATAAGAGCGGCGACAGCCTCGAAGCGGCCGAGATCGACGAAATCCAGGCTCAGTTCCTCTACCGCCAGCAGGACCATTTCATCTTCATGGACAACGAATCGTACGAGCAATACGATTTGACGGCCGAGCAGGTCGACAACGCCTGGAAGTATCTCAAGGAGGGCATGGTGTGCAGCATCGTCTTGCACAACGGCCAGCCGATCAGCATGACGCCGCCGAACCACGTCGTGTTGCGCGTCGAATACTGCGAGCCCGGCGCGAAGGGCAACACCGCCACGAACGTCACCAAGCCGTGCAAGGTCGAGACCGGCGCCGAGTTCGGCTGCCCCTTCTTCGTCAACATCGGCGATCTGATAAAGATCGACAGCCGCACGGGCGAGTATCTGGAGCGGGTGAAAGAATAGGTCTCGGTGCTATCGAACGGCCAGAACGTCTATTGGAGAACGCATGTCAGTAGCGCCAGCAGTTTCAAGAAAGAGAAGGCCGAACGTTCGTGTCGCGCCAACGGAGGCTCGATTACTCCGGTCGTGGGAAGGGAGGGTTGGGAACAGAGGCTCGCGTTGGACAGTCTATAATGGCGATGCTCGTGCAGTTCTTAGCGAGTTGCCGGCCGACCAATTTTCGTGTGTCGTAACCTCACCCCCGTATTTTTGGCAGCGGGACTACGATGTGGGTGGCCAGATTGGCCTTGAGCCATCGATCGACGGTTACGTGCAGTCCGTTTGCGACACTATGAACGAGGTCAAACGGGTGCTCAAGCCACGTGGCGTCCTTTTTCTGAACCTTGGTGACACTTACTACTCAGGCAAAGGCAAACCTCACGGCCACGACCCAAAACACAATGGGCGCCGTCTCAAGGTGCTTCGTGCGGTTGATACTAGTGGTCTTGGTGTGCCACAGAAGACGGTAATCGGTATTCCCTGGCGAGTGGCACTGGAAATGATTTCTCGTGGCTGGACACTCCGCGCACCAATCATCTGGCGACGAGAGAAAGCCCTTCCCGAAGCCAACGCACTGGACCGTCCCTGGCGAACCTACGAATTCATGTTCATGTTCACCAAGGCTCGCAAGTACAACTTCACTCGCGGCCCGCTCAAGTCCTGCCATGTCGAGGACGTGTGGACAATCGAATCGAGGCCAAGAGCCGGATGCGGACATCCCGCCGTTTTTCCGGCAGAACTGGTTGGCCGTTGCCTAAAGATTGGAAATCCGCGCTCTGGGCTCGTCCTGGATCCATTCGCTGGGAGCGGCACAGTCCTCCAGGTTGCTCTAGGGCTTGGCATGAATGCCGTTGCCATTGACCTGAACCCACGATACTGTAGGGCGATGGTTAGGAAAATGAAGAAGGAGTGATTCGCAGTTCAAGTGCGTTTGGCGTGCTTTGGGGCTGCTTTGGAGGCTCGCGTAGCGGGCTTTGAAAGCGTCGATTCCAGTATTGTGCTGATGATTTCCGCTCGATCGACACGTGCGTACTTGTCGTTTGTCGCCTTTGTAGCTGCCTTGAGATATCGAATAACATCCGTGTCGACATTGGCCATCTTATCGTCAGTCGCACCGCCTTTCGTACCCCATAGTTTGGCTACTTCCGCATAGAATACTTCAAGTCGACGCCCAACCGCAACCGGGTCTAACTTAAGGTCACGTACCGCAATCGCCGAATAGAGTTCGACCAAGAGCGTGAAGAGGTCTGTCTTCTTCCAAGCTCGTGACCGTTCATCGAAACCGCATTTTTCGACAAAACCAAATATGGCAGCGATTTGACCGCCTATGCGATCCTTTTCTGGAAACTCGTCATTGTATCGTCTCAGATACTCGGCATTCAACTCATCGCGATTATAGTAGGTCGACAGAAGCGTTGTAACGAGGATGACGCAGAACGTAACGTCATCCATTCGGCGTCGATTCGCATAGGTGAACACGTTGTGACGATCAAAAAACGGATCCACCGAAAGGTCCTCGCAGAACGTCTTATACTCACCGCTGAACAGGGCGTTTAGCTTCTCCATTCGCTTAAGTGCATAGTCCGTCGAGTTGATCCGTGAGAAAATCTCTTTGATCTGCTCCACCGTGACCGTCCCCAAGTCCCGAACTGCCACGATGTAGTCTAAGAATTGTGTTTGGTCTCCGGTTGAGAGTTCAGCGTATGGCAACACGAGTTTTAGGACCAAGTCCTTCGATCCTTTCACGTACTCTTGCAAGGTAGACATTCGTTGTTGTCCGTCCACTAACCAGTTAACGCGGTGCATTGATTGCGTATCCAGTTGGCCGGTAGCAATGAAGATTTCTGGGAAGGGTAGCCCTTTCAGCACTGTCTCAAGAAACTTATCCTTGACAACATTTGTCCAAACCAGCCGACGCTGAAATTGAGGCCGCGTTACCAACCGCCCATCATCCACGTCGTTGAGGAGGTCGCTGATTCGCTTATTTGATCCACCTGTCGCTGTCATTAGTTCATTCTCCTCAATTCAGCGTGACACGAAGAAACCCTTTTTTCCTGATAAGATTCTAGCCGTTCCCAGTTTCGATAAAGCCGGGCCGTGATCCGTCGAGAACCGAAGCGACGCGACTGCATCAGGTCATCGAAGAAGGTGACCCATTGCTGCGCTTGCGAAAATGTTGGGACCGATGGCAATCCCCGGGGATCGATCCATCCATTGAACAGCATTCTAACAAACTCCTGATAGCGATGAGTCCATTTCCATGCCTTATGCAATCTCGCGTACTCAAATACGCCATCCCAATAGCAATCAAACTGTTCGCGAGAAATCATTGCTACATCGATATCCGAAGCGGAGTCGGCTGGGCGGTAACGTCTCTCCGCCTTGATGCTGAACCCCGTGCGACACGACCCCACTACAACTATCGCGCTTGGGTGCAGATTGAACTTTTCGGCAACCAACCGTCGCAATTCGTAGTAGTCCTCAGAGGCAATCACGACCGGCATGCCCGTCGTGATATGTTTGCGAACGAAATCTCGAACTCCCAACGTAGTGAGATCCGACTGAAACCGTAGGACTAGCGATTTATGTTTGGTTGATGCACTCGACATTTCCGCGCAACCTAGAAAAGCCCAGGATTTAGCCGAGGGAGGCCGCCCTCAATATGCATGCATGCGAACAGTCTACGGAAACCCCCACGCCGCGTCAATAGCCACCCTCGGTGTAATTGTGACGATAGAACCGATGTGTTATATTGTTCTTTCATGTACGAACTGACAGACAATGCTGACTTTCGTCCCACCGCCGATTGGGAGCATCTGCGTTTTCGTGCGGCGATGCTCCGTCGCCTGCGGGAGTTCTTCGACTCGCGCGGCTTCCTCGAAATCGAAACGCCGATCCTCTCCGCCGACACGGTCGTCGACCGGCATCTCGATCCGTTCTACACGGAAATGAGTGGCCAGTGGTCAGTGGGCAGCGGTCAGAACGAGGCGGCAAGCGGCGGATGTCCAATCCCCAATCCCCAATCCCCAGTCCCTCGCCTGTGGCTGCAAACCTCGCCCGAGTTCGCCATGAAGCGGTTGCTGGCGGCCGGCGCCGGGCGAATCTACCAGGTGGCCCGCGTGTTCCGATTGGATGAACTTGGCCCGCTGCACAATCCCGAGTTCACACTGGTCGAATGGTATCAGCCGGGCGAAGGACTCGACGAGGGGATGCAGTTGACCAGCGATTTGTGCGAGGCGATGCTCAGTATCCGGCACACGCCGTGTGCCGACTGCTCGAAAAATGAAGTCAACCATCGTACAGTCGGCACACGGCGTGTGCCGGATACGTTGGCCGCCGAACGCATTAGCTATGCGGAGTTGTTCGACCGCGTCGTCGGCATCGACCCACACAACGCCGATGGCAGGCAACTCGCGGCCATCGCGAAGAAACTTGGCGTCGAGTCGCCAGCGAGCCTTTCACTGGAAGACCGCGACGGCTGGCTCGATCTGTTGATGATCGAGCGGATCCAACCCCACTTGGGCCAAGCGCGGCCGACGCTGTTGTACGACTATCCGGCCAGCCAGGCGGCGTTGGCCCGCATCCGACATGACGAGGGAAAACCGCCGGTGGCGGAACGATTCGAGCTTTACATCGCGGGGGTCGAAATCGCCAACGGCTACCACGAGTTGCTCGATCCGGCCGAGTTGCGGGCGCGGAACGCGCGAGTCAATGCCCAGCGGTGCGCCGACGGCAAGCCGCCGCTGCCCGAGGAGAGCCGGTTGCTGGCGGCGATGGAGAGCGGCCTGCCGCCCTCGGTGGGCGTGGCGTTGGGTTTCGACCGTCTGCTAATGGCCGCCCTCGGCGCAAAAACCATCGCCGAGGTAATGGCGTTTCCGTTCGATCGAGCGTAGAATGGTGCTACCATGCCAAACTCCTATGACCCTTATCGAGAAGCGTTGGTGATTGAGCAGGAGACGGTCTGGCCCGAGAGCTTGACCGCTGCGCCGATCGGCGACGCGGAGCGTCGGCGGATCGAATACCGCCTGCACGCCGATCCCGCCAGCGCCGCCGAATTGGAATATGTCCGCCTCCACGCCGGTTTCATTCGCAAGATCACGGTCACGGCAGCCGATCTGACGGCAGCGTCGTAATCGTGTCTTGCGGGCAAGCCATCAGCCACCTTGGGAGGCTTGTCATGCCACCAGAAGCCGGCTATAGTGAAATGGAGTCGTCAGGAGGAACGTGAAGTGGTTTATCGCGGTTGCGTGCACGATGGCATGGTGGTACTGGAAGGTAATGTGCGGCTCGCAGACGGGACGCCCGTCACCGTGCAGACCGTTGATGTGCCTGTCCCGGCCGTAACTGACGACCCGGTGTATCGGCTCGGTGAATTGGCTGCTCCCACGGGCGTCACCGATTTGGCCATGAACATCGACCACTATCTGTACGGTCATCCAAAGGCGGCCGATGGCCAACCGTAACGCGAAGAACCTGCACATGGCCGCCGACGTCCAGACCATCCGCGTCAACCTCGCCGAGCGCAGCTACGACATCGCCATCGGCGCGGGCAATCTGGCCGACGCGGGTAGGTTCCTCTCCGAGCGGGCCAAGGTGACGCACGTCGTGCTGATTACCGACGACAACGTGCAGAAGCCTCACGCCATGCAAGTCGCGGAGAGCATCGGCCTCGAGGAGATCGACGTCGATGTGATCTGCGTCGAGCCGGGCGAGGAGAGCAAGTCGCTGGAAATGGCCGAGGGCCTCTGGCAGGGACTGCTCGACTTGGGCGCCGATCGCAAGAGCGTCGTGGCGGCGGTCGGCGGCGGAGTGATCGGCGATCTGGCCGGATTCATCGCTGCCACCTTCGCCCGCGGACTGCGGTTTCTCCAGGTGCCCACTTCGCTCTTGGCCCAGGTCGATAGTTCGGTGGGCGGCAAGGTCGGCATCAATCTGCCGGAAGCGAAGAACATGGTCGGCGCGTTCCTTCAGCCGTTGGGCGTGCTGATCGACACCGCCACGCTGGCCACGCTGCCGCCGCGCGAGTTTCGCGCCGGATTGGGCGAAGTGGTCAAGTACGGCGTGATTCTCGACGCCGAACTGTTCGCCGATCTCGAAACGGGCACCGCCGCAGTGTTGGCGCACGACCGCGGCATGTTGGCCCGCGTCATCGCCCGCTGCTGCCGCCTGAAGGCCGATATTGTCGAGCAAGACGAGTACGAGCAAAGCGGCCTGCGGGCGGTTCTCAATTTCGGCCATACGTTCGGACATGCTTTCGAGACGCTTTCCTGGGGCAGTGGGCAGTCGGCAGTCGGCAGTGGGCGGTCGGCAGGGGGGAGGGCAGAGAGGAGAGGGGAGAGGGAAGCGAAGGGAGCGATTCCGCCCTCCGCCCTCCGCCCTCCGCCTTCCGTCTTGCTGCACGGCGAGGCGGTCGCCGTCGGCATGGTTTGCGCTGCGCGGCTGGCCGAGCGGCTTGGCCGCGTCGATGCCGCGTTCACAGGCCGGCTTCGCGCGCTGCTGGAGACCTTCGGCCTGCCGGTCGAACCGCCGGCGTTCGATCCGCAACAGGTCCTCGATGCGATGACACACGACAAGAAAGTGCAGTTTGGCCGACTCGCCTTCGTATTGCCGGATCGAATGGGCCACGCGGAGTCGGTCGGAAACGTTCCAGAAACAGATGTACTGGCCGCGCTAGGGGGCCTAGGCTTTTTGGAAGTTGGCTAGCGTGCAACTCTATCATGTCTACCTCAAGGAACAGACTGACTTCATTCGGGGAAATTCTCGATGCTGTCGCAGGACTCACCGTGGAAACCCAATTAGTCTTGGTAGATATCATCGAGCATCATTTGGCGGAACAATCGCGTAAGGAAATTGCGGCGAGCGTGCAGGAAGCACGAAAGGAGTTCCTCAGCGGAAAGTGTCGGCCTGCAACTGTCGAGCAACTCAAAGACGAGATATTGTCGAGATAAGTCTCGCAACGGCGGATGCCGACCTACTAGAGAGTTCTGCCGGTGTCACGCGGTGAACAAGTCTCCCCAGAGGATCTTTATGCAGAATACGCATCACGAAGTCGTCGATATCGAGCGATGGATTGAACTGTACCCCTTGGAGACATTCGAGAACGAAGAGACCGAGGCGCCACCAATATGCCCGCCGGAGGCAAACGACGAGCAGAAGAGAGCATGGCAATACCTATATGGCGACTCTCAGTGTCTCGAAAAAGCTGAAGGCCAGATAATTGTATCGCCTGCTGATCTCGCAATGATCGAGCAGGTGCGACGACGGGCGAGTCAAACGCATAGCCTCGGCAAGGCTGTGCCGACTGATATCTTCTTGCTTGGGGTGGGTGAGCCGGAAGCACCCTGTCTCACCAAGGTCGGTGGGATTCCGTATCGACCCGCGGACAAGCCTTGGCCACGGGCCAACGATGGGACACCCCTCAGCTTCTTCCTGCAGTTCTGCTTCCTTGATTCCAAGGATCTGGTGCCGTCGAACCTCCCCGGCGACGTTATGCTGCTCTTCGTTCGTAATTGGGACTCTCTAACCAAGCCGGCTGAGACGGATAGCTACCGTATCGAATGGAGCCGCATCCCGCTTCACAATCCAGTCGCTGCTGGACAGTGTCCAGAACAGCCTATCGCTGCGCCAAAATACTACGGCGCTATCTACCGAACCAATGAATATCCCGAAAGTGAAGGTGTCTTCGAACAGGAAGGCCACGAGTCGTACTGGCTCTTTGCAAAGACGCAGGCAACTCGAATTGGTGGAGACACCTGGTTCATACAATACGATCACGATCCACGCCAACAAGGCGAGACGCTGCTCTGCACGTTCAATTGCGTCTACCTGAAAGGACGTGCCGGCTCGGAAGTCCGGTTCCCTTTTGTGAATGTCGATTCCTCCCAACGGTTGTCGAAGGAACAGATAAGCACGATGCGCATCATTCTCGGTGACTGTGGCTGCCTCTATTTCTTGGTCGATGAGCAGGGAAACGTGCGTTGGGAACATCAGTGCTATTAGTTCGCATCCCCTTCAGAGTGAGATTCCAGTGGGTATCCCATGACCGATCCGATCACAAATGATGACCTGATCAACACCTTGCGGCTGTCGCTTGTCTACGGCGTCGGCCCGAAGACTCGCAAGGCTTTGCTGGAGCGATTCGGCACGGCCCATGCGGTGCTGGCGGCGGCGATGAGTGACTTGCGCGAGGTGAACGGCGTGGGGGCGAAACTGGCGCACGCCATCGCGGAGGCCGACCAGATCGACGCGGAGGGGGAGATCGCCCTGTGCCGCCAGCACGGCATCGACATCCTCACCGAGTCGGACGCCGCGTATCCCCGCCCGCTCCGCGAGATTCACGACCCGCCTGGCGTGTTGTTCGTTCGCGGCCAGTTGAAGCCGAACGACGCTCTGGCCATCGCCATCGTCGGCACGCGGCACGGCACGCAATACGGTCTGCGGCAGGCCGAGCGGCTGGCCGGTGGCTTGGCACGGGCCGGATTGACGATTGTCAGCGGGCTGGCCCGCGGAATCGACGCCGCCGCCCATCGCGGCGCGCTGGCGGCCGGCGGGCGGACCATCGCCGTGCTGGCCAGTGGGGTGATGAACGTCTATCCGCCCGAGCACGACAAACTAGCCGAGGAAGTCATCTCCCACGGCGCCCTGATTAGCGAATCGCCGCCGCACGCTCAACCGTTGGCCGGGACATTTCCGCAGCGAAATCGCATCATCAGCGGACTGTCGCTGGGCGTGATCGTGGTCGAGGCGGCCGACCGCAGTGGCGCGCTGATCACCGCGCGGCACGCGATGGAGCAAGGCCGCGAGGTCTTCGCCGTGCCGGGCAACGTCGATAGCCGGGCGTCGCGCGGCTGCCACCAGTTGATCCGCGACGGCGCCCGCCTGGTCGAATCGGCCGACGACGTGTTGGAGGAGCTTGGCCCGCTGGTCGAGGCCGCCCCGCGCGACGACGGCCGTCTGATCCATCATCCGGCTGAGTTGCTGCTGAACGAATTGGAGGAGCAGGTGTTGGCCGCCATCGGCGGCGAGGCCACGGGAATCGACCAGGTCGTTTCCGACAGCGGATTGCCGGTCGCCCAGGTGCTCTCGACGCTCAGCGTATTGGAGATGCGGCGTCTGATCCGCCGCCTGAGCGGGACGACGGTCATTCGACCCTAGAGGGCGCAGGCTAGCCAAGAGGAGCGGCGATGGTATAATCAGAGGGGCTCGTTGGGGAAGGAAAACGAATGGCTTCTGAATCGCAAGTTGCGCAAACGCAGTACGCCCACATCGTCCACACGCCGGGCACGATGGGCGGTGAGGCCCGTATCGAGGGCCACCGTATCCGTGTTCGCGACATCGTCTTAGCCCGCGATCTCGAAGGGCTGTCGCCCGAGGAAATCGCCGCCTCTGTCTATCCCAGTTTGACGCTCGCGGAGGTCTATTCGGCCTTGGCTTATTACGAAGACCATCACAGCGAAATCGAGTTGGCCGGCAAGGAAGAGGAACGGTTCGTCGAGGAATTTCGGCGGGAACACCCGGAACTGGTTCGCGAGCTTCCTCCGCAAAAGGGCTAGGACATGCTGAAGGCCTATGCGGATGAGCATGTCCTGGCGGCAATCATTCAGGCGTTGCGGCGACGTGGCATGGATGTGGTCACCGTTCAGCAGAGGCAGGGAGAGGGCACCGATGACGCCGAAGTGCTGGTCGAGGCCCTCCGCGACAGTCGGCTCTTGTTGACCAACGATACCGATTTTCGTAAGTGACTGGCGGAACACGTCTTGTGCAGTCGGGTAGGCTGGGGGCATCGGCCGGGATGGTCTCGGCTCGATGAACCTCAGGAGCCCGAACATGAAGAAACGAATTCGACACGGCGATCCGCGGCGACGGAGCTATTGGGAAGAGGTGGTGCGGCGGTGGAGGGAAGGCGGCCAATCGGTGCGGGCGTTTTGCCGCGCCGAGGAATTGCGGGAGTCGGCCTTCTATTTCTGGCGGCATAAACTGTGCGAGGTGGTCACCGCACCGGCAAGCGGGTATCCGGTGCCGTGGACGGCGCGCAGTTCCAGTCACGCCCGGCGACGCCAACGTCGCGTTCATCCAAGCGGGTATCGCCACGGCATGGTGCTACGCCTTCGTTTCTGCCCGTGCATGTGGTGGGACCGGCAAGCAGGTGCTTCGGCGCGGCTGAGGCGGACGGCGGCGTGGAGATTATCCTGGGGCAAGGCCGCACGGTACGGGTGCAGGCGGGCTTCGACCGGCAAACGCTCGCCGCTGTGCTGGCCGTGCTGGAGGTGCAGCCGTGTTGAACCTGTCGGAACTGGTGCGGATCTACGTGTGCTGGTGCCGACAGATATGCGAAAAAGTTTCGACACACTGGCCGCCCTGGTGCGGGACTGGCTGGGATACGATCCCTTGTCCGGCCACTTGTTCGTGTTCCGCAGTCGCCGTGGCGATCGCGTGAAACTTTTGTGGTGGGATCGCGACGGGCTGACGTTGTACTATCGGCGGCTGGAAGAAGGAACCTTTCGCTTTCCGACGAGCAACGACCCACAAGCGCGGAGCGTCGAGGTCTCGGCGCAGGAGTTGTCGCTGGTGCTGTGGGGCATCGACCCGTCCAGCGTGAAACGGCAGCAACGCTACCAACGCACGGCTTGATGCGGGGAGAAAAACCTTTCTTGCGGTGGGAATAATTTCGCGTTCACGGTATCTATAAGGGCATGGACACGGACGCCATGCCTCTTCCCGATCCCGCCCTGCTGCCCGACGATGTTGCGGTGCTCAAGCAGTTGATCGTGCAATTGTTGGAGCAGTTGCGTTTGCGCGACGAGCGGCTCCAGCGGCAAGAACATCACATTCACTTGCTGCTGAAAAGGATTTACGGGAGCAGCAGCGAGAAGTTCGATCCGCAGCAAGGCATGTTGTTCGAGAACCAGGCAGATGCGGAAGAGGCGGCTGCCAACTCGCCGCCGCCGGTCGCACGGGCAGCTTCCAAGAACCGCGACAAGCACGGCCGAGGGCGGATTCCCGACGAGACCAAGCGTGAGGAAGTCGTTCACGATCTTTCCGAAGCCGAGAAGGCGGCATTGGGCGGCCTGGAGAATCTGGTCGAGTTGCCGCCGGAGACCAGCGAGCAACTCGATTGGCGGCCCTCGACGCTGTTCGTGATGGTGCATGTCCGCAAGAAATACGCCCGCAAAGAGCAACTGCCCGAGAGCGGCCTGACGCTCGTTGAGCAGAACGTGGTGCTGGCCCGCAAGCCGCCCGAGGCGATTCCCGGCGGTTTGGCCGGTCCGGGGCTGATGGCCCAGGTGATCGTCAGCAAGGGGGCCGATCATCTGCCCTTGCACCGGCTGGAAGGAATCTTCCAGCGACAGGGCGTCCGCATCTCCCGGCAGACGATGGACGGCTGGTGGCTTCAAACGGCCGAGTTCTTACAACCTTTGTACGCCCTGGCTATCCGCGTGGTGTTGGCTTCTCACGTAATCCACACGGATGACACCTCGGTGAAGGTCCGCGATGCCTGGCGGAGGCTGAAGTACACGGGCCACTTCTGGCCCTACGTGGGCGATCCACTGCACTCGCTGACCGTGTTCGATTACACGACGAATCACAAACGGGACGGACCGGCCGCGTTTCTCAAGGATTATCGCGGCTATGTGCAGGCCGACGCCTTCAACGGTTACGACGGAATCTACCTGGAATCCGACGGTCGAATCATCGAGGTGGCTTGTTGGGCGCACGCGCGGAGGAAATTCCACGAGAGCCGACGGCTGGATGCGGCCCGCATGGAGACGGCGTTGGCTTGGATCGGCAAGCTCTACGCCGTGGAGAAAGATCTCCGGCAGCGCTGTCAGGGCCAGTGGCAGCCACTCACGCTGGAGGAGCGTGCCACGCAAATCGCCGCCGAGCGGCAGGAGCGGTCGCGGCCGCTCTTGGACAGCTTCCATACATGGCTGGAAGCCGAGGCGCCCAAGGTCTTGCCCAAGAGCGCGGTTCGTGGAGCGATTAACTATACGCTCGGCAACTGGACGGCCCTGTCCGTATACCCTAACGACGGCTGGCTGGACATCGACAACAACGAAGGCGAGAACTCGTTGCGGGGCCTCTGTATCGGACGCCGCAATTGGCTTTTTGTGGGGAACGACCGGGGCGGCCGCGCGGCGGCGATCCATTTCAGCCTGTTGGCGTCATGCAAGCGTCACGGCCACGATCCTTGGGTCTACTACCGCAACGTGCTGACCCGACTGCCAGCGATTCTTCCCGGCGCCAGCGAGGAAGAACTTCTCGCCCTCCTCCCCCACCGCTGGCATCCGGCTTGATCTCCCCGTTCGCCAAGCCTACGCCCAGGCGGCGATTTCTCCCTATGTGCTCGGCGGGACGCTTACCGATTTTCTCAGATTGGCCGCCCGGTATGCGATCCAGCAAGTACGGTTTGCTCCGATCTATTTCTGGCCACAACAGGGCCACCGCCGCGTTGGCGAAATCGTTCGCAGCATCATCCGCGAGGCCAGCCGTGGGGACTACGCAACGGCCTGGTCGCGTGTCTACTTTTGCTAATGCGGTGCCAGCAGTGTGAACGGATAACAGGGGACATTCCGCAGCACCCAGTAGAGCAGAATCACCGCCAGCAGCGTCCAAATCCAGAACGCCGGAATGAACTTGCTCGGCAGCCGCTTTAGGCCGACGAACTGCAAGGCGAGCGACAACATGCCGTATGCCACCGGCGGCAGCAAGACGACGGCCAACGGGTTCAATTGCAGCGCCGCCAAGACGTTGCCGTGCAGCAGTTGGTGCAACGCGCGGCCGGTCCCGCAGCCGGGACAGTGAAGCCCGGTGAGCGCATGGAACGGGCAAAGCGGATAGATGCCCGATCGTGCGGGGTCGAAAATGTAGAGATAGACTCCGCCCGCACACACCGCCAACGCCGCGGCGATCACCGCGCCCCAGCGAAGCCGCCGCCAACTGGCACTGCTGCCGCCTCGATCATCCATTAGAAGTGGTGTGGGGGCGCGCCATGACTCGCCGTCGAGATGGCCGCCACAAACACGATGAAATAGAAGATCATGACAACGACCTGTATCGCTAATCCAATGCCGAAAGCGAGCCAGCACCACATCTTCGCCTGTTTCGATGTCTGGACCGCCCCGGCGCAATCACCCGCAGCCAGTTTGCCGTTCACCTGGGCTGCGAAGATGATCGCCACGATGCCGAAGGGAAGGCAGCAGAAGATCGTCGTCAGAATCGCCTGGACGAGGTAGTTCGGCACATAGGCCGGAGCGTTGAGGGTTGGATCAGCCATGTTAGACTCCCTTGGGTAACGGGGACATTGTGTTTTCAGGAGCGACGGCAGAGCAATACAGCCGTCATGATAACAGGGGGCGGACGGCTCGACAATCCCACCCTTCTGCCGATCAGGGGAAAGGCGGTGGGGCAGACATTCTTGTCTGCCAAGAGTGTGGCATTCTCTCCGGCAGACAGGAATGTCTGCCCCACCATTCTCCCGCCCGGCTTGACCCCTTATACTACGCCCATGTACCGCAGCCTCCGCCAGTGCGTCGACGATCTGGAATCGACCGGGCAACTGCTCCGTGTCGACGCCGCGGTGGACGCCAACCTGGAAGCGGCGGAAATCCAGCGGCGGGTCTTCCGCGCCGGCGGCCCGGCCCTGCTGCTGACTCGCGTCGTCGGCTGCCGCTTCCCCATGCTCTGCAACCTCTTCGGCACGCTGGCCCGCACGCGCTATCTCTTCCGCGATTCGCTCGACCGGCTGGAACGGCTGGTCGCGCTGCAGGTCGATCCGGCCGACGTGATGCGGCGGCCGCGGCTCTACTTGAAGACGCCGTGGTCGGCCCTGCTCACCCGGCCCCGCAAAGTCCGCTCCGGCCCGGTGCTCGATTGCGAAATCACGATCGACCAATTGCCGCAGTTGAAGTCCTGGCCCGACAACGGCGGGGCGTACATCACGTTGCCGCAGGTCTACACGGAAGACCCCGACGCCCCCGGCTTCCGGCGGAGCAACCTGGGGATGTACCGCGTGCAACTCTCCGGCGGCCAGTACGAGCCAAACCGCGAGGTCGGCCTGCACTATCAGATCCATCGCGGCATCGCCGCCCATCACGCCGCGACCATGCGTCGCGGCGAGCGGCTGCGTGTCAATGTGTTCGTCGGCGGCCCGCCGGCAATGACCGTGGCCGCGGTCATGCCGCTGCCCGAGGGAATGAGCGAGTTGACCATCGCCGGCGTGCTGGGGCGGCGGCGGGTGCCGATGATTTGTGGTGCAGGCGTCTCGCCTGCGCGAACAGGCGAGGCTGCCCTAGCAGGCGAGACGCCTGCACCACAAGTTCCCTTCGCCCCACCCAGCCCCCTGCCGATCTACGCCGACGCCGACTTCTGCATCACTGGCTATCTCGACCCCGCGCGGCTGAAGCCCGAGGGCCCGTTCGGCGATCATCTGGGCTACTACAGCCTCGCCCACGACTTTCCGCTGATGCGGGTCGAGCGCGTTTACCATCGCCGCAATGCGATCTGGCCGTTTACGGTCGTCGGCCGTCCGCCGCAAGAAGATTCCGTGCTCGGCCAACTCATTCACGATCTGGCCGGGCCGGCGATTCTCGGCCACATTCCCGGCATCCAGGCGATTCATGCGGTCGATGCCGCCGGAGTACACCCGCTGTTGTTGGCCATCGGCAGCGAACGCTATGTTCCTTACGACCAACGTCGGCCGCGCGAGTTGCTCACGCTTGCGAACGCCCTGCTGGGCTACGGGCAGTTGTCGCTGGCCAAATATCTATGGATCGTCGCCGGGGAAGATAATCCACGGCTCGACGTTCGCAACGTCGCCGATTTCCTGCGTCACGCCCTCGAACGGGTCGATTGGCGGCGCGACTTGCACTTCCAAACTTGCACCACGCTCGACACGCTCGACTACAGCAGCGGCCGGCTGGGCGAAGGCTCGAAATTGGTGATCGCGGCGGCCGGTGCGGCGGTGCGAAGTCTGCCCACGGCGCCGTACGATCGGCTCACACTGCCCGAGGAGTTAGGATTCCGTCGCCCCCGCGTGGTCTTGCCGGGTGTGCTCGTGGTCGAAGGGCCGCGTTGTGGTGCAGGCGTCTCGCCTGCCAGTGCAGCCGGGACGGCCGCACCACAAGCGGACCGGGCGATCGCCCAATTCTGCGAGCGTTTCGACCGCCGCAACGCGATCAACGAGTTCCCGCTGATTGTCGTCGTCGACGAGAGCGATTTTGCCGCCGGCTCACTCGATAACTTCCTCTGGACGACGTTCACTCGCAGCGATCCGGCATCGGACGTTTACGGCATCGAGCCGTTCGTGGCCGACAAGCACTGGGGCTGCCACGGTTCGTTGGTGATCGACGCCCGGGCGAAGCCGCACCACGCCCCGCCGCTGATCGAAGACCCGGCGGTGACTCGTCGCGTAGACGCCCTGGCCGCCCCCGGCGGTCCGTTGCACGGGGTGATATGATGATGAGTGATGAATGATGAGTGATGAATGAAAGCCGCAACGCCGTGCGGAGTCGTCCGTAGCGGTTCGGTTATGCTGGCCGCATCGTGGCGGCTGCAATGTTGCCCCGAAGGGGCATGATGGGAAAGCCCAGGGCAAGCGCAGCGTCGCCCTGGGGTAGGATTTGGAGTGACTGACAAGCCCTGAAAGGGCGAGATTGGCTTGGAGGTGTTATTTCGCCCTTTCAGGGCTGAGTGTTCGAATCGACCTTCTACCCTGGGCGTTGCCCAGGGCTTTCCCATCACGTCCCTTCGGGACTGAGAACGCGACAACCAAACTTAGAGCCTTACGCCATGTTACCGCGCTGCCTGCAACTGTTCCGCCCGAAGCGTCGCTGGTTTCAATACCGGCTCCGCACGCTCTTCGTGCTGATGACGCTGGTCTGCGTATGGCTGAACTACAATGCATGGCGATACCATCGTGAGGAGGCGATCGTCGCCGGCATCCTAACGAAGGATCCGCAGGCCGTAGTCGTTTGGGGTGGCCCTTCGTGGCTGAATTGGCTCGATGAGGACTCAGTGCCCCTGATCTTTCGTCGCGTTGAGGCGATAACGCTCAAGCAGGAGGACGTCAGCATTCCGGCTGGGCTTTCGGAATTACAGTTGCAGAAACTATCGTCCCTCAAGCAGTTGACGCTGCGGGGTTGGTTTGCTTCGAGTGATAAGCAGAAAGAGCGTCAACGAAGCACCGCACTTAAAGAATTGCTTCCGGGAACCAAGGTGCTCTTCTTTGGGGACGTTGTCGGCGCTTGGGAGCAACTCGTCATTGACTACCTGAAAAATCCTACCGACGAAGCAGCCGCCGTAATCTGCAGAGCGATGGGACCGCCTTGGCGTTTTGTCTATCCACCCTTCTCAGCCGCCCCGGACAACATCGACTTTGATCCCGTGCCACTGGAGCTCAAAGGGATGCCCGTTGTCGGCGAGGTACAGGTAGTAATGGTCCCACGTCCCACCCTACTTGACAACGAGGAAGAGCATCTCGCGAAGCTGCTGGCTTGCCGCCACAAAAATGTGGGCATCGTTGCTGCCAGGCATCTGTGGGTAAGGCACTCTCGCCGGCACGCAAGCAAAGTGATCGCGTTCGCGACGACGTTGACTGCCGACTCCGACATGGCAAGGGAATTGAAGTCCATCGTCGAGGCCGACGTGGCGCCGGGGAAAATTGACGCGGAGCTGCGCAGACCCGTCGGCGACGATCCTGCATGGTGGGCGTGGCTGGCGGCCGTGCATCCGCACCCATCGCTGGCTCCAATAATCCTTCGTTTATCGGAAGACAAAGACCCGTCGCCGGAGATCACGTACGCTTTGCGGCATGTGAAGGATGCGAGGCCGCTAGGGCCGTGGTTGAAGTTGCTTGCGGAGAGTAGGGAGAAGCGGGTGCGTTGTATCGCTGCCGATGCCATCGGAGAGATTGGCGACTCCGCCGCCGAACCCGAACTGCTCAAGGCTCTCCAGCGGGAAGATTCGCTAACCAGATCCGCGGCATGTGATGCCTTGGCAAAGGTTGGTACGCCGCGTTCCTTGCCCGCGCTACGCAAACTTTTCGCTGACAAGAGCGATCAGGACGGTTTCAACGTTGCAGGAGCTGCCCGCAGAGCCGTCGAGGAGGTCGAGTGGCGGCTGCGCGTCAAAAAGACTCCATAATCCCCAGCTTGCCATCATCCCCCTTTCCTGCCCCGCAAGAACGGCAAAATCGGTAGAGTCCGCCCAGTTCCTCGGCCGATTCTAACAATACGATGTGGTGCAAAACGTGCCGACAGGATGTGCCTGCACTGCCGTCGGGCGAGAAGCAGACGCTCTGCTGTCCCCGTTGCGGGGAGACGGTCTGCCCCGAGCCGCAAGCGGGGGACTGTCCAGATTTTCGTGTCAACGAAAGCGAAACCACTCCCTTTGGCGGCATCGGCCATCTGCCAGCCTACGACGGTTGGCGGCTCGACGAAGAGTTGCAGCATATCCATCGCGTCTTGCACGCCGGCAAAGCGGGGGACTGTACCGACTCTCGCACGAGCGAAAATGGGCCTGTCCCCTTCGGCGGGCAGGCGGCGAGGTTCGATCTGGCTGAGGGCGGTCTGCCGGCCCGGCATGTGCCTGCATCAAACCGACCCGGCAAACGGCGGAAGAAGGTCGCTCGTCGCGGCGCAGTTTCTAGTCTGCTTACGTGGTTCGTCTTTACGCTCGGGCTGACTAGTTCCGCCTGCGGCGGCGCTCTGCTGGGCTGGTCGCTGGCCGGCGGTGGGCAACAGTTGTGGAACATCGGCCTGCCGGTGGCGCTGGTCGGTCAGATCGCGCTGCTGGCCGGATTGGTGTTGCAGGTCGACCGCCTTTGGCACGACAACCGCGCGGCCGCCTCGAAACTCGACGACGTCGACCAGCAGATTCACAAGTTGAAGACAACCACCATGCTGCTGGGCACCAGCCAGGGCCCCGCGTCGGCCACGTTTTACTCGCACTTGGCCAGCGGCGCCGGCCCGCAGCTTCTGTTGGCCGATCTGAAGGGCCAACTCGATCTGCTGGCGATGAAAATCGCCCAGGAGATCTAGGAGCGGCTTCTTTTGCCGGGCCAGATTGCACTACAGCGCCAAATTCACGTTTCGCACTCTTGACGGGCAATTTTCTGAGTAAACCACGGAGACACGGAGTTCACGGAGTATAACGCCAAAAATTTCAACGGGTTGCGGCTATGCCCTTTCCGTCGATGTTATACGGCTATACGATAAGGAAGCACTGTGGATGATCTACGGTTGCAATTGGGCGGCCATGCCGTGTTCTGCGATGTTTCTGTCCGCTCTCCGTGTTCTCCGTGCCTCCGTGGTAAGCTCCCATCTGCGCCACAAGTTGGCGCTGTAGTGGATTCATTGCACCGATATTGTTAGAATAGGTGGTACTCGAAGTCCTCCCACTTGGCATCGCCCTGCGACTGCCGCCGATCTTGCTTCCGCTGCACATTCCGCAAAGCCACGCCCGTGCGAACCGCCATCGCCTATCTGACGAGTCTGCTGTGCCACGGGGCGGTGCTGATCCCGTTGGCAAGCATCTCCGGTTGGTCGGCGACGCCGCCGAGATACTCGATGCAGCACGGCGGTCCGGCGTCGGTGTCGCTGCGGGCGTCGCTGGCCGCTCCCGGCGATGCGGCGGAGTTGGACAACACGCAGGCCACGGTCTCCGCCCTTCCGCCTGCCGGACAGGCTGGGCAAGAGTCGCCGCCGCTGCCGGAAGTCACGTTGACGGTTCTGCCGGAAACGAAAGTGTTGGCGCGGGTGAATTTCCGAGCAGCGGCGCGATCCAACAGTGCGGTAGTTTCGCGATCCGATGGTGCGGCAGTTGCACTGCCGCACCCGCGAGGCCGGGGTGGCAGTACAACTGCCACCCCAACATCGAGGAGTGCCACGCGGCCGCAGCCGACCGGGCATGTTGCTTCACATGGGCGAGGCTCCACCGGCACGGACGCGTTCTCGTCGGCGGGATCGGCCGGCAACAGCGGCGGCGGCCGGGCCGATCAGGCCCCCAGTGCCGTCGCCTCCAATCCCGTTCCACCGTATCCGGCCGACGCCCTGGCCCGCGGCGTCGAAGGGCTGGTGCTTCTCCGCGTGCGGATCGGGGCCGACGGCAGCGTGCAAGAGGCGACCATCGACCGGTCGAGCGGGACTCCGTCGCTGGACGAGTCGGCGCTTTCGACCGTGCGACATCGCTGGCACTTCGAGCCGGCCACCCGTTGCGGCGCTGCCGTCTCTTACGAGGCGCTGCTGCCGATCCGCTTCACGATCCGCGCCGGCTGACCCTCGACATGCCGCTTGCGAATTGTAGGAGGCGTCTCCTGACGCCGATTCTTCGCCGCACGGCCACAAAACGTCGCAAATCGGCGTCAGGAGACGCCTCCTACAACGAAAACCGATCGGCCCCGTCTTCCGCACAACTCCCCTTGACCGCTGAGTTGGCGTGCGGTATCATTTCGTTATATGGCGAAATGACGTTTTATAGCGAGGCGTCGCTCATGCGCGATCTTATGGCGGTATTCAAGGCCCTGGCCGACGAAAACAGGGTGCGGGCGTTCATGGCATTGCGGCCGCGAGAACTCTGCGTGTGCCAAATCATCGAGTTGCTCGGCCTGGCCCCCTCGACCGTCTCGAAGCACATGGCGATCCTCAAGCAGGCCCGCCTGGTCGATAGCCGCAAAAAGGGGCGATGGATCTTCTACCGCCTGGCCGGCCGCGAGGCGCCGGACGAGGCCCGCAAGATCGCCGCGCTAGTGTCGCAATTGCTCGCCGACGACCCGCAAACGCGCGACGATGCCAAGCGGCTCGCAAAGATACTGAAAATGGACCCCGAGGCGCTGTGCGAAAAACACAAGGGACCGCAAGCCGAAAGGAATCGCTGATGGAGAAAACCGCCGGCCGTTTGTCGTTTCTCGATCGCTATCTCACCGTCTGGATCTTCCTGGCGATGGCCATCGGCGTCGCCGCCGGATATTTCGCCCCGGGCGTCAAGGCGTTCGTCGATTTCTTCAAGCTGGGCACGACCAGCATTCCCATCGCGGTGGGCCTGATCCTGATGATGTATCCGCCGCTGGCCAAGGTGAAATACGAAGAGTTGGGCGATGCCTTCCGCGATTGGAAAGTGCTCGGCCTCTCGCTGCTGCAAAACTGGCTCATCGGACCGGTGCTCATGTTCCTGCTCGCCATCTTGTTCTTGCGGGGTTATCCCGATTACCTGGTCGGGCTGATCATGATCGGCCTGGCCCGCTGCATCGCTATGGTGATCGTGTGGAACGACCTGGCCAAGGGGGACACGGAATACTGCGCCGGACTGGTCGCGCTGAATAGCATCTTCCAAGTGCTCTTCTACAGCGTTTTCGCCTGGCTGTTCATCAAGGTGTTGCCGCCGCTGCTCGGCGTGCAATTGGGCGACGTCGATCTGTCGAAAGTCACGATGGGCAGCATCGCGCAAAGCGTCTTCGTCTATCTGGGCATTCCCTTCATCGCCGGAATGCTCACGCGGCTTGTGCTGCTGAAAACCAAGGGGAGGACATGGTACGAAACGCGGTTCATTCCCCGCATCAGTCCCATCACGCTGGTGGCGCTGTTGTTTACGATTGTGGTCATGTTCAGTCTCAAGGGGGAGTTGATCGTCACGATTCCGCTGGACGTGCTGCGGATCGCCTTACCCCTGTTGGTGTACTTTGTCGTAATGTTCCTGGTCAGCTTTTTCATGGGGCGGATGGTCGGCGCCGGTTACGGCAAGACGGCGACGCTGGCGTTTACGGCGGCCAGCAACAATTTCGAGTTGGCGATCGCCGTGGCGGTGGCCGTGTTCGGCATCAATTCGGGCGCCGCCTTTGCGGCGGTGATCGGCCCGCTAGTCGAAGTGCCGGTGATGATCGGGCTGGTGAACGTGTCGCTCTATTTCCGGCGGCGCTACTTTGCGGATGCGTCCGTATGAGCAAAGAACCGGCTTCGGTGAGACTGTGCGGCGACGAGTAGTCGGCAATATCGGAGGAAAACGGCATCAATCACTCTGAGGGGATTGTTCGTGGGTCACGGAGCGGAGGCAAGGAAAGTCGCATTCCGCAACTGTTGACCTTGGGGTAAATGGGAGGTTCGGGCAAATGGGAATGCACCTTGACATATTATGGCCATTTGGCTAATCTACCAAATACTCTAACACCGATGAAAGACTCAGATGCACGCCAAGACCCAAGCCAAGTATGAAGCCCGTGCGAAGATCATCAAGGCAATGTCACATCCTACGCGACTGTTCATCGTAGATGAGTTGGGGCGAAGCGGTGAGCGGTGCGTCTGCGAACTGACGGAGATGGTCGGCGTTGACATGTCCACCATATCACGCCACTTAGCGATGCTCAAGAATGCCGGCATCATCGAAGACGAGAAACGCGGCCAGCAAGTTTACTACAGCCTGCGGGTGCAGTGCATAACGAGCTTCTTCGAGTGCGTCGAGTCGGTGATGAAGTGCAACGCGAAGGAGCATCAACGGTTGCTGGTGTCATAGGAGTTGACCAACCGAGCGGTTTTTTTTACCTGGAGAGTTGGCGACTTTGCCAAATGGCAACACACGGCTGCAAACCTCTGGACGCGGAGTAATCTCGTGGCGACCACTGAAAAGGAGTAACCGACATGTTGATTCAAGTGCTGGGAACCGGATGTACGAGGTGCAAGACGCTGTACGAGATGGTCCAGAAGGCGGTTCAGGAAACCGGCGTGGACGCCCTGGTCGAGAAGGTCAAAGACATCCAGACGATCCTGGCCTTCGAGATTCTGATGACGCCCGGACTGGTCATCAACGGCGAAGTGAAGGCGGCGGGGCGACTGCCCAGCGCGGAGGAAATCAAGCGACTGATCGTGGCAGCCAAGGCAGCTTGATTCGCGACAAGACGAGAGGAAACAGACATGGACCAGAATCTTCCGGGACTGATCATGTGCGTTTGCACGGGCAAGTGTCCGGGGTTCTCCAAGATGGACATCTGGGATTTCATCAACCGGGTGCGCGTGGAACTGCCGGTCGAGTACGGCTTCATCCACCCGCAGTTGTGCGAGGAGGACGGCGACCGCTTTCTGGCCGACATGCTCAAAGGCAAACGCAAGATGATCGTGGCCGGCTGTGCGGCAAATATGCAGCGGAAGATGTTCCGCGACGCCTTCGCCGCCGCCGGAATGGACATCGCCACCGACCTGGTGGCGATCGACATCCGCGACATGACCACGGACGAAGCGGTGGAGAAGGTTTCAGCGGCCTTGAAACGTGTGGAGGAGAAACGGCCGTGAGCGAGAGCACATTTATGGGCGTGCCGCGGGAGCGGATTCCCTGGTCTCCGACGATCGACTACCAGAAGTGCAACTACTGCATGGAGTGCGACAAGTTCTGTCCGCACCAGGTGTTCGAGCGCCGCGAGTCGGGAGAGCGGAGACTCGTCGTGGCCAACCCGAACAACTGCGTGGTGTTTTGCCGCGCCTGCGCCAAGACCTGCGGCCCCGACGCCCTCGCCTTTCCCGAGAAACCGGCGATCGTGGCCATGATTAAGACCATTCGCGAGGAGGCGAAGAGCACGCCGTGAAGTATGCCATTCTGCCGTGCAATGGTCTCGACAAGTCGGCGGGCCCGGTCGCGCGCGAGGCGGCGTTGTGGCTCGTGTCGCACGCGGACGGCAAGTTGATCTGTCCGGTGCTGCTGAACAATTCACCGGATCGGTATGCGCGGGTGCTCGGCGAACTGCCGCTGTTGGTTATCGACGGCTGCGCGACCCAGTGCGCCACGAAGTTGGCAAATCGCCTGGGGATGAAGATCGCACGGAAGCTCCAGGTGGCGGAAGAAGCGGAACGGCTGGGTGCGACCCTCGGCAAATCGCTCACGCTCGGGCAGGATGAATTGAGACTTGCCGGCGAGATCGCCGCAACCGTTGTCGAAGGAGTTCTCGAACAGCCAACCTCAACGGGAGGAACACAGGGAGATTTCGTTCCTCCGCAAGGTCACATTGAGGTCGCGCAGGACAAATTCTTGTTCAAGATTCCCTCGACAGGCTTCTTCTTCAACGAGAACGACGTTTGGGCGCAGGTGGACGCTGGCGGCGGCCGCGCGCGAATCGGCGTCTCCGATTTCGCCCAGCAGCAGTTGACGGACATCAGTTTCGTCGGCTTGCCGGCGGTCGGCGCCGAGGTGGATCAATTCGGAGAGGTTGGCTACGTTGAAAGTGCGAAGGCCACGCTGGAATTGGTGTCTCCCGTGTCTGGCCGCGTGGTCGCCGTTAATTCGGCGTTGTCCGACGCACCGGAAACAATCAACCAAGACGCATACGGAAAAGGGTGGATTGCAGAACTGGAATTACGGGACTTCTCGGCTGACCGGGAACTGCTGATCGACGGCTCCGCCTACGCTGAAATCATCACGAAGAAGGCGGGCGAGTATGCGTAGACAATCGAACCAAGCATTGTTGTTGAGTAGAGGAAGGGGAAGGTTTCAATGGACGACAGTGGTCAACTGGAAAAGGCGCTGGTCATCCCGTGCAGCGGGATCGGCAAAGTGCACGGGCTGATTAGCCGCGAGGCGGTCTACCACGTCACTGACAAGCTGTTGCCTGGGCAAGCGGACACCGTTTGTCTGGCCCTGCTGGTCACGGGCGACGCCGAGACGAAGCAGAAGGTCCAGCAGGCCCCCTGCATCACCTTGGACGGATGCCCAAAGCTTTGTGCCATGAAAAACGTCGAGCTATCGGGCGGAAACGTCGCCAAGGGAATACGGGTCTACGACGTGATGAAACGCCACCGCGGCGCGGACTTCGGCACGGCGACTGCCCTGAGCGATGAGGGCTGGACCGTGGTGGAAGAATTGGCGGCCGAAGTCGCCGAAGCTACAAAACAAGAAGATAGGACGTGAGGGATCGGTCATGGCAGAAGCATTCTCGAAAGTCGGCATCATCTCCTGTAGCGGCGAAGAGATTCCCGAAGGCACCGTCGCACGACAGGCAGTTCGCCGGGTGTTGGAAGCCCTCCGCCCGCAAGAGACCGTGACTTTGTGTCTCCCGCTCTTTCTGGCCGGCGAGGAGGGCGAACGCCGCTTTGCCCGCGAACATCCCACGATCACCGTGGACGGCTGCTCGAAGCTCTGTGCCAAACGCGGAACGGAGAAATATAGTGGAGCGATAAACACGTCCCTGGTGGTCAGCGATATTTTGGGCGATCGGGCGAAGGGCCGCCACCGTTCGATCCGTGACGCCGACAAGGCCGACGAAGAAGCGGTATGGCTCCTTGCTGAACGCATTGCATCCGAAGTTGATGCTCTGGCCCGTTCAACAGTCCAGGAGGAATCAAGCGATGCAGCGGCCAGTGACGGAGCCTGTTGTGCTTGCAGCAGACCATCGCAGGAAGGAAGACTGGAAATCAAGGGAAAGCCGGTCGTCATCGCCGGTTTGCCGTTGATCTTCCAACAGCTTCAGAAGAGAGGCGTGCATCCGGGCAGCGACTGTGCAGACACGTTGCTCCAAAGCGTGAAGATTTACCACGCCATCGAGCCGGACCAGGAAGCGGGATACAGAGACGCACTGGTCGCGGCATATCGAACGTACTGTGGCCAAAACCGCAGTTGACGGCGGTGCGGGTGTCTTCCGTTCGATACGGGGTCGGCGACATTCAAAGACCGTACTGGAGGATAAACAGATGGAATCGGCAAGACGAGTGGAAGCGGTGTATGACGACTTTCAGCATTGCACGGCAAGACAGCTCGACGGGAAGAGGTCGGTTGTCATGTACGCCCCCGCGTCGTGCGGCGGCAGCAGCAGCGGCGAGGAGTTTGCACCGGATGAACTGGTCGCCGCAGGGCTGGCAGGGTGTACGCTGCTGAGTATGCAGATTGGCCTGCTTGCCCAGCAGCGTGAAGTTGATCTGATTGGCGCGAGCGTTCAGGCAACCGTGCGCATGGCCTGCGGCTCGTCGCAGCGTGTCGCCGGCGTCGACGTCGAGGTACGGTTGCCGCGGGCGTTGGGCGGCGATGACCGCCGCGCTGTGGAAGAGGCGGCTGAGGGGTGCCCGCTGACGGCCAGTTTTCACCCGGACATTCCAGTATCGCTGAAATTCACGTATCCCGAGTCGTAGTGAGAAAAACGCGCGGATGAAACTTCGTTGCCAGGGTAATCGGTGTTGACGCAGATAGAAGGAATGTCGGCATGGAACTCAAGAATGCGGTCGCTGTCTGTTTGATTTCACTCTTTTCGGCAACGATCGTCGTTTTGATCGCCCGATCGCTCGATTCACAAGCCGCATCGCAGCTCCAGCCGCAATTGACGAGCATTGCGGAGGAGCTTCGTGCCCTGCGCAAGCAGGGTGGAAGCACGGTCGCGGCGGACGCCTCGGCCACTTCCGACAACGTGAATGATGGTCTGATCGTCTACTATTTCCACAGCAGTGCGCGGTGCCCCACTTGCCGCTCGATCGAGGCCCAGGCCGACGAGGCGGTGAAGACCTTTTTTGCCTCTCAACTCGACAAGGGAGAGGTGATTTGGAAGATTGCCAACTACGAGCAGGCCGCGGCGAAACCGCTGGCGGAGAAGTTCAAGATCACAATGCCGGTTGTCGTCCTGGTTAGGATGAAAGACGGCCAGATCGAGAAGTGGAACCGCTTGGACAGAGTCTGGGCACTGGTAGGCGACAAGCCGGCCTTTGCGAAATATATGCGGCAGCAGATCGAGCAAATGCTCCCGCCTGTGAAGAAGACGGACGCGACGAAGCCCGCGGGGCCGCCACCGGTAATCCCAGTTCCCAGCGCCGACGACGCTCCCGCCAAGGACGCGCCGGCGATCCCGATTCCGTGACAGTAACTTAGCTTGTTTTTCAACTATCCCCGAGGAGATCGACGTTATGAGACGCGTTGTCACCGCTATTGCTATTGTTGGCGTTCTGCTTTCTATGTGCGTCGTGTCGCAAGTGCTTTTCGCGGCGGACTCGGCTACGAAGTCCGGAGCCGACGCTGCCAAGGCCAACGCCGCCAAGACGAAAACCGCCGCTCCCGCGGATCGCGTGGTCGTGATGTACTTCCATCGCACCCAGCGCTGCCCGACGTGCCGCCGCATGGGAAGCTACTCGGAGGAGGCTGTGGTGGACGGCTTTGCGAAGCAGATCAAGCGAGGCGCCGTTCAGTTCTACTACGTTGACTTCCAAGACGAGAGGAATGAGGCGTTGACGAACGCCTACCAGGTTGGCGGCCCGACGCTGATCGTCGCCCAAGTCGTCGGCAACAAAGTCAAGCATTACAGGAACCTCACCGAGATTTGGGCGAAGAATGGCGACAAGGACGAGTTTCTGAAATATGTGCGCGATAATGTTGCCGCCTATCAGAAGGCGCTGCCCAAGACCGCGATGAAGCGAAAGACCGAGGAAACGTCGTCGAAGACAAAGTGATATTGAACGAAGCGAATATCGTGGCGCGTCCGCCGGCATAATCTGAGAGAGATTATGCCCGGCGGCGGCCAGTGGTGCGCACGAACAGTGGGCAGCCGCCGATCTTGGCGGCTGCATTTCGACAGGAGAGAGCCGATGGTTGCCTATTCACTTTATGCTGCGGCTGCCGCCTATCTGGGGATATTGACGGCCATTAGCCCCTGCCCGCTGGCGACGAATATCGCCGCCATCTCCTACGTCGGGCGGAAGGTGGGCAGTCCCCGCGCGGTGATGACGGCCGGGCTTCTCTACACGCTCGGCCGCTGCCTGCTCTATGTTGGCCTGGCCGTGCTGTTGGCAGAGACGGCCTTGTCCAGCGACGCCGTCTCGCGGTTTCTGCAAAACTACATGCACCTGGCGCTGGGCCCCATCTTCTTGCTCCTGGGAATGTTCCTGGTCGGGCTAATCACCTCGAGCATGGGCGGGGCCGTGATGACGGAGGGAATGAAGAAGCGGATCGACGCCCTGGGCATCTGGGGCGCGTTCGTGTTGGGCGTGCTCTTCGCGGTGGCCTTCTGCCCGTTCTCCGCCATGCTCTACTTCGGACTGATCACGTTGATCCTCGGCGCCGAGTCAGGCGCGATCACCGCCAAACTGGCCAACATCGGCCTGGTCCTTCCCAAGGCGTCGCTGGCCGGCAGCACGATCGTCCTGCCCTGCCTCTACGGCATTGCCACCGCGTTGCCGGTGATACTCGTGGCCTTCCTCTTAGCGTACAGCGCCAAGTCCATCGGCAAAGCGTACAATGTAATCTCCAAGGTCGAGTGGTGGGCCCGGCAGATCACCGGCTGGGTCTTCGTGCTCGGCGGCGTCTACTTTTCGCTGAAATACGTCTTCGAGGTGTTCTGATGGCCCGCAGCGAATTCCCTGGAAATCGGATTGGCGCCGCCGCCGTCTTCTTGCTGGCCCTGACGGCAGTATCCAGAGCGGCGGAAGACGCGCCAAAGGTCCAGGGGCCGAGACACTATCCAGCAGAGATGAACAAAAAGTTCTCAGACCCGAAGGCAGACATCGGACAGTTCGTAGATCGCTTTGAGAATGAAGCCCGCAACATCTACGTCAAACGTCAAAGCATCGTCCGCACCGTGGGACTGCGGCCAGGCGATGCTGTGGCAGACATCGGCGCGGGCACTGGTCTGTTCACCCAGTTGTTTGCCGATCAAGTTGGGCCGAAGGGCGCCGTGTATGCCGTGGACATCGGACCTGCCTTCATCAAGTACATCGACCAACAGGCGAAGAAGCTCGGGCACGAGAAGACCGTCAAGACCGTATTGAACACGCAAGAGTCTACGAAGTTGCCTGCTGGTTCCATTGACGTGGCGTTCATCTGCGACACGTACCACCACTTCGACCACCCAGAGAAGATGCTGGCTTCGATCCATCGCGCATTGCGTTCGGGCGGAAGGCTGATTATTGTTGACTTCGACCTGCGCAAAGACAGCAGCGACTTTGTCAAGCAACGGGCCCGCGCCCGAAGGAAGTCTACGACCGGGAGATTGCCGCGGCCGGCTTCGAGCGGATCCGTGTCAAGAATTCACCTGCGATCAAGGACAACTTCTATGCCGAGTATCGGCGGGTCGAGCGCAAAGGGCATATTCAACCCGCAACTTCTACGGATCAGCCGTCAGCCGGCCGCTAACGCATTGGCTTCTCTTCGTGTTGCCTTCATTACTGCGGCGGTAGGGAGAAACCTATGAGCATCGAACGCGCCGAGCAAGTACATCAACCCGGTCCAGGACCAGCGGCCGACGTTGAGACGACGGAACAGGAGTCGTCAGCGAAGACTGACAAGCCGTGCTGTTGTGGTTTGGCGGGCGGCAAGCGGCCCGAAATCGTCCAGCAACCCCCCGGCACTACCGAATCTTGGATTGAAGGAACACTCGATACGCCCGTGGGAATAGTCCCGCAAATCGGCACTCGGCTGCGGAGGAGCGATCTGTTGGGCGCATGGCGGGTTCGCTGCGGCATTGGCCGGATGCGTTACAAGGTTGATCCGGGCCTATATGCTGTGGGGCGTCCGACCGTGGAATCGCCCGTCCTGGTTTCGGCGAACTACAAACTGACCTTTGATCGCCTCCGCACGCAATTGCCGAGCTTGAACGCATGGTTACTGGTACTCGATACTCGCGGCGTCAACGTGTGGTGTGCGGCAGGCAAAGGCACGTTCGGAACCGACGAGATCGTGGGGCGAGTCAGAGCGAACCGCTTGGAAGAAATCGTCTCACACCGGACGCTTGTCGTTCCGCAACTTGGTGCGCCGGGCGTAGCAGCGCATCAGGTGAAGAATCGTTGCGGTTTTCGCGTTGTGCATGGTCCGGTGCGAGCGTCTGATCTTCCAGCGTTCTTGAACAACGAGATGAAGGCTACGCCGGCGATGCGCGAAGTCGCGTTCCCGCTGCTGGATCGTCTGGCGCTCGTGCCTGTCGAATTGGTGCGCTGGGTGAAGTACGCAGCCCTAATCGCGGTCGGTCTGTTACTGCTTGCGGGTATGGGATCGGATGGCTACTCGTGGCAACGAGTCGCCACCACTGGGGTCTTTTCTGCCGCGCTACTTCTGGCGACCTGTGTGGCAAGCAACGTTCTAGGCCCGATGATGCTCCCGTGGCTGCCCGGTCGAGCCCTCTCGCTAAAGGGCGCTTACCTGGGCATCCTATTCGTCTTAGCGTTGGCGGGGCTATGCTTTCTGAATTTCTGTTCGCTAGGAAGTTGGCCTACCATGCTGGGCTGGGCACTGTTGATTCCAGCGGTCGCCAGCTTCATTACCATGAGTTTCGTAGGATCGACCACGTACACATCGCTCTCGGGCGTTCGCCGGGAAATGCGGATCACCGTACCGGCACAAGTGCTTTCGGCGACCCTCGGACTGACCCTCTGGATCGCGGGAAGATTCGTGTAAGCGTGCTGAGTGGCCTAAATGGACGCCATTTGAGAAAGTAGTCATGCCGAAACTGAAGTACATTAGAAACGTCGTTACGCTGCAATTGAACCAGCAGCGGTGTATCGGCTGCGGGATGTGCGTCAATGTCTGTCCCCACGCGGTATTCGAGATGGTTGGCAAGAAAGCCGAGATTGCCAACCGCGACGACTGCATGGAGTGCGGCGCATGCGCCCGGAACTGCCCGACTGCGGCCATTTCAATCCATGCGGGCGTCGGCTGTGTGACAGCCATTATCAAGGGGGCGCTTCGCGGAACGGAACCGATCTGCGAGTGCTCGGGCAGCGCAACATCTGGCTGTTGTTGACGATCCGCTCCAACAATTGCGGGCCGCGTGCCGAACGGATGAATCGTCGCGTTGGCAACCGCCGGAAGACTTACTCGCCGTTGCTTCACGCGACATTTCCCAGCTAGCCCATCCTTCCCAACCACACTCAAAGTGGACCTGTCAAGAAAAGCGGCAAAGTGGATCGAGTTTCTGTATACGCGCATCCGAATATATGTTACATATACGTCTAATCGAATATAATGGGGTTTTCGTCCCGACTGCCAGCGGAGAATCTGAGAAGATGAGGCTGCCCTACCTGACAATTGCCATTCTGATCGCTGCCGCCGTTGCGGCCCAAGGCCGCGCCGCCACGGCCCCTACCGGCGCTGGCCGCTCCGCCGCCGTCAACGTCAGCCGAGCCCAGGCGGCCATCGACCGGGCGGCCGCGGCCAACAAGTATGTCTTCCTCTTCTTCTGGAAGGAGAAGGGCCCGGCGACCGAGAAGGCGTGGGCTGCCTTGCAACCTGCAATCGCAAAAGTGGCCGATACGGCGCGGGCGGTCTCGATCCGCGTCACCGATCCGGCCGAGAAAAAGTTGGTCGACAAATATGGGGTAAGCCACGGCCCGATGCCGCTTGTGCTGGCCGTCGCCCCGTGCGGCGCGATCACCAAGGCATTCGCGAAGACCTTCGATGAAAAGGAACTTCGCACCGCGTTCGTTAGCCCTTGCACGCTACGCTGTCTGCAGGCGCTGCAAAGCCGCAAGCTGGTCTTTGTTTGTCTCGTGGACCAAGCCAATCTTCAAGACAAGATGCCGGTCCCAAAGGGCGTAGAGGACTTCAAGGCCGATAAGAAATACGGCGCGGCCACTGAGATTATAATGGTGAATGTGCGAAACGCTAAGGAAGGGACGTTTCTCAAGGGAGTCGGCCTCGGCGCACACGACGCGCCGATGACGATGTTCTTAGCTCCGCCAGGCGCCGTTATCGGTACATTCACCAGGAGGGCCAGCAAAGAGATGTTCACCGCGCAGCTCGTTGCGGCGCAATCTGGTTGCGGCGCGGGTTGCAGTTGTCATCACTAGCGGAAGTTTTTCGCGCGACAAACAGCACACCGCGAGAGTGGCATCCGAGGCTCTGCCGATACATAGAAAAAATCCGCAATTGGCCACCATGTTGTATATACACACACGCGCATACGTGCTATATTCGTTTCTCCGCATATTTTGCGGAGACGGACATTCCACTTCAGGCGAACCACAAATGTTAAGAAGAGTAAGTACGACTCGCCTGGCGATTGAACTGTCACTGGCTCTGATGCTGGGACTCGCATGGACCGCTGGCGCTAAGGCCGATTCGCCTGCAAAGGGGTCTGAAGCGACCGCCGGCCGCGCGGCCACGGCCTTGAAGAAGGCCGCCAAACACGACAAGTATCTATTCGTCTTCTTCTTCCAAGACGGGGAAGACATGCAAACCCGCACGATGTACGGCGTCTTTCAGAAGGCGCTGGAGAAGATGAAGGATCGGGCGGACGGCCTGGGCGTCAACGTCATGGACCCGGCCGAGAAGCCGATCGTCGAGCAGTTCCGCGCTCGCGGCGCGCCGATGCCGATGGTGTTGGCGATCGCGCCCACCGGGGCCGCCACCAAGGCATTTACCAAGCAATTCGACGCGGCCCAACTGCAGGAGGCGTTCGTCAGCCCCTGCACCGCCAAGTGCATGAGAGCGATCCAGGACCGCCAATCGATCCTGCTTTGTGTCCAGAACGACAAGACGAAAGAGAACAAGGAAGCGCTGGACGGGGCCAAGGAGTTCCAGAACGATCCCAAATACAACAAGGGGATCGTCATCATCATCTTGAATCCCGCCGATAAGGCGGAGCAGCGTTTCCTCAAAGACCTTGAGGTCGATCCCCGCACGCCAACGGCCGTCACCCTGCTGGTGACGCCGCCCGGCGCTCCGGTCGCACACTTCACCGGGGCGGTGACCAAAGAGGCGATCGAAACCGCGGTCACCGCGGCGCAGTCGAGTTGCGGCCCCGGTTGCAGTTGTCATCACTAATGCACTGTCTCACACAGATCGTACGTTGTGAACGAAGAACAGAAACAGGTGGGGCAGACATTCCTGTCTGCCCCTAGGTGTTCCCTCTTGCCTGGTTCTCGGGCAGACAGGAATGTCTGCCCCACCTACCGCCATTTCATAAGCTAACCCAATCACGCGACACTACGCTAGCAGTAGGAGATCGGTATCATGCGATTGCGAACGCTCGTGCTCCGCGAAATCTTCGAGCGGAAGAGCCAACTGCTCACCAGCTTCGTGGCGATCCTGCTGGGAATCACGGTGATCGTGTCGATCAAGAACATCACCCACTACTCCGAGGGCGCCGTGGCCCAGGAAATGGATTCCCTGGGCGCCAACGTGCTGGTGCTGCCCAAGTCGGCCACCTTGCAGGAATACTACCGAGCCGACCTGCAAAGCGAGACGATTCCCGAGGAATACGTGACGCAACTGGCGATGGCGAACCTCGAGGGAATCGACAACGTCTCGCCCAAGCTCTCCGTGCCCGTGCAGTTGCAGGGCAGGCAGTTTACGCTGACGGGCATTCTGCCGGCCAACGAGTTCCAGGCGAAAATGGCCTGGAGCGGCGCCGGCATCCGCTCGCGGCCGATCGGTTGCGGCGCCTCGGTCGGCATGATGGAATCGAACGACAAGAAGACGCTCAGCCGCAAGAAGATCATCTCCACGCTCGAAGAGAACGAAGTGCTCGTCGGCTCCGAAGTTGCCGGCATTCTCAAGCTCAAAGAGAACGATTCGCTGGAGGTGCTCGGCAAGAAGTTCAGCGTGATCGCCGTTTTGCCGGAGACCGGCACGGTCGACGATTCCCGCGTTTTCGCACATCTGCACACGGTGCAGGACTTGACGAAGAAGGGGGCGGTCATCAACGCCATCGAAATCATCGTCTGCTGCAAGGCGATTTCGCGGGGCGTGCTCGACAAAGTCGACAAGCTCCTGCCCGAAGCCAAAGTGACCACCGTTGCGCAAATCGTCAAGTCGCAACAAAACATCAATCGCATGATGTCGAATCTGTCGCTGATGTTCCTGGTGATTATCGTCTTCGTGGGCGGGGCGAGCATCGCCAATTACATGTACGCCAACGTCTTCGAGCGGCGGCGGGAAATCGGCACGCTCATGGCCCTGGGGGCCGACTCGCGGCTGGTCTTGCGGGTGTTCCTCTTGAAGGCCCTGCTGCTGGGAGCGGCCGGCGGAGTCGGCGGCTACATCCTCGGCTCGATTATCGCGTTTGTGCTCGGTCCGCAGTTGGCAGGCATGAGGGTCTGGCCGATGTGGGAACTGGCGATTGCGGCGGTGGTGATTTCGACGGGGCTGACGCTGGTGGCCAGTTATTTCCCCGCCCGCCGCGCCGCCAAGCTTGACCCTTGTGCCACCTTCCAGGAGGTCTAGAGGGAAAAAGGGGACAGGCACAATTTGCCGGAACGGCCCGCAGGGTGCTTCGCACAAATTGTGCCTGTCCCCTTTTTCCCGAGGAGATTGAATCGATGTTGAAAATGGAAAACGTCAGCAAGGCCTATCGGCATCGCGGCCAAACGGTCACGGCGCTCGACAACGCCACCGTCCACATCCCCCGCGGTGACTTCGTCTCGGTCGTCGGTCCCAGCGGCAGCGGCAAGAGCACCCTGCTGTTGATGCTCGGCGGCATGCTCTCGCCCTCTCAAGGCCAGATTCTTATGGAGGATCGGTCGGTCTACGACATGAGCCCGAGCGATCGAGCGCGGCTGCGGCGGGAGAAGGTAGGCTTCGTGTTTCAGACCTTCAGCCTGGTTCCTTACCTTTCGGCGCTGGAGAACGTCCAGGTTCCGCTGTTTCTCGCCAAGATGGAGATGGACGCCCAAGAGAAACGTGCGATCGCTCTGCTGGAGCGGGTCGGACTGAGCGATCGGCTTCATCATAAGCCCTCCGAACTAAGCGTCGGCCAGCAGCAGCGGGTCGCCTTGGCGCGAATGTTGGCCAACGATCCGGCCGTCATTCTCGCCGACGAGCCGACCGGCAATCTCGATCCCGAGACCAGCGAGCAGATCATCGGTTTTTTGGCGGAGTTCAACGCCGAGGGCCGCACGATCGTGATGGTGACGCACGACCCCCGCGCCGCCAAGCGAGCCAAGCGAACCCTGCGGCTGAAAGATGGCGCGATCGCCAACGGCGACGCGGTGGCCAAGGCCGACGAGGCCGCATGAGCTATCGTTGTTGGCATGGCGCCCAGGAGAACTGCATAGTCCGGAAATTCTCGTTCCCACGCTCTGCGTGGGAACGTAAAACGCCGGCCACCCGAGGCAGGGCGTTCCCACGCAGAGCGTGGGAACGAGGACTTTGCAGTTCTCCTGGCATGGCGCCGGGATAACTGGCGGGTTTGAGCCTTTTTTGCTACAACGAGGATTCCTGCATCTTCCGTATCTTCCTGTTCACAACGACCAATGAAGACATCAATAACAGCCACCGAGCCGGTCGCCGCTGCCGACTCGATGTTCCGCGCGTTTTCCGATCGAACGCGGCTGCGGATTCTGCACGTGCTGCAAGGCGGGGAGCTTTGCGTCGGCGACATCGTGGAAATCCTCCAGGCCCCGCAGCCCCGCATTTCCCGGCACTTGGCCCGCCTGCGCGCGGCGAAGCTTGTTACGGTCCGCAAGTCGGGCCTTTGGAGCCACTACCGTCTTGCCCCCGCGAAGACGCCGTTCCACAAAACGCTGCTGAAATGTCTCGCCAAGTGCTTCCGCGAAGTGCCGGAACTTCAAGCCGACGCCGCGCGGGCCGCCAAGATCAGGAAATCCGGCGGCTGCTGTCCAAAGTCGTAGACGCTGCGTGGCCACCCCGTCCCGCCGCTTGACAGGCCATCATTGACCCGTTAGGCTCATGGCAGTATCAGAGCATGTCTGATACAAGAGCTACACCACTACGACAGGAGCCAAGACCATGGGAATGCTTGTTACCATCGACCGCATGATTCACACCAATGCAGCCCATCAAGAATTGGGCATGGAAATCGGCCTGGAGGGTTGCTCCGCGTTCGGCGGCAAGGGCGAGGACTTGAACCCGATCGATCTGGTGGCGATGGGAGTGGCCTCGTGCATGTTGATCGTCATGGCGAAATCGGCCGAAGGCAAAGGCATCGACCTTTCGGGAACGTGGGCCGAGGCCGGCTATGAACTGAAAGACTTCAAAATCGCGTCGATCACCGTCAACATCCATTCACCCTACGGGCCTTCCGCGACCGATCGCGAGTTTCTTGAAAAGGAGAGTTATCGTTGTCCGGTGTACTTGGCCGTTAAGGATGGCACTCGCGTCCAAGTCGGCTTTGTCTGGGGGACGAAGGCCGCTCCCAAGGCAACCGCGGCGTGTTCCTGTGCGAAATGTGGGTAGAAGCATGCGCAATCGGGATGAATGTCCGTGTGAAGGGACGACGCTTGCCAAGCTGCTTCAGCCGGCGATTCTCACCGTGCTCGCTGAAGGCGAGTTGCACGGCTACCGGATCGTCGAACGGCTGGCAGATATGCCGATACTGTCCGGCAGCCCTCCCGACTCGACCGGGGTCTATCGCTTCCTGCGCGTCATGGAAGGCCGCGGCCTGCTGACGTCTTCCTGGGACACGTCGAGCAGTGGCCCGGCGAAGCGTCTGTATCGCTTGACCAAAGACGGCCGCAAATGCCTGGCCCGCTGGGTGAAGACGTTGACGCACTACTGCCGCGCGATTGGTGATTTGCTCGATATGGCGCAGCGCACCTTGACAAGCTAGGCACTGAGAGCGTTGCCGTTCTGGATAAGAAGAGGGCAGTACTATTTTCGGCGTCGTCCCCTTCGCTCTCCGAATTTCCCCTTGTTTTTGTGCCACACCCTCTGCTAGACTCTACCATACGCTTGTACACGTCTATCGCAAACCGTACAAGGGGTGAAGGAGCCAAGATCAAGTGAAGGGGTCGCAACAGCCAGCCCCCTTCCCCCGTTCAACTTCTCCCAAAAGGTGCTTTCACAACCTGTAGAACGGAGTTCACTCCGTTCATCGAACCTGTAGAACGGAATTCATTCCGTTCCACGGCCAAGGTATTGGAACAACCTCCAAAATAAAAACCGTCAAACGGACTGCCGCCGCCGTCGCATCCGCGCATCGGCACGCGGATGCCCCAGCGGCGCAGGGCCGGGACCAACGCGGCAACAGTCGCGACTTACCAAAGGCTGACAACCCAGTCCCTTCGGCGTCTTTCCAGGTCGCCTTTCGCTCCGCGAAAGCAGCGAATCGGAAACGCGCAAACAAAGGACGTCAGGCCGGCGAAAGGAAAGAACGCCCCCAGCGATAACCTCGCGTCAGAGCCCCGTTCAATCCAGGACAGGGGACGGAGGTGGTGTTCGGGGAACAACTCTCTCTTCGGCAAAACTCCAACCGAAAACCTCCTTCGTCCCCCTCGCTCTCCACCCCGATCGTCCCGCCCCTGGATTCGCGGTAGGCCCAGAGACCTTCCACCGCCCCATCCTCTCGGTTAACCCCGAGCGAGCGAAGCATTGCTTCTTCGCCGCCATTGCGGACAAGGGTAAATGGCCGGCAACCACGTGGAAGACCACCTCTCCCTTCCGGCGGCAAGCTCTTTTGGCAGACGCAAGTACCCGTTACCCCCGACCACCGCGTTCTTCCGCGCCCGTCCCCACAATCGCCTCCGATCGCGAGCGCGCTAGGAATCTGCGCCGCAACCAATTTTTCGTCATTCTTTTTTTCCAATCGCAAAGGGGTAGGAAAAAGTGAAAAAACTCCTCGAACAAGCGAAAATCACATGACTATCGCAACGAGCTCCCTATGGAAAACGCCGCCACCTATTTCCGCGCCCGCCGCTGCAGGAGAACTGCATAGTCCGGAAATTCTCGTTCCCACGCTCTGCGTGGGAACGTAAAACGCCGGCCACCCGAGGCATGGGCGTTCCCACGCAGAGCGTGGGAACGAGGACTTTGCAGTTCTCCTGCCGCCGCTGCGGACCCGTTCGCACTTCCGCTGCCCGAATGGTAGAATGGCCGTCCAAAATGGCATTTGTCGCGCGGGTCGGCTTTTTTACATTGCCGACCCTCTCCTTCCATCAACATCCCGCCGCGTGAGGAACCGCGCCATGAATAATCGCAGAGACTTTCTCAAAGCAACCAGCCTGGCCTCCCTGGGCCTTGCCGGCAGCGGCGCACTGCAAGGATACGCCGCGGATTCGGTCAGCCAAACGCCCCGCAAACAGCGTTTCAACATGTCGGGCTACGCCGCACCAAAGATCGAAAAGGTCCGCATCGGCATCATCGGGCTGGGCAACCGCGGGCCGAGCCACCTGGAAACGATGCGGCGGATCGAGGGCGTCGAGATCAGGGCCCTGTGCGACTTGCGATCGGAACGCGCCGCGCGGCCAACAAACGTCTGGAAGGCACCATCCATCGCCCCACGCTCTACGCGGGCAACAAGGACGAGTGGATGAAACTCTGCGAGCAGGGGGACCTCGATCTGGTGATCGTCACCACGCCCTACTACATGCACGCGGACATGGCCGTCTACGCGATGCAGCACGGCAAGCACGTGGCCAGCGAGGTTCCCGCCGCGGCCACAATCGAGGAGTGCTGGCGGCTGGTGGAGACGGCCGAAGAGACGCGGCGGCATTGCATGATGCTGGAAAACTACGCCTACGGTTTCTTCCAACTGCTGACGTTGAACATGGCCCGCCGCGGGTTTTTTGGCGAAATCGTCCACGGCGATTGCGCCTATAACACGAGCAAGATGGGCAACAACTTCTCCAAGAGCATGTATTGGGACATGTGGTGGCTGCGGCGGTACGGCTCGCACCACGGCAACATTTACCCGACGCACGGCTTGGGGTCCGTCTGCCAGATCATGAACGTCAATCGCGGCGACCGGTTCGATTATCTCGTGTCGATGGAGAGCAACGATTTCATGATGCGGGCGAAGGCCAGGGAATTGGCCGCAACGGACGATTTCTTCAAGCCCTTCGCCGAGAAAACCTACCGCGGCAACATGTGTACCACGATCATCCGCACGGTCAAGGGACGCACGATCATGTTGCAGCACGACGGGACTTCGCCGCAGGGGCCGCACAGCGTGATCCACGGCATCACCGGGACCAAGGGGATGGCCCAGGAGTTCCCCCACCCGCCGCGAATCTCGAAAGACCTTAGCGGCTGGGTCTCGCCGAAGGAATACAACGCCCTGGTGAAGGAATTCACGCCGACGATCCTCAGGCGGATGGGCGAGATGACGAAGAAGTTCAGCGGTCACGGCGGCGGCGATCTGCTGGAGTGCTGGCACTTGATCGACTGTCTGCGCAACGGCCTGCCGTTGGACCAGGACGTTTACGACGCGGCGGCGTGGAGTTCGATCGTGCCGCTAAGCGAATGGTCGGTGCTGAATCGCTCCAATTCGATCGACGTGCCCGATTTCACCGCCGGGGCCTGGGAAAAGAACCTGCCCAACATGGACATCACGCTAGCAAGCGGTGGAAGCACGCGGGTGCTGGCAGAATAAGGACCTGTACTCCTCTCGCTCCGCGAGAGGGAAGTGGAGCCTTGCTCCGCGAGAGGTACGTGCAGCCGCTCGTCGCTTCACGCGGAGCGTGAAGAGTACATCGCAAAACAGCGTCCCGCCGGCAGCGAATAACGCGGCGAGACGCTGCGATTACAAAGACATTGAACGACCGTCACGGGAGTCTGCGTTCGTTGTCCCTGTTGTTTCCTTTCGGCGGTGATTGCGTTCCACTGCGCCCGGTGTTCGAGGTCGGTGGAGGGACATTCCGTTTTTCCACTATCGGCCCGCTGCTTTCCGTGCCGCCCAGCGGTCTGCGCTCTTGCGTCGATTTCGCTGGAATCTTCCGTTCCGTAAAGCCGGCAGTCCCAGTCCCCTTCGTCGTGGGCTGAGTCTGAATCACCGGGTTGCGCGCTTCCCTGAGAATGGTCTCCGATCGTAGCTCGGGAGAAGAAGGGGTAAGGATCGGTTTCATCGTTTGCCGGGTATTGCCCGATGTTTGGTCGTTCGTGCGTTCGTTGAGCGTACGGGCCACTTGCGGGAAGCGGAGAGTTTGCGGCGTCTTGAGCGTAGTCACTGCATTCGGTCCCGCTAGTCTTCCGCGTGCCGTCGTCATTTCCATCTTTTCACGCTCGCCCCCGAATTGCCGCATCAGGCCGGCGGTTTGCTGGAACGTCGCCCTCTGTTGGGGCGAGACGGCGGCAAGACGGATGGAAGACGCCGGATTCTTGCGCAGGTCTTGCAAGGTATTGGCGATCTGCAAAAACTGGCGATTCGCGCGGTTGCCCGGCGACATCGAGGCCTGCCGCACCGCCGCCCAAGTCTGCGGCAATCGCTGTTCGGGGTGGGCGCGATAATTCGCATACGAGTTCTTCAGGTCCATCACCCAGTTCGGGTTGCGGCGGATGTTGCGCCAGGCGTAGAACGAGAAGAGCGGATCGTAGGCGTAGCCTCGATAGCTGCCGACGGCAAACCACGGGTAGACGCCCAGCTTATCGTAGTTGGCGGCGTAATAGTCGCCGAAATAGTATTGGCTGCAATTGGGCCGCACGAACAAATAGGAGGTCAACAGCCCGCTGTCGATCACCACCGATGGAGAGTACGCGTAGCCGACTTGGCTAAAAACCGGCCGGGTGAACGCCACCGGCGCAAAGAGCAGACCGCGTCGATCGAGCAGGTAGTCCCAGTAGCCGCTGCAGAATATCCAGCCGCGCGGACTCCAGCAATAAGAGGCCGGCGTCCAGACCCAGTTGGGCTGCGCCGCGGCCCAGTAGCCCGGCTGCCAGGCGTAACGCAAGTTCACCCACCGCCAACAGCCCGGTATCCAAATGTCGCTGGGCGACGGCTGCTCGTTGGTCGGGCCCTGCTCCAGCGAAGCCGGCGGTTCAGGATTGTAGACCACGTTGTCGGCGGTCGCGGCGGTCCAGAATCCCGGCACCCAACTGTAGCCGCCGTTGGCCGCGGTCCAATAGCCGGCGACCCAGCGCTGGTTTGGCGGCGGTACGCGCCACACGCCGCTGACCCAGTCGAAATCCTGTCGGCCGTCGTCCCAAGCCCAGTAGCCGCCGATCCACATCGTGTTTTCATCGGCCGGTTTTTCATCGGGCGGGATTTCCTCGATCGCTTGCGGCGGTTTCTTGGAAACCACCAACTGGTTGACGGCGCCGGAGTTGACCGGCTGCGCGAATGCCTCGTGAATTGGCCCGCGCATCATCACTTCCATGCCGGCGACGTCGCCGCCCGCATTGCCCGGCGGCGGGGGAGTGCTCGGATCGTCGGCGGCCGCGGCCGCGCTCACTAGAAACGCCGCCGTCGTCATGCCTACCAGAAACAGACCTGCGTGAAAACAGAGCTTTCTCATGACCTTAACTCCTTAACACCTTGCAAAAAGAGAATCGTTTGGCCCGTCGTCTTACGAGGGCGTACAAAGTTTAGAGACCACGGAATTATCCGCGTGCTTGCCGCAAGAGGGCAATTACCGCTTCAGGTACAGCGGAATTAGAAGCCGGCGGTAGGAAGTTCACTGACCGGCAGGTTTTTCGCCGTGGCGAAAACCGCGTGCCGCGGATTTCGCAACCGAACGCTCTCATCCCGGCTTTTGACTTTCTTGCGCCGCGCTCGGCCTCTAATAACTTCTATGCAAACGCTCTCCCCGAGGCAAGGCACCCGGTAGCGTCATAGCAGGGACCGACCGGCGTTTCTCACCACACGGGGAAAACGGGCGACACTTTGTCCGGTGGGGCAGACATTTCTGTCTGCCAGATGTGTCGCCCGTTCCTGCGGCAGGCAGGATTTTCTGCCCGACCCTGGTGAGAAATGCAGACTGCCCGGATCAAGGGGGCGGTGGAAGGGGACGGCGTACTTGGCCGCCGACGTCACGCCCGTGGAAGGTACTTCATTTGCCGCTCTTCTGCGGCGGACTCTTCGCTCGAAGCTCTTGCAAATACGACGAGGCGATCTGACGTTTCTCTCTCGCTTCAGTATAGCCGGGGCGAATTGCAATCGCCTTGTTATACTCCTCCATCGCCTCGGAAAACCGCTCACGGATCGCAAGGAGATTGCCGAGATTGTAATGCGCCTCGGCAAAATCCTGATCGATCGCTAAGGCCGTGTCGTATTCCGCCATCGCATCATTCAGCCGATGGCAGCGGACAAATGCCTCGCCCAAGTTGAGATGGGCCATTTTGCAGTCGGGTTTGATCTGAATCGCACGGGCATAACAGCCCATCGCCTCGTCGAGTTGCCCGCGATCCCCCAAAATCTGTCCAAGATTGAGGTAGGCCATCCAGCAATCGGGATTGCGTTGGATCGTGGTCCGGTAGAGTTGATCGATGTCGGAGTACGTGCAGCACTGCGCCCAGGTTCGCGTCGCCAGGACCATCAGCAGTGCGCCGCACAGGCAGTAGGCCGGCCACCGCCCCCAGAAGCCCCAGCGGTTCAGCAGCATCGCGATGCCGGCCGACGTGAGTGCGATGATTCCCAGGCTGGCCAAGTACTGGAAATGATCGGCCACGAACGAGAAGATGAACGGATAGATGTTGCAGAACCCCAACGCGGGGAAGAGGGTGCCGACGAAGAACAGCAGCGCCGCCAGCGGTCCGCGCACGCGGCGCCGAATCGCCCAAGCGCCCGCGAGCAGCAACAGCGCCGTCAGAGGAAACAGATATTGCCACCAGATCGCCTGGCTGACGTGCCATCGCGGATAGATAAAAATCAGGTTGGCGGGCCAGAAGAGCTTGCCGAGGTAGAACCAGATCGCTCGGCCGGCGATGAGGCAGCGTTCGATCATGGTGAAATTGAAGTCCGCCCCCGCGGCGCCGCCAAGCTCTCGTTCCACCAGGGCAGTGAAAACCCCGGCGGCCGCCCCGAGAACGAAGAACGGCAGCAGCGGCAGAACGTCGCGCCGCCACGACAATCGCCCGCGTTGCCACCAAAAGACGACCAGCAACGCCGCCGGCAGCGTCGCGGTGACCGTCTTGCTCAACAACCCGAGCACGAATAACCCGAGGGCGAGCGCGTACAAGACCTTGTTCCGATTCCGGTCAAAGTGAAGATAGACCAACGCGGCGGAGAGATAGAACACGGCCGACAGGGTGTTCTTGAGTTCCGTGATCCAGGCGACCGACTCGACCTGCACCGGGTGCAGTGCGAAGATCGCCGCCGCTAGATACGCCCCGGGAACTTGCAGCCGCCGCAGAATCACGGCCGCGAGCAGGGCCGCCGCAACGTGCAAGAAGATGTTGACCAGATGGTAGCCGAGCGTTGCGCCGCCCCAGAGCCGGTGCTCCAGCCAAAATACACTGTGGACCAGCGGGTAGTATTGCTGCGTGGCCTTCAGGTCGCACCAAATCCGGCACAGTCCGTTCCACGATTGCAACTCGGGGCGGACGTGCGCGTCGTCGTCCCAAATGAAGCCCCCCTGCCAGGCCGGCTGATAGGCCAAGAAAACCGCCGCCGCCAGGGCAATCGCCGCCACAGGGAAAAGGGGACAGGCACCTTTTGCCGGAACGGCCCATGGGGTGCTTCGCACAAAAGGTGCCTGTCCCCTTTTCCCCGATCGCAAGAACCAAGCGGCGAGGGAGGAAGAACTGCCCGGCCGATCGCTCGCGGCGCCGCCCGGCCCATTGCCGGGCGGTTGTCTCGCGTTTTTCGGCGACCTGCTTCCTCGTTGCTTCATCGGCCGAGCGTTTGCTCCGCGTTGTTTCGAGTTTGTCCGGGTCTTGGCGGCCAATTCACATTGTCGGTGATGGCTGCGCGAACGTCAACGCGGCGTGCTCTTGGGGGAGTGCCGCAACGGGTCTTGGATTCCGCCGGCCAGAGGAATCAAGAAAAAGCAACAGTCCGGGCGACCCATCAACGGGCCGACGCCGGACTGTTTCCCCCCCTGGGAATACGCATAGCAGGAATGAAAGCTGCTTCAGAGTCTCATCATCGGTCTTTCGCCGCCGCACACTTTGAGAAAGTTTGTCGGTTGGGCGGACGTGGGCGCGGTAATCGTTCGCGGCGACTCGAACGTATGTTGGGCATCGAGCGGTCAATTTCGCGGAACAATAGCCGGGAGCCAACGGCTCCCGGAGGACGGCCGCAATTTTGCGCACATTCCGGGAGCAGTTGGCTTCCGACTGTCATTTTATGACATCGACCATCCAAGACGCAACAGACAAAGTCTGCCACGGTGACCACAACACCCCAGTTTAACACTCATCGCCGATTCGGCTAATAAACTGTAGCGATTAGGCCGATTTTGAGGGTGCTTCGGCTCGCTGTGCGCGCCCTGGATAAGCGTCGGCGGCAGGAGTTGTCTACTCGGCATCGTGCCGAACCACGAAAGGTGCAATTCGCGATGAGCAAACCGAACCAATTCGTCCGCTCCATCACCAAGTCGCCGTTCTTGTGGGGCATCTTGGCTTCCGTTGGGTTCTATGCCCTCATCCGAGCGATTCCGCGGGACGCCCCCGGCATGACGTTCATCCTCCGCTACTTTACTCACCATCCGGTCGAGTACATGGAGACGGTGTTGTTCTCCGTGGGGTTGGCGGCGCTGGTGATTAAGATCCTGGATGTCGCCGCGCAGTGCGCGGGGCTTGGCAGCTCCCCGCTCGGGCCGAGGCCGACCGCGCGGCAGCCGATCGAAGAGTGCGAAGACCTGCTGGCGACGTTGGACGAGCTTCCCGGCCGCCGCCAGGGTGAATATTACATCGCCCGGTTGCGTGCGGCGTTACAGCATGTGCAACGGCACGACTCGGCCGACGGGCTCGACGACGAATTGAAGTACCTTGCCGACGCGGACGCCGCCCGGCTGCACGCCGGCTACGGCCTGTTCCGCGTCATCGTCTGGGCGATCCCGATCCTCGGCTTCCTGGGCACGGTGATCGGCATCACGATGGCACTGAACAGCGTGGATCTGCAAGCGCCCGACAAGTCGATGCTGCAAGTGCTCAACGGACTGGGCCTGAAGTTCGATACGACGGCCCTGGCCTTGGCCCTTTCGATGGTCTTGATGTTCATCCACTTCAAGGTTGACGAAAGCGAGAACTCGTTGCTGGCGGAGGTCGACCGGCTGGCGCTGGACGACCTTGAGGGTCGATTCGTCAGTGCCGCCGCGGGCCCTTCCGCCAGCGATGGCCAACTGGTCGGCGTTCGGCGGGTGGCCGAGGCGATGATGCAGGCGACCGATTCGTTGGTTCACCGGCAGGCCGAACTTTGGCAGGCGTCCGTCGACACAGCCGCGCAGCACTGGGCAAAGATGTCGGAAACCGCCGCCGGACAGGTTCAAACCGCGATGGCCGCGGCCACGGGCGAATTGACGCATCAAACCGAGGTGCTCCGCCGCGCCGTCGAGGCCGCCGGCGAAGTCGCCGGCCTGGAAGACGCCCTGAACCGCAATCTCGCCGCCCTGGCCGGGGCCAAACACTTTGAGCAGACCGTGCTGAGTCTGGCGGCGGCGGTCAACATGCTCAGCGCTCGGCTGGCCGAATCGCCCAACGCTCCGGTCCGTCTGGAAACCACGCGGCGCTCCGCTCACGCGGCATGAAACCGACACTGCGACCTCAACGCCGATTCGCCGCTCGCACGGGACCGGGCATTTCGCTCTTCCCGTTCCTGGCGGTGTTGATCTGCACGATGGGCGCGCTGGTACCGTTGTTGCTGGGGATGATGCACACCGCCCGCGTTCAGGCCGAGGCCGACGCCGTGGCCAAGGCGACCGCAGCCGCCGCCAGGTACAACGCCGAGTTGCAGGTGAAGCGCGAGGACGTGCAGTGGCGCATCGAGCAACTGAAGAAATCCCGCACACGCAGCCAGTCGGAGTTGGCCGACGCACGCCTCGACCTGGGCCACATCGAAGACCACGCCCGGCGGCTCCGCGGCGAACTCGAACGATATCAGAATACCGTCGCCGAGTTGGAGAAGATCGAAAACGCCGACCACCAACAGAACGGCCAATCGCAAGCGGAATTGCAACAACTTCGCCAACAGATTGACGTGGCGCGGCAGCAGGTCGAGCAGGCCCGCAAAGAGGTTGCCGGCCGCCCGCGCTCGTTCGCCGTCGTCCCCTACGAGGGCCCCAATTCGACCCGCCGCCGGCCGATCTATCTCGAATGCATCGCCGACGCGGTGGTCATCCAGCCCGAGGGCATCCGGCTGACCTCGGCAGATTTCGAGGGGCCGATGGGGCCCGGCAATCCGCTGGCGGCCGCGTTGCGGGCGGCACGCGAACATCTGATGGCCCAACGGCAATTCGATCCGCAGGCGGGCGAGCCCTACCCGCTGCTGCTGGTCCGGCCGGAAGGTATTGGCGCCTACTACGCCGCCCGCGAAGCGATGAAGTCGTGGGGATGCGACTTCGGCTACGAACTGATCGGCGACAACTGGAAGCTCGCCTACCCTCCGCCGAACCCACAAATGACCGAGGTAGTCCACCAGGCGGTCGCCTCGGCACGAATCAACCAGGAGCGGCTGATCGCGGCCGCGCCGCGCGAATACCCGTCGCATAAGAAGGCGGCCTACCGGGCATCGCCCCAAGGGGGATTTGCCCGCGACGATGCAGGTTCGGACGATGGAGACGACGGCTATCGCCCCGCCGGGGCCGCCGGAGCGGTCGGAGGAAACGGCGGCGGCTATGGCGGCGGAGACGGCTATGGCGGTTCAGGAAGTGCTTTCGGCAACGGCGGACACGGCAGTCCCGGCGTTGGCGGCTACGGCGGACCTGGCGGCCAATCCAACGGTGGATACAATCCTTACGCGGCACTGCCCGAACGCCCAGGGGCTGCGGTCCCTGGGAGCGGCGGCATCGGCGCTCCTTCCAGCAACATTCCTTCTAGCACCGGGCCTGCGTTAGCTTCTGCCAACGGTGGAAATGGCGGTGGAATTGGCGGTGGCGGTGGTCTCCTCGGCGACATTGTCGGCGGAAACGGCGGTGGAACGGGCGGCGGAATCGGTAACGGAAACGGCGGCGGAATGTCGCCCGCCGGCAGAGACGTTTCATCGAATCCGATGCGCGGCGGCGGTAACGGAACCGCTCCCAACCCCTATGTCACCATGCCGCAAGGCCCGGAAACAGCAGGGGCGGGCAACGGCGGCACAGCCGGAGCGTATCAGCGTTCCGAAGGCTCGCAAAACAGTGGTCCTGCTGTGGCGCGACCCGATGGTTATGTTGTCGGCCAGCCTGCCCGCGAGGCGCCATCGCCGACGCCGCCCAACTCGCAGCAGCAATCCGAAGGGGCGGAGGCGCACGTTCTACGGCCGGGCGAATGGGAACCGACGCCCGAGCCGCCGCCAAAGGAAGACAAGAAGGACACGGATGACGACAAGTTCGGCGAGAAGAAGCATAAACCGCCGCGGAGTCTTGCCGAGCGACGCGGCGAGGATTGGGGGCTGCGCAACGCCGGCCGCGGTTCCGTCGGCGTCACTCGGCCGATTCGCATCGAATGCTACGCCGACCGCCTTGTGGTGGTTTCCGATCGCAGTCCGGCCGAGAGCAAGGTGATCGGACTCGGCCCGCGCACCGCTTCCTCGATCGACGCGTTCATATCGGCGATTTGGGGACATATCGACGGCTGGGGCATCGCCGGCCGCGGCATGTACTGGCGCCCCGTGTTGCAGGTCTGGGTCGCCCCCGGCGGCGAAGGACGTTTCGCCGATCTGGCCGCTTTGCTCGACGGCAGCGGACTGACGGTGAAGAGGAGGTAGTCGGCAGTCGGCAGTGGAGAGTGGAGAGTGGAGAGTGGGTAGTGGGTAGTGCGAGGTGTGGACCGTTTCATTCATCACTCATCATTCATAATTCATCATTCCCATGTCCCGTCCTATTCCTCAACACGGCGAACCGGTCAACGGCGATTCCTTCCTGGACATCGTGGCCAGCGTGGTAAGCATCATGATTATCATGGTGGTGATGGTGGGCATGAGGATTAAGAACGCCCCGGTGACCGTTTCGATCCCCTCGAATCCCGCCATGAAGGAATTGGAAGGCGACGTGGCCACGGAGCGATCGCTCCGCGGCGACGTGTGCGGCCAGGTCGCAGAAACCCAGCAGTTGCAGCAAGAGGTTGCCCGCCGCGGCCTGCAACGCGACGTGCTGGCCACGATGGTCTCCGCGGTGGAGCAGAGGATTCAAGAGCATCGGCAAACGCTCGATGCCGCCAAGCGGGCCGACTTCGACCTCGCCCGCGGGCTGTCGGAAGCGAAGTTCCAACTCGACCAGCTCCACCAGCAGCGGCAACAGGCGGTCCTCGCGCCGGCGGCCCCGGTGGTCGTCGAAAGTTATCCCACGCCGATCAGCCGCGCGGTGGACGGTCCCGAGGCGCATCTGCTGATCTCGAACGGTCGTGTGGTCTTCGTGCCGCTGGAGGCGCTGTTGCAGGAGTTCCGCTCGCAGGCGAGGCGGCAGGCGCACAAGCTGCTCGACCAGCCCGAGTTGACCGACACGGTCGGGCCGATCGAAGGTTTTCAGCTTCGCTACACGCTCGAGCGGCACGACGTTTCGCCCGAGGAGATGCGAACGACCGGCCACGGCGCAAGCTACGTCGGGCTACAGCGATGGACGCTGACGCCGACGTCGAACGACCTGGGCGAGCCGTGGCGATTGGCGCTCGATCAGGGTTCGGAGTTCCGTCAGAAGCTGTCGCAGATCCTACCCGGCCGGACCACGATCACCATCTGGGTCTATCCCGACGGTTTCGACGCCTTCCGTGAAATCCGCAAGGAGTTGTACCGCCAGAACTACACGATTGCCGCCCGGCCGCTGCCGATGGGCCAGCCGATCGCCGGATCGCCGGACGGCAGCAAATCGGCCGCGCAGTAGAGGGGGTGGACTTGCGCCGCAGAATGGTGTATCCACGATATGCGTGCATCGCATACGTGGCGTCCATGAAAAACATCACCATACCGGTCGACGATAGTCTTTTCGCTAGCGCGAGCGCCTACGCCCAGACTCATGGGACGACGTTAGAGAATTTGATCCTTGATTACTTGGCGCAACTCGTCAAGCCGCTTGATCGCAAGGCTGTCGCCGAGGAATTTTCCAGGCTGGCGCTCGGCCAATCAGGATGTTCCGAAGAGGGCTGGCGATTCAACCGCGAAGAAATCCACAAACGTGGGAGTTGGATGTGACCAAGGTCTTCCTGGCGGGCAGGGACGCCTTGATTCTGGCTGCCGCCGAGTTGGCGCGCTGCACTTGCTTGTGGTCGGAGGATTTCTCGCCCGGCTCGATCTACGGCATGCTGCGGGTGGAGAATCCGCTGGCGACGTAGCGGTCAAGGCGTTGCGCAATGGCCAGTCGTTTGCGGAACGCTTCCGGCGGCGTGCCCGGCATGATTGTCCATCGGAACAACGGTCACGTGGCGGTTGTTCTCGACGATGGCAAACCGCACCCAGCCGCCGTCGCTCCCAGTGCTTATCCCGACGGCGGGCGCGGGGAGTTGTGCGAGAATCCCTTGGGCTGTTCCCCATCGAGCAAAACGTCCTCGGCGTCGTCGAAGACGATGGCCGGCCGGGCGTCCGGGCGCTCGGGCGCGAACTGCACATTGAGCAACCGCAGCCCCTTCACGTGGCGACAATAAAGTCCGTAGGCGGGCAGTCTGCCGAACATCGCGCATTCCGGATAGGCGTTCTCCTTCTCTGCGATCTTCTGCCGGGCATCGCCCGGAGCGCCGCCGCCTTCACATTGGCAGCGGATATTGCTGAGGGTGACGTTCTCGATCCGATGGCCCGGAACGCCGGCAATTGCACAGCCGATCTTCGACGCGTCGGTCGCCACGATATTGCTGAGGATCACGTTGCGAAAAGTGCCAACCGGCGGCTTCGCGGCGCCGTTGGTATACGGCCGCGCCCGGTTGCCAAGCCGCAGGAAGACGGGTGAGAGATATCCGTCAATGGTGATGTTGGAAATGGTTACGCGATCGAGGTCTCCGCCATCGACAATCTCCAGGGCGATGCCCGCCAGGCCACGCTGAGAGGGGCGCGGCTTGTGGATGGCGCAATTGATGACCGTCAGGTTCTTGCATCCGCCGGTGCTCTCGGTGCCCATCTTCAAGGCATTACAAAAACTGCTCAGGACACAGTTGCTAATCGTGACATTCTCGTTCGATCGCGGGCTGGTCGCCTTGAGGCAGATCGCGTCGTCGTCGGAGTCGATGATGCAATCGCAGACCTGGAAATCGTGGCAGCCGTCGATATCGAGACCGTCGTTGTTGGCGTTGACGTGGTTGGACACGCGAATTCCCCGTACCCTGACGCGATCGCACGCCAGGTAGTGTTGCATCCACATCGCCGAGTTGCGGAGATGGACGTCCTCGACGAGCACGTCGCGGCACCCGACCAGACGGATCGCGTAAGGGCGGCGTTGATAGCCGTCGCCGCGGACGCGAAATTGGCCGCCTTGACCATCAATGGTTCCCCGGCCACGGATCGCCACGTTGCGAAGGTTCTCGCCGGCGATCAGGCTTTGTTTTACATAGGTGTCGGTATAGGAGCGGATTTTGACGACGTTCTCGGGATAATCCCGCGGATCGGCATCCCCAAGAGCGTACTGCCTGCCGTCAGGTAGAGAGTGACGTTGTCTTTCAGAAAGAGAGTGCCGGACAGCCATTTGCCGTGCGGAAGGAGCACCGTTCCGCCGCCGGAATTGTTGCAACGGTCGATGGCCGTTTGGATGGCCGAGGTGCAAAGGGTCTTGCCGTCAGGCACGGCCCCCAACTCGCGGACATTCACGACCTGTTCTTCTTGGGCGGCAAGCGGCGCGATAATGAGCAGCCAACCGGACGCGGCCAATACGAGCGATTTCATCGGCATCACCTGCTTCCATTGTTCGTTAGAACGTCCACTGCCGCTTGCTGGCCGGATGGGCTACCTGAATTTGCGGCCTCGGTTCGCCGGGCTGGAGTTGGAAGGTCAGGCCGACCGTTCGGCTTTCGAGCACATCGGCAGCCGCCAGGGTGGATTGGCCGATTTTGGTCAAGTGGCCGTTTTCGTGGCGATAGAGTTCCATCGACCAGGGATCGCGGTCGATTACCAGCAGTTCGACGACGCCGATGCTGCTGTAGAAGGGGATTTTTTCGCGGGGCGCTCGCCGGGGCTGATGATTTCGACGAGGAAGTCGGCCGCCCCTTGCCAGTGGGTGCCGCGATCGATCGCGCGGCCGCTGCGGAGAAAGACTGCTACGTCAGGCTCGCGGACGTTTTTGTCCCAGCCTTCATTCCGATCGCTCAGGTTCACGCCGGAGAATACGTCGCCCAGTTCCTTGTCCTCCACAACCGCGCTCAGGATCATGCACAACTTGATCACTAGCCGCTGATGTTCGTTACTCGGCAACGGTGTCACGATATAGACTCCTTCCCAGACTTCGTCGTATTTGTCGCCGTCCGTACCCACGCGTAAGGCCAGGATTTGTTCTTCGACGTATGGATCGAGCACCATGATGGCCATGAGAACCTCCTTCCCTTGCTTTCTTCCGTCTTCCCTTCTCCTCGTCGCTCCCATTATCGCCTACGGTTGGGGGCCCGACAACCCAGGACGCACGCCTTTTCAGCACCCCCCTCGACGGATATGATAGTGCATTCGGTCATAACCATCTGCGGTGGGACGCATCTCCGCCCGCCGGCTAAACGAATGTGGAATCATGAAAACCGACGAACTTCGCGAAAAATACCTTGCCTTCTTCGAGTCGAAGGGCTGCACGCGGCGACCGAGCGACGTATTGGTGCCGCGCTGGGATCCGTCGGTGCTGTTCACGCCCGCCGGCATGAACCAGTTCAAGGATCATTTCCTCGGCCGCACCCGGCTCGATTTCACCCGGGCGACGACCTGCCAGAAGTGCCTCCGCACCGGCGACATCGACAATGTCGGCCGCACCGCCTATCACCACACCTTCTTCGAGATGTTGGGCAACTTCAGTTTCGGCGACTATTTCAAGCGCGACGCGATCCGCTGGGCGTGGGAGTTTTTGACCCATAAGAAGTGGCTCCATCTGCCGGCGGAGAAACTCTCGGCGACGATCTATCTCGACGACGACGAGGCGGCCGGGATTTGGCTCGACGAGGTGAAGCTGCCCACCGAGCGGCTGCAACGCCTGGGCGAGGACGAGAACTTCTGGCCGGCCAACGCCCCCAGCCAGGGCCCCGACGGCGTCTGCGGCCCGTGCAGCGAAATCTACTTCCAAACCCCCTTCGGCCAAGTCGAAATCTGGAACCTCGTCTTCACCCAATTCAATCGCGTCGGCGATCCGCCCAACAACTTGCGGCCGTTGCCCAGCAAGAACATCGACACCGGCATGGGCTTGGAACGGACCGCCGCCGTGCTGCAAGGCGTCGAGACGAACTTCCACATCGACATCCTCCGTCCGCTGGTCGAAGCGGCGGGCGCGGTCTGCGGCGTGCGCTACAACCCGGCCGACGAAAACGGCCGCCGCCTCCGCCGCATCGCCGACCATTTGCGCGCCTGCGCGTTCGCCGTCCACGAAAACGTCTACCCCGGCAACAAGAAGCAGGGCTACGTCATCCGCCGGCTGCTCCGCCGCGCGGTGCTCGACGGCCACCAGATGGGCGTCCGCGAGCCTTTCCTGCACAAACTGGTGGGCACGGTCGCCGAGTTGATGAAGAACCCCTATCCCGAGCTTGGCGAAACCGTGCCGGCGGTGGCCGGCGTGATCGAAAAGGAGGAGGCCAACTTTCTGGCCACGCTCGACACCGGTCTCGATCGCATCGAACGCATCTTCAGCGAGATGAAATCGCAGCATCGCGGCATCGTCTCCGCGGCCGAGGCGGCCGACATGTTCCAAACCCACGGATTCCCGCCGGAACTGTTCGAGACGCTGGCCGCCGAACGCAACCTCGCCTTCGATTGGAAGGGTTTCCGCGAGGAGATGGAGAAGCACGGCATCGAGTCGGGCGGCGGCCAGAAGGTCGAGCTCTTCCGCCACGATCCGCTGGAAGGGCTGAAAAAAGCCCTGCACGGCAGCCGTTTCCTCGGCTACGAAGCCCTCGAAGTCGCCGACGCCAAAGTCGTCGGCATCATCGCCAACGATCAACTCTGCGATCGCATCGACGAGGTGGACCACGAGCAGCCGATCGTGGTGGTGCTCGACAAGACGCCCTTCTACGGCGAAATGGGGGGCCAGGTGGGCGACCGCGGCGAAATCGTCGCCCCGGGCTTCCACTTCGAGGTCGTCGACTCGCAGATCGACGGCGGCTTCACCCTGCACCGCGGCCACCTCCGCGAAGGCCGCATCGAACTCTGCGCCACCGTCGCCGCACGGGTCGATCTCGAACGCCGTCAAGGCATCAGCCGGGCGCACACCGCCACGCACCTGCTCCACCATGCCCTGCAAAAGCACCTCGGCTCGCACGCTTTGCAGCAGGGCTCGAAGGTCGATTACGATTGGTTGCGATTCGACTTCGCCAATCCGTCGGCGGTGAGCGAAGAGCAATTGATTCAGATCGAAAACGAGGTGAACGACAAGATTCTGGCCGGCGAGCCGGTCGGCCACGTCGAAATGCCGCTGACTGAAGCCCGCAACACCGGGGCGACGATGCTCTTCGGCGAAAAATACTGCGACGTGGTCCGCGTCGTCTCGGTCGGCGATTTCAGCAAGGAGCTTTGCGGCGGCACGCACTTGAGCAACAGCTCGTTGGTGGGCATCTTCAAGATCATCGGCGAGGAGAGCGTGGCGGCGGGCACGCGACGCATCACCGCCCTGACCGGCCGCGGCGCGATGGAGAGCATCCGCAAAGTCCAGACGATCGTTCGCCAGGCGGCGAACTGGCTGAAAGTTCCCCCCGACGAATTGCCCGACCGCGTCGAAGCACTGGGCAAGGAGTTGCGGCAACTGCGAAAGCAGGCGGCTGCGGGACCGAGAGGCGGGCTGTCGGTCGATCAACTGATTGCCGCCGCGGCCAACGTCGGCGGCGTGAAGGTGGTGATCGCCGAAGTGCCCGGCGGACCGAATGAGTTGCGGCAGACGATCGACCAACTTCGCCGCAAGGCCGCGCCGGTGGCGGTGCTGCTGGCCAATCGGCAGGAAGAGGAGAAGAAGGTGACGCTGATCGCCGGCTTGAGCCGCGACCTGGTCGAGCGCGGTCTCGATGCGGTGGCATGGGTCAAGGCGGCGGCGGCGGTTGTTGATGGCGGCGGCGGCGGTCGGCCCGACATGGCCCAAGCCGGCGGCAAGCTGCCGCAAGAGCTTCCTGCCGCTTTGGAAGCCGCTCGCGTAGAGATTGAGAAAATGCTTGGAGCGTCGTAGCAGAGTCGCGTATCAGTGGCCAACCATGTCGCCAGCTTCACCCATTTTAACATGTGAAGTCTCCACCAGTGCCAAATTGCACTAGCGGGGCTCCCGAGCATGGAATAAGCCCCATGCCGACGGTATCATACTCATCAGGAATGTCCGCAGGGTGGTCCTGCCTTAACGGGATATGGTTGTCTCTATATCGAGGATGGAGGTGTGTCGATGAGGAAGTTGGGACTATTGATGCTCCTGTTGTGCGTCGGGTTGTTTCTGACGGGCTGCCCGCAGACGCCAAACAAGCCGGCCAAGAAACCCGAAGTGAAGCAGCCCGACGCCGGCGAGAAAGCCGCCGCTGACAAGGCTGCTGCCGACAAGGCTGCTGCTGACAAAGAGGCTGCTGACAAGGCCACTGCCGACAAAGAGGCCGCCGACAAGGCCGCTGCCGACAAGGCTGCTGCTGACAAAGAGGCCGCCGATAAGGCTGCTGCCGATAAGGCTGCTGCTGACAAGGCCGCTGCCGACAAAGAGGCCGCCGATAAGGCTGCTGCTGACAGGGCCGCTGCTGACAAAGAGGCCGCCGACAAAGCCGCCGCCGAGAAGGCTGCTGCTGACAAGGCTGCTGCTGACAAGGCTGCTGCCGAGAAGGCCGCCGCCGAGAAGAAAAAGGAAGAGAAGAAGTAACCGTCGGCAAGCCGCTCAGGTCATCACACAATTCACCGCGACAGCGCAACACCGCTCCTTTTGGTTGGAGCGGCCCTTGTGCCGTCGCGGTTTTCGTTGGCGTAGGACGGATTTCCGAATCCGTCCCGAGAAGTTGGACGGATTTGGAAATCCGTCCTACGTGACAAATCAGGTCTGCCGGACTTCTACGACGCCGTTCGTCGCCGCCAGGCGTAGAGCAAAAGGCTCGCCGCGGCGGCCACCAGCAGCGCGATCGTGCCGGGCTCGGGCACCGTCGCGCTCGCCGCCACGCGCAAGCCTATGATGGTCTCGGAGGTTCTGGAGGGAATGAGAGGGGATGCAGAACGAGTCGCGCTCGCCGCCACGCGGAAGCCTACGATGGTGTCGGAGGCCGTTGGGGCGCAGTCGTAACCGCCGGCGCCGGCGTTCAAGGCGGTGCCGAAGTGGTCCCAATCGCCGCCACGCGTATTATACGTCCCATCGGTAACACTCGTTTCCATCCACTGATTGACGTTGCCTCCCTGGTCAAACGTTCCGTAGGGGCCGGGCGATGCCGCAAAGACGCCGACGGGCGTAAGTTCGTTGACGACATCCGTAGAGCAAGTGGCGCAGGTGTAGTAGTTGGCGGTGTTCGGCGTGGTCGAGGAGAGCACGTTGCCCGGCATGGTATCGCTCTGCGCGGGATAGGCCCAGTAGCCCGCGTTGGTTCCGCCTCCCTTGTAATACGCCGCCTTGTACCATTCGTTCAGCGTGGGAAGGAAGTATGCGGCGCCGGGATTCCGCTTGACCTGCAACAAGCTGCTATTGTCGTTGGTGCCGTTGAGGGTGTAGGCGCCGGTCTCGGTGGAGCCCGGCACTTCCCCGTGAAAGCCCTGCTTGAAATTGGGCTGGCCATTTTGCAGCCAATTCGCGAAGCGGGCGGCATCGGCCCAGCTAACGTCGAAGATCGGACAATTCCCCGCCTGATTGTCAGTGCCGCCGACCGTGTAGTTGTAATCGCCTGGAATTCCGCCGCGGGTGATGTTGATGCGCGAGGGCCCGGTCGGATTGTTCTGGCTGGTGATGCCCGTTCTCAGGCTGGGGTTGTAGAGGCCGTAGGTGTCGGTTTTCGCGACGGCATTGAGAAACTCGCAGTACTGCCCGACCGTCACGTCGTAGGTGCCCATCTGGTAATTGTGATCGACCGCCCCGTAACCGTTGGCCGGGTCCGCGGCGTTATTCGCATCGCCGACCGGCACGAACGTGAGGCTCGTCAGCCCGTGTCCCATGTTGAACACGTCGGCCCTGGCCGCCGCCACCGACAACGCGACCACAATTGCAGCCCCACAAGAAACGAACTGTCTGCTCACGCTCATCTTGCTCGTGCCTCCTCAAAGCTGTGGCGCGTAAGGCAAACATGGCGTCCGCCCTGCTCGCCGCGTCCCGCGCAGCGTGCAAGAATACCTACCCCGCCGCGGTGAAAAACTCCTCCGTTGTGGCAGGAAACGCCACTGTCTGGTCATCCTACCCTTCTTCTGCAACCGTCACAATGCCCTTTATGGGCCGGATGAGATGGGGGCGTTTTGCGGATAGGGTACGTCGTTTAGCCGGCGAGCTTGTTCGCCGCGAAATTCCGCGTCTTTTGGCCGAAATACGGCGAACAAGTTCGCCGGCTAAACGGTTGGCCCAACAATCTACTTGATCCGAATAGATTCGAGATGCTTGATTCCAGTTCAATGGCGACAAACACACTCACGAAAACGCGTGTTCCTCGCCGGGAAACTTCCCTTCGCGGACTTCGTCGCGGTAGCGGCCGACAGCGTCGATCAAGGCCTTCTTTAGATCGATGTAGGTTTTGACGTGCCGCGGCACGTGGCCGGGGTTCAAGCCGAGCAGATCGTGCAACACGAGCACTTGGCCGTCGCAGTCGGCGCCGGCGCCGATGCCGATGGTGGGAATCCGCACCGAGGCGGTGATCCGCGCGGCCGTGGCAGCGGGAATGCACTCGAGCACGATGGCGAATGCCCCGGAAATCTCGGCCGCATGGGCGTCGGCCAGAAGTTGCCGCTCGTCGCGCTGCACGCGATAGCCGCCGAGTTGGTGGATGCTCTGCGGCCGCAGTCCGCAATGGGCCATCACCGGGATGCCAGCCGAAACCAACGCGGAAATCACCTCGGCCTGTTCGACGCCCCCTTCGAGCTTCACCGCCTGGCAACGCGTCTCTTTGAGGATACGGCCGGCGCTTTCGATCGCCCGATACGCCCCCAAATGGAAGCTGGGAAACGGCATATCGACGACCACCAGGGCGTGTCGCACGGCCCGGCCCACCATCTCGGCGTGGTAGATCATCTCCTCCAGCGTCACCGGCAACGTCGTGCCGTGCCCCTGGACGACCATCGAGAGGCTGTCGCCGACCAGAATCCCCTCGATGCCGGCCGCATCGACCAGGCCGGCCAGGGCGTAGTCGTAGGCGGTGAGCATGGTGATTTTGTGGCCCGCCGCCTTCATCGCGGTGAATTGGGGGACGGTGATCTGTTGGGGCTCGTTCATGTCGGTGAAAGACGGTGAGATTTCGGGGGTGGACTGTGGTTTCTATTCTAAACGGTCCAGGTCTGCGGCGACAGTCTGTTTGCCGAGGGGGGTTCGGCCCAGTAGGTCCCGCTTGCTGAGCGGGACTTCCGCCCGTCGAGCGGGACCCCCGCCTGTCGAGGGGGCTTGCGCCGGCCGCATGTCAGTCCCGCTTGGCAAGCGCGACCTACTCGGGAGCACCTTTCCTCCAGAATATCTCTGTTCAACGGCGTTGCCGGGGGGTATGTTGAAGAAGACGGATGCGACTGGCGAGTCGGTTGGCCGACCAGCCCGATCCTGTGTTGGGAGAAGAGGAATCGCCAGGCGCGCCTTTACGAGGAGCTTGCCCGTGTCACGCTACCTTTATTTCGCTGCCAGTCTTGTGCTTTGCCTGCCGGCATTGCTTCAAGCCCAAGTCGTCCCGATCAACCCGCGCCTTTCCCCGCTGATGGGACGGCAACAAGGCGGTGTGCAACCGGTGGAGTTCTCCGGAACGATCCAAGCCGTTGCCCCACGAGGCGAGGGCATCTTGGTTTCCAACGGAAACAATCAGGTGTGGAAGGTCGCCATCGTGCGCCAGTCGAAGTGGCAAGTTGGCACGAAGGTGCAGGTCACCGGCAATGCCGCGGCCAGCAGCCTGCGATCGAACATGATCGTAGAACTCAGCGCGGATCTCGACAACCGCAGCACGATCCAAGGAAAGGTCGACTCGCTGACGATTACCTCACTGACAAGGGATAAACAGGCGGGGATTTTTCCCGATGATAGCGGCTTAGGCGGCAACGATCTCGATAAGCCGGCCAAGCGGTCGACGCACGGCGGAAAGGGAGGCCGCGCGCAGATCGTCGGCCACTGCCGCATCGTCGGCCGGCTGGTTGTCAACCGCGGCAGCGGACTGTCGGTTCAGCCGGGCCGCGGCACGCCGTTGTCGTTCGAGTTGGGCGACCAGGCCAAGGTCGCCGTCGATATGGCCGATCTGAGTCTGGTCCGGCCCGGTCAAGAAGTTTCCGTGAAGGGAGTCGCCTCGGCACGCCAGACCAACATGCGTCAGGCAAACCTGGTCCAAGCCACCGAAGTGACGATTAAATTGCCCGATGTCCCGGATGCGGACAAGGCTGACAAGAAGGAGCCGCCCGCCAAGCCCGACGCGAAGAAGGCGGCAAAGGCCGACAAGAAGGACAAGGACGAAGGGCTGCCGGAACCGGCCGACAAGCCGCAACCGGCCGACAACAAATAGCCTCCCCGCCGCGACCATCACCGGCAAGCAACCCGTCCCAGTCCGCTGCCGGCAGGAGGACTGCAAAGTCGAGAATTCGATTGTAGCACGGGCATCCTGCCCGTGTGTCACGGCCAAGATGGCCGAGCTACGAAGGATTTTGCAGCTCTTCTGTCGCTGCCGGCCCGCCGGTTGTCGCCTCGCTTTGCAGCCGTTACAATAGCGCTTCTTTTGCTGGCCGACCGGCGGCGAGCAATCGGAATACGTATGTTTACGCCACCCCTGCGACATGGGGGCAACTGCACTAGAAAAAAGGAGAAAACTCGTGGCAATTCGTGTTGGCATCAATGGGTTCGGACGCATCGGACGGTTGGTTTTTGCGCCATTTGCGACGAGGGGCTGCTGGGCAAGGAAATCGAAGTGGTCGCCGTCAACGACATCGTCCCCGCCGATAACCTCGCCTATCTGGTCAAGTACGATTCGATCCAGGGCAAGTTTCCGGGCACGGTCAGCAGCGAGAAATCGAGCCCCGCCGCCGCCGAAGCCGACCTGCTGGTGGTCAACGGGCAGAAGATCAAGTGCCTGGCCGTCAAAGAAGGCCCGGCCGCCCTGCCCTGGAAAGCCCTCGGCGTCGATATCGTGATCGAATCGACCGGCCTGTTCACCGACGCCACCAAGGCCAAGGGGCACATCGAAGCCGGCGCCAAGAAGGTCATCATCTCCGCCCCGGCGAAGAACGAAGACATCACCATCGTGCTGGGCGTCAACGGCGACAAGTACGACCCGGCCAAGCACAACATCATCTCCAACGCAAGCTGCACCACCAACTGCCTCGCTCCCGTGGTCCACGTGTTGCTGAAGGAGGGTTTTGGCATCGAAGAGGGATTGATGACCACCATCCACAGCTACACCGCCACGCAGAAGACGGTCGATGGCCCCTCGAAAAAGGACTGGAAGGGGGGCCGTTCTGCCGCGATCAACATCATCCCCTCGACCACCGGCGCGGCAAAGGCCGTCGGCCTGGCGATCCCCGAGGTCAAAGGCAAGCTGACCGGCATGGCCTTCCGCGTCCCCACGCCCACGGTGAGCGTCGTCGATCTGACGGTCCGCACCGTCAAGGAGACGAGCTACGCCGAAATCAAGGCCGCGATGAAAAAAGCCAGCGAGACGTACCTGAAGGGCATCTTGGGCTACACCGAGGACGAAGTATGTTCGAGCGACTTCATCCACGACGCCCGGTCGAGCATCTTCGACGCCGGCAGCGGCATCGAACTGAGCAAGAAGTTCTTCAAGCTCGTAAGCTGGTACGACAACGAATGGGGCTACTCCTGCCGCACCGTCGATCTCGTGCGCATGATCGGCAAGAAACTCTAGTAACCCAATGCAAATGAATCGTTGAATCCATTGGGGTGGCAGTTGTACTGCCACCCCTTTTCCATGTAAAGAAAATTGCCTTTGTGACAACATCGTCATCAACTGCCTATGGCGGAGCGATGGCAATGGCATTGAGACACGGACAGCACGAGAACCTCCCGACGCGCGAGGAGTTCGTGGCGTTTTGGCAGGCCTCAGGAAATTCGCCGCCTGTGGCGTTCCTTCTCGTTGCGGTCTATGGCGTGATCGTCTATCTCGTCGCCGATCGGTTTCCAGGGGATAGGTGGCCCGTTGGCCTAGGATTTGCCGCCTTCTACCTCATTAGCACAATCTGCGTATGGGCGCTGATCAGCTCGAAGCGAAACGCCAGGTTCATCAGATGTCCACAGTGTGGCGATTGGCTGGGGAGAGATGCCAGTGGGGCGTACTACGGGCCGAACCCGAAATGGAAAACAATTTGCGAAACGGGCGTTTGCTGCAAATGCGGTCGGCGATTGCTCGCCGAGCGATGAGCGTCTCCAACCCATGAGCACGATTCTCGACAAGATCGTCGCCACGAAGCGGGAAGAAATCACTCGGGTGAAAACCGAGCGACCGGAGCCCTCGCTGCGCCGGCAATTGTCCGACGCCCCCCCGCCGCGCGATTTTCTCGCCGCGATCTCGGCCGGCCCGTCGATTCGGCTGATCGCGGAAGTGAAGAAGGCCAGCCCGAGCAAGGGCATCATCCGCGGCGATTTCGATCCCGTCGCGATCGCGCGAACCTATCAACAGCACGGGGCCTCGTGCATCAGCGTCTTGACCGATGAGAAGTTTTTCCAGGGCAGCCTCGACCATCTGCGGCAAATCCGCGCGGCTGTCGATCTGCCGCTGCTGCGGAAGGATTTCATTATCGACCCGTATCAAGTGTACGAAGCCCGTGAGGCCGGCGCTGATGCGGTGCTGCTGATCGCCGAGTGCCTTGACGACAAGTTGCTCGCCGAGCTGCACGATGCGATTGTCGAGTTGGGAATGACGCCGCTGGTCGAGCTTTACGACCCGGCGAACCTGCCGCGCGTGCTGCAAATCGGCGCCCGGCTGGTGGGCGTGAACAATCGCGATCTGCACACCTTCCAAGTCGATCTGGAGCACGCGCTTCGGCTGCGGCCGCAGATTCCCGCCGATCGCCTGCTGGTCGCTGAAAGCGGCATCCGCACCCGAGCGGATGTCGAGCGGCTCGAAGCGGCCGGCGTGCAAGCCATGCTCGTCGGCGAATCGCTGTTGGTGCGGGCCGACATCGGCGCGGCCGTCGATGAACTCCTGGGAACGATCCCATGAGCGAACTGCAAACCGGCGAGTTGCTCGCCCTGGCCACCGCGCTTCTGTGGACGTTCTCGTCGCTGGCGTGGACCTCGGCCGGCCGGCGGATCGGCGCGTTGGCGGTCAGCTTCATTCGTCTGGTCATCGCCGCCGCGTTCATGATCGCGTATTGCCGCATCGCCCGCAACCTCTGGCTGCCGACCGACGCCGACGCTCGCACGTGGCTTCTGATGGGGGCCTCGGGCTTCTTCGGCTTCTTCTTGTGCGATATTTGCCTGTTCAAATCGATGTTGCTGATCGGGCCGCGGCTGACGCTGCTGTTGTTCTCGCTCTCGCCGCCGATCGCCGCCGTCATCTCCTGGGTGTTCATCGACGACAAGCTCATGCTCCTGCAATGGATCGCCATGGCCGTCACGTTGGCCGGCATCGCCTGGGTCGTTATGGAGCGCCCCAACGGACAAGCCTCGTCCCATTCGCCCCGCCATCATTGGCAAGGCATCACTCTTGGTGTGCTGGCGTCGCTGGCCAACGGCATCGGAATGGTCCTTTCGAAAGAGGGGATCGGCCACGGTCAATACGACGCAATGGCCGCCACGCTGATCCGCGCGATCGTAGCGCTGCCCGGCTACATCGTACTGATCACGCTTTGGCGCCGCTGGCCCGCCATGCTCGCCGGGTCGCGCGATCTCCGCGCCGTCGGCATCCTGACCTTCGGCGCCGTCGTCGGTCCGTTCATTGGTGTCGCGTTGAGCCTGGTTGCGTTCCAGCACGCCCCCACAGGCGTCGTCGCCACGATCATCGCGACGATGCCCATCATGATCTTACCGTTCAGCATTCTTCTTTATCGCGAGAAGGTGAGCCTGCGGGCCGTCGGCGGAGCGATCGTCGCCGTGGCCGGCATCGCCATGTTGATGCTGCCGCAACAGGCCGTGGCAAAGATTGCTGAAGAAAAGCCGGCGGGGCTCGTTTTTTGCTGCCAAGCGGGAAACGATCTGTACCGTGCGATCGGCGGTGAGAAGATCGGCAGCCCGCGATTCGCCACGCCGGTCGAGGCCGTGCAGGCAGCCGCCGAAGGGGCCGGCGTGTTGATCCTCGCCGACGGCTACCCCGAGAAAAGAACCGTCGTCGCACCCGCCGTGCTCGATCAGGCGACCAAAAAGCATCTGCGGCTGTACGTCGAGTTTCCCGCCGATCTGCCCGGCGTGCAGTTTGGCCCACCGGCCGCGAGCAAGCTGGAACGCGGCGTCGTCGCCTCCGAGTTTTTCGGCCAGTCGCTGCCGCCGATGCGGATCGTGATGATCAACGGTTGCCGCTATCTGCCGCTTACCGGCGGAACCTCGCCGCTGAAGCCGCACCTCGTGCTGGCCCGCGTGGCCGGCGTCGATATGGCCGTCTTCGGTCTGAAAGACACGCCGACGCAGCCAATCTTGTTCGATCATCCGCGTGGAAACCTGCTGGTGGCCACCACGAAACTGAGCCACTTTGTCACCGGCCGTTACATGCCGCAGGCGGCGTGGCGAACGATCTGGGAGACGATTCTCACCCGCTTGCAACCCGGCGTTCCTCCTCCGCCGCTCGCCTGGACGCCGACAGTCCGTCCGAGCTTCGGCCGCGACGAGCCGCTGCCGGCCGACGTCGAACTCCAGGCGTTGCACCGCTCGGCCGACTGGATCATGCACGCCCGCATTCTCCGCCACCCGAAGTGGCCGCAAGAAGTTCTCGATCGGGCGTTGCACTACAACACGGTTCGCGACATGCCCTCCGCCGATTGGCCCAGCGGCGACGGCTCGCTTGGGATTCTGGAAGGCTACAGCTCGACGATTCGCGCCGATGGCAGCCAGCCGATGCGCTACGCGGTGCGCAACGACAATATGTGCGAAGTGGCGATGCTGTTGGCCTTCGATGCGACGACTCGCCCACGGCCGCAACACCGCGCGATCGCCGTCAACCTGCTCGATTATATCTTCCTGAAATCCGGCCTCGCCCTCGGCAACCGAGCCAACCCGGCCAGTCCCGAGTATGGGCTGGTCGGTTGGTCGTTCGATTATCCCAACTCCTACTGGAGCGACGACAACGCCCGATCGATGTTGAGCCTGCTGGCGGCCTCTGCACTATTGAACGCCAACGCTGGTCGGGGTGGCAGGGACAGTTGGGGTGGCAGTTTAACTGCCACCCCAACGACGAATCTGTCGTTCTCCCTGGATGACGCCGTTACCCGCTGCGTGTTGGCCAATTTCCGCACGACGGGCGTCTACGGCTTCCGCGAAGACATGATCACCGCCGAGGACTTGCAGAAGAGCGGCTGGCGGCATTACTGGGACGCGGGAAACACGCGATTCTCGCCCCATTACGCCGGCTGGCTCTGGCTCTGTTACCTCTGGGCGTATGAGAAAACGCATTTCGAGCCTTTCCTGTCCCGCAGCGAAACCGCCATGCGGATGTTGCTGCAAGCCTATCCCGATCGCTGGTACTGGACCGACCGCAGCGGATCGATCGAACGGGCGCGGGCCCTGCTGCCGCTGGCGTGGCTGGTCCGCGTACATGACACGCCGGAGCACCGCGGTTGGCTCCGCCGCGTGGCGGGCGACCTGATCGCGCTGCAAGACGCCTCGGGCGCGATCCGCGAGACGATCGGCGGCGGCGGCCACGGCACCGTCTCGAACGCCGAGTACGGCACCTGCGAAACCAGCCTCATCCAGAGCGATGGCGACCCGATCGCCGACATGCTCTACACCTGCAATTTCGCCCTGATCGGCCTGCACGAAGCGGCGGCCGCCACCGGCGAGCCGCTCTACGCCGCCGCGGAGGAGAAGCTGGCCAAGTTCCTCTGCCGCATCCAAATTCGCTCCGACGGGGACTGTCCCAATTTTCGTGCTAACGAAAATGGGACTGTCCCCTTTGCCGGCCATCCCGAACTCGACGGCGCTTGGTACCGCGCGTTTGACTTCCGCAACTGGGAGTATTGGGCCAGCAACGCCGACTGGGAGTGGGGCCCCTGGTGTACCGAAACCGGCTGGACCCAACCCTGGATCGCCGGCACGCTGGCCCTGCGGCATAAGAAAACGTCGCTGTGGGATTTGGCCCGCCAGGCGCCGATCAGCAAGAATTTCGCTCGCCTCCGCCGCGAGATGCTGCCCGACGAACAACGCAGAAGCGGCCGACCGTTCACTCCACCAACCGTGCCGTAACGACGGCCTTCTTCGGAACGCGCGGCAGTGCCAAGATCACGACGACGAAGACGACGGCGACGGGGACCACAACGGGAACGGCGAGCAAGAGGCCCAAAGCCAAACCCGCCGCTGCGCAACTGACCGCCCCGGCACCCCCCAAGATTGTCCTGCCGCGGCGAATTCCCACGAAAAGTGGAACCAAGCCACATAATACGCCGACGATCAATCCGCCGATAAGCGCGCCGACCGCAGATCCGATCCTATACGCGGCGTTGTGGGCGGCCTTCTCGGGAGACTGGGCTGCGCTGCTCGCGGGCGTGCCCGGCTTGCTTACCGAAAACTCCAGCATGCTCTTTCCGGTCGAATCGTAATACTTGTAACAAAACGTCACCCCGGCGTCGAACAGCGGCTGCATCTGCGCGTTGTTCAATGCCTGACGAGTAACGGTTTGTTTGAGTTGCGTCTTCTGGGCGTCGGTCAGAGTCTTGCTGATCGTGTATTTGTAGGAGAGCGATCTTCCCGGCCCAGCCTCGACCCGATCGATTCGCGTCACCGCATCCATCTGGCGAGGTATGTTTTTGTTGAGGTCGGCAGCCACCTTTTCGAGTCGTTGCTCGACCGTGTCCGCTCTGCAAACTCGCGGAGTTGCGCAGCAGCCGATCAAACAAGCCGCAACCATGAGTAGACCGCGCCGTGCAACCTCCGACCCGTCACCATTTCGCATCGAGATACCCTCCGCAAAAAGTAATCTCAGGACAACTGTTCAGCACCTACTGCGGCTGGGCGAAAAGCGTCGCCAGCGGCAGGCGGAAGCCGGGAAGCACTTGGCCGCCGTCGAGAGCGTCTTGGGCCGCGAGCGTGACGCACTTGTCGGCGGCCTCGTACACCTCCACCTCGCACGTGGCCGGATAGACGTACCACACCAGCCGCACGCCGGCCGAAAAATAGTCGGCCAACTTGCGGGCCATCTCCTGCCGCGTGTTGCCGCGGCTGATGACTTCAACCGCAAGATCGGGGGCAAGCCGCCAAATCTCTTCGCGCGGGAACTCGCGGTTGGGCAAGCGATCCCACGAGATGAACGATACGTCGGGAATCCGCACTAGCCCCGGAGCGAACCGCAACATGCCGTCGGCCCCCAACACGATCCCCAGCCGATTGTCGCTGACAAAGGTCGTCAAGATGTGCCCAAGGCACAACGCCAAGTACGATTCGAAGCTCCCCATCGTTTTCTCCAGGAGAGTGCCGTCCAGCAGTTCGTATAATCGCTTCTCGCGGTCGTAAATCTCGATCACGTCGAGCTCGGTCGCCGAACCCGGCGAGGGATTCGTGCGCACGCGGTGCAGCGGAATCGCGCCCAGCCGCTCGACCAGATCGACCGCCGTCCACACCACGGGCAATTCTTGTGCAGTTAGGGTCATGGCAGTGCTCGCATGAAGAGAAATCGCAAGATGATTCCATTGTCGCACGGGTATCGCCATGGGGCAAGGGCATTGCGAGGGCGTCCGTCTGCCCGCGGTGCAGCCCTCACCCCCGGCCCCTCTCCCAAAGAGAGAGGGGAGGTTTGGCTACATGCTCAACACCATCACCGCCACGTCGGCGTTCAGATTGGGATCGTCTTGCACCGGGGCGTTGGCTTCAGTGTCGAGCGCAACTTGCCGGCAAATCTTGAAACCTTGCTGGCGGCAGAACTCCTCGAAGTCGGAAATGGACAACGAGCGGACGTACGGGGTGTTGTGCCACTGGAAGCCGTATTCGGCGTGAACCCGCGGGGCGCGGCCCTGTTCGGCCAATTCGGCCCGCAGCTTGCGATAGGCGACGTTCGGAAAACTGACGATGCCGCGGCGGCCGACCCGCAGCATGTCGCGGAGCACGCGCGGGGCGTCGAGAACGGCTTGCAACGTCTGCGAAAGCACAACGATGTCGAATTGGCCGTCGGCGAAGGCCGCCAGTCCTTTGTTCAAGTCGGCCTGCACCACATCCAGCCCGCGGCGGACGCAAGCCACGATCGCCTGCTCGTCCCATTCGATGCCCATGATCTTGTGATGCTCGCGCTCGCGGAGCCGGGCCAAAAGTTCGCCGCTGCCGCAGCCGAGATCCAACACGCTCGCTTCCGGCGGAATCAGATCGAGGATCGTGTCGTAATCCAGTCGGCGGTGCTCGAAAATGCTGGTGTGGGAGGGGGAAGTGGAGAGTGGAGAGTGGAGAGTGGAGAGTGGAGAGGGCAGAGGGTTGGATGCCTCAGTGGCCATCGGCGCATCGACTTCACTGCGAGTCGTTTCGCCCAAGAATGATATGGGCCCCGAATTCCTCCTTCCCTCTCCACTCTCCACTCTCCACTCTCCACTCTCCACTCTCCACTCTCCACTCAGATTGGCTAAAAACGCCCGGATCAACTCGCCGTATGTACCGATTTGATTCGGCAGCAAGAAAGCATCGTGGCCGCAGTCGCTCTCGACGTTGCAGTAGCTTACCGGCTTTCCAGCGGCGATCAATGCATCGACGATCTCCCGCGATTGAAACGGCGGGAAGAGCCAGTCGCTCGTGAAGCTCATCAGAAGCCAGCGGCAAGTCGATCGCTGCAAGACCGCGGCCAGTTCCGCCGGCGTGTCGCCGAGATCGAACAGGTCGATGGCCATGCTCAAGGTGAGATAACTGTTCGCGTCGAACCGCTCGCCGAATCGATCGCCCTGGTAGGCGAGATACGAGCCGACGGAGAACTTCGTCTCGAACTGCGTCTGCACCCGCCGCGGTTTCAGCCGTTCGGCGTCGAACTTCTGCATCATCGACTCGCGCGAGAGGTAGGTGATGTGCCCGAGCATCCGCGCGATCGCCAGGCCGACGGTGGGACCGCAGGTTTGATCGTAGTAGCGGCCCTTGTGATAGGCGGGATCGCGGAGGATGGCGTTGCGGCCCACGACGTCGAAGGCCAACGCCTGGCTCGTCAGCCGGGCCGAGGTGGCGACCGCGATCGCCCCGGCGATGCGCTCGGGCAGGCACGTCGCCCAGCAGAGCGTCATGTGGCCGCCCAACGAGCCGCCGATGACGCCGCGCAGCCGCTCGATCCCCAAGTGATCGACCAGCCGCCGCTGCACCTCGACAATGTCGCCGATGGTGATGACGGGGAAATCAGTGGCGTAGGGCTGGCCGGTCGCCGGGTTGCGGCTATCGGGCCCCGTCGTGCCGCGGCAGCCGCCCAGACAGTTCGGGCAGATCACGAAATAACGATCGGTGTCGATCGGCTTGCCCGACCCGACCAGCACGTCCCACCAGCCGGGATCGTCGTCGGCGTCGTGCTGCGCGACGTGCGAATCGCCCGAGAGGGCATGGCAGATCAGCACGGCGTTGTCGCGCCGCGAATTGAGCCGCCCGTAGGTCTCGAAGGCGACGGTCACCTCGGGCAGCCGCCCGCCAAGCTCTAGTTGCAGCGGCTCGTGGAAGGTGGCGTACTGCGCGTATTTCAGCGGCTGAGCGGTACGGACGCTGTCACTGCTGTCAAAAACGTCGCTGGGCATTGCGGGAAGGTTGGGGCTCAGAGTTCAGAGGGATCGGGAGAATAACGAATGTCGAAATCCAAATGACGAAGGAATGTCGAAATTCAAATGACGAATTCGCATCCTCTCGCGTTTTCGTCATTCGTCCTTTGTTCTTCGTCATTCCTTCGTCATTCGAGCTTCGTCATTTCTCCTGTGATGCTTCCAACGCTTGATCGAAATCCGCAAGAATATCGCCAATATCTTCCAGCCCAACACTCACACGGATGTAGTCGTCGGTGATGCCGGCGGCGGCGAGTTCCTCGGGCGTTTGCTGGCTGTGCGTGGTGCTGGCCGGATGAATCACCAGCGTCTTGGCGTCGCCGATGTTGGCCAGGTGCGAGGCGAGCTTGACCGATTCGATGAACTTCCGCGCCGCCTCGCTGCCCCCCTTGATGCCGAAGCCGAGGATCGAGCCGCAGCCCTTCGGCAGATACTTCTGCGCCAATTTGTAACCGGGATGCGAGGGCAGCCCGGGATAATTCACCCAGTCGACCAGCGGATGCCCTTCCAGGTGTTTTGCCACGGCCAGCGCGTTCTCACAATGGCGCGGCATGCGCAGATGGAGCGTCTCCAGCCCTTGCAGGAAGAGAAAAGCGTTCATCGGGCTGAGCACCCCGCCGAGATCGCGGAGCCAGTGGGTGCGGCAGGTCATGATGTAGCAAAGCGCCCCGAGGGCCTCGTGGAACACCATGCCGTGATACGACGGATCGGGGGCGGTGAACTGCGGCCAGCGCTCCGGCTGCTTCGCCCAGTCGAACCGCCCGCTATCGACGATCACCCCGCCGATGCTCGTACCGTGCCCGCCGATGAACTTCGTCGCGCTGTAAACCGCGATGTCGATGCCGTGCTCGAACGGGCGGAACAACGCCGGCGTCAGCACCGTGTTGTCGCAGACCAGCGGCAATCCGCGGGCATGGGCAATTTCCGCAATCGCTCGATAGTCGAGCACGTCGTTCTTCGGATTGGCCAGCGATTCGATGAAGACCGCCCACGTGTTGGGACGAATCGCGGCGGCGATCTGCGGCGGATCGGTGGCGTCAACGAACGTCACGTCGATTCCCAGCCGCTTGAAGGTCTGGCTGAACAGGGTGATCGTTCCGCCGTAGAGCGCGGCCGCCGAGACGATATGCCCACCGGCGTGGACCAAGTTGAACAGCGAGACGGCGATCGCCTGCATCCCGCTGGCCAGCGCCAGCCCGCCGACGCCGCCGTCGAGCGCCGCCATCCGCTGCTCGAAGGCGTCGGTCGTAGGGTTCATCAGCCGGGTGTAGATCCAGCCGAGCTCCTTCAAGGCGAACAGGTTGGCGGCGTGTTCGGTGCTCTTGAAGACGTAGCTGGTGGTCTGATGGATTGGCATCGCCCGCGACCCGGTCGTCGGATCGGGCGGCTGCCCGGCGTGCAGGGCCAGTGTTCCCAATGCAGGTGTTTTTTGAGGGTCTAGACTCATCGTTTGGCCGCTCCTCTTGCTATAGATTATCCACGCCACCGAAGTGGCAAAGGGTGTTGAAGTGGTACCCTATCCTGAAATTATACCGTAAAGAAATGATTATATTGTTGACAAGCATTAGGATCAACGGAGGGCGGGCGATAGAGAAGAGGAGTTGCAGGTGATCCATCACTCGATCTTGCAGTCGGGCAACGACCTTTGAAGCCGTCTAATGCCTTCGGTGGTAACCCCTTCAGGCCGTGCCCCCCGTCCGCCAAGCCATAATGACCGCAGTTGGGTCAGCCCTTTGAGGTGTTCCAGGCCGGCGTCGGTGATCTTCGTCCCTGCCAACGAGAGGCTTTTGAGATTTCGCATCGTCGCGAGTTTTGGCATGGCGTCATCGCGCACATCGGTATCGGTGAGATCGAGCACTTCGACCGCCGTAAGATGTTCAAGGCCGTCCCCGCTAAATCCAGCCCCGTATAGGCTCAGCCCTCGAAGATGCGGCATGGGAGGGAGACAAATATCGGAGTCGTCAGAATCAGTCGGCGTTGGGAGTTTCGTTTCAGCGGTTGCCCCGTAACAGTTGGACAGGTCCAGAGTTTCAAGTTCCCGTAATTCACGAAGCGCGTCGGTCTGTTGGCTCGATAACGCAGAGGCGGACGGAACAGCGACGGACTTCAGGTTGGGTAGGTCCGACAGTTGCGAAAGTCCATCTCCAGTGACTTCCACTTTGATGACGCGGTCACAGATTGCAAACATGTCCTCTCCGAGCCAGTCCCTTAGCCATGTGGGGTCACCGTGCGACCAATTAACGGACAGCTCTGATTCTATGAAAGAGCGGCCCTCCTGGTGCTATACACGGTGTAGTAGTCGTTTTTACTCACCCAAAGCACAGCCAGGAGGACCGAGAGATGTTATACCTCGCAATCGACCAACATCGCAAGCAGTTGACCGTGAATCTTCGCAATGAACAGGGCGACGTGCTCGTGAAACGTCAGGTCAGCACGGAATGGCCGCGAGTACGGAGTTTTCTGGATGAAGTGCGCGAAATGAGCGTGTCGGAAGGAGGATTTATAGCGATCCTGGAGGTCTGCGGCTTCAATGACTGGCTGCTGAAACTCCTGGCCGAGTACGGCTGCCGAGAGACGATTCTGATCCAGCCCGAGAAGCGATCGAAGAAGAAGACGGACCGTCGAGACGCCTATGCGTTGGGCGAACTCTTGTGGGTCAATCGTCAGCGGCTGTTGGCGGGCAAGAAGGTCCAGGGGATTCGCCGCATCCAGTTGCCGACCGACCGCGAGGCCGAAGACAGGCAACTGACGGCGGTGCGGCAACGAATGGGCCGCCAGCGGACGCGGACGATCAACAAGATCAAACATCTGCTGCGGAAACACAACCTCGAACAACAGCAGCCGGCCAAGGGGCTGGATACGCAACGGACGCGGAAATGGCTGGCGACGTTGCCGCTGGAACCAATCGACCGCCTGGAAAAGGACTTGCTGCTGGCGCAATGGAAGTTGTGGGACGATCAGCTTGCAAGGTTGGAGTTGGAGATCGAAAAGCGGCAAGCGAAGAATGCGATGGCGGCAGTGCTGGCGACGATTCCCGGCTGCGCGGCCTATGGCAGTTTGGCGTTGGCCTCGCGGATCGGTTCGATCGAGCGATTTCCGCGGCCGGCGAGTTTGGCGAACTACTGGGGCCTGACGCCCGGCTGCCGCAACTCGGGCGAAGCAACCGATCGACTCGGCTCGATCACCAAACAAGGCAGCGCGATGGCGCGATTCGTCCTTGGCCACATGGTCCTGCACGTGCTGCGGCGTGATGCGCGGATGAAGGCATGGCACGGTCGGATCAAGCGACGGCGCGGGTCGAAGATCGCGCGGGTGGCGGTGATGCGCCGACTGGCGACGATCATTTGGCACATGGTGAAACACCACGAGCCTTACGCGGTAGGCGGTCCGCCGCAGCGAAAGCCGTCGGCCCAGGCCGCGTGAGTTTGTACGAAGAGGAATACCGGAGGGTGTCTTGCGACATCGGATTTTCGGAGGCATGGTAGGGCAAATGAATGAGACCGGAAAACAAGAACAGCCCTGGCAGCGCACGCCACCAGGGCCTTACGGGTCATTCACCCGCCCTAGCCCGGCTATTCCTTGTCGGGTTGCGTCCCCGCAGAGCCCGACTCCGCTTCACCGGACAAAACCATTATAGAACAAGAGAGGAACGGACGGAGAGAGAACGACGGTTGCATCGGCCCTTCCTCCGGGAAGAGGCCCTCGCAGACGCTGATGCCAGTCTGAGTGTCCCCGTGGACTCGGCCTTGGTTGCCGAGCGTAATTCTGATTGAGACGGCTGGCGTTTGCGAGACGGTCGCAGAAGAATACTCGGTGTCAGGCCCTTACGGGCTTGACCGGCTGCCGGTTTCGGCAGACGGATTCACGAAGGGATGGATAGGGGTGCCGCCGCACGAGAAAAGAACGGCGCGAACAACCTCGCAACAAAATGACCGCGACAACCACGTTCCAAAACCGATTCCTCAACGAGTCCCAAACGAAAGTGATCGAAAAGAAGCCCTACCGGGCTTCGGCGCGAACCGTGCGCGAAAAAATCCGCCAGGCGGCCCTTGACACAAAAGGCTCTTTCAGGGACGGGACATCATCGAAAGGCAACATGTGGGCGCTTCGCAATCGTTCGACTGCCTGCTCCTGACGGTTTCGCTCTTTTGCCTGGGTGGTCCAGTACGCCAGGCCGCTTGCGACCAGTCCGGAGATGACAAAGAGGTCGAACAGATGTAATTGGAAACGACCGCGGCGGCGGCGCCAGCGCTCGAAGGCCGCTCCTGCCGCGAAGAGGAGCAGCAGCCCAATCACAATGTCGCCTGCCAATCGCCACCAACTGCCTTCGACAACTTCTTCCGCAAGATTCCACGTTTGGCATCCATCTCGGACAAGGAACGTGAAGGGCCAACCGTGGTAGTAAGTTCCACCGATCGCGAAGTCTGGCCAGTACTGACCGTTGTCGTCAATGATCGGTCCTTCGACGAGTTGTCCTGGAATGTTGGCCAGCAGAATGCCGGCGGCAACAAGGACGAGAAACACGATGGTGCTTATGTGCAGTTTCGGAAGGGCCATACGGCCATTATCCCCTTACGCGAGAAACTAGAAAAGACTCTGCGCGATATTTGCGGCGGTTTTCGATACTACCGGCATCTGCGACGGCTGATATGCTTCATGGCCGCGGCCGCCGGTGCTTCATTAGGCCGGATTTCCTTATCGTCCAGCAAGGAGATGAAGACGTTTCGATCGCGATTCGAGAGGCGGGTGACGCTCTCCTGTTCGATCACGTCTCGGGCTGTCCGTGCCAGAGTGGAGATGGCAAAACCGCTGACCGATTGTCCCGTGAGGACAGCCGCCTTTTCGATGGTTTCTTTTAACTGCGTGGGCAACCGGAAGGTAAGGCGGGCATGGTTTGGTCGGCCTTGGTTAGACATGCCTGGTCCTCCACGTACGGGGCCGCTTACCCTGCTATTATTGGCAACGGACCACGGAAGGACCAGAGGGATCTCCGCCCGACACGTATCTCTATCCAACGAAACGACTTAGAGCGTCTGGCAATAACGTACTCCTCACACTCCGTGTGAGGGAAAGAACCGAGTGAAACCGCCCCGCACGGAGCGCCCTCACACGGAGTGTGAGGAGTACGTCTGCGTCCCAGTCCTGTTAGAGGCCCTTCAAATCTTTCCGGGAATTCTTGCACGAAATCGCGAACATCGCCCCACTAATAACTGCGGAGGACATCATTATGCGACTGACTTTGCGAACCTTGTTGGCCTACTTGGACGGCATTCTGGAACCGAAGGACGCCGAAGACCTCGGCAAGAAGATCGAGGAGAGCGAATACGCCAGCGGCTTGGTACACCGCGTGCGGGACGTGATGCGGCGGCTGCGGCTGGGGGCGCCGAGCGTCTCGGAGAGCGGGCCGGGGCTCGATCCGAACACCGTGGCCGAATACCTCGATAATACGCTGGCCCCCGATCGCGTCACCGATTTCGAGAAGGTCTGCCTCGACTCCGACACGCACCTGGCCGAGGTCGCCGCGTCGCATCAGATTCTCACTCTCGTGCTGGGCGAGCCGGCGGAGATCGACGAAGCGACGCGGCAACGGGTGTACGAGGTGAAGGACGTTCACGGCGGGGCCAAGCCGCCCCCTACGCCGACGGCGCATTCGGCCGAGACGGCCGCGACGGCGGCTGCCGCCCCGTCGCTGAGCCTCGACCTCGAAGGCGGCGACGCCGACGGGCGAAAGCCGCGTCCCCGCCCGACCGTGCCCGAGTACCTCCGCGAGCCGCGCCGGCGACGGCGGTGGCTGACGGCGGCGGCAGCGGCGGCGGCACTTTGCGTGCTCGTGCTGATATTGGGTCTGTTTGGCGAGTTCGAGCCGGGGTCCTGGTTCGGCGACGTTCTCGTCTCTTGCGGTCTTGTTTCGCCCAAGGAAGTAGCGAGCAACGCAGGCAAGCCCGACGACAAGGAGAAGATGGCGGGAAAAGAAGGCGGGGCAGCCGAGAAAGGGAAAACGCCGGCCGATGAACATGCGACGGAAGTCGGAAAAGAGCCCGCCGTGAAACCCGGCGTCGAGCCGCAAGGAAAATCCCCCGCCGCAAAACCTGCCGAAAAGCCGACGACAACCGGCGCAGCGGGTGCCGGCGCTGGAAATGGGGCAAAGTCGCCGGCAACGTCCCGGACCGTGCAAAAGCCGGACAACGTAGCTGCCGCGGAGCCGAAGAAGACATCGCCGATCGACGGGACGAAGCCGCCGGTCAAGCCGCACAACGAAGCCGCCGCTCCGACGCCGAAACCCGAACACGACGCGGGAAAGGAAGCGGCCCCCTTGCCGCCCAACGTCGAGCCCGAACCGCTCGGACGGCTGTTGTCGAGCGAGCAGGTGCTGTTGAGCGATAACCCGCCGAACGGTTGGACGCGGGTGGCCGCCAATCAGATGCTGATTCCCCAGCAGGTGCTGGCGCTGCCGACGTATCGGCCCAAGATCGGGCTGACCTCGGGCGTGACGGTCGAGATGCTCGGCGGCACGCGGCTCGAATTGCTGGGCAGCAGCGCCAAGGACCTGTCGGGCGTTCGCGTGCTGTTCGGGCGAGTCGTGCTGATGCCGATCGGGAAGGGTGATACTCGGCTGCGCGTCGAGTTCGGCGACCATCACGGCACGATCACCTTCGTTGATGCCGAATCGATCGCGGCGCTGGAGGTGCATCATCTCCACGCGCCGGGCACAAATCCCGAGAGCGAGTCGGCCCGCGTCACGGCCGACCTGTTCGTCAGCGGCGGGGCGATCTCGTGGGAGGAGACGGTCGATGGCAAGGCCGGAAAGCCGCAGCGGCTGGCGCCTTCCCAGCGAATGGCTTTCGACGGGCAGGTGACGGGAACGCCGGTGGCCGCCAAGGAACTGCCCCGGTGGATCGCCGCCGACGCGGCGATCAAGGGGTCGCTGAGTCCCAAAGAGCAGTTGGACCGCCGCGCGTCGCCGGTGATTGCCCAATCGCTGCCGACCGACCAGCCGGCCCGCCTCGAACTGCTCGTGCTGGCCACGTCGCGTCCGCAGTGGGAGGTAAAATGGTTGTCGCTGCGATGCTTGACCTACGTGGGCCAGTTCCACGACATGCTCGTGGCCCTGAACGACGCTACGCAGAAAGCGCATTGGCCCGATTACATCGAAGCGATCCGTCTGGCCGTCGATCGCGATGCGGAGACGGCCGCGGCCGTTCGCGTGGCGCTGGAAAAACAGTACCCACAGCGGGCCGCCGAGCTCTACCGCATGTTCTGGCGCTATACCGACAAGCAACTGGCATCCGGCGACAACGGCAAGGGGGGCGAAGACGCCAAACTCGTCCGCGCCCTGGACGACGACCTGTTGGCTGTCCGCGTGTTGAGCTACGCCAACCTCAAGGAGATTACCGGCCAGGGAGCGATCTATCGCCCTGAGGATGCGGCAGCGCGTCGCCAACGGACGATCTCGTCTTGGCATCGGCGATTGGACGCAAAAGAGATTCGGCTGACCAAGGCGGAACCAAGGGGCCGACCCGCGCCACATGAAAAGGTCAGCACACCCGCTCCCGACCGCGGAGAGTAACGGTGGGTGCCATGCCCACGCTTGCCGTGGGCATGTTACTTTGGTCCACCGTTCACATGCCCACGGCAAGCGTGGGCATGGCAATTCGCCCCCCATTTATTATCTAAGAAGCTCTAACAAAACGTACTCCTCACGCTCCGCGTGAGGGAAACAGCGGGGTGGGATTGCCTCACGCGGAGCGTGAGGAGTACATCTGCATTCCAATTCTGTTAGAACCCCTAACAGTCAATAGACAGTTGACGGAATCGTAGCACCTGACATCAACAAATATCTACATAAAGGGAAGCTGACAATGACACTGCAATCGGCGCGTAATGGCGTGAAGTTGACGGTGCTCGTGCTCTTCGCTTTGCTGTTGGCCGCGGTGCCGCTGTGGGCGGAGGAGGTCGCCAATGTGCGCAACTTGGGGGCGGTTCCCGACGGCAAAACGCTTTGCACCGAGGCAATCCAGCAGGCGATCGACCGTTGCGGCTCGGCCGGCGGAGGGACGGTCGATTTCCCGCCCGGCACGTATCTCTCCGGCACCGTATTCTTGAAGAGCCGTGTAACCCTGCGGCTGGAAGCCGGCGCGACGCTGAAGGGGAGCCCCCGGCTGGCCGATTACCCGGTGGTGAAGTCGAAGGTCGAATCGCGCACCAACTCCTACAATCTCCGCAGCCTGATCTTCGCGGAGGATCTCGACGCCGTCTCCATCGTCGGCCAAGGGACGCTCAACGGCAACGGCACCGCCTACAAGGAGAAAGCCCACGATGGCCGCCGCCCGCTGATCCTGCGGGTCGTCAACTGCCGCAACGTGCTGGTCGAAAATATCCACATGCAGAACTCGGGTTTCTGGAACCAGCACTATCTCGCCTGCCAGCGCGTGCGGGTGCAGGGCATCCGCGTCTTCAACCACGCGACCTACAACGTCGACGGCATCGACATCGACGGCTGCCGCGACTTCGTCGTCTCCGACTGCTTCATCGACAGCGACGACAACGCCGTCTGCCTGAAAAGCACCTTGGATCGGCCTTGCGAAAACGTGTTGATCAGCAATTGCGTCGTCAGCAGCCACTGCAACGCCATCAAGATGGGTACCGACTCGTCGGGCGGATTCGTGAACGTCGCCATCTCGAACTGCTCGATCATTTCACCCCGCAACTCGAAGGTCATCTACGGCTTGCAGCGCGGCATCAGCGGCATTTCGCTGGAATTGGTCGACGGCGGCCGCATGGATCGTATCGCCATCTCGAACGTCACGATCGACGGTGTGGAAGTGCCGCTCTTCGTCCGCTTGGGCAATCGTGGCACGGGCTTCGTCCTCGAACGTGCGAACTCGGAGCAAGCCGTTCCGATCGGCACGCTCCGCAACGTGTCGTTTGCGAACATCCTGGCCACCCACGCCGGCAAGACGGGCTGCTCCATCGTCGGGCTGCCGCGGCATTGCGTGGAAAACGTGTCGCTTAACAACGTGACGATCCGCAGCGATGGCGGCGGCCAACGCCGCTGGGCCGCGGCCGCCATCAAGGAACACGCCAACGCATACCCCGAGGCGACCATGTTCGGCCATCTGCCGGCGCATGGGCTGTATTGCCGCCACGTGCGCGGTCTCACGTTCAGCGACGTGCGGCTGCTCAGCGACAAGCCCGACCAACGGCACGCCTTGGTGCTCGACGATGTGCAGGGAGCGAACCTGAGCGGGCTGTCGTGTTCGCACGCCGCGGCCGCGCCGGCGGTCGTCCGCATGACTCAGGCCGAGAATGTTTTCATCCGGGGCTGCCAACCGGTGATTCCCGACGGCGTTTTCCTACGTCTGGAAGGCCGTGACACCGCGGGGATCGCGCTGGTTGGAAACGACTTCAGCCGCGTCGGCAAAGTCGCCGAGTTCGGAGAATGGGTCGCTCCGACCGTCTTGCGTTCGGCCGGGAACGTTGAGCCGAAACCCTGATTCTGCGCGGTCTGAGTGAGCAAACGCACTTGAGTTGACAGGTGGGGCAGACATTCCTGTCTGCCCTATGCTTTGTCACTCACCGCGTTTCCGGGCAGACAGGAATGTCTGCCCCACCTGTTTCGTTCCATCTTTCGCAACACACGATTTGTGTGAGACCCGACACTACTTGCACGTATCTCCTGCTCGCTTCTTACCGAGCCGATCGGCCCAATAGAGCGGCTCGGGCAGGCGGCGGCCGGTGAGCAACCGCCGCACCACTTCTTCGCAAAATGGCAGATCGACGCGATGGCCCGGTGAAACGAAGATCGGCCGGCGGCTTCCCGCCGTCGGACGAATCGCAATGCCGATCGGCCGGTCTTCCTCGCGACGGTGGGGCAGACATTTCTGTCTGCCCAATGGGCCGTGCTCGTCCTGGCAGACAGGAATGTCTGCCCCACTGCGTATGACGACCGGCCGCGACTCGCCTGCCGCCATTCCTTCGATATCGACGCTGCCGCAGAGCAGCTTCTTCGTCACGCCGATCGTTGGGATCGACGCGACAACGCCCAAGTGCGAGGCGATGCCCGCGCGGCGATGGTGCAGGATGCCGCTGCCATCGACCAACAGAATTTCGGACATCCGGCCGGCGGCTCGAACTTCGTCGAGCAGGTCCAACAGGATCGGGATTTCGCGGAAGCTAAGGTACGTGCTGATGTAGGGAAAGACGACGCGGCGGCGGACGGTGGTGGACCAGACGAGGCGGCCGCTGGCGGTTTCGACCAGCGCGTAAGCCGCCACCCCTTCGTCAACATTCGGATACGCCACGTCGACGCCGCCGACCAACACCGGCATCCGCCGTCGCGGCCGGATGAGGATTTGCCGCTGCGTCGTCTCTTGGATTTGCCGCAACTGCTCCAAAGGGCGATCCGACTTGAAATCGCGGAAGCCGAATCGCTGCAAATCGACCAAGCCATCTTTCGCGACAACGCCCTCCTTGGCGAGGCGCTGTAGCTTGGCACTGCTCGGACCGGCGATGTACGCTCCCGCCACGCCGCCGGCGCGAAGGATTCGATGACAGGGGCAGTTTGCATCGTGATCATGGTGCAAAGCGAAATGCCCGACCCATTTCGCAGCGATTCGATTTCCCAAGGCGTCGGCCAGGTCGCCGCAGGTCGTCACGCGGCCCGCCGGCACTTGCACCACGAGTTGCCGCAGGCAATGGGTCAGGTCGGGAACGGGTGGGAATCGGGCCGTCGCGCTCGACGGTGGCAGGCTACGCATAAGGAATATTTGGCTTTTGCTGCCCGCCGCTCGGCAGCCGCGGCAGATAACGATCCAGCAGGTCGGCGACCAACTCGGCCGCGGGCCGCCGCTGGGTCTCAGATGCCGCCTTCAGCCGCTTGGCAATGTCAGCCGACAGATAAATGGTCAGCGGGATCTTCTCGCCGGAGGCTGGCTGGGTCATGGCAGTGCCCTTCGGAATTGGCGGTGCGGTAAGTCAGATGGTTACCATCATGCGCTTTGCGGCGGCCGTTGTCGAGAGCAGGAATCGGGCGGAACAAGCAACCCGCAGTGGCATACCACCGTGGGAACACGTCAAATTGTGCCCATCAGGGAATCTCTGACTCCGCCGAACTGGACAACGAAACGTCCGCGGCGTATCTTGAATGTCCTGCGATCAACGGCCAATCGTGCGGAACGCCCTCGATTCACTCAGCGGGCCAAAAGCAAGACCCTGGTAACATGCACAAACCTGTCGTTTTTCTCGTCGGCGGAATGTTGCTGCTCTGCGGAACGTGCGGAGCGGCCGAAAGATCGAAATCCGATCAGTCCAGCCCGCACGCGGTTGCTTGTACGGAACAAGAGGTCGCCGTCGTCTTCACGGTGCGAATTATTCACAATGGCAAGAAGCCGCTGCAAGACCCGCAGATTCGCATGCGGCTGCCGGTGGCCCTGCCGCAGCAGAATGTCGATGTTCTGGAGATTGAAGGCCGGCCGCGGCGCGAGTTGGACCGCTGGCGAGCGCCGGTGGTCGTCGATCGGCAGGCCGAGCTTCTGCCGGACCAAGTTTTGACGGGCCGCTGGGCCGCCGAGTGCCGGATTCGCGAACTTCAGTGGACTCTGAAGGGGACTGCCCCGATTGTCGCGCCAGCGAAGATGGGACTGCCCCCTTTGACGTCCCTCTCCGCCGAGGAGAAAGCCCTCTATCTCCGCAACGCCAGGAACTTCGCCCTGAGCGATCCGGCGATCAAAGCGGCGGCACGCGAGGCGACCGCCGGACGGCGGGACGAGGTCGCGAAGCTGGAGGGCATCCACGACTTCGTGATCGGTCACCTGCGTTACAGCCGCGACGGCCGCTGGGATGCGGCGCCGGCCGTCCTCGCCGCGGGCAAGGGGAGTTGCAGCGAATTCACCTACGTTTTCGTGGCGCTCTGCCGGGCCGTCGGCATCCCGGCCCGCTACGTCGGCGGCATCACCGGCCGCCCGGGCAAGCCGCTCTACGTCGATCTGGTCTATCACCGCTTCGCCCAGGCGTTTGTCGAGGGCGTCGGCTGGGTCGACTTCGATCCGACCCGCGACCGCCGCACGAAGAGCCATCGCATCTACTTCGGCCGCACGCCCGGGCCGATACTGCTGCTCTGCGTGGGCGACGGCGGGCGTGGCTCGCTGACCGGCTGGGACTATCGCTCGCTGCTGCTCTGGAAAGGAAGCGGGGAAGATGAGGACGACGACAGCCCGAAGGCCCCGAACTACGCCGCTACGACCGTTGTGCAGGTGGGCTGGTGGTTGCCGCAGCCTTCGGCCGAGGGTCGCAGCAAGGTCGCCGCTTTCCGCAAATCGCTCGCCGAGACGCCGCCGGGCCAACGCCGCCGGTTGATCGCCGAGGCGCTTACGATCGACCATCCCTATGTGCTTCCGTGGCTCGACGATCTGCTCTACGATCCGACAACTCGCGTCGAGGCAGCCCGGGCGTTTCTCAAGATCGGCGGCAAGGATGCGTTTCTGGCCGTCGTCGATAATCTCTGCCGCCAGAACGACCGCGAGGGGGACCGGCAGATCGGCGAGTTGCTCAACGCCTTCAGCGGCGAGCATTTCGGCGGCGATCGGAAGCAGTGGAAGAAGTGGCTCAACACGCACACGCCGCCGGCGCCACTGCCAGCCGCAAAAGCGGAGAGGCTTCGCGGCGGAATTCTCCCCACTTGACGGCTTACCCGACGTCAGCCACACTTGTGGATGTCAAGGTTTGCCGTAAAGGAGCGCAAAGGATGGACAGCGAGAGCGTTCTTGCCAAGCTCAGAGTGCTGAAGGCCCGTGCGGCGGTCCGTTACAAGGTGAAGGAGCTCGGCATGTTTGGCTCCTTCGCGCGCGGTGAGCAAAGCGACCAAAGCGACATTGACGTGCTGGTGGAGTTTGAAGAAGGAGCCGACCTGTTCGACCTAATGGGCCTGACGCTTTATCTTGAGGAGGAATTGCAGCGGAAGGTGGACGTCGTCTCCAAGCGAGCCCTCCGCGAAGAACTGCGGGGCTCGGTGCTTCGGGAGGTCGTGGCCGTATGAGGGACCAACGGCTGTATCTGAAAGACATTCTCGCCGCGGCTGATTCTATCGACGAATTCACCCGGGGCATGAGCTTGGAGACGTTCCAGGCGGACGACAAGACAGTAAGCGCCGTCCTCCGAAAACTGGAAGTCATCGGCGAAGCGGTCAAGCAAATCCCCGACGACCTGCGCGACAAGTGGCCCGGCATTCCGTGGAAAGAGATGGCGGGAATGCGGGATAAGCTCATCCATTTCTACTTCGGCGTGGACCACGGATTGGTTTGGAAGGCCATCAAGCAGCGGCTTCCTCAGATTCGAGCGGAGATCGAGAAGATGTTGAAGGTGCCGTGATGGTTGCGTACGTTGTGATGCCGCAGGACAAGTCGGGAAGGGAGGCAGGCGTTGTGCCGAAGCGTAGCCGTCAGCGCTCGGAAACGAGCGTTTGGCACATTAACCGAAGGTCGTGAGTCGGCCCTTCCCTTGAGAGGGCGCGTATGACGTTTTCTCCTGAAACAATTGTCTCGCTTCTAACCGCGATCGGCATTGCCGGAATCTTGGGCGCTTACTTCCAATCGCGGTTTGAACGAAAGAAGCAAGTCCAAAAGCAAGAACATGAGCTGAAACGTCGGAGATACAGTTGCATTCTCATCCTCATGCTTACAAAACTTGATCCGAAAAGGGGGTTACCTCATACACACGAGATCCGCCCAGACTTGAGAGACCTCACCGATGTTGAGAAGGAGATCGAAATGGAACTTCTCAATGGCGTCCTATATGCCAGCGACAATGTCATTCAATCGATGGGCGAGTTCGTGCGCAAGCCGGATTATCCATCCTACATCAGGACTGCCATCGCCATGAGAAAAGACTTATGGGGCAAGAGGACGTCATTGGACGAAAGCATCCTCGACACGATCAAGCAATTGCCGACGTCCGTGTAGCCTGTGACCGGCAGGAAATGCTCATGGGGAAGTAGCACTCGTCACATATTCGTCGCGTCATCGACGGCAGTGTCGCCGGTCAGCCGATCTAACGCGGCGGAACGCTCGGCTTCGTGGGTGTGGTCGAGGGCGTACATGCGATCTGCGGCATCACTTCTTTCTATAGATATCTTTGCGGTGGCCAATGGCGTGAACGACGATCGTCTCCTCGGTGTGTAGGATCTGGTAGATGATGCGGTAGTCCCCCTCTCGCAGCTTGCAGAGTCCTGCCAGTGGGCCGGTCAATCGCTTGTAGGGAACCGAGCCTACGTTCTTGGCCAGCCACTCAATCCGCTGAACGATCCTGCTGGCCGTCGGCTTGTCGAGGCGTTCCAGGTCACGAATCGCGGACCGGAGAAGTCGGACTTGGTGCATGGTCGTCAGGACAGACCGAGGTTGCGAGTTACATCCTCAAGCGATTCACCTCGCTCGCCCCCGGCGACGGCCGCCATTTGCCGAACGAGCCGATCCTGCATAGCCTTCTTCAACGGCAAGCCTTCGTCGGGATCGCCGAACAGTTCGACCAACTTCTGCTCTACGACGGTTCCGATTAGCTCCTGGAGTTCATCTTTCGTCATCTGGGCCACAGTAGCACTCATGGGCATGTCTCCCTGGCGGGTCAACCAACCGCGTGTACGCTTCGTATTATAGCAACTTGGAGATTGCGTGCATAACAGGAGCCGTGGAGGGTGCGGCAAGAATTCTTGGCAGAGGGTTTCTGGGCCGAAGGCCCTGCGGTTCGCCCAGCCCAGGGCACCGCCCTAGGGAACGGGGAACGGCAGGTTCGAGTATCGGCCCAACGGGCCAACGAGTCGATGAACGGTTGGCCCGTTGGGCCGACAACGTCGTTCTCTTGCACCACCGCCACCCCCGGGGCGTTGCCCTGGGCTGGGCGAACCATGCTCCTTCGGAGCAATTCTGGCGTCGCCAGCAAATCTCGCCACGCCCGCCGCGCAAAGAAAAAGGGACTCACACGGCGGCTTCACATATTCGTCGCCTCATCCGCCGCGGTGTCGCCGGTCAGGCGGTCTAACGCGGCGGAAAGCTCGGCTTCGTGGGTGTGGTCGAGGGCGTAGATGCGGCAGATGCGGAAACTGATGGCGATGCGGCGGAATAGCTCGCGATCGTCGAGGCTGCGAATTTTGCCCGTCGCCGGGTCGTACAGGAAGTTCTGGCCGGCCGAAGGCGTGTGCGCGCCGGGGCGGTGAACGTGGCGGGCCGTATCGACCTTTAGCGGCAACTGCTTCAACTCGGGCGGCAACACAGACCGCAACGCCGTCTCGAACGAGGCCGTGTTGCTCAGCACGTTGGCCCGCTCCGCTTCGCCGGGGGCGAAGAAGACGGTTCGCTCGCACGCCATCTTCCAGCGGAGATGACGGCCGGACAGCGCCCGCCAACGCTCGCCCAACTCGCGCAGTTCGGCGTCGTCGCTGCGGGGTTGTGAAGAAAGGGGGACAGGCACCTCGTTGCGCTCGGAGCCAGTCCCCTTTTCTTCACAACCGCTATCGCACCAACTCGCCACCCGCATCAACAGCGACCACTCGGTCAGTCGTTGATACTGGTCGAGATGCTCGCGCGGGTCGCCGGGAAACAGGTGCGGCTTGCTGGCGCGGAAGACCTCTTGCAGTTCGAGATCGATCGCGCGGACGGTGCGGTGGAAATAGATGGCGCGGAACAGTTCGGCGCGGACGGAGATGAACCGCACCAGGGCCGAAAGCCCCCGCTCGTGAATCGTCAGCCCCCGCTCGCTGAACTGGCTGTAGTGGAGCAGCCGGGCCAGATCGAACGCCCGCGTGCTGTAGCCCGACATGTAGGCGTCGCGGAGCACGAAATCCATGTTATCGACGGTGTACAGCCCGCTGAAGAGGCCGCGGAGGAAGCGGAGCCAGCGCGGGCCGTCGGCGGTGCTGCTGCTGGGGCGGGTGATGAGGAAGATGATCTGCTCGGGGTCGAGCGTCTCGCCGTCGGCCAGCCGTCCGTTCGGATTGCGGCGAATGCCGCGGAGCAGATCGGCGAACTCGCGGCGGATGATCTCGCCGCCGAGGATTTCATGATTCAGCCCGTAGTCGGCCAGGTAATGCTCGTCGAAGAAATGGCCGAACGGCCCGTGGCCGACGTCGTGCAGCAGGGCGGCCATCCGCATCAGCGATTCGACGTATCCGCGGCTGGGCGCGTCGGGACAGACCTCGCGGAGGCTCTCGTAGAGCGTGGCGACCGCCCGGCTCGCCAGGTGCATTGCCCCGAGCACGTGCTGGAAGCGCGTATGTTCGGCCGAGGGAAAGACCCACCAGGCGGTTTGCAGTTGGTGAATCTGACGCAGCCGCTGAATCCAGGGGTGGTCGATCAGTTCGCGTTCGGCCACTTCCCCTACCGGCAAGCCCGTCGGAGAGGTGAAGGGAATGTAACCGTGGATCGGATCGTGGCTGAGGCTTTCGCTTTGGAAGTCTTTCATGGCGGAACGGCGGGGGCCGGGGATCAGGGGCCAGAGGTCAGGGTTCAGAGGTCAGGGGCCGGGGTTCATGTCCAACATGATGTGGTATGGGTGGGGAGATGTCCAGAGCGCATCGACGCGGATTTGCCGGGAAATTGCAATGGAAAAATCGAGTGGAGGCGTCGTATGACCACGCCGCTAACAAAGGCGTTCGAGGAAGCCGCTCAACTCCCAGACACCGAGCAAAACGCAATAACGCGGTGACTGCTCGATGAGTTGGAGTCGGATAGAAAATGGTCGAAGGCGTTTTTGTTCCTGCGAAACGCGATGTGCTATCAAGCCGGCGATGGCCGTACGCTTCTCGATCTTTCACGGATACGTGGCTGCCGCGTGGGCCGCCAGCCCCGGCACGACGCAGTTGGTCGGCTTGCGGATCGTGTTGTCGTGCGTGAGGATCTTCTCCTTGCCGACGAAGTAGCTGTGATAGTCGGCCACCACGAGGTTGTAGGTGTCCTGTTTGCCGTGCTGTTCGATCTTGGTCAAATCGACCGTGCCCTTGAGCGTGTGGAACCGCATCTCCGGCTGGAGTTGCCGGGCCTTGATCCAGCCCTTGCCCGCGACCCAGAACACGTGCCCGCCGGTCACCCCCAGCGTTTCGTTCTTCGTGTGCAGGCGAAAAATCTCCTTGCCCGGGTTGATGATCGTTTTCAGCACCGGTTTGAGCATGAGTTGGCCGCTGTCGCAATCGCAGGCGAGCACCCGATCGCCGACCTTGATCTGCTCGACCGGAGCGGGCCCCAATTCGGTCCAGACGGGAGTCCCCGCTACCAGGCACGAGCAAGTCAACGTCGGGGCCTGCGCCAGCGTGACGACGGGTTCCCAACGGGCTTGATAGGTGATCAGGAAGGGCTTGTCCCCTTGTTGCGAGATTTCGTTGTAATCGTCCCACCAGCTATACCAGTCGTCCGGCGTTGTCGGTTGGCTGTCGCCGGTGGCCACGGTCAGGATGTTGCTCAGTCGCGAGTTCAGCTTTTGGGTGTTGGCGTTCATGGCGGCGAAGGTCGCCTGCTGCACGCGAACCTGGGCCATGACTTTCGCTTGCGCCGCGATCATGTCCTGCTGTTGACGCTTCTGGTCCTCCGCAGTCAACCGGTTATAGTCTCGCATCAAGGCGGGATTCTGTTGCAATTTGCGGATACCGACGGTTTGCGTCGAGGACTGTAGTTGCGGCGTGGCATCGTAATCGAAGTACGCCAACTGACGCTGTTCCGGCCCGTCGGCATACAAGGCGCGGCGCAGCAGGAAGCCGCCATCCGGCGTGTTATAGAGCGAAAAACCGGACTGAATCGGCGTGCGCATCGCCGCCAACAACAGCGGCACGTAGTCGTGCGGGCTCTGATCTTTCAGCGCTGCGGTGGCCGCCGCCTGCACCGGCTTCCACGGCGAAAAAGCCGCCAGCCAGGTCAGCGCCTCCGCCGCTTGCGCCGCCTTCATTTCCTTCAACAATTCAACTCCCAACGGCGCATACTCTCCGCCATTGGCGCAGAAGATCACCTCGATCGCCGGCACCGCGTCGGGAACCTTGATCGTCTTCAACTCCTGGCGAGCCACGTCGCTTGCCTGTCGGTTCGGCCCGCCCAACCGCTTGAGCGCGTCTTCGAGTTGCGCCCCCAGTGGGTGAGCGACGTGCGGAAATCGCTGACCTTGGCCCGCGCGTCGGCGATCTCCTGCTGGCCCAGCCACGTCCCATTGACTTTTTGGAACCCAAGCTGACGCCGCGCTTCCGGTTGCTCCGGATTAAAACTTAACACTTTTGTCCAATGCGCGCGGGCCTGATCGTCCAGCTTCCGCCGCGCACACCACCGCGCCAGTTGTGCCTGGCCCTTTTCCGTGTCCGGGTACTTCGCACGGGTCGCTCGGTACGCGGCGAGTTGCCCATCTTTGGCGGCCAGTTCCTGAATCTCGCTCGGCAGCAGCCATTCCTTTCGCTTCACGTCGTAAGCGAAGCCGCTCGGCCCGTAGGCCGCTTCGCAGGCGGGGGTCAGCTCAAGCGCCGGCCTGAGCACTTCCCGCCGGTCCTCGATCCCTTCCCTCGCCTCGCGCCGCAGCGTCTCATCGACGAGCTTCGCGGCCTCGGCTCTCTCGGCCTTGGTGGCCGCCTGCACCGACAGTGCCCACTGCCAACTTGCGGCGACAATCGCCGCCCCAACTGCCCATTTTGTCAAAACGGTCTTCATGCTCGGCTCCTCCTCGGTTAAGAAGTTGTAGGCATAGCCCGGCCGCGTCGCAACCGCAATCACGCACGGCTCGGCCTAGCCGCTTGCTGTAGCAGTTTCCGTGCCGTAGCCGCCAGGGCCGATCGGTTTTCGGTGGCGTTGGGGTGGCAGTTGTACTGCCGCCCCTGAATTGAGGGGGAGATACTGGGGATGTAATAGAACGAAAAAACCCACGACGATTTCTCATCGCACGTGTTCATTTTTCCGGCGGGGGATTGAAAATCGTATTGAGAATCCATGCGATAATCGCTCCGCCCACCGCACCTATTATCATGGAGCGGAACTCATCACCCGGCTCGTAGGGCGGGCGCACCCTTGGGCAGAACGCCCATCCCACAAACATCCCGAGTCCGCAGTAGAAGAGCAACCGAATTATCGGCTCGGCATCACGCTCTTTTGCCACCAACACGATACCGGAAAGCGGAATTGCGACAAGAAGGGCGGCTAGAATACTCCACGGCAGTCCCAGCAGCTTTACGAGCCAAAAAGCCGCCGTAAATACAGCAGCAACAAGCAACAGCCGAGGAATGGTGAAGCGAAACGGCATTTCCCAACACCTCTATGCGGACAACTCGGCCTATACTAATCCCCGCCATGTCCCTCTACAATGCCGCCAATGGGATAGGCGACGGCGAGTATCGTAAATGCTAGGAATACGGGCGTTTTCCAGGGGCGGCAGTACAACTGCCGTAACGCTTCGTTTAACCCGGAGCCAACGGCGACGGCGATTGTTGAACCAAGGTAAATACCGGCCCGTCGAGCCATGGACAGCCAGGCCCTCGCCGCTGGCTCCGGGTTAAACGAACCACTACCGACTGCCACCCGAACAAGCACCCCATTTCGAAGAACTGATTCGCCCTCCCGTTGCTACCTGCGAATTGTTCAGCGCGGAAATTGGGAGATAGCAGGCCGTATTTTGCGGTCGCTTTGACCGCGGGTGTCGTCAAAACGACTCCCGGCGGGGCCTTCAAAGGGGACAATCCCCGGCGGGGCAGATATTTCCGACCACGGTGGCGCAGACATTCCTGTCTGCCGCGAGAGAGGGCGACACATCTGGCAGACAGGAATGTCTGCCCCACCACGGCGAGCAACGCCGGCTATTTACCCTTCGCCCAGACCTGCTCTTTGATTCGCCGGATATGCCCGCGGCCGAGGGCTTTGACTTCGCAACCCAACTCGAAATAGCGGCGGATGTTCTCGTCCGAGAGGATGCCGTAGCAGTCGATCACCGCCAACGGCCCGCCGGCCCATTCGACGATCTGCTCCGGCTTCAGATCAAGGTACTGCTCGTGCGGCACGGCCAGGATCAGGGCCTCGACCCGATCCAGCGCCGCGGCAAGGTCCTTCTGCACCCGCAGATCGGCCAGCCCCGCCTGGTTGCGGAAAAATCGCGCCCACGACTGACCCGGCGACGGAAAGACATCTTGCTGCTCAAGCTCCGTCCAGTGATCGACGTACGGATCGTGGACGCGCATCTCGGCGCCCATCTCGGTCAGCTTACGGACGACCAATTCCGAGCCGCTGTAGCGCGTGTCGCCCACGCCTTGGCGATAACTGGCCCCGCAGATCAACACGTCGGCCCCGGCGATGTAGCGGCCCATGTTCCGCAGCGCGTTGCGGGTGATTTCCGCGACGTGCAGGGCTCGCGTGTCATTCACGTCGATGGCGGTCGGGGTCATCTTGAACACCGTCTCGCCGTCTTCGAACCCCAGGATATGCTTGTAAGCCCAATAGCCCAAGCCGCCGTCTTTCGGCAGGCAATAGCCGCCCACGCCGGGGCCGGGAAAGATGATGTTGCTGTGCGTCGGCCGCATCTTGATCGCCTTAATCACCTTGATCAGATCGACCCCGTTTCGCTCGGCGAAGAGGCTCCATTCGTTCATGAACGCCAGAATCGCCGCCCGGTAGGAATTCTCGATGATCTTGGTCGTCTCCGACTCGATGGGGCGATCCATCACCGTTAGCGGGAACTGCTCGGTGTTGAGCACCTCGCGCAGGAACTTCTCGACCCTCGCCCGCGCCTCGGCGTTGCAGCCGGAGCAGACCCGCCAGAAATCGCGGATCGACGAAACGTACTCGCGGCCCGGCATCACCCGCTCGAAACTATGGGCCAAGAGCGGCTCGCTCTTAATTCCCCGGGCGGCAAACGCCTTCTTCATGATCGGCCACGCCACCGACTCCGTCGTGCCCGGGGCCACCGTCGTTTCGATCAACGTCAAGCAGTGCGGCTGCACCTTCCGCCCAATCGTCCGCACCGTCGCCTCCAGGGCGGCCATCTCCGTCTCGCCGCGGCGCATGTCGCCCAGCGCATGCTTCGTGTAGTCGCACTGCACGTCGACCACCACGCAGTCGGCCAGCGCCAGGCACTCGTTGTTGAACGTGGCCGTCAGCGTCTGCTTCTCCTTGACGCAGCGGGCAATCATCGGATCGACCTCCGGGTCTTCCGCCTTCACCGGCGATTGCCCCCGATTGACCATCGCGATCTTCCAGTAGCTCCGCGCTGGGCAGATCGCATCCGACCACGAATTTACTCGGCTTGTCCGTCCCCTTATCGACCGTATCGGCGATCACCGCCGCCATCACCGCCCCGACGAAGCCGACGCCCATCACCACCACGATCTCCTTCCCTTCGCCCCGCGCCGAGCGGCGAGTGCCTCAAGCCGGGCAAGTTCCGCCGGGTAATCGGCTGTGGTGGGTATCGGAAATCGCTCGCCGGCAGGATTCGCGGAATACACGGTCATCAGACGGTTCCTGCTGTCTGGAAACGCGGAAACCCGGATGAGGGAACAACCAAACTCGATAGACTCTCTATCATAGTCAAATGTCGGCGATCTGCCAAATCCGGGTGAAAACCCGCGCTGCCCTTCTCTTAGCTGCAAGAAAGTCGAGACTCCAGCATCGTTATTGGGTCGCCACGAAAGTGCGAAAGGGCGAAGACGCGAAAAAGGCAGCGCCGCCAATGAGTTGCGAACTCAAATGGCCACTTATCTCACTTGCTTCTCTTTCGTGTCTTCATTCTTTCGTGTTTTCGTGGCGAATTCCTCGTGTTTAACGACATGAAGGCCCAATAATGATGCTAAAGTGTCAGACAGTCGCCCTGCTAGCGCAAAACGGACCATTGTCGGAACAACTCATCACGCCTCTCCGGGAGAGTTGTCGAGCGTCATGAACCCCTGAGGGAGTCGATTCTGCACGAAGAATCGGCACGCCAACTGGAGGGTTGCGAGCCGCTGTGTTAACATGGGAAGATTGCTGCTCGGAACGCATCCGAGCGGGGCCTATATGGGAAATCTTGGACTATGACACGATTGCCTCCATTCTTGCTACCGTGGCGAATTGCCGCTTACCGAAGTTCAAGTGCCATTCAGCCCAGGAGGACTGCAAAGTCCTTCGTAGCACGGCCATCTTGGCCGTGACACACGGGCAGGATGCCCGTGCTACCGCCGAATTCTCGACTTTGCAGTCCTCCTGCCATTCAGCCCCCGACCCTTGACAGCCAAGGAGCATTTCCCATGAAGAAGAGAGTCCTGCTGAGCGTTGCGGCATTGCTGGTCATCCTGTCGCCGCAGTTTGCGCGAGCCGTTTCACCGACCGCTGCCGAGATGGCCGAAGCCCGGCAGTGGGCGGCGGCGAAGTTCGAGGGCGCCGCCGACGTCAGAGAGCACGACCGCCTGCAAGGGGAGCCGCATCCGTTGGTCGAGCCGCTCTTCTCATTCGTTTATCAGGGAAAGCAGTCGGCTGACTTCCTCCATACCTGGCGCATAAAGCGCGTATCGAAAACTCTCGGCGACGGCAGGACGGCGCGAGCCACGGCGTACTTCGATCCCGCGACCGGACTGGAGGTTCGCTGTGACGCCGTCGAGTACAGCGGATATCCGGCCGTCGAATGGATTCTCCACTTCAAGAACACCGGCCGGCAGGACACGGGCATCATCGAGAACATCTTGCCGATGGACCTTTCGCTCACTCGTGCTTTCAGCGAGTTCGTCGTGCATCACGCTAGGGGCAGTTGCTGCAACATCGCCGACTTCCAACCTATCGACGACACGCTGGCTGCCAACACCAAGCTGCTGATTCAGTCGAGCCCTTGGCCGTCGACTTCCGCGCTGCCCTTTTTCAACGTGGAATATGGGGGCCGCGGGATGATCTTGGGCATAGGCTGGACGGAGGGCTGGGCGGCCACCTTTACACGAAACGGGGAAGAATCGCTTTCCGTGAAAGTCGGGCCGAGCCTCGGGCACTTCGTCCTCCATCCCGGCGAGGAGGTCAGAAGCCTGCGGATGCTCGTGCTTTTCTGGAAAGACGACCGCATCCACGGCCACAATCTCTGGCGTCAACTCTTGCTGAAGCACTATAGCCCGACGCCCGGCGGGAAACCGCTGCAACCGCCGCTCTGTCATGCCAACTGGGGCTGGTGGAACACTCAGCAGCAGATCGCGCGGTTGAGTTGGTGGAAGAAGCACGATCTTCCGATGGAAGTCTACTGGATGGACATCGGCTGGGAGCGTGATCCCACCGAAGCGGAAGCCAAGCAGTATCTGGCGACGTGCGTGATCGACGAGAAAAAGCATCCGCACGGGCTCAAGCCGATCTCCGACGCCTGCCACAAGCTCGGTATGAAGTATCTGTTGTGGTTCGGCTCCGGCAGGCTCTGGCCTTCCGTTGAGCGCGTCCAGAAGTTCCGCCCCGAATTGCTCTCGGCGGAATACCCCGGCGCCGACAGCGGCAACCCGATGATCAACAAGTACATGATCGCGCACTTTGCAAACAACTTCGCCGATTGGGGTGTCGACGTCTTTCGGCCGGACGCCCACAGCACTGCCGTTCCCGACTCCGCCCCAAATCGACAGGGAATCAATCAGGCCCGCTCAGCGGCAGGCTTTATCGAGTTCTGGGACGCCCTGCTAAAACGCTCTCCGAACCTGTTGATCGACAACTGTTATGGCGGCGGTCAGAACATCGACCTGGAAACGATCCAGCGAAGCATCGCGCTCTGGAGAAGCGACTATCAGGTCAACCAGAATTTCGATCCGATCGGCTTACAGGGCCAGACGTATGGCCTCTCGTTCTGGGTTCCACTGAGCGCGGGCGTGATCGGCGACGCCTGCCGCGAGGCCGGAGTTGCAGAACAGCCCGACCCTTACTCCATGCGGAGCGGCTACAGCCCGGCGATGGTCCTGACTTGGTTCGGCAACGACCAGACAATGCCGGGCGGCAATTTCGATTACAATTCGGCCCGACGTTTGTTGAACGAATATATAAGCGTGCGGAAGTACTTCTCCGGCGACTACTATCCGCTCACGCCATACAACCTCGACCACAAGCAGTGGCTGGCATGGCAGTTCGACAGGCCGGACCTCGCAGCAGGCATGGTCCAGGTATTCCGTCGTGAAAAGAGCCCCGACGAAACCGGTAAGTTCCGTTTGAGCGGATTGGATCGCGACGCCGTCTACACGTTGACCAACCCAGACGTTGCCGGAACGACGGAAATGAGCGGGCGCGATCTTCTCGATAACGGACTCCCGATTACCGTCAAGAACCGGCCGGGCGCGGGGGTTGTCTTCTACAAGAAGAAGCCGCAGAGTTCAAACCTGTAACCTTCGCTTCCGGAGGCCGAAGACGGAATCCCGCATGCATCGGAAGACCACCGCTAGCAGTACAACTCGATGGAAGTAGGCGTATGGGGTTTGCCTGGGGAAGATTTTCCGGTTATGCTGATTGTATTGGGGGTAAGTGCTGTCTGCATTGAAGGTTCTGTAGCGCCGGCATCAACTTTGCCGACAAGACTTGAAGTGGATTGCACGCGCTGACAACGACGCTACAGACCTCCGGGGCAAGGTGTTGTTCCGGGCGATGGGTTGTGGTGTGCTCGCCGTTTACGGGCAAGGAAGCCCAGAGGCATTAAAATGCGTTTTTTGACACGAACTACAAGTGACGTAGCGTTCCGACTGCGACGCGCTTGGTTGAAGATGTGCCTAAAGACAATTGCGACCAGCCTTGTCGTAGCCTGCGTCGGATGCGCCGCCACGAAGAATTACTCCGAGCCGGCAGAATCCACCAGGACCGCGTTCCGGGTGGCGCCTGCGCCCGGAAATCAGGTGACGGAGACCGCTGCTGTTGTTCAGGCCCAGCACTTGGCAACATCTGAAGGAATCCGCCCTGCGGCTGAGCCGCCCGCGGCAGCCGAGAGGAGCGAGGCCATGCCATTGCCCTCGCCCGCCCCCGCGCTCACGCTCGATCAGGCCATCAACCTCTGTTTGATGAATGATCCGAAAATCCGAGTCGGATTAGAGACCATCAACCAAGCCCATGCCGACGCACGGACCGCCTCGCTGCGGCCCAATCCCGAGATGTCGGTTGGCGGCACTTTGCTTCCCTTGAGTCGTCCCATCACGCCGCAGCAGCCGGGCGGTCCGTCGGAATTTGACCTGGAGATGGGTTACCCGATCGACTGGTTCTTGTTTGGCAAGCGAGCCGCGGCGATGGCCAGCGCGTCGGAGGGGGTCTGCGTCTCTCAGGCCGATTATGCCGACCTCATCCGGCAGCGCGTGACCGAAACGGCCTTGGCCTTTTACGACGTTCTGGAGGCACAGGCTTTGCTGGACGTTGCGCGGCAAGACGTGGAGAATTTGGAACGGGTAGAGGCCGTTACGCGAAAGGCCGTGGAAAACGGCGGCCGGCCCCAGGTGGAACTGAATCGAATCCGCCTGGTGCTGCTCGGCAGCCGACGCACCTGGCGAGACGCGGAATCGACGCTGGTTGCCGCCAAGGCCAGGTTGCGAGCCCTCCTCGGCCGGCCCGATGTCGAATCAAGTTACGATATCGTGGGAACGCTCGACGGTCCGCTTACCGCCGAGGCGCTGCCGGTGAACGAAGCCTACGCAATGGCGGCAGAGAATCGTCCCGATATTCTCTCACTTCGCAGGAAGGTCGCCAAAGCCCAGGCAGATGTCCTGGTCGAACGTCGCAACGCCTTGCCGGAAGTCAAACCGCACGTCGGCATGGGTTATCAGTTCCAGGAGGCGATCGGCACTACGGACATAAACACATGGGGAATAGGCATCGAGACGACAGTGCCTCTGTTCAATCGCAATCAGGGAAACCGAGCCAAGGCCGCCTCGATCGTCAGCCAAAGCAACTACGAATTGCAGACGGGAATGCTCGAATTGCGGTCCGAAGTTACACAGGCCGTCCAGTCGCTCATGACAGCGAAACAGAATGCTGCATCGGTGGCCCAAGACGAGTTGCGATTGGCAGCTCAGGTCCGCGACAGCATCGGCAAAGCCTACGCCGTAGGCGGCCGACCATTGATCGACGTACTCGACGCCCAACGGGATTACCGTGAGACATATCGGCTTTTCGTTAGCAGCCGAGCGGATTATTGGCGGTCCCTTTACAAGTACAATTCCGTGATTGGCAAACAGGTTGCTCAATGACAAATACTCCGATGACGGTCGAAGATCACCAAGTGTCCAAGCCCCACCTGCCCGAAGCCGATCCAGTGCCGTTGCGTTGGAGTCGTTGGTGGGCACGGACGCAATTTGGCCTCTGTGTTGTGATCGTCAGCGCCGTCTTGGCGTACTTGCTGTGGAATCCCGATGCGGGGTCACCGCTGCCAACCGCCAAGTCTGCGTCCGACCACACAGGCGACGTTCGCGTCGCCGGTCCGCGCTGCATTTGTTTGCGGCCCGGCTGCCCGTTGTGCCGGAAGCTCCAGGTAGCCACCGTCCAATCAACTCAAATCACGGCTCCCGTGCTGACGGTAACGGGCGTGGTGGCTGCCAGCCTCCGACCGGGCAACGGCAAGGGGAACGACTATTGGCAATTCAATTCTCCAGAGTTGTTGACTGCGTTCACCGATTGGCAGAAGGCGACTGCCGACATCGCTTTTGCCGAGACCCAGCTTACCGCCATCAAACAGTTGGCCGATACGCGGGTGGATGCCCAACAGAAGGTGGTCAACCGGATGAAGAAGCTCGTCGAGGCGGGCACCGACACGGAGAAGGATCTTGCCGCGGCGCAAGCGGACCTGATTCAGTCCCAAATTCAAGGGCGCAAAGACGTGCATGAAGCTGAAACGGCCGTCCGGCTCGCGCGGCGGACGGAAGCCGCGCTGGCGCGGCAACTTCAGCAGAACGGTCTGGACCCCGACCTGCTCCGCTCCACAACTTGGGACGTGGATATTGTCATGGCTGACGTGCCGGAAGGCGCGATGGCCAGAGTCAAGCTCGGGCAGGCGTGCGAGGCCAAGTTCTTCAGCTTTCCCGATCAACCGTTTTCCGGCCATGTGCGAGCGATCGCGCCCGTGCTCTCCAAGGAACGCCGCTCTCTGCGGGTCTTGTTCGCCATCAAGGATCCTCGCGATCAGCTTCGCCCCGGCATGTTTGCAGACATTGGCCTGGGCACCGATGTCCGCAGTGCGCTCTTAATCCCGCCCGAGGCGGTGATCCATGTAGGACACTCGGATTATGTGCTGGTCTGTGACGGAAGCAAGGACTGGCGGGTAACCGACGTGCAAGTCGGCGAACTTCACGAGACATCGATGGAAGTTCTCAGCGGCTTACATGCCGGCGATAAGATTGCGGGCAAGGGAGTAATCCTCTTGAAACCCTGCATCATCGAGGCACTCCAGACGCCGAGTTCGACTCCGGGGCTCCATGCCCAGACCAGCAGCTCGCGGAGGGCAAACCGCTTATGATCGCCGCGCTCATCGAGAAAGCCATCCAACACCGCTGGTTGGTGCTGATTCTGGTGTTCGTCGCCTCGGGATTTGGCGTCTATGCCTTTCGGCAACTGCCGATTGACGCCTACCCGGATATTTCGGCCCAAGCGGTGTTCGTCACCACGCCTTACTCTGGCCGCGCCCCCGAGGAGGTCGAACGACAGGTGACTATCCCGATTGAGATCGCTATGCGGAGCGTGCCGCGGGCTGAAGTCGTTCGGTCGCGGACCATTTTCGGACTCTCCGTGGTGGAAGTGGTTTTTAAGGAGGGAACGGAAAGCTACTGGGCGCGGCAGCGCGTTCAAGAGAAACTCTCGGGGCTGGAGTTGCCCGAGGGAGTGCATCCCAACCTGGGTCCGTTGGTGTCTTCGTGCGGTGAGATATACCGCTATGAATTGGTTTCGGACGGGACTTGCGACATCATGGAGTTGCGGACGCTCAACGACTGGGTCGTGATTCCGCGTTTGCTAAGAGTGCCAGGCGTGGCAGATGTGACCAACTTCGGCGGGCTGGCCAAGCAATACACCGTCACCTATCATCCGGCGCAATTGGAAAGATATGGCCTGACGTTGGGCGACGTGGTCGACGCGGTCAAGGGCAACAACGCCTCTGCGGGCGGAAGCGTGCTGACGCGTGGCAGCATGTCGCTGGTGATCCGAAGCGCCGGTTCGCTGGAGAGTATTCGGCAGTTCGAGAACATCTTCGTCAAATCGGTTGGCGGGACGCCGATCTATCTGAAGGACGTGGCCACCGTCGGACTAGGCGCCATGACGCCGTGGAGCGTCTACAGCAAGGACCGCGCCGATGAGTCAGTCGAGGGGATCGTCAACTTACTTCGCGGCGAGAATCCCTCGCGGGTGCTGGTCGAAGTGAAGGAGGCCGTCCAAGAGTTGAACGAGACGGAGTTGCCCAAGGGAGTGAAGATCACGCCATTTTACGATCGTCAATACCTGGTTGACAGCACGCTGCACACGGTCGCGCACAGCGTATCGCTGGGCATCACCCTAGTGGTGCTGGTGTTGTTGCTGTTTTTGGGCCGCCCCTCCATCGCGGCCCTGGTGGCGATGACGATCCCTTTTTCTCTCTTGGTCGCGCTGGCGCTGATGTATTTGACCGACATCCCTATCGGCCTGCTCTCCATCGGAGCCATCGACTTCGGCATCATTGTGGACGGGGCGGTTATCGTGGCGGAAAACATTGCCCGCCGGCTGGGCGAGGCCACTCGCCGCGACGCGCGTCCGAATGTCTTCAAGGTGGTGCTCGCCGCGTCCCTGGAAGTCGAGCGACCGGTGTTTTTCTCGATGATGATGGTCATGGTGGCCTATGTGCCTTTGCTGTCATTGACCAGCATCGAGGGGCTCTTATTCCGGCCGATGGCACTGACGATGGTCTTTGCCCTGGCCGGGGCGCTTCTGTTTGCGGTCTTTGTCGTGCCGGTCCTGGCAACGATCATGTTCCGGCGAGGCTACCACGAAGCGGAGAACCGGCTATTGGCCCTGGTCCGCTCCGCCTATGGAGTGACGCTGCGCGGATTGATTGCGTGCCGCTGGTTGGTGGTCGCGGCGGCGCTGTGCGTCTTGGCCGTCGTGGGGATGCGGGTCGTGCCGCGGCTAGGACTCGAATTTCTGCCCTATATGGACGAGGGAACGATCTGGGTGCGGGCAAACTTCCCCGAAGGGACTTCATTGAAGCAGACCACCGAGTTTGGCAAGGACATCCGCCAAATCGTGCTGGGGTTCCCCGATGTACAGTTCATCTCCGTGCAATCGGGCCGAAACGACGATGGCACCGAGCCATTTCCGCCAAGCCGCATGGAGATGATGATCGGACCGAAGCCGAGAGAACAGTGGACGCAGTTTCACTCGAAGCACGAATTGATGGCTGCTCTGGGAAAACGGCTCAGAGAAGAGTATCCCACCACGCGATTCAACTTCACTCAACCGATCATCGACATGGTGACGGAGGACACCAACGGGACTTCGGCCAACCTGGCGGTCGAACTCTCGGGCTCCGACCCGGATGTGCTGCTGGGCTTGGCCCGCCGCACACTACGGTTGCTCCAGGGTGTGCCTGGTGCCCAAGACGTGAGTATTGACCAGGAGGGGCCACAGGCCCAACTCCAAATTCGGCCGGATCGGCGGCTCTGCGCCCGCTACAATGTGCAGATCGACAACGTGAACAAGCTCATCAACACCGCACTGGGTGGCGACCCTGTGGGCACGCTGTACGAAGGAGACCGGCGGTTCGACATCGTGGTAAAGCTCGACCGCGCGGCTGTGGCCTCCCCGCAGGCGATCGGCAGACTGCCCGTCCACACCGCGGAAGGGTTGCCCGTGCCTTTGAGCCAAGTGGCGAAGATTGACGTAGTGGATGGGCAGACAATGATCGCCCGCGAGAGTAGCCGCCGACGGCTTACCGTCCGTTGCGACATTGCGGGCCGCGACGAAGGAGGCTTTGTCGCAGAGGCGCAACGTAGGTTTGACGCCGAGATTCGTTCGACCTTGCCGGACGGCTATCGCGTCGAGTGGCTGGGAATGTTCGAGAACCTGGAGCGCGCCCGCAAGCACTTCCAACTACTCATTCCGATCACCGTGTTGCTGATTTTCGCCTTCCTCTGGGTTGCGTTCCTGTCGTTCCGGGCGGCGCTGCTGGTGCTGGCCGGCATCCCGTTCGCGTGCATCGGGGGCATCTTGGCCCTTTACATCCGCGACATGCACATCAACGTTTCAACGGGCGTCGGCTTTGCCGCCTTGTTTGGCATCGCCATCATGGACGGCGTGCTCATGGTCCGCGGGATTACCGTGTTCCGCCAGCAGGGAATGGAGCTTACCGAATCCATTGTTCAAGGGGCGCTCGGGCGTCTTCGGCCCATCCTTATTACGGCCATCGTGGCGATTTTCGGCTTGCTGCCCGCTTCGATGGCGGCAGGATTAGGCTCCGACGTGCAGCGACCACTGGCCACGGTGATCGTCTGGGGGTTGTTCAGTTCCACGTTGCTTACGCTCTGTGTTCTTCCCGTACTCTACGCGATCTTCCCGCCTTCGACCTCGGCAGTAGCCAGCTATGGGGAAGAAAAAGCGTCAGGGCAAGAAAAGGCGTCAGGCACCGTTTCCGCCGATTAGTCTCTCAAAATGGGATGCTCGTTGGGGTGGCAGCTACGTTGGGGCGGCGTCGCTATTGCCATGCACCGCTTCTTCTCTTGTCGGCGCCCTCTTGGGCCACGCCTCAATCCTGTTGGAGGCGTCGGTGCAGTTCTTTGCGTCGTCTTCGATGTTCTGCAAGCCCTTCTTAAATTCGGCAACGCCCTGACCGAGCGATCGCATGACGCTCGGCAACCGGTTGCCAAACAGCAGGAAGACGATCGCGGCAACGATCAACCAATGAAACGGACCTAGACTACCCATGAGCGCACCTGTTTGTCGGGAAAGGCCGGGACAGGCGCCTTGCCGGTCGAGCCTTGTCGTTTCGTGCTATTGTGCCGCACCTGCTTACAGTGTCGAAGACGATGTTGTGTCGATCTTGAAACGTTCGACCAGTTCGCCGAGGCTCTGTGCCTGGGCGCCCAACTCTTCGCTGCTGGAGGCCATTTCCTCGCTACCGGCGGCGGCCTGTTCGGTGACTTGACTTACGCTCTGGATCGCCTTGGAGACTTCCTGGGCATTAGCGGCCTGCTCCACGGCGGCAGACGCGATTTCGGCGATCTCCTTGGCCGTCGATTCCACGCCGTGGATGATCTCCTTCAGGGCTGCGGCCGTCTCGTCACTCAGGTGCGATCCCTCCTCAACGCGCTGGCTCGATTCCTTGATCAACCCGGAGATTTCGCGGGCGGCCTGATTCGATCGCTCGGCCAGCTTGCGGACCTCGTCGGCCACGACGGCAAATCCCATGCCGTGCTCGCCGGCCCGCGCGGCCTCGATCGCCGCGTTGAGGGCCAAGAGGTTCGTTTGGCTGGCGATCTCGGAAATCACGCGAATGATTTCGCCGATCTGCCGCGAACTCTCGCGGATAAGCGTCATCGCTTCGATCGATTTGTGGACGGCGTTGCCGCCTTGCTCGGCGAGCTTGCTGGTTTCCAGGGCCAGTTGATTGGCCTCTTGCGCTCGCTTCGTGACCGAGCCGAAAGAAGCCGTGAGCGTTTCGATGGAGGCCGTCATCTGCTCGACCGAGGCGCTTTGGTTCTGCGCGCCGTTGGCGAGCGATTGCGCGCTCTCGGCGATCACCCGCGAGCCTTCTTTGAACTGGGCGGTGCTTTCGCTGACCTGCCCGATCAAATGGGAGAGGTCGGTGAGCATCTTGCCGATGCCGGAGCCCAACTCATCGACGGGCTCGTTCCCCTCGACGACGACCGCCTTGGTGAGGTCGCCCTCGGAGGCGGCGGCGACAACATTGAGAAGCCCATCCACCTTGCGTCGCAGTTCGGCGGCCTGTTTTCGGTCCTTTTCGGCGATTTCGGCGACCCGTTGCTCGGCCAGCTTCTTTTCGTGGAAAAACTCTCTCATGCCCTCGCCCAAGTGAGCCAGTGCGTCTTTGCCGACCACCTGAAGCTGTTCGCTGTAGTCGCCCTTGGCCACGCGGCCGAGAACTTCGAGCATATGGTTGACTTTGGTCTGCATCGACTCGACCGTGGCATTGATGACGCGCGTTCATTTGCGCAACTTCGTCGTTGCCGGCGGTCTTTACCGTGTCACTGAAGTCTTCGCCGGTTAGCCCCCTCACGGCTTCCATGCAAGCGCGGAGCGGGTGAAGGATCGCGCGGCAGATCAACAGCGCGATTCCGAAAGCCATGCACAACGCCACGCCCACGGCGCAAACCACCACGCAACTGACGCGCCATGAGGCCGCAGCATAGTTGTTCCGCGCGGTCTCGGACATCTCATTGACCTTGTTCTTGGAGAACTCGAGGCAGAGCACGCCGTACAGTTCACCGACTTGCCACGTCGGGTGCAGGCGTCGCATGTCGGCGTCCACGTGCAGTGGACAATAGAACGAAAAGACGCCCGTGTTCTCCTTGAGAAGCGTGTCGTTCGTCTTTTCCGCTTCCTTCCACAACTCGCAGGCAATCGCTTCGTTGATGCGACTGGACTCCGACGACAACTCGACCTTCCCCGTCCTCCCATAGAACGAAAACGCCTGAATCTCCCCGATCTCTTTCTGTTTCTTGGCGAATTTCGTGAAAACGTCGTACTCGCCCCGCGCCAACGAGCCTTCCGTGGCGATCTTCACCTCGCGGAGGATGTCGCGAGCGCTGTCGCGCTTCATGGTTATCACCGAATCTTCGAGGTTGCTGAAAATCGTCTCGAAGCTGTTGGTGTAAAGCCGGTACTGGATGTACGAAAGGACCACCGTGGAAATCACGGTGATCGCCATGATCGCACCGGCGATTTTCTTCAATAAGCTCATCTTGTTCCAACTCATGAAGTCACCTCCTTACGATCCGATTCGTTGTAGCTCACCAGATGAGATGCCTCGCCTTTGCGGTAGAAGGGGAAGTCGCGCTTTCTGGCGAAGAACTCGCTCGTGCAACTGACACACGGCGCCGCGGCTCGAATGCACCAGTTGACTCCGCCGTTCCACTGTCGCCGCGGACAGCGAGTATGGCTCAGCGGCCCCAGACAACCCAACTTGAACAGACACCCCTCGTCGCCAAACTGTTTGGCGAAAATCTCTTTTTCCCAATAGTGGAAGCGGGGGCATTCGTCGTGGACCGAATGCGCGTAGAACATGGTGGGCGTCAGCAGCTTCGCATTGACCTCCGGATAGCCCTTCGCCGCCACGTAGGCCAATGTCCCCCAGATGCTCTCCGGATGGACCGGGCAGCTCGGGCAGTTGACCAGACGGTTCTGGTAGCTGATCCCCTTCTGCTCCATGAACGCCTTCAAACCGACCGCGCCGGTGGGGTTTCCTTCGGCGGCCGGAATGCCGCCGAACGAGGCGCAGGTCCCCGCCGCGACGATTGCCTTGGCGTTGCGAAGCGCCGGCACGAGAATCGCTTCCAGCGTGCGGTCGCCCATCGTGCAGGCATCGGGCATTCCGGCGGGAATGGCCCCTTCCAGCACCAGGATGAAGTCGTTGCCGGCGATCAGCCGGTCGATCACCCGCATCGCGTCCGTTCCTTGCGCCGCGGAAAGCGTCGAATGGTAGACCAACGAGATCATGCTGGTGATGATCTCCGCCGCGCCCGGTTCGGTCGAATTCAAGAGCGAGACGGAGCATCCGGTGCATGACATCCCTTGAAGCCAGAGCACCTTCGCTTCACCCGTCGAGATTTTCTGAAGGCCTTCGCCAAAAACGCTGGAGTAGGTAGAGTCGAGGCCAAGCCCCGCTGCCAGAAGGGCTCCAAGTTTGAGCACCTCTCTTCGCGAGTATTGACTCATGGATGGTTGCTCCTCGAAAGTTGGTTGTGGTGTATCCCCGCCGCAATTAATGCACCGCGCACGCGATGCACGGGTCGAAAGACCGAACGATACGCCCGATTTCGATCGGCTGGTCCGCATCTTCGACGACCGTGCCGACCAGGGCCTGCTCAATGGGGCCCGGCTGTCCCTTGTCGTCGCGCGGCGAACAATTCCAAGTGGTCGGCACAACGCACTGATAGTTCTTGATCACGTAGTTGTCGATCGACAGCCAGTGCCCCAGCGCACCGCGAGGCGCTTCGGTAAGTCCATATCCCGCGGCGGTCTTCGGGATGGTGAAATCCTGAGCGGGCGGCCCGTCGACTTCCAACTCGTCGAGCCACTTCTCGGCCTGTCGGCCGACCCAAAGCGTCTCCAGGCCGCGTGCGGCATGGCGTCCCAGCACCGAGTTCAACTTCTCCGCCGGGACCTTCACGCTCGCCAGGAAGGCATCGACTTCGCTCTTGATCCAAGTTCCCGACGGATCGAGATAGTTGACCATGATCCGCGGGAAGGGACCGACTTCCATCGGCTGGCCGCGATACCGCGGCGCCTTGATCCAGGTGTAGGCGTTGGCTTTCTCGGCTTGCGGAATCGTCTGGCTGTCCTTGGGATGCCGACCCGCCGACTGCGCGAAGCGGGAGTAGCCCACTTCTTCGAGGATGTTCTCTTGATCTAGCGGCTCCCACTTGCCGTCGATCACCGCGCCGCCCCTGATGAACTTGCTGCCGTTGTCGTCCATTGCGAACACGCCATACGACAGGAAATTGTCGCGGCCGCGGCCGATCTCAAAATACTGCGGGAACGCCTTGGCGACTTCGAGTAGGTCCGGCACATAGACGTTCTCGGCGAATGCCAAGACCTTTTGCAGACGCGCTCGGTACGACAAGATGCGTTCCAACGTCGGCACCTGCGTCACGCCGCCGGGGACCAGCGCGGTCGAGTGCGGCACGCGGCCGGCGAACACCGCCGCCATCTCATCGGCCAGTCGTCGCGCTTCCAGAGCCTGCACGTAATGGGCCACCAGCGAGACGTTCAAGTCCAAGCTCTTGATGTAGCTGACTTCGTAACGCGGCAGGAACGGCGCCGCCGGAAAGACGTCCTTGCGGGCAACCGCCGTTTCCACCCATTGCTTCAGGCCCAACAGCACTTTGTCTTTGCCCTTGTAGGCCAACAATGCCTTGATGTCCACAAAATCGAGGGCCGACAACTGATAGAAGTGGACGATGTGCGAGGCCATGTAGTTGGCCGCCACGATCAGGTTCTGCAACAGCCGCCCGTTGTGGGTCGGCTTGATGCCATAGGCCATCTCCTGGGCCATGACCGAGGCCATGCCGTGCGGAGTGGGACACACTCCGCAGATGCGCTGCGTGATCTGCTGGGCGTCGAGTGGATCGCGGCCTGTCAGGATCGTTTCGAAGCCGCGAAACAGCTCTCCCTCGCAAAACGCCTCCGAGACCTTCGCTTCCTTCTTGTTCTTGCTGTTGGAGGTCGGCTCGGTCTTGGCATGAACAGCCAAGTGCCCCTCGATACGAGTCAACGGACTAATAGAAATCGTGTTCTTCATCGTCGAACTCACTTAGGTTCTTGCCGATTGTGGTGCCCAACGCGAGGCAGCGCCGGGCGATCGCTTTCACGAAAACCGCTTGTAGCTTACGTCGATCGCTCACTGCGGGATCGCCGCACAATGTCCCGGGCCACGGCAGCGAGCAATCGAATCGCCGTTAGATTTACGTCGATCAAGTTTAGATTGCACTTCTCGCACACGGCGTAGCAGGAAATCAAATTTCTGCGGCCATGTTCTTAACAGAAGGAATGATGGCTCAACATCCCGCAAACCCACGACACTCGGAGCAAACCGCACAATCGTCGCAGTGCTTTGCGCCAGCACAAACTGAACCCCCAACGACACGGGAAGAAAAGAGGAGAAGAAATGGTGCCAGGAACCGTTTCCGGTGAAGTAAGCGAGAAATGAAGCCCCTTACGCGGCGGGAGTGGACAAACGAACCATTCTCAGGATATGACGCCCTGGCTCGGCCTTGGGTGCCTTGACCGGGCACGGGCGTGTGGTGTGACTGCCACCCCCCCGCCGAGTATCTTTACATTGCCAATAATTGCTGGGACAATGACCTGTTCAGAGTATTGGTCATCTCCGCAGATTTCCTTTTCTGGGGGTGGACGATGGCGCGCAAAACGGTTCATCACAAACGTAAGACGCCGGCCCTCCCCAAGTGCCCCACGGAAATCCGAGAACGTGACGCAACTACCGTTGAGGGCGAGTCCCGTAACGCGAATCGGCCGGAGGAAGAGCCCACGGCACCGGCTAGCGGTTCTTCGGGCATCCCGGTCGTTGGTCTGGGCGGCTCGGCCGGTTCGCTGAAGTCTTTCGAGGATTTCTTCGCGGCCATGCCCGCCGACAGCGGAGCGGCTTTCGTTGTCCTTCAGCACTTGGCCCCCGCCCACGCGAGCCTGTTGCCGGAACTTGTGGCGCAGCACACGCGCATGAAAGTCGTTCAGGCACAGGATGCCGTGCCCGTTGAACCGAACTGCGTTTACGTCATTCCTCCCAATCAGTACCTGGGCATCCGCGATGGAGTGCTCTATTTGGCCGAGCCGATCAAGCAGGGCGGCATTCGCATTCCCATCGACTTCTTCTTCCGCTCGCTGGCGGAAGATCGGCAGCAGCGGGCTATCGGCATTCTCTGTTCCGGGGCCGGTTCGGACGGGACCCTGGGAGTGCGAACGATCCGGGGAGGCGGCGGACTGGCCATCGCGCAGGATCCGAACACGGCCCAGTTCGACACGATGCCTCGCAGCGCGATTGCCACGGGACTGGTCGATTACGTCCTGCCGCCGAATCGGATGCCCGAGGCCCTGCTGGAATACCTCGCGCATCTCTACGTCCGCGGCGGAGAGCCGGCGGCCGTCCTTGAGGCGGAAGGGAAGCCGGGAGGCGTCCAAGACATCCTGGCCCTTGTGCTGGCCCAAACGGGCTGCGATTTTCGCTGCTACAAGAAGAGCACCATCCTGCGGCGGATCGAGCGCCGGATGGGTCTGCACCGCATCTCGGACGTGGCGGAGTACAACACCCTGCTTTCCAAAGACGCGCACGAGGTCAGCGAGTTGTTCAAGGACTTGCTGATCAACGTCACGTCGTTCTTCCGCGACGCCGAGACGTTCGAGGAACTGCGGCAGAAGGCAATCAGGCCGCTGGTCGAGGCCAGGCAAGCCGACGAACCGTTGCGGGCCTGGGTTCCCGGCTGCGCATCGGGCGAGGAGGCGTACTCCCTGGCGATTCTGCTAATGGAGTAGGTTGCGGCGGCTCGTAAAAACTGCGCCGTGCAGGTGTTCGCCACGGACATCGACGAGGAGGCGCTGAAATTCGCGCGGCAGGGCGTTTACCCGGAGAGCATCGTTGCCGACGTGGAGGTGGGCCGCCTGTCGCGGTTCTTCGTCCGCAGGGACGCGGGCTATCAGATCGGCGACGCGCTACGCAAGTCGGTCGTCTTCGCCGTACAGAACCTGATTACCGATCCTCCTTTTTCCAAGATGGACATCATCAGTTGCCGCAATCTGCTGATCTACCTGGACGCCGATACGCAAACCCGGCTGATGCCGTTGTTCAACTTCGCGTTGAATCCCGGCGGCTACCTCTTCCTTGGCAAATCGGAGGGGATCGGCGGCCGCAATGACCTGTTCGATATCGTGTCGAAGAAGGCCCGGCTTTACCGCCGGCTTGCGCCGGCCCACCCGATCGCCCTCGATGCGCCGATTTTTCCGGGCCGAACGAGAACGATGCTGCCCGGGGCCCCGGCCGTGCTCAGGCTGCCAACGGCCGCCTTTACGGACCTGATCCGGCAGGCCCTGTTGAGCCACTTCGCCGCCAGCGTCGTGGTGGTTGATCGGAAGGGGCAGATTCTTCAGTTCCACGGCCAGACCGGCAAGTACCTCAACATGCCGACGGCCGAACCCAAGTTGAACCTGCTGGAAGTAGCCAAGCCGGGACTGTCGCTGAAACTGCGGTCGGCAATTCACAAGGCGATCGAGGACGGCAAGACGGTCGTGCTGGAGGGCGTTCCAGTCGCCCGCGATGAAGGCGGTCCCTTCGTTCGCGTCACCGTCTCCCCTGCTGGGCAGCGGGGCGAAGCGGAGCCGCTGCTCGCCGTGATCTTCGAGGACGTTCCCCGCCCGGCGACCGCCGGCGTGGAACCGGCCCCACCCGGCCAGGGCGAAGCCGCCGTGGAGCAACTCGAAGAGGAGCTGAAGGCCGCCCAGCGCGACCACCAGTCCACGATCGACGAGCTGCTGGCATCCAACGAAGAGCTGCGCGTCGCCAACGAGGAAGTGATTTCCGGCAACGAGGAACTCCAGTCCAGCAACGAAGAGTTGGAAACCTCGAAGGAGGAATTGCAGTCGGTCAACGAAGAGTTGGTCACCGTGAACAGCCAACTTCAGGAGAAGGTCCATCAACTGAACACCGCCAACAGCGACATGGCCAATCTGCTGAAGTCCTCGGAGATCGCCACGCTTTTCCTGGACAACGAATTGCGGATCAAGTTCTTCACTCCCGCGGTGACGCGGGTCTTGAACCTGATCCCCACGGACATAGGCCGTCCGCTCACCCACCTGTCGACGGACCTGATCGGCTGCGACCTGGCGGCCGACGCACGGGCCATCGCCGAGGGCGGGTCCGTCGCCGAGAAAGAAGTACAGCATGCCGACGGCTCCTCCTATTTCCTGCGCGTCGTGCCCTACCGTGCGCAAATGGAACGAGTGGACGGCGTGGTCATCACCCTGATCGACCTGACGAACCTCCGCCGGGCGGAGAAACAACTGGCCGACATCGTGGAGTCGTCCGCCGACGCCATCTTTGCCAAGACCTTGGAGGGAACCATTCTCGCCTGGAACCCGGCGGCCGAAGCGATCTACGGCTACCCGGCGAGAGAGGCGATCGGCAGGAACGTCTCCATGCTCGTTCCACCCGATCGAATGAGTGAACTGGCCGAGCTTTTGGAGAGGATCCAACGTGGCGATTGCATCACCGCCTTTGAGACGGAACGTATCAGGAAGGATGGCCGAAAGGTTTATGCCTCGCTGAGCTTGTCCCCGATGTGGGACACCTCGGGGCAGATCGTCGGTATTTCGACGGTTTCTCGGGATATCACCGAGCGCAAGCGGGCCGAGGAGGAAGTGGCGAGGCTGGCGTCGTTCCCAATACTCAACCCCGCTCCTATTGTTGAAGTGGATTTGGATGGGCGGGTGTGTTTTGTCAATCCGTCAGCGCAACGGCTGTTTCCCGATCTTGAGCAACGGGGTTCCGACCATCCCTGGCTGGCGGATGCGGCCTTGTCTGTCGGCACAGGCCCTGAGGATGTCGGTGCCGTTGCCCGTGAAGTGACGGTCGACAAACGCCATTACCATCAATCGTTGCACTATGTTTCGGAGATTCGCCGAATCCGCATTTACGGGATCGACGTTACCGAGCGCCAGCGGGAACAACAAGAACGCGAGACAACGGTTGGATTTCTACGTCTGGTCAATGAAAGCACGGACACCCAGAACCTGGTCCGCGCGGCGGCGACCTTCTTCCAGCAACAATCCGGTTGCCAGGCCGTGGGCATTCGGCTGAAGGAAGGGGATGACTATCCATATTTCGAGGCCCGCGGGTTCCCGCAGGAGTTTCTCCTGGTGGAGAACTCGCTATGCGCCCGCGACAGTGCCGGCGGCGTTGTCCGCGACACTGTAGGCAATCCCGTGATCGAGTGTATGTGCGGAAACGTGATCTGCGGGCGATTCGACCCGTCGAAACCGTTCTTTACGGCGAAAGGGAGTTTTTGGACGAATTGCACGACGGAACTGCTCGCCGGCAGCAGCGAGTCCGATCGGCAAGGCCGCACCCGCAACCGCTGCAACGGCGAGGGCTACGAATCCGTGGCCCTAATTCCGCTCAGCGTCGGCGGCGAGCGACTGGGGCTGCTGCAACTGAACGACCGGCGGCAAGGGCTCTTCGCGCCGGAGACGATCGCCCTCTGGGAGCGGCTGGCGGACTATCTCGCCGTGGCCTTGGCGAAATTCCGCGCGGAGGAGGAACTTCAGAAGCTGGCATCCGTGGTTCGACACTCCCGCGAGCTTATGGGTGTGGCTACGCTTGACGGACAGATGGTCTTTATCAACGAAGCCGGGGCCGAGATGGTGGGATTATCCGCCGAGGAGGTTAAGCAGACCCATGTTTCTCAGGTCATGCCCGACCACCTTCAGGACAAGTTCAACAATGAGGTCATGCCCACGCTGAGAGAGAAAGGCTTCTGGGAGGGAGAATTGCAGTACCGCAACCTCAAGACGGGGCAGTTGACCGATGTATATGCGATAACGTTTACCGTGAAAGACGCCGCCAAAGGGACGCCGCTTTTCCTGGCCAATACTTCCCTCGACATCACCCGGCGCAAGCGGGACGAATCGAATCAAGCCTTGATGACAGGCATTCTGCGAATACTGAACCGCGGCGGCGACAACCTGCAAACAGTGCTCAGTGAAGTACTCCGCTTGATCCGGGAATCAACTGGCTTTGACGCCGTGGGACTGCGGATGCGCAACGGAGATGACTGCCCGTATTATGAACAAAATGGGTTCTCCGATGAATTTCTGCAAGAGGAGAACTTCCTCTGCGCAAGAGGCCTCGACGGCGCGATCGTCCGCGATGCAGACGGCCGAATAACACTCGAATGCACGTGCGGATTGGTGCTTTCGGGACGAACCGATCCCAGTATGCCATGCTTCACAAACAACGGGAGCTTTTGGACGAACATATCGTCGGAACTCCTCGCGCTTGCCCCTGCGGACGATCCGCGAACGAATCCCCGCAACCGCTGCGTCCATGCCGGCTATCAATCGGTTGGGTTGTTCCCCGTGCGGTCGGGCGAGGAGATCCTCGGACTGTTGCAGTTGAACGACCGCCGCGAAGGCCGCTTTAATCCAGAGTTCATCCGCTTCTTTGAAAGTCTCGCGGACAACATTGGCCTTGCCCTCAGACGCAAGCACGCTGAGGAGGCCCTGCAGAAGTCCGCGGAGGCATTGGCACGTTCGAACAAGGATCTGGAACAGTTCGCCTCGGTGGCCTCGCACGACCTGCAGGAGCCGCTGCGGACGGTGAGCGGCTTCGTGCAACTACTTCAGAACAAGTATGCGAATCAACTGGACGCGGAGGCCGACACCTTCATCAAGTACGCCGTGGATGGCACCAAACGAATGGAGACTTTGATAAGGGATCTGCTGGCTTACGCACGAGTGACCACTCGCAGCCGGGAAATGGTATCGACCGACGCAGGTGCCGCGCTCCGGCTGGCCATTGGCAACCTCGAGGCGAGTATCCAGGAGAAAGGAGCGGAAATCGTGCATGGTGAATTGCCGACCGTACGGGCCGATGCCGGACAACTGACCCAAGTGTTTCAGAACCTGATTGGCAATGCACTGAAGTTTCGCAGCGAAGCGCCGCCGAAGATTCGCGTGGACGCCTGCCGGGAGGAAGACTATTGGCGGTTCTCGGCGCATGATAATGGCATTGGTATCGACGCTAAATTTCAGGATCATATCTTTGAGATGTTCCGACGCCTGCACACCCGCCAGCAGTATGACGGCTCGGGCATCGGCCTGGCGATCTGCAAGAAAATCGTGGACCGCCACGGCGGGCGAATCTGGGTCGAATCGGAACCGGGGCAGGGAGCTACCTTCCACTTTACGATTGCGATATGAGGACACACCGTGAATGGAACGCCAATTCAAATCCTGTTGGTCGAGGACAATGAAGCCGATGCTCGTCTGGCGACGGAGGCGCTGAAGGCGGCCAAAGTCGCAAACTGCATCCACGTCGTCCATGATGGTGTGGAAGCCCTTGGGTATTTGCGCCGCCAGGGCGCGTACGCCACCGCACCACGCCCCGACCTCATCCTGCTCGACCTGAACCTGCCTCGCATGAACGGCCGACAAGTCCTGGTGGAAGTCAAATCCGACCCCGACCTTCGCAACATTCCTGTGGTGGTGCTAACCAGTTCCAGCGACGAGGAGAACGTGGTTAAGAGCTACGACCTACATGCCAATTGCTACATCGTAAAACCAGTTGGTTTCGACGGCCTGATTGAGGTCGTAAAGTCACTCGATCAGTTCTGGCTCTCCGTCGTGTGCTTGCCTCCTAGCGGCAGGTGAACGAACGCACCATATTCCCACTTGCCAGTCGAGGACGTGGCAAAAGGGCTGCTGGCAACCGTTGTGCAACGGTTCCGTTCGGCTTTCTCATGTACTCATCCGTATTTCGGGACGCAGCAGAATTCCGCCCGTTTCTCGGAGCGGCAGCGGTCGGGTTAGAGCGCGTCGGTTACCTCGACCGATGCGCGTTCCCGGCAAACCTATACCCGAAATGAGCCGCGTCAGGAATGCACCGAATTCTGCGGCTGCTTACGGGGACATCCTGGCGACCACGCGTCCCCTGCCCGTCTAGCCCGTTCCATTCGTACGGCCACCCTCCGGCCCAAAATGGTCTATTGAAACCGTCCGGCCATCCTGTTATAGATACGCATGTACAGTTCTCTAAAGTGACTGCGTAACATCGGCGATGCCCGGCAGTCGCTTCGCTCATTGACAAGCCGACTCGCCACCCATCGACGGCCTCTCTTCTCGCAAAGAAGGACGCCGAAAAATCACACTGCCGCAAGATTCCACTCGGCAAACGCCGGGGTTTTGCACCAGCCCCCACTTCCGAGCCAAGCGACTTCTGCCGCCACTGCTGCGCGCAACCCAATACCGCAAAGCAACTTGCGCATCCAAGTTTTGCACCAACCCGCGGAAAAACAGCGCTCCGTGGTGCAAAACATCGGCAAGGGGTCTGCCCCCTTCACCTTTCGAGCCACGAGAGAGCCCCGCCGACTCCCGAAAATCGGAAAATCGCGCAGTTGTTGACTAACAGCGTAATCGTTGACGGGCCGGGATAGTCGCCTTTCGCGGAGCGAAAGTAGCGCTGCTTTCGCGGAGCGAAAGGCGACTATCCACACCAAATCGTGGATGAACCAGCGGCAACCTGTGAACGGTTGCACCAACAACCGACCACGCCCGCCAGCCGCGGCAATCACAACACCTTGGTAACGCCCGGCATGGCGACCGGATAATGCCCCTGGGCGTCGGGCGCGACCGGCGGCGGCGAATCCATCGTCATCTGCTCCAAACCGGGCGCGAGTTGCAGGTTCGATCGGAGTGCCTCCTCCCAAGTGATCTGCTTGCCCGATTCCACCGCCATGCGGCCGAGGATGCCGGTCATCGCCGCCTTGGCGCAACGCTCGGTCTCGTTGTAGGGCTTGTCCTGCCGGATGGCATCGAACAACAGGTCGTGCTCCCGCTGATAATGATCGCAGCCCGGCCCCGCGTAATGCCAAATCAGGTTTTCGGGCGTTTGTTTGTGCCCCTTGTAGAGACGCGGTTGCGGCTGGCTTTCGCCCAGAATGGCCGAGCCCTTGGCCCCGTGGATCACGCTGCCGAAGAAGCCCCAGCAGTTCAGCATGTGCCGCCCCTGAGCGATTAGCCGCGTGCCGTCGGGAAACGTATATTCCGCAATGTAATGGTCGAAGAGCTGATCGGGCTCGGTACGAACTTGCCGGCCGCCCTGCGCCTGGGCCGAGGCCGGCCACGCCCCCTTGATCCAACAGCAGACGTCGATGTTGTGAATCAGCCAATCGAGCAGAAAACTGCCGTTCAGCCAGGTGAAGTTGCTGTAGTTGCGGATTTGGTGGGCCAACTCGCTTTCGCCGGCGGCTTTCGGCCCGAAGCCCACCGGCTCGTGGACGCGATAGGCGTAGCACGCGATCACTTCGCCGATCGCCCCCTTGTGGATTTGCTCGACGGCGTCTTCCAGCGGCTTGTAGTGGCGGCTCATCAGGCCGCCGGCGATCTTGAGGTTCTTCTTCGCCGCCTCTTCGCCCGCACGGAGCACGCGGCGAACGCCGGGGGCATCGACCGCGAACGATTTCTCCATAAAGACGTGCATCCCCTTCGCCACGGCGTATTCCAAGTGCATCGGCCGAAAGGCCGGCGGCGTGGCCAGCAAGACGACGCTGCCGGGGTCGAGCGTGTCGATCGCCTTGCGATAGCCGTCCATGCCCACGAATCGCCGATCGGGCGGCACCCCGACCGGCTTGCCGATCCATTGGCTGATCGCGGGCAGGCGGGTGTTGATTCGATCCTCGAACACGTCGGCCACCGCCCAAAGCTGCGTGGGGCCGGCCGTGCTCAATGCCTGCGCCGCGGCGCCGCTGCCGCGGCTGCCGCAACCGACCAGCGCGATTTTGATCGTGTTGTTTTCGGCGGCGTAGGCTCGCGTCGAAATCGCCCCGAGCAGGGCCGTGCCCGCCAGCGCCGTGCCGGAGGTCTTCAAGAAATGACGTCGCGAAGTCGAGGATCGAGCTGTTTCCTCAGAGCGGCTCATACATGGCTCCTTTTCTCGATGGTGGGATGTAAAGGCGGGAACCGCGGTGGACGGCCGGCCTGCCGCCACATCCATCACGGCCGGGACTCGGCAACGAGCGTCAACGCCCTCGCCTCGTTGCGTGCCACTGATTATAGACGAAAAGGCCCCCGCAGGGCAACATGCCGCCGCTCAGCGGAGTTTAGCGGTCAGACGTTGGTACTTCGCGCGGCGGTGGGCGAAACGCTCGGGGTTCTCGGCCAACACGGTCGCCTCGTATTGGGCGAAATTGCCCTCGAACCAGCGCGTACGGCCGTCCCCGTCCATCACCAGCAGATGCGTGCAGATGCGATCGAGGAAGAAGCGGTCGTGGCTAATCACCATCGCGCAGCCGGAGAAACTGATCATCGCCTGCTCCAAGACCCGCATCGTCGCCACGTCGAGATCGTTCGTAGGCTCGTCCAACAGCAGCAGGTTGCCGCCGCGGCGGAGCATTTTGGCCAGGTGAATGCGGTTCCGCTCGCCGCCGGAACACTCGCCCACCTTCTTCTGCTGCTGCGCGCCGCGGAAATTGAACCGCGCCACATACGCGCGGGCGTTGACCGACACGTCGCCCAGCTCGATCCGATCGGCGCCGTCGGTGATTTCGTTGAAAACGCTCCGCGAGTCGTTCAAGGCGTCGCGATGCTGATCGACGTAGGAAAGGACCACGCTCGGGCCCAACTCGATCGTGCCGGCATCGGGCTGCTCCTGGCCGACAACCATCCGCAGCAGCGTCGTCTTGCCGGTGCCGTTGGGGCCGATCACGCCGACAATCGCCCCGCGCGGCAGGTTGAACGAGCAATCCTCCAGCAGCCGCAGCCGCTCACCGCCCGCGCCGAACCCCTTGCGAACGTCCTTGAATTGCAGCACCTTCTCGCCCAACCGCGGGCCCGGCGCGATCTGGATGATCGTCTCGCTCGTCGGGTCGATCTGTTCGCTGGCCAACTGTTCGTAGGCTCTCACCCGGGCTTCGTTCTTTTGCAGCCGCCCGTGGTGCGACTTCTGGATCCATTCCAGTTCGCGTTGCAGCGTCTTCTGCCGCTGCGTCTCGCGTTTCTCGATGATTCGCAGCAGTTCGGCCTTCTGCGCGAGCCACGACGAGTAGTTGCCCTCGAACGGCAGGCCGCGGCCGCCTTCGAGTTCCAAAATCCACTTGGTGATGTTGTCGAGGAAGTAGCGGTCGTGGGTCACGATGATGACCGTGCCGGGATACTCGCGCAGGGTCTGTTCGAGCCATTGGATCGTTTCGGCGTCGAGGTGGTTCGTAGGCTCGTCCAACAGCAGCAGGTCGGGCTTTTCCAGCAGCACCATGCCGAGGGCCACGCGCCGCCGTTCGCCGCCCGAAAGCTGGCCGACCGGGGCGTCGTCGGGCGGCAGCACCAGGGCGTCGCAGGCAATGTCCATCATCCGGTCCAATTCCCAGCCGCCGCAGGCGTCGATCTGCTCCTGCAGCCGGCTCATTTCGTCCATCAGCTTGTCGAGGTCGTCGTCCGGCTTCGGATCGGCCATCCGCCCGGTGATTTCGTTGAAGCGGTCGATCAAGTCCTGGATCGGCTTCATGGCCGAGAGCAGATTCTCGCGGACGGTTTTGTCCAGATCGAGTTGCGGCTCCTGAGCGACGTAGCGGACCCGCATGTTTTTGGCCAGATTGGCGGTGCCGTCGAAGTCCCCATCGATGCCGGCCATGATTTTCAGCAGCGTCGACTTCCCCGCCCCGTTTTCGCCCACCACACCGATTTTCGCCCCATAGTAAAACGACAAACTAATGTCGCGGAGCACGACCTTCTCGCCGAAGGACTTGCAGACGTCGCGCATTTCGAAGATGAATTGCGGGGGCATGGGGGGAGTTCTATTGTTTCCTGGATCGGTTGACGCTTGAGAAGCTGCTTGCTCGACTAGCATTTGTCGCACGAGCGCCAACGGCACACAAATTACTCCCAGCTTCGTCTCTTAATCGAGATCCTCCCAGCCGGGCAGCAGGCCCCGCTGTGGGGTCTGTTTCTCGGAACCTCTGATGACAGAGGGGGCGTTGTTTGGCGTGCCATGAGCGAATGAAACCAGTGCGCCGAGATCGCCGAACCCAAGCGGATGATTGCCCCAATCTTCACAGTACCTCTTCAACGTCGTCTTCTGGGCTGAATTGAAAGCAGTATTCGCGCCTGCAAGCAGTTGATGGCGACCATCAAGCGTGTGGACTGTAATTACCTTCAGCGGCGTGCTATCCTCGACCTTTCTGATGCCGTCCCGGAAGCCTGCGATTACAGCCAAGTAAAGCGGCACGTAATCAGGAACAATCTGACAAAGAACATCCCGCCAATAATCCGATATTTGTTTCCCCGTCCCGATGAAATCGTCCAAGAAGACAACTCCGGGGTTCGAGATGGCGAAAAGTGCTTCGGTTAAGCGATGCACCTCGATGAACCGGTCTCTACGGGAATGCAATTGATTTGCGTTCCGGTAGCGGCGAAGCACCTCATCCCCGCTTTCTCCGGTTCGCCCCCCTGCCACATAAAGAACGTCGCCTGGGGCAACGTCCACGGCCTTGATTTCTTGGTCGACGAGCCCGCGCAATGCAACGGCGTTCTCAGTGATTCTGTGCGTGCCATAATACTCAATCTTGCCGGCAAGCTTCACGGCCAAGTCGCGATGTTGGGCGTTAAACTGTCCGAGCCACGCCACGAACCTCTCCCGGCTTCCACCGCGCAGCGGCTGGTAGTCACCGAAACGTCCCGCCAATTCGTGGATCTTCTTCTCGTTGCTCGCGCAATAGACGTGCAGGTCCGAACCCGTCATCGGACTATTCCTCCAACCGAACGAGAAGTTCGGTCACGTACTTCTGTACGGCTGTGAGATGCTTGCGCAGTATGCCCCGCTTCTGAGTCGTGTGTGACAACTTTAGCTTCTTCAACCGTTCAAGAAACCCCCGGCACAGTTCTTCGGCGTTGGCCGTTGATTTATCTTCCGCAACCAACGGATCAAAGAGTTGCCTGATCGATCGCTTGTCACTAGTGGCCAATGTGCACATCGCGGACGTGAATTCGTCCCGACGGTCATCGTCCTCTGGAAGGAAATCGTTTGCCTCCAAGATTCGCCGGAAATGAATTACGCTCGGGATCAGATGCGTATTGTACAAGGATAGAAAATGGTCTGTCAGTTGATCGCGAGTCTTGCCGCTCCGCAGGCGAGCCGGCAGCTCTCCATAGAGGTCCAGCACGGGTTTCAGTTCTATGAAGAAGTTAGCCTTTATCCGCTTATCCGGATCCGGATCCAGCATTAGCTGCTGGTACTTCGACGAAAAGGAGAGTAGAATCTTGCAGCGTTTAACATTCGGAAGCGAGAGCTTCGTTAGTTCTGCGAGTTTCTCGTCATTCTCCTCGCCAAGCTCCTTCATAAGGACTTGCAGAGATAGCGCTGTAGGCATTAACTCCCATTGCGCCCGCAAATTGTGAATATTGAACATGTACAGAATATTTGCCACGTTCGTCGGCGGGTCTACAACATTCGCGGGAATCCTGACACTACTGGGATTGTTGGGGTCAGTGGCGATCTTCTCCGCGCATCGCCAGCGGCGCTCTCCGTCGAGAATGTAGTAACGTTTGTTCCGCGCTTGGAATACCGTCAACGGCACCAATATCCCGTTTTTGCGTATGCTGTCCTCCAGCACCTGTAATTGCTCTTTATCGAAGAGACGGCGCGGATTCTGCGGGTTGGGGCTTAGTTTGTCGTGGCTGAATTCTCGAAACGTGCCGCTTGGGACCGATCCAGGTTTCTTCATCGAGCGTTTCATTATGCGCCTCCATCAGTAGACGGCCACGGATTGCGATAGAACCAATCCGAAAAATAGCTCACTTTACTAACCCACTCGTCAGATCAAATGGCAGGCCACGGCCACACAAGCAATCTCCGACCACATTCACGGTTCGTTCCACGCAAGAATCTCATAAGCATGTCGTCGCGCTTCATCGAAACCGGCGATATTCCGTCGCACACGAACGCGCCGGCATTTCCATTCAGACAAGTACTGCCACGCTTCACAACAGTCCGCATAACTCACCAGGAACGCGACGCCCCGCTCGTGCATGCTCTTTAAGTGTTGAGACAGGCGACGAAGGTTGCGCTGAGTAAAGACGCGGATACCATACTCGCGAAAGACTCGCCGTGATTCAACGGCATACGGAGGATCCAAATACACGAAATCGCCGCGCTTGGTGTACCGCAATGTGGTTCCGAAATCCCATGCTCTCAGCGTAACTCGTCTCAAGACGCGCGCGCAGGCTCTGAATTGTTCCGCCGATGGAAATCCACCCGTACCGTTGGGTGCAAAGGGGACGTTGAATTGCCCCTGTCTATTGGTTCTGTAGAGCCCGTTGAAACAGAAGCGGTTTAGGTATAAAAAACGAGCCGCACGTTGAAATTGTGAGAGCTTCTTTGCCTCTCGGGCACGAATCGTGTAGTAATTCTCCCGGCATTTTGGAATTGCCGTCACACATCGATGCAGTCGTGTCGGATGTCGGCGCAGCACCTCGTAAACCTCAATCAACTCCCGATTCTTATCACAGAGCAATGCGTTTCGCGGCTTGATCGAAAAGAAAAGGGCGGACGAACCAGCGAAGGGTTCCACATACCGCGTGTAGTCAGTGCGCCAAAAGTGCTTCAGCCGACGAACAAGCTGTCGTTTGCTTCCTGCCCACCGCAGGAATGGCTGCACATTGATATCAGCTTGGCCCGCACTCATTGCAGCGTCATTGTACCACAGTTGGCGTGCATTCACACATTCAGGCAAGTCCGCCAGTATAACAACGGAATCGTTCTGAAAACGATCTCCGCTTTACGGTCTCTCATGAAAATTCAGGGGACTTTGCGGGAATTGGCGAATTTGCCGGGCAGAACCCTTCGTGCCCGATCTACACGTCCAAATTTCTCGCTTCCATCGCGTGTTTTTCGATAAACTCGCGGCGGGGCTCGACTTTGTCGCCCATGAGGATGCGGAAGATGTCGTCGGCGGCGCCGACGTCTTCCATGGTGACTTGAACCAGCGTGCGATTGGCCGGGTCGAGCGTGGTCTCGCGCAACTCCTCGGCGTTCATTTCGCCGAGGCCCTTGAAGCGGGTCACTTGCAGGCCCTTCTCGCCGGCGGCACGCACGGCCGCCAAGAGGCCGCGGAGATCCTCCAGGCCGGTCACCGACTCGCCGCGGCGAAGCCGGTAGCGGGGCTCCTCCACGCCGGTGCGCTCCTGCGGGATTAGGCTGTCGATCTCGAAGCCCATGCCGCGCAACGCCGCCAATTGGTTGTTGATCGAACGCACCTCGTGCAACTCGACGATGTGCAGCTTCTTGAGCGGCTCGGCCACCTCGCTTCCCTCGTTGCCGTCGTCGGCAAGGTCCAATTCCTCGCCGCCTTCTTGTTCCTGGGCGGCCACGAAGGCGTCGAGCTGCTCGCGGGTGGTGAACCAGTGCTCCTGCTGGCCGAGGAAGACGTGATACATCGGCAGACGCCCGGTGACCGGATCGCGGCGGACAGCATGGGCTCGGAGGCTGATGCCGCGCCGCTCGAGCGCCAGCAGCGAATCTTCCAGCGCCGCCAACTTGCGGCAGAGGTTGTCCATCTCCTCGCCGGCGATGGTCCGCCCGTCGCCGGGCTCGAAGACCGCGTCGGTCAGGCCGGCGTCGAGCAGTTGGGCCTTCATCTCCTCTTCCGTTTGGACATAGTACGTCTCCTTCTTATGCCGCACGCGGAACAGCGGCGGCTGGGCGGCGTAAACGTAGCCGCCTTTCACTAGATCGTACATCTGGCGGTAGAAAAACGTCAGCAGCAACGTGCGGATGTGCGAGCCGTCGACGTCGGCGTCGGTCATGATGACGATTTTGCTGTAGCGGCGCTTCGTCAGGTCCATTTCCTCGCCGATGCCCGCGCCGATGGCGGAAATCATGCTGCGGACCTCTTCGTTGGCCAGCACCTTGTCGTCGCGCGACTTGTAGGCGTTGATGATTTTGCCGCGGAGCGGGAGGATTGCCTGATATTCGCGGATTCGCCCGCCTTCGGCGCTTCCGCCGGCAGAATCGCCCTCGACCAGATACAACTCGCACATATCGACTTCGCGGCTGGTGCAATCGCGGAGTTTGCCGGGCAGTCCGCCGCCGCTCAGGGCGCCTTTGCGTTCGCGGACGAGTTGCCGGGCCTTGCGGGCGCTCTCGCGGGCCTCGGCCGCCAGCAAGCCCTTTTGCACGATGATTTTGGCCGTTTTGGGATTCTCTTCGAGGAACTTCGCCAGATAGTCGCCGACCGCCGAGTTGACGATGCCCTCGATTTCGCCGTTGCCTAGCTTGGTTTTTGTCTGTCCCTCGAACTGCGGCTCGGGCACGCGAAGCGAGATGACGGCCGTCAGCCCCTCGCGGCAGTCGTCGCCGCTGGGCGTGAGGTCTTTGTAGAGGTTCGTCTTCTTGCCGTAGGCGTTGATCGTGCGGGTGATGGCCGCGCGGAAGCCGGAGACGTGCGTGCCCCCCTCGGTCGTACAGATGTTGTTGACGTACGAATGGACATTCTCGGTGAACTCGCCGGAGTACTGCAAAGCCACTTCCAGGCCGACCCCCTCGAATTCGCCGGCGATGTAAATGATGTCTTCGTGGGCGGCCTCGCTGGCACGGTTCAGAAACTCGACGAACGCCAGGATGCCGCGTTCATAATGGAACGTCTCGCCGTCGCCGGTGCGGTGGTCGCGAAAGACGATCTTCACGCCGCGGTTCAAGAACGCCAACTCCTGAAGCCGCCGATAGAGAATGTTGTACTGGAAATTAGTGTTCGGGAAGATGAGCGAGTCGGCCTTGAACGTGGTCTTTGTGCCGCGGCGATCGGTGCGGCCGATGCGGCGGACGTCGGCCACCGGCACGCCGCGCTCGTATTCCTGCTGGTAAACGTGCCCCTGGCGGCGGACTTCCACTTCGCACCATTCGGAGAGGAAGTTGACCACCGTAACGCCGACGCCGTGCAGCCCGCCGGAGGTTTGGTAAGCCCCTTTCTGGAACTTCCCGCCGAATTTCAGCACGCACATCACGCCCTGAAGCGTCGAGAAACCGAGATCGGGATGCTCTTCGACCGGGATGCCGCGGCCGTTATCCTCGACGGTGACCGAGCCGTCGTTGTTGATGATTACGGAGATTTCGCTGGCAAAACCGGCCATGGTCTCGTCGATCGAGTTATCGACAACTTCATAGACCAAGTGGTGCAAGCCGCGGGCGGTTGTGTCGGCGATGTACATGCTCGGCCGCTCGCGCACGTGCTCCAGGTCGCTAAGGTGCTGCAAGTCCTTGGCGGTGTAGTTGTCGCCTTCGGATCGTTCGAGGCGATAAGTGTTCAGGTCGGGGGATGGTTCTTTATTATTGGGATCGTTGGCCATGATTATTGCTAGCTTTAAGGCCTTGGCTCGTTGGGGTCGGGATATTGTCCTTTGTGGCGGAGCGTAAGAATACCGTAAATCGTGCCGAGACACCCCGCAGCGGCGAAGGACCACGGGAAGAACGGGGCATTGATGAACTGCGGATAGCTAATAATGGCAAAGACGATGAGGCCGAGTCCAAACAACAGTGTCATCAGCCCGTATCGGCGAACATAACCCCGTTGCGCCGACAGAATCCGAGAATTTCTGTCGATGATCCGGTTCATCAGATTCACGCGGGCCTCGCACGGTCCCTTACAGGCGAGGCCATTGGGAACCTGTGCAAGGCAATCTGCGCATAGGGCCTTGCCACATGATTTGCAGAGCCCAATAGCTGGCTTATCCCTGTGGTTGAAACAATTCATTTCTTCACCTCACTGAACGGGTTCACGGCTTCATCTGGATTGCGTGCCTTTTCACTAGCCCAGGCGTTTCACGCCTGGGTCGGGGAGCCGCACCCCATTTTTCCCTTTTCTGTTTAGCCCCCTTCAGGGGGCGGCTGGGCGCGGTCAAATTCTTCTTCGCCTTCCGTTCGCTCCAACAACGCCGATAATCTCCCCGTGCCGTGGTGTGTCTCTTGATTCCGGAAACTGGGCCGGATTTCCTCGTTGACGCGATGGCAAACTGCACCTTTGACCTGACCGATGAATTCGCTAATCCTCAGCGTTGGCGGCAACCGCACCAGAAGATGCACGTGATCGGGCATCGCATTGTGACGGATCGGCCAACCGCCGCGTTTCTTTGTCTCCTCGTTGATGATCTTCAACAACTCGGGCCGGTAGTCGCGATGGATCAGTGCAATTCGCGAATGTGTCGCCCAGGCGAAATGGTAGAACAATTGGTGAAACGTGTGCGCCATCGTAGGAGCCTTCAACGCCGCCATTTCAGCCCCTAAAGGGGCCTGGACGAAAAAGGAACGATCGTTGTGGTCTATCCTCCCCAGGCGTAAACGCCTGGGCTAGTGAAAAGGCTTGTTCGTGATGTTCGCCAGTAAGAGTCCTTTCGCTCCCTCGTCGTTTCTATCCATGCCGAGAAATTGTCCTCGGTTTTCCTCCATCTGTGGGAAGAACCACCGTCTCTTCCTTCATTTCAGTCGATATTCCCCACGCGGAAGCGAAGCTTCTCGATCCCTTCGTCGGGCAAGAGCTTGGCCAGGGCGTCCAAGAGGTCCTGTTTTTGGAAACCGAGTTCCTGCATGAGCGTTGAGTTGGCCACTATGACTTCCAAGATGCCGCGGCGCACTTGGCCGGGGCGAGTGTATTTGGCCGCCAGCGGGCCGGCGGCTTCCGCCCATGCGGCATCGTAGGCCGCGGCGCTCTGAATCCGCGCGTAACCGCGGCGGGACATCAGCTCGGAGAGGACGTTGCCGATCGTTTGCGGACCGCGGGCCATGATCTTTGCTCCCACGCTTTCTTGCCAAGCCGCAAGCGGCTTTTGTTAGGCGTCCCGCGCTAGCGGCATGATGACGTACGCATAGCCGTCTTCCGTCATGCAGAGCGCGGCGCTCTCGGCGTTTCGCAGTTCGATGGTGAACGTCTGCTCGGGGGCCAGCACCTTGAGGAAATCGCTGAGGTAGCGGGGATCGAGGGTGATGCCCAACTCCTCGCCGTCGTAGGCGATCGGCAGTTCGACGTGCGACTCGCCCAACTCCGCGCCGTGGGCCGCCAGCACGATCTTGCCGCCGCCGAAGACGAAATCGACGCCGCGCCGTTCCTCGCTGGTGACAATCATCGCCTGGCGCACCGCGGCATAGAACGGGCCGACGGTCAGATCGATCTTCAACATCCCCTCGCGCCGCGGGAAGACGTCGCGCCACTTCGGGTAACGCCCCTCGACCAGTCGAGAGTAGACCGTGGCGCGGCCGCTGCGGACGATGATGTCGTTTTCGCGGGCGGCAAGCTGGATGTTCTCCTCGTTGTCGGCCAATGCCCGTTCCAGCAGTTGCATCGCCTTGGTGGGGACGATCGTCATCGTGTCGCCGGAGACGTGCCCGGCGACCGATTTTGCCGGGCCTTCCTGCCGAGCCAAGCGGCGGCCGTCGGTGGCCACGGCCGTAAATCCCTCGGCCGCCAGCTCAAGCAAGACTCCCCCCAGGGCATAGCGGCTGCTCTCGTTATCGGTGGCGTAAACCGTTCGCCGAACCACTTCGCGGAACATTCTGGCCGGCATCTCGTGGTACTTCTTCTCCTCAAAGGCCATCACCGCCGGGTATTCATCGGGGTTCTCCGAAGGGAGTTGGAACTCGCTCCGCTCGCCGCGGATGAGCACCTTGCGGCCGTCGCTTTCCAAATCGAGCTTCTCGTCGGAACTTTCCGAGAGTATCTTGCCAAAGCGGTCGCGGGGCAAGACAACGCTGCCGGGGGCGGCCACGGAAACGCCGGGTACGTCGACGCGAACCCCCACCTCCAAGTCGGTGCCCATCAGGATCGCCCCCTCCTTCGTCACCTCCAATTTGACGTTCTGCAAGATCGGCTTCGGGCTGCGGGCCGGCGCCACGCTGGCGGCCATTTGGAAGGCGTGCAGCAATTTGTCACGTTCACAGGTTGCTTTCATGGGTCGTTCTTCCCTTTCTATTCTTGTCTTTCTTGTAGTAACAGTATCGATATGCCGGGGCTACATGTTGGTGACAGCAATGGCCGAAGGCGTAACTTTCATCGGCGAATAGGCTTGTGACGGATGGAAACTCTCGGGATCGGGTGGAAAAGCCGTTGGGGAATTGTTTACAGCGTGTCGGCGAGTTTTTGGTAAACGTCAGGTCGATTTAAGGTTTGAACTTCGATGTTCATGGTCTCCTTCCGGCGACCCGGCGATCAACATTCCATAATCACTTTTTCCACAGGGTACTCTTGACTTGCTCTACGGCCTCGCGGACGGCGGGATCGCAGCCGATCAACTCTTCGGTCTTGCGGCAACTGTGCATCACGGTCGAATGATCGCGGCCGCCGAAATAACCGCCGATCCGCTCTAAGCTATCTTCGGTAAGTTGCCGGGCGATGTAGACCGCCACGCCGCGAGCAACGACCAACGCCCGCCGCCGCACCGGGCTGCGCAAATCGGCCAGCCGCAAGGAAAAATGCTGCGCCGTGGCCAACGCGATCTCGTGCAGACTCGGCCGGCGCTTCCCGTTCCGCTTGGCAACATAACGGCGAGCCGCCTCCAGGTCAAAGGGGTCTTTCTGAAGTTTGGCGGGCGCGGCCAATTGAACGAGCGAGCCGGCCAACTCCGGCGCCGTCGCCGCCAGCCCCTCCGCCAGAACGCGCGCGACCGGTCCGGGCAGCGGAATGTCGCGGATTGCAGCCATCTGTTCGAGGATCGCCAAGCGGGCCTCGACGCCGGGCGGCGAGAGCGGGACGAGCAGACCGGCCATCAGCCGGCTTTGCAGCGCGGGGAGAATGCCCGGCAGCGCCGCCGGCGAGACGGAGGCCGTCACGATCATCCAACGCTCTTCCGCCACCAGCGCATCGAGCGTGTGAATCAACTCCTCTTGGGCGTTGAGCTTGCCCGACTTGCGCGTGGCCAACATGCCGAGGTCTTCGACCACCAGGAAATCGGCGCCGCGGTGCTTCAGGCGAAACTCGTCGACGGCTTGGGTTTCGATGGCGTCGGCCAGCTCACGGGCGAAATCGACCGCCGTGGTGCAGACCACCCGTTGCCGGCGGTCGCGGGCCTTCCAGGCTGCGGCCAGACCATGGGCCAGATGCGACTTGCCCGTTCCGCTTGGGCCACAAAACACCAGCGGGTTGTAGCCGTTGCTGGGCCCCTCGATGACGGAGCGGACGGCAACTTCGACCAGATAGTTCTCGGGCCCGGCGAGGAAATGGCGCGCCGCCAGCGTGCCGCCTTGCTTAGCGGCGGATTCAATCGCTCTCCCCGGCAGGGGGATGTCCACAACGCCGTCCACCATGTCGGCTCCGTCCTCGCTTTTGGAAGCCGCTATTGTAGCATTTTCGCGGCAAGTCTACGAGGTGGCCGGAATGGGCAAATTGGCGGAAATCCGCACGGTTGGAAACCATACTTGGAGCGCCATAGCCGGGAGCTAACAGCTCCCGGGTTCACGGGTTCACCACTTCTCTCCGGGAGCTGTTAGCTCCCGGCTATGGCCCTTCTCCGCCGGTGGAGTTTTGCCCCTCAATTGCGGCGTGACATGAACAGTTGCAGGATGTACCAAAACAGCAGGGCCACCGAGGCGAACAGCGCCAGCGCTGCCGCCACGTGCTGGCCGATGCGGTAATGGAGCATCACGTTCGAGGTGTAATACAAGATGTAGCCGCAGGCCAAGGCGATCATCGCGTAGGTGAAGATCATAGCGAGGCCGAACCCGAAGAGGGCCCCCACCGCAATAAACCCCATTGCCGCAAAGGTGCCGAACATCAACGTAGTTCGTAGGAAGGAAAAATCCTTGCGGGTGATGAAGACAATGACGGTCAGGCCGCCGAAGAGGAACAGAGTGGTAATGGCGGCCGAAGAAATGGCGCCGGGGTAGCCTCGTTCGGCGATGTATAGCAGCGGAACGAAGATGATCGACTCGGCCAAGACGTACAGCCCCAAGCCCGCGTATTGCGTAGCAAGACTCGTGGCCGACCTCGCCCAGTTATCGGCGATAAAGCTGACGACCATGAACAGCCCGAGCACGATGAACCAGCTATACCGCTGGCCGATCATGGTTTGGACCAAATCGGCGGTGAACGGCAAGCGAAGCAGAATCGCTTCGAGAATGACGAACAGTCCGATGGCGCCGGCCAGGTGGAGATAGGTCTTGGTGATGAAAGTCGTTCGTTCATCGACATCGGCCTGGGCGGCCAGGGTGCCCAACGGCGACTGGTAGGGGTTTTCGGCGTAGTTCATGGATTTTCTCTCGGTAATGGAGTCGGTTTCTGGGGGTCAGCGGTGGGATTCTCTTCTCGAACTATGTAATTATAGGCCGAAGGGGAAATGCCGAAAGGCGGATTCTGGCTACGCGAAGCAATCCTTTGTAGTCGGATCGAAAGCCGTTTAGCCGGCGGGCTTGCCCGCCGCGGATTGTCCGACGCTTTCCGCCGGGGACGCGGCGAACAAGTTCGCCGGCTAAACGTGGTCTTTCCAGTGACCGCCATTATCGCCCCCCCTAGGCGGCCAATTGCCTTTAGCGACTGAGATGCGTAAAATCTCGTGTCTGTTCGCAGTCCCTGGGAACAAAAGGGGGGAGTGTCATGAAACGCCGTGAATTTCTGGCCGGATCGTTGGCCGCCGGGGCCGGACTCTTAACCGCCGATCGGCTGTTTGCCGCCCGGCGGCGAACTATTACCCGTAAAGGAGACGTGAAGATGCCGTTTCAACAACCGCCGCTGCCGTTTGCCATGACCGCGATGAAGCCGTTCCTCTCGGAGGAGCAGTTGATGTACCACTACAGCAAACACCACGCCGCGTACTTCAAGAATCTCAACGGCCTGGTCGAGGGGAAGCCGGAGGCGAACATGACGCTGCGCGAGGTGGTTGTGCAGTCGCCGCCGGGCCCGGTGTTCAACAATGCGGCCCAGGCGTTGAATCACAGTTTCTATTGGGATTGCATGAAGCCCGGCGGGGGCGGCGAGCCGAACGGCGAACTGGCGGTCGCCATCCGCCGCGATTTCGGCAGCTTCGAGGCCTTTCGCAAGGCCATGTCCGAGGCCAGCGTGAAGTGGTTCGGCTCGGGCTGGGGCTGGCTGGCCGCCGACAAGCAAGGCAAGCTGGAAATCATGGCCCTCGGCAACGCCGACACGCCGTTGAAGCACGGCAAAGAGCCGGTGCTGACGATCGACGTGTGGGAACACGCCTACTACATCGACTATCGCAACGAGCGCGGGAAATACGTCGATGGTTTCTGGAACTTCGTCAACTGGCCGTTTGCCGCGAAGTGCTACGCCGCCGCGAAGGTGTAAGAAGTTGTTGCGCACGCTTGGGGGGTGGTAGTTCAGCTACCGCCCTCCAGGCGGAAGATTATCGCGACAAGGGAGCAAGCCCCCAGTACTTCTTAGCGTTCCTTGATAGGATTCCGGTTCTTCGAGAGAATAATGCCCGTACAGACCAAGCAGCGTTGCCTGCCACTTGTCGTCCTCCCCATCCTGTTAGTGGTTGTCGATGCGAGCGGCGTTTCGATCGCTTTTTCCGCCGAAACCATGCCGATTCGGAGCGTTGCCCTGGGCGGCGTCTATGGGTTCGGCGACAGTACCGGCGATGAATGGTCGCCGACGTGGGCGGATGACGGAATGCTCTATTCCGCCAATAACGACGGACATGGGTTTTCCGCGACGAGTCCCAACCGCTGCATCGCGTTCAGCAAACTGGCCGGAAAGAATCCGTACCACCTGACCGGCATACCCTTGAACCAGATGATCGCTGCCGGCATGAACTACGGGGATAAAGTCGATCCCAAGGACGGGGCCTCCTGGAAAACGATGAATGCCTACTGCGCCGACGGCGTTCTGTACATGTTCGTGACGCGGTGCTGGTACTGGTGGGATTCCGGCGATCCGCGCGGCCGCCATATTTTCGCAAATTCCAGCATCATCAAGTCTCTCGACCACGGCGTAACTTGGACCAGATCGGAAAAGGAGAACTTCGATAGCCCGATGTTTCGGGGCAAACGATTCGGCACCCCTATTTCGTGCTCTACGGTCAAAACGGCTCGGCAACCGCGGATAACGCGGACAAGAACGTCTATGCCGTATCGAACGACGGGCATTTTGAACACGGCGACAACGTTATCCTTGGCAGGGTTGCCAGGCGGTTTGTTGCCAAACTAGATGCGGCCGATTGGCAATTCTATACGGGCGGGGCCGGTGGCGACGGAATGCAGGACCACAATTGGTCGAGCCACATGGATCATGCAACCCCGATCATCTCCGATTACAGCAATTGCAGCATGACTGGAATGACGTATCTGCCGGCGCTCGGAAGGTACATCCTCGTCGAATGGCACTATGGATCACATCGACTGCAACACAGCGCAAGAACGATCTTGGATTTTCTCAAAGCGCCCGCGCCCTGGGGCCCCTGGAGAAAATTCCATTCGACAGACGCCGGCGATCTGGGATGGTATTGCCCCAGCGTGGGTCAAGAGTTTCAGACCGCCAACGGCAGCCGGCGCTTGGATTGTTTTCTGTATGCAACGGGAAACTCCTGGTCGCTCGATACTTACAAGCTCTTCTTCATGCCGATTTCCCTCTACGCCGCACCCCAGCCCAAGTCGGTCCACGACAACTTCGCGGATGGCAAGCTAAGCGCGTTCTGGAAAACGACGGGAGGAAGTTGGAACGTGTCCGGACGGGTCTTGAGTCAGACGGGCGCTCAGGCCGCAGACCCCAAGAAGGCCATCTTGTGCAACAGCGGCGTCGACTTCGGCGAGAATCACGTCATCAAGGCAAAGCTGAAAGTGGACTCGTGGACCGGCGGCGACGCAGCCCGCGCGGGCGTAGGCTTGTTCAGCGATTCATCCACCTTCAACAGCAGGGATAGCAATTACGGAAAGGGATATAACCTGCTCTTTGTCCGCGATTTTCATACCGTGCAATTTCTCGACAACTATCTCGCCTGGGGACCGAGCTATAGGTTCGACTGGTCGCTCCATACCTGGTACTGGTTTGAATTGAAGATGGACAGCGACGTGTTGTACGGAAGGATTTGGCAGGACGGCGCGGCCGAGCCGACCGAGTGGCCCTATTCCTGGCACAGAAGCGGACGCAAGGGATTCCCCGCGTTGAACGGCGGCACGAATCATAACGCAACCGCCTCGTTTGCGGATGTCTCGGTAACGACACTGCCCGCCAAGGAGGTCGTCCGATCGATTGGATGCACGGTGACGGCCCGCGGCGATAACCCGCCCAACGAGGGCAAGGAAAACGCCTTTGACGGCTATGAAAGCGATAAGTGGTACGACGGAAGTCGTACAAGTTGGCTGCAATGCCAGTTTGCCAATCATCGCGCGTACATTATCACCAAGTATAAAATGACGTCAGCCTATGACGTTCCCGAGCGAGATCCGGCGAGTTGGACGTTGAAAGGTTCAAACGACGGAACCCATTGGACCAACTTGGATTCAAGAGCCGACCAACATTGGACCAATCGTTGCACGACCAACATCTACGCGATTGCCAACAAGACGGCATACAAGTATTACAAATTCGACGATATCGCCAGCCGATCCAATGGCATCCAAGTCGCCGATATCGAGTTGATCGAGGAATTGAACGGGTCGAATCTCGGGCAGGATCGATAAACGGTTTCAGACAAAGCCCATCATCACTCCGTGGTCACTTCGATCTTCCGCGAGTCTTCGACCTTGCCGTAGAGCGCCTGCGTGTCGTAATACACGGTAACGGTGAACGTTTCGCTCTTGCCCGTCAGTTTCAGATCTTTCGGCACTCGCCACGAGTACCCGCAGGTGCCGTCTCAGCCGAAGGGCATTACGCCTTCGGCAACTTTTTTGCCGAAGGAGTTGGTGATGGTCACTGTCGGATCGAGCGACAACGGCTTTTCATAGGTGTACTCCTTGTTGTCCTTTCCCTGGCGATACGTGACCGTCTCCTTCTTCATTTTCGACGAATCGGAAAGGCCGCGGATCATGATGTCGCAGACGGGATCGATCAAGACGGCCTTTACGGTGATTTCATCGTCCAGCTTGAAGGTGGCGTCCTTCGCGGGAGTGGCGAAAAGGACCGCGGGTTTGTTCGCGAAATCCAAGACGAACGGCTTGTCTTTGCGAACCTTGATGAAATAGACGCGGGGGCGGTCAAAACTGCGAGGATGGCCGTCGGAATGGTAGTTCTCCGAGAGGCTGAATGCCAATGGACCGTACTTCACCCTGAGATACGACGCAACGTAGTCACCGACGGGCACTCGGTACTCTTGTGACTTCTCCCGATTCCGCTGCGACGGACTCGCGTCGGGAGCGAGGGCCAGCGACATCGTCTCCGACGCGAATGAGCCTTCGAAGGAGAAGTCCTTGATCTTCCTGCCGCCGGGGCCGATCTTGACGACACCAAAATCGCCGCGGTACGGCCGCACCGTCAGCTTGTCGCCCAGCGGCGTGGCGGAGAGCACGTACAATTGGCCGTCGACGCGCTGGACCGTTGAGAGCATCTCCCCCGAAAAGCCGTCGGCATCCGGTGTTCCGCCGGGATCAAGGGGCTTGAGAAACAGCGCGGTCATTGGCCGATCGAACCGGCCGCTGGGGCGATAGGGCTGCGCGAGCAGGGCATCGTACTCGTGTTTGCCGATGCGGATGCGACCTTGGCGGGCGATGGTGGCCACGAAGTGCATCGTGTAGCGACTGTCCTTGTCGTCCGCCTCGCCGCCGGTAAGCCACGGCAAGATGCGGAAGGGCCGCACGCCCACGCCGGGTCCGTAATCGACGTTGACGTTCATGTACTCGAAGGCCGCTCTCTCCTTGACTTCCCAAGGGGGAAGGGCCTGCCAGGGCGGATCCTTCATCGATTTGATGACCGGATCGTTCGTCAGATCGAGATCGCGGTTCAGGTCGATATACAGCCGATCGTAGCGCGACGGCCGAAACTTGCGCGGCGTTTTCTTCCCCGCAACGTCCTTATCCTTTTTCTCTTTGGCCGGCGGACTCTCTCCCGACTCGTCGAGCACGAAGTGAATCTCGATCGAATTGCCAGTGGCGGTATTGTGATCGAAATGGAACGTGCCGTAGAGCGGATGCTTGGAATTCAGCTTGGGGTAGGCTTTGACCGCCTTGTCGGGCTCGCTGGAGCACGCGGCGAAGTCTCCCAGCGCCAAGCGGTAGGGACTGCCTTGGATGTCGTTTTTTTGCAGCGCCGAGACTTCGCGCAGCTTGAAGACGGCGTCCTCTTCGGCCGACTTCTTTTCCGCACCGGCAGCGGCGGGCAGGGCGACCAACGGGACCAGCAGGGCCAGACCGCCGAAAGCACGGAAGCATTGCAGCAGCATGGTTGAACGATCTCCTTCGGCCGACAACACGGCCGTGTTGAACGGCAGTCCTCGCCAGCGGGCGGCAAGGCCCTCACCCCCGGCCCCTCTCCCAAAGGGAGAGGGGAGACGATCGCGTTATTCCACGGTCATCTCGACCTTGCGCGAGTCTTCGACCTTGCCGAACAACGCCTGCGTATCGTAACGCACGCTGATCGTGAACGTCTCGGTGCTGCCTTCGAGCTTCATGTCCTTTGGTACTCGCCACGAGTACCCACAGGTGCCGCCTCAGCCAAAGGGCATGACCCCCTCGGCCACGTTTTTGCCGGAGGAGTTCGTAATCGTGACCGTCGGTTCGTAGGAAAAGACTTTATTGTAGGTGAACTCCCGCTCCTCCTTTCCCACGCGATACTTGACGGTCTCCTTCGTCGTCCGCTTCGGATCGGTCAGTCCGCGGACCATGATGCCGAGCTTCGGATCGACCAGAATTGTTGCAATGCGGACGTCGCTGCCCAATTTCAGCGACTTGTCGGCCGGAGGGCCCTGGAAGACGATCTCCGGCTTGTTGGGGAAGTCGAGCACAAACGGCTTGTCTTCGCGAATTTGGATTCCTTGCGGGGGAGACTGCCGCTTGTTGCCGCGCCGTGGTTGGGAGTAATAGCTACCTATGGCGACCTGAAGTCCGCCGTAGTCGATCGTCAAATTGAACGTGGGGTAATCGCCGACCGGCAGCTTGCACTCGGTCATCATCTTGGCGGCGGGATTTGTGCGGCTGGGCCCCATGTTGAGGAACGCTTTCGGCCCATAGAAGCTGCCTTGGAAGCCGATGTCCTTGACTTTTCTGTCGCCCGGCCCGACTTTGAAGACGCCGAACGGGCCGCGATACATCTCCACCGTCAACTTGTCGCCAGGCGGAGTGGCGACGAGCGTATAGAACTCACCGTCCCTGTGCCGCATGGTCATCAGCGTTTCCGACTCGAATCCCAGGAACGCACGTGTGGCGGGATGCGACTTCGGCGTGAGCTGAACCGACGCGGTGGGGCGATCGAAACGGCCGGTAAGAACGTCCTGCGTCAACCGCGCTTCATACTCGGCCTCGCCAATCTTGATCGTCCCTGTGCGGGCCGTCCCGGCCGCGAATCGCATGAGCGGTGTTTTCTGTCCCTCGCTGAGGGTGAACCACGAAAGAACCTTGAAGGGCCGCACGCCGACACCCGGCCCATAGTCGATGTCGATGCTGGCCAACTCGAACGCCATCCGCTCGGTTTCGGGCGACAGCCGTTGCCGCTGCCTCGCCGCAACAAGCACGAACCGGCTCATGTTGCTCGGCATCATATTCCACGGCGGATTCTTCATCGGTTTGATGACCGGATCGTTCGTCAGGTCGCCGTCGCGGTTGGCGTCGATGTACAGCCGGTCGTAGCTCGACGGCTTCGGAGTGGCCGGGCGACGCGTCTCCGCCTTCTTTTTACTGGTGGGCTTCTCATCCTTCTTTTCTGCACTCTTCTCCTCCTTCTTCTTCTCGACCGCGGGCTGCTCGCCCGACTGGTCGAGTACGAAGTAGATCGGGGCTTCCTCCTTGGCGGCAGTGCGGGGAAGCTGGAGCTTGCCGTAGAGCGGCCGCTTCGAGTTCAACTTGGGGTACGCTTTCACCTCCTCGAAGGGCTCGGTCGAGCACTGGACGTTCATGGCGCGCCAGAGCGGCTGACCGGCGTTGCCGTTGTCGAATATCGACACTTCCTTCAACTCGAACGCGGCGTCCTTCTCTTTGGATTTCTCCTCGGCAGCAGCCGCGGACATTCCGAAAGCGGAGACAGCCAGAGCCAACCCGAAAAACGTGGAAAGAAATCGTGTGGTCATGATCGTTTCCTTAATGGATGCCAATGACATCAATCTCCGCGCAGGGAACTAGCGCTGCACTTTCTTGGGGTGAATCACACTCTCGTTGTCCGGGACGATCGCGAACGGACCGGCCTTCATCTTGATGCGGACGTGATACTCGTCTGCCAATTCCTTTGGTACTCGCCACGAGTACCCGCAGGTGAAGCCTCAACCATAGTCGAAACTGCCCTGCTCGACCACCTTCCCTTTGGCGTCGGTGATGGTGAACTTGGGCTTCGAGGGCCGACCGCCTTTGACGGTCATGTCGTTGCAGATCTCGCCGGCCGAGCCAACCAACGTCAAACCGAGCGACAATACCTCGCGTTTCGGGCCGTCCTCGAAGGAGTCGGCCGCCACCACGGGCTTGTACGGAGGGCCGAAGGGGAGCGCGACCGTCTCCCCCTTGACGACCTTGATTGGCTTATAGGAATCGGTCGCCTGGGCCGAGACCGTCGATTGTCGCAGGGCGAAATCGGGCGCCGTCGAGCCGCCCAGCAGGGCATTAAGGTCCTGCGCCAGCGACTCGAGCATCGTCCCCTTCTTCTCCTTCGCCTTTTCGGCCGACGGCTTTTTCTCTTCGGCCTTTTTCGGTTTCTTGACCTCCGTGACATCGATCGTGTAGGACAGCAGTTTCCACTGCCCCTCGGGCACGGCGACGGCCTCGCCCTTCTCGCTGCTGACATCGACGAAACCGAGATCGCCGTAGATCGTCGCCCGATACTTGGCGTTCGGGTTCTTCACGTTGCCCAGCGGAACGGAGGAGGCCGTCAGCGTGAGTTTGTCTCCGGCGGGGGAAATCTTCACGTCGTAGAAGCGGCCGTCGATGTTGACCAACTTCGACACGTAGTGCATGCCGTCGTTGCCGTTGACGTCGGCGTCGGACAGCAAATTGCCGTTGTCGTTCTTTGGATCGACCAACAGCATATCGCCTTGCTCCACGGGGATCGGGCCATTGGAGACGCGGACGCCTTCGGGAACGCGCATTTCGTCGTTGAATCGCCCGTTGCTGTTGAAGTCGAGGAGAATGACGTGGCGTTTCTTCCCGTCCAGGGTGATGTGGCCTTCGCGGTACGCGCGCCGGATTCATCGACAAGATGACGTAGCTAGAATCTCGGCCGGCGCCGATTTGTTGTCCTTCCAGGAAGAAGGAATAATCGAACTTGTTTCCCGCCTCCTCGATCACCATATCGACGCGGGGGAACTGGAAGAACGCGCCCCAACGCCGCACGCCCTCCTCCTTCGCAGCGTCGATGGGCTTGTCGTCGCTGAGATCGCCGTTGTGGTTCAGATCGAAGTAGAGACGGTTGAACGTGATCGAGGCGGCGGCCTTGTCGGACTTCGATTTCCCTGCCTTCTTCGTCTTTTCCTCTTTCTGGGCTTTCTTGTCGTCGGGCTTCGCCTTTTCTGCCGGTGGGGGAATGCTGTCCAGCGCGAAGGCGTATTCTTGCGAGCCCAGTTTGAGGACGGCGCGGAAGGGATGCTCCAAGCGATACTTCGGCTCCTTCTTGACGATTCGCTTGAAGGCGGCCACCGGTTCGGGATTTCCCTCCGGCTCGCCGTCCTTTCCGATGGGGACGAAGATCGTTTGCGCGTTGGCGGCGCGATAAACGAGATCGGAGCCCTGGGGATTCTGCTGATCGACGCGCTTCAATTCGAGCGTGCAGGTTTCCGCCCAGGCGACGGCGGCAGAGAGGGCCGCGGATGCAACGGCAATGCTGATGAGAAATCGCGTCGAAGCTCTCATAGTTGGTTCTCCCAGTGGTCGAGCCACCGTTACCATCGTCGCCCAACAGCCCCCTTGTCGTGGGGCTGCCGAGCCCAATTATAACCTTTTCGACAAACGAGTCAAACAACGCAAATATGTCATGGCAGTACGCCTTCGGTCTCAATGTTAGCGGCAAACGGAGTCGTTCCGAGGGACGCAGGCGCTGGGATCGACTTGACACGAAACATCGCTTCCAAGCGACGGCGGTAAAAAGTGCTGTACGCGCCCAAAATCAGGAACGGAAGATTGAAGAGGTACAGGATCCCCGCAAAGATCGTCATCACCATGGGAATCGCAATCAGGCCCCCCGCGACTCGGGGCCAGGGGTCTTGGGCTATCACGATCCACGCAAGGAAAATCAACATCGGTAGCCCGACCGTCACAACCGGCATCCACAAGAGCAACCACAGGCCGAAACGCATTCCGGAGAATCGTTTCCGGCAAAAGCGGCCGGCCAACATCATGGCCGCCACAAGGCCAACAGCCATAACCCCGTAGTATATTGCGAATGCAGCAAGCGGTATAGAAACGCCGTCGCCTTCGCCACAGCAGAAGAACGTCAGCGCTGCGACGGCGACCATGACTGCCATGATCGAGAAGAATGTCAACGTGCTGTAGCGGCTGCCCAGCCAATGTCCGAGGAGCCATACCGCCGCCCACGCGATGGCGGCCGACATGACCAGGCAACCCATTTGTTCTTGCATCCCACGGCCATGCCAAACAATAAGGTCAGCATGCTCCATAGGAGCAGCACCACGACGAGCGGGATGAGAATCAACCACGCCTGACGATTGTGATTTGCCTTCGGGATGACGAGCAGCAAGGCGATCAATGCCCACGGCGACGCCGGCACCGCATGATAGTACCAGTGCCAGTCAACGATGGCCGGATCGCTGACGCAAGTGCCCACTCCGGCGATTTCCTGCGAGGCGACGATCCGCAACGGCCCGTCGCCTGCAAGGAACGGTACTCGCCACGAGTACCCGCGGATGCCGCCTCAACCAAACTCCAAGGAGCCGCTGCCCGTCGCGGTAATGTCCCGGTCGCCCTGGTAAACGGCGAACGTGGGCGGCGCGGAAGAAGGCTGTCGAGTTAGGTAGGGCCGCGCATCGCCATCCCGCAGCCACGGGATGTAATTCACACTGATCAGCCTGCCGACACGCTTCGCCGTGATTTCGGGCTTCAGCGGCGCCCCGATCTTCGGGTTGCAGGGCTTATCGGGTGTGAGCACAAGCAGCCGGTTGCGCGGTGGCGGCCAGAACGTCGGGGCGCGGACGAATAAGGCGGAAGTGACCAACTGACGTGGTATCCGCCTTCGACTTCGATCGCCTCAATCTGATATTCGCCGGCCGGAAGAGTCACGCGAGCGGCGGGGTGGACGAGTTCGGTAATCCTTCCCTGCTTGTCGCGAAGCACGAGCTTCTCGATGTGCTTGCCTTCGAGGATAAGCAGGCAATCCGCCGGATTTTGGGGCTGTTTCTGCGTGGCAACGTCGCCGGCCAGCGCGGATGTCGAGAGAATCGCCGACAGCGACGCAATCAACAAGCCGGCAACTGCCGCCGTTATGCACGAACGTTTCACGTTCGGTTCTCCCGCTTGCGAGGCCGACCCCTCACTGTGAGCTAGAGCCGACCCGTATTGTATCCCTTTTTACGGGTGAGTCAATCCATGCGCAAGTCATTCGTCATCGCCGGCCGCAAATTGGGACGGTTTTCACGCTGTTCCACGACAGTTCATTGCTGGGAGGCTTTGACGATATCGGTCGGCGAGGATTTATCGACCGGGGTCTTCTTGTCAGAAAGCGACAAGACCGTTTCCACCGTCACGGCGCGGCAGTTGGTGCATTCGGCGCAGCGGAGGCAGTGCAAACCATCGAGGCGGCGCTCGGCCGGGCCGCCGTCGACGCACAGACTCCGACAGTCGGCGCATTCGATGCAACGATCGCGATGAAAGCGAAGGAACAGGAATGAGACGTGATTCAGCAGCGAATAGATCGCGCCTAAGGGGCAAAAGAGCGTACACCACGGCCGCCAGGTGAAGAACATGGCGAGCACGATCAGAACCAAAATGGCGAGCTTCGTCATGCTCGGCAAAATCAGATGGGTCAGCGAACCTTCGATGGCCCCCGCCGGGCACAGACTGCAAAAGAACAACGGGTGCTTTTCACCCCAAAGAAACGGAATCACTAGCACGAACGCCAGCAGCACGACGTAACGCAGGTACCCTGTCCAGAGCGGCAGCCTGAACTTGGGCGTCGGCACTTTGGCGATCAAATCTTGCAGAAAGCCAAAAGGGCACGCCCAGCCGCAGATGAAACTGCCGAACGCCGCACCCAAAATCACCAGTACCCCCAGAGCCGCGAAGGGAATCGTGTGCAGCGCACTGAAATTGGCGATCACGCCGATCGGGCAGGCGAACATTGCGAACGGGCACGAGTAGCAATGAAACACCGGCCCGCACAAGTTGTGCATCCGCAGCGCCAGCGGATCGAGCCACGCCAGCAGGAAGCCCGACTGCACCAGCCAGCGCCATCGCACGAATTTCGCCGGTTTCGGTTTCTTGTTCTTGGCCATGGACACCATGACCTCCTATTATTTCACTCACGTGGGGCAGAGAGCGGGCCCCTTGTCGCCGCTGTACGTTCGCTTCAATTGCCCGGCGTGCTCGCCCGCGACGAGCCGCTCCAGCCCGCCTACGGTGACGTCGCGAGTCGCATCCGGCTCCGAAATCACCAGCGAGATGAAATCGATCTGCGTGATCGTTCGCTTGATGACGGTTGGCCCGCCGAAGGGCATCCCGGGCGGAAACGGCGAGCGTCGGCCGGGCAACGAAGGTCCACCGATCGGCGGCCCGGGCGGCATCGGCAACGGCACGTCGATCTTCTTTGTCGTCGTCTTCTCGACCAGCACCGGGATGGGGTGATACAAGATGCCTTCGACGAACACCACCAGGCCGGCAATCGCCAGCGCCGCCGGCACGATGCCTCGTCGAATGATCGCACCCACAACGCCCACGAGCGACCCCTCTCTGCTGACAGAATTGGCGGAGGTGAATGGGAATCGAACCCACCTGGGACCCTTACGGACCCCACACTGATTTTGAAGACCAGGGGCACCACCAGGAACCAGTCACCTCCAAAATGGCATTTTATCTGGGTTATTGACGCTTCTTATGGGCTCTGCTATGCTTCGGGCTGTCTTCTATTACACCCGTTTCATACACCAGTAAGCCCAATATCACCGAAAACGCCATGACCAAGCCCCAGGCTACCACGCCGGCCAAGCCCCGTCCAGACTTTCCCCTTTTCCCTCACGCGGCAGGGTATTGGGCCAAGAAGGTCAAGGGCCGTCTCGTTTACTTCGGCAAGGTGACGACGGATCCAAAAGGCCAAGCAGCCCTGGAGCTATGGCTTGCCCAAAAGGACGACTTGCTCGCCGGGCGCAAGCCACGTGCCAAGAGGCCGGAGGAAGCGACGATCAAGGATTTGGTCAACGGGTTCTTGACTCACAAGAAGAACCTCCTGATTGCCGGCGAGCTGACGGATTGGACGTTCCAAGAGTATCACGCCACGTGCGCCCGGCTGGTCAAGGCATTCGGCCGGGAACGTCCCGTCGATGACCTCATTGCCGACGACTTCCAAGCCTTGCGTGCCCAGGTGGCGAAAAAATGGGGCGTGCATCGCCTGAGCAACGAGATTCAGCGGGTGCGGTCGATTTTCAAGTTCGGGTACGAAGCGGGCATTCTCGATAAGCCGGTCCGTTTCGGTCCGGGGTTTAAGAAGCCTTCCGCCAAGGTCATTCGGCAGAACCGGGCCAAGGCGGGACTGCGCATGTTCGAGCGGGAGGAGTTGCTTGCCCTCTTGGAAGCCATGCCGCCGATCCAAAAGGCGATGGTCTTGCTGGCCGTCAATGGTGGGCTCGGCAACCACGACGTTGCCACGCTGCCGATGAAGGCCGTCAACCTCAAGACTGGATGGCTGACCTACCCGAGGCCCAAGACGGGTATCGAGCGGCGGATACCGCTCTGGCCGGAAACCATCGCGGCGTTGAACGCAATTATTGTCGACCGGCGCGAGCCGAAAGACCCTGCCCACAAGAATCTCGTGTTCATCAGCGTGCAAGGCGAAGCGTACATCAGCCAACACAGCGGGCACCGCATTGCCAAAACGATCCTATGGTTCGTGCGTAAGGCAAAGATCGAACGGCAGGGCTTGACGTTCTACAGCCTTCGTCACACGTTCCAGACAATCGCCGAAGGCGTCCGTGATCTATCAGCCGTTCAAGCCATCATGGGCCATGCGGCAAGCGGCAGTGATATGTCGGCACGATACCGAGAACGAGTTGACGACGCTCGGCTCGTGGCTGTGACGGAGCACGTCCGGAAGTGGCTGTTCGGAGAACAGGAAGCCAAGTAGAGTACGAGTTGCCGTGAAGGTCGCCCGTCCTGTGGCCAAGCGTCTGTCCGCGGCCCGTTTCCATCCGCCCCGATCCGGGCGGCGAATCTCGCCAGCCGCGCCGATCGCCGCCACTTGGCTGACGATCACCCGGCCGACGCCGGCGACCAGACGCGAACGGCTCGCCGCGATGCTCACCGGGAATCAGGGCGACGAAAGCGGGCATGAAGCCGAGCGGGAAGCCCAACCATGACCAAGATATCGGCCCAGACCACGCCCGGCGCAGAGAGGGCAGCTAGCCCACGTCGCAGCGCGCCAAAAGCGATTCTGAGGCAATGCCTCGATAACGGCCGGGCCGGTATGGAGCATGGAGGTAAAGATGGGCCACAAGCCGGCGTTGAAGTTCAGTCTACGGCGCGCCAGTGCGTTCCAACGGCCCTGGACGGCTTCCGGGTCATCGAAGGGCGTCGGCGCTCGCCAACCCCTGTACCACGGTGCCAATTCCAGCGCCAGAATCGACGCCAACGGCCGGCGGTCGCGCTGCCCTCAGCCGGGACGGACGGCACTAAGGACAACGGCCGGGGTGCCACACATCTCGGCGTCGGAATACGACCCCAACCCCCTCCCTTCGCGCGCACGACGCTACCCCGTGTTTTCGGTGAAAATTCATCGTCAAAAGCAGTTAAGATGCGCAATCTTCAAGCGGCAATTTTCAAGCAAAATCGGTGAGTCCGGACGATGTTTCCGACTTACCCACGGCTATACTTCCACTGGAAAAACCCGCAAAAGGCACACGGTTTTGGGTGCAAGCAGGGCATCCTGATGCTGTAAAATGGGTTTTGGGAGGATTTGCGGAAAACCAGCACAGGATATACATTTCGGCGAGAAAGACGAGGAAAAGCAATGCTCAGTTGTCTTGATGTCCTCAAAAACGACCGCGGCGGTTATTCATTGAAGGCGCCGCCCGGTCGGGAACGTGAATTGGCCGAAGAAATACGGAGCAACGAGTTCCGCAACCTGTCGCCTTTCGCGGGCCTGCTCATTCTGCAAGCTCGGTTGGAGGAGGTCGAGTCAATTTGCCTCACCGCCAGTATTCCCACCGCGAAGGTCAAGGGCGATCGGAGTCAGCCAACGGCGATCAAACGGACGGGCCGCATTGACCGTCTGCCCTTCGGCTGGCGGCTGCACCCGCATGACAACAAGAAACTGCTGCCCGACCGGGAAGAGCAGGAAACGATCCGCCGAGCCCAGTTCTTGGCCGCAGCGGGCGTGAGTCTCCGGGAAATCTGCCGACGGCTGGACCAGGAGGGTCGCGGGCGGCGAGGCAAGAAGTGGGAGGGAAGTCATTCCATCTTAGGGACGATTTTGCTCCGCAACAAGCAACCGTGAAGACACGGGCAGCCGTGGCGAAACAGGACGATTCTGCCGGTCCCCTTCGGTTGAGGGCAAATGACGGCGGGGAAACGGGCACTGTGTACACCCCATTCCGTGCCCTCGCGGCTCGTGGCGACGATCAGGCGCAGGCGCGCGAGGCTACCTCGTTGGTGGTATGTTGTGAGTCCTGGCCGGCGCTGCCTCAAGCGCTCAAGGCCGGCATCCTGGCGACGATCTGGGGGGCTGGCGCGAAGCACCGGCGTTTGCTGCTGCGGCTAGTACCCGAGTCCCTCGGCTTGGTCGAGGTCCGCTTGTGCCGGTAGGACATGCCACAACAGAAATGCGCCCTGGGGATCTTTCGAGGCGAGGTCAATGGCATCGGCGAACTCGGCGATTGCCTTGTCGGGGTTGTCCTTCTCGAAGTGGGCACGGGCCCTGGGCACGCCGCCCGCCGCTGGCTTGGGAGCATGTTGCACTCCCAAGACACGCCGCGCCTTCTCCACCGCACTTGCAGGCATAGTTTCAAGTTGTTTCGAGAAAGCGTTCGCTTGCTCATCGTTTCTCAGCCATCTGAAAACACGTTCGAGAATCACGGACCAAGCCGCAACCTCATCGACCGACGGCAAACCCTCCGCAACCGACAGCCTACCACAGCGAGCCAATAACACGTATTGCCTGGCGTCGAAGGCGGCATCGCGTGCCCCCTGTGCGTCGCCGATATCCATCGCGCACCACGCCTTGAAACAGGACAGAGTAGTATTTCTTCTTGCGCTTACGCTGATCGTCGGGTCCGCAAACGCGGGCAACTCCTTGGACACGCCCGCTGGCCCCTCGCTCGTCGCCACCGCAAAGAGAAAGTCGAAGACGAGTCCGGGCTCCCATCCGTTCGGTTTCAGCGCACGACGATACCACTTAATCGCCTCGTCCGCGCGACCAAGGCGCAAAAGACAGACTGCCATCCCTGCGGGTATCACTGGAACATCCCTAACGGCAGGACACTCAAGACACTTTTCGTACGAAACAAGCGCCTCGGCAAGTCGTCCGGCGCGCACCTCCGCGTTCGATTTCACAACGAGCATCGTTCCTAAGTCCATTGGCGCGGATCAAATGCCCGCAGGCCCGGTTGTCCTTCTTGTTGCGCCTGTCGCAACGGGGCCAAGGCGGTGAGAATTCGCTCCTGCAAGACTGACATTTCGCTCGCACGGCCACCCTCTGCCAAATACGTAAAACAAGCATCCACAAAACTTATCGGCGGTGCAAGGTATCTCAAATGCCGATCCCACGCCTCACCTTTCAGGCCGATGCCAGAAGGATTCTTCGTGTCCGCTATCGCCTTTTGAACGTCCTCGACAAACAACTTGACTGCGCTGTGATACACCTCTTGGGCGACCTTCGTCTTGCCTTTTCTCCGCAGCAGTACCGCCAGGTGAGCGTGGAGATCAAATGACCGGGGGTGTTGCTTAATGCCCTCGTTAATAATTGCGATTGACTCGTCTGCGTCTTGCGAGCATCCCGCCAAGTTTAGGTAGCACGATTCCCCCAACACCATGCCAAGAGCGCGTCGTGTCTTCAGACGCTCGATGTACTCCATCGGATCGGCCAGCATCAAGGGTGCGTCAACGCTGGTGCTTTCGTCCTTAACAAACTCCGACAACTCCGCTGATCGCGCAGCCAGTAACGCTTCGCGATGTTCGCCTAGCAGGTCAAGCAAGTTGATCAGCATGTGGTCTTGAATTGGTTTGTAGGGACGCTTGCGGCATTCTTCCTTGACGAGCTTCCTAGCTTCTGCAAGCCTTCCGGTACTGATGTAAGCACGACCCAGTTGTTCTTTCATTTCAAATGAACCGAACCGTTGGCTCGTGCGCCTCGCGATCCCCTCTACGAGCACTTTGATTGCTTCATCGACCCGGTGCTGCCTCTCAAGAAGAGATGCGAGATTGGATTCTGGGGTTGAATCCTCGGAAGCGGGTAGCTTACAGGCCATGCGATAGACCCGCTCTGCGTCCTCAAATCGGCCTTGTTTCTCGTACCACTGCCCCGCATTCTCAAGCAAATTTGGGCTGGTCGGGTTGGATTTGATGCCGTCCAGAAATGCCTTTTCCGCAGTATGGCAATCACCGGCCCCCGTCGCGGCTTGTGCGTAGCTGCGGAAGGTCGCCGGATCGGCACGCCCCGCGCGGATCGATTCACGGTACCATCGCATCGCCTCGTTATAGTCACCTGTTCGGAGCTTGAGGCCCCCCAGTCGGCCCGCGATTTCTCCACCTGGGTCCTGCGAAAGCACGCTTCGCAAGGTCCGCTCCGCTGATTCAAACTCGCCAAGCCCGATCAATAGATCGGCCATCCGACCAGCGCGCAGCAGGTCGGGCCCAAATTTTTTGGTAGCAAACTGGAGTTCCTCTACCGCAGTCTCTTCGTCGCTGAAGTACGCAATCAACTCTGACGCGAAGGGAAGATCGGGGCGAAGCGTCTTTGCCAAGCGCAACTCCTCAGTTCGAGCCTGTTTACTCAGTGGGAACACAACCTTCGGATCCTCTCCATATAGCACACGTTCCAATCGTGCCCAGTAGTGGTCGGGCTTAAGCAACAGACAGGCGGAGTAGTATTTGTACGCTTGGGTGAAATCATGCTTCTGCGCTCCTGTGATATTCCCCAGCCAGTAGAGGTCTTCGGCTTCCTTTGGATAAACCCGTTCTGCGGAGCGACGATTCTCCGCGGCCTCGCCTTTCCGCCCCAGTTGGTTGAGCACACCGGCCAGATACAGAGTAACGCTCGCATATCCCGGCGCAAGGTTGTGTGCCTGCTGGAAATCGTCCATCGCGAGTTTTCGCGAATCGTCCTCGGAGGCGAATACCCGGCCCCGTTGAACAAGTGCCCACACCGTTTCCGGGTGAATCTTCAAGGCTTCCGTATAGGCGTCAATCGCCTCTTGGCGGTGGCGCTTGATGACATCGGGCAACCACATTGGCCGCTGTGCTGTGAGCGCGCGGAAAAGGGCTACGTCGCCGCGGTCAATCAGGTTCCCGAACCGCGTTTCGAGGGCGGCTGCCCGGCGCGAATAGCGTCCTGCCGTGCCTTCGACACGACAACCGCACCCAGAATCACCGCAAGTAGAATGGCCGCTGTGAAAGCTGCCGCCCAAGGGCGACGACGGACTTGGCGGCCCACGCGACGCCATGCCGTTGCTCGCTTTGCGGAAACGGGGCGAAGATTCAGGTAGTTCCAAAGGTCCTCGGCAAGCGGCGCGGCCGAAGGGTACCGGTCGGTCGGCTTCTTCCGCAGACACTTGTCTACGATGGCTTCCAGTTCCCAGGGCACCTTGTTATCGACACGGCGCAGCAAGGGCGCTTCATCGGCAAGGATCGACTTGAGTAACTCCGCTGAACTGGAGCCGCCGAACGGCAACCGTAGCGACAAACACTCGAATAGCAGAACGCCGAAGGAAAATACGTCAGAAGCAGGCGAGATATCGGCCACAGCGCCCCGTGCCTGCTCGGGGGAGGTGTACGCTGGAGTGCCAATGAAATCGCCCAGCGCCGTGGCTTTCGGCCCCTGGCCGACGCGGGCAAGCCCAAAATCGACGATTTTCGGTTCCCCCTCCGCGTCAAGGACGACATTGGAAGGTTTCACGTCTCGATGGACAATTCCGGCTCGATGAATTGCGGCAAGACCCCCCGCCACCTTTTCGAGCGTCTGAACTATCCATGTGCGAAAGCCTCGGTCGATGGTCGCAGGCCCCTCCGACCAACATCCGCACAACGGCCGCTGCTCCGGGTAAGCCAGGATTTCCTTGACCACAGCGCTCGCGGTTATGTCAGCGGGGGCGGAGCGAACCGCCTGAAGCACGTCGGCGAGAGTCGGCCCCGGAACGTACTCCATGACGATGTAAAGGCACCCTTCCTGCTTGCCCGTCAGCAGTACGGGAGCTACCTGTGGATGGTTGAGCTGCGCCATTGCGCGGGCTTCGACAAGGAACCGCTCGCGCAAGCGTTGCTCGGAGCCAATCTCTGGGTTACAGACCTTCAATGCAACGAGGCGACCCAAGGTCGCTTGGCGCGCCAGGAATACGGTTCCCATTCCTCCAGAGCCAAGCCGCCGTAGGATAGTGAACTCGCCGAGTTGCGATCCGGGCCGCACCGCCTGCTCTTCGTGGCCTTGCAGCGAAGTGGCCGGCGTGCGCAGAATTCTGAACAACCCTTCGAGGCGCTCGTGTACTGCGATCGCTTCGGCCAATTCGGAGTCATTCCTGTCTGGCACATCCGCGCCAGACTGAATGGCCTTCATCAGTCGTTCATCAAGATCGTCCACACTCATGTTCGTGCTCGTCCTCCGGGGTCTGACGAAACACCTTGACGAGGGCGATCATCGCGCGCGCTGCCTGCATACGCACCGCATCGCCGGTTTTGTTCATGTCTTCGGCGAGTTCCTGGTAGCTTCGGCCTTCTAGCTTTGTGGCGATGATCAGTTCTCGGTACTCGTCTGGCAGTTGCGCAATAGCGGCTTCTAGCCGAGCGAGGTCTTCAGTAAGGGCAACGACCTTGCTTGGGGTTGGGGCGGAGCCTGCTATCTGAAGCGGATTCGCAAACTCACCCGAACGCGCCGTATCCAGCGGAATCTCGTGATCCGGTCGGCGCTTCTGGGCGGCCCACCGGTCCGCTTCGTCTCTGATTCGGTTCTCGACCACCCGGTTGAGGTAATTGAGGAAGGCCCCTTCCGTGCGAAAGCTGAATTCGTTGATGTTGCGAATCGCGTCGATCATCACCTCTTGAACGATGTCCCATGACTCCACCTTCCGCCGCAAACCCTCGCCGAGTCGCGCTCGCACGGCGACCAGAACTCGGGAAACATAGCGGTCGCACAACTCATTAAGGGCCGGTCGATTGCCCTGTTGGGCTTCGGCGACGAGCACCTTAGTGGTCCGAATGTCTTCCATGGCTTTGGCTTCGGTCTGATCGACCCGTGGCAAAAAACCTGAAAAAAGCGCGTTCGGTCCGGTTGGTGATTCCGCTAAAGACCATAACGGACGATGGGTCCGATTTCAAGCCACCAGAAAAGAGGAGAACGAGAGATGTTGAGAAAATCGCTTTTGGTGTCGGCCACCGTGATGGCCCTCTTCGCCGCTGTCCAAGCGGCCAGTGCGGACGTTTACGTCCACGGATACATCCGATCTAACGGTACGTACGTCCAGCCGTACTACCGGAGCAATCCCGACGGCAATTTCTGGAACAACTGGTCCACGTACCCAAACATCAACCCGTACACTGGAAACGTCGGTACGCGGTATTGGCCGAGTTACAACTACGGCAACTTCCGCTCCTTCTCCTATCCCTCGTATCGCTTGCCAAGCTATCGAAGCTACAACCCGTACATCCGGTACCGGTATTAGATCGTCTTCCTGTGGAGAGTGGTGCTTCCGGGAACGCTCCACAAGCGATGGGGAGCCAACCATCTGGAGAAACCGGATTGGAATCTAATCGCTAAACGGCTCGACTGACAAAACCGGAGGATCTACTCCCTCCACCGTGCCGAACATCAGATTCGGCCGCGGCTCCTCCCCCCGCCCAACACCCACCAACCATGTCCCGGAGGGCGAGGGAGTGCAGGCGGCGTGACCGCAAGCGCCACGCTGCTGGAGCTTCCGATCGAACCCCGGCGACTTCGACGGCAACCGCTCCCTTGCAATCGTGTGTGATCGTATAATGGAAAGCATCGGGACGGCCGGCGGCTTGTTGCAACAGCTCCGGCCAAGCGGTCCCTGGCGCGATCGGTGTTTCTCGCCTTTCGTGCCATCGCGCCTGGGATCGACCCGGCCAGACAACGGGCGGTCTTCATGGAAAACGCCGATCGGTTCTATGTGTCGAGCAACGACAACTGGTTCTATGTGTCGGGCGACCGCGAGCTTGGCCCCTTCTCCCGCGAACAGTTGCAGGAGCTACTTGCCGGCAGGGAAATCGGCCCTGACACGATGGTCCGCAAAAGAACCTGGATGGATTGGCGGGAAGCCGGAACTCTTGATCTTCCCCCCGCTACGCCAGCCCCGGCAGCTTTAAGCGATGCGGCAAGCAGCCCACCCGTCGATACCGATGGCCAACCCGTCGAGCCGGCTGCGGTCTTGTCTGCTGAGAAGACACGGCCGCCCTCGCCTCCGCCTCCACCTCCAAAGGTTCGACCAAGACGGATGAGGGTTTCGCGTCTGGCGGTAGCTCTCGCCGCGGGCACCGTCGTGACGATGATTCTGCTGGCCGCCGTTCTGTTGCCACACCACAATGGAAAAGAATTTGCAGCTTCCGCCTCCCCGGCACCTAAGGCGATCGGCCGGGGAAGAGAACTTCCACAAGTACCAGTCGTTGCCCGGACTTCGCAGCAGAACCAGATACCCAAGGGTTGGGAAGGTGTTCCACAATCGTCGTCCCAACAACCGCAGCGGCGGGCCGCGTCGTCGCCATCAACGAGCCCGAAACAGGCCGCAGCAGTAGATTGGGAAATTGAGGCCGACAAGGTTCTTGGTCCGGCACCATCATCGAGTCCGAAGAATGCGGGGCACGCAGTTGGGAAGACCCTCGATCCGGTGGCGCTCTACGCGAAGTCACGGGCTGCCGTCGCCACGGTTTTGACGAAAGACGATAGTGGCTACGATGCCTACCAGGGCTCGGGATTCTTCATTCCTCGTGAGTTGGTGGGGTGGCGCTACCAGTTACACGGGCTTACACAGCCTGACACGAGTGGCAAGGTTAAGTTTGCTTATCTTCTTACCAATTATCATGTGATTCGCTCGGCGGCAGCCGCAAAGGTGCGACTTGGTGACGGTCGATCGTGGAGCGTTTATGACGTTGTTTTGGAACGAGAAGACATGGACTTGGCGGTTGTGACTGTTTCCTTTTGGAACCCCGCGCAGAAGTCAGACATCGGGATGCCAGTTTCAACCCTCGATATAGCGCAAGGCCCGGAACCGCCAGTCGGTCAGAAGGTCTATGCAATCGGAAGCCCGAAGGGGCTGGAAGCATCCTTGAGTGAAGGGATTATCAGCGGCAGACGAGAGGTTGCCGAGGGAATTTGGCACCTTCAGACCACCACGCCTATTAGCCCAGGATCAAGCGGAGGACCGCTACTGGACTCAACCGGCCAGGTGGTCGGCGTGACGACAGCCGCGCTGCGTGGAGGGCAAAACTTGAACTTCGCCGTTCCGGCCCTTCAGATTCTCACATTTCTCAAAGGGCGCTGCAATTCCAGGGAGTTGTGGCGCGGCAGCAGCATCATAAGAGAGGAATGGAATGCGTATTTCGAATCACAGTACCATCTTGAAGATGAAGATGGAGCTGGAAATGTGCTGCCGGATGAGCGACTGGTGGACGCCGACAAGCAAATTGACAACAAAGGGTACGACGATGCCTTGCGGGACTTGGCGCGTATAGTTCCCGCTGACTTCGGCAAGTACGAGTATCTGGTTCACTACACGATTGGGCGGGCTGCCGAAAAGCGAGAATCAAGTGGAGACTTGGCGTACATTAATCGCCTGAAGCTGAAGACGGCCGACGAGGTTAACGAAAAGCTCTGTGAGCGAGCCCGGAACAACGAAGACTATCAGTTGGCGAAGAAGTCGTTTCGGAAGTCGATCAAACTCAACCCGGGGTTTTCTCCCGCATATCAGCAGTTGGCCGAATGCCTCTCAGCCGAAGGGCGGTTTGCGGAGGCGTTCGCGTTGGCAGACTTGCTGGTGATGAGGGTTCCTCGGTGCGCGACGGCCTACAAGTTGCGGGGTGGCCTTCACGTGGAGTTGAAACGTCACCAGGAGGCATTAACCGACTTCGAGACTGCGGCGGAACTTGGCCCAAACGATCCGCAAACATATCGTGCAATCGGCGAGGCGTGCGATAAACTAGGTGAAAACGGGAAAGCCATCGAAGCCTACGAAACGTCAATCCGGCTGGACCCAACAGACTGTGTCTGTCATTTCAAGCTCGGCTTCGCCTACCGAAGGATGGGCAAGTTCGGGCCAGCAATAGCGTGCTTTGAAGAGGCAAAGAAGTTTTTCGTCGATACGGACATTCTCGACGCAGCGATAGCCGAGTGCCGCGCCCAGATGAAATAGAGTCTTTCGCGGTTAGCGGTCCCGGAGGTGCCAAATCTGGGTACGGCTTCACGATCGTGGTAGACTGTGAACATCGGGTCGGCGGGCGGCGATAGCTACACCCGCGGCCTTCAATATGGACCGGGCAGGTGGTCGCCTTCCCTACTTTCAGCGACTGTTGCCCGGTTCGGCCCGACCGGTAAGGGAATGGCAAGTTCTGAACTTTGCTGCTAGGTTCCCTATCGCGTTGCCGTTAGGGATTGCTGTCAGGACGCCTCTGGTGATTCAGGTGTTGGCGCACTCCAGCGCAAACCACTCCCTCCACTGCTCGGCGGTCCAGGCGGCTTTCTCGTCGACGATGGGCTTGGCGTTGGGGCGCTTTCGGCGTTTTTCCACGGTGAACCGCGGCGGCTCGGGGATCGCGTGGGCGGTGTCGCAGTAGGGCGGGGGCAGCTTGCCGGCGTGCTTCATGCGGTGAAACCAGCGCGTGGCCCGCCAGTACGCCTCGAAAGGACTGCCCTTGCCGTTGGCTGTGCCGTCGCCATTCCCGTTGCTGCTGCTTCGATCCCCGTTGCCGCTGCCATTCTTGTGCTGAACCTGGCCCCACAACAGCCCCCGATGGTCCTTGATCCCCCGGCCCCAGAAGTCGGCGACAACAAGCACCACATCCTCACCCTTGCCCAACCGTTCGGCAATCTCGGCAATGTAGGCCAACTGCTGCATGTCCCACTCGCTCCGTTTGCCCACCTTGCGTGTGCCGAAGCCGGCGCGGTTACACGCCAGCCCTTGCTGCCGGCGCCGCTGAAGCGCCTCGGCTGTGCGCTCGCCGATCATGTCGGCCTCGAATTGGGCCAAGCCGGCGAAGAAGATCACCACCAACCGGCCGACGGTGCTGTCCATGTCGATGTTCTGGCCGCCGAGGAATTGAATTACGATAACGCGCACGCCCCGCTTCGCGAACTGCTCCAAGGTTTCAAGGATGTCTCTGGCGGTTCGGCCCAGCCGGTCCAACTTCGTCACCACGAGCACGTCGCCGGGTTGGGCGTGAAGCAGAAGCCAGCGGCCTTGCGGCCGATTGCGGAAGTCGGTGGTCCGGCCGGAAGTGCCCAGCGGCTCGTCGAGGATCGTCGGCTCGGGCAGTTGCACGGCGGCACAGTGCTTGCGGATCATCTCCGCCTGGACTTCTGGGGATAACTGCTGCTTCCGCGTGCTGGCGCGGGTAATGCCGTAGACGGTCATGGCGTCTGGTCTCCTTGCCTTGTGGGGTTGGTTTGTCTGCGCATAAAAAAGCCACGTGCGGGCAGCCCGCCACCGAGTAGGAGGTCAGTGGCAAGCGGTCGGCGTACCCCTACGCCCAGCCCGCACACGGCATGACACTTGGTCGGCACACTTGTACCACGGCGTAGCGAACGGAACTGAGGGCGTTCACATGGCCGTTCGTCGCTACCGAGCGCCCGCGGCAAGGCGAAGCGGACGCGGGAAGGAATCGTCTGCCCGGCGTAAGGGTGAAGAGGGCGAAGGGAGGGGAAAAGGCGGTTGGGGAGGGTGAGGGCGAGGCGGGTGTGCTGCTTGTCTGCGCCTGTTACGTGGCCACAGTCATTCCTCCACCACTTTAAGCTCCGCACCAGGACAGGATTACGGGAAATGGGACAATGAAGCGAAGCGGGGGCGGTTCACTTGCTGGGCGAGGCGGGGGAGGGCGGCGAGACGCGGGCGTTGCTTGGCGAGTTATTCTGCGGTGCTGTCTTGTCCGCTTTGTTGGTTTGCGTGTCTCGCTGATCTGGTATACTTACCCGCCAAATCCCAACTGCCCCGTAGCATCCCGTCGCCAAGAGGCTGCCATCAGGACTGAAGGCCACAGCGTCGGAGAACCCATGACCAGGGGGATGTTCCACGGCGGCTATCTTCCTGCCGGAAGGAACATCCCATAATTGCAAGGTTCCAACAACACCCAATGATGCCACCGTCTTGCCGTTTGGGCTGAATGCTACCGATGTTACCGGAGCTAGGTGAAAGCCCAGCATTGATCTCATCCTACCCGTTGCAACGTTCCAGAGAATCACACACATGTCGTTATCCCCTGAGACCAGTGTCGTTGCGTCTGGGCTGAACCCCATAGCATGAACGCCTGGAGTCCGACTAACAGGCACACTAATCGTTAGGATTTGTTTCCATGTCGTCGTATCCCACAGTGCGATAGTCCCCGTGCCATTTGAAGATGCCAATCTCCTTCCGTTCGGGGCAAACGCCACACACGCGATATTTCCACCGTGCCGTAGAGTCGCAATGCTCTTCAGGCTAGCGGTCTCCCACACCCGAACGGTCCCGTCGTCGGCCCCCGTTGCGAATATTCTGCCATCGGGCGCAAATGCTACTGATGTTACCGTTTGCTCATGCCCCTTAAGTTCAGCTTTCTTCTTCCCAGAGGCCACATCCCAGAGCAGCACTTCTCCGGGACCAATTCTCCCGCCTCCTGTTGCCACCGTCTTCGCGTTAGGAGAAAATGCCACACAACGGAATGGGCCATCGCCAAGGCTGGCGATGCTCTTGCCCGTCGCGACATCCCACAGTTTGAGTTCGTTAACTGTTATAGACGCAATCATCTTACCGTCGTAGCTGAAGGCCAGAGAATAAACCGGCTCCATCGATTTGTTGCCATTCCGCTCCGGTTCATTCGATCCTCGCTTTCGCTGGAACTCGAAGGTGCGCCACATTCTCACTTCCTGCGCCGTCAACGCAGGCCGCGAGGCCGCGAATGGCACTGCCAACGTGAGCGAAAGGAACACAACGACTCGCATCTTATTCACGGTCTTTTGCACGATGCGCCCTCCACGTGCGCCGACTTGCCCGTACCTCAACGCAGTCCAGGTTCTTCCGATACCCGCCACACCACTGAGAATCGCTGAACCATGTCGCCGCGACGATACACTGCCATCATTCATCCCGTTGCTGATTGATTCTCGTCTCGCTATCATAGACCCGGAAGGTCGTTCGACTGTTGCTTATTGAAGTCTACGCACCCACAACCGGGTTTTGGTTTGTAGGGGGAAGTCTCGGGAGGGTACACACCCGGATGGAATGGTAGTGGCGGGAGACTTCCGCCACCCAGATTGAAGCCGTCGTCAAACGTAACTGCCGCTGCGGGATCGCCTTGATTTCCGCAAGCCCAGACTTGGAGGTACACATGGTAATCCGTCCGGTATAGCGACTTTCCAGTATGCGGATCGATAACTATGTGGCCGTTAGCATCCCAATAAACCCTCCGCGGTGCCTCGGCGGTGCATAGGTTGAACGCGAAGCAGTGGCTCCCTTGCAGTGCAGCTTCAAATTGCTTCGCCCAATCACCACAAAGGTGCCCGCCAACGGGGTCGCCCTTGTCGTCTAAAGGGCCATAGTATTGGTCCCAGACTTCAACGAGCCTTCTTATGATGTCCTTTGCCTCTTTCTTGCATTGGTCAGCCGTGCAATGCTTCGGGTCGTCTGGAAGCTCCTCCGGACACCCGAGCAATCCTGGCAATTCAGATTTCGCCTCCTTCGCGTGGCACGTTTCGCATGCCTTTTCTAGCGCCTGCAAACCGGCGGTCTCAAGCATTGCGATTCCACCAAGCCTTGTCAAATGCCCTGAAGTCGGATTGTGAATAGGGCCATAACACTTGTAGCCCCCGCAAAATCTTGTCTCGTTTTTCTCCGCTAAGTGGTGGAGAAATGGACCTCATGGTGACGGTCAACAGGCCGAGTTCGCGCAGGGCTCGACGGGCGGCCTGACGATGCACTCGATCCCCACAGCCGCTATTGTACCAGAGCGCGCGGGGAGAAAACGGCCCGTTCCCTGGCCCTCCCGTGCAAAGCTGGCGTAGATCAACACGGCCGACCCGAAACGTGGATATCTATTCAGACGGTCCTCCGGTCTTGCCATCCGTCTCGAACAGGTCCAATTGCCCCGGCTGACAGTCCATGCCGGAAAGCAGCACCTTCTGCCGGGTGTTCTCGGGTTCGTCTCCACGCCAAGGCTTAGGCTCGGGAGGAACGTTGCTGAGGGCGAATTCGTCGGAATTGCCATTCGCGTTCATGCGGCCACTTCCTCCCCACACCGCAACTCCAGCGCCCCGCCCAGGGCCGTCATCGCTCGCCGCATCGAGTAGTTCCCGTTGCGCCAGCCCATTTGCTCCATCCCCAGCGGCATGGGAACATTGGCGCCGGCTTCCTGCTGCCAAATCCAGGCCAGCCGCTCCTGGCAGGCTTTCGCAAACGTCGGGCCGGCCGAGAAGGGAAAGACCTCGAACCGCTGCAAGAGCGCCTCGTCCAACCCGCTGGCGTCGTTGCTGGTGGCCACCACGATCAGCCGCTCGGGCATGTTCTGCTCGCTAAGCTCGTCCTTGAGCGCGGCATTGACGTGTCGGCTGACGATCAGTTCCAACTCCTCGACGAGCAGGACGTGCCACGGGTTGCCCGCCATCGGCTTGTACCGGAAGGTCTGGCCGAACAGCCGGCGAACCTCGTCGATGCTCAAATTGCTGGCGGAATACTCCACCAAACCGGAGAAGGGGCAGACGCCCAGGTCTTGAATGAGAGCCTTGGCCGTGGCGCTCTTGCCGACGCCGCCGAGGCCCTCGAACAGCAGACAACAGGGCTGAGGCAAGGCCACCAGCCGCTTCAGCCGCCGGATGACGGCTGGCTGCCCGACCACTTCGTCCAGCGTGCGGGGTTGATAGGAACGTGACAATCGCATGGCATGGTCTCCAATGGGGTTCAGGGTTCAGTACGAGTAGAGTTTCATCTTGGACACGGGAACGCACTCGATTACCAGGTCAGGGAAGCTGCGGCAGAGTTGCTGCCGTTGGGATGTCGAGAAGTAGAGCAGCCGTCCGCAGCCGTTCTCACAGACCAGACCGGCGGAGGCAATCAGCATTCGGCCTTCGCAGTCCGGGCAGCCGGTTGTCAGAATGTCCGCCAGTGTCTTGCGCGGTCGGCGTCTCACGAATCGAACTCCCCTTCCGCGGTGAACAGGTAATGGTCGTTGACGGTCAGTACATCTTCCAGATACTCGTCGCTGTCGCGGTACTCGATCTCGGCGTAGCCTAACTCTTCCAGCCGGCGGCAGGCTTGCTTGTGGACCTGATCCAACTCCGCTTCAACCGCAACGCAAAGCTCGTCCAGGACTCGTTGCTCATCGTTGTTTGCCCTGTGGTAGGCGTAGCATTCGGCGTGGCCGCCGTTGGCGTCGATCGACACGGACCACTCGGGCGAATACTCCCACCCGCCCGCTGCCTCCAAAAGCTCGATGGTTTGCATGACCTCCCGGATTGTCTCGTTCTTCTTGGCCATTGCCTCCAAGTCCGGGTGGGCCGTGAAGCTGACGCCATCGCCCTGGCAGTAGCTCAGGCTCCAAGAAATATCCGGTCGCTGGATGGTTTTGCCGCCGGATAGCCTCTCCGTGCGCATCGCCACTTCGATCCCGTAGTCCTCCAGCAGCACCTCGGCAAACAGGTCGGTCAGTTCTCCCGAACCCCACTGGTCCCATGTCCAGCCCTTTTCGCGCCAGCAGTCCCTCGCCCGCGCTTTCGCCTCTTGGGACAGTTCGCCATACGGGCGTGGCGTTGGCAGGCTTTTGCGGCGGCGTTTCGGCTTCGATGTCTCGACAGCACATCCCATACTCCAAACTCCTGGTCGAAGTGTTGAGCGTAGCACACGTCGGGAATCCCGCGTTCATCATGCGGGCCGTAGCGGCAACGGGAGAGCGCCACCCTGTACTGGCGGCACTTGCTCGTCCAGAGCTTCCGATCGGCGGCGATCGTCTGGTCTCGCCGGGGACGCTTGGGGAAGGTCAGCATCGTACTCAGTCCTCCTCGGGCAGCATGATCGTCAGGCAGGGCGAGCCGTCGTTGTCCGGCCCGCACACGGCCTTCAGATGCACGAGTTTCGGCCTTGGCGGGTTGGGCTTCGAGTAGTTGGCCGGGACGTTGGGCACCACTCGCAGGCAGAAGTGCAGAATGGCACGCGGGGCCTGGATGCGCCGGATTGTCGCCTTGAGCATCCACAGCACGTCCCACAGGCGGCCCTGGATGTCTTGGCAGGGGGCCAGTTCCTCGCCGTCGCCTTCCAACGGCGCGACGTAGCGGCAAAACGCCGTCGCGGTTATGGCGACGGGGTACCGGAAACCGGCCTCCGCCACCATCGCTGGCACCCAGGGATCGCCCTGGTAGCCGTGGCCACTCAGTTGCACCAGCACGCCGTCTTCAATGGCTTGCCGGCGGGTGTAGATGTCGATGAAGTCCGCGTCACTCCACAAATCATCGGGCATGGTTTTACTCCTCTGGCACCACGGCCAGTTTAAGGGTTTTCAATGGCTCTCCCGGCTTCGGGAACAAGACGCGAGGAACCACGATCTTCGCGCCCGGCTGCGAACGCTGGTTCCGTGGGGGGGACGTAAATCCGCCAAGATTCTAGGAGAATTACCCACCGGTGGGATTGCATCCGGCGCTGGTTGTGCCAAATTGACGGTAATCGCTAATCGGCAGGGAAGAGGTACCGGCCGGAGCGACAGCAGCCCGTTATTCAATGCGGGCATCTTCTCTTCGGCAGTCCCTTGTCGTCTCGGTCCCTATTCTTCAATGGAGGTACTGTTATGTTTCGTCGTTGCACTATGGTGTTTGGTGTTGTTTCGGTCATCCTCTTTTCTGCCTCGGCACAAGCCGACGTGTTCAACATGGGCGGCACGCGCGACCCAGTGACGGGAATATGGACGGGCGAGGCGAGCCTTGAGTTCGTCACCGTGGGCAATCCGGGCAACGCGGCGGATACGATGGTAATGGGTGACGGCACGACCGGTTATGGCTCGGTCCCTTACACTTACCAGATGGGCAAGTACGATGTGACCATCGGCCAGTATTGCGAGTTTCTCAACGCCGTGGCGAAAACGGACACCTATGGCCTTTACGCCAACACCGTTTACGGCTCGATGGCCACGGACTTTCCGACCATCGGCATCACCCAGAGCGGTAGTCCGGGCAGCTACAGCTACTCGGTCACGGGCGGATACAGCCAAGCCGCCAATTGTCCGATGTTCGATGTCTCTTGGGGCGATGCGGCACGGTTCTGCAATTGGCTGCAAAATGGCCAACCGACCAGTGGGGTGGAAAACGCAAGCACAACCGAGAATGGCGCGTATACGCTCAACGGCGCGACTTCTATCTCCGCCTTGATGGCGATAACCCGCAATTCCGGAGCCACCTACGTCATTCCGACGGAAAACGAATGGTATAAGGCGGCGTATTACGACCCGAACAAGCCGGGCGGTGCCGGTTACTGGTGGTACCCAACGAAGAGCGACACCGTGCCCAGCAACATCCTCTCTTCGACGGGCACGAACAACGCCAACTTTTACGACGCCTATAGCACAACGAACAACGGCTTCACGGACCCGACGAATTACCTGACGCCGGTGGGGGCGTTTGCGGCATCGCCGGGGCCCTATGGCACGTTTGATATGGGAGGCGATGTTTGGCAGTGGAATGAAGCCGAAGTTACCAGTTCGTCGCGTGGTTTGCGTGGCGGCAGTTGGAGCAACCTCTACTACGGCCCCGGCCTCTTGGCCTCGGTAGACCGCGACTCCAGCGACCCGACGGACGGGGACGGCAACTTCGGCTTAGGGTTCCGCGTGGCATGTGTTCCTGAGCCCGGTAGCATCATCTTACTCGTAAGCGGAGCGGTAGCCGGTTTGATCTGGTGGCGGCGGCGCGGTTAGTCCGCCGGGTTCAGGACAACGGCATCAATCCACTTTGGCACGCTGTCGGCCGTCCTGGCTTGCGTGAGACAGGCCACAACCCGCCGCCCGACAGGTTTTGGCGGCCAGCCGGTGTGACGAATGACCCACTACCCCATAAACAGATTCGAGCGTCTGCGGCCGCAATTCGACCTTGCCTTCCACAAGCCGATACCGTGCCCGTTGAGTGCCGGTCTGCTTGCTCTGGTGGCGCTCCCATCGGCAGGTGATCCGAGATACGAATTGACGGAGCACCTCGCGGAGCGTCGCCGGCTCGGCGTCCGTAAGCCGATTCCCCAGGTCCAGCATCGTATCCGCTATCCGCTCGGCTTCGGCGTCCAGGTCCAGCGGATCGGAGAACTTGCCGACCTGGGCCAGTTCCGCCCGTGCCTTGTCCCGCTGGGCCCGCACGATTGCCAACTCTTCGACCAGTTCCGCGGCGTCGATGGTGCGTATCGCCTTGACCAGCCGGCCGACTTCCCGGTCCAACTCCGCGGCCCTCTTTTCCAGCCGTGCCACGTCAACGCCGCTGGCCTTCGCCTGTTTCGATAGCTGGGCCTTAATCTCTTTGACCAGGGAGTCGCGCCCTGGCCCTAGGAACGTCTGCTGCAACGCCTGGATGAGCCACCCTAACACACGGCCGGCGTCGATGGCGTGGCGTCCGCAAGTCGTGTTGCGGGGCGAGCCGATGCCATAGCGGCCGTAGGTGCTGCAAGCGTACTGCCGGTAGCGATACGTTCTCTCGCCGCGGCGGTTCTTGCCCCCGGTGGTGGTTCCGTACATTGGCTGGCCGCAGTGCTCGCAATAGATCAGGTCGGTGAGGGGGTATTCGGCGCGGCGGGTCCGGCGGGACGGCTTTCGCTCTTGGGCCTTTAGCTTGACCTGCACCCGCTTGAACAGAGCCGCGGGAATGATGCCTTCACTGGCCTTCTCCCTGACGATCAAATCTTCGTCGGGCTTGCATACCCGCCTAGCGGCGCCCTTCTCGACGACGATGATGTCTTCGCCCTGGGAAATGTGATATTTGCCGGCCCCGTTTTTCCCCCATCGGCATGTGCCGACGTAGGATGTTGTTCGCAACAGCCGGGCCACGTTGCGGTGGGTCCAGCCTTTGCCGGTCGGGCTCGGGTAGCTCTTCGCCTCCATTTCCCGGGCCAGTTCCCTGAAACCGACGTCGGCGGCATCGAACCGCTGGAAGGCGAATCGGACCGCCTCAACCTTCGCCGGATCGGTGCATGGGAGGAGTTGCACCCGATGGCCGATGATGTGGACGCGCTCACCGAACATAAGACGGCGGACCAGCACCCCCGAGGCGTCGAATAGGCCGCGGTCGAGGCCGAAGACAGCCGTTCCGCCGTTTCGGCCCCCTGCCTTGGCGTTGCTGATCTGGCCGCGGAGCACCTTGGCCGATAGCTCGATCAAGTAGTCGTTGCTGGCCTTCTGGTTGACGAAGAGGAGCAACTGCTTGGCGAAGTCGTCCAGGTCGATGGCACCCTCGCAACAGGTATGCAGCCCCACGCCGGCCTTTCTCAACTGGTTATAGAAGACAACGGCGTCCATCGGGTCTTCGCGGCTGATGCGGTTGGTATGCCACGCGAGCACCACCTTGAACTTGCCGGCCTTGGCGGCGGTCAACAGGGCGGCCAGTCCTGCTCGGGCGTCGGTCGAGCTGTCACCGGTGATTGCCTCGTCGGTAAACCACTCGACAATCGAGAGCCCTTCGCGGGTGGCCAGCTTGGTGATCTCCGCCCGTTGTTCCGCTGGGCTCTTGTCCTGCGTTCGGCCGGACATTCGGATATAGGCCGCTGCCGCAATGCCCGTTCCGATGGTAAAATTGGCCTTAGCCATGATGCGAACCTCTCCTATTTAGGTTTGCGATGTGGTGAGGAGCCGGGTCGAGAAGCCAACTTGACTCGGCTCCGTTATTCTATCGACGGGGCAACGGCTGTTCAAGGGAACTCCTTCAGAGTGTACTCGAAGCTGCTTCGCTTCTTCCTGCTCAGACCGACTGAGAATCCGATCTCGACGAGCCGCCGCCGACTTCAAGCGTTCCGCCTCTTTTCTCGCCAACTCCTGATAGGTGCCCATTTTCAGGTTCCAGGTGTTACGCCATAAACGCCTTTAACGCCAAAAGCCCCCCTCATGCGCAGCCGAACCAGACTTCCCGCGGTCGCCCTCCTGTCTCGGCGATGCGCTCGCATCGAGCAAGTCCGGCCTCCACCAGAACACCCAGGGCGCGGCCGATCTCCTCGGCCGACTTATTGCGCTGAAAGTATTCTCGGATCGCCGTCCGGTCCATGCCCTCGGAGTTCTCCCTGAGAGCTTGGAGAATTGCGTCTGCCGTAGGATCGCCCAGCCGGCTGCCGAAGATGTACCGGGCTGACTGCTCGGCAAACTGCCACACCGCCAACGCGGCACGCAGATGCTCGACGCGGACCTTGTCCGACTTGTCCAGCAGGGCGTAGATCACGGCCAACCGCATGACTTGTGCTTCCGCTCGCGACGTGGCGGCGCCCAGAAGGCCCGGTCGACCTTGGCTCAATCCAGGGTAGACATCTGCCCAAATTCCGCGAGCTTCATTGTCGCGGCGTATTTCGCCGATGCCTCTGGCGAAGTCCACGCACTCGTGAATTTCGCGCACGATCGGAGCGAAGTCCACTTCGTGCAATGCCCCACCCTCGGGGAGACACTTGGACCGGCGCACGCACAACCACAAGAACCTGTTGGCGAGGCCGTTTGCCATGTCCACCTCGGCGAGTTGTTGCCGTAATTCGTCGCGTGTGATGTGTCCCACGATGGAGATGTGGGCACCGGTGGCCTTTGCCGGGGAATTTCTGGTCAGTGTCCTCAATGTACCGCTGTCCCATGCCTGGCGAATGATAGCCGATAGGGTGTTCCGCTCCCGACCGATGACCCTCAAGACCGCGCCGAACTCCGGTTCCAATGCGACAAGTCGCTTGTCGGTGACCCCGGAATCGATCTGGACTTCCTGGCTGCCGACGATGCGGCGGTTTTCCTTGATGGGCACGGTCTGATAGATAGGGTCCCGCACGGCCCAAATCAGCCCTTCACCGCTCGACAAGCCGCTGGCAATCCGTTCCAGCCATTCCTGATCGACGGCCCCCAACAGCCGGCCAACTTGTCCCCACGCCGTACCCTTGCGTCCCTTTGAGGTGCTGCCGACCAGGGCGATGAACAGGTTGCAGAAGTGCGAGTCGGCTTCGGCCTTAAAATGTGCGGTTCGCCCGATGATGCTCCCGAATCCCACGATGAACTGACTCAGGAGCGCCACGGGATCGGCTTCTGAATGTGGCTCGATGGCTTTAACCACCTTGCCAGCCAAGCCGTAATATGCGGCGTCGTCAATCGCAGCGGGCCACTGGTCGATGATCCTCTCCAGGTTCTGCTCGTTTCGTTGCGTGCGGTCGGCCCTCTGTTGGCACCTTCCTTTTGGGATGCCCAATTGGTCGAGCGTCTTGTCGAGCTTCTTCATGGGACTGCCTCCGTCGCTACGGCCTGGAGCGCGGCCGCGCATATCCGCCCGAACACCACCGGCTCGTGAACGACCGTTGCAGCGAATCGCTCGACGAACTGATTGGGCAGTGGCTCCGGCCGGCCTCCGGTGTCGATATCGTCGAGGTAGGCGTCGAGCACTTCCTCGATGATGTGCCACCGGGGGCGGAGTACCACGTCCTCGACGACTTGCTCGCAGACATCGACGGGTACGTCGAGGAGCCCTGCCCACTCCATGCCCTTCGCCTCGATGTAGAGCCGCTGGCCGCAGGTGCAATGCTGGCGGTCTACGACCTCATTGTGGATGCGTACCAATGCTTCCTGGACGGCATCCGAAAGAAGGGCAGCACTGGCTTGGTCGAGAGCGACGAGCTTTGCCACGATCCGGCGTAACTCGGCCGGGTCACAAGCGGGTGGACCGTGATCGCCGTTTCTGGTAGACTTTGAGTAGTGCATGTGTTCTCCTGGGCCGCTGGCAGGCGGCCCTTTCTATTGGTGATTCAGTTCCTTTTCCTCTCGGCGTCTGGCCAAGTCGATCAGCAGCCGTGCCAGAGCCGGTATCACGTTGCCGGGTGCGGCGTCAGGATCGACGCGGAACTTCACCAGGGCGTCAAGGTGATCGTCGGGCCGGGGATCGGCAGTGGCAATCATGGCCGTGCCTCCTGCCGAACACGAGGTTCGGGCCTGGGCCGTTGGATTACCACGCGATCGTGGATTGTCACGTCTAACATCAGAAATCGCTCTCCGGTGAATCGTCGATCGAGTTAGGAGGTGGCTCTTGTTGGCCAGCCCGCCCGGCCTCGATAGCTTCGATGGTCGAGGGCAGGGCATACGCGGCCGGCGGCCACGGCTCGGAAGCCGGCTTGCGGGCTTTCTCCGTTGTGGTCCGACGGGAAGTGCCAAGAGCACTACGGTAGGCATTGGCCCCTATAAGGGGCCATGCCGTTACCGTGGTGCTCAGCACTGTGGCAGGCAGACTTACCGTAGTGCTCTTACCGTAGTGCTCCGTAGTCCTCATTTCGCGCCCCTTTCTGGATTCAGACGGTAACCACTTATTGGGGTCTTGTGGTTGGACCTGAAAAACTCGCAAACCACAACCAAACCTTCCCCAAGCGCTTTGGACAGTGCCGCCTCCAGCCTCTCTCCTCTGATACACGATCGGTCCCGAATAGACGTCAGCGCGTTACCTTCGGGGTGATCCCGTTCCAATGCGGCCATCGCGCCGACAACTTTCTGCTTGTCGCTTTCGGCACATTCTTCCTGCTTTGCTCGTGCCATAGCCTCACGGCGGTGGGAGGTTTCGTTGCGAACCTCGTCCGCTTCCCGTACCTCGACCTCCCAACGCCGCCCGCCCGGATCGGCTCGGCTTCCTTCGTGAACGTCGAGGGCGTGCAAGGAGGAATGGCCGACGCGCCCGCCGATGCTCAACCACAGTTCTTGCTCGCCTGGTTGCTCAGGATGGTATGCTCGCCGGCGGGTGAGCAACCACCATTGACCGGCAATTTCCGCTACGCCAGCTTGAGTAAGGTCGGCAAGTTCACCTGCGGCAAACTGGTCCGATCTGTTTCGCTTGAAATGATGGATGAACACTGGTGTTACACCACGTTCCCCGCACAACCGAATGACGTTTCCGAGCACGCCGCCCATGTAGAAGACAACGCCTGCCTTGTCGCCTGACAAACAGAGCATCAGGTTATCGAGGAAAACGACTTCCGCGGGGGTCTGGTCGAGCACGCGGCAGAACTCTTCCAGATCGCGTGAGTCTTCCAATCGCGGGACTGTGAAGCACCACCGCAACTGTGCGACATCGGCAAGCGTGATTCCTTTCGACGCCGCAATTCGCCGCCCATATTCTTGGGCCACGCACGGCCCGCCTTCGCCGCTGAAATAGACAACCGATCGGGGTTCAGGGATTGTGAATGCCCCCAGCCACGGCCGGCCCGTCGCTATGCTCATTGCGCCGTCGATCCCAACCAGTGTCTTGCACGTCTTGAATGGCGCGCCGATGACGGCCGGAATGCCGGCGAAGAGGGCTTCTGCAATAATCGGCGTCGGGGCGTAGTCGGCGGAATCGAGCGCACTGCTGCTCACAAGCTGAAATCGTGAGTTCGGGGACTTGGCCTCTTCGGAAACTACACCACTGATTTTGCCCAACGTTGTTTGCAGCGCGTCGACGTCAAATCCGTTGGCCGATAGCTGCAAGAGTTGCTCCGCTTCCTGCCGAACGATTCGCCGCCGCCATGCCTCTTTGATCTGCCGCGAGTGGTACGCTCCAATCGCCGGATTGCCGGCTTTCATTGCCACTTCGGCGAAGTATGCAGCATCGAATCCATCTTTCCCCCAACGCTCATGCCGTTGAAGGCGACCAATCAGCGCCGGCTCATCCCATTGCCCCAATTCGGCTTCCAACTCTGTCATGGTGCCGTAGATCATCGCATTGCGTGGATCGTAGAATTGATCGGCACGAACGTCGCAGTCGGGATCAACCCGCCGGGACACGATGAACCCGGCCAAAAGTGCGGTCTCCGATTCGATCGCGGACGGCGGTGGCGTGTCGTGAATTTCGCTATTCATGGCCGCCACCTTCTTGCTCGTGGGTGCCGGCTTGTCGCTCGGCCAGAAAAGCCGCCGCCGCTTCAATCCCGTTGGGTAGATCGTCCTCGTTCACATCCGGGCCGATGAACGTCGCGGGGGTGACCAGTTCAGGGGGCATCGACTCAGGACGCTTTCCAAATCGGAAGATCCAGAGATTGCAGTCTGTGCAGGGACACCAAAGCACGGACTTGAACGAGAATCCCGAACAGTCGAGGCAGTGCTTCCGAACGGCCTCTAGCGGAGTCTGACGGGGGCTAGCGGGCTTGTGGTGGGCGGTCTTCATGCGTCGGTTTCCTCGTCTTCGTCGGGCCACTGGCCGAGGGTTTTAAGCATGACGCACCGCACGCCCTCTAACTTCGCGGCGTCGGCCTTCATGCTGCAATTTTCTATCTTGGTAGATTTTTGCATCAGAACTCCAACTGAGAGGCAATCTGCTCTCGGATGCGACACAATTCCTCGCAGTCGTCTTCCTCCTGGTCGCAGAGCGTGTCGTAGACTTCCATGTCCATATTGGCCTCGATCGCGGCCTTGATCTGCTCGACCAGATATTGAGACCCGAGTGCTTCGACTTCCCACGTCTTGGCACCACCCGTCTGTCTGACGAACTTGTTTAGACGTTCGCCGTCTTCCTTGGCGGGGTTGAAGTCCTCAGCCAAGTCCAGTTCCTTGATCTGCTCTTTCGTCACTGCGATGCGGTGACCGTCCACAGGGACATTGTGCAAGTCGCGGAGCGACCGAATGGCGTCCTCTGCCAGCGCAAATCCCGCGGGGTCATAGTCGCTGACGACGATCAACGTCATTCGCTCTTTGCCCGACAGGCGGAATCGTTTCTCGATGTCCCGCCACACTGGGACGGAGCAGAATCCCCGGCCGAGACTGAAAGGAACGTAGTATTCAGCGCAGGCTCGTGAGATTTCGTTGAACAGCGTGTTCTTCTCGCCGAAGACTTCGATGTGCCGCGGCTGGTCGAGTTGGCGGTTGCGGTGGAAGCCCGTAAGAAAGCCGTCGATCTCCTGCTGCACGAACTGGGCCACAGAATCGAACCCGCCGAAGGTCTTTTGCGGCCGGGTGGGGTCGTCAATACAGGTCATCGGGACATAGCCTAGGTATCTGGCGCTCTTGAGTAGTCGCACGAGCGCGTTGTACGATGGCTTGTCGTTCTTGTAGCGGTAGTGCGCCGCACTGAACTTGCTTCTCTCTGGCGTCAGCTTGAATGGCCGCGGGTTCAAGCTCACGAGGCCGTAGTGAACTTTCCGAATCGTGACTGGCCAGAACGGCCGCAGTGCTTCGAGCACGCGCTGAACAGCGGCAAGGAATTCCTGCTGCTTCCTGCTGATGGGCTCGATTTCTTTCTCCCCACTAACTGTCATGAAATCGGCATCGACGGTCAGGGACGCTTCTCGGCGTTCCCGAATCGCGGCGTAAGTGTCCGCAGCGTCGTTGTCCCGCAGCAGGGCTTCTCTGAGGATTGATCCGACCGTCTTAACCCGTTGCGGGTTGTACTCAATCAACTCGCGGTGATATTCCAGGTTGCCGATACGGCGGATGTCGGGCCGAACCCGAACAGGCACTTGTTTCCAGCCGAGGTGCTTCGCGGCGTAGTGGCGTCGGTGCCCGGACAAGATGAAGCGGTCAGCCGTGAGCAGTATCGGCTCCTCCATACCCTTCCGCCGCATACTGTCAATCAGATTGTCCATCGAATCGTCATGTTCGATCGGCCCATAGATTTCGTCGTTCTCCGGGCTGGGCGTGATCGAATCAATGAGGACGAACTTGACGGCATAGCGATCGAGTTTGGACTTGCCGCTTGCGGACGGTGGCTTGCAGCGGCGTTTGGTTGCGGTGCTCATCCTTGAACCTCAAAAGAACTCGATGATGCTGGGGTCCGCTCGCCGCCGACGTATCCGCGGCGCCGGCGGTGTGACGGCTCGGGCGGCCTCGAAGAAAACGAGGTTAGTTGGGCTGATACGATAGCGCGGCCGGCTGGTGCCGTTACCGACGTTGACGGCGCGCAACTCGCCCTTGCGAATCCAGCCGACCACTTTGGCCGGATCGACGCCGAAGCGCTCCGCGATTTCTGGTGGGCTGAAATAGCGGCGCGGCGTGGAGGTGCTCATCGGGCCGCCTCCGCTGTCTGAGGAAGCCAACCGTGTTTGCGAAGAGCATCGACGATTTCAGGAATCCTCGACTTGGGAATCAGGCGACGACCGCCGATTCGCTGAGGCTCAGATAAGATGCCCAGTTCAAATAACCGAGCTATTCGCCACGCCTGGACACCCAGGGTGTCGCCTAACTCGCCGGTGGTGACATAAGACGGGCTTGCATTAAGAGGCATCGCTCCAACTCCCACGAGGTCTTCTGTACGACGTGGGAATTTTCACGATGAACGGCTTGCCAGGCCGCTGCTGATGGTCTTGCACGCATTGTGCGCACATTTTGCACGGCTTTTGCGTGCCAGTTCACTGGACAGTGCAAGAGACCGACAGAATTAGTGAGAAGTCGTACTTCGCTTCGCCTTACTCTTTGCCTTCACCTCTCGCTTTGCGCCCAGTTCTTGGAGGGAAAACCAGTATTTCGTACCTTCCTCTCCAAATACGTTGATTTGGTGATTTGCGATCCATCGTCTGATTGTGCTCTCATGCACATCAATATACCGCCCCGCTTCCGTTGCGCTGTAACAGACCTGTCCGACACGACGGGGCGGTTGGTCCTGGGGTTCGGCTGGTGCCGATGAGGGGGTCTCGACTGCGGCCGGAAGCTCCGACGCCGAAGCGGCCAGTGGCCCCGGCAATGCCGCCCCCGATGCATTGCCCACGTCCCCGCCGGTTCCTTCGCCTTCGTCAGTGTTGGCGGCCGGCGACGTTACGGAGCGTTCGGCTTCTGTCTGTTGGGCCTGCAATTTCGAGAAGAGGGAGGAAAACTCCCGCAGAGACAAACGGCTCACTTCGTTGGGCGGCTTCTTGCAGAAGTGAGCGACTTCGTCAATCAGCCGGTTGAGAACCTCCCTATCATCCAGCCCCTCCCCCCATTTTTGGCGACCATACGCAAAAAGGCGTTGAAGTACGAAAGAGTCGGGTATGTGCGTGATGAGCGTATAACCATCGGACCACTCACGGTTGCGAATCGTATCACGTAAGTCGCCGATGATGTGACTCTTTGGCGGCTCTTCAGTGTGCGGTTTCTTCCCGCCGTTCCCTTCGCTTTCATTCGCCTGATCGGCCGGCGGCGTCGAGCCGGCAAGGCAGGCGGCCAAGATCGTCCTTATCCGCTCGGCCCCGGCTCGGATCGCATCGTATTGGCGGTCCATGATCTCCGGGTGTCTTCCGTCAACTGGTCCGGTGGGAAGTTCGCTCAATACCTCGCCGATTGCCTCAGCTTCTTTTTTCCAACCGCAGTCCCACAAATCCACTGCTGCCCGACTCGCCAAGTACCGCCAGGGATAAGCGTGTTCTATGAGCGGTGTACAGTGGAATGACCGGGAAAGTCTCGCCGAAAGTCTCGCCGGCTCTTCTTCGGTAAGCTCCTGGGGCTTCACCTCTGGCGGCGCACCTTCTGGCAACGCCGACAACCGATTGAACAACTCGTCAAGTTCCGGGTCATCCTCCATCGCTTGCTTTCTGTTCAACTCGGCGTCGATCTGGTCAAACGCCTCTTGAAGGTGTGGGCGAATCGCCTCAAACTCGGACGGTCGCATGAGAAGTCGCCTTTCGTGTTGGTCGGTAAGCCCGAGCCGGGCGGCGTAAAAGGCGAATAACTCGCCGTGCCGGCCCGAGCCGCTTGACCGGTAGCTAGCCGACCGTCCCGAAGGCTACCATTTTACGAAGCAGCGACGGGGCTTTCCACCTACCGAGAAAAATGCTCTTAGACTTGTCCCTTGCCCCCAATTAGGGAAGCCGGGCGTTAGAAATAGGCGGTAAATTGGTTGACAGGTCTCCCAGCCACAATTACGATGGAATGAAAGGCCGCCGGTTGTGGGGTCGCGTAATTCTGCGATATGCGGTTTGCTGTCCTCCTTTCCTTCGATTTCGTTGCTCTTTTCAACCGAGGGGTGCTGCCATGTTATCGCTTCGCCTCAGGGACTTTTGCAGTCAGCATTCTCGACGGGACGGCTCACAGAGGGCTAAGACAGGTAGGACGACCGCCTCGCCCCGAAGCCATCGCGGCAGATTGCTTCGCATGGAACTGTTGGAAGACCGAGACCTCTTGAGCGTGGCAACGGCAAAGGTGTTGATGTCTGACTTGGTTTCACCCACTGTGACGATCGGGAACGTCGTTGTGGCTGAGGCCGGCCCGTTGAAGACCGGCACGCTTGAATCCAACGAAGCGCTGAAGATCACCTGGGCCGCGTCGAGCCAAACGGGTTCGGTCGCCAAGCAGGTTCTGACCGTTGACGGACAGCAGTTCTCGGCGATCAATGGGCCTTACGGTGGAACTTACTTTTCCTGCCCAATTGGGATTATTGCGGCGGGCCAACACACGTACACGATCCAGGCGACGGATTCCAAAACCACCGACACAATCACCGGTTCTTTCGACGTTACGGCAGCCGCCGGGCCGACAATCACTAACGTCGTCGTGGCCGAGGCCACCGCCCCCAGGGACGGGAATCTCGCATCAAACGAAAAATTGGTCATCACTTGGGCGGCAAGTAGTCCGAGCCGCATCGTCTCGCAAACCGTGCAACTCGATGGTTTCACCATCGCGCCGATCAATGGGCCGTATAGTGGATTGTACTTCTCATGCCAGATCGGACTCCTCAGTGTCGGCAACCACACCTACAAGATTACGGCCACCGACTCACTGGGCGCAACCTCGACCAGCAATGGCACGTTTACGGTTGTCGCCCCATCTCCACTGGGCATCTCCAACAGCGTTGTGGCGCAAGCCAGCGGCACCATGACCAGCGTTCTCGCATCGGACGAAAGCCTCGTCATTACATGGGCTGCAACGAGCTCGGCTCGTATAGCCTCCCAGACCGTCAATGTGGATGGCACGGCAATTAGTACGATCAACGGCCCTTACGGCGGCATGTTTTACTCGTGCCCAATCGGAACATGGGCCGTCGGCACCCACACGTACCAGATTAAATCATCCGACTCGTTCCTCAATCAGTTCAGTTCCACGGGCACGTTCACGGTTGTCGCCCCTCCTCCGCCCACGGTCAGCAGCGTGGTAGTGGCTGAGACGGGGACGACGACAAACGGCGTCTTAGAATCGAACCAACCGCTGGAAATCACCTGGGCCGCGGCAAGCATTAGGGGCATCGCCTCGCAGACCGTGCAGATCGACGGCACGAACATAGTGCCGATCGCCGGCCCGTACAGCGGGCTGAATTATTACTGCTTGATTGGAATGTGGTCGGCCGGCAGCCACACATACCAGATCACGGCCACCGACTCGCACGGGGTCAACACGGTGGCTGACGGCATATTCGTGGTGGTTAATCCGTCCAACTACACTGGTCAGGCGGGGACCGTCAATATCGGCGGCGCAGAGATGACGGACAACGGCGTCTTGAACCCGAATGAACTGCTGAAGATCACCTAATCGGTGACGAGGGGCACAGGCGTTTGGCTATTTACGAGGGCAGCGCCTCGCGCGCCGCGTCCGATCGTCGCCAGAGGCCGCACGCACTCGAATCCATGCAGGAATGTCTCCCTGCTTGCAACTTACCCATTGTGAAGGCGATTTCCGCTCATTTGTGAGACGGATATATACGAATGGTGTGGCGCTGCTAAAGGCCCAAGGGGTCCGGTTCATTCTCCGCTGGGAAGTGGGGCCCCTGGCGCTGTCGATGACTGCTCGCGCAAGGTCGGACAAGCGCGCAGGTAGAGCACGTACACAGGCGAAAAGTCGAAACGTTCGTTTCGACTTTTTGCCGGAGTACGTGGACTACTACAGGTGTTCGCGCTCCATCGCCGCGGTTGCTGCGCGTTGCGCTCGATCGAAGAAGAATCTCGTTGTCCGCCGGAAATCGAACCAACCCCCGCGGCTCATCGCGCGCATAGGGCCACCGTATATATGACTGTCACACGACACAGAAATTCGCTGTTAAACTGGGCAAGTCTGTAGGCAGACCGATTCCGTGAACGGAATCGAAAGAACCATTCATGCCTGTTTTCTGGCCGCGTGTCTCCTCCCTGCCGCAACACTTAGTCCTGATGTTGGTCCCCGCTGGAGTCTTCGTGACTCTCAGGTGGCAATGGCCGCAGTCCTCTGATTGTCGGGCTAATTGCTCGAAACCAACTGCTGCGCCGGAGCGTGCAGCGATGCCACCAGCGGCTCGGCCCGGTCGATGCGGATGATCCGCTTCTTGCTTGCGCCGATGAAATTGATGATCGAGCCCGTCGCGTCGCGGGTCATCTTCAGGCCGTACATGTCGTATCCCGCCTGCTCGAACAGGCCGCGGATCTCTTCCTCGGTCCGCGGGAGGAAGTACCAGTCCATGTGCCACTGGTAAATCGTCGGCGAGTAGCGGCGGATGTCCTTGAAGGCCACGTAAACGACGCCGTCGTCGTTAACGGTTTCGCGCCAGCCTTGCAGCATCGGCACGAGGTGCCTGTCGGGAATGTAGTCGCACAGCCCGATGCTATAGAGGATATCCGGCCGGCCGAATCGCCTGATGTTGCCGTGAGCGGAACTGGTGCGAATGGCGTTGTACGCGACGCAGTCGATTCGTAGTCTGCGCATCGCCGGAGAGGCGCTGCGCCGCTTCACGTAATCCAAAGTCTCGCGATCCGTGTCGACGCAGGTGATGCGGACGTTGGCACCGTCGGGATGCTCGATTCCGCCTTCGTATTCCCGCACGCAGCCGCAAGCCACGTTCAGGATGGAGACGTCGCCGCGGCGGCGGCTTAACTCCTCGGTCAGAAAAGTCTTGGCGCAGAGCAGCCTTTCGCGAATGGCGGTCGTCAAGGTGATGTTCAACAGATAGAGATCGATGTAGCCCGCCAGTCCCCGCCCCTTGGGCAGGTTGTCGTAGAGCGCGGTGAGAAGCTCGTAATCGCCCGGATAACCGCGGGGCTTGGTGAGCGCACGATTATAGATCCAGCTTCGATCCAGCCAGGGGCGGATCTGCTCGCGGAAGCGTGCCTTTGTCTGCATGAGCCGCTCGGTATCGTCGGCCAACAACGCCTCCATGCGACGGCAGGCATTGCACGAGCCCTCGAACGCCTCCGCCAGCGCATGATAGTTGTCGTCCATGCGCGGCTCGGCCGTGGGCGTCAGTCGCGACTCCAGACCGGCGAGCGCATCGGTAAACGCCGGCACGTCAACGCTGAAAAACTGATTCATAGTGGCCCCCAAGATTGTGCTCTGACGAGAAGGATTTCTGGCAATTACGCAGATTCGCTGTGGCGGTTGACAAGTAACCGTTCAACCCATGACGCACTCGGTACGGCCGAAGGCGCCAGGGATCATGCCTTATTGATTCCGCGGGCCGCGATAGATTTCATAGGCGACAAGCACCTACCGCACGCAGTCAACCTCTTCCAGAATCTCTCGGCAACAGGCTGGGCAGACCGTGGCCGCTCCATCTGGTTTGAACCAGAGTGCGCACCTGGCGCATTCACGCCACCCGCAGGCAGAACATTGCAGCGCCCGCTCGGCTAGCCAGTGTCGGCAATCCGGGTTCGGACAGTGGCGATGCCCGATGTCGTCGAGGTATTTGCCCATCGCTTGGCTCGTAAGTGCATGACATCCCCTGTAGAGTTTATTGCGAATCAGGCGAAAAAGCGGGCAGCGTTGGAGCGATGAAAACAGGTGGAGAAACCAGACTGTGATTTCCGCGCGGCTTCAGCAGCATCCCAGCGCCGCGGGCTTCACTGCTGCGCCGTTCTGCAATACCAGACAGTGAAGGCAATGATGGCGGAACAGATCGTCCAGAGAATTACTTCCCCAGCAATTCCGTACCAATTGCAGCCTCGGCCGAGCATAGGACACCGCCTGCCACGCCGGGCGTCCTCACGAAAAGTCGTGCCCCTATTCAAGCATACTACACGAGGGCTTTGTTCTTAGCGGCGGCAGTCGTCGGAGAGCACGTGGTGAAGATAACCGCACTACCGTTACGGCACAACCTGGCCTGCACATGGCAACCAATTCTCCGATCTTGAATACCTCGTCGGGTGGCGGTGCATGGTCCACCCGGCTGTCGCTCGGCATTTCCAAGAAGCTGGAAAACCTAGAGGCCGCCTGTGCGATGTTTCTGGCGTACTACAACTTCGTTTGGCGCACCCGGAAGCCGGAAGAGGGAAAGTGCCGCTTGCCGGCTGCGATGGCTGCGGGCGTGGTCGATACCTTGATGAGTTTCGAGGACTTGTTCGACGCTGTGATGGGCGAAGGGTACGCAATGGCAGCTTGATGAAAAGCGGTGGCGTGATAGAATGAAAGCCGTTGGTTGCAGCCAACGGCTTTTTTTGTTCTGTCGCGTGGGCGGCAGTGGCGTGGAAGATATTGCCATTGTACGCCCTGTTGGTTTTCCGTCAATGGGGTGCGCAATGGAAAAAATGAAGATGCGAGAATGGATAGTAGCCGTCGCCGGTCTATTCACAATTGCTCTTGGAACCGTGTATCTTGTTGCGAATCCACTAAAGTGGCCACGGTGGTCAATATATATGGCATGGGCGATTATTACGGGTGGTGTGCTCTTGTTGATTTGCGGTTCACCCTGGCGGTGGCCGGCGCGGTATCGCATTCTATTGATTGCTGGGTTACTTGCCGCTGTCGGGGGACCTTGCCTCTACGACGTGCTCTATCTCTATCCTGAGTCAAGGAAGGCATTTGACGATCCGCTCAAAGAAAACAAAACAATAACTGAGAATCAGCAACACGAGACACCCGATCCGGGAACGTCATCTCGCACAAGCAGAGAAAAGCGAGAGAATGCTGAGCCGTCGTTTATTACGATGGAGGCTTATTACAAGTTGCTTGAAGACAAAGGGATACCCCAACTTGATGTTGCGAAGCAGTATATTGGAAAGCGTGTTACATGGACGGGGCATTTCCATTCGCTCGATCTAGCGGCGGACAGTGTCGCCGAGAGATACCGCATTTTGTTAGTGTGTGACCCCGAGCACATCACGGATTATCTCTACTTCTATGTGTCCGCAGCCGACGAGCTTCAAGTTGCTCAAATTGCAAAGATGCGAAAGGGAGTAAAGGTTACAGTGTCCGGCATATTGTGCGGTCGGACAAATTTGAGTGACGTGAAAATCGAGAATGTTCAGCCAGAACCTTGACGCCCCCCCAGCAGTTTTCACTGCTTTTCCCTATACACGGCCTCTTTTTCGGCCATAATGTACCACTACCCGACGCCGCAAATAGTTGACTTTTTCCAGCGGCGGCTGTTTAATAGTGATCGCGTATCGGCTGCGTCTCCGTCCTACTCGGCCCCCCCGAGAGTAACGGGGGCGCAGCGATTCTCTTTCTGGACGCGGCCTGTCGGAAGCCACGTACCCCAGCGCTGTTGCACCACCCTTGCATGGGCCGCAATTCGGGGTAAGATGATCGGTAATGGGGCACGGAAAAACCCTCACACCGACACGGATGATGACTGCATACCGAATCATCAAGTGGTGGCCAGACAAGCCCACCGAGAAAGAGCCGGCCGCCATAGAGACTTTCAACGACCTAGCATTCGCCGAAACCGTTAAAAACGAACTGGAAAAGGCGATGCCGCATCGCCGGTTTGCCATCGAATCCCTGGAGTCGCGCGAACAGGCAAAGTAGCCGCGCAAGACGCCACCACAGCGGGTTATCTCTCGACAACACACTGCGGCCCCAGTGCCGCCCCAGCCCGCATTTGGTAAAATGGCGCCTTCGGGACGGCCGGCGGCGATAGCTACGCCCTGGCCTTCAATGCGGACCCCGGCGGCGACGCCCTTCTGCCTTTCGTGCGGCGCCGCCGATTGCCGGCCCGACCAACAAGACAGGTGGTTCTCGTGGGCAACCCGATTTCGGACTTAGCCGATGAACTCGCTGGCTGCGTGTCGGATTTCACGACCGGCGACCATCCCTATAAGGAGTGGGGCTATTACTTGCCGGATGATGAACTGCTCGTCGAGCACCTCAAACATGCGGGGAAAATCGCGATCGCTCTTGAGGTGAAAAGGGGCTTTGAGCAGCTACGCCATTACCTCCTGTCGTCGGGCGGATACAGCGGCTATACCGGCCGCTGGAGCGAGTGGTCGAAAGAGGAGCGACGTCAGGGATACCAGAAAGCCGCTGCCGGTCTGGTAAAGTTATTGGAACGTGTGAAGCAGGTATTGTCGGATTCTCCCGGCGAGGGTGTGTCGCTCCTCGATGCTGCCCTAATCATCAACGACGGGGACCTTGCGCTCGCGAGGGAGAAGAAGAAAGCGTGGCAAAAGCTGCGGAAGCCCAAACTTCCCGCCAGTATCGGCAATTGCCCAAAGCACAGTCAGGTGAAACTGTTCGCACCGTTCGCACTCGCGGATTTCGTGGAAAAAACCGAGGGCGAAGCGTTGTGTACAAAGTACAAACTGCGCCAAGGACTTAGAGCGATGGCACGGGAACCGCGGCACAGCGCAAGGCCAGCACAGAAGGATTGAAACCGTCCGCGGCATTTTTCCATCGTCAGAATTACTCCCAGACTCAGGGAGCAACGGACGATGGAAGCCTTCATTCTCGAAACGCTGGTATCGACGGGCTGGCGACGATCGGGGGAAACCTACTGGACCCTCGATGCAGCACTGGCGGCCGGGCGTCAGATGATCCGCCGCAAGCTCGCGCGGCGAGTCCGGGTTCTCCCCATTCACGTTGACCACAATGCGGTAGCCGAACTGCCTGCTGTCGCATCTTCGGGGGAGGCCGTGCCGTGATTGCCCCCTCCCGCAAGACGAAATTGACTCCGCCGGAACTTGCGAAGCAATGGGGGATCGACGTGCAGAAGGTCTTGTACTGGATCAAGGCCGGCGAGCTGCGCGCGATCAATCTCGCCACCCGGCGCGATGGCCGCCCCCGCTATGCGATCGACCAGGCCGACATCGCGATCTTCGAGGCCGCCAGAGCCGTCACACCGCCGGCGCCGCGGATACGTCGGCGACGGGTTGACCCCTCGATCATTCAGTTTTTCTGACCCAACAAAAACCCCCGGACACCGAGCCGCCAGCCCGCCGTGGTAGGGATGTATCCCAATGGATTGTACCAAACCATCAAAACGCCGGCAACGGTCGAAGACACGGACAAACGGCAAGGTTTATCCTCCGATCTCGGAGCGGGAGCAGTACGAGGTTACGTGGGTTCCCATCGACTCGGTGAAGGACAGCCCCGAAAACGTGGACATATACGGCGAAGTTGCGGAGGACGAGGCGATGGATAACCTTGTCGAAAGCATCCGCAAACATGGCTTGGCAGAGCCAATCCTAATGACAGCCGACGGGTTCAACATGTCTGGCCACCGTCGGCGACATGCTTGTCGAAGGATCGGCTATACGCATGTTCCGACCCACACCTGTAAGACCATCCGCCGCGAAGGCAACTCGGAGTTTCACCGCGATTTAATCGACTTCAACCCGCAACGCATCAAGTCAGTTGGCTCACTTCTCCGCGAAGCCCTGCTGCGCGATAACGACGCCGCCGACACATACGAGGCCATCCAAGAACGGCGTGAGGCGTCCTTGACGGTTGACGCTGAGTTCATGGAAGTGAACGGCGCGAAAGAGATCACACCCATCAGCGAGCGGCGGCAGGAGTTTCTTGAGTCCGTCCAGCGGGCAATTGACGAACTGAGCGACTACTGGCCACTTTCCATTCGGCAAATCCATTACCGATTGTTGAACCACCCGCCGCTAAAACAGACCCCCAAGCGGAGCAAGCACGGCGTCGAGCACTACCGCTACAAAAACGACGATTCGTCCTACAACTCGCTTGTGGACCTATTGACGGCTGCGCGGTACTCCGGCCAAGTTTCCATGACTTGCATCGACGCCCCGACACGTCCACAGAAAACATACGGCGGTTGGGATTCCGTCGCCGAGTTTGTGCAATCGGAGATTAACGGATTTCTTGTCGGCTTCCACCGGGATCGACAAATGGACCAGAGCCGACACATTGAGGCGTTTGCAGAAAAAAATACCCTCATGCGGATGCTGGAACGCGCGTGCAACGAATACTACGTCCCCTTTTCCATCGGACGCGGATTCTGTTCGATCCCCGTTTGGCGGGACATGGCGCAACGCTTCCGCCGATCCGGCAAAGAGCGCATGACGCTCATTATCGTCAGCGACTACGACCCAGAGGGGTTGGAATTGGCCGACGATGCTATCCGATCCCTTGAATTGCACGGCGTTCCGGTTGACGGCCACCGCATCGCAGTCACACGGGAACAGATCAAAGAGTTGGGGCTTGCCGAGGACTTCAACGCCGCCAAGGACACCAGCAAAAACTACAAGGCGTTTGTCGAGCGCACGGGCGGGACAAAGGCGTGGGAGGTTGAGGCGCTGCCGCCTGACTACCTAGTCGAGCAGATCAAGGCCGCGATCGAGGCCAGCATGGACATGGAAGTGTACGAGGCGATATGCGATCAGGAGGAGGAAAATTGTGAGGAGTTGTGTCGGATTTGTCAGGCTATCGCCTCGCAATTGGAGTTCTGATGCAAAAATCTACCAAGATAGAAAATTGCAGCATTGGGGTCGAGTAACCCCAACAAAAAACCCCGCCGGCCTTCATGGAGCCAAGCGGGGTAGAGAAACATACGACACATGGATTGTAGCACAGGCGAAAACGGCGTGCAAGAAATCTCGCTCTTGGAATCGCTCAACGGCGAATGGCTCAAGCTGCCCCTGGCCGTCATGCGGGATGTCGGGCCGGCAGTTCAGACGTTGGGAGGGCTGTTGGAAGTTACCAAGAAAGAAACCTACACGGCCGTGACCAAGATTTCCACCGAGGCACACCTGCCGGTCGGAACTGTACGACGACATCTGCGGGCGCTCGACAAGGCCGGATGGATCAGCAATCGAGGGCGCGAGCATACGCGGCGTGGAAGGCCCCGTAGGACCGCTACGCTTGCCATCACGAAGAAGACCAGCGGCGTCATTGAACCCTACGGCGTGCTGCCCACGTGGGCGTGTTGCGGCATCCGCAACGCCGGCAAGCTGCCCTGGTCGGCGAAGGCGTTGCTGTCAGTGGTGATGGCGCGCCTGATGAGTTTCAAGGCAGCGGCCGAGGACGAGGACAACCACGTCGGTGACGAAGTGATAGGGGCAACCGAGAACATGGGCGGCGACGAGCGGTTCTCGTTTTCGCTTGACTGGTTCGAGGGTCAAACCGGCCTACATCGGGAATCTATCGTTGCGGCCAAGCACCGGCTGCACGGGTTGGGCATCGTCAGATGGAGTGGCGGCGCGCGGGAGGATGGGGGCGACAGGACCGACCTATTGGTCCCAAATTGGGAGTTTCATGTTGTCGTCACGCCGGCATCACAGGGCCATGTCTACCTCAGTTTTGATAGGGGGTCGGAAAGTGAGTAATAGGGGGTCGGATTTTGAGCAATACCGGGGTCGGAAATTGGACACTATGGGGGTCGGATTCTGGATATCGACCGGGGTCGGATTCTGGGCAATAGGGGGTCGGATTCTGGGCATCGCAATGATCTTCAAGTATTGATCTTGAATTCGGATGATCTCAAACAAACTTATCTTGAAGAATTTGGTCACCAACGTCCGTGCCGCGAAACGGCGGCACAGACGCGGGTGTGACCATTTTCATTTTGACTGGGAGAAGGTCATCCAAGAGGCTCGGAAGTTCCGTGCCGTCTTCAAGTGCCACAAGGACGCCGACCGCATCTTTGTCTACCGCGTGCTGGCCGCCTCACAATGGAACCTCCCGACGTGGGCCGTATGGGATGCGCTGGAGGCCGTCAAACACCTTCACCCGCACATTCCCATCGCCTACTTCCGCACGGTGTTGCGTGACAACTGCGCCAAGTCAGGCGTTGACCTCGACCGTGTAATCCGAGGCGTGAGGGTTCCCGCTGACATCGGCAAGTACCGCAAGCCGCTTCGCGTGGACCAAGCGAAGATCGTTCAGGCGGTTTCCGAGAGGCTTTCTCTTGAAAGGGTTGAAGCATGAACGGAATCAGCCTCGAATCCGCCGCGATCCGCGCCTACCGCCGTGGGATCGGGTGGGCCGACTTCTGGAACCAACATGGCGATGTGATCCGCGCGGCCGAGCCGTACAACACGAGCCGCTATCACCGGTTGGTTGCCCACCTGCTGCATCTCGTTTGCTCCGGCAACCTCAGCGGCATGAAACCTGCCGGCGAGCCGTGGTTGCTGGACGACGTGCCCGAGCCTACCGATGGCCGGGGAGCCCGATTGGCGAAAGGATGAACCATGAAGAAGCGACTTTCCCCACTTCAGGCGATGCGGGCGTGCTGCTTGGATTGCTCGGAGACGGCGGCAGATGTTCGGACCTGCGAATGCGCGGATTGCGCGCTGCATCCCTACCGGATGGGCCACACGCCGGCCCAGGGACGGAGCCGTCCTCTGAAGGCCATCCGGGCTTATTGTGTCGCCTGTGCGGACGGCAACGCCAAGTACATCACCTGGTGCTGTTGCGACGGGGCCCATTCGACACGCTGCGAACTGTGGCCGTTTCGGTTTGGAGCACGGCCCGAGACCGTTCTGGCCAAGCGTGGTCCCCTGCTGGTCACCCCCGGGCAAATGCCGAGTGAGGATGTGAATCTCGACGATTTACCCACCTACCCTAAAAAACGCCTGCCATAGGCGGTTTTCGGCCCGGGCGTGCCCAGACGGGTCAAAAGACCACGATAGCCACGTCATGCGTCCAAACCCCACATCACAAGCCGATTCTGGCGCAGGAAGGGCATTCTAGCCGGGAGGGTGAACCATGTTCGACGTGACCATCTACGATCGAGGTTCCAGCAGCGAACGGCGGCGACTTCTGGGCGGTCCCTGCGGCCGGGGCTTACCTGTTTCGCCCCGGCGCAGAAAGCCGACGGGCCACCCGTGCGTGCCGAAGTTGACGCTGGTGCCGGTCGGGAGCGAACAGAGGGGGTCCAACAGTGGCCGATCTTTTCTCAGACCTCGCCGGCCATTTTTGGCAAGTAGTGTACAGACCCGGGACCGGGTGTAACTACACCCGACAGCCCCCGTTTTTACACCTTTGTACAGTGTACAGAGCGGACGGCCAAGAGTGCTGGAAACATCACAAAACAAGCCGTTTTCCGCACTTTCTTGGGAGTGTACTAAATTGACCGGTTTGCTTTTGAAGACCAGGGGCACCACCAGGAACCAGTCACCTCCAAATACGTAAACGGGCCAACCTAAAGCGTATCAGACGGCGGAGGCCGCGTCCAGGCTTTCCACGCTCCTCTCGCTGCTTGGGGGGAGTTTCAGCCGCGATCTTCTTAATGGGTTTTGGCAAACAAAACCGGTGGCGCCACGCCGGGCGCTGTAGGGAACGGGCTCCGTCCCGTTCCGCGCGGAACGCCGCGGAGGGCGTTCCCTACAGACACATTACCGGTTTTGTTTGTCAAAATCCATCAGGCGACTCAATGTTGGGCTGGCAGTTGCACTGCCGCCCCTCGGGGCGACAGTACAACAGTCGCTCCGACCAAGACCCTCTTGGGGCAGACAAGAATGTCCGCCCCACCACTCGTTTCTCACAGCAGAGCAGCGATAAGTCTGCGGGCGTGTTCCGCCAGCAGTTCGAGGCCGCCCGAGCGAGGGCGGGGGCGATTGCAGAAGAGCATCGACCACTCGACTTCGTATGCCCCTTCCTGATATGCCGCGGCGGTCGGGACGTAGCCGATCATCCCGTTGGCGCACCCGACGGTGTAAATCGCATCATCCCTGCCGCCGCAGACCAATTCGGTGAAGCGCGAGAAGATCTCGGCATTGACGGCGACAAAGACTGTTTGGCCCAGCCGCACACCGGAGATTTCCGCCGGAGTGAAAGGGGGCTCGCGCCGCATCGCGCGATCGATCATCGTCTTCCGCCACCTCTCGACGGCCAAGGCGAACGCTTCGTGGAACTCCTGCCTGCCGGCCGAATCGGCCAGACAACGATCGGCGTGTTCGTCGATTTGGGAGATGCTCCAATTTTCCAAAGGCAAGGAGACGATTGTGGAGGCGGCGCGGAACGTCGTCGGTGCGGGCGAGGCATCATGTGCCGCCGTCTGGAACTTCGGCAGAACGCCATCGGCCACGGAACGCCCCCAAGCCCGCATCTGCTCGGGCTGCACGCCGACTTGCGGCGGGTCGATGTTTCCGCAGGCGCCGCTGGAAACGAGGACTGTCGGCCGTCCCGGCAGGGCGTCCAAGAGGATGCGAGCAGTTTCACCGGGCCAATCGGCGCTGATCCAACTTCCCCGCAGGCAGACCGGGTGCATCGAGTAGCTCAGCAGCACGGCCTTGAACGTTCCGTCGCTACGACGCAACCCGACGGCTCCCAGCCGCGGATCGGTGTGTGCCGAGGCGAATTGGCGCCGATCCACGCCGAGTTCAACGCGGCCCTGCACTGGCAGCGCATGGCACTGCTCACGATTCGTCAAACAGCCACGTGCGGCCAGCAACAACCGTTCTTTCAGCCATTCCAAATAATTCGGATCGACCGAGCCGATGCAATTTGCCGATACCGAGGCGGGACCGCTGTGCGTGTGCGTGGCGACCAGCAGGACGCGGGAAGCGGGAATCCCGCACTCCCGCTCCACGCTCCGCCGAATCTCCTCGACAAACGGAGCGTCGAACGCCAAGAGATCGGCGTGCAGCCACAGCAGCCGTTCTCGCCCGTCTTCCAAGTACAGGCCGCGAACGGCCAACGGGTCCAACACCTCAATCGAAGGCTGCGGACGAACAGCGAAGCCCGCCAACTCGATGCCGGGGCGAGGAGTGATGTCGATCTGGGACGTGCCGACAATCATGGGCTTGGCTCCGACGCGACGCTTGCAGCGACCGCCAGCCGCTCGCGCTGAGCGTGGACTTTCTCAAACGCTTGGACGATGTCGTCGGTGTCCTCACGACTGCCGAGCAAGAGCCGTTGCTCTAACCACGCGCCTTGGCTGGCGGAAATGGTTTCACACCGTGGGCAGCAAGTGTGGCGATAATCGATCTGCGGTCCGGCGGGGTTGCCCCGGTACGGCCCAAATGCCCTGTTGACGAACAGCGGCTGGCGATACAGCGGCAGTACGTATCCGGCGCAACACGGAATCCCTTCGGCCGCCAGTGCGTCGAGAAAAGCCATTCTCGGCACGCCCAGCGATTGCTCGTCCAGGCGAAACGGGAACAGGTGATAGCCGTGGCACGTGCAATCCGGACCGCGCTGTTGCGGATGGACGCCGGCAAGCCGCGCGAGCCGCTCGGCCAGATATTTGCCGTTGCGTTCGCGGGTTTCGGCCTGGACGTCGAAGCGGTCGAACTGGGCGTTGAGGATTGCCCCCTGGAACTCGCCGAGGCGGTAGTTGCCGCCGATTGTGTGGTGCTCGTACCATTCGCCGCCGGCGACGCGGCCGCAGTTGTGGATCGAGCGGCATCGCTCAGCCAGCGTGTCGTCGTTGGTGAGGATGATGCCCCCTTCGCCACTGGTGAGGTTCTTGGTCGATTGGAAAGAAAACGAGCCGAGTTGTCCGATGGCCCCGACGCGGCGGCCGCGATATGCCGCGCCGTGGGCATGAGCGGCGTCCTCGATCAGCGTCAGGTGGTGCCGCCGCGCGATTTCCAGCAGCGCGTCCATGTTTACCGGCAGGCCGCCGAGATGAACGGGAATGATTGCCCGGGTGCGCGGCGTGATCGCTTCCTCCACCGCGCCGGGATCGAGATTGAACGTCTCCAGTTCGATGTCGGCGAAGACCGGCGCGGCGTTGGCTTCGATGACCGCGGTGGCCGTGGCCGAAAAAGTATACGGGGGAACGATCACTTCGTCGCCGCCGCGGATGTCCGCCGCCAAGAGTGCGATCCGCAGCGAGACGGTGCCGTTGACTACCGCCACGGCGTGTTTTGCCTGGTGGTAGTCGGCGAATCGCCGCTCGAAGCGGGCGACCTCGTCGCCGTCCAGCCGCCCCCATTTCCCGCTGCGCAGCGCGCGGAGCAAGGCGTTCTCTTCCTCCGCGCCGAATACTGGCCAGGCGGGAAACGGTTTCATCCGCACCGGCGTGCCGCCCTGAATTGCCAACGTCTCTGCCATCTGTAGCCTCCGCAGCAAGACCCTATTTTTCTGGTTCCCACGCTCCGCGTGGGAACCCGCTTTTCACTCGCCGCTCAGTGTCAGTTTTCTCGTTCCCACGCTCCGCGTGGGAACCTGCTTCTCGCTCGGCCCTCCGCGTTAGCCCGAGAGACGCGGAGCGTGTGGGGCAATGCGTTCCCACGCGGAGCGTGGGAACGAGGGCTCAGTTGCTACTTCTCCAACATCGCTCGCATCCATTCGACGTCCGCTCGAATCGTCTTCTTCGTCGCCGGGTAGTGATCGGGGAACTCCCGATCCAGACGGGCGGCGATGTCTTCCAGGTGGCGGAACATGTTTCGCGCAAGGTAAAAGTTGCCGGCGGCGATCAGTTTCTGGAATTCGATCCGCGGCGGATTCGTCCCCGTGCCGCCCCCATAGGAGATGAAACCGGGATATTGCTCAACAAGATCCAAGAGCAGACTCCGCCGTGCATCGGTATCGGCCGCGTGCAGAATCGCCTGGCCGATCGAGCGCGTCGGATCGTAGCCCTTGGGGTTGTAGGCATAGTCGGCGCAAGTAGCCAGCGGTACCCGGTTCATTTCGTTCTGACTGGCCATTGGGTTGCTGAGGTATCCGTCGATCACCTCACAAAGATCGGCGTCGCGCGCGGTCACCGGGCCAAGGTGCATAGTTTGTTGCGCGTCATTCACCGGATAGTTGTCCCAGAGGAACAAGCGGTGCTTGACCCGCTTCTTATAAGACTCCGCCGCGGCGCGGGTGATGCGGTTGAACGTGTCGCCGGTCCAGAAGATATATATTTCCGGATTGAGATCGCGGGCCACGGTGTCGAGGTAGCCGACAACCGTGGGTTCGTTCCCCGTTCCGCCGTAGTAGGTCGTACAGAAGATGAAGCGGACGTCCGCATCCTTTTCCCGCAGGCGGGCGAAGAGCTTGTTGACGCACTTGCAATGGTCGCTCGCATCGATTCGCAGTCCCGCCATGACCTGGACGTCGTCCAGGCAGAGATTGAACCATTTCACGCCCAGGCTTTGGGCCCAGGCGTAGTGCTGCCAGAGTTTCTCGAAATCTTCGTCGCTTGTTGGATTGAGGGGCCGCGGCGAGAGGAGTTGCGGATTCATCGAAAAGCAGAAGTGCAACCCCTGCGCCTGTGCGGTGCGGATGACCTTCTCCAGTCCTTGTTTCTTCGTCGTCGGCAACGGTTCCCACCAGCGATTCGAGTTCGCTCCCCAGCTCCAGCCGCCGCCGTAAAGACTGGCGTAGCAGTTCATCAGAAAGTTCATCTTGTACTCGACGAGGACGGGAATCTCCGCCAGGTACTGCTCGGGAGTCCACGCCCAGCCCTTGATGCCGCGGAGCTTGAAGCCGGGCTGTTTGCCGTGGGGCAATGGCTCGGGCAAAGGCCGCAATTCCTTGGCCAGATCCAGCGGCAGCACCCCGCCGGGCGACCGCTGCCCCGCCACCGCAACGCCAAGACCGCACCAGGCCGCAATAATCAGAATTGGCAGGTTTCGTCGAGAAGACGTCATAATGCTCCTCCGATGATCTATTTTGGCAGGAAGTAACCCCGGCAGATAAGTGTTACGTCGGCGGGAATCGTTGCTGTAATCAGTGACTCGACGCTGCGAGGCTTGTCGCAAGGTCCCACCGCGATTCGCCATCCCTGCCAGGGCCAAGGAAAGCTGATGCTGGTGATGATTGTCTGACAGGAGACGGGCGTACCTGAGATGCTCGCCGAGGCGGTGAAGTTCGCCCCGTTATTGCCCAAGTTGACGGCCAAATCGCCCCTTCTCATTTCCACGGCGAGCATCAGTATTCCCCCGCCCGGCGATGGCGGCAACTGGCAGTTGAGCCGCAAAGTCCTTTTCGGCGGCGCACTTGCCGCACTGACTGGTGTGACCTTGACGTCGAGACTGCGGCTTGGCTCGGCAAACCGGGAAACAAGCGGCACGCTCGCAAAATCGCGCAAGCGACGGTCGGCTCCCCGCCGGCACGACTTCCAACAGCGTCACCTGCGACGGACGAACGCCAAGCGCCGCCGTTGAGCCAAACGATGGGCCGTCGGCGGTCAGTCTGGCCGGCGCGGGATACCAGCGGTAGATGTCCCACCGCCCCGCATCGGGCAATCCCCACGCGGAGTTCAACTCCAGTCGCAAGGTCTGATCGGATAGCGTGCAATTGTTGATCGCCAAGAACGCCCGCTGGCCGTCGCTGCAACAGTAGCCGTAGGGTTCGTTCTTCCAGGGATTGCCGAGGATGAAGCGGGAGTTGCGAAAGCAGTCGGGCCGCTCTCTCAACAGCGCGATGAAGTCGGCCAGTTGGCTGCGTTCGAGTTTCGACAGGCTGCCGTCGTCCGACCACGGCTGGGCCAAGAGGCTGCCGCGGGCGATGTCCATGATGAAACCTTCCTGCCATCGCTCCTTACCCACGCCGCTATTCCATCCCCATCGCGAAAGCCAGACGCCGAGCGAATCCTTGCCCAATTTCGGCGTGTCGTCGCAGAACCACTGCGCCTGATCGAGCCCGACGGGGATGCTGTCGCGGATGTAAGGGGCCGGACACGCGCTGGGGTGCGCCGCCTCCAATGCCAGGCCCGGATCGAACGAGACGTCTCCATACAGCAAGTGCCAAGGCGAGCGACAGCCCCAGTAGAGCATGATGAAAAGATCGGGACACTCCCGATCGAGGTCGCGGGTTATGTCGGCCAATGCGTTCCAGATGGCTTCGGTCGAGTAAACGCCGGGCAGATGGCGATGCCGCGGGTTGTAGCAGATCGACATGTTGCCGTCCATCTTCAACAACCGCAGATTGTTCTTGCGGATGTGATTGATGAACGCCCCGGTGAACATGCCCTTGAGCGGCTCCTCGGCGATGCACAGCCAGGGTAGTTCCGGCTGGTAGGGGCATGTCGGGTCATGGGTCAAATCGGGCCACAATTTGGGATTCTCGCCGCAAGTCCAGGAGAGCGGCCCGCTAACATCGTTCCACAGCGCAAAGCCGATTCCAAGCTTTGCCAGTTCGTCGCGGATGCGGCCGAATCCCTTGGGATAAGTCTTCGTGTTCGGGTGTTCGATGTCCCCCTTGATGTCTCGCCAAAGTTCGAGGCAGTAGAAATCGAACTTGCAGCCCGACTCTCTGACCTCGGGTGCGATGACGTTTTTGATCTGGTCGAGCATGTACGATGCGGGTCCACCCCACCAGTCTTCGTTTGGCCACGCGCCGAAGGGATCGAAGATCGCGTAGGGCTTGTCGTGCTTTCGCACGACGCGGCGCATGCGGCTCTGGAGGTGGGCGAGGAAAGCACGCCTCGCCCCGCCCGCCGGGCCGACGCCGAGCACGGTTTCCATGCAGGAGAACGATTCCCGGCTCTGAAGTATCTTGCCCGGATAATGCCGCAGGATGACGCGGCCGTCCTGCCCGATTGCCCAGCCGGCGGGATGGGCCAGCGCGGCGAAGAACTGGTCGTCGATGTAGACCGGGAAACCTTGTTCCCCTTCCGAGACGGAAAGGTCCGTGGTGAAGTCGCCGAGCCGCACGTTCAGCAGCCGGACTTGGCTGGCGGAGTTATTTTGTACTTCCGTAAACTTGTGCAGCACCGGTTCGCTTGAATTCCAGCGATACGTCATGGTGGCCGTAATCTTGCGATCGGCGGCCGCAAGTTGGACTTGGACCTGGCACTCGTCGCCGCCCGGAGCGATTTTGACGTGGGTCACCCGCAGCTTCGGACTGACAAACGACTTGCCGACGGCCAGGTATTGCTCGAATTGCCCCGGCCAATAGTATCGGGCCGACAAATCGCGTTGGTGTCGAGGGTCGAGTTCGTTCAATTTCGCCGTGCGGCACTTGTAGCCGGCCAGTTGCAGCGCGATGACGTTGTCCTGGCCAAATCGCAGAAAACGGTGAACGTTCGATTTCGGACCCAGATCGAAGAGGCCCGGCTCGCTCCAGCGGGTGCTGTAGCGTCGCGTACCGACCTCATGCCCGTTGACGAAGACCCTCATGTAGCGATACTCGAACAGTCCGAACCCGCCCAGCACGAGCGACAGGTCCTTCTCGTTGCTGTCGTTGGGCAGGAAGACGCGGGTTCGAGCCCAGTAGTAATCGGACAACTCGGGGCTTTCCGGCGTGCCGTACGACATCGGCGGCGTGCGCGTGTACCAGCCGGAGTCGTCGAAGTCGTATGCCGCGCATCCCTGCTTGTAGCCCCCTTCTTCGTCGGGCCGAACGAATCCCGGCTGGCCGCTCGCCATCTTCCATCCGGTGATGAACAGGCGGCGGTCGGCCGCATCCAGATTGAACTCGACCTCGGCCCCGGACCCCAGGGAGATGCGCGTGCCGGTCAATCGATTCTGCCAAGCGACGCCCTTCAGTCCGTCGGCCGTGTCGAGCCGATAGACGAAGGCGGGCGAGATCAGATCGATCTGCGAGCCGCTGCGCACGGCGGTGCATTTCGCGGTGGAATTGCCGCCTTCCGACTGCGCGGAGCCGACCAGCGCCGTTCCAAGAAGAAGGAGCGTTGCCAGGAGGACGATGCCGGCGGTTCTTCGCGGGAGTGGCTGCATGGCGTGATCTCTTCAACGCGAGGTCAATTCGAGGACGCTTCCGGGGGTTGATGATCGGTCTCTTCCGAGGAAGAGAGGTGCAAAGTGAACTCGCCGCTCGGGGAGTCGATAACGCGGCGTACGAGCCACCCACCGAATCCGAGTGCGGCGGACACTCCAATCGCAAACGTGATCCAATCCATGACATAGATGGCGTTCGTCGCCAAGACCAATCCCAGGCAAGCCAAGACGCCGATTGTGCAGTTGAATATCAGTCGGCCGGTCGAGGGGATTCCGACGGTTGCCGACTCGTTTTCGGGACGGATTGGCCCCCAAAAACCAGGTGGCCGACATCGCTGATAGAAGCGTTTCAACGTCTGCGGTGATTCCGCCGGTGTCAGCAGGGTCGCGATTATCAGGATCAGGAAACTCAACCCGAACAGGAGTCCCAAGCCTTGCCACATCGGATGCTTGGCGGCATTCTGGAAATCAAACACGAACCAGATCAGGATCGACAACGGCAGGCCCAGCACGATTGCCGACAGCTCGCCCCACACGTTGAAACGCCACCAGAAAAAACGAAAGAACGAAAGCGGCAGCAAGAAGATCACCATCGCCGAGTTGATGAACATGAACCAGCCTATCACCTGCTTGACGTAGAGAACGGCCACCAGACTGGCGGCGACAAACAGAATCAGGGTGGTCAGCCGGCTAACCCAAATCTCGCGTCTCGGCGAGGCGTGGGGATCCCACGGGCGATAGATGTCGTTGATAACGAAACTGCTGCCCCAGTTGATCAATGCGCTGAGCGTGGAGGTATAAGCCGCCACCTCGACCGAAATCAGCAATCCCACCAGGCCGACCGGCAACGCCGCGCGACAGCGGAGAATGACCTCCGCCCAGGCGCGGACCGGATCAATCACGGTCATTCCTTTGGGCGTGGGGATTGTCTTGGCGAGATTTTCGGGCCAGAAGAGCGTCAGCGCCACCAATCCCACGCCGATCAGCGGAAGAACCCTCAGCGACAGCGCCAAGAAGCAATTGAAGAGCTGCCCGGCGATTGCGTGCCCCTCGTTTCTGGCGGCCATGAATCGCTGCGCGGTCGAGCCCTCCCCTGCGGTGGGCGAGCCGGCGAAGAAAATCCCTTGCAGCACCAAGATCACGATCGTAAACAGCAGGATGGAATTCTCCGGGGCCGAGGCGACGTTCACCGGCGGCACCTGGCGCCAACGCCTCGGGGCGTGTGGCGCGGATCGTCTCCAGAATGTGCGACAAACCACCCTGTTGAGCCATCGCAATAAAGACAAACACCGTGCAGCCGATCAGCAGGATGATGAAGTGCAGGATTTCCGTAACTACTACGCCCATCAGCCCGCCGAACATCGTATATAGAGCCGTCGTGCCGCCGAAGATCAAGAGAATCTGCCATTCCTCCATCTGCACGATCGGCGCGATCGTCTTGGCGAAGAAACCGGTGATGTATCCGATCAGCAGCACCGAGAACCCGAAGCAGCAGACCAGGGCGTAGATCTTCCGCGCGACCGCCGCCGGCCGGCCGCCATAGCGGAGCGTATTCAATTCGGCGGTGGTCATAATCCGCATCCGCCGCCACATCGGCGCCCAGACGATCGCCACCAAGGGCATCCAGACGATCCAACTCGCCCACCACAGCCAGTTGGCGGCCAGGCCGTAAGTGAGGATGAACGCCACGAAAAGCCCGTTGCCCGACTGGTACGTCGCCGTGTTCGAGATAGCGATGGCCCACCAGGGCAGGTTGCGGTCGCTGGTGAAGTAGCTGACCGCCCCGTGGCGCGAGGAGAGACGGACGACGCCGGTCCCCGCCGCGATCGAGGCGACAACCACAAGAACCACCACGGCCCAGTCGATCCACGTCATGGTCTGCTCCACTACCGCCCCGTATCAGGCACACGCTGTGTGCCGTCTTTGGTTCTCGGGCAAACTCCCACAGTTCTCTTGTCGGCACACGGCGTGTGGCGAGTACTTACGATGACTCGCGAACAACCAACGTCGGCTGCACAATTACCGCGCGGCGCTCCCGGGCGACCTGGCCGCGATCGAGCAGCTCGAACAACAACCCGACCATCGCCGCCGCCGCCTGATCGACGTGCAACTCAAATGTGGTAACGCGCGGAGCGACAACCGTGCCGATGTCCTCATTGTCGCAGCCGATGACCGCCACGTCGTCGGGCACGCGGCGGCCGCTCCGCTGCAAGGCGGCGATGAGCCGAGCGGCGTAGAGATCGTTCACGGCCAGAATCGCGTCGGCCTTTCCCTTGGTCACGACCGCCTCGACGGCCCGCGCCGCCAATTCCTCGGAAAAGGGCGACGTCCAGTGCATTCCCGGCTGGCGGTCGGTCACCCATGCGAGCCGCCTCTCCCGCTTCAGTCCCGCCGCCGCCAGCGCGTCGCCATAGGCGCGGAAGCGGGCTCGCGCGTAGGGAAAGACCAAGTCGCTGAGGACGGTGCCGATTCGCCGCCGTCCCCGATCGAGCAGATGCTGCACGCCCGTTCGGCCGATTTCGTAGTAGTTGGGCTGCACGTAACAGGCGTTGGCCGCGGCCCGCCGTCGCGGCGTCTCCGGCTTCTCGAAATAGACCACGTTGTCGAACCGCGCCAGTTGCGGCAGCACCGTGTCGGCATAATCGGGATGGCCGTGGAAGATGCTGATGATCCCATCGACGCCGCGGGCGCGGAAGTCGTCGAGGTAGGTCTTGACCTTCTCGCTCGTGCCCACGGCGTGGCCGACGATGAAGCGCAGGCCGCGCTCGGCAGCCAGAATCTCCATCCGCTGGATCAGCCGCGGGTCGGCGATGGCCTCGGTGTTGATCAGCACGCCGACCGCGTTGCTCCGCTTGCCCACCAGTTGCCGGGCTGCGGCGCGAGGATGGAAATTCATCCTCCGTGCTTCGTGCTGCACTCGCTTGGCGGTGGCCGGCGCAATGCCGTATTCTGCGCCGCGGCGGTTTAGGACCATCGACACGGTCGTATTGGAGAGCCCCAGCCGCCGCGCCACGTCGGTCACCGTGACGCGCTTGTTTCCCGTGGCGGACGTCGATCGCTTTGCGGGCACGAGGTATCTAAAACGTTTTAGGCAGGATGTCGAAAAAAAAGCCCGTCAAGACGGCTGCATCAAAACAATAGGCTATCACCGCCTGCTGCCGGTGTCAAGCGGGGTGGTGAAGACGGGATTGTGGCGGCTGCCGCCGAACCGTTTGGGCTTCCCGTGGCCATTGGCAGGAAGAACTACTGCCTCAACCGACCTGAATTGACGGGTAGAGGCGTTTGAGTTTGATTCGGGCGTTGGCTGTAGTGAAACGCCAGTCGATGCGGCATCGAGCGGTGTTTCGTGTGGATTCCCAAGCGGCAACCTCGCGGACCAGTGTGGGTTTATCGGGAATCCGCCGCCGAAGGCACTGTTTGGTCATCACGCTTAACTCCGTCTCGGCCATGTCCAGCCAACTGCCGTGTTTCGGCGTGTAGTGAACCTCCAGCCGTTCGATCAGTCGGCGAGCCTCGTCGGGGGCAAACGCCTCGTAGAGCGAAGCCATCTTGTGCGTGTTCAAGTTGTCCATCACCAACACGATTTTCTCCGCCATCGGATAGCTGTCCACCAACTCCCGAATCACCTCGGCGAAATCCAACGCGGTACGTCGGTCGGTCACCTTCACGCGACGCTTGCCCGCCAGCGGCTCAAAGATCATAAACAGATTGGCCGTTCCGTTACGCTCATATTCGTAATCCACCCGCGCCGGACGCCCAGGCGCGGCGGGAATCGCCCGACGTGTTTCTTTGGTCAATTGCCTGCTTTGCTCGTCAAAACACACGACCGGTCGCTGCGGATCGTAGGGCCGTTGGTAGACTTCAAGCACGTCTTCCATCGCGCAGAACAAAATCGGCGTTTTGCTCCGGCGGCAATACCCATTGCTCTTTGCGCAGGGCTGAAGAACGTTTTTTTCAGCGTGGTGCGAACGGCCTCGCGCCCAATCGATTCGACGATCTCCAATTCCACCAATTTGTCGGCCAGCAGTTGCATCGTCCAACACACCCGGCCCGTTGGCGGTGACGAACAGGCCAAAGCCACCAAGTGGGCCTCTTGCACACCGTCCAGTTTGCGATATTGTCGATTTGTGGCCGGCTTACGGTACAACGATGCCTCCCAACCTTCTTCGACGAACTGTTGCCGAACTCGGTGGACCGTCGATAAGCTGACGCCCACCAAATCCGCAATCGCTTCGTCCACGGCGCAGGAACCTCCCTGCCCCTGATCGGCACGTAGCAACACCTGTGCCCGCTGACGAGTCGCCTTCGCCACCCGTCCTCGCGCCACAAGATCCTCCAATTGACCTCGTTCCTCGTTCGATAGCCGAACCACGTACTTGGCTTCCTTGCCCATGTTCGCTCTCCTGACAGGTTGTTGCCCCGGAAAGCGAAATACCATCTCCACCAAAACCTGTCAAGTCAGATCGGTTGAGGCACTACTTATTCTCTGGCAGCGAGAGCGGCGGGAAGACGGCAGCGACACTCTACACGCTGGTGCAGGCCCGCCGCCGAAAGCGAGCCGCTTCGCCGTGCCGTCAGTGCTTTGTGGATTGGCGGTGTGGCGACCAGGCAGTTGTTGGCAGACGTTGGAACGTCCGATATAATCGATCGCTAGCGAAGAACCGCTGTTCGAGGTGGGTGCTCCTTTGTGGAGACGAATATGGACCGATCGCAAAGACCTGAACTGGCGTCTGCGCTCCCGAATCGCGGGCATTCGTCCGCGTGGCGTTCTCGCGTAAGCCCGAGAAAACTGCTTATCATACTTTTCCTGGTCGTTCTGGGCATAGGCTGGGCCCAAGACTGCGGCCGGCAGCTAATTCTGCTGTCGAGCCTCAAAAGAACTCCGATCAACGTCGGATTCAGGGGAGGAAACGTCGTCTCGGTATCCTTTCCGCGCTCTGGTGCCGTGTTCGGAGATCACGATCTTCCCCGATTGCGAGGTTTTCGGTATCTAGACTCGCTCGATGTTTCCGATACTCAAGTCACAAATGCCGGATTGGCGGTTGTAGGAGATTTCTCCAATCTGCGGCACCTTACCGTTTCAGGCAATCAGATCACTAGCAAGCGCCAACGCGGATTGCAGGCGGAGATACCCCGGCTAGTTATCGAAAAACTGTGGCTGATTAACGGCATGAAGGTGATGGACGGCTATCAATAGCCAAGCCGTGTGAGGGAAGAACCAATGTGGCAATGCGGAAACTGTGGTGAATCGGTTGCCGAGAACTTCGAGGTTTGCTGGAACTGTGGCGGTGACCGGGGAGGGACGCCAGACCCGAACTTCAGGCCGGAGGACGACGACCCAACGATAACCGACCACGGAGCTGAGCCCGACAGCAGCCGTGAATCAGCTATTCCTGAGCGAGATGTTCGGTGGACGCCTTTCCGCTCTTGCTTGATAATCGCGCTGCTGCTCCAAGCGGCTTATTGGTCGGTTCAAGCTCTAACGCTTGGGTATCCGTGGGACTACTCCGCCACGATCCTGAGCTACGTCGGCTACGGCGTGGTTTTGGCTCTGCCCGGACCGATTCAGCGTCGAAGCTGGCGGCAGATGGTTGGCGCAGCGATTATCGGGGGTCTGGCCCCGTTTGTTGCCCACTGGGCAACCGGCTTCGTTGATTCTTCGCAGAACCTCATTCTGTTCATGGCATGGCCGGCAGCCATGATGCTATTAGTCGCCTCTGGTGAATGGCTGCTTAGAGAGAGTGACGAATGGCAGACGCTAGCTTGGGTGGGAGCATGTTGTCTTGCCGCCGCGGCTTTGAACACGGTCGCCAACTTCTTCATTCGCCATAGTACGTTGCCGTCTACATGGCGCTCGCTGGCGATTTCGCCACTCCTTGCAGCGTTTGCTTGGGTGGCCATTCCCATCGGTATCGGACTGGCACGCCAGCGCCGCAGGATACGCACGGTCGGCGCCGCGGCGATTCTCGCAATCATGGCCTTCTATGCGCTGACATTTGAATGGGGCGTTTTTGAGTTGGCAAGACCGTCCGTTCGCGGCAACGGCCCCTTCTCTCGCACCTTTGGCGTTCTATTTCTCGACAATCGCGGGCGCGACTCCGTTGTCCGATACCCAGAAGCGCGACACCGATCGCATTGTCAAGTGTTTTTGGGAGTACTTTCCGGTCAAAGGTAAATGGGTCCAGGCGCGAATGGCCGCCGCAAAGACGGCAGCAGACCGTGCGCTACGAAAGCGCGGGATGACAGAGCAGCTTCAAGCAATGTATCAGTTTGCCAAACAGGCGGCCGGTGGGCAGGCGGAGCCTCCCAGACCGAACAGCGAGGTGGTCAAGGCATTCAAACTTTGGGATGATCTTCGAAGGAGAGCATTCGATGGCTTTGCAGTACCCGAGCCGAACTGGAATGCTCCGACCACCGATGCCCTGGAAAAAGAAGTGCAGGCCTTTGTCAATCATGTTACCGATGCGATGAGAAACGGACTGTGATCGATTGGTACACGTCGGCCTCTAGGGGTCAGCTTGGGGAAGCCCCCGACAACCTGCCGCCTTCGCCGTCGCATGCATTCCACTGAGGTGCATCGGCCAGAGCATACTGGAGGTGCATGTTGTGTGATGGCGATTTTTGAGCGCTTACGGAAGAACAGCATGTTGGGCGCGTACGGCGACGCAGCACATCAATAAGCGGCCTCCACCTTCACGCTTCCGCTCAGATCGTGCAGACGAAGCACTTCCCCCGCCGGCTCGAAATCCTTCCACGGCTCCCCGTTGACGGTGACGCTCTTGATCGGCAGCGCCTGCGGATGCCGCAACCGCAACAGCACTGTCTTCGGCGGGTTGCGCGAGGGCATCTCTATCGTCGCGGCGATCGTGCCCTGATCGGCGGCGGAGACGATCTCATAACTTACCGTGCCGAAGTGCGTTGGCGCGTTGCTGACCGAAATCTTCTTTCCTGCTTCCAGCCATGCCCTGGGCGTAGCACGTGCCAGCCAGAGCGAATCCCCCTCCTCCATCACCAGCAGGTTGCGGAAGCGCTCAAGGAAGGCGGCCTCTTCAAAAATCTTGTCCGGCGGGCCGTGGACGGCGTGCTCGTTGAAGGTGTAGCCGTCGTTCGGCAGGATGTCGATGGCGTAGCAATTCAGGAAGGAGCGCAAGAAGACCGGAACGTCGTCGGCCGCCAGGTGCATGTTCGAGGTGCGTTCCAGGCCGCCCTGATACTGCCAGCCGGCCTCGAACCAGTTTCGGCCTCCTACATAGGGGTTCTCCAAGAGGAGCCGATCCTCCAACACGTCGAAATATCCTTGCACCCGCACGTCCGTGGGCGAGAGCAGCCCGGCCGGGCTTATCAGCGGCGCCGCCGTCTGCACCGTTTCCCAATACAACGGGCCGACGTGCGAACCCGAGCCGTCGCGCTGCCAGCCCCATGCACCCGTGCCCTGCCCGCGGACGTAACAGGCGAACGGAATGACCGAATGATACGTGCCGTCGCGCACCGGCACGACGGGCGAAAGGGCGATTGACCGATCGACGGCCGCCAGTAGATCTTTGCGGTACGCCGCGGCATCGGCCGCCAACTTCGCTCCGCCCGCGGGATCGATTACGCGCAAGACCTCCGCCATACGCAAGACGAAGCTGCAATAGTAGGCTTCGGCCTCGTAGAACTGCATCCACAATCCGCCGCTGTCCGGGGTAACTTGAAGCCCTGGTTGCAGCCCTTTGCACCAGAGACGCCCGCCGCCCGGCGCCGCCTTCGCGATGACCTGCCGCTGTCGCAGCATCCACTCGGCGTTCGCCTTGATTCGCGGCGCGGCGGCTTCGAGCCATTTCTTGTCGCCGGTCAGCCAGTAGTGCTGGGTCAACGCCCAGCCGATCGAACCCGGGCCGAACGCATGGATGCCGTCCATCTGTCCGCCGGCTCCTGTTGGTCCGACGGCGTGCGTTAGACATCCGTGTCCCTCCGAGAAAAGCCCAGTGGGACGATCGGGCAACGCTCCCGCGTTATGGCCTGGGCCGGACTTCGGATCCATCGGCAGTGACGTCCATTGGTCGAAACCGTCTTCGGCGGCCTGGTGCGAACCCATCAGATCGAGCGCGGCGAGGACCATATACGTCTCGGCGGCCAAGATGCCGTAGGGATAATCGTTGAACCACAGCCGGCCGTTCTTCGGGTTCTTTTCGCAATGCCGCGTGAGGTGCCAGGCGCCCAAGTTCCATTGGGCCGTCAGGCGTTCGCACGGAACCTGCACCTGCATGACCGGCTCCGCTCCGGCGGGCGGCTTGGGATGGGGCGGCAAGTTGCCGCCGCGCATCGCCGTCACGGCGCCCTTCCACGTCTGCTCCTGATGTGCCCGTACGCGCTGGCGGATGGTGCTCAGGTGCTTGGCCTTGAGTTCGTCGATGAACTCCGCCGCACTCGTGGCCGACGAGGCCAAGGAGAACGGCGGTTCGGAGATGGCCAGTGGGTTTTCGGCATAGAAAAGCCATACGTCGGCATTGCCTTGGCCATCGGCGTGGGGATTGCCCGCGTGCAGAGTCTTCACCACGTCGTCGGTCAGATTCCAGACGCGCCCTTGTCCGCCCACTTCGGCAATGACCAACTCGATAACGGTCGAATCACAAGCGTGGCTTCCCTTCGGGCCGATGACCAGAGAAATCATGTCGCCGGGTTCGACGGCCACTTCGCTCAGTTTTGCCGCATCGGCCGCGGCGGGAATCGTCTGCGACCCGGTTCCGTTCGTCGACCCGAAGACCAGCGTTTTGCGGCCGGCTTTCGTCTCCTTCACGATCGACCATTCGATGCCGTTCCCGCCTAGTTGGGCATAGGCGACGCCGGCGTTGATCTTAACTTCTCCGCGGATCGGGCTGCGCCAGCCGACGGCCACGTTGCAGTCGGGCCCCGGATGCATGGCCAGATGGCGGGCCGGGATCGTGATGCCTAACACCGAAACCGGTTTGTCGCTCGGATTGCCGCCGAACCAAGGCGTAGCGTCGCTGCCCCAGCCCAACAGGTCAGCGCTGCCGGCGATGTTATTTATCTTTTGGTCCAGCGGAATCCGCCGCGCGCCCGGATTCTGAGACGACGCCAGTTCGGAAGTCCGGCGGACGAAGAACCCGTACTCCGGCGCCAGGATCGGGCCGTTTTCCAGGTCGGCCGCGAGGAAGGAGAAGTTGCCGGCCTTGGTCCAGAGCGTCACGATGGTTCGCGGCACGTCGTCGTGTTGGGTCGTGAATGGTTGCACCCGCCGCCATTTCGACGTCCCCATGTAGAGCAGCGTGAATTTCAGGCCTCTGCGGGCTGGGCCTTTGCCGACGGAACGCCAGGAACTAGCGTCCGTCGCCGCCGTAGTGCCGTCGCCACCGAGCGGACGGAGGGCGGCAACGCGGCCGTCGTAGGTTTCGATTCGCCCGCTGCAGTCCTTTTCGGCCGTGGCCGGATCGAAGCCCCATTCGATCTCGACATCCATCTTCTTCCAGGTTTCCCCCGTCAGCGCCCGCACCGTGGGCACGTCATAGTCCGCGGCACTCTTGCCTCCCGCGACGCCGATCACGATGCCGCACGTATCCTTCCCCAGATCGTAGACGTAGGTGTTTCCATCGGCGGAGACCGTCGGTTTCACGGCCTGCTTTACGGGCGCCAGGTTGTTCCACCACGAACTGGCGCTGCACTTGGCATTCAAGGTCGTGATCGTCAGTTCATCGAGAGTGGGCCGTCGCTTGGCGTCGGCCGCCCATGTCAGTTCCAACGTTTTCACCGGGCGGATCTCTTCCCAGAGCAATCCGCACAGCGCCTGCCGGATCGCCGTCGCCTGCACATCGACGGGCTTGTTCAGCGGTTGCCCGGCGCACCACATCAATGCGAACCAACTCTCCGGCGGATTCTCATCCGCCTTGCGATCCGCCCGATATTGATACGCGCTCGAAGCGATGTCCGCCGGTTGTCCCACCAATTTTTCCAAGTCCGGCCGCTCCGCGTCTGCCGCCAGACCGGCGCTCAGGGCGATGGTGAAGATCAGCGACACTGACAGCCCGAAGACGACGATATATCGGACACGCGAGCGGCTCATTTGGCTCTCCTTTCGGCGTGAATCGCCAGCGGCAGGCACGGGTGGGAAACACAGACCGTGGGTCTCACACATCAGTATATCAGGTGTCAGAGTAACATTCCTCCCAATTTTCAGTTGGTTCTCTCTCGAAAAGTGACTTCCTCTGAATGGGCTACCTCTGGGTGCGGGAGAATTCCCGGCGAGCGACGATATCGGCAGCCAGCCGGAACAACAGATACGCCGTTACCACGCCTCGCGCGGCCGGTTGGCGGGTGCGGGACGACGAACGGTGGGGACGCCTGCCGGCGGGGAGAAGCGGAAGTTGGGATCGCCGATATCGACCACCGGCACGCCGGGGATGCTGGGCATCGACCAGAGCGCCGCGCGATCGCCCGACAGGCGGTTGATCTCGACGTTGCCCAGGTCGATCCGCAGCGAGAGTTGCGCCGCCGGGGAATCGATCTGCACGACCGTGGGCATGACCAGCCCGCTTAAGGGATCCTGGCGATGGCCGCTGGCGATCGAATGGGCCACCGGCCGGCGATGCGCGTCGTAGAGATGCTGTTCGAGAATCCAGCCTTGCGAGCCATCGAGAATCGTCACTTTCATCGTCGGTCCTTCGGGCGTGTTGCGAATCGTGTCGATTCGCAGGCGGTCGTTCGGCAGCACGGTCAACTGCTGGGGCAGGCTGCGGTCGAACTCGACGACGCCCAAAGCCTCAATCAACCAGCGCGGCTCGAACGGCGTCATCTGCCGCGCCTGGCTGGCGGCGAATTGATCGTGACGACAGTAGTAAATCGCCGGCGGCTGGCTGCGTTTCAGCCAAAACCAGAACAGTTGGTCGTTGCTGCCCAGATCGAACTCGGCGCCGACGAAACTGGTGGCTCGCAGGCGGAATTGCTGCGGCCGCTCGAAAGCAATGCTCGTCGATAGCGATGGGAAGCCGGGCCCGCTGATCGAGGCGCGGCTGGTCGAGAACGATTGAATCTGCGAACTGTTCCTATTGACCACGTCGATAACCTGTTCCAACGTCGGCGGCGGCGAGGCGGGCAGGAGCCGCGGCATCGGATTGGTGTACTGCTGCAAGAAATGCGGGCAACTCGCGCCGCTCAGCGAGAACAGGCCGGTCACGATCAACAAGAGCCAGCGAAGTTGGTGGTTGGTCGGGGCGAAATGACGGGTGGAAAAATGACGAATGACGAATGACGAATGACGAAAGAATGACGAATTTCGAGCTTCGAGCTTCGGCCTTCTTTCGTCATTCGTCATTCGAGCTTCGTCATTCATCTCTCATCCCTCATCCCCTGGCCCCTCGCCCCTGGTCCCTCATCATTGCAGCAGCGCCGCCAACTCCTCTTGGATATGGTCAATTCGCGCCGGCTCGGGCATCACGGCCGGAACCTCGTAGGTCGCCTCGCGACGGGGACAATCGACAACCAGCACTTCCCGCCCTTGTTCGTCGAGTTTCTCCTCCTCCAGCCGAAAGACGCGGCGCCGCACCAGCAGGAGCGTCAGCACGTAACGCATATCTTGCTTGTCGGGTTGCGCGGCCAACTCGTCCCAGAATTGGAGCATCACGTCGTTGGGGGCCCAGTGCTTCTTCCCTTCCGCACGATTCGGGATTTGCGACTTCCACCAGCCGATGGCCTCGGCCGGCGGCCCTGGCCAGGCGTCGGCGGCGAAGTCGGAGCGAATCACCTCCGCTCCTTTGGCCACGATCGCCGAATAATACGTCTCGCCCGGCGCAACTCCCGGCCGGTGATCGAACAGCGGCGGGAACTGTGCTGAACCTCGTAGTCCATGCGGGCACCGAGTTTAGGGGGTGGCGAATCGTAGCCGAAACCGCCGCTTGACACAAGAACGGCGCGGCTGGAATATCGGCGACAGTTGCGGGGCTCACGCAAAGTCGCGAAGCCGCAGAGAATGGGCAAGAAGGCCAGCGTGGTAGAAGGCCGCTCGTCCCAGGAATCAACGCCCTTCGGAACACTGATCGCCACTGATCGACGCTAATGAAAGGAATCAGCGGAGATTAGTGGAGATCAGTGTTCCTTGGCGGTCTTCCCAAAAGTCACTTCACTTCCAACACCCGGAGCCGTTCCGCCGTTACGGTCTCGGCGTGCAGATCGCCGAAGATGACCTGGTAGCGGCCGTCGTCGAGCTTCCAACGCAAGAGCACTTTATCCTTGTCCTTCGGCCGGACGGTTTTGCCGTAGTAGGCGGCGTCCGGGTTATCGCGTTGGATGACGTTGATCTCGGCAAATCCCCGAGCAGCCTTGAATGCCTTGGTGTACTTCGCTTCCTTCATCTGATCGACGCTTTTCGGAGGCCATGCGATGCCGAGTTGCTTGACCACCTCGTCGCGGGTCGTATCGCCGTAGACCATCCTCACCTGGGGATAATGCCCGCCGGTCAGTTTTGAGTAGATTGTGAGTGCGTCGACAACCTGCTTGAGGCGTCCGGAGTCCGAGAGTCGCACGTCCGGAATTGGCGCTTCCGTGTAGCCCCTTGGGGGAGTTGTGCCAAACAACGTCGACCCCAACCGGACATTCCACTCAATGCCCTCGATCCGTGTGGTGTAAGTAGCTCCCTCAGGCAGAGCCATCATTTTCTTCATGTCGATCGAGATTTCGACGGGAAGGTGAGACTCTTGGTCGATCCAAATGTCCATCATAGTCCCCTGCCGCACGTCCGGGTCGATCTTGTGGGCATCAATTTGGAACCCCTGGGTCTTCTTGCCGCCTATTTCCTTGTCGCCCAGAGTCCGATTCGCCTCGCCGACAAAGTTTCCCAACTTTTCGATCATCAACAGAGGCGGAATCTGCCCTTGCCTTGCGGGTTGCCGGACGTATTTCCTGTTGCTGTGATCGATATTAATCCCGGGCTTATCCGCAAAAGATATCTGCGTTGTCCTCTCGCCATCGGTTTTGCCCGTTGAACTTTGGCATTCTTCCATATCAATTCGATAGGAACGAGGGGCCTGCCAATACAACTTTCCACACCTCTTTCCCCATAGTATTGACTTGTCCGGTTGAACCATCTTGCCTTCTTCAATGCAAGTTGCTCGATACGATTTCGCTTCGCGAATGCTCTCCGCCATTTTTTCCATCGCCGAAGCCTGCTGTGCCGTGCCGCCGCCCCACAGCAACACGAATCCCAATATCGCTGCAACGCCGACACTTCCCAATGCCGCAATCCGTTGTCGCATGGTAAATCCTCCAATCCACTCTGTGATTCGACCTCGTGGCCGTAATGATTCCGTATCGCATCGCCGACGCAATGCCACAAACCGACTCTGCATTCGCTCGGCAATCACCGGCGGAAGATCGTCGGGCATCGCTTGCCTTAACGCTTGACGAACAGCGTCGTTTTCTTCTGTCGTGTTCATTTTGTGCTCTCCGTAGAGCGCAAAGGACCGAGATGGGCCAATAGCCGGCTCAGTTTCTTGCACGCTCGATTGACATGCACGCGGGCGGTGGCCTGCGAACATCCCAAAGCACCGCCGATCTCCTCGTAGGAAAGTTCCAGAATGTGCCGCATCACCACCGCCGCCGCCTGGCGATCGGGAAGCCGCACTAACGCACGCAAAATGTCGTTTCGCAGCCCCTCTTTGTCCAACCGCTCTCCGGCAGGAGAGTCTTTCGAATGCAGAGCATCGGGATCGGCGACGGTCTTCTCCCGCGCCCCGCGGCGCAATCGCGCCCGCAGCACGTCGCAGGCGCAGTGTACGCAGATTCGCAAAATGAGCGCCCGTGGACACGGATGCCGTTCGATCCGCGCCCGCCGCTTCCAGATAATCGTCAGCGACTCTTGCAGGGCGTCTTCGGCGTCCTCGGCCAAGCCCGTGATCCGCCAGATCGACCGCATCATCTGCTCTTCGATTGGCCGGATCAGTGCGTCGTAGCTCGGCGGCTTCTTCAAAACAGGCACCTTCGGTTTGATTGTGCCATTACAGGCCCGCGGCGTCAGTTCAGTCAAGTGACCGAGTGGTTCGCCGAAAGTGTTTACAGGAAAATCGCGAATTGCCGGCCGGTCGTCCCCACCTGCGGGTGGATAGGGAAGCCGCGACGGGCAACTCCGCGCTTGACCCCGCCGCTCTCGCCAGGTAGAGTAGGAGTATTATGACGCTGCTTAAGAACCTCTTGGCCTTGTTATTACGGGCGCTTCCGAAGCGCCGGCCATAGGGTTCGCACCTAGCGTCAACGTGCAGAAGAAACGAACCCCGAGGCCGACGCCGGCTTTGGGGTTTTTTGTTGAAAGGGAACGGCATGAGCAATGCGACTTCGGCGACGCCCCGGCAGATTGTAATCTTCGACACCACGCTCCGCGACGGCGAACAGTCGCCCGGCGCCAGCATGAATTTGACCGAGAAGCTGGAACTCGCCCATGCGCTGGTCGAGTTGGGCGTGGACGTGATCGAGGCGGGCTTCCCGATCGCGTCGCCCGGCGATTTCGAGGCGGTGCGTGAAATCGCCCGCAGCGTGCGCGGAGCGGTGATCTGCGGCCTGGCCCGCTGCCGCGATGCCGACATCGATCGGGCGGGCGACGCCCTGCGACATGCCGAACGCTCGCGGCTGCACGTCTTTCTCGCCACCAGCCCCATCCACCGCCAGCACAAGCTGAAAATGAGCAAGGAGGAGATCATCCGGCAAGCCGTGGCGGGAGTGAAGCGGGCACGCGGCTTCTGCGCCGACGTGGAGTACTCGCCCGAGGACGCCACCCGCACCGAGCCCGACTTCCTTTGCCAGGTGGTCGAGGCCACCATCGCCGCCGGCGCCACGACGGTCAACATTCCCGACACCGTCGGCTACTCCACGCCGAGTCAGATGCACGAGGTCATCCAGACGCTCCGCAACCGCGTGCCGAACATCGACCGGGCGGTCATCAGCATTCACTGCCACAACGACCTCGGCCTGGCCGTGGCCAACAGCCTGGCGGCCATCGAAGCCGGGGCCGGGCAAGTCGAGTGTACCGTCAACGGGCTGGGCGAACGGGCCGGCAACTGCTCGTTGGAAGAGATCGTCATGGCCCTGCGAACCCGCGGCGATTACTACCGCGCCGCCACCTGCATCCGCACCCCGCGTCTGGTGCCCACCAGCCGGCTGGCGGCCAACATCACCGGCATCCACGTGCAACGCAACAAGGCGATCGTCGGCCAAAACGCCTTCGCCCACGAGGCCGGCATCCACCAGGACGGAATGCTCAAAGAGCGGACGACCTACGAAATCATGCATCCCGAGGACGTCGGTTTCTCGACCAGCGACCTGGTGATGGGCAAACACAGCGGCCGGGCGGCGCTGGCCGACCGCGCCAAGGCAATGGGCTACACCCTCTCCGGCGAGCAGCTCGACGTCGTCTTCGAGCAGTTCAAGATGCTGGCCGACAAGAAGAAGGAAATCTACGACGCCGACATCGCCGCGCTGGTCGAACAGCAGATCCACGCGATCGGCGAGAAATGGACGCTCGATTCGTACAAAGTAGTCTGCGGAACCGGCCAGGTGCCGGCGGTGACGCTCCGTCTCCGCCGCGGCGACGAGAAGCGCACCGTCGAGGTGGCCTGCGGCGACGGCCCGATCGACGCCGTTTTTCTGGCCATCGAGCAGGTGACCGGCTATTCGGTGATGTGCCGCGACTTCACCGTCCACAGCGTCACCCTCGGCAAGGATGCCCAGGGCGAGGCGATGGTGCAAGTCGAGCACGAGGGCCGCGTGTATCGCGGCCGCGGGGTCTCGACCGACAGCGTCGAGGCCAGCGCGAGGGCGTTCCTCAACGCGATCAACCGAATCGTGGCCTTAGGCAATGGAGGGAACGGAGGGAAAGATAAGAAGTAGCCTCTTGCGGCTTCGCAATGCAACGCCCGTGATTTTCCGCTCGAAATTGCGGGCTGTTTTTGGCCGAGTGGCGGAATCGGCAGACGCTCGGGATTTAAAATCCCGTGGGCTTAATCGCTCGTGCGGGTTCAAGTCCCGCCTCGGCCACTGACACTATCGCAACACCTCGCAAACCCTCGTATTTCTCGGGAAATTGCGGGGTGTTGCGAACACTCGCCGCCGGTTGCTGCACCGGATTCCGCACCGCCTCTTTGATAGCTTTGGCGAAGTGTTCCTCGGTCGTCAGCAAATTGTGCTTTTCGGCAACCACTCGACTATTTCCCAGCCAGCCGCAAACGACGAGCGAAGGAAACAGTTCGGACAGTTCCGTCTGCCGCGTGCTACGCATGTTTTGGAAGAGTTTGGGCCACGGCTTCAACCCTGCCGCGGCGATGATGTCGAGCAGCCGGGAGCGGAAATTGATGAGGTCGAACGTCTTCATGCTGCGGTAGCGATCCGTCATCACGTACTCGGCCCCATCCGGCGCTTCGTCGAACATCGCTTCCAAGTGCGGGCGCAACTCGGGGAAGATCGGGACAACGCGGGATTCGCCGCCCGCGTGGTGGGCCGTCTTGGGGCTGTTCACCTTCATGCGGCCGTGTTCCCAGTCAATATCCCGCCAGCGTAGGCTCAGATGCTCAGACGGGCACCGGAAGCCCCCGTAGCGTGCCAGGGCGACGATTAGCCGCCATTCGCTATCGGGGCAGGCCGCAATGACCTTTTCGGTTTCCTCCCGCGTGACGAAGTAGAACCGCTCGCGGTTGGGCAGGATCGTGGCCTTGAGGTGTGAGAACGGATTGTCGCGGATCAGGTGCTTCTTGACCGCCGCCCCGAAGAACAGCTTGGCCACGGCCGTGTACTTGCGGATGGTGTTCTCGGCAATTTCCTTCTTAACGAAGTTCCGCCGCCAATCTTCAGCGGTGCCGGCGTTGATGTCCCGCAACCGTTTATCCTCCCCAAAGAACGCCGTCAGCGTTCGCAGCGTGCTACGGTACTTGGTCTTGGTCAAAGGCTTCACGTCCACCCGGCCGTCGATGTACGACTCGACGAACGCTTTGAGCGTGGTTCTGTCGCGCACGGGGACAAGTTCAACCGCTGCCAGCCGGTTGTATAGCAGGTCGTCACGGTCTGCCACCCATCGGCTGGTTTCCTCGTCCAGCGCCGTGCCGTTGTTGACCGCTGCTGCCAGGCGTTCCACCTTGGCGCGAACCTCTTCGGCCGTCTTCTGCGAACATTTTCCTAACCGAATCGACCGCCGCTTGCCGTCGCTGCCGATGAATTGGATTGTCCGCCGGCCGTTTGACTCTCTTGTAATTGACGCCATCGCTCACCTACCTTTCCGCTTGGAGGTCTTATCGACAACCAGCCGTAGATTCAAGCACTCGCCCAGCAAGTCCCACGAATCCGTGGATATGCCGCGCTCGCCTTGAACCAGCTTGCACAACGTCGATGCGGCAATGCCTGTTCGCTTGCTGATTTCGTACCGTGACAGTGGCGATTCTTCGATCAGCCGCCGCAACTGGTCGCTCAGTTTTTCAGGCCGTTTGGTTCTCATCGGTTCTAATCCTATCCGATAATTAGCAGCTTGTCAACTATGGCATTTCATTTTTTCTTCGGATTACGTCGGCAATGGCCTTCTCGCCTGACTTCACGGCGTCGAAAACGGGACGGGGAATGTCGGCCAGCATTTGTGCCTGCGAGCTTTCCTTTTTGCTGATCCCCAGTTCCGAAAGGGTTTGTTCTACTGGTGCCTTGTGCTTACTGGTAGATTTCGACCGCTTCTGATGCGGTTGGCCACCCTTGGCCCTTGGCGTCGAGCCCAGCAATTGCCCCATCTTCCGCTCGGCCCGCAATCGGGCGCGGGTGCCAATGTCGGCGAGTTTGGCGGTGTCGTCGTTTGTTACGGAT